>NZ_FYAM01000020.1 GCF_900185645.1 Clostridium sp. BSD9I1 | reverse complement strand
TGCTGGGTAGCTATGTCAGGACGGGATAAACGCTGAAAGCATCTAAGCGTGAAGCCCACCTCAAGATGAGATTTCCCATAGCGTAAGCTAGTAAGACCCCTTGAAGAACACAAGGTTGATAGGTCAGGGGTGTAAGTGCAGTAATGCATTCAGCTGACTGATACTAATAGGTCGAGGGCTTGATCTAATTTATATTACTCTGTGCAATTTTGAGAGAACAACTCTCTAATGAAACTCTTCAGCGTAGCTGATGAGTACTCTATCTCTAGAAAATCGAAGATTTTAAGAGCTAGAGCATCTGGTGATTATGGCTTGAAGGTAACACCCGTACCCATTCCGAACACGAAGGTTAAGCTTCAAAGCGCCAATGGTACTGCCGGGGAGGCCCGGTGGGAGAGTAGGTCGTTGCCAGATAAATTTGTTCCGTGGTAGCTCAATGGCAGAGCATTCGGCTGTTAACCGAAGGGTTGGAGGTTCGAGCCCTCTCCACGGAGCCATTTTTATTTTTTGAATAAATAAGTACATAAAATATTATTTGATGTGCTTTTGTATTTTTTTATAATGTAGATTGTCTTTTACCCATTCTAGTAGTACTTTGTGAGAATTAACAGGATTATGGTTAAATGAAAGATATATAAATTCACATTCTGTATGTAGAAACACTTATCCTTGCGTGTCTATAGGCGTCATATATAGATATATTGAGGAAAAACTAGGAATTAAGATTTAATATTATGAAATAACTAACATATTAATTTATTAGTTAAATATCTATGATAAGATAACTCATGTCTTCGCAGGAAACGACAAAATATATCAATAAAATTTCAACTAAATTTTGAAATGGTGTTGACAAGAATTAAGTTTATATGCTAATATAAACAAGTTCCTAAAAGGACAAAATGAGAAACTAATAGCTAATTAATTTGTTTAAAATTAATAGTTGACAAGTTTAAAAAGGAATGTTATTATATAAAAGTCGCTTAGGGCGACAGGGTCTTTGAAAATTGAACAGAGAATAGAAACCAGTCAATTACTTAACAGTTAAATGTTAAGAAACGCGATGAGCGAAACAGATTAAACTTTTAAATTGAGAGTTTGATCCTGGCTCAGGA
>NZ_FYAM01000003.1 GCF_900185645.1 Clostridium sp. BSD9I1 | reverse complement strand
TGCTGGGTAGCTATGTCAGGACGGGATAAACGCTGAAAGCATCTAAGCGTGAAGCCCACCTCAAGATGAGATTTCCCATAGCGTAAGCTAGTAAGACCCCTTGAAGAACACAAGGTTGATAGGTCAGGGGTGTAAGTGCAGTAATGCATTCAGCTGACTGATACTAATAGGTCGAGGGCTTGATCTAATTTATTACTCTGTGCAATTTTGAGAGAACATAGTTCTTTCTAATGAAACTCCTCAGCTAGGCTTAGGAGTACTCTATCTCTAGAAAATCGAAGATTTTAAGAGCTAGAGCATCTGGTGATTATGGCTTGAAGGTAACACCCGTAACCCATTCCGAACACGAAGGTTAAGCTTCAAAGCGCCAATGGTACTGCCGGGGAGGCCCGGTGGGAGAGTAGGTCGTTGCCAGATAAAATAATCCTTAGCTAAAAAGCTGAGGATTATTTTTATTTTTTGAAGTATTAAAAGTAGGCTAGAAGAGTGTTGTTAAGCATACCAAAGACTGCTAAAATGATTATATAAAATTAAGCAGAAGTATAAAATCAATTGATAGGGAGATAATTAATTGATGAATAAAGAATTGTTAAGTAAGATTGTAAAATAATCATGGAAAATAATAATGAATTTAATATAACTAGGAGGAATAATAATGAACGAAGTATTAGAAGTAATTAGACAAAGAAGAAGCACAAGAATGTTTAAAAGTGAACAAATAAAAGATGAAGAAGTAAAGGAAATTTTAGATGCTGGTATATATGCGCCAAGTGCTACCAATAAACAACCTTGGCACTTTACAGTAATTCAAAATAAAAAAATTATAGATTCACTTAACAATGATTTTAAGGAACTAGCAAAGAAATCAGAAAATGAATATATTAGAAGAGTTGGAGAAAATGAAAAATTTCATGCATTTTATAATGCACCAACTGTAATTCTTATTTCAGGCGATGAAAATAATCATAGTGCAGCAGTAGACTGTGCAGCTGCAACACAAAATATGCTATTAGCAGCAGAATCTTTAGGAATTGGTTCCTGCTGGGTTGGATTTATAGCTTACCTATTAAATAGTGAAAAGGGTAAAGAATACTTAAAGAAATTAGGAATTCCAGAAGGATACAAACAAATACATTCTGTAGCTTTTGGATATAAGGGAGTAAATATAACAAATGCACCTGCAAGAAAAGAAAATACAGTAAATTTTATAAAATAAAAAACATCATCTAATCCAATTAAGGACGGGTATCAACCTTTTGCATAAAGGGTTAATATCCGTCCTTATTAATTTTCAAGTATTCTTAAGCACCAGAAAGACTATTCGAATGACTATTTAGATGGCAAGTTAAAAGTAAAATTATAATTATTAAGGAAAAAATAAAAATATATGGAATATTTTTGAAACGTGTAATATAATATAATACAATACAGAAATAAAGCGCAATATTAAAAGTCGCTAGCAAAGCTATTAGGTTCTTAAAGTAATTAAAATTTCAAAGGGGGAAAATTCATGTTAAAAAAGAAAAGGAGAGTTCTAGCATTAATGGCAAGTCTTTGTTTGGGTGTTTCCTTATTTACTGGATGCGGAAAATCCCAAAATACACAAAGTCAAAGTAAAGTAAAAGACTCTTTAATGGTGGCTACAGCATATGATGCAAAATCACTTGATCCACATGCTGTAAATGACGTTGCATCATCAAATGTAATGACTCAAATTTATGGGACACTTGTACAGATGAATGAAAAAAATGAGGTTGTGCCTATGCTTGCAGATTCATTTAGTCAGCTTGATGAGCTTACATATGAGTTTAAGCTTAAAAAAGGCGTGAAGTTTCACAATGGGGAAGAAATGAAGGCTAGCGACGTAAAATTCAGTCTAGAAAGAGCTGCAAAATCAGCACTTGTATCACATATTTTTGGGGATATAGATACAAATAGCTTTAAAATGCCGGATGATTACACAATATCATTTAAAACTAAGGTTCCAGCAGCTGGATTTCTTTCAGGGCTAAGTCATACTGGCGGAAGTATATTAAGTGAAAAGGCTGTTAAAGCAGCTGGAGAAAAATATGCTATGAGTCCTGTAGGAACTGGTCCATTTAAATTTGTTAGCTGGACAAAAGGTGATAGAGTTGAGCTTGAAAGATTTAACGATTTTTATGGTGAGAAGCCTAAGTTTAGCAAAATGACTATAAGAGTAATTCCAGAACCTACAAATAGAGCAATAGAACTTGAAAGTGGCGGAGTGGACATAGCTTATGAAATATCATCCAACGATATAAAAAGAATTGAAGAAAACGAAAAATTACAAATTACAAGAGTAATTGATAACTCAACTCAATATTTAGGATTTAATAATCAGAAGAAGCCATTTAATGATATAAAAGTTCGTCAAGCAATTAGCTATGCATTAAATACAAAGTCAATTGTAGAATCAGCTTGGAGAGGCGTAGGAAAGGTTGCAGTTGGCCCAATAGGTCCAAATGTAAGATATTCAGATAAGAGCCTTCAGGCACATGAGTATAATGTTCAAAAGGCTAAAGAATTATTAAAAGAAGCAGGATATGAAAAAGGATTTAAGACAAGCATTTGGACAAATGAGAAAAAAGAAAGAGTTGATATGGCAACAATAATGCAGAGTCAATTAAAAGAAGTTGGAATAGAAGCAGAAATAAAAATTCTTGAATGGGGAGCATACTTAGACGGTCTTTCAAAGGGTGAACATGATATGTTTATCATAGGCTGGACATGCCAGACTCCAGACCCAGATTTAGCAGTATATGCACCTCTTCATTCATCAAAAGCCGGCACAGGTGGTAACTATTCATTCTTTAAAAATGCCAAAGTTGATGAATTAATTATGAAGGGTAGAGTTATGAAGGACTCACCTGAAAGAGAAGCAGTATATAAAGAAATTCAAAAAGAAGTTAAAGCTCAGGCACCTTGGGTATTTTTATCAAATGGAGAGCAGGTTGTTGGTACTAGTAAGAATGTAAAAGGCTTTGTAGCAAGCCCATTTGGATACCATATACTTTATAATGTTAGTTTTCAATAGAATATAAAAAGATCTGATAGGGGTATAGCAATATACCCCTTAAGTCAAATCCTTAAAACTATTTATGAGGGGAGGAATAAAATTGATAAAATATATAGCTCGTAGAATTGTTTTCCTTATACCGGTAATCATTGGCGTAACTTTTATTGTATTTTCATTAATGTATATAACTCCAGGAGATCCTGCAAAAATAATCCTTGGAGAATCAGCACCAGAGGCTTCTGTTCAGCAGTTAAGGGAAGAAATGGGACTTAATAAGCCCTTTGTAGTTCAATATGGAAATTATCTGAAAAACTTAGTAGTTAATCAGGATATCGGAAGTTCCTATGTAACCAAAAGACCTGTACTAAAAGAATTGGCAGATTGTTTTCCTGCAACTTTAAAACTTGCGGCATTATCTATGGTATTTGCAATTTTGCTTGGTATACCAATAGGCATAATATCGGCTGTTAAGCAGTATTCGTGGTTTGACTCGGTTTCTATGATATTTGCATTAATAGGAATATCAATGCCAGTATTTTGGCTTGGATTACTTTTAATACTCCTTTTTGCAGTTAAACTACATTTGTTTCCGGCGTCAGGCTTTAGTAGCCTAAAGTATATGATTTTGCCAGCGGTATCACTTGGAGCACAATCAGTTGCAATAATTACTCGTATGACACGTTCTAGTATGCTTGAAGTAATAAGGCAAGATTATATAAGAACAGTTAGAGCAAAGGGACAAAAAGAGCGAGTGGTTGTATTAAAACATGCACTTAGAAACGCATTGATACCTATTATTACAATAATTGGGCTTCAGTTTGGAGGATTACTTGGAGGTGCAGTATTAACAGAATCAATTTTTTCAATTCCAGGTATAGGAAGATTGATGGTTGATTCTATTAAAATGAGGGATTTCCCTGTAGTTCAGGGGGGCGTTTTATTTATTGCAATAATGTTTAGTATTGTTAACTTGCTGGTTGATTTACTATATGCCTATGTAGACCCAAGAATAAAGTCTCAATATAGTTAATCAATTGAAGGGGGGACAAGTAGATGAGTGAAGTTAATATAGATGTAAATAAAGTAATAAATAAGACTACTAAGAAAAAATCTAGTCAGTTAATGGAAGTGTGGAAAAGACTTAGAAAGAACAAACTTGCGTTAGTAGGATTGGGAATAATCGCAATTTTATTGTTAGTTGCAATTTTTGCAGACTTTATAGCACCCTATGCATATGATAAACAGAACCTTGAGGCTACTTTTAGGTTCCCAAGTTCAGAACATATTTTTGGAACAGATGAATTTGGAAGAGACATTTTCAGCCGCATTGTTTATGGATCAAGAATATCCTTAGAGGTTGGATTTATTGCAGTTAGTATTGCTGTAATTATTGGTGGGGTATTAGGAGCTTTAGCTGGATATTATGGTGGTATGTTAGATAACTTAATAATGAGGGCTATGGATATACTTCTTGCTATACCACAAATACTTCTTGCAATATCAATAGTAGCAGCTTTAGGACCAGGACTTGTTAATCTTATGATTGCAGTTGGTATTTCATCTATACCTGGTTATGCTAGAATCGTAAGAGCTTCTGTACTATCTATAAAGGATCAGGAATTTGTAGAAGCTGCAAAGGCAGCTGGATCTAGTAATACTAGAATAATTTTTAAACACATTATTCCCAATGTTATGGCACCTATTATTGTACAAGCAACCTTAGGTGTTGCGCTTGCAATATTAACTGCAGCAGGTCTTAGTTTTATTGGACTTGGAATTCAGCCTCCAGCACCTGAATGGGGTTCAATGCTTTCTGGTGGAAGAGGATATATAAGAGATTATTGGTATATGACTTTGTTTCCTGGACTTGCAATAGTTGTTACAATATTTGCACTTAATGTCTTAGGTGATGGTCTAAGAGATGCTCTAGATCCAAAACTTAAAAATTAGGTTCTAGAGATGAGGAGAGTGATGAGATGAATAATAGTGAAAACTTATTAGATATAAAGCATTTAACCATTCATTATAAAACTGACGATGGAATTGTTTATGCTGTTGATGATTTAGATTTATCTTTAGGGTATGGTGAAACCCTTGGATTTGTGGGGGAAACCGGTGCAGGTAAAACGACTACAGCACTTGGAATAATGCAGCTCATTCCAAATCCACCAGGAAAAATAGTTAGCGGAGAGATATATTTAGAGGGAGAAAATTTACTTAAAAAGTCAGAAAGAGAAATGCAGGATATACGAGGCAGCAAAATAGCTATGATATTTCAAGATCCAATGACTTCCTTAAATCCAGTTATAACAGTTGGAGAGCAGATAGCAGAAATGATTCAGCTCCATGAAAGTGTTACAAAGGAAGAATCACTGAAAAAAGCTGAACAAATGCTTGAAACAGTAGGAATAAGAAAGGAAAGAGCTAGGGATTACCCTCATCAATTTAGTGGTGGAATGAAGCAAAGAGTTGTAATAGCAATTGCACTTGCATGTAATCCAAGTCTTTTAATTGCAGATGAACCAACAACTGCCCTTGATGTTACAATACAGGCGCAGGTGCTTGAGCTTATGAAGAACCTGAAAGAACAGTACAAAACTTCAATGATTATGATAACTCATGATCTTGGAATCGTGGCAGAAATATGTGATAAAGTAGCTATTATGTATGCAGGTAATGCTGTGGAATATGCAGATAAGAGAAGTTTATATTTAAATCCTCTTCATCCATATACCAATGGTTTATTTAACTCAATACCAGATTTGGATAAGGATCAGGAGGAGCTGCCAGTAATTAAGGGATTAACACCAGATCCTACAAATCTTCCATCAGGATGTGCTTTCCATCCAAGATGTCCTAAAGCAATGGCAAAGTGTTCATTAAGTAAACCGCCTAAGATTGAAGTAGAAAAAGGGCATTTTGTAAATTGTTTTATTTATGAAGACAGTAAGGAAAGTTAGAGAGGAGGATAGAAAATGGCAGAAAAGTTATTGGAGATTAACAATTTAAAGAAATATTTCAAAACAAAAAAAGGTATGCTTCATGCAATAGATAATGTTAGCTTTTATATAAATAAAGGAGAAACTTTAGGACTAGTTGGAGAATCAGGCTGTGGAAAGTCTACAACAGGAAGAGCTATACTGCGTCTTCATGAGCCAACCAGTGGACAAGTAATATATAATAACGAGGATATAGTTAAATATAGTGCTAAAAAGATGAAAGACATGAGAAGAAAAATGCAAATAGTTTTCCAAGATCCCTATTCATCCTTAAATCCAAGAATAACTGTTTCAGAACTTATTGCTGAACCTCTTTATGTAAATAAGATATATAAAAACAATAGAGAAATAGAGGCAAGGGTTAAAGAAGTAATGGAAACCGTAGGGCTTGAAGAAAGATTGATAAATGCTTATCCACATGAACTTGATGGGGGAAGACGACAAAGAATAGGCATAGCAAGAGCATTGGCACTGAAACCGGAATTTATTGTACTTGATGAGCCTGTATCTGCCCTTGATGTATGTATACAAGCTCAGATATTAAATTTAATGAATAGTTTGCAAAAACAATTTAATCTTACCTATTTATTTATTTCTCATAATCTTAGTGTTGTTAAACACGTAAGCGATAGAATTGCAGTTATGTATCTTGGAAAGATAGTAGAGCTATCAGATTATAAATCCATATTTAAAAACCCACTGCATCCATATACACAAGCACTTTTATCTGCAATACCAATACCTAAGGTAGACGTAGAAAAGGAAAAAATTATTCTTGAAGGAGATGTACCAAGTCCTGTAGATCCACCAGAAGGGTGTAGATTTTATGGTAGATGCAATTGTAAGCGGGATATTTGTAAAGAAAGTACACCTAAATTAAGAAATGTAGGAAATGAAAGATATGTTGCTTGTCATTTTGCAGGCAAATAAATTATTTAGGGGGCATAAAAATTGGATATTGATATGAAATATGTAAAAAACCTTATGGAGGAGATTTTTAGTATTCCAAGTCCTGGGGGGGATACTTCAACTATAACTGAAAGATTAAGAAAAGAATTTGAAGGCATGGGTGTACCTGTTACTACCACAAGAAAAGGTGCTATTATGGGGACAATAACTGGAGGAAACGATGAAGAGCATAAACTAATTTCTGCCCATGTAGATACATTAGGTGCTGTGGTAAAAGAGATAAAATCTAATGGTAGGTTAAGACTTTCAGCTATTGGCGGATATGCATGGACTGCCTATGAAGGAGAAAATTTAATAATAAAAACTATGAAGGGTAAGGAGTATACAGGAGTTTTACTTCCTGATAAAGCTTCTATACATGTTCACTCTGAAGAAGTCCGAGAAACTCTAAGAACAGAAGAAAATATGGAAGTAAGAATTGATGAAGATGTACATACAAAGGAAGACACTCTTAAGCTTGGAATAAGAGTAGGGGACTTTGTTGCATTTGATACAAGAACAATTTTTACTGATAATGGTTATATAAAATCAAGATATATCGATGATAAAGCCTGTGTTGCTGTCTTGTTTGGTGTGTGTAAATACTTAAAGGACAATAATATAAAACCTGAGAATACAGTACACTTCTTTTTAAGCAATTTTGAAGAAATGGGGCATGGAGTAACAGCAATACCTGAAAAAACTGTGGAAATGCTTGCACTTGATATTGGAACTGTAGGGGAAGGACATACCTCAGATGAACACTGTGTAACCATATGTGCTAAGGATAGCCGTACACCATATGATTTTGGATTTAAAAAGAAGTTAGTGGAACTTGCTGAAGAGGGTGGTATTGATTATAGAGTGGACGTACATTACAGGTATGGTTCCGATGCAAGCTTATCAATACTTCAGGGTGTAGATGTTAATTTTGCTTGTATAGGACCAGGAGTTGATGCAACGCATCATTATGAAAGAACTCATATGGATGCTATTGTGAATAACATTAAATTGGTTATTCAATATATAATATAGTGCCACCTACATGGCAAGTGGCAAGTTAATATAAGGTACGGTTATCAACCTTTTGCAAACAGTTGATAACCGTACCTTTTGTTCCTTTTGTTTGGGGGCCAGGCCCCTGGGTTAAATTGGAAAATAACTGCAGTATTATTCAGGTACTTTCATTAATATAAACCCACCTATGATAAATAGCAGTATGATACTAAAAACTCCGTTATTTGTACTTCCGGTAATTTGAGTTACTATACCAACGAGTAAAGGCCCCATTATAGCTGCAAATTTACCAAATATATTATAAAATCCAAAAAATTCATTAGCTTTTTCCTTAGGTACTAATTTTCCAAAGTAAGATCTGCTAAGAGCCTGAATTCCTCCTTGAGAAGTAGCAACTAACATGGCTAATATCCAAAAGTCTAATGTACTATCTAAAAAATACGCATATATACATATGATAGTATACATTATAATTCCTACATATAGCATTTTCTTTCCTTTATACTTTTCTGAGAGTTTACCGTATAAAAGAGCAAAAGGAAATGCTACAAATTGTGTTGCAAGAAGTATGACAAGTAAGCTTGTTGAATCAATTCCGAGATCTGATCCATAGGAAGTAGCCATTTTAATAATAGTGTCTACTCCATCTATATAAAAGAAGTAGGCTAATAAAAATAAAAAAACTTGTTTGTGACTTTTTATATTTTTAAAGGTACTTCCTAATCTTGCAAAGCTCTTTTTAATAGGATTAGGCTCTATATTTATTCCATGAACCTGTTTTACTTTCTTTAGCAGAGGTAAGGTAAATATTGTCCACCATACTGCTGTAATTATAAAGGAGATTTTAAATGCTGATAAAAGTGATAATGATATTTTATTGAATTGTGCCAATATAACTAAAGTCATACTAATTATAAAAGGGATAGTACTACCTATATATCCTAATGCAAATCCTAGGGTTGAAACCTTGTCCATTCTGTCTTCTGTAGTTACATCAACTAAGAAAGCATCATAAAATACATTGCTTCCCGAAAAGCCTATAGCTGTTATTACATAAAAGCAAAGAAGCATAAGCCAATAATCACTAGGAATTATGGAAATCAATGCAGTGAAAGTAACTCCTAGTAAGAAAAATATACTAAAGAATTTCTTTTTATATCCTCTATAATCTGCTATAGTACCCAAAATAGGTGCTAATATTGCAAGAATAAGAGTAGATATAGAATTTGCATATCCCCAATAAGCAGTGGAAAGCGATGCTTCACCTCCGGCATTTTGGAAAACCATTTTAAAATATAGGGGCAATATGGTAGATGTAACTGTAAGAGAATAAGCTGAATTTGCCCAGTCGTAAAATACCCAACTTTTCTCTGTTTCATTAAGCTTAATCATGGCATCCCTCCTTATGTATATTTATATATATCTTATTAATATTATATTAATTCCTACTTCTTAGTTAGATGTACCTATATGTATTTAGTAGTAATATGAGTATTATTATAACATAGGGATTATGTATATTTAATTAAAAATATGAACAAAGTATTACGGTAATTTATGGAACAGTGACTGTTTTTTAATCCATAGGTGTTTAGCGTTAAATTACTATTTCCATGCTGCAAGAAGAATATAAAGTGCCACCCACATGACAAGTGGCAAGTAGCTTAAAAGTATTAATATAATTTATTAATAATAGTCCTCTCTAAAACTAAAAATCAAAGAGGCTGCTCCGCAAATAGCGCAGAGCAGCCTCTAATTTTTATAAGAATTAAGTATTCATCTAAGCCTCGTAAGTTACCTTAATTCGTTATACTTGTATTTCATGGATAACATTGTGAATATACACTGTTCATAAAAATTATAAAGGATGCATAAATATATAAATAAGATATCATATTTTATATAAAGTAAGTATTTAAAGGAGTTAAAATGAAAGAATTAACATTTAGAAATATTCGTTCAATAGCTATAAAAAATAGAATAGTTGAATGCGCAGATAAGTTATTTACTAATATGGAGTATGAGGATGTAAAAATAAAAGATATCTGTAAATCAGCAGGAGTATCTGTAGGTGGATTTTATCATTACTTTGGCTCTAAAGAGGACATTATTAATGAAGCATATAGAGCATTTGATATTAAAACTGAAGAACTAATGCAAAGTAGGACATTTAATACAAGGTGTGAGGCAATTTTATTCTTAATGGATTATCAGCTTAACGTTATTAATAGTAAGGGGTATATTTATACTACATGTTATTTTAAAAATCAATTATCAAACAAAGAAAAGTATATTTTAAGTAGGGAGAAATATTTTTATAGACAATTATTAATAGAAGTTACTGAGGCAATAAATAATGGGGAAATACATCATCCAAGTGCTGAGAAACTTACAGAACTTTTAGTAAAGATGAGTAGAGGAGCTGTTTATGATTGGTGTCTTCATGAAGGCAGTTATAATTTAGTTGAACAAACAATTGAAGACATGAAATCTATATTGGATGCATTTTTAAAATAGGGGCAAAGTCCCTGGGTTAAGATGGAAGAGGTTAAATAAATGATGATATCCATGTTGCAAAGAATAAAATAACTAGAGAACTTATAAAAAGACCTCTAGTTATTTTAATTTTTATATAAATATTATTTAGGTAATTGTTCTATTATATATTCAAAGCCATGTTCTCTATAATCTTCCCAGAATTTATGACGGTCTTCAGGAAATTGTACAGGTTCACTTAAACGCTGTTGTTCTGTAAGAGATTCTTCCTTTGGACGTTTTTCATATTTTAAGGTTTCACTGCATTTTTCAAGAAGTTTGGCACCCTTTTCGTTATTAACTAAAATTACAGAAACTCCTTTTGTATCCATCCATTCAGGAGCATACTTTTCAATTCCCCAGTAGTCTGCAATGGTAATATCTGAGGTACGATGTATATCTGTAAATCTACACTCTGAGCAGGAAGGACGGGTAATAGTCTTTGCCCCAAAGAAAAGCTTATAAAACCTTTCATCGTTATGGACTTTTTCACTATTTGAAGTTTTATACAAGAATGTTTTATTGCTATTTTCTCTACTCCAATCAATTATCTTAGATCTAAATTGAATATCTGTTAGTTTTCCACCGTGCTCTTTTTCTAGCAGCTTTTTATAATCCTCCCAAACTAAAGGGCTAGGAATACTGTGACAAATCAAATCGCATATATATAGATTTTCAGTTAGTGATGAATAACGCATATATGCTCTAAGCCCTGCAGTTTGACAAGGTGTTCCAGTAAATAATACTGTTCTTTTATTAAGTAAGTCTTTTTCTATTTGCTGAAAAATATTTCCCATATTGCTCTGTACATACTTAGATACTCTCATTCGGTTTCTGCCTTCAATAGTTTCAGTCCTTTTGTGCAATACACGGAATTCATCATCATAATCAACACCATAAATTACTCCACCTTCTTGAAGTACTGCATCAGAAAGTGCTGTGAAGGCTCCACCGGATGTAGAACTCATAAGAACCTCTTCTGATTTATGCTTAGCAACTAAAAATTCTGGTTCAGATTTTTGTTTGTAATTCCCCTGGAAAATTAAGGGACAAATGTTTACGCATTTGTTGCAATCTACACATTGTGCCTGATCTATAACAGGATATAAAAATCCCTCTTGATCTGGTTCCATATGAATTGCTTTTGTAGGGCAAGCGTTAAAACATGCACTGCAACCTGAACAGTTTTCTTTCTTTGAATAAACTTTTTCCATGATAAATTCTCCCTTCTTTAGTTAAAATTATACTCATCCTATATAAAATTATTTATTTTTAATCTCTAAAATTTTAAAATATAGTGCATTAATTATTGGAATGAGATATAGATAAAAAGCATAAGGTATAAATCCTATGCTGCTCACTCCCATTGTTACGGTAGGAACAAGAGCTGCTACATTCCACGGAATAAGTGCAGATAGTACTACACCTGTATTTTCTAAATCTATAGCTAATTCATATTTATCAATATTCTTATCTTCATAGCTCTTATTCATAAGGTGGTGTGTTAAAACTGTAGAAATGGACTGATTACATCCAAAAGCTGCAGTAATAATACTGGTAATGACTGTATAAATAAATAATGTATATCGAGTTTTGGATTTCAACAAAATATGTTCTATATTTTTCAACATATTCGTTCCATCAAATATACCAGATAAGGCACAAGATATAAAAATAACTAAGGATGCCTTCCACATAGAGATAAGTCCGCCGCCTTTGAGCACATTTTCTAAATGACTAGATGGATCTAGTTGAAAACCTAAGATTATAAATTTTAATACTTCTATTATACTATATTGCTGAAGTATCATAGCAATAGCGGAAGCTGACATAATGCTAAAAAGCATGGACAATTTAACATCTATTTTAAACAAAGAAAAGATTAAAATTATTGCTGCTGGTAATAAGGTAATCAAGTTAATCTTAAAAATAGCAGCTATTTCAGTATTTATATTGTTCTGCGTAAAGTTTAGTGGCTCTTGTAGTGAAAAAATTAAATAAATAATTATAGATAAAATAAAGGGAAGTATTGATGTTTTAAACATATTACGTATATTGGTATAAAGATTTGTGTGAGTTAAATTTGCTACTAAATTTGCACTAGAGGACATTGGAGAGCACCTGTCACCAAAATATGCACCTGCAATTATAGCACCAGAAGCCATATTTAAGTTAATATTTCCAGCTTTGGCCATTAAGATTAATGCAACTCCTACAGTACTTACCGTTCCCAGGGATGTACCCAAGAGAAAGGATACAATACAGCTTATTATAAAAGCATATAGAATAAAGAAGTTTGGGTTCATATATTTTATTCCATAATATATAATTGCGGGAACTGTTCCTGAAGCCATCCATATGCCAGTAATACATCCAATCAAGAAAAATATTTTTAAGACAACGAAGGACTTACTTCCTCCGTTAATTGACATTTTAATAATATCTGATAATAAGAATCCTCTCCTCCATGAAATAAAAGAAAAAATACATAAGGCGAGTAGTAATGAATATCCTACAAATAGTCCTTTATAAGCAGAAAAAATCAATACATAAAATGTAACTAACATGCTTACGATAATATCCATAATGAGTTCTCCTTTCGTTAAAAATAAATATTTATATTTTAGTGAAAAACTTAATTTTGTGGTTTAAATTACTACTCAAAAGCTTAGTTTTATGTTAACATGGATTGTAATATCAGACAAACGAATTGTTTTTATAAGTATAATCGGATATACCGATATATGTGCTAAGGAGTGTTATTATGGAACTTAAACAATTGAAATCTTTTATAGTAGCTGCCGAAACCCTTAGTTTTAGTAAGACTGCAGAAATTTTGAATTTTGCTCAATCAAGCATATCGGATCAAATTCGATCTTTAGAAGAGGAATTTGGTTGCAAATTATTTGAACGCCTAGGTAGAAATATTTGTTTAACTGAGCAAGGAAATAAATTACTACCTTACGCTGAAAAAATTTTAAGTTTACATGATGAGGCAAAGGATAGTATCATAAGTGGGAAAATTCCAATGGGATCTTTAACTATTGCTACTGCTGAAACTCTTTGTGTATTTCGATTACCGGATTTATTTAAAGAGTACTGCAGCCTTTATCCAGACGTGAATGTTAGACTAAAAATCGGTAATTGCGAAGACTTTCCAGATATGATTAGAAAAAATAAAATAGATATTGGCTTTGTTTTGGACAATGAAAGAGTTTATCCAGATATAGTATCAAAAACTTTGTTTCATGAACCTTTAATTGTGATATCCAGCAATGCTGAACCTTTGACTCAAAAGGATGTAGTTGAAATGTGTGAATTTGAGGGGAAAAGTTTAGTGCTTACTCAAAGGGGTTGCAGTTATAGAGCTAGTTTTGAGGAGTTTTTATCAAGTGTTGATGTAGCTCCAAGCTCTATTTTTGAGTTAGAAAGCATAGAGGCTATAAAACAATATGCTGCCAGTGGTTTTGGCATAGCTTTTTTACCGCGTATTGCTGTTGAAAAGGAAATAGAAAACGGACAATTAGTTGAAATAAAATACAACGGGCCTAAATTTTATACTTCAGCCCAAGTTATATATCATAAGGATAAATGGATATCTCCAGCGCTACAGGCTATATTAGATATGGTGGAAGAAAGACTTAAATAGATGAAGTAATAGAGATATTCTTTAAAAGTAAAGATGCAGGGAGGGGTAACAATTTTTAAAAGTTGTTACCCCTCCCTCTATTTATTCAACTTGCCACTTGCCACTTGGGTGGCACTAAAAAGGGGTACATTAAGAAATTCTTAAGATTTATGTTGGGCACTTATTAAGATTTAGTTGATACCATTACTTTATAGATAGCAGTAAGGAGTGTGTTATAATATGGATAAATTAACGTGTTGAGGTGAATGGGATTGAATATATTAGTTTGTGATGATGATAAGGAAATATTAGATGCCATAAAAATTTATTTGACAAATGAGGGATATACAATATTTAAAGCTTCTAATGGAATAGAAGCACTAGAAATAATTGAAGAAAAGGAAATACATCTTATTATAATGGACATCATGATGCCTAAAATGGACGGACTCAGAGCTACAATGAAGATAAGAGAAAACAATAATATACCAGTAATAATGCTATCAGCAAAGGTTGAGGATACGGATAAAATCATGGGGTTAAACATGGGAGCTGATGATTATATAACTAAGCCATTTAATCCATTGGAGTTAATTGCAAGGGTTAAGTCTCAGCTGAGGAGATACACAACACTTGGAAGTCTTGAAACAAAAAGCAATGTTTTTAAAACTGGGGGACTTGTAATAGATGACGAAAGTAAGATTATAACTGTAGATGGAGAAGAAGTTAAACTTACTCCAGTACAATATAAGATATTAAAGCTATTGACTGCAAATGCAGGGAGAGTATTTTCCATAGATGATATATACGAAAAGGTATGGCATGAAGTTGCTTTTAATCCAGAAAATACTGTAGCAGTTCATATAAGAAAAATAAGAGAGAAGATTGAAATAAATCCGAAAGAGCCGAAATATTTAAAGGTGGTGTGGGGAATTGGATACAAGGTGGAAAAAATATAGTCATTCACTAACAACTAAGATAATCCTTTTTATAGTTGTAATTACATCCTTTACTGGTGTAATAGCAACTTTAATGAATTTAGTAAGCACTAATAATGATGATTTTGGAATAATTTTTGAAGATAATTATTATCAAAGCTCAAAGTTTATAGAAGATAGCAGCAGTACCATTGATGCATTAACGAAAATAATGGTTAAATATAAAAATCAGGAAAATGTTTTAAAGGGTGGCTCTGTAACAGAAGATAGAATTCAAATTGAAGTGAATAATAGGAATTTGTATTGGGAGTTTGAGTCTAAATCTAAACTTTTTAACCCAAATTTGAGTTATGAAGAAAATTATAATAAGTTTAAAGAGGTTTATGCCGGTAAGATTTCTGAAATAAAGAATGATTTGATAAAGGAAGAATTAAGAGATTATAACGCATATATTCAAAGATTAAAGGACGTTAAGGGAGTTATATACTATGCAAGTGATGGCACAAATGTACTTACAAACAGCACCAATACTAGCATAGGATATTTTGAGTCTTTCCCTTCCTATATGATATATGACAAGATTCAGGAAAAGGCATATCCAAAAGAAATATGGAATAATAGAAATTATCATTGGATTTCATCAAATATTAATGAATTACATCAGCATGATTCTGTTATATATGTTGGATTTACAAATGAGTATTTAAATCGAGCAATTGAAGAATGGAAACAAAGCAGAGTAATTATTAATAGCAGCCTTCATGAAATATCAGGTTTTTTACTAGGATTACTGATATCATTTATATGTCTAGTAATAGTCACAGGTAGAAAATTCTTTGGCGATAAAGAGGTTCATTTAAATTCCTTTGATAAATTATACAATGATATAAATATAATAGTATGTTTTCTTTTAATAGGCTTATGGATTGCACCGGTGGTCTCTCTAGGTATTGACATTCATAATTTAAATAACATTGTAATTCCACTGACATCTTTTATAGCTTCATTAGGATTAATTTTTGTATTGACATTGATTAAACAAATTAAAAATAGGACATTTATAAAACATACATTAGTTTACAAGATATTCAATAGGATATTTAAATTTGTAAAAGAAATATATAATAACGGAAGTTTTGCTGTAAAAATTGCTTTAATAACAATAGGTTATCCAATACTTGTTGCATTAACTTTCTTTATGTTCCCAATAACAATTGGAGCAGCAGTATGGATTACATTTAAGAAAACAAAAGAATTTCAATTAATAAAAGATGGGGTAGAGAGGGTAAAAAATGGTGAGCTGAGCCATAAGATAAACTTAGAAAGTAAAGGGGAACTCGGGAAACTTGCCTCAAATATCAATAGCATAACAGAAGGATTAAGTAAGGCAGTTGAAAATGAGGTCAAAAGTGAACGTTTAAAAACTGAATTAATTACAAACGTATCTCACGATATCAGAACTCCCCTAACTTCAATTATTACCTATGTAGATTTACTAAAAAAAGAAACAGATAAATCAAAGTCAGAGGAATATATAGAAATACTAGAACAAAAGTCTCAAAGACTGAAAGTGTTAACAGAAGATTTATTTCAAGCTGCAAAAGCATCTAGTGGAAGCATTCCAGTAGAGTATGAAAAGATAGATGTTGTCTCCTTAATAACTCAGGGACTTGGGGAACTTAATGATAAAATTGAAGAACTAGGGTTAGAATTTAAGTTAAATCATCCTAAAGATAAAGTTTATATTAAAGCAGATGGGAAATTGTTTTGGAGAGTTATAGAAAACTTATTGTCTAACATATTTAAATATGCACTTACAGGTTCAAGGGTGTATGTACACATTGACAACCTCGAAGGCGAAGTTAGGATAGTAATTAAAAATATTTCTGCTTATGAATTAAACATCTCTGCAGATGAGTTAATGGAGCGTTTCAAAAGGGGAGATGAATCAAGAAGCAGCCAAGGAAGCGGACTTGGATTATCCATAGCTAAAAGTCTTATTGATATTCAAAATGGGAAATTTAATATTGAAATAGATGGAGATTTGTTTAAGGCTGTAATCCAAATGCCCAAATTTTAGAGAGGAACTAGCCATCTGGATTAATCTATGAATTAAAAAATATCATTCTTAGTAAAATAGTATGCTTCCCTTAAGGTATATAGATGAAAAAATAAAAATCTGTTACTTTAAGGGAAGCACTTTTCATTATAACATTAGGGGCAATTTGCATATATTTATACTCTTTAGTATAATTGTTTATGGAGCAAAAGCAGAATGTTTTCGTAACGGGTATTTTATACTTAGAAAAATAAGATGAACAATAGAAAGGAATAATAGATATGTTAGAAATATTAAAGGCAATTTTATTTGGTATTATTGAGGGGATAACGGAGTGGCTTCCAGTAAGCAGTACAGGGCATATGATCTTACTTGACGAATTTGTAAAGCTCAATGTATCTGCAGTTTTTAAAGAAATGTTTTTAGTTGTAATACAGCTCGGAGCTATTTTAGCTGTGGTAGTAACTTATTGGAAGAAAATAATGCCATTTTCTCTAAATAGTAAAGAATTTATTAAAAAAGACGTTTTTGTAATGTGGATGAAGATTATCGTGGCATGCATTCCTGCTGCAGTAGTTGGATTGCTTTGGGACGATAAAATTGAAGCGCTATTTTATAATTATAAAACTGTAGCTATAATGCTTATCTTATTTGGAGTTTTATTCATAATTGTAGAAAATAGTAATAAAGGTAAAGAAACTAAAATTAATGCAATTTCTGAAATAACATTTAAAGCAGCTTTTATTATTGGAATGTTTCAGCTAATTGCAGCAGTGTTTCCAGGAACTTCACGTTCAGGATCAACTATACTTGGTGGTATACTAATTAACATGAGTAGAACTATTGCAGCAGAGTTTACTTTTTTTATGGCAATACCGGTGATGTTTGGAGCAAGCTTGCTTAAACTTGTGAAATTTGGACTAGCCTTTAATCAAATGGAACTTTTGATTTTAACAACAGGAATGGTTACTGCTTTTATAGTATCAGTTATAGTAATAAAGTTTTTAATGCAGTACATAAAAAAACACGACTTTAAAGTATTTGGATGGTATAGAATTGTTCTTGGAATCATTGTGCTTTTATACTTTTTAATTAGATAGAAGTAGCTTAATAGCATTATTAATATCTCGCATATATTAATAATGCTATTTTTATTTCAGTTCCTTTTTATTTTTAATTTCTAGCAAATAACAATAATTTTATATGGTGTAGTTTGGGCTGGTATACTTCTTGTGGTAGCACCATAGACAACAATTAGATTTCTATTTGCAGGGCTTTCAGTAAAAAGTTGATCATTTCTAAGTACTATCTTAGTGTATGGTGAAATATTTAATTTTAAGGTACCGTCACTACTTACAAGCGCTGAGTTTAAATAGGATACTTTTACATTTTGAAGTACTGTATCTTTTGCCATAACAATTGCACGAAGCTGTGGTGGGTAAATTAAAGGTACGGGTGCATTTGCATCATAAAATCCAGTTACCCTGTCTCCTAGAACGACTGTTACGTGGTCAACAAAGTAAGTACCTGGTGATACCACAAAATTAACTATATTTCCATCTTTATTTTCTACAGACATTAACTTATAACATCCTGTTCTTTCATCAGTTGCTGTCCAAAAGTCTTCAATCATAGTAATAGTGCCAGAAAAAGATTTGAAGATTGCCAATTCTTAATCCTCCAGATTTAGTTCTATATTGTAATATATGTATTTTGTGAAATTTGTGTTAGCTTTAAAATAAATTATCTGTATAAATATTTGAATAGATTACCTTGAGCAATGAAGTCCTTGGCAGAAGTGCCGGGGATTTTTTCTATGCATAAATTTTAGAAGAAATTCATAAATAATGCTAGGGCTAAAAAGACTATCTAGGATAATATGTAAAATAATACTGAAAATTTACCTACAGAAAAACGAAGTAAATTATTGTTTTAAGTAGAATATGGTGGATAATCACCCAAAATGGTATAAATTAATAATGTAAAATCACTTGAGTGATTTGTAATAATTATTATTAAGTAGTACAATGAATTATATAGTTATTATATGTAAATGATAAATATTATTCTAGATATGGTAGACAATAGCAAGGGCAGTAATTAGGTGAATTTTAATTGCTGCAGTTAATAAAGAATTACATTTATGAAATTGTTTTATTATGAGGAGGTATATGTATGTTTTTTAAGACTACAGAACAACACGAAGATTTTAGGTTGAAAATCAGACAGTTTGCTGAAGAACAAGTCAAGCCCATTGCATTTATGTTGGATCAGGAAAATAAATTTCCTTCAGAAGTTGTTAGTGGATTAGCTGATATGGGCGTAATGGGAATCCCATATGCAAAAGAGTACGGTGGGGCAGGTTTAGATGTTATCAGTTATGCAATTGCAGTTGAAGAATTGTCAAGAGTGGATGGAGGTACAGGTGTAATCCTTTCTGCTCATACATCATTAGGCACATATCCAATTGCTGCCTATGGAACAGAAGAACAAAAACAAAAGTATTTAATCCCGCTTGCAAAGGGAGAGAAGCTTGGTGCATTTGGTCTCACAGAAGAAAATGCCGGTAGTGATGCAGGTGGTACTGAAACTACTGCTGTTCTAGAAGATGACTATTATATTTTAAATGGTGAAAAAATCTTTATCACTAACGGTGGAGAGGCTGATATTTATATTATTTTTGCAGTTACTACACCAAATATAGGTACTCGAGGCATCAGTGCATTTATCGTAGAGAAGGGCTGGGAGGGCTTTGGTTTTGGTAAGCACTACGATAAGATGGGTATTCGTTCTTCTGCAACTGCTGAGCTTATTTTTAATAACGTAAAGGTACCTAAGGAAAATTTATTAGGTAAAGAAGGCGAAGGCTTTAAGATTGCTATGTCCACATTGGATGGCGGACGTATTGGTATTGCAGCTCAGGCTCTAGGTATTGCACAAGGTGCTTATGAGAATGCTTTGGAGTATTCAAAAGAAAGAGTTCAATTTGGAAAACCTATATGCCAGCAGCAAGTCATTGCTTTTAAGTTAGCTGATATGGCTACAAAGCTTAGAGCAGCTAGACTCCTTATTTATAGTGCGGCAGAACTTAAACAAAATCACGAGCATTATGCTATGGAATCTGCTATGGCAAAACAATATGCTTCAGACGTTTGTCTTGAGATTGTTAACGATGCTGTTCAGATATTTGGCGGAAGTGGGTATCTTAAAGGTATGGAAGTTGAGCGTGCATATAGGGATGCTAAAATTTGTACAATTTATGAGGGAACTAACGAAATTCAACGTGTTGTTATTGCCGCAAACATCATTGGCAAGATGCCTAAAACTGAATATGTAGGTAAGACTTCTCGAGAACCTGCTACAGGGTATCGTAAGAAAGTAATTTATAAGGATGGAACTGTCGAAGAAAGAGTCAATACTCTTGTGGAAGCGCTTAAAGCAGATGGTTATGATTTCACAGTTGGAATTTCCTTAGATACTCCTATAACCAAGGCAGAAAGGGTAGTAAGTGCAGGTCTAGGCATAGGAGAAAAGGAAAATATGAAGCTTATTGAGGATTTAGCAGTACAAGCTGGTGCGGCTATAGGTTCTTCACGTCCAGTAGCTGAAACCCTTAAATATGTACCACTTAATCGCTATGTTGGTATGTCTGGTCAAAAATTTAATGGAAATCTTTATATTGCATGCGGTATTTCCGGTGCAGGCCAGCATTTAAAGGGTATAAAGGATGCCACTACAATTGTTGCTATAAATATTGACCCTAATGCTAAGATTTTTAAAAACGCAGACTACGGTATTGTTGGCGATTTAATGGAAGTATTGCCGGTGCTTACTAAGGCTTTAGATAATGGAGAAACAAAGAAGGAAGCTCCACCAATGAAGAAGATGAAGAGAGCTATTCCTAAGAAAGCTATACCAACTTGGAAACATTATGTATGTAATGGATGTGGTTATGAATATGATCCTGGTGTTGGTGATCCAGAGGGGGAAATAGCTCCAGGAACTTTATTTGAAAATATACCGGAAGATTGGACTTGTCCTGCTTGCGGTGAAGAAAAGAATATGTTTATAGAAGTGTAGCTCCTATAAGTAAACACGATAATATGTTTTTAGTGTAAGGGAGGATTAATCAATGTATTGTGTTAGAAAAATAACTGAGGATCTTTATTGGGTTGGTGGTAATGATCATCGCCTTGCTTTGTTTGAAAATGTTCACCCTATTCCAAGAGGGGTTTCATATAACTCTTACTTACTTTTAGATGAGAAAACAGTACTATTTGATACAGTGGACTGGTCAATTTGCCGGCAGTTTCTTGAAAATATTAAAGGGGTTTTAGGAAACAGAACTTTAGATTATATGGTAATCAATCATATGGAGCCAGATCATGCAGCCTGCATCGAAGAAATTGTTCTTCGTTATCCAGAGGTAAAGATTATATGTACTGAAAAAGCTTTTATGTTCATGCATCAGTTTGGTTTCCAAATTGATAACCAAATAACACAAGTTAAAGAGGGAGACACTATGTCTTTTGGAAAGCATAATGTTGTATTTGTGACAGCTCCAATGGTACATTGGCCAGAAGCTATGGTAACCTATGATACTACTGACGGTGTATTGTTTTCAGCTGATGCCTTTGGATCCTTCGGTGCTTTAGATGGTAAGCTCTTTAATGATGAAATGAACTTTGACCGCGATTGGATTGATGATGCTAGAAGGTATTACACAAATATTGTAGGAAAGTATGGACCTCATGTTCAAGCTCTTTTAAAGAAAGCTAGTTCTATTGACATTAAGATTATATGTCCACTGCATGGACCAGTATGGCGTAATGATTTGGAATATTTTTTAGATAAGTACAACAAGTGGAGCAGCTATGAACCCGAAGAAAAGGGTGTAATGATTGTTTATGCATCAATGTATGGAAATACAGAAGCTGCTGCCACCGACTTAGCAGCAAGACTTGTTGAAAAGGGAATGACAAATGTAGTTATGTATGATGTTTCAAAAACTCATGTGTCATATTTAATTTCAGAATCATTTAAATATAGCCATATAGTTCTTGCTTCTGTAACCTATAATTTGAAAATTTATCCACCAATGCTTAATTACATTATGGATATGAAGGCCTTAAATCTTCAAAAACGTACTTTTGCCCTTATAGAAAATGGTTCATGGGCTCCTCAATCAGGTAAATTAATGCATGAACTTATAGATGAGATGAAAGAAATGACTGTTTTAGATAATGAGATGACAGTGACCTCAGCGTTGAAAGAAAGTGATGAGGATTCAATGGATGCTCTTGCTGACAGCATTATAGTATCAATGAAGTAACTAGATATTTGAAAATAGCAGCTAACTATTTATTTAGGAGGCTGCTATTTTCTGTTTTCCATAGGAGATACTTATTTGGAACAATTTTTATATTTTTACATAGTTATGGTATAATAGATGGGATTGCTTTTTGGTAAGCATTTATTATTTTAAAGAAATATTTGAGAGTTTTTCAGTTAAGGGGGAGAGTTATATGGAAAATGATGTGACTGTTGAAATAAAAGACCTTCGCATGAGTTATGGAGATAAGGAAGTTTTAAAGGGAATAAATTTGGAAGTGCATAAAGGTGAGGTTATAGGCTATATAGGTACTAATGGAGCTGGTAAGAGTACAACAATTAAAATAATATTAGGTATTGTTGAAGGGTACACAGGAGAGGTTAAGGTTCTAGGGCAGGATATATCCAACGATAAATTAGAATATAAAAGAAAAATTGGATATGTACCTGAGGTTGCTGAAATATACGACAATCTCACTGCAAGAGAGTATCTTACTTTTATAGGAGAACTGTATGGAATGAGCAGTGAAATTGTAGATGAAAAAGCTGAAAAACTTATGGGCATATTTGGCATAGGAGATTCTTATAATTCAAGAATCAGCTCTTATTCTAAGGGGATGAAGCAAAAGGTTTTAATTATATCAAGTTTACTTCATAACCCAGATATATTGTTCTGGGATGAACCTTTGAGCGGATTGGATGCAAATAGTGTAATGATAGTAAAGGAAATTCTTGCTCAGCTGGCAAAGCAGGGTAAAACCATATTTTATTCATCTCATATAATGGACGTAGTTGAAAAAATAAGTAATAGGATAGTGTTATTGAATAACGGAGAAGTTGTGGCTGATGGCAGCTTTCAAGAGCTTAAGGAAAGCTCAAAAGAAGGATCTTTGGAACAAATATTTAATCAAATTACAGGTTTTAGTCAATATGAAGCCATTGCAGAAGAATTTGTATCAATAGTTGAAGAGGTGTAGTTTGATGAAAGATTTTAAGATTTTGAGATTTTTAGATAAATTGAAGCCTGTATTTGAAAAGCTTGGGATTGACTATAGAGTAATGAGAAAAATTCTTCAAATGAAGCTATTAATGGATGGGAGAAGAGTACCAACGGTTTTTGCTGGTAATAATAAAAATAAAGATGATGATGGTAATAAATTTTTAAAATCTTTATGGATATATATTTTAATGGGATTGATATTAATTCCATTTGTAATTATGAAAAATAATTATATATATCAAATGAGCATTGTATTTGTTATAATTATGTTTTTTGTTATGACATCTTTGATTTCAGATTTTTCTTCTGTACTTTTAGACATCAGAGATAAAAATATAATAGGGACAAAACCCGTAGATTCAAAATCTTTAAGACTTGCAAAGACTATTCATATTTCGATATATATGTTTTATTTAACAGCTGCTTTAGTAGGACCAGCACTTTTAGTGAGTTTATATTCTCAAGGGATAGAATTTTTTATTCTTTTTCTTATCTCTATAATACTACTGGATATGTTTATTATAGTGCTAACATCATTGGTTTATTTTTTGATTTTAAGATTTTTTGATGGAGAAAAGCTTAAAGATATAATAAATTACATTCAAATAATCTTAACAATAGTAATTTCAATAGGGTATCAATTACTAGGAAGATTGTTTAGTATAGTGGACTTGAAAATTCAATTTACACCAAAGTGGTGGCAATATTTTATAGCACCAATCTGGTTTTCTGCGCCATTTCAAATGCTTAAAAAATCAGAAGTAAATAGCTATTATGTAACATTCACCATTATGGCTATTGTAATTCCTATTATATCAATTGTAGTTTATACAAAGCTAATGAGTGTTTTTGAAAAGAATCTTCAAAAGCTGAATAATAACTATGAAAATAATAAAAAAGATAAAAGAAAACCAGTTGAATTGCTTTCAAAAATGTTATGCAGAAGTAAAGAGGAAAGAATATTTTTTAGGTTTGCTTATGATATGATGAAAAATGAAAGAGAATTTAAGCTTAAAGTATATCCCTCATTAGGATTTTCTATAGTGTTTCCTTTTATATTTTTGTTTCAGCAGTTTGCAATATCTAGTATAAAAGAAGTTTCTCAAGGCAAGTCATACTTTTTTATATACTTTTCTGGCATGATGTTATCTACTATTATGCTAATGATAGGATATTCAGAAAGATATAAAGGAGCATGGATTTATAAGGCTTTACCAATTGACAATGTTTCAAATTTATTTAAAGGGACGATAAAGGCCTTTATAGTAAAGTTGTTTTTTCCTATATTTTTATTTCAATCTATAATTTTTATTGCTATATTTGGAGTTAGAATAGTACCTGATACATTAGTAGCATTTTTAAATATGATGATATTTAATACATTATGTTTTATAGCATCTAAAAAATCCTTGCCATTTTCGCAGGCTTTTGGATCAGCACAGCAAACAAATGGATTTATAAATTTGATGCTGACCATAGTACTTGGTATTTTGGGAGTAATTCATTATAAAATAGCGAACATAACTTATGGAGTGTACGTATATTTATTTTTATCATTTATAGTGAATTTTGTGCTGTGGAAAATAGCATTTAACGCTAATAGTAAACAAGTCAAATGTTTTAGAGGATTAGATAAGAATATGTAATATTATAGCTTAGGATTTATAGAGCCTGTAGAAAATATATCTACAGGCTTAATCTGTGTTATAAGCAAATTTAACTCTTGGGTTTTATAAAACTTAAGATTTCTTAAGAAATTTTTATAAGTGTCGTAAAGTTTCCCTTCTAAAATGAAATTATCACATTAGAAGGGAAGTAAAAAATATGAAAAATGGACTAAGAAAGATTTTGATATTTATTATTATGATAGCTTGTGGATTTTGGTATATGACAGAGGATGCAGGGATAGAATTAAGCCGAATGAATTTTAAAGCAAGCGAAAGTAACCTAGATAAAAAATATGATTTTTTCAATGAAAAAGATAAATTAAGCAATGTAAATAATACTAATATAAATACACAAATGATACTGGTAAATGGACAATATGGTTTAGATAAAGATTACAAACCTAAAAAGTTAACTATACCAAATATATCATTTGCTAGTGGAGTAAGTAAGGAAGAAAAGCATGTAGCAGGAATTATTGTAAAGCCTTTAGAAGATTTAGTTAATACAGCTAAAGAAGAAAGGGTAATATTACTTGGCAATTCAGGCTATAGATCATATAAGTCACAAAATAGTACTTATAGTAGTAGAGTGAAATCAGAAGGGAAGAAGCTTGCAGATGCATATGTAGCAAAGCCTGGATTTAGTGAACATCAAACAGGGTTATGTATTGATATTACCAATGAAGGTAAATACTTTGTAAAAGGAACAAAGGAAGCAGATTGGCTTGCAGAAAATTGCTATAGATTTGGTTTTATTATAAGATATCCTTATGGAAAGAAAAATATAACAGGTATAGAATATGAACCTTGGCATATTAGATATGTTGGAAAAGAAGCGGCCAAGTATATTCATGATAATGGAATTACATTAGAGGAATACTTAGGCAAATAATTATATATTTGGAGGATTAAATGAACAACAATATTCTTGTGGTAGATGATGAAAAGGAAATAAGAAACCTATTAGAAATAAACCTTATAAACGAAGGATATAGTGTTTTTAAGGCAAGCTGTGGAGAAGAAGCTTTAGAAATATTGGATAGAGAAGAAATTCACTTAATAGTTTTAGATATAATGATGCCAGGTATGGATGGACTGGAAGCTTGCAGAAGGGCAAGAGAAAAGTACAGCATTCCAATTCTTATGTTAAGTGCAAAAGCAGAGGACATGGATAAGATACAGGGCATTATGACTGGGGCAGATGATTATGTATGCAAGCCCTTTAACCAATTAGAGCTTACAGTTAGGGTAAGAGCATTACTTAGAAGGGCGTATTTTTTAAATACTAAAATGCAGGTTTCAGATGACGTATTAAGAATTGAGTCGATGGTTATAGATAAGAGTAAACACAAGGTAACAGTAGATGATAATGAAGTAGATTTAACAGCAAGAGAATTTGATATTTTATATTTATTAGCTACAAACAGAGGAAGGGTTTTTAGTGCAGAAGAAATTTTTGAAAAGGTATGGAAAGAAAGATACTATCAATCTAATAATACTGTTATGGTGCATATGAGCAGAATTAGAGATAAAATTGAGCATCATATGAAAGGAAATAAGATAATTCACACTGTATGGGGAGTTGGATATAAAATTGAAAAATAAAAGATTGTATAAACATTGGATATTATCATTATGGGATATAACATTGGCTTTATTGTTAACCTATATCACACTGATTGTAGGTAGTAAGATATTAGTTTATTTATATATAAACACTAAGATTAAACTCATTAATTATATTTTTAAGTTTTGGCGTATCCTCAGAGATGAAATCTTTGGAGGCAGGATTTACACAATTATTACAATATCCTTTTTTATTGTGTTTTACTTACTTATAACCTATAGAAAAACTAAGAGCCTTGCAGCTATTATGGATCAAACTGAAATAATGGCTAATGGGGACTTGGATAGGTTAATAAAAGTTAAGGCAAAAGGCGACATCAAAAATTTAATGAATAATATAAATGATATATCAAAGCAGCTCAAAGACATAACAATTGAAGAAAGAAGAGCCCAGCAAACTAAAAATGATTTAATAACTAATGTCTCACATGATTTAAGAACCCCATTAACTTCGATTATAGGATATCTAGAAATCATTGATACAGATAAATATAAAGATGAACTAAGATTAAGGTATTATGCAAATATTGCATATCAAAAGGCAAGGGATTTAAATTTGCTTATAAATGATTTGTTTGAACTTACTAAAATGCAAAATAATACTGTTAATTTAGATAAGACAGATATTAACTTTGTGGAATTATTAGGGCAGGTAGTTGCCTATTTTGAGTATCAATTTAAGAATGCAAACATGGAATCGAGAATTAATTTTTCTGAAGATAAGCTAATAGTAAATGCAGATGGAAGAAAATTAGTTAGAGCATTTGAAAATCTGCTATCGAATGCAATTAAGTATGGGCAAGATGGTCACTATGTGGATATAACAACAAAACTTCAAGGGAAAATAGCAGTAGTACAAGTTATAAATTATGGCCAATCAATATCATCGATAGACTTACCATATATATTTGATAGATTTTATAGAGTAGAAAAATCAAGAAATAGAGATATAGGGGGATCTGGGCTAGGTCTAGCTATAACAAAAAATATTATAGAGCTGCATCAAGGAAGTATATCTGCCTATAGTGATGATAAGAGAACTATATTTGAGGTTAGATTGCCAGTGAAAAATTAAGTGCCACCCACATGGCAAGTGTTACCTACTTGCCACTTGCCACGTGGGTGGCACTTTATATTATTTTGTATAATTATCAAAGTAACCTTGAATGAATATTATAGGAGTACCTTTATCTCCGCTTCCTGAAGTCAAGTCAGAAAGTGATCCTATAAGATCAGTAAGCTGTCTTGGTGTAGTACCCTGGGATACCATGTTACCAACAAGGTCTGATTCTTTATTTATAATGTATTCTGAAATAGCTTTTTTAAGTTCTTCACCTTCTAAGTGAGCAAAGTTATTATCAGCAAGGTATTTTAATTTAACTTCGCTAGGTGTACCTTCAAGTCCTGATGTATAAGCTGGTGATACAACTGGGTCAGCAAGTTCCCAAATCTTACCTACTGGATCTTTGAAAGCTCCATCACCATAAACCATAACTTCTACAGTTTTACCTGTCTTTTCTTTAAGAACTGCTTGTATTTTATCAACTATAGGCTGACAATTACGTGGGAAAAGCTTAACGCTTTCTTCTGTTGATTTATTTGAACCTAAAAGACCATAAGCATCGTTATAACCACTGCCATCTATTGATGCTGATAAAATATTGTCTAGGCTGTAAATCTTATCTCCACCATTTGCTTTTAATATCTTTTTAGTTCTAAATCTTGAGTGAATATCACAAGTAAGAACATTTTTTGTGTAATTTAAAATAGTTTTTGGGTTGTTTGAGAAGATAACTTCACATTCAGTACCGTACTCTTCAATTAAAGATTTATAATAATCAATATAATCAACACCAGTAAAAGTATGTTTCTTATATCCGAAATGACCACGGAATTCTTCTTCAGTTAAAACATCTGTCCAAGGATTAACTCCTTTTTCATCAAGCTCGTCTATATCTACTAAGTGATTACCTACTTCATCAGATGGATAGCTAAGCATTAAAACGATTTTCTTAGCTCCCTTTGCAATACCACGAAGGCAGATAGCAAAACGGTTACGGCTTAAAATTGGGAATATTACACCTATTGTGTCGTCACCAAACTTTGCTTTTACATCCTGAGCAATGTTATCTATAGTTGCATAGTTCCCTTGAGCACGAGCTACTATTGATTCTGTTACAGTAACAATATCCTTATCATTAATAGAGTAGCCTTCTACTTCTGAAGCCTTTAATACAGTGTTTACAACTATTTCTGCAATATCGTCTCCTGTTTTGATGATTGGGGCACGAAGGCCTCTAACTACAGTTCCAACAATTCTTTCCATTTTCATTTCTCCTTAAATTTTCTATATTTATGTAAAAATTATTATTTAACACTCATACTTGTACTATACAACACATTTGTGGTATAAGTAAAATAAATATATATAATGTGGTATATAAGGAGCGGTTATATGATCAGTAAATTAGATTTATATAAGGTCTTTTGTGAAGTGGCAAAGCATGAAAGTTTTTCTAAAGGTGCAAAAGCACTGTATATGACTCAACCTGCTGTGAGCCAAGCCATTATGCAACTGGAAGAAGGCCTTGAGGTGCGACTTTTTACTAGAACACCTAAAGGGGTAGTTCTTACTAATGAGGGAAAGCTTCTATTTGAGTATGCAAATTCTGCTATAAATTTAATTAATATAGGGGAAGAAAAATTATTAGAAGCAAAAAATATAATGCTGGGGGAGTTAAAAATAGGGGTTGGAGATGCTATTTCACGATATTTCTTGCCAACCTTTTTAGATAAATTTCATAGTGACTATCCGAGCATAAAGCTAAAGATTGTAAATAGAACAACTTTCGAACTTTGTGCAATGCTCAAGTCAGGAGAAATTGATATTGCCATATGTAATTTTCCAATTGAAGATCCTTCTTTAGTAACAAAAAAATGCATGGATGTACAGGACGTTTTTGTTTGTGGAGATAAGTTCAAGGATACACTGTCCATGCCTTTAAGTTTTGAGGAGTTATCAAAATTACCATTGATATTACTTGACAATAAATCAAATTCAAGAAGATATGTGGAAAAGTATATCCTATCAAAGGGCATTGAAATTTCCTCGGAAATTGAACTTGGATCTCATGATTTATTATTAGAGTTTGCAAAAATAAATTTAGGCTTAGCTTGTGTTATTAAAGAGTTTTCACAGGAATATTTAAAAAGTGGTATTTTATATGAAGTTGAAACAGTTGAAGAAATACCTAAAAGAAGTATAGGTGTTTGTTTTTCAAAAAATGCATCTCTTTCTCCAGCTTCAAAAAAGTTTCTAGAGATACTAGAAAGTGCCACCCACATGGCAAGTGGCAAGTGAAATATATTCGTTTGTGTTTTTGATATTTTTCACTTTGAGGCGGTCATTTCTCTATTTAAAAAAGTATTGACTCTAACGCAACGTAATAGTGCAATATATATGTAGGGCATACCTATATTACAAAAACTCACAGCCGGCAGAGAGTTGGATAATATTGTAAGATCTAAAATCAAATTTCGAGGTGTAGAAATGAGAACAGTAAAACAGGTTTCGGACTTAACAGGAATAAGTGTGCGCACACTACATTACTACGATGAAATTGGATTATTAAAACCAAGCAAAATTACAGAGGCAGGATATAGACTTTATGATGATGAAGCCCTTAAAACCTTGCAGCAAATTTTATTTTTTAAAGAACTTGATATCCCTTTAAAAGATGTTAAAGGGATAATGTCAAGTCCATATTTTGATAAAATACAGGCACTAAAAAATCAAAAAAGGCTGCTTGCGTTAAAATGCAAAAGATTGAATGGTTTAATAGAGCTTATAAATAGAACATTAAAGGGAGAAAATGAAATGAGTTTTAAAGAATTTGATATGAGTGAATATTTTAATGTATTGGAAGAATTTAAAATAGAACACGAGGATAGAGTAATTAAGCAGTGGGGAAGTGTAGATAAATTTAATGAGTTTATTGAAAAAGTTAAAGTTAAGAAAGCTGAAATTGCTGAAGATGCTATAAAGCAGTATGGAAGTATAAAAAAATATGCTGAAGCCGTAAAGAAAAATTTAAATAATGATATTCTAATAACTAAAGCAGAGCAAGTTGATAAGTTTAAAAAGGATTTTCTTTATGATAAGCATCCTAAATTAAAAGAACTATATAAAAAACTTGCATTTGATTTAAAAAAAGATCCTTATTCAGAGGAGATTCAGCAAATTGCTAGTGAGATAACTAATATAGCTAAAAAGGATTATGAAGCTTTTAAAACTGACATGGGAGATTATTATTGGGATAGTATAGTACAACTTCACTTAGTATTTCCTGAGTGGATAGAAGAAGTTGACAAGAAGTATGGAAAAGGTGCATCTAAATTTATTGGAGAAGCCCTAAAAAATTATTTGAAAGATAAGAAGCCTAAAATAAATACACTATATGAAAAGCTTACATCTGACTTAACTAAGGATACTTCTTCAAGAGAGATTCAACAAATTATTCAAGAAATTGCAGATATCACTAAAAAAATTAATGAATCCTTGAAAGTAGATGCGGGAGATAATTATTGGGGATATATGGCTGATTTTTATTTGTCAAGGCCTGCGTATATAGAAGTAATTGACAAGAAATATGGAAGTGGTGCATCTAAATTTATCGGGGAAGCCCTAAAATTTTATTCTGAGAATAATAAGCAATAAATTGAAAATCTGATGAAGAAAAAATGGGCAGTTCCTATGAACAAATTAATGAGTATATAGAAAAGGGAAGCTAGGTAAATAAGGAAGTAGATGAAAAATCAGATTGAAATATGAGTACAGTGATCACAAGAGGGTTTTGCCGCCAAAATATGATGGTGAATAATAGCTGAAGGCTAAATAGATGATTTATATATGGATAAAGTAAAGGAAGCATTTATAATATGCTTCCTTTAATCACTATTTATTATAATATAATCATTGCAACAATAATAGTTGCAGCAAATCCTACCATTACAGGTATCATATTTTTTCTAACTAAATCTAGAGGTTCAACACCGCATATTGCAGCTACAGGGATAACTCCCCAAGGGATTATTGTTCCTCCACCTACCCATATAGTAGATATTTGTCCAAGAGCTGCAAGTCCTTCTTTGTTTATGCTTACAGCCTCTGAAAAGGTTTGAGCTAAAGATCCTACTAGCGGAAGACCGGAAAAACCAGAGCCATCTAGCCCGGTAATGCCGCCTATAAGCGCCTGTATTAAAATAACAGGAAACTTAGAAAGCGGTGCTTTATTTGCAAGATATGTACCTATATCTGTTAAAAGACCTGTAGCATTAGGCCCTAGTACTTCCTTTGCCATTCCTTCACTTCCAAGAAAGAAGAAAGCACCTATTACCACTACTGGAGCAAATATTTTTATTCCAAACATAAAGCCATCTCTTATGTAATCAGTAACCTTTTCAAAGGAATTTGAAAGTTTATGTTCAATTACTGCTACCATTGACATTATGATAACTGCAGTACCCCCAACAAGGGCAGTGGCATCTCCCCCGCGGAATTGATACTTAAACATTAAGTAAGCATCAAGTAAAAAGGCTAATGGAGTAGCAAATGCTACAAAGGTTGTACCAAAAGAAGCTTTTAAATCAATATGTGCACTAACTTCAGCAGTAGCTGCTATTTCAGAAAAGTTTTTAGCATCTCTTTTCATCATAAAAAATGCAGTTCCCACTGTAACTACAGTCATGGTTATCCAAAGAGGTATACTTGCACTAATTACAGCACTGGAATCCTGAAAACCTGCTGCCTTTGCAGTTATAGCAGGTGCTCCTTGAATAAAATAGTCCCCAGATAATGCGATGCCATGGCCAAATAAATTCATGGCAGAAGCGGCCCAAACTGCAGGAAGTCCAACCTTTAGAGCAGCTGGAAGCATTATTGCACCAACCAGCGCCACAGCAGGTGAAGGCCATATAATTAAAGAAACAACTGTCATTACAATTCCTAAACTCCAAAAGGCAACATTTCTATTTATCATAAGTTTTTTTATAGGACTCATCATAAGTTCATCTGCCCCTATATCACGAAGAGCCTTAGACATTGCAACAACGAGAGAAATAATAGTGATTATGCTCCAAAATTCTTTTCCTGAAGCAATAAGAGAGTTAAATATAACTTGTACAGCCTTAACGATGCTTCCAGAAGAAACATATCCTATTATAAATAGCCCTATTATGCAAGGAAGTACTGTATCTTTCTTGAATCCCATGGTTATGATGATTACTAAAACCATAGCAATATAAATATAGTGAAGTAGCCCCAATGAAATCATAATTAATTACTCCTCCGATTTATGATTATTTACACGATTTATTAGCATAACTTAGCAGCAAATATATCTTTAACGCCGCATTCTTCAACTCTTTTAGCTATTTCAGCGGAATCTGTTATATATATACCAAGTTCTTTCATTCTTTCAAAGTACACTGATCCTGAGAATGTATATTTCTTTGACATTCCTTCAGGTGTAGACATTTTTTCTTTAACATAGGAAATAGCATTCCCAGTAGCAAGACAATCAGGTAGTTCAAGCAATTCCATTCCTAAGGAATGTCTTACACTATTAAGGCCTGCAAGAGTTCCGGTTACAATTGCTTCAGTATGTCCAACTAAAAGACCTGCTTTTTCACCAGCGCAGAATAAATTTTCTGCTCCTTCAACCTTTAGATAATTATCTCTTGGAGCCATTGCAAAGTATCTCATAGAGTTGCCTTTTCCACCAGTATAAGGATCTTCATATCTGGCATCTTCAAAACCAGGTATCTTTCTTAATGTTTCAAGATCATAATATGGTGTCATAAGCTTTGCATGACCAGTATCTAAAAGTATTATATTGTCTTTAAACTGAGGAAGGGCATATTGCTGACAAGCCTTAACATCAAGGTGATCTTCAATAAGCTCCTTAGGAAGAGGGATAACTGCTACGCCTTCTTCATTAAGGGTCTTTTGAATTTCTTCTGAAAGTGATTCTTTATAAAGTTTACAAGAACCGCTCATAGCTCCGATGGATCCATCAGCTTTTTTACCCATAGATTCTTTTATATTAGCAAGGCCTGTGATACTTACTCTTCCACCAAAGCTTGGACAACGTAATATACACATTGCACATCCATTACCATACTTTGAGCAATTATTCATTGGTCCTGCTGTACCAGTTGTATCGATAAATACATCCGCTTCAAATACATTACCGTTTTCATCTTGAACATCTAATATGCGTTCATGAGCAATGTGAAGCTTAGTTATTCTTGCTTTAAATACTACCTTTATACCTAGGTTTATCATATGTCTTAAAACTTCCCCATGAGTTTTGGCAATATCATAAAGATTTGCATGTTTGTGACCAGGGAATTCTATATTAGTATGCCTTGAGCATTTATCACATATTTCAAATAAATCGCCACCGCCCATAGCTATAATTTCTTCTGTAGCAGTATATCTACCATTGTTTCTCATAATACCGCCAACAAGTCCTGTGCCAAGAAGCATATCTGTTCTTTCTAAAACTGTTACCTCTGCACCTGCTTTTCTTGCACTAATGGCTGCTGCACAACCAGCCCATCCGCCTCCAACTACAACAATTTTTTTCATAATTTCCTCCTTAAATAATGCTAAAAATAAAAAAGGCAATTGGATAACCAACCGCCTTGTTCGACAAAAAAACAATATACACTCACAAAACGATAGCTCTCCACCAAATAGGTGACAGTCCACGTACTGTTAATACGTAAACCAGGTATGAATTTAAGAGAAAATTCACCCTTCGGGGCCATCCCCTTTCAATAAGAATCAACGATATCTCTTATACCTCATCTTATTTACTCTTGTCAGGCCCACCTCTATCTACTCGTATTAAATTGTGATAATTATAACATGGGGTGGATAAACATGCAATATATTTTTGGAGTTAGACCCCTGGTTAAAATTGGAATTGATAAGTAGCTAGAAAGATAAGTGGGGCTATCAGCCTTGGAAATAGTAAAGAAATTTCGATAAAATATGAATAGGGTGTTAATTTAATGTTACATGTTTGTTATTTTGATGTTTAAAAATGCGACAAAAAGTGATAAAATACTTATGGTCTATTATTTTATATAGTACAGGGAAGGGAGAAATAATCATGAATTTCAACAAAGGAAAGAAAGATAAACTATTTTCAATGCTTTTAGACAGTTCTGCCAACTTAAAAGAGGGAGGACAATATTTTGTTGATTTTAAGATAAAGGAAGAAAGGCATTTGGATGAATTTCAAAAGCAAATGAAAGACTATGAACATAAGGGTGATAACATAGTTGATGAAATAATAAAGGAGTTAAACAATAGCTTTATTACTCCAATTGAGCGTGAAGATGCTTTAGAACTTGCAGTTCATATGGATAAAGTTCTTGATGGTCTTGAGCATTGTGCAGCTCGCTTTTATATGTTTAACATATATCAAATACACGATTATATGATTGAATTTAGTGAGCTATTAAACAAATGCATAATTGAAATACATAACGCTGTAGAATTGCTTTCACACAAAAAGCTTACAGAAATTAGACAACATTCAGTTAAAATAAAAGAATTTGAACACAAATGTGATATTCTTGAAAGAAAGGCAATAAAAGAGCTTTTCGAAAAAGAAAAGGATGCAATTAAACTCATTCAATATAAGGAGATATATGAACTTCTTGAAAATACTGCAGATGAATGCAAAAAGGTTAGTAAAGCCCTTGAGACAGTAGTAATGAAGAATGCGTAAGGAGAAATAAGATGAGTACAGCATATATTATAATCGGCTTAACCGTTGTTCTTGCATTAGCTTTTGACTTTATTAATGGTTTTCATGATACTGCAAATGCAATTGCAACAGCTGTATCCACAAAGGCATTAAGTCCAAGACGTGCAATTATAATGGCATCATTAATGAATTTTATAGGAGCTATAGCTTTCACTGGAGTTGCAAAAACCATTGCAAAGGATATAGTAAACTTGGACTCTATAGCAAACGGATCGGTAGTTATACTTGCGGCACTTGTTTCTGCCATAGCTTGGAATCTTATTACATGGTATTTTGGAATACCAAGTAGTTCATCCCACGCACTTATAGGCTCAATTGCAGGTGCAGCTATAGCAGCAGCAGGGGTAAGCTCTATAAACTTTAAAGGATTTACATCAATAATTAAGTCGCTTTTAGTATCACCAATACTTGCTTTCTTAGTAGGTTACATTGTGTTTACTATTTTTAAGAACGTATTTAAAAACCTAAATCTTTCTAGAACCAATATAGGATTTAGAAGGGTTCAGGCCATTACAGCAGCAATTCAGGCTTTTGCTCATGGTACAAATGATGCTCAAAAATCCATGGGAATAATAACAATGGCACTTGTAAGCAACAATTTGATAAAATCTGGAGATATTCCACTTTGGGTACAGTTAGCCTGTGCTACAGCAATGGCACTGGGTACTTCCGTTGGAGGGTGGAGAATAATTAAAACCGTTGGAACACAAATTATGAAAATAAAACCTGTTAACGGTGTAGCAGCAGATTTGTCATCAGCTTTAGTAATATTTGGAGCATCTAAAATTGGTCTTCCAGTTAGTACAACCCATGTTATATCATCTTCCATAATGGGAGTAGGTACATCCTACAGAGTAAGAGCAGTAAAATGGGATACAGGAAAAAGAATGATAATAACCTGGTTTATTACACTTCCAATATCAGCGGCATTAGCTGCAGTTATATATATGATAATGAGTATGTTTTTATAGTGCCACCCACATGGCAAGTGGCAAGTGGAAGTAGGAAAGCATCTGCAATACTGCAGGTGCTTATTTTAGTTAGGTGCACTAATTATCTTCAATATGGTCGTGTCCCCAAATACAAAGTGAATGCATAACAGGCATAAGGGATAGGCCCTTTTCTGACAAACTATATTCCACCTTTGGAGGAACTTGAGGATATTCCTTACGAATAATTAATCCATCCGCCTCTAATTCCTTTAACTGATTGCTTAACATTTTATGTGTAATATTACCCAAAGCTTTTTTTAATTCCCCATATCGCAAAACATTTGATTTCCATAACCAAAATAAAATATGCATTTTCCACTTGCCATCGATTAATGACATGGCGTATGAAAATGGCTTAATATCTACAATATTATCATTAGTATTATTAATCATTTAATACTCTCCTTTTAGATAGTATCTACCCCAAAAGTGCATACTTTCTTTTTGTTTTGCTTGATTATACAATAGGGACATAAAAAATACAACATGGAGAGGTAATAATATGAAAAACTTATTTGAATATACAGCTATTAAAAATATGAAATTAAAAAATAGATTTTTTAAAGCAGCTGTATGGGAAGAACTTGCTACAGAAAATGGACATATGACAGAAGAATTATTTAAAGTTTATCAGGAAATTGCTAAGGGTGGAGTAGGGACAATATTCACTGGATATGCCTATATTGAAAAGAATGAGCATCCAAATCCATGTATGATGGGCATTTATGATGATAGTTTTATTACTGAATATAAAAAACTCACAAATATGGCTCATAGCTACGAAACAAATATTATTATGCAAATTGTATATGGAGGTTCAATGACTCATCTAGTACCACCAAGCCCTGTAATTTGGGGACCTTCTCCTATTAAAAATGAACTAACTGGGATTGTACCAGTAGAGATGAGTAAAGAGGATATTGCCTATTTGATTAAGTCTTATGGAAAGGCAGCGGCAAGAGTTAAGCAGGCAGGTTTTGATGGTGTAGAGCTTCATGCAGCACATGGGTATTTGCTTAGTCAATTTTTATGTCCGCATTACAATACTCGTACAGATGAATATGGTGGAAGTATTGAAAATCGTGCTAGAATCATTCTTGAAATCTATGATGAAATTAGAAAGACAGTAGGAGATGATTTTCCCGTATTTATAAAAATTAATTCTGAGGACTTTATAGAGGATGGATTGACTAATGAAGAAAGCATTATTGTATCTAAGATGCTTGAAGAGGCAGGAATTGATGGAATTGAGGTTAGCGGGGGTAATGAATCAGCACCAGGTGTTCTTGAAAACAACTTAGGACCAGCAAGGACAAAAGTAGTGCTTTCAAAAGACAGGGAGTCTTATTTTAGAGAACATGCAATGCGACTTGCACAAGCCGTGTCTATTCCAATTATTCTCACTGGTGGAAACAGACATATGGAAGTCATGGATGAGATTCTAGGAAGCACTAGTATAGCTTACTTTGCTTTAGGTCGCCCACTAATTAGTGAACCTGATTTGATAAATATATGGGTAAAGGGCGATTACAAAGTGCCTAAATGTGTATCATGCAACCAATGTTATAAACTTTATGGTAAAAGATGTGTCTTAAATCAGAAAAAATAAATTTAATAAGACATGTTAAGATAATTAAAAGGAATTAGTATTAAACGATCACTCATATTGGGACAGTTTTCAACTTTCAGCATAAAATGCATGAATAGTTGTTAGCTGTCCCTTTTAGATTGCCAGTCATTGTCAACCACACATAAAACTGCTAAAATAGTTTTAAAATAAGTGGATGAGGTATAATTATTTCTAGTGATTATGACAATAAATGAATTATTGTATGTACAAGCTAAAAGGGGCATTAGCAAGAAAAGAGTTAGAAATAAATTTAAGACAAGAAGGTGAAGTTTTGAACAATTTATACACGCAGACAGAAGATGAAATTATTTATGATAAAAAGGGAAGTATATATGAATTCCGTAAAGGAATTAGTCAGGGTATACCTATTGCAGTAGGATACATTCCTGTATCATTTACATTTGGAATGATGGCGGTTAATGGTGGAATGCCTATTTGGATTGCTATTTTAATATCATTAACAAATCTCACATCAGCTGGGCAATTTGCAGGAACAGCTTTAATAATAGCTAATGCCTCAATTTTTGAAATTACATTAACCACATTTGTAATAAACATTAGATATATGCTAATGTCATTATCACTTTCTCAGAAGATAATATCTCAGATGCCATTACTCCAAAGATGTATTATGGCTTTTGGTATAACAGATGAAACTTTTACAGTGGCTTCTTTAGAAAAAGAAGAAATTAGCTTTCCATATATGATGGGGCTTATTACATGTCCTTACTTTGGATGGGCAATAGGTACAGTACTAGGAGCGGTAACAACTTCCATGCTGCCTAAATCTCTACAAAGTTCTCTGGGAATAGCATTATATGCAATGTTTTTAGCACTTATCGTTCCATCGGCAAAAAAATCAAAATCAGCTTTAGTGGTTATAATTGTAGCAATTTTTATAAGCTCATTATTTAAATGGGTGCCATACATAAATAAAATATCTGGAGGATGGAGTATTATTATTGCTACTATTATAGCAGCAACTGCAGGAGCAGTACTATTTCCAAGAGAGGATGATGAACTTGAATAAAGTATTAATTTCGGTGCTAGTAATGGCAGTTGTTACATATCTTATAAGAGTTTTTCCTATAGCAATCTTTAAGAAAAAAATACAGTCAAAACTATTTAAATCTTTCTTATATTATGTACCATTTGCAGTACTAGGGGCAATGACCTTTCCAAGTATATTATATTCTACTTCAAACTTATATTTTTCAATAATTGGTACTATAGTTGCGCTTGTCTTAGCATACTATGAAAAAGGATTATTAAAAGTTGCAATGAGTGCAGTTTTAGTTGTATATTTTTGCGATGTGTTTTTTTAAAAGGTTATAATTTCATTCAATATTTTTACACAAAAAAGTATCAAGTAATATAAATATAGCATAAATAATGTAGATGGATTTGAGTTTATACGAATTTATCTACATTATTTATTAGTTAAGAGGTTGAAATATCATAGTAAATAGCTTAAACCTTATCTGGCGTATCAATATATGAAACTTAAAGGGAAATGTCGAATAAGTGAGAATGATATTGATAAGTTTAATTAAAGGCAATTATTGATAATTGTATATAGATTAACCCGTGGTAAGATATTCTTCGTCGCTGAGATGAGCGGCAAACAAGAAACAGCAAAAACATTTAAGAAAATCAACAAGTTTTGGCAACAAATTACTAGTTGACAAGCTTAAATGAAGATGATAAGATATGAAAGTCGCTTAGAGCGGCAGGGTCTTTGAAAATTGAACAGAGAATAGAAACCAGTCAATTACTTAACAGTTAAATGTTAAGAAACGCGATGAGCGAAACAGATTAAACTTTTAAATTGAGAGTTTGATCCTGGCTCAGGACGAA
>NZ_FYAM01000017.1 GCF_900185645.1 Clostridium sp. BSD9I1 | reverse complement strand
GAGGTGTAAGTGCAGTAATGCATTCAGCTGACTGATACTAATAGGTCGAGGGCTTGATCTAATTTATTACTCTGTGCAATTTTGAGAGAATGAAAAAAATCTCTTGACAAATACATTTAAATACTTTATAATATTTAAATGTAAGGTAAAAATAATCTGGTGATTATGGCTTGAAGGTAACACCCGTACCCATTCCGAACACGAAGGTTAAGCTTCAAAGCGCCAATGGTACTGCCGGGGAGGCCCGGTGGGAGAGTAGGTCGTTGCCAGGTAATGTAATTCGTAGAAGTTATTCTACGGATTTTTTATTTTTTGTATAATTAAAGTAAGTCATTAAGATAAATATTTGAAAACATAAAATATAAGCCTGTGATACATACTATATGTAATAGCATCTTAATTTTGAAAGGATAGTGTAAGTTTATGAGTAAAAAACTAACTGGAGCTCAGCTTAGAATGGCTGCCCTACAAAATAACATGATGGAAGTAGGGGCAGAGATTTATAAAAATCCTGAGGTTAGAAATAAAATAAAAAATACTTTAGAAAATAAGAAGGAGCCTAAATAAATAGGTTCCTTTACAAATAGAAAAGTAGATTTATGAAATAAACCTAGATAAAAAATTCCGTAGCTAAAAGGACGCGGAATTTTTTATTTTCTACTTATCTAGCATATCTAGAAGTTCATTAAATCTAGCTATAGTATCTTTAATAGGTTTTGGGGAAGTCATATCTACTCCTGCCTTTTTCAAGATGTTTATAGGATAATCAGAACCTCCGCTCTTTAAAAATCCTTTATACTTTTCTACAGAATCTTTACCATTTTCTAAGATAGATTTTACGAAGGAATTTGCAGCAGAATAGCCTGTAGCATATTGATATACATAGAAATCATTATAAAAATGAGGTATCCTTGCCCATTCCATATCGATTTCCTTATCAATAATCATATCTCCTCCAAAATATCTAACATTAATCTCATGATAAATTTTGCATAAGTCTTCACTGGTTAACGGTTCACCTGCATCAATCTTTTCATGGGTTATTTTTTCAAATTCAGCAAACATTATCTGCCTAAACACAGTGGTTCTAATTTGCTCCAGTTGAGTATTTATAAGATATAGCTTTTTATTTTCGTCATTTTCATTTTTTATAAGATAATTAATAAGTAAGTTTTCATTTACAGTAGAAGCTACCTCTGCACAGAATAGGGTATAATCAGCATATATATAAGGCTGTTCCTTTTTTGAATAATAAGAGTGAATAGAGTGACCCATTTCATGGGCAAAAGTTGATACATCATTAAGCTCATAGTTATAATTTAATAAAACATAAGGCATGGTATCATAGCTTCCCCAAGAATAAGCTCCCTTTCTCTTTCCCTTATTTTCATATATATCTATCCATCTATTTTTGATACCTTCATCAAATATTGTTATATATTCCTCTCCTAAAGGCTGTAGGGCTGTCTTTACTATATTTACGGCTTCATCAAACTCTATATGAGATTTTGGAGCATCAATTATGGGGACATATAAATCATACATATGAATTTCATCAAGGCCAAGAAGCTTCTTTTTAATTGTAACATATCTATGAAGGCTGTCTAAGTTATCATTTATAGTTTTTATAGCATTATCATAAACCTCTAGTTGTATATCATTAGGCTTTAATGATGCCTCTAGGGAACTTTTATAATTTCTTGTCTTTGCTACAAAGGCAAAATTCTTTATGGAAGACGTAAGGGAAGAAGCTATAGTATTTTTAAAATGCTCATAGGTAGCAAACAAAGTTTTAAAAGCGTCTTCTCTAACCCTTCTATTTTTGGATTTAATGAATATTCCGTAGTTTCCTTCTGTAAGCTCCACTTCATTGCCTTCTTCATCCTTAATAGTAGGGAAAGTCATATCTGCATTGGTAAGCATTCTAAAGATATTTGAAGGAGCATTTAATGCATCCGATACAGAAGCCATAACCTCTTCAACTTCCTTGCTTAAGGTATGAGGCTTTTTCTTTAGTAGTCTTTTTAGCATAAGCTCATATACCTTAAGCTCTGAATTTTCTTCTATAGCCTTTTCTATGGTACCTTCTTTATAGGATAAAATTTCTGGTATAAAAAATGATTCCATAGCTGACAGCTCTGCAGCATAAGATTGCATCTTATTTTTTAATGACTGATTAGCATTATTGCCAGTGTCTTCATCTGATTTTAAACTAGCATAAATAAATAACTTATCAGCTATTCTTGATATTTCTTCATCAAGCTTTAAGAAGTTTAACAGCTCCTTTGAATCATTAAGTTTTCCCTGAAAATCCTTTAATTTTAAAGCCTCATCCTTTAGCTTTAAAAAGTCCTTCTCCCAATCTTCCTTGTTTTTATAAATTTTTTCTATATCCCATCTATCTGCGTCAAGGATTTCTTCTCTTCTTTTTACCTTTTTAACTTCTGACATAATAAACATCTCACCTCTCTATTTTTATTATCTCAACTATTATGGTAATTATAACAAATTGACTAAATCTTTACACGTGAAATCTATGAACATTTGAAAGAACAGGGATGAAAGCTACCTATTGGGACGGTTATCAATGGGAAATGAACTAAGACAATATTATAAGTGCTACAAACTTTATCTGGCGTATCAATATATGAAACTTAAAGGAAAACGTGGAATAAAGAAGAATGATATTGATAAGTTTGATTAATGACAATTATTGATAATTGTATATACATTAACCCGTGGTAAGATAGTCTTCGTCGCTGAGATGAGCGGCGAACAAGAAACAGCAAAAACATTTAAGAAAATCAACAAGTTTTGATAACAAATTACTAGTTGACAAGCTTGAATGAATTTGATAAGATATAAAAGTCGCTTAGGGCGGCAAGGTCTTTGAAAATTGAACAGAGAATAGAAACCAGTCAATTACTTAACAGTTAAATGTTAAGAAACGCGATGAGCGAAACAGATTAAACTTTTAAATTGAGAGTTTGATCCTGGCTCAGGACGAACGC
>NZ_FYAM01000016.1 GCF_900185645.1 Clostridium sp. BSD9I1 | reverse complement strand
GATCTAACTAAGTCAACCTCAGCACTAACCTTGCGAGTCATTTCTTTGATTTGGTCATTGGTAAAATACTGACCAGCCGTTTGAGCTTGAGTAAGCATTTGGCGCATAATCTCGGAAACCTGCTGTTGCTTGGAAAGATTGGTGTTTTCCATAATAGACGCAACGCGAGCAGTAGACTCCTTCTGTTGATAAGCAAGCATCTCATTTTGTGCATATACCTGGTCTTTCGTATTCTGGCGTGAAGTCGCCGACTGAATGCCAGCAATCTCTTTTTGAGTCTCATTTTGCATCTCGGCAATCTCTTTCTGATTGTCCAGTTGCATTTTAGTAAGCTCTTTTTGATTCTCAAATCCGGCGTCAACCATACCAGCAGAGGAAGCATCAGCACCAGCACGCTCCCAAGCATTAAGCTCAGGAAATGCAGCAGCAAGATAATCACGAGTATCCTTTCCTTTATCAGCGGCAGACTTGCCACCAAGTCCAACCAAATCAAGCAACTTATCAGAAACGGCAGAAGTGCCAGCCTGCAACGTACCTTCAAGAAGTCCTTTACCAGCTTTAGCCATAGCACCAGAAACAAAACTAGGGACGGCCTCATCAGGGTTAGGAACATTAGAGCCTTGAATGGCAGATTTAATACCAGCATCACCCATGCCTACAGTATTGTTATCGGTAGCAAGCACATCACCTTGAATGCCACCGGAGGCGGCTTTTTGACCGCCTCCAAACAATTTAGACATGGCGCCACCAGCAAGAGCAGAAGCAATACCGCCAGCAATAGCACCAAACATAAATCACCTCACTTAAGTGGCTGGAGACAAATAATCTCTTTAATAACCTGATTCAGCGAAACCAATCCGCGGCATTTAGTAGCGGTAAAGTTAGACCAAACCATGAAACCAACATAAACATTATTGCCCGGCGTACGGGGAAGGACGTCAATAGTCACACAGTCCTTGACGGTATAATAACCACCATCATGGCGACCATCCAAAGGATAAACATCATAGGCAGTCGGGAGGGTAGTCGGAACCGAAGAAGACTCAAAGCGAACCAAACAGGCAAAAAATTTAGGGTCGGCATCAAAAGCAATATCAGCACCAACAGAAACAACCTGATTAGCGGCGTTGACAGATGTATCCATCTGAATGCAATGAAGAAAACCACCATTACCAGCATTAACCGTCAAACTATCAAAATATAACGTTGACGATGTAGCTTTAGGTGTCTGTAAAACAGGTGCCGAAGAAGCTGGAGTAACAGAAGTGAGAACCAGCTTATCAGAAAAAAAGTTTGAATTATGGCGAGAAATAAAAGTCTGAAACATGATTAAACTCCTAAGCAGAAAACCTACCGCGCTTCGCTTGGTCAACCCCTCAGCGGCAAAAATTAAAATTTTTACCGCTTCGGCGTTATAACCTCACACTCAATCTTTTATCACGAAGTCATGATTGAATCGCGAGTGGTCGGCAGATTGCGATAAACGGTCACATTAAATTTAACCTGACTATTCCACTGCAACAACTGAACGGACTGGAAACACTGGTCATAATCATGGTGGCGAATAAGTACGCGTTCTTGCAAATCACCAGAAGGCGGTTCCTGAATGAATGGGAAGCCTTCAAGAAGGTGATAAGCAGGAGAAACATACGAAGGCGCATAACGATACCACTGACCCTCAGCAATCTTAAACTTCTTAGACGAATCACCAGAACGGAAAACATCCTTCATAGAAATTTCACGCGGCGGCAAGTTGCCATACAAAACAGGGTCGCCAGCAATATCGGTATAAGTCAAAGCACCTTTAGCGTTAAGGTACTGAATCTCTTTAGTCGCAGTAGGCGGAAAACGAACAAGCGCAAGAGTAAACATAGTGCCATGCTCAGGAACAAAGAAACGCGGCACAGAATGTTTATAGGTCTGTTGAACACGACCAGAAAACTGGCCTAACGACGTTTGGTCAGTTCCATCAACATCATAGCCAGATGCCCAGAGATTAGAGCGCATGACAAGTAAAGGACGGTTGTCAGCGTCATAAGAGGTTTTACCTCCAAATGAAGAAATAACATCATGGTAACGCTGCATGAAGTAATCACGTTCTTGGTCAGTATGCAAATTAGCATAAGCAGCTTGCAGACCCATAATGTCAATAGATGTGGTAGAAGTCGTCATTTGGCGAGAAAGCTCAGTCTCAGGAGGAAGCGGAGCAGTCCAAATGTTTTTGAGATGGCAGCAACGGAAACCATAACGAGCATCATCTTGATTAAGCTCATTAGGGTTAGCCTCGGTACGGTCAGGCATCCACGGCGCTTTAAAATAGTTGTTATAGATATTCAAATAACCCTGAAACAAATGCTTAGGGATTTTATTGGTATCAGGGTTAATCGTGCCAAGAAAAGCGGCATGGTCAATATAACCAGTAGTGTTAACAGTCGGGAGAGGAGTGGCATTAACACCATCCTTCATGAACTTAATCCACTGTTCACCATAAACGTGACGATGAGGGACATAAAAAGTAAAAATGTCTACAGTAGAGTCAATAGCAAGGCCACGACGCAATGGAGAAAGACGGAGAGCGCCAACGGCGTCCATCTCGAAGGAGTCGCCAGCGATAACCGGAGTAGTTGAAATGGTAATAAGACGACCAATCTGACCAGCAAGGAAGCCAAGATGGGAAAGGTCATGCGGCATACGCTCGGCGCCAGTTTGAATATTAGACATAATTTATCCTCAAGTAAGGGGCCGAAGCCCCTGCAATTAAAATTGTTGACCACCTACATACCAAAGACGAGCGCCTTTACGCTTGCCTTTAGTACCTCGCAACGGCTGCGGACGACCAGGGCGAGCGCCAGAACGTTTTTTACCTTTAGACATTACATCACTCCTTCTGCACGTAATTTTTGACGCACGTTTTCTTCTGCGTCAGTAAGAACGTCAGTGTTTCCTGCGCGTACACGCAAGGTAAACGCGAACAATTCAGCGGCTTTAACCGGACGCTCGACGCCATTAATAATGTTTTCCGTAAATTCAGCGCCTTCCATGATGAGACAGGCCGTTTGAATGTTGACGGGATGAACATAATAAGCAATGACGGCAGCAATAAACTCAACAGGAGCAGGAAAGCGAGGGTATCCTACAAAGTCCAGCGTACCATAAACGCAAGCCTCAACGCAGCGACGAGCACGAGAGCGGTCAGTAGCAATCCAAACTTTGTTACTCGTCAGAAAATCGAAATCATCTTCGGTTAAATCCAAAACGGCAGAAGCCTGAATGAGCTTAATAGAGGCCAAAGCGGTCTGGAAACGTACGGATTGTTCAGTAACTTGACTCATGATTTCTTACCTATTAGTGGTTGAACAGCATCGGACTCAGATAGTAATCCACGCTCTTTTAAAATGTCAACAAGAGAATCTCTACCATGAACAAAATGTGACTCATATCTAAACCAGTCCTTGACGAACGTGCCAAGCATATTAAGCCACTTCTCCTCATCCAACGCGTCAGTTTTTGACAGAATCGTTAGTTGATGGCGAAAGGTCGCAAAGTAAGAGCTTCTCGAGCTGCGCAAGGATAGGTCGAATTTTCTCATTTTCCGCCAGCAGTCCACTTCGATTTAATTCGTAAACAAGCAGTAGTAATTCCTGCTTTATCAAGATAATTTTTCGACTCATCAGAAATATCCGAAAGTGTTAACTTCTGCGTCATGGAAGCGATAAAACTCTGCAGGTTGGATACGCCAATCATTTTTATCGAAGCGCGCATAAATTTGAGCAGATTTGTCGTCACAGGTTGCGCCGCCAAAACGTCGGCTACAGTAACTTTTCCCAGCCTCAATCTCATCTCTCTTTTTGCGTTCTGCTTCAATATCTGGTTGAACGGCGTCGCGTCGTAACCCAGCTTGGTAAGTTGGATTAAGCACTCCGTGGACAGATTTGTCATTGTGAGCATTTTCATCCCGAAGTTGCGGCTCATTCTGATTCTGAACAGCTTCTTGGGAAGTAGCGACAGCTTGGTTTTTAGTGAGTTGTTCCATTCTTTAGCTCCTAGACCTTTAGCAGCAAGGTCCATATCTGACTTTTTGTTAACGTATTTAGCCACATAGAAACCAACAGCCATATAACTGGTAGCTTTAAGCGGCTCACCTTTAGCATCAACAGGCCACAACCAACCAGAACGTGAAAAAGCGTCCTGCGTGTAGCGAACTGCGATGGGCATACTGTAACCATAAGGCCACGTATTTTGCAAGCTATTTAACTGGCGGCGATTGCGTACCCGACGACCAAAATTAGGGTCAACGCTACCTGTAGGAAGTGTCCGCATAAAGTGCACCGCATGGAAATGAAGACGGCCATTAGCTGTACCATACTCAGGCACACAAAAATACTGATAGCAGTCGGCGTGTGAATCATTAGCCTTGCGACCCTCGGCAGCAAGAACCATACGACCAATATCACGAAAATAGTCACGCAAAGCATTGGGATTATCATAAAACGCCTCTAATCGGTCGTCAGCCAACGTGAGAGTGTCAAAAACGATAAACCAACCATCAGCATGAGCCTGTCGCATTGCATTCATCAAACGCTGAATAGCAAAGCCTCTACGCGATTTCATAGTGGAGGCCTCCAGCAATCTTGAACACTCATCCTTAATACCTTTCTTTTTGGGGTAATTATACTCATCGCGAATATCCTTAAGAGGGCGTTCAGCAGCCAGCTTGCGGCAAAACTGCGTAACCGTCTTCTCGTTCTCTAAAAACCATTTTTCGTCCCCTTCGGGGCGGTGGTCTATAGTGTTATTAATATCAAGTTGGGGGAGCACATTGTAGCATTGTGCCAATTCATCCATTAACTTCTCAGTAACAGATACAAACTCATCACGAACGTCAGAAGCAGCCTTATGGCCGTCAACATACATATCACCATTATCGAACTCAACGCCCTGCATACGAAAAGACAGAATCTCTTCCAAGAGCTTGATGCGGTTATCCATCTGCTTATGGAAGCCAAGCATTGGGGATTGAGAAAGAGTAGAAATGCCACAAGCCTCAATAGCAGGTTTAAGAGCCTCGATACGCTCAAAGTCAAAATAATCAGCGTGACATTCAGAAGGGTAATAAGAACGAACCATAAAAAAGCCTCCAAGATTTGGAGGCATGAAAACATACAATTGGGAGGGTGTCAATCCTGACGGTTATTTCCTAGACAAATTAGAGCCAATACCATCAGCTTTACCGTCTTTCCAGAAATTGTTCCAAGTATCGGCAACAGCTTTATCAATACCATGAAAAATATCAACCACACCAGAAGCAGCATCAGTGACGACATTAGAAATATCCTTTGCAGTAGCGCCAATATGAGAAGAGCCATACCGCTGATTCTGCGTTTGCTGATGAACTAAGTCAACCT
>NZ_FYAM01000015.1 GCF_900185645.1 Clostridium sp. BSD9I1 | reverse complement strand
AAGAAATCCTAAGATCTAATCCAGAGTACCACGAGACACGTGAAACCTTGTGGGAAGCAGGGAGGACCACCTCCCAAGGCTAAATACTAACTGGTGACCGATAGTGAAGTAGTACCGTGAGGGAAAGGTGAAAAGAACCCCGGGAGGGGAGTGAAATAGAACCTGAAACCGTGTGCCTACAACCGGTGGAAGCACATTAACGTGTGACCACGTGCTTTTTGTAGAACGAGCCAGCGAGTTACGGTATGTAGCAAGGTTAAGCACTTAAGGTGCGGAGCCGAAGGGAAACCGAGTCTGAATAGGGCGACTAGTTGCATGCCGTAGACCCGAAACCGGGTGACCTATCCATGGACAGGTTGAAGCGGAAGTAAAATTCCGTGGAGGACCGAACCACGTTGGTGTTGAAAAACCATGGGATGAGCTGTGGATAGCGGAGAAATTCCAATCGAACTCGGAGATAGCTGGTTCTCCTCGAAATAGCTTTAGGGCTAGCGTCTGGTAATTGAGTAATGGAGGTAGAGCACTGAATGGGCTAGGGGCTGACAACAGTTACCGAACCCTATCAAACTCCGAATGCCATATACTTTTATCCAGGCAGTCAGACTACGAATGATAAGATCCGTGGTCAAAAGGGAAACAGCCCAGACCATCAGCTAAGGTCCCAAAGTGTAAGTTAAGTGGAAAAGGATGTGGGATTTCTAAGACAACTAGGATGTTGGCTTAGAAGCAGCCACTCATTTAAAGAGTGCGTAATAGCTCACTAGTCAAGAGATCCCGCGCCGAAGATGTCCGGGGCTAAAACTTACCACCGAAGCTATGGACTCGAAAGAGTGGTAGAGGAGCTTCCTGTATGGGTTGAAGTCGTACCGAAAGGAACGGTGGACTGTACAGGAGTGAGTATGCTGGCATAAGTAGCGAGAAATAAGTGAGAATCTTATTGGCCGAAAACCTAAGGTTTCCTGAGGAAGGCTCGTCCGCTCAGGGTTAGTCGGGACCTAAGCCGAGGCCGAAAGGCGTAGGTGATGGACAATTGGTTGATATTCCAATACCACTAACTAACGTTATTACCGATGGGGTGACACAGAAGGATAGGATGTGCGCACTAATGGATGTGCGTCTAAGCATTTAGGAGTGACTGGTAGGCAAATCCGCCAGTTGAATCTGAGGTGTGATGGGGAGCGATTTATCGCGAAGTATCTGATTCCACACTGTCAAGAAAAGCCTCTAGGGAGGAAGTTAGTGCCCGTACCGCAAACCGACACAGGTAGGTGAGGAGAGAATCCTAAGGCCAGCGGAAGAATTGTTGTTAAGGAACTCGGCAAATTAGCCCCGTAACTTCGGGAGAAGGGGTGCCACAGAAATGTGGTCGCAGTGAATAGGCCCAAGCAACTGTTTAGCAAAAACACAGGTCTCTGCTAAAGCGAAAGCTGATGTATAGGGGCTGACGCCTGCCCGGTGCTGGAAGGTTAAGGGGATCCGTTAGCGCAAGCGAAGCGGTGAACTTAAGCCCCAGTAAACGGCGGCCGTAACTATAACGGTCCTAAGGTAGCGAAATTCCTTGTCGGGTAAGTTCCGACCCGCACGAATGGCGTAATGACTTGGGCACTGTCTCAACAACAAATCCGGCGAAATTGTAGTGCAAGTGAAGATGCTTGCTACCCGCGATTGGACGGAAAGACCCCGTAGAGCTTTACTGTAGCTTAGCATTGAATTTCGGTATTGTCTGTACAGGATAGGTGGGAGACTTGGAAGCAAGGGCGTCAGCCTTTGTGGAGTCATCCTTGGGATACCACCCTGACAGTACTGGGATTCTAACCGGAGGCCATGAATCTGGTCACGGGACATTGTTAGGTGGGCAGTTTGACTGGGGCGGTCGCCTCCAAAAAAGTAACGGAGGCGCCCAAAGGTTCCCTCAGTGCGGTTGGAAATCGCGCGTAGAGTGCAAAGGCAGAAGGGAGCCTGACTGCGACACTTACAAGTGGAGCAGGGACGAAAGTCGGGCTTAGTGATCCGGTGGTTCCTCGTGGGAGGGCCATCGCTCAACGGATAAAAGCTACCTCGGGGATAACAGGCTGATCTCCCCCAAGAGTCCACATCGACGGGGAGGTTTGGCACCTCGATGTCGGCTCGTCGCATCCTGGGGCTGAAGTAGGTCCCAAGGGTTGGGCTGTTCGCCCATTAAAGCGGCACGCGAGCTGGGTTCAGAACGTCGTGAGACAGTTCGGTCCCTATCCGTCGCGGGCGTAGGAAATTTGAGAGGAGCTGTCCTTAGTACGAGAGGACCGGGATGGACTGACCTCTGGTGCACCAGTTGTTCCGCCAGGAGCATTGCTGGGTAGCTATGTCAGGACGGGATAAACGCTGAAAGCATCTAAGCGTGAAGCCCACCTCAAGATGAGATTTCCCATAGCGTAAGCTAGTAAGACCCCTTGAAGAACACAAGGTTGATAGGTCAG
>NZ_FYAM01000014.1 GCF_900185645.1 Clostridium sp. BSD9I1 | reverse complement strand
GGGTTTCATCGCTCGACTTGCATGTGTTAGGCACGCCGCCAGCGTTCGTCCTGAGCCAGGATCAAACTCTCAATTTAAAAGTTTAATCTGTTTCGCTCATCGCGTTTCTTAACATTTAACTGTTAAGCAATTGACTGGTTTCTATTCTCTGTTCAATTTTCAAAGACCCTGTCGCTCTAAGCGACTTTTACATATTAACACTTTTGTTTCTTATTGTCAACAACTTTTTAAAACATTTTTTAAAACCTTTGTCGACTGTTTGTCGTTTCTTGCCACAACATAAATTATTCTATCATCCATTGTGATTCTTTTTTTCAAGTAACATGTGAATTTATACATATCTTATTAATATTTCTCATTTATACTTGATATATCTCAATTTATCACCTATAGAAACACTTGGCAAAGTTTATTTAATAAAATTTATTTATTATAACTTTTGCCTTTATTTGATATCATATATATATAAGAATAAAAAGGAGTTGCTATGTATGTTTCCTAACTTTAGTTCCTTTCTATATTGGATATTTCTCATAAATGCTTTTATAGTAATAATAATAATATTACTAGAAAGAAAACGACCTGAAAAAACTATAGCTTGGCTATTATTAATAATATTACTTCCACCTATTGGATTATTCTTTTACATATTTCTTGGTCGCAATTGGAAGATACATACCTTAAATAAACACTTTTCTCCTGGAGTAAAGGAGCTAGTTTGTAGAGTTTTAAATAAAATAGAAGACCCTTATTATATACCACTTATCCAACTGCTAGCTAAAAATAGTGATTCTCCACTATTTATTGATAATGATATAGTAATTTTTAATAATGGAGAAGAAAAATTTAAAGCTTTAAAACAAGAAATAAAAAATGCACAATATCATATTCATTTAGAATATTATATTGTAAAAAATGACACTATAGGAAATGAAATAAAAAAACTATTAATACTTAAGGCTTCAGAGGGGCTAAAAATTAAATTTATTATAGATAGAGTAGGCTCTATTAAGCTTGGTAACTCATATATACAAGATTTAAAAAATTCTGGTATAGAAGTGATTCAGTATTCATACTTCTTAGCTCCATTTTTACGTCATATAAATACCCAAATTAATTATCGGAATCACAGAAAAATAGCTGTTATTGATGGAAAAATAGGCTTCTTAGGCGGAATCAATATAGGTGATGAATACTTAGGAAAAGGCAAATTGGGATATTGGCGTGATACACATATAATGGTAAAAGGAGATTTCACTTTAGGATTGCAGGGAGTTTTTATAGATGATTTTTGGAATATAAATCATGTTAATAACGCTCCTCCATCTTTTGATAATAACTTTTACAGCTATTTCCCACAATCAGAAAAATCCAAAGGCAAGATAATGCAATTAGTCAAAAGTGGGCCTGATTCCCCTTATGCTTCCATACTACAAGGTGTTTTAAAAATGATTTCTATGGCAACACATCATATATATATAACTACACCTTACTTTGTTCCTCCAGAGAGCATAATGGAATCATTAAAAATAGCAGCCCTATCAGGAATTGATGTGAGAATATTATTCCCCGGAAGATATGATCACTTTACGGTATATTACGCTTCTCGTACCTATTTATTAGAACTTATAAAATGTGGTGCAAAAGTTTACTCTTATGATAAAAGTTGTTTTATACATTCAAAAACTATTACAATAGATGGAAAGATCTGCACTGTAGGTACTGCTAATATGGACATTAGAAGTTATGAACTTAATTACGAAATCAATGCAGTAATATACGATGATGAAACTACCACAAAATTAGAAAATATATTTTTAGAAGACTTGAAAAAAAGTAATTTGATTACAGAAGAGGATTATAACAATTCATCATTCTTAATAAAATCAGTAGAGGCTGTATCTCGCGTATTTTCTTCACTACTATAAATCTTAAAACAATATGGAGGTATTTTATATGAATATAAATGATGAATTAAAAAAAATAGAATTAGAGATTAAGCATATTACAGAAACATATAAAGGTGATCTTACTGGTGGCTACATTGTTGGTGATGGGCCCGTTCCCTGCAAAATATTATTTATTGGTGAAGCCCCTGGTAAAACAGAAGTTGAACAAGGCAAGCCATTTGTCGGCATGGCTGGAAAAACCTTTGAAAAATATCTGAGTTCCATTGGCCTTTGTCGAAAGGACATACGAATAACTAATACTTGTTTTTTTAGACCCATAAAGTCAAAGGAAACCTTAAATAATAGAAAAAGTATAAGCAATAGGCCGCCTAAAACATCTGAAATAAACTTATTCAAACATATAGCTCAAAGAGAAATAGAATTAGTAAATCCTAAAATTATTATAACCTTAGGGAATGTACCCTTAAAACAATGGACTTCATGTGCCAATATAGGGGAATGTCATGGTAAGCTTATATTAAATAATAATATAAATACGTACATATTTCCAATGTATCATCCTTCATCTTTAATTTATAATAGAAGTGAAGATTTCTTAAAATCTTATGAAGAAGACTGGTTAAAATTAAAAGAGTCACTGGCCTCTATTTAATGGCCAGCAACCTTCTTAACTTTTATTATAAATCATCCTTTTCTTTATCGCCCTTTAAGTTAGAAATTTTATTAGATAATTCCTTTACTATAGTAAGAGAATTATCTAAATCCCTACAATATTCCTCTAAATCCTTATCTATTATTTCATTATTCTTGTACTTTTCAAAAACTTTTTTCCCTATTTCTTCATATTTATTCTTAATGTTTTTTTCCTCATTACTTATGTTAAGACTTAATTTTGAAATCTCAACTACATCGGAAGACTTTTTGGCAATTATATTTGCTCCTTCTTCTACGGACTGAGCAATTTTAGTTAAACTACTAGATAGCTTATCTTTTAAGTCCATTTTATTTTATACCCCCCCATTTAAATTCTAACTATAATTAACATAATATTATAATTATAGCCTACATGTGCTATTTAAGAAAAATATAAAATAAAAAAGACATCCTAAAAAATTAGGATGTCTTTGGTGGCTCACCGGGGAATCGAACCCCGGACAACATGATTAAAAGTCATGTGCTCTACCAACTGAGCTAGTGAACCATATTGTATCTGGCAACGACCTACTCTCCCACCGGGCCTCCCCGGCAGTACCATTGGCGCTTTGAAGCTTAACCTTCGTGTTCGGAATGGGTACGGGTGTTACCTTCAAGCCATAATCACCAGATATTATAGA
>NZ_FYAM01000012.1 GCF_900185645.1 Clostridium sp. BSD9I1 | reverse complement strand
CTTTCCCTCACGGTACTACTTCACTATCGGTCACCAGTTAGTATTTAGCCTTGGGAGGTGGTCCTCCCTGCTTCCCACAAGGTTTCACGTGTCTCGTGGTACTCTGGATTAGATCTTAGGATTTCTTTTTTCACATACAGGACTATTACCTTCTACGGTAGAGCGTTCCAGCTCTCTTCTGTTAAAATCCATCCATATTTATGATCTATCCTCAACCCCAGAAACAAGTTTCTGGTTTGGGCTCTTTCCATTTCGCTCGCCGCTACTTAGGAAATCGATTTTTCTTTCTCTTCCTCCGGGTACTTAGATGTTTCAGTTCCCCGGGTATACCTCCATAAGCCTATGTATTCAGCTTACAGTACATAGCGTTAGCTATGTGGGTTGCCCCATTCGGAAATCTCCGGATCTCAGGCTATTTGCGCCTACCCGAAGCTTATCGCAGCTTATCGCGTCCTTCATCGGCTACTGGTGCCAAGGCATCCGCCATGCGCCCTTTCTAGCTTGATCTTCAAGTTAGATTAGACCTAGTAATAAATATTATTTATCACTTATTAACCAATATTTTAAAATATACTCTGTGCAATTTTCAAAGAACATTGAGAGATAACCAAAGTTGATAACATTTGCTATCAACCATTAAGGTCTCTCAAAATTAAACAGAGAATGAAACCTTCAAGAAAGCTCATCGCTTCTTGTCGACTCCTTAGAAAGGAGGTGATCCAGCCGCAGGTTCTCCTACGGCTACCTTGTTACGACTTCACCCCAATCATTGA
>NZ_FYAM01000011.1 GCF_900185645.1 Clostridium sp. BSD9I1 | reverse complement strand
TGCTGGGTAGCTATGTCAGGACGGGATAAACGCTGAAAGCATCTAAGCGTGAAGCCCACCTCAAGATGAGATTTCCCATAGCGTAAGCTAGTAAGACCCCTTGAAGAACACAAGGTTGATAGGTCAGGGGTGTAAGTGCAGTAATGCATTCAGCTGACTGATACTAATAGGTCGAGGGCTTGATCTAATTTATTACTCTGTGCAATTTTGAGAGAACATAGTTCTCTTTAAGTTAATAGTCAATATTTATAAATATTAACTATTAACCCCAGAAGATCTGGTGATTATGGCTTGAAGGTAACACCCGTACCCATTCCGAACACGAAGGTTAAGCTTCAAAGCGCCAATGGTACTGCCGGGGAGGCCCGGTGGGAGAGTAGGTCGTTGCCAGATAAACATATAATCCGTGGAAGTTATCCACGGATTATTTTATTTTTTGTATTATATGGAATTCATATTTATATTATAGTTAAGATCTTAAGTGTTTTCTAGGAGTTTAGCTAAATAAACAGATTTCATTTGTTTGCTTGCCATTGCCTTTTGAATAGGAGAAAGCTTAAGAATACTTGCAAGGACAGCAGCCATGGCTTTATGACTTAAATGAGCCTGATTATCAAAGATTAAATTTTGAAGCTGGCCCTTTTCTATTGCAGATAATACTGCTCTATGTACAGTAGTCACAGGTGTGATAACACTTTCCTTTCGGCGAATTAGCTTAATTGCATTAGTTTTGCAATTCTTTACACAAACTCCACAGCCAAGGCACAGGTCTTCGGAAAGTTCAGCTGTTTTAAAAGTACGGCTTTCTATTGAAGTTTCCTTTATTTTAATTGCTTCCATAGGACAAACTATAGCACATCTTCCACATCCTATACAGCTATCTTTATTTATGCTAGGCAAATAACTAGTAGTATTTACAGGAACTAAAAATCCAAATTTCTTTGCAGATATAAATGCTTCACAATGACATTTGCAGCAATTACAAATGAAGTTAGGCTGTTTTTGAACATTTTCTCCACATTGAATTAGGTTATAGTCATAGGACATATTTAAAATATCTATGGCTTCAGAAGCATCTATTTTTCTAGCATAATTGTGTTTTATAAGAGTATAAGCGGTACTAGAAAAGCTTAAGCAAACTTCCATTGGAGCATAACAGTCATCTCCTAAATGATGAGCTTTATGTCTGCAGTAACACGTGCTAACACCAATGTGTTTAGCATTTTTTATTATGTAACTTGATTTTTCATAATCTAATATATCTATAGAGTTTTCATCATTTAAAACTCTCTCTTGAACAAAGGCTCTACCGAGTTTTGTTTCTGTACCCCAAAATAAATCCTTAGAAAAATCATCTTCCACATTAAGATATTGATGAAATAATTCACTAAGGACCTTTTGATCGAGATGGGTACCAACTCTCATCAGGGCAAATTCAAAAAAACCAGCCATTGGAGGAGCCATCATATATTTTTGCTCTCCCTCATTTTCACACTCAAGATCTAAAATTAATGCTTTAGAAGCCAATGATTGAAGGATACCCTCAGTCTTGAATTCACTAACTCCCCAAAGCTTGCTAGCAGTTTTTATGTTAAATGGTTTTATAGGCAGCTTTGCAACTAAGGCTGCTTCTTCTTTAGTAAACATCATGGATAAGATTTTATAAAGTGTTTCAGATGGTGGAGCACCCTGTGGAAACCTATTTAATCTTTCCTCTAAACTTTTATAGGCATCCTTTCCAACTATATGCGACATGCTTTTACCTCCATTTAATTGATAACTATATGATTGCATATGTTGGTAATAAATTCAATAAGATATATTTTTAGTTATATAAAGTGATTGTTAACCGTTCTTAATCTTTGTTATTAATAGGTAAATATCATAAAAATGTGTATGAAATATATATTGGCTTTGGAAAGTAAAAAAGATGTATAATATTATATGGAAATTGTACTTTAAATGAAAGAAGTGAATAATAAAGATGAACTTATACAGCAAGTATTTTAAAATATATAAGTCCCCATTTTTGATAGCTATTTTTTGTGTTGCATTTGAGGCAATCTGTGACTTGCTAGGTCCTACGCTTATGTCAAATATTATTAATGCAGGAATTGCTAATGGGCTAATTTCTGAAGTTTACTATTGGGGATCACTTATGCTTTTAGTTACCGCTATAGGTGCATGTTTTGCTGTTACACGAAATATTTTGGCAAGTAAAGTATCACAGCGCATGGGAGCAGATTTAAGATACGATTTGTTTGAAAAAATTGTGTATTTTTCAGAAGAAAGTACTGATAAAATTGAAAGCGGATCACTTATTACACGTATGACTAATGACACATCACAAGTTACACAGTTTGTAAATGGAATTATGAGAATTTTTATGAAGGCACCAGTTACATGTGTTGGAAGCATTATACTAGCAAGTATGATTAATTTTAAGTTAAGTCTTATTATTTACGGCACTGTTTCAGTAGTTGCAATTCTCATTATAGTTAGCATGAGGCTTAGTTATCCTCGTTTTTATAAATTACAGAAAGCTATGGATAAAGTAAACTCTGTTGTACAGGAATATCTTATAGGAGTGCGCTTAGTTAAAGCTTTTGGAACATATGACAAGGAAACCGATAAGTTTCAAAATGCAAATTTAAATTTAATGCAGAAGGGTATATCTTCTCAAATAGTTATTACTTTAGTATCACCACTTATGACATTTACAGTTGGAATTGGTACAGTAATTATAATTCTTATAGGAAGCAGATTGTTTTCTTTAAATCTTGCAAACCCAGGGGATATTACTGCATTTACAATTTATATGGCACAAATTCTTACTTCTTTAATTATGATAACAAATATATTTAATACCTTTGTAAGAACAAAGGCTTCAACTGCTCGTATTAAAGAGATAATGGACTGTGGTGGAGATTTTATGAGTAACGCTGGAATGAAAGAATTAAATGGTGACATTGAATTTAAAGATGTTACATTTGCATACCCTAATGGCAGTGGTGTGCCTGCAATAAAAGATTTATCATTTTCTATCAACAGAGGAGAGACTTTGGCAATAATAGGACCAACAGGCAGTGGGAAGTCTACAATTGCATGGCTTCTTTTGCGATTTTATGATATAAACAACGGGAAAATTTTAATTAACGGCTGTGATATTAAGGAGCTAAATATTGATTTAGTCCGTGATAATATTGCCATTGTACCACAAAAACCTATGCTTTTTTCAGGATCTATTTCCGAAAATATTAGATGGGGAAACAAAGATGCCAGTGATGAAATGATATACGAGGCCGCACACAAGGCACAAGCAGATTTTATTGAAAAGATGGAAGATGGCTATGAAAGCCTTTTAGGAAGTGCTGCGGTTAATATTTCAGGCGGCCAAAAGCAGCGTATTTCAATAGCTCGTGGGATAATTAAGAGGTCTTCTGTACTTATATTAGATGATGCAACCAGTGCACTAGATGCAGTAACTGAAGCTAAAGTGAGAGAAAATATAAATTCGAAGAGATCAGGCCAGACTATAATTACTATTACTCAGCGCTGTGGAACAGCTATGTTTGCAGATCAAATTTTAGTTATGGACAATGGAGTAAAAGCTGGATATGGTACACATGATCAGCTTATGAAAGATTGCGAGGTATATAGAGATATTTACAAGACGCAAATAGAAAGCAGTAGGGAGGCATAAGATATGGCACAAAAGTTTTCTAGGACGGAAGTAAAAGTACCGTCCATGGGAGGGAAAATAGGGGGCCGAGGCCCAAATCGTTTTGCACCAACTGCTAAACCTAAAGATGCAAAGGATACACTAATACGTATTATAAAAATATATGTACGGTGGGCTAAGAGCATTTTTTTGGCTATGTTTTTTACAGTACTCTCATCAGTAATTTCTGTTTCAATTCCTTATTTTATAGGAAAAACAATTAATACCTTTAAAATTAAAACTAGAACAGTGGATACAAAAATGCTTACGTGGCTTTTATTGATAATTGGAGCCTTATATACGTTAAATTGGATTATCTCATCTCTTAATGGAATTATTATGCTTAAGGTTTCACAAAAGCTTGTATTTGAACTGCGCAGAGAATTTTTTGAAAAGATGCAAAAACTTCCGCTTAAATTTTATGATACACGTTCTCATGGTGATACAATGAGCAGAATTACAAATGATGTAGACAATATTAGTTCTACTATTGCACAAACAACTACACAATTAATGTCAAGCATTTTAACAATAGTGGGTTCTTTTATAGTAATGATAAAGCTAAATACGACTCTTACCCTTGTTGTATTATTATGTGTTCCCCTCGTAGCGCTTTTAACACGTATAATTGCATCACGAAGTCGTGCTTATTTTTTAGCACAGCAAAGGAGCCTTGGAGCGCTTAATGGAGTCATCGAGGAAAATATATTAGGTCTAAAAATGGTAAAAGCCTTTGGTAAGCAGCAGGATGTTTTAAAACAGTTTAAGGAGATTAATGAAAAGCTCAATGAAAGCAGCACTAAGGCACAGATATGGTCTGGATATATGATGCCGCTTATGAATGTTATTAATAATCTTACTTTTACAATTGTTGCTTTTGTCGGTGGCCTATTATCAGTAAAATACGGTCTTTCTGTGGGTACTGTAGTTAGTTTCTTAAGTTATTCAAAACAATTTGCACATCCACTTAACTCTGTTGCAGGTATGTTTAATACCATTCAATCTGCACTGGCTGGAGCAGAACGTGTATTTGAAATTTTTGATAGTACAGAGGAGCCTAAGGATATAGAAAATGCTATTGATATAGAGCATCCAAAGGGAGATGTGACTTTTGAAAATGTTTGTTTTTCTTACAACAAATCTACACCTATATTAAAGAACGTAAGCTTTACTGTGAAGGCGGGAGAAACAGTTGCCTTAGTAGGCGAGACTGGTGCAGGAAAAACCACTATTGTCAACCTTCTTACTCGCTTCTATGATGCGGACAGCGGCAGAATACTAATTGATAATCAGCCAATTATAAATTTAAAACGAAACAGCCTTAGAAAATGTTTTTCAGTAGTGCTGCAGGACACCTGTCTTTTTACTGGCACAATTATGGATAATATCCGATACTCACAAAAGGATGCAACTGATGAACAGGTAATAAAGTCTGCAAAAATAGCTCATGCTCATGATTTTATAGATAAATTACCCAAGGGTTATCATACAATTGTGTCTGCATCTGTAGATAATTTAAGTCAGGGACAACATCAACTCATAGCTATTGCTCGAGCAGTATTGTGTGACAGTCCTATTTTAATTTTAGATGAGGCAACCAGCAGTGTTGACACAAAAACTGAAAAAGATATTCAGCGTGCACTGGTAAGTTTAATGAAGAATCGAACAAGCTTTTTAATAGCCCATCGTTTATCTACTATTAGAGATGCAGACCGCATTATGGTAATTGGTGAAGGAAAAATATTAGAAAGTGGAAATCATAAAAGTCTTATGGATATAAAAGGGCAATATTATAAAATGGTGATTAGTCAAATGGGAAATGTAAAGTGCCACCCACATGACAAGTGGCAAGTTGAGGGAAATGCCAATGATTAATGTGGATAAAAATCTCTCTTTAATTTCATACTAATACTGAAAAATATATAATTATAAAAGGAGAGATAAAAATGCAAACAGTACATTATAATGTTTCAGGGCTTGCGGGTTCTCAAAGTAAGACTAAACTACTTAATGCATTAGATGAGATAAAGGGAGTTCAGGAGGTAGCTATAGACCTTGCTAGAGGAACAGTTGAAGTAGAATATAATCCACCAGCAGGGCCTCAGCAAATTAGAAACTGTATAGAACATACAGGATATGAAATTCAATAGTGTAGTGCTTAGTGCCACCCACGTGGCAAGTCTACAAAACATCAGCATCTGCAAAATAGCAGGTGCTTTTTTATTTTAAGGAATTTTAATTGATTTATAATTAAGCACTTTGTTACAATGGTATATAGTGGGATTAATATTATAAAAGGAACTTATGAAAGGAGAAACCATGGAAGAGGAAAAAATTATCTTTAAATCAATTGATGAATACATTTTACAATTTCCCCCTGAAGTTCAGGAGATACTTAAATCTTTAAGAAAAGTTGTAAAAGAATCTGCGCCAGATGCAGAAGAAAAGATGAGTTGGCAAATGCCTACCTTTGTGTTACATGGAAATTTGGTGCATTTTGCTGCACATAAAAATCATATAGGATTTTATCCAGGGCCAAGCGGAATCGAGGTATTTAAAAATGAATTGTCGCAATATAAAACATCCAAAGGGGCAGCACAGTTTCCGCTAGGAAAGCCCATGCCTTATGAACTAGTAAGCAAAATAGTTAAATTTAGAGCTAATGAAAATATAAAGCAAGCAGAAGAGAAATTAAAAAAGAAGAAATAACTTCATTAAAAAATATTTATACTTATGTAAAGCGGAGGAGATATATAAATGGAAAATGTAAATAAGTTAATTGATAAGCAGTTACCGCATATAACAACCAATACAGTAGTTTTAATAATTATGGCTATTATTGCTTTTTATATTTTGATGAAAGTGATAAGCGGCGTAATAAAAATAATAGCACTAATAGCCGTTTGTTGGTTTGTATTAATGACAGTTCAAAGTACAAACATTATAAGTATTCCTATAGTGAAACAAGCTTACGTTAAAATAGAAAAAATAATTCCTTCAAAAGAATTGTGGACAAAAGCTTCTGATTATATTGAAGATGCAGGCAAACTAAAGAAAGCTATTGAAGATTTAAAGTAAGTGCCACCCACATGGCAAGTGGCAAGTAGTGTGCAAATAACAATTATACACTGCTTGTAATTAAATAATATTTTAGAAAAGACATCTGCCTATAGGTAGATGTCTTTTCTAAATTATGATTAATGATGACAGTCGTGATGATTACAACTATTGTTTACGGAAAACTCTCCTAATTTATTGCTCTTTAATAGCTCAATGTTCTTTAAAACAGTTTCACTCATAACTTTATAAGCTTTAATTCCTTGATTATTTAGTTTCATCAATGCCCCTGCACCAATTCCACCAACTAAGATAGCATCAACGTTTTCTCCTCCAAGTGCCTTTAGAGGTTGACACATTCCGTGAGAATGGTTCAAGTCTCCATTTTGAATTACCTTAATTTCTTCGTTTTCTAAATCATAGATTAAGAAAAATGGAGCAGTACCAAAGTGATTAAACGCAATACTCTCAAGTCCCTTATTTTCTTCAATAGGAATACATACTTTCATATTAATTTCTCCTTTTAATCTTTATTTTTTTGACAACATCTATTTCTATCTGATTTGCATGTTGCTCTACATTCATTAGGTATATTTATACCTAGCTTACAACCTTCCATTGTATGATCATCATTTATATTTTCAATAAAATCTACTAATTTTAAAAGTACAGGCTCTTGTATATTGTAATGAACATAATAACCAACTTTAACTCCAACAATAATACCTACATCTTTTAAAACCTTAATATGCTGAGATACTGCTGCTTCGGAAACATTTAAATGTTTTGAAAGTCCTTTGGCACATATTCTTCTTTTAGAAAGTATAATTAATATTTTTAGTCTAGTTTCATCTCCAAGAGCTTTAAATATCTGTACTGTTTGTTCCATTATTTCCTCCATTGTTTAATTAAGTATTTGCTTAACTAAATGATATTATACTTATTTGAAAGTGTCAAGTAAAAATTTTACTTTTTTTGTGGGGCCAGACCCCTGGGGGAAATTGTAAGCATTATTTTAAATAATTTTAATTAAAATGAACCTTTTACAAGGTATAATACTCGTATATATGAAAGAGGTGAGGAAGTGGAAACTATTAGGCTTATCAAAAGGGCAAAGCAGGGAGATAAGGATGCACTTATCAAACTTATAATGGATAAAAGAGAAGAATACTACAAGCTTGCTTATGTATATATGAAAAATAAAGAAGATGCATTAGATTCTATGGAAGATATGATTGTAATTTTATATAAAAATATTCACAAGTTAAAAAAAGAAGAAGCTTTTTATAGCTGGAGTAAAACTATTTTAGTGAATTGCTGTAAAAATTCCTTGAGAAAAAGCAGCAAGATAATTTATTTAGAGGATATGAAAGAAGAAGTACAATATGATAATGGACATAACGATGCTGTAGAGAATAAAGAGCAGCAGATAATTATAGAAGAGCATATGTCAAAGTTAAAAGAAAAACATCAAGAAGTCATAAGGCTTAGGTATTTTTTAGACTTAGACTATAATACCATTGCAAATATATTGAAGATTCCCATTGGGACAGTAAAATCGCGTATATCCATTGGACTTAAAAAGCTAAAAGAAAGTTTAGGAGGTGAAGAGGTTTGAATAAGATAGAAGAAATACTTAAAGATAAAAAGCTTCAAATAGAAGAGCTAGAAGTACCTAATGAATTAGAAGAAAGACTAAGAGGAGCTTTAGATAAAGTAGAGATAAAAAGGGAAAATAAATCTAAGCTTATAGTAAAAATAGCCTCTTTAATTATTGCAGTTTTACTAATAGGCTACAATGGTGACACCCTAGCATTTTACGGTAAAAAGCTAATAGGTTTTGATGAAGTTATGACCGATACTCTAAAAGATCTTAATGACATGGGAAAGGGACAGATGATAGATAAAAGCTATACTTTCAAAAATGGAGTTAAGGTCACTCTAGATGGAATAATGCTAGATGATAATCAGCTTTTAATGTTTTATACCATAAAAGATCCAAAAGGAAATGTAGATAAGATAGATATAGAGCATAACCCATATATAAAGGGACTTATAGGAACCTATCATATGGGCAGCGGAGAAGGCAGACGAAATGAAGAAAATACTGAAATAAAGTGGAAGGCACAGTATGATACGCCTTATTTCTTTGAAAAAACCTTGGACTGGAGGTTTACATTAGCAGAGGGAAATGAAAGAGAAAATGGAGAAATTAAATTTGTCTTAGACAGAAACAAGGCTATGGGCAGCAGCTTAAAGAAAACTTTAAATAAAAGCATTAAAATAGATCAAGGAGAAATAGACTTTCACTCTATTGTAGCATCTCCAACCACAACTTATATAAATGGAGAAATTCAAAGCCTATTTGAACTTGCTAAAGATGAACTTTTAGGGGAAGGTTTTAGACCGGCAGAGCTAGATATAAGACTTATAGCCAATGGGGAAGAAGTACAGATGCAAAGTGCAGGTATGAGTACAGACATGAAGGGAATAACATTTAACAATAATTTTGATGCCTTACCAAAGGAACTTAAAACTCTGCAAATTAAGCTTGTAAGTTTTGGATCAAATAGCAAGGTAGATAAAAAAATAGAACTTTCTAAAGAGAAAAATGATAAGGTAGTTCAAATTTTAGGGCAAAATGTAAAGATAAATGATGTATATGACAAGGATGGGAAGACCTATGTTACAATTACCACAGAAGAGGATGTAGTACTGTCAGAAGTGTACATGATAATTGATGAAAAAAGAGTACAGCTTAAAGAAACATCTCAAGGTAATCGTGATAAGAAGACCGATGGAACTATTAGTTATACTAGAACATTATGCTTTGAAGGAAGCGGAGATAAATTAACATTAGAAGTAAAAGGTATTAAATATAATAAGATTTATAATAAAGCCATAGATATATACAAATAGTGCCACCCACATGGCAAGTGGCAAGTTAAAAGGCATCTGCGAAATTGCAGGTGCTTTTTCTTATGTGTAGTTATTGTATTTATGAAACATGTTTTTGAAAATAGGTTATAAAAAAATATGATACAGTTGGGAAAGTATAAAATTTAAAAACATCTATAAGATAAGTATAAAAAATACTTATTGACAATTAGAATTATAATTATTAAACTATATATAGTTAGAATTCTAAGTAAGGAATTACAGGAGGGAATTATAATGACTAATTCTAGTAGTTCATTAGAAAATCCATATTCTCAGTTAATTAGGAGCATTGCACTAAAAATAAAATTTAGTGCGGACAAAAAAGTAAATAAATTAGGATTAAATTCCCAACAGGGTCGTATGATAGGTTATATATATGAACATCAGGATAGCGGCATCATTCAAAAGGATTTGGCAGATGCTTTTCAGCGTACAGGAGCAAGTACTACAAGTATGCTTCAAGGATTAGAGAAAAAAGAATACATAGAACGAAGAATTCCTAAGGGCAATGAAAGACAGAAAAACATATATGTACTGCCTAAAGGTGTAGCTTTGATAGAAGATTTTAATAAATCATTTGCCGAAGTTGAAAAAAGTATTACTGCTAATTTGACTGGAGAAGAAAAAGATACTTTATTAGCTTTATTAATAAAAGTAAATAACAGCCTATAATTTTTTTACATAATATGGTGACATATAATAAGTTATACCAATATAGTTAGAATTCTAATTATATCAAGTCTAATATTAGTCTTTTTAAGGGAGGATAAAATATGGAACAAACATTAACAAACGAATATTATTTAGAAAGTGCTCCAATTACAAAGGCAATTGCTCATCTATCTATTCCTATGATGGTTGGTATGTCTGTAGGTACAATATATAATGTTATTAACGCGTTTTTTATTGGACTACTACACAATACTGAAATGTTAACTGCTGTTACTTTAGGTTTGCCGATTTTTACAATACTAATGGCTTTTGGAAATATGTTAGGAGCTGGAGGCGGGACATTTATAACACGCCTTATTGCAAAGCAGGAGATAGAAAATGCTAAAAAGATAGCAGGATACACTTTTTATAGTAGTATTATAGTAGGAATTTTAATTGCTATAATTGCTCTATTCACACTTACTCCTATTGTTAAGATTATGGGGGCAGATACTTCTACTATTATTGATTTTACAAAACGCTATTCCTTAACTATGTTTCTTGGTGGATTTTCAATTGTACTTAACTTTGCTTTGGAGCAAGTTGTGCGAGCTGAAGGAGCGTCAAGGGAATCCATGTATGGAATGTTTATCAGTACAGTTTTAAGCCTTTTCTTTGACATTCTGTTTATATTAGTGCTGAAATTTAATGTTGTAGGGGTAGCACTGTCAATGATTTTGGGTAATATAGGTTCATGTATCTACTATGTTTATTACTTAGAAACAAAAAGTGAACATTTAAAAGGATTTATTAGGTATTTTAGTATATCTCTAAAAGATAAAATGGAGATTTATAAAATTGGAGTTTCTGAATTGATACTAACCATTTTTCTTATTATTACAACTCTTCTTTTGAATAATTTTTCAATTGGATATGGGGATAGTGTAGTAGCTGGTTTTGGTATAGCCTTAAGAATTGTGCAGATACCAGAATTTCTTTCAATGGGTCTGTCATTAGGTATTATCCCATTAATAGCATATAATTTTTCTAATAAAAATATCAAAAGGCTGCAAGAGGGTATCAAACAATCAGCCTTATGGATTTTGGGACTGTCAGGTGTCTTTATTACTTTAGTTTATATTTTCAGAAATACGATAATACGTCTGTTCTCTAATGATCCCTCGGTGTTGAGTATTGGAGTATATATTATGCTAGCTATGCTTATTTCTGCACTGTTTAACGGATTTACCACATTATTCACAGGAATTTTTCAAGCCTCAGGTCAAGGGATACCTTCTATAATTATGTCTGTTACACAAGGTATTCTTTTTATTCCTGTTATAATTATATTGCATAACTTCTTTGGATTGCATGGTATTATATGGTCCATGACTGTTACTGAAATCATTACTTGTATAATGGGAGCAGTGCTGTATATTATATTCAATTATAAAATTACAAAGCTGCAATTGAAACAAGTTAATATTTAAGAAAGAATGGAACTATTCATTTCATTTTGAAGAGAGAATGAATTATATTAGAGAAATGTTTAATCTGCCAGAAAACATTCTCCCATACTCAATTATTCCAGTGGGATACCCGAAGGAAAAAAATAAATTTATAGATAGATATGATGATAACAAAGTTCATTATGAGAGATGGTAAACTAAAGGTCTTAATTGAAGAATAGTGCCACCCACATGGCAAGTGGCAAGTTAAAAAGGCATCTGCAACATTGCAGGTGCTTTTTTAATTAAAACTTACTATTTTTCCCAGGGGTCTGGCCCTATCGTAAGTTTAAGTTTTAAAATGGAAAATACAAACATATTATAAATTAGTTATTATGTTTAAATTGAAAGGTATAAATCCCTATGAAGAATATTAATATAAAGAAGCTCTTTAAAAGTAAACGCACCGGAAATATTATGATTTTAATATTTTCAATTTTACTAGTGTATTCACTCATGTCATTATATTTTACGAAGCATTTCTTTTTTAATACAGTAATAAATGGAGTAGATATGTCGTTAAAATCACATAGTGATGCAGATGATATAATTAAAGGTTATGTCAAAGATTATAAGCTACAATTAATAGAGAGAAAGAATGAAATTGAAGAAATAAAAGGAAAAGATATAGGAATTGAGTACAATGAAAAAAATAGTATTTCTAAAGTTTATTATAATCAAAGCTCATTTAAATGGATAATTTCAGTATTAAAGGATGAAAAATATTATGTAGATGATTTGTTTATTTTTAATAAAGATGATTTAGAAAATAAAATAAATGAATTAAATTGTTTAAATAAAGAGATTATAGAACCCAAAAATGTAAGCTTTAAATATTTAAAGGATTCTTATGAAGTGATTGAAGAGGTATATGGAAATAAGATAAATAAGGATAAATTAAAGAATGATATAGAAATGAGTATATTAAAAGGAGAAACAAAATTAGATTTAAACGAAAATCTTTGTTACGAAAATCCAAAGTACACTTTAAAATCTGACAAAACCTTTGAAACTAAAAGTTTACTAGATAAGCATGTACAAAGCAAAATCACATATATATTTGGAAGTGAAAACGAAATATTAGATGGGAATATAATAAGTCAGTGGCTTAGTGTTGATGAAAATTTAGAAGTAGTAATAAATGAAAACGCAGTTACAGAATATGTGTTGGGAATGAGTAAAAAATATGATACAGTTGGAGTAACAAGAAATTTTAAAACCTCTACAGGTAAAGTAGTAGAAGTTAAAGGTGGAATTTATGGGTGGAAAATCAATCCACATGCTGAGACAAAAGCGATATTAGAAACCATAAAACTTGGTATAGCAGTTGAAAGAGAACCTATATATGGTCAAAAGGCTGTATCTAGGGATAAGAATGATATTGGTAATACTTATGTAGAAATTAATATAACAAGACAGCATTTGTGGTTTTATAAAAATGGAAGACTTATAACTCAAGGCGCTGTAGTAACAGGGAATCCCAATAGAGGTAATTCCACTAAGCTTGGAACTTATATGCTTAATTACAAACAAAAGGGGTCAACTTTAAGAGGACAAAATTATGAAGCTGAAGTAACTTATTGGATGCCTTTTTTCGGAAATATAGGAATACATGATGCAAGCTGGAGATATTCCTTTGGAGGAGAAATATATAAGAGAAATGGAACCCATGGATGTGTAAATGCCCCATTATATTTAGCTAAAACAATTTTTGATAACATAGAAGATGGTACTCCTATTATTTGTTATGAGGAATAGTGCCACCCACATGGCAAGTGGCAAGTTAAAAAAGCATCTGCAAAATCGCAGGTGCTTTTTATAATTTCAATTTTTTACAAGGGCCCTGGCCCCGTAATTAGTAGCGGTGGTTTTCTTCAGCAGCATCTGCATCTGCTTTAGTTTCATGAACTGTACCACGTGGATGCTGAGGTGGTGCATAAATAGAATATAATTTAATTGGCTTATTTCCTGTATTGATTAGATTGTGCCATGTGCCAGCAGGTATAATGAAAGCAAAATCATCATAGACTCTTGCTTGAAAATTCAAATTATCCTTTCTGCTACCCATTTTAACAATTCCTTGACCTTCTTCAATACGTATGAATTGATCAAGATCAGGATGCATTTCTAGTCCTATTTCTCCTCCAACATCGATGCTCATTAATGTAAGTTGTAGATGAGTTCCTGTCCATAAAGCGGTACGGAAGTTATCATTTTGTTTAGTTGCCTCTTCAATATTAATAACAAAGGGTTTTGGCCCATAATCCTTTAATTTAAGTAAATCATCATCCTCTGGTTCATTAGAAAAGCCTGGGTTGTAGATTGGTTGGCTATTACAGTAAGGACATTGGGTCATTTGATTACCATTTCTCATATTATAGGGGTTATACCTTGCTGCATTCATGTAATAAGGACAAGCATACATTTTACAAAAGTCACACATATTTAAAATTCCTTTCATAAGCTTTTAACATTTATATTATATGCACTATGTTTAGAAAATGTGCTTTTTTTATGGTGTAATCAGCCAAGTGACAGGTGAGAGATTGTTATCCAGTGTTTTATCAAGAATAATCATCCCCAAAAACAAATAAGATATAAGGTAATTGTGAATAGAGGGATATATGAAGGGGAACTTATTTTCATCAGCAATTAGAAACGCTATAGTAGAACGCGTAGACGAATAAAGTAAATAAATTGTTAACAAGTTTCATTATTTAATGTATACTTAATAAGTCTGTTGTCAAATTATGAGCTAATTTGGCAAAATTATTTTTTAAGGGGGAAACTATGAAAATAAACAATGAACTAATTAAAGACAATGCTAACTTAAGAATGGATGCAAGAAATCAGCTCAGAGGTAGATGGGGCACAGCGGTATTATTATGCTTTATATTGTCCATTATAACTTCATTGTTGGCAATTCCTTATACAGGAGCAATACTAAACTTCTTATTATTAGGACCACTAGTACTTGGTCTTAGCTCATGTTTTTTAAAAATAGTTAGGAATGAAGTTTTAAAAATTGAAAACATGTTTGATGGATTCAAAAACTTTGGCTCTGGATTTTTATTACAACTATTAATGTCTTTATTTATATTTCTTTGGACATTACTTTTTATAATACCTGGAATAATTGCTATCTATAGATATTCAATGGCTTTTTATATATTAAGTGATAATCCTGAGATTGGTGCAATGGCTGCATTAGATAGAAGTAAAGAAATGATGAAAGGTTTTAAGTGGAAGTTATTTTGTATGTATCTTAGTTTTATAGGATGGGCTTTACTATGTGTACTTACAGCAGGCATTGGTTTATTATGGTTAATACCCTACATTAACACTTCTATTGCGAATTTTTATGAAAATCTAAAAGAGTCTATGAGACCAGACCTTGAAATAGGAGAAATAAAGGCTTTAACTGAATAGGTATAAAAAGCATCTGTAAAATTGCAGGTGCTTCTTCTTTGAAATTTTTTCCAAAGGTGTGGCCTCTTAATAAATATATATGGTAAAATAATACATAAATGGTTTTGATAAGAGGGTGAAGGCTATAAATATTAATGATTTATTTATAAAGAGTGGGTTTGAACCTAATAAGGCTCAAGAAGAGGCTATAAAAGATATTAAGGGACCATTATATATAGTTGCAGGTCCTGGTTCAGGTAAAACTAGAGTGTTGCTGTGGAGATGTGTAAATTTAATTGTATTTCATGATATTAAGCCAGAAGAAATATTTTTAAGTACATTTACAGAAAAGGCTGCCAAGCAGCTTAAAGCTGGCTTAATTTCACTACTGGCATTAGCTACAGCTGAAACAGGAAAGCATTACGACATTTCTGATATGTATGTAGGAACAGTACATTCTCTATGTCAAAGATTTATTTTAGATAAAAGGTTTAAAAATGCTTTAAAGAAAAAGTTACCTACTCTAATGCAGGAAATAGATCAATATTTTTATATCAGCAGTAACAAGTTTTTAGGTGAAGCTATAACAACATTAGGATTGCCTGAAACATATAAAGAAGATATAAGAGAGTATATGAACCTTAAATCTACTTCGAAAAATGAAATAGTGAATTGTTTAATGTCTGTGTTTAATAGATTTTCAGAAGAATGTATAGATGCAGATGAAATTATAAGTAATAAAAAATCTGATAAAACCCTTTCAATGCTGGGAAAGTTATATAAGTTTTATCTTGAAAGCCTATATATACAACCCAGGAAAACTATAGATTTATCTCTGCTTCAGCAATATGGTTATGAGGTTCTATGTGTAAGTAGAAATAGCGGAAGTATATTTAAACACATCATTATAGATGAATATCAAGATACCAATAATATTCAAGAAAAAATATTCTTTAAGCTCTCAAAGAATTTTAAAAATATTTGTGTTGTTGGAGACGATGATCAATCCCTTTATAGATTTAGAGGGGCCACCGTTGAAAACTTTGTTCAATTCCATACTAGATGTAAAACATACATTGGTGTTGAGCCTAAGAAGATAAAATTAAACATTAATTATAGGTCTAGAAAGAAGATAGTTGAGTATTACACAAGTTTTATAGAAAAAGAAAACTGGGAAAATGAATTTATTAAAGGGCGATATTACAGAAATGTGGACAAGAATATAAAGGCTAACAGCAGTGATAATGGAGCTGCTGTTGTAACTACTGTAGGGGACAGGCCTCTTGGGGTATATAAGGAAATAGTTAAAAAAGTAAAAGAAATGATAGATAAGAAAATAGTTTCAGACCCATCCGATGTGGCAGTGTTATTTACCTATTTAAAAGGCAATGAAAATGCAGCAAAATTTAAGGCAGTCTTTGAACAGGCTGGTATAAAAGTTTATGCACCTCGCGCAGGGAGATTTTTGGATAATCCAGAACCAATTCATATGTTTGGATTAATGATTTATTTATTTGGAGTACCTGAGGTAGATGAGGAATTTAACAAAGGAAAGCAGAAGGAATTTAACGATTGGATACAAAAATGTTACTTTTCAGCAGAAGATATGATTGGTGAAGATTATAAGCTTAGAAACTTTATTGATGAAACAATTATTGAGCTGGATGATTTAAAAAGGGATTATGTTGAGATATGTAAACATATGGGCAAACTGAATATTTCCTTTGATGAGCTAGTAGGCAAGAAAAGTTTTGCTGAATTTAAGTACGGGATAACAGGTAAATTATCTGAAGCAGGGAAAAGGGAAATAAATAAAAAATCCTTGGAGAAAATTATAGATAAAAAGCTTAATGAAGGGAGTAAATTAACCTATAGATGGTTAGTTAATAGGATAAATTCTTTGGATTGGAACTTAATGGACTTATTTTATAGGTTATGCGGTTTTTACAGGTTTAAAAAGATTTTTGATAATGCTGAAGAGGGAATTGATGAAGGCCCTATTTATAATTTATCTAATATAACTAAATATATTCAATTCTTTACTCAAAATAATAATTTTGGATTAATTACGGGACAAGCATTACAGGAAGAAGCCTTTATAAAAGTATTTATAATGTCTTATATAGGAGCACTGTATAAAAGAGAAGAAGGAGATTACGAAATTAAGGATGAACCCATACCAAAGGGGAGGGTATCATTTTTAACTATACATCAATCAAAGGGATTAGAGTTTCCAGTGGTTATTTTAGGCGCAGTACCCCCAGTAAAAAATACTAAAAATAGATTGGAAACCATAGTAAGGCCTTATTTGCATGGGGAGTATGAACCATTAGACAAAATATCTTCCTTTGATAAAATGAGATCGTATTATGTTGCATTATCTAGAGCAGAAAACTTACTTGTAATACCAAACTTTAGAGGCAGGGGTCAAAACATGCATCCATATTTTAAGGAGGATATTTTAAGCATGGAATTGCCATTAATAGAAAGCTTAAATGTGAATTCAATACCTAAAGCTAAAAAGAAAAAGGATGAAGTTGTAAAAGTCTATTCCTACACCTCTGATTATTTGGCCTATAATGAGTGCCCGCGAAAATATATGATTTATAAAAAATACAACTTTGTTCCTGCGAGAAATACCACAACTTTCTTTGGAAATTTGTTGAATAAGACTTTAGAAGATATTCATAAGCATTATATAGAATTAAGTCATAATGGAGAAGAAACTAAAGAAACTAGCGAGGTAACAGTGAAGGAAATTGAGAATGAATTTTCTTTAGTCAATAGCGGCTAGGGACTATAAAGTAAGGGGGAAACTTATAGCATGAATATGGACAAGCTAAGGGAATTGTTTGAAGATAATTTTGAAGAGCTAAAATTTGAAACAGGGCGTTCTATAAATTCAAATATGAAAGAGTTTGCATGGCAGCAGGTTAAGTTATATTATGAAAAGTTAGGGGAAGTAGCTAAGGACATAACAGAAGCAGAGATTAAGCTTACACTGCCAGAGCAAGTAACACCAAAGGGTAAAAAGTACACCATAGAAGGCACTGTAAGTGTTGGGGAAAAAGAAGATAAAATAACTATGTATCAAATAAAATCCCATAGCTGCGATGAGGTTGAGAAGAATAGAGAATTGTACAGAGGGCAATTAAACTTGTATGCTCATATGTGGAAGAAGCTAAAGGGTACTGAAATAGACAATATGGCCATAATAGCAACTGCATCACCTGCAGAGCTTAGAGAGGCAATAAATAAAGGTGATGAGGTTTTGGTAAAGGCATTAATAGATAGCTGGAATCCAGTAGTAAACTTAGATTTTGATGATACAGAAGGGGAAAAGCAAATACAAAGCTTTGGTGAAACCGTTGATAAAATTGAGGAGAGGCAATTTAAGGCACCATCCTTAGCAAAATTAAAAGAGATAAAGCAAGGACAAAAGGCACCTTTTGGAACAGCTGTATGTAGACATTGCGATGCAAGATATTCATGCAGGGCATATGAGAAAAGTGCCACCCACATGGCAAGTGGCAAGTGAGGGAGGAATCTGTAGAGTATTGCAGCCTCTCTTTTGTTGAAATATCGCTTTTAAACCTAAAACCTCTCCATTTTAAATGTTAAAACTTAAGTATTATAAATATAGCTCATAAATGATATAATTAAGGTGAGATTTAAGTTAAATTGCATAGTAAATGAATAAGTTCAATCTAAAGTCTTGGATTGGTTTAGTGCAGATTTAAATATGCTTTAATAGTTGTTATAAATAATAAAGAAAATATGGAGGATTTAAAATGGGATTATTTAGCGGAATGATGGGAAATGCATCTAAGTGTGATGCAGCAGATGTAGAGAAGGAATATGGACATTTATTAGCTGAAAATGAAAGCGTTGATAAAGCTTATAAACTTATAAGAGACATGATTATCTTTACAAACAGAAGATTGATATTCATCGATGTGCAAGGTGCTACTGGCAAGAAGGTGGAATACCATTCAATACCATATAGCAAAATAAATCATTTTAGTGTGGAAACAGCAGGACACTTTGATTTAGATGCAGAGCTAAAGATATGGGTATCAGGAATGGCACAGCCAATTGAGAAAAAGTTTAATAAAACATTAGACATATATGAAGTTCAAGCAGAGTTAGCAGAGCATGTTAGCTAAGTCAATTATAAATGGAATTAATCATTTTAAGACAATTACAGCCCACAAAATACTAGTAACGAAATATTGTTTTAAAGTTGGGCTGTATAAGCAAGGCCTTCTTCATGATTTATCAAAATACTCCTGGATAGAGTTTTCTGCAGGAGTAAAATACTATATGGGGAATATGAGCCCTAATGGTATACAAAAGATGAAAGAAGGATATTCTAGAGCATGGCTTCATCATAAGGGAAGAAACAAACATCATTTTGAGTATTGGCTTGACTATGGAATAAAAATTACTGATGGATTAGTTGGAATGAAGATTCCAGTGAGCTATGTAGTGGAAATGTTTATAGATAGGATGAGTGCTTCAAAGAATTATCAAAAGCAGCAGTATACAGATAGGGCAGCCCTTGAGTATTATAATAGAGGGAAGGATTATTGTATCATACATAAGGAATCTAGGGAGTTATTAGAACTTCTGCTAAATAAACTGGCGAATGAAGGGGAAGAGGCAACCTTAGCTTTTATTAAAAATGAGATTTTATAGTGCCACCCACATGGCAAGTGGCAAGTTGCAAGGTTACAGTTAGAATATGACATTAATTATAACAAACTCATGAATGTAAAGAAGGGTGAGCATGTTTTTTCCCTTGACATCAAAAATAAAATTTAGTACAATTTCATAAACTTAATATTTTAAATAAAACTAAAGTTTCGTATAACCCCAATAATATGGTTTGGGGGTCTCTACTAGGAACCTATAATTCCTAATTACGAAGAAAATATATATTTTTTTGACATATATTTTCTTTGTGATTAGGAGTTTTTTTATAAATATATAATTAGGAGGATACTATGAGTTTTGAGAATTTGCCTAAAATTGAACTTCACTGTCATTTAGATGGAAGTCTTAGACCAGAAACAATAATTGATATAGCAAAGAAAGAGGGAATTGATATTCCTTCCTTTGATAGGAGCGAGATTAAAGGGCAGATTACTGCGCCACTAAAATGCACCTCTCTTAATGATTATTTAAAAGCATTTGCAATTCCCAATTTAGTAATGCAGTCAAAGGAAAGCTTAAGGAGAGTTACTTTTGAACTTTTTGAAGATGCGGCAGCGGAAAACGTGAAATATATGGAGGTAAGATTTGCTCCTGTGCTTCATATGTTAAAGGGATTAGAAATAGAGGAAATAATACAAAGTGTTATAGATGGGATTAGAGATGCAGAACAGAAATATGATATAAAAGGAAATGTAATATTATGCTGCATGAGACATATGTCTGCAGATAAAGCTTTTGAAGTAGTTGAAAAAGGTAAGGAGTTCCTAGGAAAAGGAGTCGTTGCAATAGATTTAGCTGGGGGAGAAGAAGAGGGATTTAGCAGAAAGTTTGTGGAACCAATAGCCTTAGCTAGAAAATATGGATATAGAGTAACAATACATGCAGGGGAAACTGGAATAGGTAAAAATGTATTAGAAGCAGTTGAACTTTTAGGAGCAGAAAGAATTGGGCATGGAGTATTTATAAAAGATTGCCCTGAAGCATATAGGATTGTCAAAGAAAAAAATATTGCCCTTGAGATATGCTTAGCAAGTAATGTGCAAACAAAAGCAGTTAATAGCTTTAGAGAGCACCCAATATATGATTTTTACAAGGATGGAATAAAAGTAACATTAAGCACAGATAACAGAACTGTATCAGATACAAATATGACCAAGGAATTTGAGATAGCATTTAAGGAATTTAATATTAGTTATGAAGATTACAAACAAATTTACTATAACAGTGTTGAAGCAAGTTTTGCTGATTTAGAAACAAAAGAAAGATTGAGGAAATTGATATAGTGCCACCCACATGGCAAGTGGCAAGTTGATACCTTGAGAAAGCATGGGTTTTATAGCCCGTGCTTATTTTTTTATTAACCTATGTAAGTTCATTGCATAAATTGCATAATATTGACACATATAACCATATTTTGTGGTAAAATCGAATGGTGAGTATAAAATATCTGCAAAATATTTAAAAGCTAGAGAGTTAGGGTAAAAACATGAAAATATTTAATTAACCCTATAGCTTTTTTTATAATTTACTATAGGAGGATAACTTACTAATGAAATCTATTCTTTTAGTTGAAGACGATATTAACCAGCGACTAAATCTTAAGAAGATGCTGCAAGAAATAGATTGTGATTTGAAGATTTATGAAGCCCAAGATAAAGATGAGGCCTTAGAAATTTTAAATAATGAGAATATAGAATTGTTTTTCATAGATATTTCATTGAAAAATTCTTCAGGATTGGATCTTGCATTAGAACTTAGAAAGATACCTAAATATGAGCTTAGTTGGATTGTTTTTTTAACTACTCATGTTCAATATATGTTTCAGGCTTTTAAGGAAATTCATTGTTATGATTATATTATAAAGCCTTATGAAAAGGATGAAGTAATTAAATTAACGAAAAAACTTATATCAGGTACATATATAAATAATATAGCTATAAATGAAAGAAAATATGTAGTTTTTGAAATCAACAAAGGAATTAGTACAAGATTATATATAGATGAGATTATCTTTATTGAGATGAGTCTTAGGACATGCATTGTACATACTAAACAAGGAAAATATGAAATAAAAAGATTAACTTTAAAAAAAGCATTAGAGTTAATTGACTCTGATGATATTATACAGTGCCATAAGTCCTTTGCAGTAAACATTAATCATATAAATGGAATTGAAAGTATATCAAGCAGATTGAGTAACATTCATTTTGATAATTATGATAAAACAGCTCTTTTGGGGTATATGTTTAAAAATATAGTTGAGGAAAGATTTAATTCAATTCAATAGGTATTACTAGATTTGAATTAAAGTTAAAAGGAGGAATAGAATAAATGTATATAGCTAAAGAGTTTATTACTACAGCCATTGAGTTAAGCGCTTTTATGATATTGTGGAAAAAGTTTAGATTAAAAGAAGAAAAAACTTTTTTAAAAGATATAATCATAATATTAATAAGCTCATTTGTAGTGGCTGTAACAAGTGACATGAAAATTTATTATAATATGATATTTAGTTTTTTAGTCTATGTTTCTTTAGTTTCATATTTTTATCGTAAAAAATTTACTGCTGCATTTTTAGAATTTTGTTTGTTTTTAACAGCAATAATGATATTACAATTAATTTCTATGTTTACTTTAAATATTCTAAGTTTAAATAAGTATTTAGAACCATTTTTATTCAATTTATGTGCAAATTTTATTGTGCTCATTATTGCGATAGTTATATATTATTTAGTTCCAGATAAAATTAATATTGCAAGAATAGATTCTAGAATTGTTTATTATTTTATAATTAATCTTGCTATATATATAGCAGCTTTTAAAATAATTTGGAATTATGATAAGAATATTATTTTAGATAATATAGTTGTAATCATTTCAATACATGCGGGACTATTTGTTTTAAATTTAATTTTATATTATTACATAATAAAGATGAATGAAGAAAAAAAGGCTATGCTTATACAAAATACATATAATCCTATCATAAACAACATTATAGAAGAAGTTAAAAGTAAGCAGCATGATTTTAAAAATCACCTAAATACTATAAATGGATTAGTAGAGTTAACAGATGAAAAAGGGGTAAAGGCTTGTGTAAAAGACTATATAAAGTCATTAAATTATTCTACTAAAAGCATGGAAGATATTTTATATATTAATAATCCCATATTAGGGGCTATAATATACAACAAATTATGCAAAGCTGAAAATACTAATATTGATTTTTTATATTTTGTGGACAATAATTTAAAAGAATTAAATATAAATGATTATGAGCTTTCAGAAGTATTAAATAACCTTTTAGATAATGCCTTTGAAGCTGTTGATAACAATAATAGGGAGGTTATATTAAGGATAACAAATGAGGATGGTAAATATATTATAGAAATTAGAAATAAGGGAACAACGATAAAACCTGAAAATATTTCTAAAATATTTAAAAGAGGTTTTTCAACTAAAGAAGGTAAAAATCGAGGATATGGACTGCATAACGTAAAAAAAATAGTTGAACACATTGGAGGGGAAATTCAACTATTTTTTGAAGATGATTATACAATTTTTAAAGTATTAATCTAATAAACTTTCAGGTATATCAGGCTCACCTATGTAACCCATAGAAGCTGTAGTAGCTATAATTTTTGATAAAGATATTAAAAATAATCCAAGGGCTTGTACCATTAATTTCTTTTTAGTTTTCATTGATTTACTCCTTTCTCATTTGTATTAGCTGCATTACTTGCAATATTATTGTAATAAAGCCGCAGTTTAAATAACTTATATCTTTTATATAAAATAATAAAATACATATCCAGAATATCGTAAAGAAGGTGGAGATAATCTTTAAAATAGACCTTCTTTTTTTATTTTTGATAGGTCTTCTTTGATTTGGATAAGGTGATTTTAATGCAACTATAAAAATGCTTAACAATCCAGCTATATAATAAATTGAAATATTGATTTTAGGTAAAATTGGAGCAATCAAGCAAGTACCTAAAAAAAGTAATGTGGAGCATAATAAACATTTAATTGTAGTATTACAGTGATAACCACCTGAAAAAATTCTGATAGAAAAGAAAATCATAACTGAAAATAAAAAATAGTTTACTTTCCCAAGTATCAAAAATAAAAGTAGTAGTGCAGCTGTTTTAAATAATTCATTAAAAATAGCTTGCAGAGAGTAATTTATTTTTTCTAAATCATCAGTACTTTTAATATCACTATTTTTTTCTATATAAGAAGTTATTTTATATGTAAATTCATTTATCATTTGTCATTCACCTATTAATATCATTATTTGAAAAATAACATAAATGTTAGCATATATCAATAGAAATGGCACGAAACGTCAAAAAATGAGCATGAAAAGAAGTTTAAATAAACTTGTTAATGTGCTCATTTATTGTTTTATTTAGTATTTTTATAATTTTTAACCCATTCATATAATGGATCAATACCGTTTTTATAATCTTCTAAAGTTTCGTCTATACGCACTTCTGGAATAGTCACTCCAAACTGTGTCAAGTCAGCTGGCTCAACAGAACAAGATAAACTTATCTTACTATTTGGAAGAGAAAAAAAGTTGTTACTATAAAATTTTAAAGATTGTCCAGGTTTTTCACCTAAAACAATTACTTCATCCGGATAGGCAGCCTTTAAATGAACTGCATTTTTAATAGCAGCTGAGAAAGTACCTGGACCAGTAAATATAAATATTTTAACTTTAGGTATATATGGACGTAAATGGTCAGTATATAACTCCTCAAGCAAATACTCTTTACCACCTGAATTCTTTCTTAAATCAATTATAAATTTATCAAATTCATTATTATATGCGGTTTCACATAACTTAGTGCCAACCTCCCCAAACTTAAGTTCTTTAAAGTTCTTTATTCCGCGAGGTTTAGCTGTCATCTCATTGTGACAAGTATTATACTGAAAATACAATATTTTGTCCTCTTTAACATAACGATACCAGTAATTGGGGTTATCTATCTCCTTTTTATACTCTAGACTAACTGATTTTTCAGGTGACAAATCTCTTAGTTTAATTAGGTTTTCATATGATAAATCTTTAACAGGATAAATATCAATACTTTGCTCCTTGTCATTACCTTTAAAAGTAAAAGTAGCTTTTTGTTTATCTGCTATTCCATAATATTTTAATACATAGTAACAGGATATTATAGCTGAATTATCATGTCCTAAACCTTGTTCATTTTCATAAGAAGATAGTTTATTTATTTTATTTAATATATTTTCCACAGAAATATCATTGATTTTTACAAGTTCCATTCCTAAAACAGATTTGAATTTTTCGTCTGCTGCTATAACTATTAATTTATCTTTAAACCATTTAAAATTCAACGGATATCTTTTTACGTATAAATTAGCCGTATCTAAACTAGTATGCAAATCTCCTAAGGTTGCTAAAACTTCTTGTAATCTTATCTCTATCTCATAATCCTTTAAGTTAGGAACATCTTTTTTTAATGTGTTAATTGATTTATCAAAAGATTCCTTTGATGTTTTTAAATACATATTAGGATGATTTTTATTTAAAGTTACTACAACATAATCAATGTCTTCTATCCATTTCTTTGTTTTTATATTTTGGTATATTATTTCATAAGTAAAAGTGACTAAAATACATAATATAACTACAATAAAAAATCTTCTTTGTTTTATAATATTCATTAATTTGCTCCTTAAATTTAATCTATTCATAATCTATTTTATATACTAAAAAGATAAATACAAACTTAATGGCATGAAACGTCAAAAAATGAGCATGAAAAGAATTTTTATTCCGTTTATGCCCAAATTTTTACGTTTCGTGCCAAATGGATTAACATTTTTGCTTATATATGCTAATTTAATTATGTACAAGGCTATAATTTAAATATAAAAGAAGTTGTATTTGAGTAATTTCAGGCAAGAGGTAAACATATGAGATCGCTTAAAGCAATTAAATTTGCAACTAAATATACTATTACGTTTTTTTTATCAATTTATATATCTTATGTTGTGGGTAAAAGAGTAGATAAGTTCTTAGGAAAATACAATTTACCAAAACCTATTCATAATATTTTATTTGTTATTTTTCTTATAATTTATATAATCTTAGTAGGTTACATATTAAAACCCATATAGTTCTAAATATTTTAGATTCCATTAGAATTCTTATATATAATATCTAATAAGAAGTATCTTCATTTTAACTCCTTACAGTGTAAAGCATGTGATCACATGTTAAAAAATATAATATAATCTAAAACGCTAATAATTAAAATGAAGAAGAATAAATCAAAGGAAGGAAGTGTTAGAAAGGAAAGTAGGGTATTAAGGTTTTTATTAATGGGATAAACTAAAATAATATAAAATGCGGTAAATAAAAGCTAATCTAAGTTTAGATTAGCTTTTATTTATAGGCAAATTGTGAACCATACACTAGCCCCAAACTTATTAAATTATTCCGTTTATGCTCAAATTTTTACGTTTCGTGCCAAATGGATTAACATTTTTATTTGTATATGTTAATTTAATCATGTCAGCAATAGTATTCACAAGGAGTGAGTAATGGTTGTGAGAAAATATTTTATTTGAGGGGAATTAATATGTCAAAGAAATTGATAATGATTATTTTTAGCTTATTTATTCTTGTATTCTTTGTAGGATGTAATAATGCAGAGATTGAAGTTAAGTCAAAAGGTGGATTAAAAATTTATAACTGGAGTTCAGCATTAGGGAGTGTTAATCAAAATAATTTGTATAAGACAAAGTATTCTTATTCTATTAATCTAATTAATGAAGATGAAAAAACTATTTTTATAAAATCTGTACAACCGTCAGTTAACGAGATAATAAAGAATAAAATAATGAGCAAAGAAATGATTGTCGACGTAAATAAAAATTTAAGACCTAATGAAATAATTAAAATTAATGGAGAAATAATTATTGATACCAAAGGGTTGGGGAAATCAGATATAGTAGCACTTGACCCACTTATTACAAATATAGATGTTTCAACAGAGGAAGCTGTAAGTCTAAAAGAACGGATCTTAATCAAACTACTATTAAGGGGTTCTCATCCTGGGAATCAATGGTAGAATAGGATGTGAAGAAGTAATAAGGGAGATAGACTATGAATAACAAAATTCAATACATACGAAAATAAATTAGTTTATATTGGAGGAATTGATTAATGAATAATGAAAAATTCATTCGGAGGTGGGAGAAAACTAGACAAAAGGGTGATGGGAGATATGTATTAACTAATGGAATAGCCATGGGTATAGGCATGTGTATAGGTGCTATAATTAATAGATTAATAATCCATAAAAACTCATTTGATTTCTATATGTATTTTGAATATTTTATAGCAGGTTTTATAGGTGGAATAATTTCAGCAATTATAAGCTGGTCCAAAAATGAAAAAAGATATAATGAGTTAGTGAATAGTAATTTAGACAAGTAGTAATTCTATTAAAAATAGAGTGGGGACTATTGTGCAAAATATAGGTATTATAGTTGAAAAGATCAAATTAGTTTGCAATATATTTAGGTTTACTCCAATTAAAGGCATAATAGTATTAAATTATGAATTAGCTTATATTTAATAAAAGGGTGTAAGGAAATGAAGATAAAAAAAAGAGTGCATGTAGCTAAATTATGTATAGCAGTAATAATTATTGGATTTGTAATATGTTTATTCAATAGAATTGGATATGTACCTATTATAGGAAATATGATTGCCGAAAAAAAGTTAAGTGAATACTCCAGTGTAGTAAAGGAAAGTGATCAGAAGGTTGAAACGGAGTATGATTTGTATAATAATAAATATCAGTCCATTAGCGGAAACCTTAGCTATAGACTACAAGATGATACAATTTATGATGAAGAAGCTGCTAAACAGGTGAATTCAGCAGCAAAAGAACAATATACCAGAATAAAGGAAGAGTTTTCAGAAAATCTGAAATTTCCTTCTGGAATTAGTGTTTGGACAGAACTCAATGCAGACGATTATTCAATAAAATGTCAAAGACTTTATCTTTTGGGTATCTATAATGTGGAAAGTATATCAGAAGAAGAGAGTCAAAATATGCCTGCAACTATTGCACAGGAGTTCATAAATCTTATGGGTAAAAATTATAATTTTACAGGAATACAACTCATTTACTTCGATAAAAATGGTGGCTACACAATTGAAATTTCTGCTGATACTTTTAAGAAGTTAGAATATCAGGATATGCTCAAGAAAACAAGAAAGATGCAAGAAAAAGAACTTTCAGAAGATTATTTTGAGTGGTTAGGTGAATAATATTTAGCATGAATGGAAACATCGAATAAAACCAAATTTTTAAAATTGCTTTGGTAGCAGTGAATTATTATGAAATGAAGGTGGAAGTTATTAAAGAAAACTCTTTTTTAAAAGTACATCTTAAAAAAATTTACTTTATCATCATAACATTACTTGCTTTAGCGTTGTGCCTAATATCTAAAAGTGCTTGTGCAATACTTTTTATCGTGTCATTTACAGATGATGCTATATATATTATAAGTCCCGATTATACTAAAAAAATATACGAAAAAGATTTGTATATAAAAGCAGCTTTACTAGGGACATTGTTGGGATTTATAGTAGAAAATAAGGAGGCTTTTTCTAGTTATTTTATTTCGTAAGATTTTTTAAGGATGCAATAATAGTAAATTTTTATAAAGAAGAAAATGCAGATATAAGGAGATTTTTATGGGACTTGAGCATGAATTTTTTTTAGTAACATACGATGAGTATGAAGAAATTGGGTATGACGGATATCATTTTTTAAATAGAGGTTTAAATAATGTTGTATTAATTCATGATGATATAATTGAATATATACAGGATACTTTGAACTGGATACCGTCAATTAATCCAGCAATGAATTATGAAAAGGGATTTGGATTAAACAATTATGGAATCACATTGTTTGATAAAGAAGGAGCGGAAGTTATTCTAAGTTTAGCAGGGGCATGGGCTGACTTATTTTCAAGGGGTCCATCTACTTTAAAACTTACTGGAAATTACTGTTTTACAGGAAGTGATACGTATATGCCAGAAGGAAGCTATGAAATAATTGAAATATCTAGAGATAAGCTTGTTGAGAGGCTTAGACAATTACAATTGTTTTCAGAGAGGGTTATATCTAATAAATACCTCATTCTTCATTATGGTATATAGGAGTTATAAGATTAGGAAATAACTTTTATATTTTGCAGATTAAAATTAGAGTATTACAAAATAAATATCATGGGGGAGTATGATCTTGAGAGAAAGTGATGATAGAAAAAATATAACGGATGGCATATGATTCATTAACTATTTTTAGTTGATGATGTACTATACAAAAGAAAGGTAGAAGTTATGGAAATATCAACTCAGCAAGAAGGAATATCTATAAAAGAAAGTATAAAACTATTTTTCAAAATCAATATATTATTAGTACTATTTGAAATTGCTTTTAATATAGTACTAATATTTTTTTGGGGTGCATTATCTGTATATTCTGAAGATAAAAATGTGAATGTAATTATTTTATATATCAGAGGATTAGTTAGCATACTATCATATGTTTGGGTTATTAGAAAAATAATTAAGGAAATTAATCTAAAAGAAAACTTCAAATTAAAAATTCAATACAAGCCCAAATTAAAGGAATATATGTATATAATTTTAGCGGTAATAGGATTTAGGATTGTTTATGAAAATACCTTAGGATTATTAATGTCAAATATTCCAATGAGTCCATGGCTGGAAAGTGCTTTAGAAAATGCTGTTAATGAAAATATTAGCTATTCTATCCCGTTGTTTATTATTTCAGTTATTGTGGTTGCCCCAGTTTTTGAGGAAATAATTTATAGAGGAATAATATTAGAACAACTATATAAGAGATATGGAAGTTTAAAGGCTATAAGTATTTCCTCACTGTTATTTGCAATAATGCATTTAAATATTCACCAAGGAGTAAATGGGCTTTTCTTAGGAATAATATTGGGATTTATATATATCAAAACCAATTCATTATTACTTAGTATGTTTTTACATTTTGCAAATAATTTCCTGGTGATAATATCAATATATCTTCCGTTTTTAGATGCTGACAGCCTTAAATTTAACATAGTTGAGCTAGTATGCGGAGTATTGCTGCTATTAGTTGCATACAAATTTTTTAATAATATAAAAATGGACGAAGGTAGAAAATTCAATTTGAATATTAATTCTAAAATTAAGAGTGATAAGGTTTTAGATGTGAATTATAATTCGGAATCTAAATAGTACCATATATTTATACAAGCGTCATAACAGTAGAATAATGTGAACGATGAAGGTGGATATGTTATGGAACTAGGCTGGGCACTTGGAATTCTTATAATTGTATTCGTATATGAGAAAGTACGAAGACCTATTGTTTGTAAAAGAAAGATATATAGCCATATCAATAATATTGGTGGAAAAATAAATAGCATAGAAAAATTAACTCTCAGAGATGAAGTTTATAGTGTTTACTACACTGTTGACGGTCAGTCTAGTCATTTAACTGTGAAGTTTAATATTTTTTATGAATCTATATGGACATAGCTTTATAAGATTTATATTAAAAAGAATTCTTAATATACAATAGTTATAACATATGTTGAATTCCATAGAAATAAATAGGGGGAATATAAAATGTTTAAATTGGGAAGCTATTTACTATTTATAACGTTTACTCAATTGATAGTTGCAATATCATTTACTCAATTATTGCCAGGTGTTGGCTCAACTTATGCATTTGAGCACGTACATCCTCTGGTAAAGATTATAATACTAATTGAGTTGATTTTTTCAGGATTTCTTATATATGAAGGTTATTCTAAAATTGATAAAAAGAATTAACCAGTATATATACTTTAGTAATATAATGGGAATTTTAAAAGTTGATGAAATGTGAGGATGTGATATAATGCGTTGCCCTTATTGTAATGAAGAGATGAATAACGGAGTTATTCATAGAGATAGATACGCAATTAAATGGGTGCCAAAGGACAAAGACAGAGGATCGTTATTACAATGGTTTTCAAGGGGTATAATTCTTGCAGGCATGGGTGAAAGTGTTGAAGATGTATTTTATTGCGAAAAATGCGAGAAGATTATAATCGATACAAAAGGAAAAATAGATACAAGAAAAAAATAATAATTCAAGATGACATATTGTATAGTTTTTTTATTTGTATGATAAAAGTAATATATCGTGAGTATGATTAAGCATTTACAATTTCATAGGGGGATAAAAAATGGATATAAGTGTAATTTTACTTTGCTCTACTATGCTTTTGGTTATAATATTCATAGCTGTTAGGTTAGCAATTAATCCATTGTTAAATAAACAAGATAAAATCATTTCAGAAAGCAAGGATTTTGGATTAGTTAAATTACGGGATATAGAGGTACTCAGTAATTTTGAGCTTGAAGAAGTAATAGAGCTTTATCAAAATAAGGGCGTTAAAAAGAAGGATTATGAGCAGTATGAAAAATATGCAAGGGTACTAAGAGAATTGAAAGAGATGGGTTATTTTTCTGATGAACAGTATTCCAGCAAAATGAACAGACTTAATAATTATTTTAATGTTGATTAGTGTTTATAGGCATTTTTATTATAAAAAGAACATTATTTAATTCAGAAGTTGTAGTGGAGATTATTTATATAACTTTATGAATCTATATCTTTAGAATAGAAACAGAGTTATCTAACCACAAATAGGGGGGAAAGAATGACAGCGGAGACATTAAAACTTAAATTAACACAAATTAAAAGAGATAATTATGTGATTAACTGTGAGAATTTATATTATTCTTACGCATTGGATATGCTTAAACACATTGGAACAACGGATAAAACCCTGCGTGATGATTTAATTTATGATGTTTTTGCAAAATGGATTAATCAAAATCGGTTTACTACTCAACAGATTCAAACTTTTTTGGCAATCTGTATAGATAACCAGCATTTGATGAAGTGTGTTGGTGCTGAAAATGATGATACAGTTTTCACTCGTACCTTTTCTGCACTTATTATAGCTTTGATACTATATTCCCACAATCAAAAAAAATTTTTACCTCATAATGTAATTGTCGAAACCAAAAACCTCATAATCGAGTACTATACTAAAGAAATGGATTTAAGAGGGTACATAGACAATAAAGGGTGGGCTCATTCAGCAGCACATGGAGCTGACGTAATTGATGAATTGGCACAATGTACTGTTCTCTGTAAAGAAGATTTGCAAAGGCTACTTATGATATTGCAGTTAAAAATATGCCAGGGAAAGTACGTATACATTGATGGAGAACCTGACCGGATAAGCGTTGCCGTGAGAAGTATTTTCATGAGAAACGAAATTGATGAATATGATATAGTGTTATGGTTGGAAAGTTTTAAAAAGTACAACTCTACGAGTAACTCGTCAATCGAATGGTATCATCAAAAAATTAATATTACAAATTTTTTAAAGAGTTTATATTTTACTTTGAAGGTTTGTATTCAAGATTTTATCATAGTTGATAAAATTCAGGATTTAATTACTACTCTATATGGAGGTGTTTTATAAAGAGGAATTAATTAAAATTTTAAATCAACCTATAAAAAATTTTAATTTGCATCTTCCAATTCTATGTCATGGTTATGCTAGTACATTAAGTATAAGAGTTATGTCATATCCTGGAAAAAGAGATAACGATTTTTAAAAAATATTGAAAATGAACTTATAAAATAAAAACAAGCATTTACAAATTTTAAACTATTGGAGTGAAATTAAAGTGAAATTAGAAACAACCGTAAATTTAGAAAGGATATCAACTACAGTAGGTGGAATTATTTTATTAAAGTATGCAATTGAGATTTTAGTTTATAAAGCTAATATGGCGATTCATATAGTTCCAAAATACTTATCTACAACTATAAGTTACTTAATAAGTTACAGTTTTCTTTTTATATTCATTTATTTCATATTTAAGATAAGAGCTAAAGAAGTGTTTTATCAACATGAAAAAAAATTAACAGGAATTAAGGCTAGTTTAGCTCTATCTTTATTACTGATATCTATATCGACTTTTTTTAGTATTTCATTTAACTATTTTTCTGGCATTGGCAATATATTATCTACAGTATCTGCTAATCGTGTTGAAGAAATAAATTCCTTTAGAATGGATACCTTATTGGCTGGATGTATGGCAGCTATGTTTGAAGAAATGTTATATAGAGGAATTATTTTACAAAGACTAAAAAATCATGGTAATGTTTTTGCAATAATAGTATCAGCAGTTTTATTTGGATTTATGCATGGTATTCGCTTTATTGATACATTTGTAGTTGGAATAATGCTGGGATTTGTTTATGTTATAACAGGAAATTTAATATATCCTATTTTTATGCATTTTTATGTAAATGTGATACTTGCAATCATTGGGTATATAACATTATTCTTATTTCCAGCTATGAGTAACATTCAATTTATATTTATTCGTCTAGGGATTTTAATGATTATAATCCTTACAACTTATGTTATATGCAAATATCTAAATGTGTTTGATAGATTGCATATTAGGAGTAAATTCATATATATAAAATTTTTAATAAAAAATGAAAAAAGTAAATATAAAACCTTTTTTTATTCACCAACAATAGTAATGTTAATTATTAGAGAGATTTGGATAATAGTTAATGGTATAGGAGTGCTTTTGGGGAATATTTAAATTTTAACATATATAATTATATGCATGCTAATTAGGACATAAAAATATTTATGAAGATTCTATTTGTTTCACCCTTTTCGTTTCTATGCCAGTTTATTTTACTTTTAGGAGTTATATGGGGCATATAGCATTTGCCACTAAACCTGTTTATAGTCCAACGACGCCTTTTCTTATTTTGTGGCGCAAGAGTATTATAATCCGAGCTCATATATTATTAAAGTGGATGGGGGAAAAGTTTTATGCTAAGGATTATACTTGGTGTAGTTTATATTATTAGTGCAATTTATGTAGGAATTTACACATTTAATAATAGCTACAATATGCCTTCTTTAGTACGTGGATTAAATGAAGAAAACTACGAAGTTACTGATAAAACAACGTTTAATAAAATCATGATTATTAGAAATACATTGGAATGTATTTGGATTTTCTTCTCAGGAGTTTTATGCATAATTTATAATAGTCCATCTGCTGTTGCTTTACCATCTCTCTATTTTATTATAGATATTATTTTTTCTAAAATAGCAAAAAAGTACATTAATATTAAATAGAAGAGTGTATTGTTATAAATTAGGAGGTATATTATGAATTCTTCATCTTTTGCATATGTTTATTTAGTATTAGGAGGTATATCTATTATTTTAGAACTACTTCCAGAAAATATTTATAAAAAAATGATTATCAGTTCTCATAGAGTTAAAGATACAGAAGAATATATTAAAAGAAGTAAGATTATAGGTATATTAACAGGTGTATTAGCAATACTTACAGGAAATGTAATATTAGTTAAAGGGTTTAAATACTCCCCGATATTTAATTCGATAATGTTATTAACCATTTCAATAGGTGGCTATTTTAGAAATAAACTATTGATAAAGTAATTTCGTTATTTTATTATAAAGTGCTGCAGGGCCACATGGTTATGGAAATATCATCATGACTGGAATGACTATTTTCAGTGCAGTAAAGGTAACAAGATATCTATGTTGTGACTGCGGATATTCTGAAGAATGGATTGATGATAAGAAAGATATAGAAAAAATTATTTATATGATAAAATGGTGAAATTAAATATTTAGAAATCATTCTTTATATGGATGGTATTATAGTATTATTCAAAGTGGTACAGGCGTTAAACATATATATTGATAAAAATTTAAGATAGTACATTATAAATAAAGATTATTTATGTAATTGGTATACGGGGAGTGATATTTATGAAAAAGCCAAAACCATTAGCAAAAGGAGACAAAGTTGCAGTTATAAGTATTTCGAGTGGTATGCTTGGTGAAGATTTTGCAAAACATGAATTGGATTTGGGACTAAAGAGAATAAAAGAGTTTGGATTAGTACCTGTTATAATGCCAAACGCATTAAGGGGAATAGAGTATTTGAAAAACCATCCAGAAGCTAGAGCACAGGATTTAAAAGATGCTTTTTATGATACATCCATAAAAGGCATTATTTGTGCAATTGGAGGAGACGATACATATAGAACATTACCATATTTATTAGATGATAATGGTTTTATTAATGCTGTTCATAATAATCCTAAATTATTTACAGGATTTTCAGATACAACAATTAATCATTTGATGTTTTACAAACTTGGAATAGGTACTTTCTATGGGCCTAATTTCATTTGCGATTTAGCTGAATTGGATGAAGAAATGTTGCCATATACAAGGAAAACATTTTTGAAGTATTTTGAAAGTCATAAGGAAGATTATATAGAATCAAGTAATGTATGGTATGAGGAGCGTACAGATTTTTCTATGGATGCTGTAGGTACAAGCAGAGTAGAGCACCTGGAGGAAAGAGGATATGAAGTTCTACAGGGAAAAGGGAAATGTAATGGAAGACTTTTAGGTGGCTGTCTCGAAAGTTTATATGATATATTAACTGATACAAGATACGACGATCAAAAAGCCATATGTGAGAAGTACGGGTTGTTTCCAACATTAAATGAATGGAAAAATAAAATATTGTTTATTGAAACTTGTGAAGAAAAACCCAAACTAGAAGTATTTGAAAAAGAATTGATTGCTTTAAAAGATACAGGAATATTTAATGCTATCAACGGAATTATTGTTGGAAAGCCTCAGGATGAACAATATTACGAGGAATATAAAGAAATGTATTATAAGATTATCAAAAATAAAGATCTACCAATTATCTATAATGTGAATTTTGGTCATGCATATCCGAGATGTATAATTCCATATGGAATTGAGGTAGAGATTGATTTGGATATAAAGGCTATTAAGTTAAAGGAATCTATATTTGCATGATTTCAGGTTGATTATTATAAACAGTAAATTTATGAGGGAGAATGTATATTATGAAGAAATCAACCATTACAGCGGCATTTAAAACAGATATTAAAAAGTATGGGAAGTAGTTACAAATAACAATAAATATGAGTGGCGGAGCGATTTAAGTAAAATTGATGTTTCAGTAGATGGGAACTCTTTTGCAGAATATACAAAAAATAATTTTTCTACTATATTTAATATTACTTAAAAAAAACCTTATGATCTATATGAATTCGATATGAGCAATAAAAATATGAAGGGTCATTGGATTGGAGTTTTTAGTCCTATTACTAATAATGGTACGCAGATTGAATTTATAGAAGAAGTATCAGTAAATAATCCTATAATGAATTTATTTGTAGGTGTGTATCTAAAAAAACAGCAATCACTTTATATAGCAGATTTAAAAAAAAGAACTGGGAGAATAAATTTTAATTTTTTGGAGGAGATAAGATATGGCTTCTAGTCAAGAATATTTAGATTTTATTATTGGACAGTTAGATATACTGAACAATATTTCTTATAGAAAAATGATGGGAGAATATATTTTATACTTTCAAGGAAAGATTTTTGGAGGAATATATGATGACCGTTTTTTGGTTAAGATAACCAAAGCCAGCAGACAGTTGATGCTAGAGACAACTGAGGAATTGCCTTATGATGGTGCAAAACCAATGCTTTTGGTTGAGGATGTTGATAACAAAGAGTTCTTATATCGATTAATTACAGAGATGTATGAAGAACTTCCTACTCCAAAAGTAAAAAAGAAAAAGTAATTTCTAAAGCCCAGATAAAAAACATTAAGGACTGATGAAACATTAAAGGGAAACTATGACGCAATTATAGTATTTTGTGGGGCAAGAGTATTATAATCCGAGCTCATATATGATTAAAGTGAATAAAGACATAGGCAGACGTGTTTGTAGAGAAGTCTATATCTAATAAATATCATGGGGGAGTATGATCTTCAGAGAAAGTGATGAAAGAAAAAATATAACGGATGGCATATCATTTTTTACTGAAGGTGATTTATTTAAGAAAAAAGAAAATAGATTTTTGTTACAGGTTTTTGGATTATCAATTCTATTGTTTGTCATTGTAAGTAGAATTTTACCAAGTGACAGCGGTATTTCATATTTTCTATCATTAATATCTTCAGTGTTAATTACTAATGGATATAACAAAGCTAAAAAGGAAGATAGGTAGTAGAAATATTATACAACATTAGAATATGACGACTAAACCCTAAATTATCAGTTAATAACATTTATTAGTGTGATTAAAACTATTCTGTAATAAAGTCTTAATTTTTAATTTAACTTTTTGATATTATATATACAAGCTAAAGTTAATACAATAAAGAAAATAATATAGTGAAAAATGGACTTTCCTTGTTTCTCACTTCTAGAATCCTTACATCTAAGATAAATTAACGTTAAAAGAAGTAGTGCTGTTGTACTTAATATAAGCCTAATTACTTCGCATAATAATTTATATTGTTCAATAGTAATCATAAAGGATATACAAAATACAATAATGTATAAAAAGTAGTATCCTTTTTCATCAAATATATCTTCTTTCAAATTCTTAAAAAATATAATTGCATGTAAACTTTGAATTGTAAAGATTGGAGTATTTATTACGTTTTAAACGGAAATTCTAATGTCCTTATAATACATAATATAAATGGAAGAATGCTCTTTTATTTATAAGTATTGTGTTATGACATTAAATAATTTAAGAGGAGGGTGTTTAATTTGCTTATTCAGAGATGTAAGAATTGCGCAAATGAATTCAAATGGAAAACTATTGTGAAATCAATTTCTGAAGGATATATAACTATAGAATGTAATAATTGTAGAACTAAGCATCATATATATTTTATTTATCGTTTAATAAATTCTGCTTTAATTATACTTCCTGTATTATTTCAAAAAACTCTTTTAGATTTATTCGACGTATTTTTTATTATTGCTTATTTTGCCTGGTTTTTTATAGTATTAGGTATATCACCATTTTATGTAAGATACTATATAAAAAATAGATAAAACCTAGTATTTTATTAAGTTTTTTTGCATTTCCTTTAGGTTGTCTCTTACGCTATGTATACTTTAATACACTGCCTTCTTATGGAAGTGCAGAAATGGCATTATTGTCTATAGTTATCTCTTTAAATATTATCTCTCTTATTATGGCGTTGAATGCTATAAATAAAATAAAATAGAGGAGTGTAAATTATGAGTTTTATCCCTTGGATTTTTACGATTGTACCAATTATCCTATGGATAGTATTTGCAGGGGCTGGTCTATATACTTTGTATTTAGTTATTAAAGCCTTAAAAATTTATATTGAAAAGAATTCTTAATACACAATAGTTAACATATGGTAAATTAAATAAGTTTAATCTATATAAAGTACACTTTATAAGTCACTTGTGAAAATTTGTATTGATATATTATGAAGGAGGAAATCTAATGGAACTCATTGACTATGTTATAAAGTGTGTTGATAACTATGTGGAGGTGACTCAAGGACAAAATCGTAATCTTAGAGTTTTTATAGATTGTAGCAAAGATTTAGGATATGGTTTTGTTCAAATAGGTGGAATCATTTATATACCTAATAGCAATGATGCTCCATTCAATGGGGTTTTTATGAGGTCATCGGATTTAGTTGATGGTTGGGAAGAATTTGACGAGGCTGGATTAGTGATCCCATTTGTAAAGGAGATTGTAGTAAGAAGAAAGGGATAAAATGAAACTTTAATAATCTATTTAACCTTAGTTTACGTTCATAAAATATATGATTGGAGGATTAGAAGTTGAATAAGAATACGGGAAGGGCTACAAAAGGCAGCCGATATTGTTTGCAAAATTATATGATTAAAGATTCAGGCATTTTGGGAAATTTAATATTTGCATCATCACCTAGTTTACTTTCCTTTACTAATGGTCAGATTGAATGGGTATCACCTAACACGAAGAATGATTTTTATGAGTATAGGGATGATTTTTTAGCGGGATTATGTTTAGAAAGTATTGATTTAACAGATGCAGAAACAAAATTAAGAAAATTTTGGCCTAAAAATGGGCCACAGTGGGATGGTATTGCTATTGTGAAGAGCAGAGAAGGTAAAAAAGGTGTTTTACTTATAGAAGCAAAAGCACATCCAGAGGAAACAAAGTCAGATTTGAAGGCTACTAATCAAGGTAGTATTGACATGATAGAGAACTCCTTGAAGTATGTACAAGGATACATGAGCGTAGCACCGTGTGATTGGACAAGAAATTACTATCAGTTAGCAAATAGAATTGCTTTCTTATTTTTTATGAATAAGACTTTGAAAATTCCAACATGGTTGGTACTTGCCAATTTTCTTAATGACAAATCATATAAGGAAACAAGTCTTAATGAGTGGTTAAACTATTATAATGAAACATTTATGAATATGGGTATACATCAAAATTGTAAACTCCTAGATAGGATTATTCAGATTTTTCCTGAAAGTTTGATATAATAGTTGATTGTGGTAACTACCCATTATGTAAAGCATAATCTAATAATAGATTTACAAAGGTTTGAAGATATAAAAAATATATATAGGATAGAAATTGGTACACATTCTTCTTTTAAGACCCATCAAGGACTTACTTTTAAAAGTAAGTCCCATTTAAAAAATCTGTATCAATTACAACACACTTCTATCTAAAACATTTGATCTATAGATTTAGTTTTAGTATCTCATCAAGCTCTAATCCGGTACCGCAACCTAGATCTAATAATTCATAAACAAAAATGAGCCACCTAAAAACAAATTAGGTAGCACATTCTATGTTAATGCATTTTCTCTTCTCTGAAACAATTTTTTGTATAGTCTTGGGTGACAGATAATACTTCTCTGAAAGTAATTGTGTAGACATTCCTTTTGGATAATCTTCATATATACTTGTATTCCTCTTTAAAAGTTCAATTTTACTCTTGGTTAGTTCACCCCATGCAATCTTATTTTCCTCTTTCTTCGGTATATAAATGTATTCACCGTCCACGTAGTTTTTTAATCTTTGTTTTTCTACACAACTATATAGGATACTATTTATAAGTTTTCGAATAAAAAGGGTGACATCTATTAAATAACCTAAAACTACTATAAATTATAGTGGCTTGTATTCTTTAGTTTCCCTTTTAAGAAAAAAACTAATAGGCAGTATAAGTATTAAAATAAAAAAGCTGATAAGATAAACATCATTTATACCCATTACGAATCCTTTATTCTGAATTAACTCTGTTGCTACTCTATTTTTCGAATTTGCAACTAAATAATTAACATGTGTTATAGTACGTGACGTAAGTACGGATGTAAATACACCCATAGATAACGAAGCTATTGCTCTACTTGTCCAATTATTAATTGAAGATCCATGTCCAGATTCTATTTTAGGAAGGACGGACATCCCACAATAAGTTGCTGGAAGTGTGCTAAAAGACATTCCAACATTTCGAACTATCATCCAGATTATTATATAACTATGAGTTGTATCAACTGTTAAATGTGCCATTTTCCAAGAACCAACTGCCATAAATAAGATTCCAATCATAATTAATATGCTAGGATCAATATATTTGTATAATTTACCTATAATGGGCATTAATAATGCCATTATAAGAGAAGCTGGCAACAAAACTATTCCTGTATCTAATGCTGAGAGATGTTGAATATTTTGAAGCAAAAGTGGGGTCAAAAGAATACCTGCGTATGTGATAATCATAATACTACAATAAACTATAATGCTTAAGGAATACTTCGGATATTTAAAGACACGAAGATTAAGTACAGGGGAGTCTATACTTAGCTCCCTCCAAATAAATAATCCTATAGAGATAAATCCTATAATTATTAAGCTTATTATTATCCATGAATTCCAACCTAAACTTGCACCTTCGCTAAAGGCAAATAATAAAAACAAGCTTCCTATTAAAACAAATATAAAGCCAGGTATATCAAAATATTTAGGAACACCCAATTTTAAATAAGGCATGGATTTAACACCTAAAACAAAAATAATAATTCCTATCGGAACATTTATTAAAAATATAGACCGCCAGTTAAGATATTGAATTAAAAATCCACTTAAGGTTGGTCCAACTGCTGGAGCAAGCATTGATGCCGTACTCCAAATACTTACTGCTGTTACCTGTTTCTCTTCAGGAATAACTTGATAAATCATAGCCATAGTTGCAGGCATAACAAATCCACAAAATATTCCTTGTAGGATACGAAAAGTTATTAATGAACTCATATTCCATGATACTGCACATAGAATTGATGCTAGGGTAAAACCAGCCATTGAAAATAAGTATACATTTTTATAACTAAATCTTTCTCCAAGGCACGCCGACAATGGAGTTGCTGTACCCATTGACAATAAAAATCCTGTAAGAGTCCACTTTGCTACATCTAAGCTTGTATTAAAATTTTTTATGAAAAATGGAATTGCTAAATTTATAGTACTGCTGCTTAACATTACAATAAACGCCCCTAGAAAAACTGTTATCATCATTAGTCTAAATGAGATTTTTTGTTTAAATTTAATATCATTCATATTTTAACTCCTCATATCAAGCCTTTAATTAATTTTTGTAGCAAACTACTTAACATATTATTTTCTTCTTCGCTTAACACTGAAGTTATTCTTTTTCTAACCTCAAGCACCATTGGTAACAAATTTTCAACTAGTTTACGTCCATTGATTGTAAGGAATATTAAGAATTCCCTTCTATCATTCGATGATTTTTCTCTTTTTATAATATCTCTTCTTTCTAGAATATCTAAGCTCCTTGTTAAGGCAGCTGTATCTTTAAAACATCTCTTAGCTAATTCCTTTTGATTGATTCCTTCATCATTATATAATTCAATTAAAATAGCCCACTGTTCAGCAGTAATATCATAATTATTTAATTCCTTTTGTAAAATGTTTCTAAGAATTATATTTGATTGATGTATTAATATATTTAATGGTTTTTCAAAATTGTTCATTACAACATATCCTTTCTTTATATAATATATAATCATTGTACATATCAAATATTGATATGTCAATTATTTTCTTAATCATATTCGAGTCAATCTAAATTGTTTTTATAGTGTATATTTAGCACGCCATTATTATTATCACTAATCACCCATTATAGTGCAGTAATAGCGTAGATCATGAGTTTTTTGAATCTGCAAAGTTACACTAAATTTTAGGAATGTGAGGTTTCCAAATCTAATAAAGAATAAACCTCCTTGTGTTTGTTAACTTTGATTTAAAATTACACAGAGAGGTTTTATGCATATATTCTTGAGAATCATTTATTGATAAATCTACTGATTTTTTCTTAGTGAAAATTCAGCCATCGTAATATAATTTTTAAGTGTAAGCGTAAAAAATTAAGTATCTAGATAATACGTACCCACATTGATAAAATCAAAATTTAAGACTATAAAACAAAGCAACTATTTTTAAAACCATATTGTTAAAACCCTTGAAAAACCTTTATTTTCAGGGGTTTTTGTGATGTAATTAATGTGTTGAATATATGCAAAAGAGGTAATTATGAATCACGAAATTTTGACAAATGAGCTTGATGAAACGACAAAATCATTAATTGAGAAAGTTGAAAAAATGGAAAATGAAATTAATGGAAAAGGAATTACTTAACCTAAAACCAGGTTATAATGTTCAGCATGGAGTAGATTCTGAATATGTAGTATGGGTTACTGTTGGCGATCGGCCTATGGACACAGCAACATTGATTCCATTTATAAAAAGCATGGAGAACTTCTTGTACGTTAAGTATTTTAAAATTGCTGCGGACGCAGGTTACGAGAGTGAAGAAAATTATGTTTTTATTAAACAGAGTGGACAGTTATCATATATTAAACCAGCAAATTATGAAATATCAAAAACAAGGAAATATAAAAATGATATAAGCAGAATAGAAAACATGGATTACACTGAATTGGGTGATTATTATACTTGTGAAAATAATAAGAAGCTAACAATGAATAAAATAGTAAAAAGAAAAGGCAAGACAGGATATATAAGTGAAAAAGCGATTTATATTACTAGAATTCTATTTTTAAAAGTATAGATATATATAATTGCGAAACATTATAATCTATAAAACATTATAATTACAAAACCCATATTTTTTATCTTTAAGATATATCATGATATAATATTATTAATGATTTAATTGGCATTTGTAAATAAATGCTACATATTAATGGTGTGAACAACTTAATAAATATGAATTTGTAGGGGTGATTGAAAATGATTGAAATCAAAAGAATTACTGAAGCTACTAAGAATGATATTAATATTCCTAATGAACCTTTTACCTTGTGGGGAAAAATGATACCAACCTACAATGGTAACAAATGGGCTTATACAACCGAGAAATTTGAGGAAAGTAAAATCAGCGAGATGGTATTTCCTGATGAAAACTACGATTTTGATGCACGAAAAAAAGAGTGCTTCTTTGTTGGAGCCTATAATGAGTGTGGAAAGTGTGTAGGACTTGCTATTTACAGGCATGATTGGCTTAAATACTTATATCTTGATGACTTAAAAGTATGTAAGGAGTATCGAGGCCACGGAATAGGTAAGCTATTGCTGGATGAGGGTAAGAAAATTGCTTCTGAAAACGGTTATCGAGGGATTTATACAATCGGTCAAGACAACAATCTTTCTGCGTGTTTATTTTATATAAAATCCGGATTTACAATAGGCGGATTTAACACACACCAATATGGAGGAACCAATCAAGCCGATAAGAGTAACATTTACTTTTACTTAGATGTCTAAATTTTGCATTGCTTAAATACAGCGACAAATTCCAATTTGTAGAGTTGATGTAACATAATTTTAGATTCAATTATGTCATATATTTCTTTTAAGACCCATCAAGGACTTACTTTTAAAAGTAAGTCCTATCTATAGAAAAGTCTTCTACATTCACTCCTTAAACGAAAACTTATATATCGTGCTCCCTCCATTATATCCAGTAAAATATAAAAGTTTCTTCCCATCCTTGCTCCATTTTAAACTATTTCCATACCTAGCGTTGCCGTAAACCGTAGTGTCTGCCTCTATTTTATCCTTATTAAAAAGTGCTACGTGCAGCTCAGAAACCCCATTATTATTAGAAATATCATAGGCAATTTTTTTATTATCTTCTGTTACTTCCATGTTATATATATTTCCTTGCTTTAAATTCTTATAGCTTTTGCCTTTAACATTATATATGAAAATTCCATCAGTTCCTTGGATGTTGCCAATAAATATAAAATTACCATCATTTAGAGGTATAAGATTATATACAGTTCCCTCTAGTATTTCTTCTGAGATCTCTTTATTTTGCAAGTTCACTTTTAGTATCCTTGATTTTGTTTCAGTAGTAATAGGTTTAATTCCTTGGTATATGAGATAAACTGTATTTCCATCTTGTGATAATTTTAAAGTGTACATTTCTTTAGCCTTTGGTACACTAGCCTGTGGAATACCCTTTATGGTGGAAGAGGCCAAATTATTTACTTCACCAGTATTCAAATCCTTCATAAATAAACTACTATCATTAACACCAATGTACTTATTGTTATTTAAAATTAAATTAGCATAGGAGCCATCAGTAATAACTTCAGTATTTTGTTTTGTATTAACATCATATAAATATGTTTTCCAATTATTTTTTTCTCTTATAAAGTCGGAGTATATAATTTTCTTTCCGTCTCCTGATATAGCTAAATGATTAAAACCACCGCTGCTTTTTTTATAAATTTCGGTAAGTTTGTTATTATCAATATCCAACGTGGATATTTTTTCATTGTCATTCTTATCTAAGGTTTTAAACATAATAGTATCGTTATCTAATACAGTAACATTAAAAAATATATAATTTGTATCTAGCTTTGACACACTTTCAATTCGAAGCTCCTCTGTTTTACCATTTGGTTGATTATTATTAAATAGACTTTTTTCTAATACAATAGTTCTATTTTTTCTGCTATTTAAGGTATAAATATAGCTTAGAAAATAGAAAGATAGTATAAAAATCACCAAAATTAAAATAACGTAGTAAATACTATGTGTTTTAAATTTATCTTTCATAAGCCTCACCTTTAAATTTAACAATAACTTCTGTACCTTCATTGATATTGCTTTTTATATCTATACATCCATTATGTTTTTCAACTATATTTTTTACTATAGAAAGTCCTAGCCCTGCACTTCCTTTTTCTCTTGCTTCCTTTTGGGAAATTCTATAAAAGGGTTGAAATAAGTTATTTAAATGTTCTTTTTCTATTCCAATTCCCTTATCCTTAACCTTTAAATATGTATATTTATCTTCATTGTAGGCTTCTACATCTACTGTAGAGTTAACATTTCCGTATTTTATAGAATTATCAATTAAGTTAACTAGCACTTCTCTTAATTTATCATTATCACCCTTTATAAAGATATTTTCTTGAACCTTAGGCTGTACTTTTATATTATACTTTCTTGCCTTTATATTCATCTCTTCACAGGTTCTTAAAATAAGCTTTGATAGGTCTACTTTTTCCATGTTATAGCTTATATCCTTTGAAGAAGCTGTAGATAAATCCAGTATTTCAACTACCATATCATTTAACCTCTTGCTTTCATTAATAATATAAGAAGTTCCTTTATCAAAAAATTCCTTATCAGTAAAACCATTTTCTTTTATTATTTGAGCATAACCTAATATTGTAGTTAAAGGGGTTTTAAGTTCGTGGGTTGCATTATCAAAAAAAGTTTTATTTTGCTTTTGCGCTTCCTTTAAATTATCTCTATCTCTATTTATTATTGCTATCTGTTCCTTAATTCTATCTACCATTATTTTAAACCTATTTGAAAGTTCACCAATCTCATCTCTAGAATTTATATTTATATTTAAATCAAAATCTCCTCTAGATACCTGTTCTGAGCCTTTAGTGAGCTGGATTATAGGCTTTGCTATTTGCCGTGAAATAATTATAGATCCAATAAACACAATGATAAATATTCCTGCTGCAAAAATATTAATTACATACTTAAATCTATTGCTGTACACATAGAGATCTGAATAATCCTTATTGTATCTAATAATGCCAATAGCATTATTGTTTACTTCTATAGGATAGGAAAGACTAACTATTACTTTTTTCCCTCTATAGTTTAAGGTATAAGATATTTGACCGTTAATTGCTCTTGAAAGGTCATCACTATGTATACTTTCTGGGCTTAAAAAGTTTGAAATCTTTTCCCCATCAGAATTATAAATTTCTACAGTATTTCCAATTTGAAAGCTCAATTCTCTTGATAGGGCATCTGCATCTTCTAAAAGATTAGCTTCATTAAACTCCTTATTATTAATTAAGAAGTGTTGTTTTAAATATAAATCTAAGTTTTTCTTCACTGTTATCATGTCATTTTCTATTATATGAGCAGTGTTTTGCTCCGTTATTTTATAAGAAACAATAAGTAGCGAAGATAATCCCACAAAAATTATTATAGAAAACCAAATTAGTATTTTATTTTGTATTGAATATCTCATAATTTCACCTTTGTTATATAAGCTTATAGCCGATTCCAAAAACTGTTTCTATAAAAGATGTACCTTTATTCTCATCTAGCTTTTTTCTTAACCTTTGAACATGAATATCTACTGTTCTAGTATCACCTACAAATTCAAAGCCCCATACTTTATCTAAGAGCTCCGACCTTGAAAAAACTCTTCCTTTATTTTCTGCTAAAAATAATAATAAATCATATTCTTTATTAGTGAGTTCAACTCTTGAGTTGTTTTTAAATACTTCTCTTTTTTCTTTATATACATCAATATAATTGGAAACCTTAATCGACTCAAATTCCTCTGTTTCTATTGCTTCAGAGATCAATTCTATTCTTCTAAAAATGGCTTTTATTCTAACAATTACTTCTCTCATATCAAAAGGTTTTGTAATATAATCATCTGCTCCTAGTTCTATTCCAAGGATTTTATCAATTGTGTCTGACTTTGCAGTGATCATAACAATAGGTATAGTATATTCCTTTGAAACCTTTTTACATATTTCAAAGCCGCTTATGTCCGGCAGCATTAAATCTAGTATCAGCAAATCAGGTTTAAAATCCTGTACTAGTTCTAACCCCTTTTCTCCATTTGAAGCTACTTTGGTTATAAACCCTTCTTTTTTCAGTGAATAGGATAGTAAATCTAATATATAATCTTCATCTTCAATAATAAGAATTTTTTTCTGTTTCATGGCTCGCCTCCCCCTTTATAATAACTTATTTTATGTAATTAAATAATATAAATCCATAGATTTTACAACTTAGATACAACTGCTATAATCTACGAAACATTTGGATTTTATAATAAATATATAAGGTTATTCTTAGTGTTACAGATATAGGAGGGGATTATAATTAAAGTTTTAAACTAAGATACCTTAAAATTATGTAATTTAATTGATAATAAAAGGAGATTGATTTTATGAAAAAGACATTTATTACAGTTGCTGTTGCAATATCACTTTTAACTACTTCCATAGGTGTTTATGCTGCATCAAACACTAACTCAAATCCAAGTACCAAACCTCAAGTAGAAAGTAAAACTACTGAATTATCTGAAATAGCAAAGGACCCAACAAATAGTCAAGGACGCATAGAGTATAGTAAGGTGGCTACATTAAGAGATGACGGCAGCGAAGGTTTAGTTTTTGAAAGCTGGACTAATCCTAAGACCTTTGATTCAAGAATGGATAACATAATGAAAAGAGATGGAAAAGTAGAAGCTTATAACAGCACATATACAAAGGATAGTGGTAGAACTATAGTTATGCTTCAAAGAGATGAAAATGGTAAAGCAATAAGCGGTGAATTTGAAGCTGTTAACCAAAAGGGAGCTGACTATAATAATTCCTTATTTAATAAGTACAATTCTTTTACAGCTTTGAGAGCAACATATGCATCCTCAGAATGGACTGCTGATGGAACTGTTAAGTCTGAAGATGGAAAAACACTTAACAAGGTTTATAGAACTTATAAATCTATACCAACTAAAAATGCTGGCAAATTATCTAAAGCAGAACTTTTGGCTCAGCCTAAGGTAACTATAAAAGAAGTTGCTTATATTGATGCGGCTACAGGACTTCCAACTAAAATAGAAAAATATGAAGAAGCTAACGGAACTATGGACTTAATAAATACCAATGTATATGAGTTTAAATATGTAACTTCTCCTGAAAATCTATTTGACACAAATGGAGTAAATTTAAAACAACTTCCTGACTTTAATTACGACGAAAACGCAGAAGGTTAATAGTTAATGGTGCCACCCACATGGCAAGTGGCAAGTGATACATAGATAAAGCATGAGTTTTATAGCTCATGCTTTATATGATATACTGAACCGTACTGCTTCGTTCTGGTACGGTTTTATAATAAATTGTTAGAATCTATCCTTTCAATTAATTTTCGGATATGCAATTCTTAGTACAAGCATATTGACAAGCTCCACAGTCAACACATGCAGATTCATTGATTAATCTTTTTCTATCATCTTCTTGTGTTATACACCCAACAATACATACTCTTTGGCAGGTTCCGCAACCAACGCAATCCGATTTATTAATTCTTCTAGGCATAGCTCTCTCCTTTAATTAAAGTGTTTGTTTACAGGAACTCACTGTAACTTCTAATACTCTTGTTAGGAATGAGTATTTTTCTCTCATCATATTAAAGTGATCTCCATCTTTTAAAAACTTAGCAGTTCCTTCAAGTAAAAATCCAGTTCCCATATAGTTATAGCCCATTACTTCTTTACTACCAATTGTTAATTTAACTTTAGGATTAACATTAACATTTTCTTCTGTCTTAATCATAGCAGCTGCAGGAATTAAAATTTTATTTTCATCCACAATAACTAAATAGCTATTCCATGTATTACACACATGGGCCTCATTGTTTGAGCAAGATACTATTGAAACTACACCTTCGTTTTTTAAGACATCATAAAATTTTTCTGTAAACATTTTATATTCCTCCTCAAATTATGGATAGATATTATCGTCGACAAATATTGTCTATAATTATAATATAATGTTTTTTTATTATTGTCAATAAGAATATTTTAAAAAAAAGTATACCTTTGATGCTGTATGATTATCTTGAATGACAGTAAATAATAGGATATTATTAATAAAAGACTATAATATATCAAAGGAGTGCGAAAATGAAATTTTCAGTAGGAGTAGAATATGCAATACATTGCTTATTATATATGGTAAACCTAGAAGAAGGTAAATCTGTGGGAATAAGAGATTTAGCCACATTTCAAGGTATCTCGGAAACTTATTTATCAAAAGTATATGCAAAATTAAGTAAGTCAGGAATTATAAAATCTATTCCAGGCGTAAAAGGTGGTTATGCACTAGCTCGTAGTGCAGAAGAAATAACATTTTGGGATGTCGTTGAAGCAGTAGAGGGAAGTGAACCATTTTTCCAATGTGCAGAAATTAGACAAAACAATATATTATTAGATAAGGATAATTTACCAGATACACATACTAAATGTCCTTGTTTAATAAAAGTCGTAATGTTAGAAGCAGAAGATGAAATGAGAAAATATTTAAGTAATAAGTCATTGGCGTGGCTATATGATGAGGTATATAATAAAAAGCTTCCAAAGGATGTGGAAAAAGCTACAATTGAATGGTTTAATAATACTAAATCAAGGTAAGTTTAAGATTTTAAAGTAATGTTTAATACTAGAAGTACTAGGAGCATCAGATACTGAAAAAGAAATTTGGAAGTTAGTTCATAGTAAGAACAAATATGTGTTTTCAAAAACGTCTACTAAGGAGTATTCATGGGCCAATCTAATAAGCTGCAATATAGTGCCACCCACATGGCAAGTGGCAAGTCATATATGGATAAAGCATGAGTTTTATAGCTCATGCTTATTTTTTAATTCCATTCTTATCAAACATTTTTCTTAACGCTATTTCTGTTAATGGTATTACCAAAAGTAATATTATAAGTTGAACGTAAATCAATGCAACTATAAGCTCGCTATAGTTATTTGAATTTTGTAAAGTAAGTGTCAAAACAACTGATACTACTCCATTGATAACACCACTTCTAATCCACACTTTTCCTGAATACTTATGTGCAAACTCCCAGGTGTCTCTATTTTTTGTTGACATTTGTGAGCGGTAACCAATTATAGAATTTATTTCTTTAGGTGGTTTTTTACTTAATAAGAACCCAAATACTATCATAGTTAGAGACATTATTGCTGTAATAATTAAAGAAATATTTAGCATGGTATCTCCTCCCCATATAATGCAAATGATATTCACCCATATAATCTATAAGTTTTTATTACATTATAGTCCTGCTATATATAAATTATAATAGTTACTTCAATAAAGTTCCACAGTCAAATATTCATATTTTTTTCTTTGAAATCAGATATTTTTGAATAAGCATCACTTGTACCTGCTACGGAAGCTCTTAGAAATCACCCTTGGTTTTTCTGCAAGAGTTAGATCATAAATTAATTTATTACATTTATACGATTTTATATGTTACAATGTATATATAGGTAAGAACTTGAATCTAGTCATAAAGTATACCTACTATATAATTCAAAGGATAATGCAACAAAAGCTTTTTTGTTTTTTGCATTAATAAATAGGAGGGAATAAAATGTTTCAAGATAAGACTCTTTCTGAATTGAACGAGATTGCAAAAGAATTAGCTTCAAATAATCAATGGGATGATACTGCTATTAATGTAAATAAGAGGATCATAAGTAAAAAATCCAATAGCAATGCAGCATACACAAGAATAGCAAAGTGTTTATTGCTTAAAGGGGATCGTGAAGGTGCTTATGATATATATAAAAAAGTACTTGAATTTGATCCAAACAATACAATTTCATCGAACTTTGTTAATGCTGAAGATTTTTCCGCAAGACAAGAACAGGCAAAATTAGAAAAAGAGCAGAAAGCAGCTAGTAAGAAAGTAGCAAAACGTCAAAAGAAATAAAAAAATAGATTTATAAATTATGAGTTTAGTAACTAAAAAGAATATAAAAACAAAAGTATTTTGAATGAATAAATATTGCAGGGCTAAAGCCGTGCTTTTTTATTTATCCTTTTTCAGTATAGTGCCACCCACATGGCAAGTGGCAAGTTACTCCATTCTTTAAAGAAAGGCTTATAAAGATAGGAAATAAGCTTTAGGGAATTTTGCTTGGGGCATACTATAATATTTATATCGGAAGTTTATTGAAGGAATTTGAAATGTTTTCTCGAATATTGAAACTACGAAGAAATTTTGGTGAATTATGTTGTAAGTCCAGTTATTGATGAAAAATAGTATGCAGATTCAGAAAACCCTATATAACGCCACCAAAACTATTGCTGCATCCTCTAAGGAAATACCGGCTTCAAGCCAGGTATTATCGATAAATGCCTAGAGCCTTTGACAAAGTATTGCATTGCGGAGGAAAGAAGCGAGAATTCAATTGTGATAATCGTTAACGAAATGAAAAATTGAGAAAAGGGATGTTGAAGGAGAATGAAGTATGATAAATTGTGGTAGGCAAATAAGTGATTCGACAAAAATTATGATTGTTGACGATACGCTACTTAATCTGAAGCTGTTGGCAGATCTGCTTTCTGAGCATGGCTATCAAGTGCAACCAGTGTCTAGCGGCGTAAAGGCGCTTAAATCAGTGGTCATTGAAAAGCCGGATTTGATTATACTGGATGTAATAATGCCGGAGATGGATGGTTATGAGGTATGCAGGCAGTTGAAGCTGGACGAGCACAGCCGTGACATTCCAGTGATATTTATTAGCGCTCTTGACGAGGCGGCCAACAAGGTCATAGGTTTTAAAGCAGGTGGTGTGGATTACATTACCAAACCTTTTCAAAAAGAAGAAGTATTAATCAGGGTGGAGACGCACTTGTCATTGTCCCGTCTGCAACATCAATTACAGGCGCGTAATGTTCAGCTTGAAGAGGAAATTGTCCAGCGTAAAAGAGCGGAGGAAGAACTGCTAAAGGCTCATGAAGAAAGAAGAAGACTAGATGATCTTATGGAGCATGATAGAGTTAAAACGGAGTTTTTCGCAAATATTTCTCATGAATTAAGGACTCCAATTAATGTTATTTTTTCTTCACTTCAGTTATATGAATCCAATTTAAAGGGATGTTTGGACCGTAATATATATTCAAATTGCCATAAATACATAAATATAATGAAACAAAATTGTTACCGGCTTTTAAGATTAACCAATAATTTAATTGATATAACAAAGATTGATGTAGGTTATTTTGAAATATATAAAACAAATATTAATATAATAAATCTCATAGAAGACATAACACTGTCTGTTGCTGATTATATAGAGAGCAAGGGGTTATCAATTATATTTGATACAGATATAGAGGAAAAAATTATCGCTTGTGACCCTGATAAAATAGAGAGAATTATTTTGAATTTGTTATCAAATGCAGTAAAGTTTACCCAGCCGGGTGGTGAAATCATGGTTAGTATAGAAAATAGTGTGGAAAATATTTGTATTAGGGTAAAGGACACAGGAAGAGGTATTCCTGAAGAAAAGCTAAATTTAATATTTGAACGTTTTGTGCAAGTTGACAGATCTCTTACAAGGGATCATGAAGGAAGTGGAATAGGACTTTCTATTGTCAAGGCCTTGGTAGAATTGCATGGTGGAACAATATATGTAAATAGTGAGATTGCGCATGGTACTGAGATTATTATGCATCTTCCATGTAAATTAGTAGAAAAAGCGGACAATTTACATCCAATGAGTAATTCAACAGAAAAAAATAATGTTGAGAAAATTAATATAGAATTCTCAGATATATATAAATAAAGAAGAGGCGAGGACCCGGAGGAATGATATGGGAAATACAGTGTTTTTAGTGATATAATAAAGAAAATTACATAAGCGAGGATATATCATGACCAAACATAATATCTATAAAATGAGTGTAGCAAGTGTTTATCCCCTTTATGTTACGAAGGCGGAGAAAAAAGGACGTACGAAAACAGAAGTGGATGAAATCATCCGTTGGTTGACAGGATATAGCCAGGAAGAGTTAGAAGCTCAACTGGAAAAACAGACAGCTTTTGAGACCTTCTTTGCGGAAGCTCCTAAACTGAATCCTTTGAGAGCCTTGATTAAAGGTGTGGTATGCGGTGTCCGAGTGGAAGACATTGAAGAACCAACCATGCAGGAAATTCGCTATTTGGATAAGCTGATTGATGAGTTGGCAAAGGGAAAAGCCATGGATAAGATTTTACGGAAATAATAATTAAAAACGAAGAAACACTGATTCCATATGTAAAATATAAAAGAATCGGTGTTTTTTTGTTGGATGGTAAGCCGTATTATAACGTATATTATAAGTAGTATAACTTTTTATAGTAAATTTCATCATAAGACTTTAGAAGCAGGACATTTTACATGAAATGCTAACAAAATAAAAAGCATTTTTTAGGGGAGGATGAATGTAATGTTCAATAGTGGAAGTGATAGAAAAATAATTTTAGATTTAGCAGTGACATTAGATGGATTTATCGAGGGACCAAAGGGTGAAGTAGATTGGTGTATTATGGATCCAGATATGAAGTTTGTTGATTTCCTAAATAGCATTGATACAATTTTATATGGGCGTAAAAGCTATGATTTATGGGGACAATACATTCCTGGAGATGAAATATCAGATGCTGAAAAAGAGGTTTGGAGCTTAGTTCATAGTAAGAAGAAATATGTGTTTTCAAAAACCTCTGGCAAGGAGTACCCAGGGGCTAATTTAATAAGCAGCAATATAGTAGAGGAAGTAAAGAAAATAAAGAATGAGCCAGGTAAAGGAATTTGGCTTTATGGGGGATCAAGTCTTATAACAACTTTTTTAAATCTAGGGCTTATTGATGAATATAGATTATCTATTCATCCTATCATCTTAGGACAGGGCAAACCTCTGTTCATTGATATAAAAGAGAGGGTAGGTCTCAAGCTTGTTGATACTAAGACATTTTCTTCAGGGGTTGTTCAGCTCTGCTATCATCCTGCAGGGGATTAATATACGAAGAATCTTAGAAGTGGGAGCAATCTCACTTCTTCTTTAGTTGTTAAAAATATAAAAACCCACCTGTAAGATTATATTTATATAAAAATCATATCTAAAATTTTATTATAAAAATATAAAAAAAATGGCAACTATATCGTAATATCTGAATATAGTGATAATATGATATTAATATAAAGAGGAGATAATAGGTATGAATTCAAAATGGTCTTGGGTAAAGGGGGGCATTTCTTTAGGAATCCTAAATATTCTTATATTTTTAAGCGGAAATCATTTAGGAACGACTACCGCATATGCCCAAACAACTGGTTATGTAACACAGTTTTTTTTCATCACAGCTTATACCCGTCAGTACATGGACAGCAGGTACCTGCGGAACAACAGGAACCCTTGAAGTAAGTTGGCAGTGGATGCTTGTATTAGGTATCTTTCTAGGAGGATTTTTGGGGAAGCGTATCCATCCAAAGAGCATATCTACTGACAAAATTGATGAAACAGAGATACCTTCTCTTTGGGCTGAAAGATTTGGTAACAATCCTAGACTTAGAATGATACATGCTTTCTTTGGAGGAGTTTTACTTTTATTTGGATCAAGACTTGCAGGTGGATGTACCAGCTCGCACATTATAAGTGGAATGAGTCAAATGGCTTTAAGCGGGATTCTTTTTGCTGTAGCAGTTTTTGCATCTGGCATTCCAACAGCTATCTTGTTATTTAGAAGGAGGAAAATATGATGAGCTTATTATTAGCTTTATTATTTGGAATAGGGTTCGGATATATACTCCAAAGGGTTGAGGCCCTTGAATATAAAAATATAATAAACGCGTTAAGGCTTAAAGATTTAACAATACCTAAGTTTATGTTATTTAGTGTAGCAATAACTTGTGTAGGAATATTTAGTTTGAGAACCGCAGGATTAGTTTCCTTAGATTTAATAACAACCAATGTTGTAGGAAACATTATAGGAGGTTTAATCTTTGGCGTAGGCTTTGCATTTTCAGGATATTGCCCTGGAACAAGTATAGGAGCCATGGGAGAAGGAAAAAGAGATGCAAAATATACAGTTATTGGGGGAGTTTTTGGAGTGCTGCTTTACACCCTTATCCAGCAGTATACTAATTTTTCAATAGCTAAGTTTGATATTGGAAAGATAAGTCTAGTAGATATAGTACAAATAAATCCTTTTTCACTAGCAGTTATGTTTAGCTCTATATTAGTTATAATCATTTATGCAATAGACTATTTAGAAAAAAAGAAAATTCAAGGTTAGGGGGAATAAATATGTTTAAAGGTAATGGTGAAAAATCAATTTTAACATTTACAATAGTTGTATTAGTTTTTTTAGTTGTTACTACTATTATTGGTGGATGGCCAAAGGCTGGCTCATCTAGTAATTCTAAAGCAACCGTAGATGCTGTTGTAGCATATTACGAACGTATGCCAGAGGACATATATAAAATACCGGAAGCCCAATTAAAACAATTAGTAGATTTAAATAATAAGGACATTTATATCCTTGATATAAGGGAAACTAAAGACTTTGCAAAAGGTCATATATCGGGAGCGCATAATATTCCATTTAAAAAAGTTGGGGAAAGTTTAGATAAGCTTCCTAAGGATAAGACAATTATTGTTTACTGTTATACCGGCCAAACTGGAGGGCAAACAACTGCTGCTCTAAATATAGCTGGATTTAAGGCAAAATCCTTAAATGGTGGAATGAATAATGGTTGGTTAAAGGTATCTTATCCTGTAGTAGCAGGTAATTGATAATATAAATGTTATAAATTATTTTGATAAATGTAAAAAAGTATATATTGAAAACTACTACAGTTTTATATTTTAAAATTTTTAGCATGGGCTTTTGTGGCGCATGCTTGCTTTTATGTAAGGCGCGTAAAATTTAAGCTCAATGAATAACCCATTGCTTGAATTATATACCTTATTGTGTGATAATTATTTAAATTACAATAGAAGGGGAGATATACTATGCACATTAAACATATAACTTTAAATGTGAACAACTTAGAAGAATCTATCGAATTTTATGAGACAATTACAGAACTTACTATTTCCCGCCGCTTTAAAGCAGGAGATGCAGAACTTGCATTTTTAACAAATGGCAGTGGAGAAACTGAAATTGAACTTCTATACAGGCCGCAAGGTCAAAAGTTTGAAGGCAAGGGTATGTTCATTTGCTTTGAGACGGATAAACTTGATGAAATGCATAAGCTTGTTCAGGACAAAGGGCTTAACCCTTCCCCTATACAAAATCCTGGAGATGGAACTCGTTACTTCTATGTTTATGATCCAAATGGGGTATCTGTACAGTTACGAGTTTTCCCAAATTAAAAATTAGGTGCCACCCACGTGGCAAGTGGCAAGTTGATACTTTGATAAAGCATGAGTTCTATAGCTTGTGCTTATTTTTTATTGAAATTATATTAATTTGATAAAAAGGAGATACTTAAGATAAATTGAGTAATTAACTATTAGGGAGATGATAACATGCCTTCATTTTTTAGGGAAGATAGAGTAAAATCAGTAGATGTAAATGATTTGGAAGAGTCACTAGGAAAAATAAGTTTAATAGATATAAGGGAATCTGACCAATATGAAGAGGGGCACCTGCCAACGGCTAAAAACATTCCAATGTATGAAGTACTAAGAAATCCAGATGAATATTTAAACAAGGATAAAGAGTACCATATAATTTGCAGGTCCGGAAGAAAAAGCAGTTTTACCTGTAATGAACTTATGTTAAAGGGCTTTAAGGTGATAAATGTATCTGGTGGAACCATTGACTATAGAGGAAAGTTAGAAAAGGAATAAGATAGTTATAAATATAAGGTGCAGAGCTAAAGTTCTGTGCTTTATTTGTTTTTCAGAGACTTTTTATTTTGATATAATTACATGAAGGAATTAATGAAATATAAATGAGGATATTTTATGGAGGGCACAATGAAGATTTTAAATAAAGACGGATATGAATTTATTAGTTATTCAAATTCAAATGCAGAGTTTGTTTTTTCTACAGCAAAGAACGATCTTAATTTAAGTAAAAATTCTAAAGAGGGTATTAATAACTTAGAAAATTTAAAAGAGTGGTTTGAATTAAAAGAAGTTGGATATCTTAATCAAACCCATAGTGATTATATATATGTTTATGATGGTGAAATTCATGAAGGAGATGCAATAATTACAAAGGAAAGGAATATTGCAGTAGGAGTTTTTACTGCAGATTGTGTTCCGATTTTGATGTATGATAAAACAAATAATGTAATTGCAGCAGTACACAGTGGATGGAAGGGAACTGAAATGGGTATTGCTTCTAAAACTATAGATAAGCTAATTAAAAACTATGGAACAAAAGCTGAGGACTTAGTTGTGTGTATTGGACCCCATATTGGCGGGTGTTGTTATGAGGTAAGTGAAGAACTAATAGAGCTCTTTAAGAATAATAGCATGTATAAAGATATAGATTTCCATGATGGAAGAAAGCTTAATTTGAAGAAGTGCATTATGCACCAATTAAGATGTAAAGGAGTTTTGGAAGATAATATTCATGATGTGAATATTTGTACCTTTTGTAACAAGGAATATGAAACCTATTCATATAGAAGGAATGATAAAGAATCTAGATTGTTTTCATTTATCTTTTTAAAGTAGTAAGCGTGGTGCCACCCACATGGCAAGTGGCAAGTGATACTGAGATGAAGCATGGTTTTAGAGACCATGCTTATTTTTGTAAAATTTATTATATATTAGCTGATAATAATGATATAATACTTACAAAGTACTAATTTCAAGGTAGGTAAAACTATGATTCAAAAAGATTTATGTGAAGTTAAAGATATACTTGAAAATAATTTAGAGACACTAATAGATAGTTATGGAATAAAATTAATTTATATATTTGGATCTTATGCAAAGGGGACAAATGGCAAAGACAGCGATTTAGACATAGCTGTGCTTTTGGAGGATAACTATAATCCCTTAGATAAGCTAGCATTAATAGGTGAGTTTATTGATGTTTTTAAAAGAAATGATATAGATTTAGTTATATTAAATAATGCTAATTCTGTATTAAAGCATCAAGTTATTAAGTATGGAAAACTTGTTTATATGGAAAATGAAGATGCTAAGGTGAATTTTGAGGTTAGAGTCCTTAAAGAATATATGGATATGGAGCCTTTTAGAAGAACTCAAATGAAATATATAAAAGAGTGGGCAAAAAAAGAAGCGGGGGATATATAATTATTTCAGTATTAGATATAGAGAAACCAGACACATATAGGGAAGTTATTTTAAGCTTAGGACAGAACAAGGTCTTACCGCAAAAGTTTTCCAAGGAAATAGCTAACATGATATCCTTTAGAAATATTCTTGTCCATGATTATATGAGAGTTGATGAAAAAATAATAATAGATATATTACACAACCATTTAGATGACTTTTCTAAGTTTGTAAATTATATAAATCAATGGATTGAAGAAAACTATAGATAATATGGTGCCACCCACGTGACAAGTGGCAAGTTAGTTGTTAATCATGATCCAAACTGTTAAAATAACTGTATATGTAATATTTATTTTAGATTTGTAGGATTTTTATATGGAGGTAATATTATGAGTGAGTATGTTCAAAATAGTGAAGTGATTAGCAAGTTGCTATCAGACAGTACTTTATCTAGATATGATGAAAATGTAATTTCTTTAACGTTATTTGGTAGTTATAATACAAGATTTTGGAATAAGGAAAGAAGTGACATTGATATCTTAGTTTTAGTTAAGCATTCGGATTTTGACTTGGAATGTAAATTAGAAGACTATTATTATCCACTTCTAAAAGAATATTTTGAATATGACAATATTCATTTCACCTTTATAGCTTTAAATAACTTCGATACAGTATTTGCAGATATTTATATAGATTTTACAGATAAAATTATTTTTGACATGGAGCTTCATTACGACTTTTTATTATATATTAGTAAGTTTAATAGAGTTAATGAAAGGCTAATTAGTCTAATTAGAAGGGATTGGGAATCAAAGTATGGTGTATTATAAATATAAAAAAGAAAGATTAAATGATAAATTTAACAGTGCATATGCCTTCCTAATTAAAATTAGGAAGGCTGTTGAGCTGTATTGTGAATCTCCAAATGAAATAGTGGCAAGAGGCATGACCGGATATTTCTCAGACTTTACAGAGTACATCATAGATATTTGTGAAACTTACTTAGTAATCAATGATAGATACAATACTAGATTAAGCGGAGTTGATTTAATTAAATCTGCCGCAATGTACGGGTTAATGGATGATTTTCTTTCTAATTTTATGGTTAAGTGCGTAGTTCTTAGAAATAGATTCACTCATGATTACTATAAAAGGGATGTTGCAGAACAGGACATTATTAAATTTTGTCATTCAGAAATAATATATCTAGACATATTTTTAGAAGCATCTAACGAGATAGTAAAGTTAAATTATAAGTTTAAAGCATAATATAAGAGACAATAAAATCATCTCATATATATGATTTAGAGATATAAAAAGGATTGGTTATAATGATAAAAAATATAGAGACATTTGTAGAAGATCTAGCATTAATAGAGGCCATGCCCAATGTATGCAATCAATACTCCTATGAACATGAGGAGAACTCTATAAGAAGAGAGAATTTGATGATTTATTTAAAGCAGATGTATAAATTGAAGCCCAAGATAATACTTGTTGGAGAAGCACCAGGATATAGAGGATGCCGTCTTACTGGTGTACCTTTTACTAGTGAGCATTTGCTTATGAATAATATAAATGGCCTAGAGATATTTGGTAGGGAAAATGGATATAGGTTGGCTCTAGAAAAGGACAAGCTCCTTAAAGAGGCAACAGCTACAATAATATGGACCACTCTTGTAGAATATGACATGATGGTGCTGTCTTGGAATGCGTTTCCCTTTCACCCATATAAAAGGGACAATGGGGAAAGCAATAGAACACCTTTAAAAAAGGAACTATTAATAGGTGAGAAGCCACTGCTTCAGATGATTGAAATGTTTAATATTGAAAAGGTAGTTGCCATGGGAAATAAAGCAGAGGAAAGCCTCAATAAACTAGGTATTAGCTGTGAAAAAGTGAGACATCCTGCACAAGGTGGGAAGAATGAATTTGTTGAAGGTATAAGGATGATAAAAGAAAAATTAAAATAAGGCTCACGGGTGCATAATTTAAAAAGATAGCTTGAATAGAAAAAATAGTCAGCTATCTTTTTGCTATTTATTAAAGTTGTTATAGATATTAGAAATAAAAAAGAACTTTCATAAATGTAAGTTAGTCTTCATATAAAAATGTTACAATAATTATAGAAATATCAAATAAAAAGGATGAAGAATATGAAGTTTGGAATGAGAAAGCCTTCACTAAAGAAAAGCATAAAGGCAAGAACAACTGGAAAGCTAAAAAGAAGAGTTAAAAAAGCAATTATTCCTGGGTATGGAAAAAAGGGCATGGGGTGGATTAAGGATCCTAAAAGGGCCGCATATAATAAAGTTTATAATAAAACAACCTTTGGAGTTAATGATATTATAAAAGCTGCCAGCAGTACTAAAGGTAGTTTAAAAGCTAGGCCTAGAAACAATTCTAAAAATAATCAAAGATATAACTCTAATTTATGGCAAGGTGTAAAAGAATTGCAAAATGAATTAAGAATAAATACAAAGGCAAAAAACAAACCAGCTTATTATATTTATGGAGGACTGCTTTGCATAATCATAGGTTTTGGAATGCCACTATTATTACTAATTGGATTTGTATTAGAGATTTTAGGTGTTGTAGAAATGCGTAAAAAAAGTTATTGGGATGCCTACAGGTGGCACAAGGCTACGGAAATGTACAAAAGAGGTAATTATGCAAAGTGCAAAGTATACTTAGATAAGTTATCTGACCTAGAAAAAGAAAGTGATGCATATAGGAAAATGATGGATTTACTTAGTGATAACAAGGAAAATTAAAATTTTTAGAGGAATATAAGGGTATTCAAATAAATATACTAAACTTTAATTATATTGATAGTAAAAAATTTCATACCACATATCATTTGTATGAAGATGAAGAAAAGAATATACTCACACATATACTAGAGGTGCCACCCACATGACAAGTGGCAAGTTGTACTTAAATAAAGCATGGGGCTGTTGAGGCACATGCTTATTTTTGTAAAGTTATAGGTAATCGAATTAAAAGAAGGTTTTTTCTGTAAATTCATAGACAATATTAATGGGTAATTTTTAAAAACTATAATATATAGCAAATCAATAATTTGAGTTACATGTAATATTGTGTTAAATTAAAAAGGTAATATTAAAAAGGGAAAGGAACTATAATATGCCAAATATTTTTGATGGGTTAGAAAAATTAGATGATAATGTAATAATAGATAACATTGCAATGCTTCAAGCTGTAAATATGGAGAATGTTATTAAAGGATATGGAACTACAGTTGCTAATAAAAGTACGAAGGCTATTAACAACATTGGTAAATTTTTTGGTAAAGATCCTGGAGTTAAGATAATTGAAGAAAAGAAAATAGAAGATTATATTCTTGAAGAGAAAAATAAAATTATAAATTTAAGTAGAAGCCAATTAGATGATAAATTAATGAACTTATTAAAAGAAAAAGCCAATATGGTTGGAGAACAATCAAAGGATGCTATATCAGTATGTATTATTAATTTAGTAGCGGATCATTTTAATATAGATAAAAATCTTACAACTGCGCAAAAGGCAGACGGGATTTATAGAAGATATTTTGAAAAGGTATTATCAAGTATTCAAAAAGAGCTTAATACACAGAATCAAGAAGAAGCTGAAAAAACTATAAAAGAGATAGAGAAGAATATTGAGAATATCAGTGAACATGATAGAGAAAAATTAAAAGAGGTTCTAGGAATTCAAAATCTTACTGGTAAAGAAATAAGAAAAGTATTAATGAAAACAGGAACACCAGCTCTCATAATTGGAACAATGTCAGCGACAGGATTTGGAGCATTTATGGGGTTGACAACAATTATTCACGCAGTTTTTACTACAATTCTTGGGATAACACTTCCTTTTGCTGTTTACACTGGTGCAACTAGTGCTTTATCATTTATACTAGGCCCTGCTGGAGTAGCTTTTGTTGCTGGAACTACAGTGTGGCAATTTACAAAAGGAAACAAAAAGCTTAAAAATGAGATGTTAGCTCAATTAGTATTTGATTCTATAAATGTTTTTGGGGGAAGTTTTGTTCCTAAAAATGAAGATTTGCCTAGCTACGAAACCAATCAGGAACTTTTAGAGGAAATAAGAAAAAGAGATGAAGAATATAAAAAGCTTGTAGAAGACAATAGTAGGTTACAAGGCAAAATCAGCAATTTAGAGTATGAGCACTCTAAGTTGCTTACGGATATACATAGGTATAAAAATATAATAAATAAAGAAGGTAATCGAAGAAGTGAATCAAGGAATAAGATATTAAAATTAAACTCAGAAAAAGAAGAGATAATTAAAAAATTAAAAGCATTAGAGATAGAGGTATTTAGACTAGAGAAGGAAGTTACCCTAGAAAATAAAGAAATAATAAATAACGAAATAGGGGAACTAAAAGTATTAAATGAAAAATATAAAAAAGAATTTATAAATTTAAACAATTCTATAGCATATCAAGAAGAAATTATAAAACAAGCATCAGAGGAAATTGATGATAAAACATTGAAGGTTAAAGAAACTGAATTGAGAAATATAGAGCTGAAAAAAGAAAATGAGGTGCTAAAAAATAGTATTGAGGATAAAGATAAAAAGATACAGAAAACAGAAGAAATAAGAAGAAAGGAAATAGAAGATAAGTGGAAGGTTTATTATCCAGATTTTGACATAACTAATATGGCTATAAGAGATTCTATTAAATTTTCAAAGAAGGAAGTATGGGAAATTGAGAGAGCACTTATGGAGTTACATTCACTTAAAGATTATAAGTCTGTAAGTAGAGGTAAGGTACCGTATAATGGCGGTGAATATGAACATATGGGATTTTCGCTTCCATGTGGATTTCCAACCAGAATATTATATAAAATTCTTTCTAATTCCAATAAGAAAGTAAGGATAGAGAAAATTTATAAGCACAACGAAAAGTTCCTTCAATAAGTATATAAAAAGGGATTGATTAAATGATAGTTGAAGGTATAAGGATAATTAGTGCCACCCACGTGGCAAGTGGCAAGTGATACTTTGATAAAGCATGGGTTTTATAGCCTATGCTTATTTTTTATTAAAATTATATTAATTAAATAAAAAGGATATACTTCAACGACCAAGAATATTCTAATGTATGAAACACTAATTTATGGAAAAAATATTGGTTATAACCAATGATATCAATAAAACAAGATAATTATTAATGTTAATGAAATCTAGGATAACTAGTATGAATTTTAGGAGAATCCCATGGATATTAATACACAACTAGTTTTAATAAAAAGCAGTAAGACAAAAGAATATGAAGACAAAACTGATGAGATAGCTGATTTACATTATGCATCAGATCAAGTAGCGATAACCTATCTTCATTCAAATAAAACCTATAATTATAATTCATTCAATGTACTTGTGTTAAAGAATCCAAAAACCATAAATTTAAATGATAAAATTTTGCTAATGGATGGATTTCCTATAAAAAATTCAGGCACAGTACTTGACTTTGGAGAATATATCAAAGTAATTAACGATAGCGGAAGGTCGGAGACTTATCATAAATCGAGAATAAGCTATGAAGGTTCTTGTCTTACTCAAAAGCAACCAAAGGCTATTTTTGAGTATCTAAAAAATCTATGCCCATACATAAGTGTTATGGACAATGGCAGATCTATATTGTTTGAGCAATATGAAAAACTAACTAAGATTAGTAATAGAAGTGTATTGTCAACATATTTATCAGGAAGCGAAATTAAGAAAAATAAGAATAAGGATATACCTATATTTCCATTTGGATTCAATTTAAGTCAAAAGAAGGCAGTTATAACCTCCTTAGAAAATTCCATTAGTATTATAGAAGGTCCTCCAGGGACAGGTAAGACACAAACTATATTAAATATTATTGCAAATGTTGTAGCTAAAGGAAAGACTATTGGTATTGTATCAAGTAATAATTCTGCAACATCTAATGTTCAAGAGAAGCTGGAGAAAAACGGTTATGGTTTTATTACAGCATTATTAGGTAATGCAGAAAATAAAACTAATTTTTTTGAGCATAAACAAACTGATGTGCCAGATATTAAGGATTGGAGCATAGAAAAGGAAGAAACGAAAATTTTGTATGAAGAACTTTCCCATATTTCTAATAAATTAGATGAGCTTATTGAAAAACAAAATAAAATAGCAAAGTTAAAAGAAGAACTTTCAAAACTGAGGATAGAACAGAGCTATTATGAAGCAAATTTTAAAGATGTATATATTTCCGTTTCTAAATTCTCTGTTTATAGAAGATGGTCAGGTAATTTCATACTAGATTTTATAGCTTATTTAGAAAGTTCAGAGGAAGCTTATAGAAAAAGCAAATTAAAGATAAAAGTTTATTTACTTCTTAAATATGGTATTTGGAAGTTTAAATTTTTTAATGAAAATAATATGGACATTATTTTTTCCTTAAAAAGAGATTATTATAAAATTGCTATTAAAGAAAGAGAACAGCAAATACAGGATTTAGAATTAAAGCTTGAAAGTAAAAACTATAAAGAGCTTATGGAAACATATGTTGACCTATCTGTAAAACTATTTAACAGTGAATTATATAGAAAATATTCAAAAAAGTATAGAAAAAGTTTTACAGCTAAAAGTTATAAGAGTAATTTTAAAAACTTCTTATTTGAATATCCTGTTATTTTAAGCACTACTCATTCCATAATCAGTAGTATTTCTGAAAACTATTTATTTGATTATATAGTTATTGATGAAGCTTCTCAGGTTGATTTAGTTACAGCTTCCCTGGCCCTAGCTTGCTGCAAAAATGTAGTTATAGTTGGGGATGTGAAGCAGCTGCCTCAAATTGTTGATTCTCAGCTTGAAAAGATAAGTAATGAAATGTTTTATTCTGACAATATAGCTGAATTTTATAATTATAGTAAATATAGTATAATATCATCTTTAATGAAGATATATAAGGATGATTTACCTAAGACCTTACTAAGTGAGCACTATAGATGTAATCCTAAAATAATTGGCTTTTGTAATGAAAAGTTTTACAATAATCAGCTTATAATTATGACTAAAGAAAATTCTGAGGAAAAGCCCTTAAAAATTTATAAAACTGCACCAGGCAATCATGCACGTAAAGATAAGTTTGATAGGGAAAAGGGTTGGTATAACATTAGGCAAATAGAGGTCATTAGGGATGAAATTATAAATGAAAATAAGGCAGCATATGGGGATGGCAGTGAAGTTGGGATTATATGCCCTTATAGAAAACAAGTTACTGAAACTGATAAATTCATTGGAGAATCACCAATAGAAGTTGATACAGTACATAAATTTCAAGGAAGAGAAAAGAATACAATAATATTTACTACTGTAGTTAATGATATTAATTCATTTGTAGATGATCCGAATTTAATTAATGTGGCTGTTTCCCGTGCTGTTAAGGAACTTATAGTGGTAACATCAAACAAACTATTCAAGCAGCATGGAACTAATATTGGAGATTTAATTAGATATATAGAATATAATTCATTAGAGGAAGCTATTATCAAAAGTCAGAAGGTATCTGTATTTGATTTACTGTACAGCGAGTACTCAGATAAGCTGCTTAAAGTGATGAATTCAAGTAAACATGTTTCTGAGTATAAGTCAGAAAATTTAATGTATAGTGTCATTGAGGAAGTATTGAATTATCAAGAATTTTCATCTTTTAAATGTGTTCTGCATGTACCACTGAAATCCATTGTAAGGGATTGCTCTAATTTAAATAGTGAAGAAAAGAACTTTGTGCAAAATCCTTGGACTCATGTGGATTTTTTAATTTTTAATAAGTTAGATAAGGAACCTGTTCTTGTTATTGAGGTGGATGGACATGAGTATCATAAAAATAATAAGAAGCAGTTAATAAGAGATTCAATGAAAGATAAGGTATTAGAGCAGATAAATTTGCCTTTGCTTAGAATTTCAACTAATGAAAGTGGTGAGAGGGAAAAATTAATAGAAATGCTTAACAAAGTTGTAAGGTTATCAGGTGAGGTAGTTGAAGGGGAATAATAAGTTGTTTGAAAATGCTAGTGAGACATCCTGCACAAGGTGGGAAGAATGAATTTGTTGAAGGTATAAGGATGATAAAGGAAAAATTAATCTAAATTAGTGCCACCCACGTGGCAAGTGGCAAGTTATACTGTGATAAAGCATGGGTTTTAATAGCCCATGCTTATTTTATGAAAAAGCCCTAAGTATAGATAACTGTCTCTTGTATTCAATCAGGTACCTAACAATTCGCAAAATCCTATTAACTTTATCCTCAAGTGGAATAAATTACACATAAATAGATGTTTATAAAGTCCCTATAAATGTCCTATTTTTTATGATAAAATAATTTATTGGGATGTGATATTTAGGAAATTGGAGGTAAAATTTTTTATAATTTAGGAGTGAGAATACATATACGATGTTACTAATGCATCAATAATAGTACAACAAAGATAAATAATTAATTAGGAGGGTTAAACTTGAACAAAAGACCTAGTTCAATATCCAAAAGTTTTAAGATAGCAATTATTTTATTTATAATTTTTACAGCATTAGTGCTGTTTTATCCACCAATAAGTCCAATAATCAATGGTGGTATTGTTATTGCTGCATTTTTTATAATTACCATCTTACTTGCTTTTTACAATGTATATGATTTATATAGAATGCTAAAGGACACCGATAAAGATATTAATGATGCTATTAGTTTTATAGATAAGGTTAATACCGTAGATATAGACAACAAGTTTCATGAAATCAAAGCTTTTTTTAACAACAATAGTTTAAAGGATACTTGGCAGCAATTTGATAAAACTATTAGAAGAATAGAAGACGATGGGGCATCCGATGGGGAAAAGAGGAAGAAACATTTTGCAACTACCGAAGCAGGATGTTTTTTTAATGAGGACATTATTATGTCTAAATTTAACAATAAGATTCATAATTATATACCTCAACTTCTTACAGCCATAGGTATCTTTGGAACATTCTTAGGACTAGTTCTAGGGCTTCAAACCTTACATATGACTGGAGATGTGCAAAAGACTAAGGATAGTATTCAACTGCTTATAAATGGTATAAAGATATCTTTTAAAACAAGTCTTTATGGTATCTTATATTCAATGATTATAACTTTTTATGAAAAATATTGTTTAGGGGATATGGAAAATAAGATAAATGTTTTAGCTTCTAAATTAGATGGATTATTTCCTAAAAATACTCAAGAGGATGGTATAAAGGAAATATATCTTCAATTGGAGAGACAAACCAGCTCACTTCAAAAACTATCCACTGATTTTGCAGAGCAGGTTGGTAAAAAGTTTGATGTATCACTACAAGAAAATCTAACTCCAACATTAATGAAACTAGGACAAGCAACTGAAAAGTTAGTTATGATGAGCCAAAATACCAATGAAAGTGCTATGCGTACATTATTTGATAGTGCTCATAATTTATTTGCCAATGCTGCAAATGAGGAAATGAATGGATTAAAGAATTCCTTAAAGGAAATTACAGATAAAAATGGAGAGATGTTTGATAAGTTTGCAAACTCCATAAAAATCATAGAAGAGCTAATGCAAAATCAAAAAAATATAATATCTCAAACAAACTTATCTGCAGGCAACGTGGAAAAGACTAATGTTAAGGTTGAAAATTTATCACAAGAATTATCAGATGTACTGTTTAAATTAAGCGATTTTTCTAAGACGCAGAATTATTCAAATGAAGACTCTAGAGTATTACTTAGAGAAATTAAAGAAAATATCAGCTATCAAAATGAAGCAAGCATTATGATATCAAATATATTAAAAGAAAACTTAAATACTATAGAGGTTCAACAGCAAATGTATGGTGATTTAAGGGAAACATCCTCAAACTTAAATAAATTTGGGGAGTATTTTACTCCTGTAATGGAGAACTTAACCCAAAACATGAGTAACTTTAAGGAAACATCTGAGTCAATAAATAATAAGTTCTTAAGTACCATTGATAAATTAGATAACTACTATGACACAATTAATAATTCCATATCAAATACCTTTGAAGTATTTGATAAATCAACTAATCAATTTAAAAATGATATTATGGAAAATTTAACAGATATAAATAAAAAGTATAGTGAAATAGCAACTAAATTAAATAACTTCAGTGAAAATAGTGTAGAGCTTACAGAAGGGCTTAAAAACTTTACAGAAACTCAAAAGATTTCTGAAGAGCTTTGGGCTCAATATAAGGGAAGCTTTGACAGCTTAAATGGAGAAATCAAAGAAGGAGTAAAGGATTATACAGCAGCCATAAGAGGAGGCTTAAATGATATATTTAAGCAGTATGATGACAGCATAAGTAATGTATTTGAAAAAATATACAGCTTAACACAAAATCTTAATGACAGTATAGAAGAACTAGGAGAAATTTATGATAATGCAATAAATAAAGGAGCATAGCAGCTATGTTTGGTAAAGTTATCAGGAGAAGAAAAAGACAAGATGAAGAAATAACTTATTGGTTATCATTTAGTGACCTTATGTCCAGCCTACTTATAGTATTTGTACTCCTATTTATTTATGTAGTTTTGGATTACAATCAAGCACTTGCTACAAAGGAAGCAAAGATTAAGGAACTATCCAGTGTTAGAAGTAAAATAATAACTAAGCTTGTAAAGGAACTGGGAAATGATATAGCAATAAATAAAAATACTGGTGCAATTAAATTAAAAAGTGAAGTCTTATTTGATAAAGATAAAAGTGAATTAAAGCCAGAGGGACAAAAGTTTTTAAGTGAGTTTGTGCCTAAATATTTAAAGGTATTACTTGGAGATCCTGAAATAAAAGGAAGTATATCCACTGTTATAATAGAAGGCCATACAGATGATGATGGAACTTACATTTATAATTTGGAATTAAGTCAAAGCAGGGCTTTAAGCGTAGTAAAATATATATCTCAAGACCCTATAAATATTAAGCACCAAAAGGATATAGAAAAATATTTTTCAGCCATAGGAAGAAGTAAATCAGACTTAATTGAAAAGGATGGAAAGGTACTACAAGCAGATAGTAGAAGAGTTGAATTTAAGTTTAGACTTAAGGATGAAGAAACCTTAAAATCCATCTTAAATGAAATTGATGAGGGAAAATAAAGGAGAAGGGTTTATGGCATACACATACAGCGTTCCGGATTTTTCTATATATAAACCTAAAAAATTAAATAATTTAGCTAAAAAACTAGACTCCATAGAAAATGCTGAAGTAGTTGTTACAGAAGATGGATTTCAAAAGTCTTTAAATAAACTAAAGGAAAATAAACCTTTGATAAGAAGGGATTATAAAGCCTTGCTGTATAGACTAGAAGAACTTGAAAGTAGCGGATTAATGACAGACTTTATTACTAAGACTCAGGAATACTTTCAAAGCCACAGTAGAATTTATTATCATCTAAAGGCACTAATTTTTAGCTATTATAATTTGTATAGATATAGGATTATATTTAACTTATTAAAGCTTGGATTTAGCGTAAATCAGCAATGGAGAGATGAAATTATCCCTTTAAAAAATCTAATAGAACAAAGTAAGGACTCCATGGAATTATTTAATAACATAAATAAGGAGTTTTACAGCTGTGTTACTTTAGAAGAAGTGGCAGAAAAGATAAATTTATATATGATGAAAGAAGATAGCTCCATGGTTAAAGCAATTTTAACTAATAAGGTGTTAACTGAAATAGAAAAGGGAGAATTAAACTTAAGATCAGAAGAACTTCGTAAAATAACAGAGTATTATCTCCCACAAAAAAATCAAAAAACTGTGTTTGAAAAGCTCCTTTTAACTCAAGATGATAAAAACTTAGAAAATATGCCTCCAAATATAGAAGCATGGTTTAGGTACATAGGAGAATGTATAGGAGACCCCTATGGAGCGGGAAGAGCAAAATGGAAAGGTATAGATGAGGAAGCCATTAGAATATTTCAAAGGTGGAGAGCAGCAAAGCAAATAGGAGTGTTCTTTACTGAAATAATAGGAGATCCTAGAAGATTAATATTTTGGAAAAAATATATTAAGCACTTTTATAGAGTTGAATATTTTGAGGAATATGAAAAAGCACTACTGATGGAAACTAAAAATCATATATTTGTTGAATTTGCTGGAATAGGCGCAATGTATATGTATGATAGAGAGGTTTTAAGTATAGATAAGGTTGAACAGGTAGCAGAGGAATATAAGAGAAGATACAGAAGAAGCAGTGCTAAAAGTTACGTAATATCTCAACTACTTAAGGTAGAACAAAAGGCACAGTCAAGAATGATTCATGGAAGTGATTGGGAACATAAATTTCAAAGAGAATTTGAATATTTTAATTACCATATAGGGGATTGATATAAATGGGACTTAAAGATTTATTAAAAAGAATATTAAACTCTAATAGTGCAACCCATAGAAGCTTTAATCCTGATTATTCTCAGGATGATGTTGTGAAAATTTATCTAATGGAAAATGGAAAAAATGTACTAATAGATTATGAAAGTAGTGAAGACATATTTATTTTGGTAAGCTCTACTAACTTAAATATATCAGAGGACAAAAATTATTTATATATATCCTATGATAATTTATATGAACTTTATTATGATGAAAATAATAAATTTTCAAATGACTACACCTATTTGAATTTACCTTCATTATACAGTGGATATATACAGCTTGATAACAAAGGAAACTTTAATGAAAGTGAAATTGTAAAGTACACCTTTGGATTTAAGGATGGAAGAGATTATGATATCCAAAGACTGAAAAATAACATTTTAATAGTAAATGGAGAATATCAAATCCTTCCTAAAGACATGTATGACTTTTTAAAAAAGTTAATTGAATACAATATAAACACAGAAAAAAATAGCAAAATAGAAGAACAATTAAGCTTTTTAGTTCCAATAAAACAATATGCCAGTAAGGCCAATATAATACTAAATAAAAGGCTGGAAGAGGAAGAAGAGCCTATTGTCATAGATAAAATAAAGCTGGATTTTAAAAAGGAAAAGGATTCCCTTGAAATACTGCCAGTTATTGAAGGCAAGGATGAAAAGTTTAACAGCGAGTTTGTGAGAAAGTTTGATGAAAGCAGAGAAGTTAAAAACTTTTACAATGTATCAGATAACGGAAAAGCCAGAAAGGTAGTATTTAAAAATAAAACTGCTGCAGAAAAGGTAAAAAGGGATAGAGTGCTTACAGGAGAAAGATTAAATAAATTTTTAAGGGGAGAAAGTGATTTATTAAATGATGAGGACAGTTTTGACTTATCCTCTTATGGTCCAAGAGTTATTGGTCTTGGGTATTTAACCTATAGAGCAAATACCAGCGCCAGAGCAGAAAGTGATAACAGCTGGTTTGATACAGATGAAGGGGCTCAATTTCCTATACTAAATGCAAATGAAGATACTGTAGTTCTAAAACCTGAGCATAGGGAAGTTTTTCAAAGAAAATTAAATGAACTAGAGGAAAATAACCTGCAGTTAATTGAAGTTGAAATAAAAGGGAATGAGGAAGCTCATAAAATCATAATGAGTAAGGATGAAATTCTAAGTGAAATAGAAAAGATTAATGGAGCTATTGTAGATGTAAATCAACTTAAATCCATTACAAAGCTTCAGGAAATTAAAGAAAAAATGTTTCATAATCCTGATGATAAATACATTGAATATAAGGGAAAGTATATAAAGAATTATGGAGCAGAAAATATAGATAAAATAATTGAAAGAGTTAGAGGAGAAAAGGGCAGTAAGAGTAAGAGTAGTAAGGAAAAAGAACTGCTTGTAAAAGAAAACCTAAATTCATTAGAATATACAGAAGAAATAAAAGAGGAAGTAAGATACAATTTAGAAATTCCTAAAAGTTTAAAGGTAAGTTTATTTCCTCATCAAAAGGAAGGTTTTTATAAGCTGCAAAACCTATATAGAACTTCAAAGATAAATGGATTTTTATTAGCAGATGACATGGGTCTTGGGAAAACTCTTCAAATACTATCACTATTAGCATGGATAAAAGAAAAGGAAGGGGTAAGTCCTTCACTTATAGTAGCTCCAACAATACTTATAGATAATTGGGACAACTCTGATGCTTTAAATAAGGGGGAAATTCAAAAGTTCTTTGGAGATAATAGCTTTACCACCTTTAAAATAAGAGGAGCCATAGGAGATAGGGAATTAGAAAAAGTAAAAAATACAGATATAACATTAATATCCTATGAATCATTGAGAATTAATCATAAGCTTCTTGGAAAAGTTCACTGGAAAGTTATAATATGTGACGAAGCACAAAAGATAAAAAATGCCACCACTAGGGTAAGTGTGGCATTAAAAGCACAAAATGCAGATTTTAAAATTGCCTGTAGTGCAACTCCTATAGAAAATACTACCTTAGATTTGTGGAATATAATGGACTTTGCTATTCCGGGATTATTAGGTTCCAGAAGGGATTTTAGCAGCACTTATGTAAGCAAAATAAACAAGCTTAAAAGTGATGAGCTAGATACTAGAAAAGAACTAAATAATGATTTGGTAAGAAAAATAGAAAATAATTTTATAAGAAGAAGTAAAGAAGATGCATTAGAAGGGCTGCCAAATAAGATTGTAAAGGTTATAAATGTTCCAGCCAATAGGGTGGAAAAGCAGTTTATAGAGCAAATAAATAAAATGCGACATAGTAACAATGAAAGTGTACTTCCTCTTGTTCAAAGAATGTTAGCACTATGCAGTCATATTCATTTAGTTACAAAGGAAGATATAAATAGTTTATTTAAACCTGAGGAAATGGACGACGTTATAAATAGTTCATCTAAACTAAGCAGCTTAAAGGGAATTTTAGATGAAATTAAGGCTAAACAGGAGAAGGTAATAATATTTACCATATTTAAAAAGATGCAGCAAATACTAATTGCAGCAATGAAGCATTGGTATGGAATAAATGCTTCTGTAGTAAATGGTGAAATACAGCAGGATAAAAGAAAAGACATACTTGATAAATTTAGAAAGAGTCAAGGGTTTGATGTGATTGTATTATCTCCAGAGGTAGCGGGGGTTGGAATAACCCTAACTGAGGCAAATCATGTAATACACTACACAAGGCTTTGGAATCCTGCTAAAGAAGCTCAAGCAACGGACAGAGCTTATAGAATAGGACAAAAGAAGGATGTATATGTTTATTATCCTATTTTAACTCTTGGGGAGCATTCAAAATCTACATTTAACTCAGAGCAGGAATACATTAATTATTATGAAACGTTAAGTGCAAAGGGAAAAACTCCAGAGGAGAAGTTAAATAGATTACTGGTTAGAAAAAAGAGCATGCTTAATAACTTTTTCCTAGCAGCTGGGGAAAGTAATGTGGATGTGGTTAATGAATGGGATGAGGAAGAATCAAAGGACAGCCGAGCTATAACCTTATATGATGTGATGAATACACTAAGTCCAGATGAATTTGAAGCATTGTGCAGCCTTATATATAGAAAAAAAGGTTACAGAACATTTTTAACTGTAAAATCTGGAGATAAGGGAGTAGATGTGGTAGTTGAAAAGGATAATAAATACACCCTTATACAATGTAAAATGTTAAGTTCTAAGAATATGCCAAGGGCTGCTTTAGACGAAGTATACAGCGGCTCCAATGTATATGCTGCTCACTTAAATATAGATATAGAGAAGAAAGTTGTAATTTCCACAGCAGAATCCATCTCAAAAGATACAAAAGAATTTGGAACCATAAATGGTGTGGAAATTATATTAAAAAATCAAATAGCACAGTTACTAGAAGAAGTAGATATTTATTATAGTGAAATATACCTTGAAAACGGAAAAAGATATTCATTGGAGAAGTTGAAATTAGAGGTGTAGAATGGGGAAAAATGAGCATGGGCTTTATGGAGGCCATGCTTATTTTTTTATGCAAAATTACTATATAAATTACATAATATTATCATATATTCTTTTGGAATATAAAACGATGTAATTAGAGAGGAAGACATAACACCTTGACTTATGTTATAATTTTTGTAGGTAAATTGTATATAATTTTTAAAGGATGGTCTAGATTAGCATGAGTATAGAAAAGTCTAATGAATACAAGTCGTTAATAAGTGGTATAAAAATTCAGATAAAGAATTCAAGACAAAAAGCATTATTAGCTGTAAATAAGGAATTATTAATATTATATTGGAACATAGGCAGCGTAATATTAAATTATCAAGATAAAGAAGGCTGGGGAGCAAAAGTAATTGATAATATAGCAAAAGAAATAAAAGATGAGTTCCCAGATCAAAAAGGCTTTTCAACTAGAAATTTAAAATATATGAGAAAATTTGCAGAGGAATATAAGGATATTCAATTTGTGCAACAAGTGGTTGCACAAATTCCATGGTCACATAATGTAGTGCTAATGGATAGAGTAAAAGATATAGATAAAAGAATTTGGTACATTAATAAGACAATAGAAAATGGATGGAGTAGAAACACTTTGGTACATCAAATTGAAAGCAATCTATTCCAGAGGCAGAATAGTGAGATAAAAACAACAAATTTTATGGAAAAGTTAGAGGCACCTAATAATAAGCTTGCGGTAGAAACTTTAAAAGACCCATATATATTTGATTTTATTACAATGACAGAAGATATGAATGAAAGAGATATAGAAAATCAATTAGTAAAAAAGGTTACTAAACTACTGTTAGAGTTAGGATCGGGGTTTGCATTTATAGGAAATCAATATAAATTGCAAGTAGGCAATGATGATTATTATTTAGATTTATTATTTTATAATCTAAAATTAAGATGTTATGTTGTAATAGAATTAAAGACTGGTAAATTTAAGCCAGAGTATGCAGGAAAGTTGAATTTCTATCTTTCAGCTGTAGATGATATATTAAAAACTGAAATGGATAATCCATCAATAGGTATAATATTATGCAAGGAAAAAAATAGACTTGTAGCAGAGTATTCACTTAAAGATATAACAAAGCCAATAGGTGTAAGCGAATATAAATTATTAGAAAAAATACCAGAGGAATTAAAAGGAACATTACCAACAATAGAAGAAATAGAAGATACTTTAGAATAAATATATTTTATGAAAAGATAAAAGAATCCCAGTATGGAAAAAGAGTATATTATAAAACAGCTAGTAAAATCAAATGAGATTTGCTAGCTATTTTTTATGTAAAATTACCATATAAACTACATAGCATTAGAATATATATGTGAAATTTGAGGTGAGATGATTCACCAAATAGACAAGTTATATATTACCTTATATGCTAAGAAGAAAGCTAATTATAGTTTTCTTAATGAAGAGTAATTATTATAAATGTACTTAATCTTTTGAAGTAATTTATGCTATAATCATATAAAGATTAAATATAAAATGGAGTTAATATAAATAAAATTTTATTTATAAGCCTGTATGCAAAAGAGGGAGAAATAGTGGAAAATAATAAATTGATTAGAACCTTAGATGCAATAAGCTATGAAACAAAGTTAGGTAAGAATTTAAAAAATACACTTAGAAAAGTAGATAAAGAAGTTTTAATGGAAGAACTTAATGATTATAGGGTATTTTTAAAGAAGAGAAGAAGATTATTAGATGATTATACCTATAGAATTAAATCGTTACAATCTATAAAACTTAAATATGACAGATATTATCCAAGTAAAGAAATAGGTTCATGTTTTAATGATATTTTAGGAATTAGAGTTATAGTTTCAAATTATAATATAGATTTAAATGATGATAATATAAAACATGTAGATATGACAAATGGTAAGAAAAATGATGATGGATATAGAGGATACCATATTTATTACAAGAAAAGTAATTATCATTATCCAATAGAAGTACAGTTTTTTACTGAAAGAGATTATATATTTAATATGTGGCTTCATAAATATGTATATAAATATAAGGATAATACTATAGGAATAAAATTAAAAGAATTATACGATAATGGTGTTATAAATAATGAAGAAGATTTTAAGGAGGCACTAGAAAAATGTATTATATATTAGTTAAAAATTTCAATTCAGTAGGATCATTAGTTTATGGCTCAAATGATTCTAAAGAGGTAGATATGATAGATGATTTGTTAAATTACAAATTACAAGGCAGGGATAAACAGGTTGTATTATTATCTAATTTAGAAATGTGGAAGGAGTATGAACCTTTCAATATAGTAAATAGTGTTGGAGAGTTTATTGATAAAGCTATTTTGAATTAAAATTTATTAGGTGCCACCCACATGGCAAGTGGCAAGATGTATCCATTTTCACAGCTTGACAAAGCTTATATATAATGGAGACGGAACCATGACAGTCTATATATATGAGTAAGAAGTGAGAGCAATCTCGCTTCTTTTTTAGTTGTAAAGATATTATTATCATTTTAATTTTTAAAGGCAATTTAATAATATGATGCCTTGCATTCGGTTCATAACATAAATAGTTATTAACCATGCTAAAGATGATGAATATAGAAACTTTATCCATAATATGGTAAAATGAAAATATAGTTTTGGAATTGATGGGATTAATATGATTAATATTTAACAAGTTAATTTTATATTATACATTATTATATCGATTTTTTATTTGAAAGTCTGTGGAATTTATGTAAGTGCACAACGGGAGGTAATGTGATGCTGCATGAAAGAAGATCTAAGATAATACAAATGATTTCAACGGATAGAATGGTAAAGGTAAGCGAGCTTTGTGAATTGTTCAATGTATCCATAGAGACAATACGCCGTGATTTAGAGTACCTAGAGAAAAACGGGTACTTAAGCAGGGTTTATGGCGGAGCAATTATTAAATCTGCATATGGATTGGAGCCGGAATATTCCTCTAGAGAAGTGAAGCATTTACCTGAAAAAACGGCCATAGGAGAAAGGGCAGCTGAGCTTATTAAAGATGGGGACACCATTGCCATAGATGTTGGGACAACCACCCTGGAATTTGCAAAGGCATTAAGTGAAAAGAAGGGAATAACAGTTTTGACAAATGCAATACCTGTTGCCATAGCTTTATCAGATAACAAGGATATACGAGTTATTATGCTTGGGGGTGATGTCAGAGGAGGGGAATGTTCCACCTCAGGGTTTCTAGCTGAAAAATCCATGGATATGTTTAATGTGGATAAAGCCATAATTGGTATTGGCGGTATTACAGCAGATGAAGGGATTACAGATTATCATATAGAAGAAGCTAATTTGCGCAGGCACATTATTGATAGAGCAGAAAATGTTATAGGTTTAGCGGATTTCAGTAAGTTTGGCGTAATTGCAATGAATAGAATATGCAGCGTTGAAAAGATAACTACAATAGTTACAGATAATAAGGCATCCCAAAAGATAATATCAGATATAAGAAATAAAGGTGTGAATATTATAGTTGCAGATATAAAAGATAATAAGTAATTTAATTTAGAGCAGAGAAATCTGCTCTTTTATAATCAAGTGATTCTTAGATTCAGGTGGGGTTTGCTTATGGGGAATACCTATATCCATCGGATAAATGTGGACTTTTGTGGATTTCAAAGAATTAGTACAAGCTGGCCAATAATCCACAGGAATATACATTGTTAAAAATATGAAAATCTAGCTAAATGAAAATGTTTTCTAACATTAATAATAGAAATTTAAAATAAAAAACATATAAAATTCTAGTAATATTATCAAATCCACATAAATACAATATAGATATAAATACATAATAAGTAATCATAAATACACATTTCAAACAATAATTATTTTAGGAGGGATATTTATGACCTTTGACAAGATGATCATGTGGGTCATGGCTGTTGGACTTCTTCTAGGGGCTTTAGACAAAATTATTGGTAATAAGTTTGGCTTAGGAGAAAAATTCGACGAAGGTTTCAGCGCTATGGGTCCATTGGCTTTAGGGATGGTAGGTATTGTGTGCCTCACTCCTGTTATCTCTAAGGTTTTAGGACCAGTTATCATTCCTATATTTACAGCTATGGGAGCTGACCCTGCAATGTTTGGTGCAATACTAGCAAACGATATGGGAGGATATCCACTTGCTATGGAACTTGCACAAAGTGAACAAGCAGGTCTTTTATCAGGACTTATTGTTGCATCAATGCTTGGATGTACTTTAGTTTTTTCAATTCCTGTTGGCCTTGGACTTATTGAAGAAGAAGACCAACCATTCTTTGCAAAAGGCTTACTAATAGGCTTAATAGCTATTCCTTTCGGCACAATTATAGGCGGATTTATAGCAAAATTTGATACAATGCTTATCTTAAAAAACAGTGTTCCCGTTATTATTTTTTCAGTAATACTAGCACTGGGATTAAAGTTTATTCCAAATAAAATGATTAAAGGATCTATGGTTTTTGGTCAATTCATTACAGTTGTTATTTATATTGGACTAGCAGCTGCAGCCTTTGAATTTATAACAGGGGTTATAATAATTCCTGGTATGGCACCAATTATGGATGGTATGTCAATAATAGCAAGCATTGGTATAGTTCTTCTTGGTACATTCCCTATACTTTCAATTTTAGTTAAGGTTCTTGATAAGCCTCTTAATAATATAGGAAGAAAAATTGGTTTAGATGCAACAAGTGCAGCAGGTCTTGTTTTTACACTAGCCAATTCAATACCAGTATATAAAATGATGAAGGACATGAATCACCGCGGAAAAATAGTAAATACAGCATGGCTTGTACCTGCTACAGCAGCCCTTGGAGATCATTTAGGTTTTGCTGCAGGAGTTAGACCAGATATGATTACACCAATGGTTCTTGGAAAACTTTCAGCAGGTGTTATAGCTGTAGCAATAGCAATTATAATGAGCAAAAACATCTCATCTGAAATAGAACAAAGCGCACAAATTAAAAAACGTAATGAAAGCAAAAATAAAACTGTTGAAGCCTAATTTATGGGGGAGGGTAATTAAATGGGGAAGTATTATTTAGGTCTTGATCAAGGAACAACAGGGACTACGGCATTATTGTTTGATGAAAATTGGGATATTGCTGGGAAGGGATATAAAGAGCATACACAATATTATCCAAATCCCGGATGGGTTGAACACGATCCTATGGAAATTTGGAACAAGATATTAGAATCCATTGAGATGGCAGCAAATAGTGCAAATATATCTGTTTCTGATATTAAATGTATGGGACTTGATAATCAAGGGGAAACAGTGATGCTTTGGGATAAATATTCAGGTCAGCCTGTGTATAATGCAATTGTTTGGCAGGACAGAAGAACAGCTAGAATGGCAGATGATCTTTCTAAAAACTATGGTGGCATGATTAGAGAAAAAACAGGCCTTGTGGTAGATGCTTATTTTAGTGCAACAAAAATTAAATGGATTATAGATAATGTTGAAGGTGTAAAAGATAAAATAGCTGAAGGAAAGGTTATAGCTGGAACTTTAGATACTTGGATGATTTGGAAGCTTACTCATGGAAAGGTTCACGTAACGGATTACTCCACAGCTTCAAGAACAATGCTTTTAAATATACACACAGGAGAGTGGGATGATGAAATATTAAAGGCAATTGGTATTCCAAAGAGTATATTGCCTGAAATTCATGATAGCTCAGAATTATATGGTTATACAGATCCCCTAGATTTCTTTGGCGCAAAGATTCCTATATCCGGCTCCGTTGTGGATCAGCAGGCAGCTTTATTTGGTCAGGCTTGCTTTGAACCTGGAACAGTAAAGACAACCTATGGAACAGGGTGCTTTATGCTTATGAATACAGGAGATAAGCCAGTATACTCTAAAAATGGATTATTAACCACCGTTGGCTGGAGAATAAACGGGAAAAACATTACCTTTGCTCTTGATGGAGGTATCTACATTGCTGGTGCAGCAGTTCAGTGGTTAAGGGACGGAATTAAAATTATTGGAAAGGCCAGCGAAACTGAAGAAATGGCTAAGAGCGTTGAAAATACTGGGGGAGTGTATTTTGTTCCAGCCTTTGCAGGACTTGCAGCACCTCATTGGGATCAGTATGCAAGGGGAACCATTGTAGGAATTACTGGAGGAACCACAAGAGAGCACATTGCTCGTGCAACCCTTGAAAGCATTGCTTATCAAGTAAAGGATAACCTTGATGTTATGGTAAAGGATTCAGGTATTCCAATTGAAGTTATGAGAGTGGATGGGGGAGCAGTTGCTAATGACTTTTTAATGCAGTTCCAGGCAGATATATTAGGTATTCCTGTAGATGTTCCTGTGATTACTGAAACCACAGCCCTTGGAGCAGCGTATCTTGCGGCCTATGGAATTGGTGAATTCCATGATCTTAAGGAGCTTTCTAGCAACTGGAAACTATACAAGAGATATGAGCCTAAGATGAGTGCTGAAAAGAGAGAAGAACTATTGCATCACTGGCACAAAGCCGTTGAGAGAGCAAAGAGCTGGGAAGAAAATTAAAAGATAATATACATTTGGTCAGGATTTACCTGGCCAAATGCCTAAATATAGAAGGGAGATTTGACTATGTTAAAAGCAGATGTGGTTATTATAGGAGCTGGTGCTGTTGGATGTGCCACTGCAAGAGAGCTTTCAAAATATAAACTTGATATTATTGTAGTTGATAAAAATGAAGATATTGGAGGAGATGCTTCAAAATCTAACAGTGCTATCATACATACAGGTTATGATGCGACTCCTGGAACACTTGAGTCGGAGCTGGTGGTTGCAGCTAACCCAATGTATGATGAAATTACTAGGGATTTAGATGTACCATTTAAGCGCATAGGGGCTATTTTACCTGCCATTACCGATGAGCAGCTTGAAAAATTACCAGCTATAAAAGAAAAAGCCTTTAAAAATAGAGTTTATGATGTGGAGTATCTTTCACCAGAGCAGCTTTTAGAAATGGAGCCAAATTTAAATCCTGAGGTTAAGGGAGGACTTTATATTCCCCGTGAAAGCATTATCGACCCATTTATATATGTAACTGCCTTAGCTGAAAATGCCAATGCCAATAGAGTAAGTTTTCTTTTAAATACAAAGGTGACAGGAATTAATACAGAAAACGGTAAAATAAAATCCGTTGAAACCACAGGAGAAACCATTGAAACTACTTATGTAATTAATGCTGCAGCTCTATATTGTGATGAAATTGCAGCTATGGTTGGAAAGGCTGATTATAAAGTAGTAGCTCGCAGAGGACAGTTTTATATTTTGGACAAGAACACATCCTGTAAAGTTAATAAAATTGTACTTCCTATTCCTACAAAAATTACAAAGGGAAAGCTTATGTGTCCAACCATTCATGGAAATATGCTTGTAGGGCCAACAGCAGAGGATTTAGATAATAAGGTTGATAAGTCTGTAACTGTAGAGGGACTTGACAGCATTTTTGAAGATGTAAAGAGACTTGTACCTAATGTAAATATAAAAGACACCATTACTCAATACAGCGGTCTCCGTCCAAATAGAAATCCTGAAGGACTTCATGTTGATATGTATGATGATCTTGAGGGCTATGTAAATCTTTCAGGAGTACGTTCAACAGGATTAACACTATCTATTGCCATAGCAAAATATGTTGCACAAATGATGATTTCTCACGGTATGAATGCTGAGTTTAAGAAGGATTTTATATCTAAGAGAAAGGGAATCAAGCGCTTTCATGAACTTTCCTTAGAAGAGCAGGAAAAGGCAATAGCTGAAAATCCTCTTTATGGAAATATAATATGTAGGTGTGAAACCATAACAGAAGGGGAAATTGTTGATGCAATAAATAGGCCCTTAGGAGCAAAGAGCATGGATGCAGTAAAGCGCCGTGTTCGTGCTGGAATGGGACGCTGTCAGGGAGGATTTTGCGGACCTAAGGCTTTAGAAATCATTGCTCGCGAACTTGGAATTACCCCTGAAGAGGTGAATAAAAATAATGAAGGTTCATACATGGTTGTAGGTAAAACTAGATAGGAAGAGGGGATATAAATGTTTGAGATAAATTGTGATGTGGCAATTATAGGCGGTGGCCCTGCTGGACTTTCTGCTGCGGTTGCTGCTAAAAAAGAAGGAGCAGAAAAGGTAGTTATTATTGAACGTGATTCTAATATAGGCGGTATACTTCAGCAGTGCATTCACCCTGGATTTGGGCTGACTTATTTTAAGGAAGAGCTCACAGGTCCTGAATATGCAGGAAGATTTGGTGAAGAGGCTTTAAGTCTTGGGGTTGAGGTTTTGTTAAATTCAATGGTGCTTGAGGTTTTGCCAGAAGAAAATGCAGTAATATGTGTAAGTTCTAAAAATGGCATGACTAAGATTATTGCAAAAAGCATTGTTTTATCCATGGGATGCCGTGAAAGAACAAGGGCAAATATAATGATACCAGGCACAAGGCCTTCAGGTATTTATACTGCAGGGGCTGCGCAAAGGCTTGTTAACAGACAAAATGAAATGGTGGGAAGAAAAATTGTTATATTAGGCTCTGGAGATATAGGCATGATTATGGCAAGACGTATGACCTTAGAGGGAGCAGAGGTTGCAGCGGTTATAGAAATCATGGATTTCTTAGCAGGACTCACAAGAAATAAGGTTCAATGTCTTGATGATTTTAATATTCCACTTAAACTTTCTCACACAATAACTAGAATTGTTGGCAATGAACGTGTAGAAGGAGTTTATGTTGCAGAAGTTGATAAGGATAAAAAGCCAATTAAGGAAACAGAAGAATTTATTCAGTGTGATACATTACTTTTATCTGTAGGATTAATACCAGAAAATGAATTAACAAGAAAAGCTGAAATACAAATGAACTCTATTACAAATGGACCAGCTGTAAATCAATATATGCAGACCTCGGTAGATTCAATATTTGCTTGCGGAAATGTGGTTCATGTAAATGACCTGGTGGACAATGTAAGTGTTGAAAGTATTAAAGCTGGTACCTATGCAGCAAAGTATGCTCTGGGAACACTTCCTAAGACCACTAAAGTAGTTCAAGCAGTAACAGGAAACAACATTCGTTACTTATGTCCTCAAAGCATTAATGTTTCAGAAGAAGATGAAAAGGTTAAGCTTTACTTCCGAGTACTTGCTCCAGATACAAAGGTGAAAATTAGAGCAACATCAAATGAAAAGGTCATTGCAGAGAAAAAAGCAATAAGAATTAACCCAGGGGAAATGGAAAGTATAGAAGTCAGTACATCAAAGATTTCTGGTGATGAAGTTACTGTAGAAATCATAAAGGAGGTGTAGCAGCATGGTAAAGGAAGTTATTTGTACAATTTGCCCTATAGGCTGTCATATTACCGTTAAGGGAGAAGGAGATAACATTGAATCCATAGAGGGATATAGCTGTAATCGCGGTATAGAATATGCAAAAGCAGAATTTAGCCACCCAGTACGTATTTTAACAACAACTGTAAAACTAGACAGTGAAACCTCTCCACTCCTTGCAGTTCGATCTAATAAGCCAGTCCCTAAAGAATTACTTATTGATTGCATGGAAGAAATCAAAAAGGTTAAGGTTACCCCGCCTGTAAAAAGATATGATGTAATTATTGAAAACATCTGCGGCTGCGGGGTGGATATTGTTGCTACAGGGTGTACTGATTAGGGGTCAGGTACCTGGGTAAAAATGGAATGAGAAATGGAGTCATTCACGTGGCAAGTGGTAAGCGTACTTTAATAAAGCATGGCTTTTAGAGGCTATGCTTATTTTTTATTGCAAATTAGGTCAATTAGTATATGGAACTAAAAACTTTTAAATTTTTATTTGATAGTATATAATCATTACAAATATATTATGATTTTGGAGGAGTTAATATGGAAGTTGAGAAAAATACATTATATGATATGTTTTTAAATTATTCATATAGCGACTTGAAAAACTTATTTAAGAAAGCAAAGACCAAAGAGGAACGAGATTTCTACATGACTTTATCTAACATGGTATTGCAAAGAGAACAAGAAAAAGTAATAGGTAAACAATAATGCTTACTTATACCATATTTGTAGGGGTTAATGGTGCTGGTAAGACATCAATATATAAATCAATATATTATAATGATAATAAACATGAAAAGAGAATAAATACTGATGAGATGGTAGCAATAATAGGATCATGCCCCAGGAAATATAAACTCAGCTAATGGAGAAGATAAGCAAAACAAAAGTAATAGTGATAAAAAAGCAGAAAATCAACCTGTACAAGCAGTAGATAATAAAAATGCTGATATCAAAGAAGTTAAAGAAAAAGTTATTAAACTTACAGATGCAGATCATAAAAAGCTTAATATATTCTTTGGTAATTTTTGTGAAACCTATGTAAAAGCCTTTGGTAAAGGAAAAATTTCAGATAGTAAATTGATACACTTGCTGTGCCTTCATGATATTAGATTGTAGCAACCAGAGAATGTCCGTTGCATTGACATTCTCCGGAATAGGGTCTGACCCCATAGCACGAACTGGAAGTTACTGCTTGCTAAAGAAAAAACGTTATTCGTTGGTGATGCAAATTATGAGGATTTCTATAATAACAATGGCAATTATGATAAAGATAAGTTAGATATATAAAGGGTAGCGTAATAGAAAATAACTGTTAAAATATCAATAGATTGTGGCTTTAAAGCCAGGAAAGGAAAGCTTATGGAGGAAAATATAAAATCAATCTGGAATGATTTTAGAGCTGAATTGTTATATTTTATTAAAACAAAAGTGAAGGATGAATATGCTGCAGAGGATATACTTCAAGAGGTTTTCATAAAGGTTTATAAAAGTATTGAGCAATTAGAAGATCCAACTAAGCTTAAATCATGGCTTTACACAACTACTAATAATACTATAATTGATTATTATAGAAGAAAGCAAAACATACCAGAACTAGATGAAATAGAAGATATACCGATAATTGAAGATAATGCTAAAAATATGAATGAAGAAATTGCAGAGTGTATTAAGTCTATGTTACATGAACTACCTGACAAGTATAAACAATCTTTAAAATTATATGAATATAATAGAATGAAACATAAAGATATATCTGAAAAATTAAATTTATCATTGTCAGGATCAAAAACAAGAGTTCAAAGGGCTAGAAATCAATTAAAGGAAATGTTGATGGAGTGTTGTGAATTTGAACTTGATGCTTATGGAAATATTATAGATTATAAAAGAAAGAAATAATTTAATATAGATAACACCAAAAACTACAACAAAAAAAGTTGTAGTTTTTTTGCGACCAATCTACATTCTGCTCGTCTTTATATATGAGAAAAATAATTTATAAGTTTTGGAGGGATATTTATGTTTAATAATAAAGAAGAAGTAAGAGGTCATATACGTAAAAGGTATGCTGGTGTTGCTAAGAATGCTTCAAAAGGTTGTGGCTGTGGTTCTGGTTGTTGTGGAGGTAATGAAAATACTTTAGATTATAATCCAAATTATATTGAGGAAGTTTCTAATAAAATTGGCTACACAAAAGGTGATGTTAACAGTGTTCCCGAAGAAAGTAATATGGGTTTAGGATGTGGGAATCCTATTGCTATTGCAGGACTTAAGGAAGGAGAAGGAGTTCTTGACCTTGGAAGCGGAGGAGGTTTTGATTGCTTTCTTGCAAGGAGACAGGTAGGAGAAAGTGGATATGTAATTGGAGTAGACATGACACCAGAAATGATTCAGCTATCAAGAAAAAATGCAGAAAAAAGTAAATATACTAATGTAGAGTTTAGGCTAGGTGAAATTGAATATCTACCTGTTAGGGACAAGTCAATTGATGTTATTATATCAAATTGTGTAATCAATTTGTCTTTAGATAAAGAGCAGGTATTTAGAGAAGCTTATAGGGTTCTAAAATCTGGTGGAAGGCTATCGATATCAGATGTTATTGCAACAGCAGAGCTTCCAGAAAGTATGAAACAGGATTTAGCTATGTTATGTGGTTGTATTTCAGGTGCAGAATATAGTGAAAATATAAAAAACATCCTAGAAAAGGTAGGGTTTAAGGATATAAAAATGACACCTAAAGATAATAGCAAGGAAATAATAAAATCCTGGGCGCCAAACACCGATGTTCAAGACTATGTGGCTTCTTTTATAATTGAAGCAAAGAAAGAATAGAAATGAAAACATTGTAGTAAGTGATACTTTGATAAAGCATGGGTTTTATAGCTCATGCTTATTTTTTTATGTAGCAAGTGGGCTGCAAGCATCCCATAATACTTGCAGCAGAGTTTCATCATAAATTTACTTTTATACATCCTTTTATAGACAGAAATGGTAGATGTGGAAGACTTCTTATGAATTTAATTCTTAAAGAAAATTATTAAGCTAATGATATAAAGCTGTGCCTACCATAGTATGAAAAGGAAATAACACAACAATTTAAAGAAAAGCTTAAATAAAATATATTGTGGAATGGTGCCTGACCCCGTGGCAGGAACTGTAAGTTACTGCTTGCTAACAGAACCAAGGTAACGAAAGGATTGGAATTCCTATCCTTTTATAAATAGTAACACTTTCTATATATCCCATATATTATAAAGTGTATCAATTTTATTTATTGGAGTTAGGAGAATGAATAATGAATCATATCAAAAGCAGATGATGAAAAACAGGCAACTAATATACTATACAACACTAGTAGATCCTTATGTTGTAGATGTATTAAAAACAATTATAGGCCAATCAGTAGTTATTGAAACAGTTAGAGGAAATCTGCAAGGTATACTATCAGATGTAAAGCCTGATCATGTTGTTGTAAAATCCTATGATAATGACACAATATTTTTTGTTCGAATTCAGCAAATTGTTCATGTAATGCCAACACATTAGTAGAACAATATAACAAGGGTGAAGTATCAATACTTCACTCTTGTTATATCAAGACAAAGAATCGTATACTATATAAGAGATGAAGTAGAAGATTTTATATCAAGTTACATAGTAAAAGATCAGGGTACATTAAACAGTGACAAGCTAGAAGATTTTATTAAACAATGCAGTATTCATATATGTTTCAACAGATAACACTGAAGATGCTTTTAGACTTTTCACAATACTAAATGATAGAGGCGTACCATTAACAGCTTCAGATATATTAAAATCCATAAATATAGGAGCTTTGAAAGAAGAAAAAGAGATAAAAAAATATTCAAAAACTTGGGAAGAACTAGAGAGTAAATATGGACAGTACTTTGAAAGATTTCTTGAATTTATAAGGGCTATTTTAGTTAAAAGGAAAGCAAGAGCAAATCTTTTAGATGAATATGAAGCTAATATATATAATAGCGGAAAATTGGAGAAGGGAAAGGAAACCCTAGCTCTTATTATGCAGTATGACAGCATATATGACGATATTATAGAGCTGCAGGATGCTAATTTAAGTAATGAATATAAAAATCTTATAACTATAATGAAACTAGGTCTTCCATCAGAAGATTGGATACCTTCACTGCTTTTTTACTATAGTAAATTTAAGGATAAAAATCTTATAGAGTTTTTAAGAAAGCTAGAATATAAATTTGCAGGGGATTGGATATGTAAATATAATTCTACTAAAAGGCTTGAGGCTATGAATAGAATTACAAAAGCTATTGAACAAACAGATGAAGAGCATTTAGATGAATTTTTACAAAATGAGGATTTATTTGCTATAGATACAAACCTTTTTAGATATAACATTGAAGGAGAAGTATACAAAACTAGGTTTGCTAAATACTTATTATTAAAGCTGGAATATTTAATGGGAGATAATACTGTTCACTTATCTGGATACAAAAGAATTAGTGTAGAACATGTGCTTCCTCAAAATCCAAGTGATAACAGCCAGTGGATAAAAGATTTTTCCAAGGAAGAAAGAGAAAAGTGGACTCATAGAATTGCTAATTTAGTTTTAATAAGCCAAATCAAAAACAGTAAGCTTAGCAACTTAGATTTTATAGATAAAAAGACTAAGTATTTAAAACAAAGGGTGGATGTTTTCCATGCCAATAAAATATTTTTACAACAAAATGATGCATGGACACCTGATATTTTAGAAGAAAGACAAAAGGAATTGGTGGATACTTTGATAGAAAATTAGGTGCCACTCACATGACAAGTGGCAAGTGATATTTCAATGAAGCATGGCTTTTAGAGTCCATGCTTCATTCTTTTGTAAGTTCACTGCATAAATTGCATAATATTGACACATTTAACCATAATTTGTGGTAAAATGTAATGGGTGGTATAACTTTAGCTCAAATTTATATTATTAAGAGTAACAGAAAGGTGACATAGAAGAAAACTATGATAGTCATGGAATGCTTAGTATTGACCATTTCATTCTATGGAGCTTTGTGCTGCACGATGAGATGTGGAACCTTGTACCTACTTTTAAGAATATAAATAGTTCTAAAAGTGATAAGTTACTTAAATATGACACATACATCAATGACTTTTGTGACATACAGTATAAAGCAGTAGGATATCTTGCTCAAAAGGGTAAAGAAAGAGATTTAGAATGTTACATTGATGTTTTAAAAATAGGGAATTTTCATGAATATTTGAAGTATAAACCTAAAAAGGATTTTAATGAGAAACTAAAGCAATGTATTTCACCACTATACCAAATTGCAGAAAATCAGGGGTTTGAGGTGGTGGAGAGAGGTTTTTTAGAAGGAAAGGTATAAAGTACTATTCTATATTTATAATGCAGAACTAGAGGAAGTAATTTGAAGAAAACGTAAGATAAAGGGAAAGTTATTAAGAACCAAAGATTTTGGGACTATAAAGGTTGAGAAGCATGGGGAAGAGATATTAAGGATTTTAAGGAGAGAGGTATAAATAGTTAGGAGAAAGCTGGCTCAAGTTTTTTAATATAGTTATAAATGAGGCACCAGCAATATCAAAACGATTGTAATGAGTTTGATATACAAGGAAGTTGTAAGTAGATAGGGGGGAAGATGGTGTATATAATTGGAAATTAATTAGCCAATCGAGCCTGCATTCTTATTAGATTAACAATGAAATAATAATTATGATTGTATTGTAAAAAGTAAGGTGTGAATTTTACACGGTAATGGAGTATATCTATTAGAGGAATGGTTATGGCTGTAAGTTTTTCATTAAAAAATAATATACTAATTACACATGCATAGTAAACACAAGAGGGAGAAGCATTATTATAATGCTCACTTGTAAAATACAAATGATAGAAAGGATGGTTAGCCGGATTGACAAAAATAAAGCAGGAGCAAAAGGGGTCTATAGGGTCTACTAATATACAAATTGCAAATCTTATAATTAAAAATAGTTCAGGTGATAGTCATATAGATGAAATTTGCATAGATATAGATACAAATGAACTTATTAAATTACAAACTGAAGAGCAGAGAAAAACAAGTAAAGATTCTACACATGGTCTTAATCACAGTGTTTATGAAAGTTTAAAAGGAGTTTTACGAAAGTATTATCTTAATAATTATAAAAAGATAGATAGGACGATGGGAGGATCAATTAATACTGAAAATCTTTCTTTTAATTTAATCGATAGAAAGGCTCCTGAAAAAGAAAAATCAACTAAATATGAGATTGTTAACTCTATACTTTTAAAAGATATATTACAATTATCAAAAGGAAAGGCACTTATTCTAGGAGATCCAGGTATAGGAAAAACTACTTTATGCAAATTTATTTTACAACAGTGGAGTGTTGGAGATTTATGGGAAAGTAGTATTGTAATATATTTGCAATTGAAAGAGTGGAATGAAAAAAGTGAAGATTTTAAAACGTTAGGTGACTTTATATTAGAGAAGTATAGTAAATTTAAAGAAAAAGAGCTGGACTATTTGTTAAGTAGTGACAATGTTATATTTATATTTGATGGCTTAAATGAAATTCTTTCTAAGAATAAAAAGAATTTTTTTGACAAATTATCTATGGAAAACTTACATAATTGTATTTTTACATCTCAATCATATGATTATGATGAATTAATTAAAAAAGATTATGAAATTTTTGAGAATATAGGATTAAAAAAGGAGAATATAAAACAGTATTTAGAAGATTATTTTAACTATAAAGAACCTTTTGCTAATAATATTAGTAATGATATTATGAATATTAATGTAGATTTAACCAAAAATCCTATGCTATTGGATATGATTTGTTTTTTGAAAGGGAAAGATGAATATACTAAAACCGAAACAATAACAGAAATATATGAAGGGTTATTAGAAAAGTATATTGAAATCTATATAGAAGATGAAAAAGAATTTGATCTACCTGATTCCGGTAAATTTATAAGTATAATATCAGAATTATCATACAAATCATTAATTAGTTCACGAAGTTATATAACAGGTAGGGAATTTAGCGAATTTTTAAATGAGTCTAAAATGGAGTATTCAAAGAAAAAAAACTTTTTTAACGATAAATTTTTAAATGTAGGATTTTTTCGTGCAAAATATCCTAATAGACAATGGCGGGAAAACAAATATGAGTTTTTTCACTCTACATTTCAAGAGTTTCTTACAGCAAAGCATATAGTTTCAAAATTTGATGAAACTAGTTTGATAAAATTTTTAGATGAGTATAAATATGAAAAGCGGTTCGAACAAGTTTTTAGATTTTTATTTGGGATATTATCAATAAATAGTGAAGATAGAAAATTAAATATTTTGTTTGATAATCTATTAAATAATGGAGTAGATATTATAGGTTTCGAATATTTATTACTGATCTTGAAATGTTTACATGATGTTGAACAGGAAAAAATTAATTGTATTGGGACTATTTCTAGCATCCTTAAGCGATGGATTAATTTTTTATTAAAAGATATGACAATTGATAGTTTAAGATTTGCAAATCATTTCCGAAAAATTGCAAACCTAGTTAAATCATCAAAGCAAGCATCTAAGCTAATTATTAATGCTCTGAATGAATATAGTAATGATGAATCGAAATTGATCCAGTTTATTTCAATTGAAATTTTATATTTATTGGGTGAAAAGGACAATGGTATAAATTTGATTGCAGTAGAGGTGATAGAAGACTATAAGGAAGATATTAATTTCAAATGTTATGTATTAGAAACGATAGGAAGATTGAAAATATTCGATTCTAATATAAAATGTATGTTTGAAAATTTGATTGAAGAAGATTGTTTTGAAGTAATTTTAGTTGATATTCTTGAATCGTTAATAAGATTAGGAGAAGTATACGATGAAGCTAATGAAATTGCAATAGAAATATTGTTTAGCGATATAGATTGGGTTAGAGAAGAAGCAATTAAGGCTTTATTTGAAGAAGAGATACAAAATACTAATTTGAAAAGACTGGTAGTAGATTATATAGATGATAGCGGCGATGAAGATGATTTAGATACCCAAACTGCTATTGAAATATTATTAAAAATAGGCATAAATAATGAAGAAGCTGAAATTTTAAATGAAAAGCTTACAAATCTTATGAATAATACCTCTAGTATAATATTAAAACATAAAGTTTTAAAAGCGATATCAGAATTTAATTTAGAACAGTGCGATGATGAAAAATTTTACAGAGACATTCTTATTTCGATAACAGGAATTTTAGATTTAGTTGCTAGTTATAGTAACAACACTGATATAGAAGAGGATATAGTTGTTGGAGAAGGTATAAGTGCCCTAGAAACCTTTAGAAAAATTAGAAATGAGGATGGTAATTATTCGGATTTCTATAGTTTTTTAATAAAGTACATTCCTTACTATTCTATAAAGAAACAAATTATTTGCGACATGATTGATTTAAATTATATTAACGATGTAATAATTGAAGAAATTAAAAATAGCTTAATTGAAAGTGATTTAGATGCAGAAGAGTTTGGTGCATATAGTGCAGCTAAACTATTTCAATATGGAAACTTTAATAGAGAAATTGCAGATGCAATAGCTAGTTTATGGATAAAATTAGACAAAGATAATAGTAATAAAGATCACTTAAAAGATCAAATTGTTAAATATATATATAAGTGTATATTATCGAATGAAGAATTTTATAATTATATTAAAGAATACGAAAAAATCAATCCAGAGTTATTAATAACTGAGTCTATGGTGGCATTTATTTATACAAATATTGAAATGCTGAGTAGCGATTTTTTTTCAGCATATACAATAAATGTATTACATGAAGCAGGAGTAAATGATTTAGATTTAGTAAAAAAACTTAATCAATATTATTTGAAAAACTACAATAAGAAACAAATTAAATCTGTTGCATCTTATGTTAAAGTTGCAACAGAAGAATTAATTAAAGTTTATTTAAGTAATCCAAGTAATAAATTATTACAACTGATATTTTATAAAGCTTTGGAGAACTCAACAGTTATATATCAAGGTGAAGATAATTTATTACATATCCTTGAATTTGGAGATGAAAGTGTAGTGGAAGTAGGCGAAAATGAAAAAAATACGATAATAGAGATGTTCAATAATTTCAGAGAAATATGATTGAATTTATGAAGTACATAAAATTAGCCACATAATTTCTATATATTAAATTTAATTGTAAACTGAGATATCAATATTATAAGTATGATTCTATGGAAGTTAAAGTACAGGTTTCATATAAAATGGACATGTCAGATTGATGATGTTAAGATATATAAATTTTTTTATAAGTAAAATTATATTTGAGAGGGGTAGCAAGTAATGAATATAGATTGGGTTTTAGAAAATAAAGAATGGATTTTTAGTGGTATAGGAGTATTAATCATCTCAGGAGTAATTAGCATATGTAAATATCTCACTAATAAAAATAAAATTAATCCCAATATAGAAATTAAGCAAAAACAAAAAGGGGGGAAGCATTCACACAATATTCAAATAGGTCAGATAAACAAAGGAAAGGATGAATAGGAATAGTGGCATATATAGAACAAGAACAAAAATGGCCTTTAGGATCTACTTATATACAAATTGAAAATGCTACATTTTCAATTTGATTAGGTATAGCGATGTGAAGGCAAGAAGAAGTGAGCCTTGGAAATAGTAAAATTGAATTTAATAAAATTATAGCAAGAATGATAGTTGGGGCTTGGTATCCAACTTTACAATATAAACTAAGCTTTGGCATGTTTGATAACTTGAAAAAGCCAATAAATTATATTGCTTTAAAATATGCATTTAACCCAAATTGTGATGAGGGTAAACTTCTAGGGCTCTTATGTGAAAATGAGGATAAAGAACTTAAGAAAATGATGAAGGATTTAACTGTTAATGTTCCATATAGATTACTTTCACCGTTTTTTTCAGAGGAGCTTAGAGGAAAAAAAGATGATTTGAAAGAAAAACTAATTACTGAGTTATCCTTAACCAGTGATAGCTGTCTTTATAAAATTGTTAAAGGTGATACAGATAAGATTGTTTTAAATGAAGGATGGGCTGACTATCTTAAGGAAAACTATAGAGTAGTAAAATCATGGATTTATTATAAACTTGTATGTTTTTTACAAAAGAGAAATCCTAATGTTTCTGCTATAGCTTTTAAGTTAGAAGCACCTAAAACTAGAAACCTTACAAAGGCTACAAAGCTTTGGAAAGAAATCATTATTTCAAAGGGAATCAATGATATTTACACCGGCAAAGATTTTATTGAAGAAAACTATAAAAACCATGGAGTACTTAGTATTGATCATTTCATTCCATGGAGTTTTGTGTTGCACGATGAGATGTGGAACCTTGTACCTACTTTTAAGAATGTAAACAGTTCTAAAAGTGATAAGCTGCTTAAATATGATACATATATCAATGACTTTTGTGATATACAGTATAAAGCAGTAACATATCTTGCTCAAAAAGGTAAAGAAAGAGATTTAGAAGGTTACATTGATGTCTTAAAAATAGAAAATTTTCATGAGTATTTAAAGTATAAACCTAAAGAAGATTTTAATGAGAAATTAAAGCAATGTATTTCGCCATTATATCAAATTGCAGAAAATCAGGGGTTTGAGGTGGTGGAGAGGGTTTTTTAGATATTCATTAATACTGTAACATCATAGGAAATATAAAGGTTAAAAAATATGAGCAAAGGTATATGAGGATTTCCAAGGGAGATATGTAAATAGAAAAGAGGAGAATTGTTTATAATGATAGATGTATTGGCACAATAGTGAGATTTGTATGGAGTTTACTTATGTAAAGTTAAGAACATAGAGAAAGATAATGTCTAAAATGGGAAGTTGGTAGAAAGAAAATCTGACTATGATTTCCAATTAATGAGTAGTAATAATAGTAGATATAGTTAGTAAAAATTTGATGGAGAAGGAAAGTGAATTATGATTATTCGCTTGAAGGAGGTAAGATGGAGAATTTTAAACTATTTAGAGTATTGATTAAGAATAGAGAACGAGACATTTACAACGTACATTTTTGTGAAGATGACACGTATTCTAATAATGAGGTACCTTTTACTACAGTACTAATAGGTGCAAACGGTACCGGAAAGAGCTTTTTATTAGCTGAAGTGTCAGAACTATTTCGTCAAATACATCAAAAAATATTTAATAATCGTATTTTAAAATTAAAATATAAATTTTACGAAGTTGAATACAGTATAGGAAAACATAAGGTTATCATAACTATTTCAGATAATAAGATTATTAATATAAAATATAACTTAAAAGATATTAATATAAAAGATATTGATAAAAACGAACTTATTTTACCAATATCCAATTTAGCAGTATCTTACCTGTTAAATGATAAATTCTATTTTGCAAATAAAAAGGATTTAGTTGATACTGATGAAAATTATAAATATTTAGGAATTAGACAGGCCTCAAATGTAGCCTTTACAAGTTCAATAAGCAATCAAGTGCAGAATTGTTTAATAGAGTTAATGTTAAAAGCAAATAATGGAGATCATCTAAAAAAAATTTTTAATTTTTTAACATTTGATTTAAAATTTAACCTACAGATAGTAGCTAAAAGAAAAACATTATTTAACAAGAATAATCTTGAAAAGGCTATTCAAAATGAAATTGATAAATCAAACAATAGGCGTTCTATTAGAAAAGATTTTCGAGATGATGCAATAGCTAAAATCACTACAGATGATATTAAAGAAATAAAAGAAATGATTGTTGGAGCGGAACTGGATAATATTAAGTATAAAAATATAATTAATTATTATTTTGATTTACAAAAAAAATCCGCATATGATGTTCTTGAAAGTCAATATAATTGTATAAAGAAAATGATCGACTTACGTTTGATTAATATCAATTTAGTATTTTATAAAAAAGATATTAAGTTTAATTTTGATGATGCTAGTTCGGGGGAAAAGCAAATACTATTTACATTTTTAAATATGTTAAATAATATTCAGCATGGATCACTGATATTAATAGATGAACCTGAAATAAGTTTACATCCTAATTGGCAAATGACATACATATCGTGTTTAAAAAGTATATTTCAAGAATACAATGATTGTCATTTTCTTATAGCCACACACTCTCATTATATTATATCAGATCTGAAATCAGAATCATCATCTGTTGTAGTTTTAAAAAGAGAATTGGATGGTAATGATATTAATTCTAAATTACTTAAAGAGGATACTTATGCATGGTCAGCCGAAAATATTTTATATAATGTATTTCAATTACGTACTACAAGAAATTACTATTTTGAAGTTGATTTAAGAAATTTAGTTACACTAGTAGAAAATAAATCAAATAATTTAGAGGAAATAAAAAAGTTATATGATAAATTATTAAAATATACATGTGGAAAAGAAGATCCATTAAGCATTATTTTGCATTCTGTGGAGGCATACATTGAGAATATTGAAGATATTAAAAAATAATATAATTTTATCCCAGGATATGATCGAATATATTGATAGCTTAAAACCATATACCGGTGAAAGCTGGAAGATTAATACAAATAATATGAAGGCATTTAAAAAGATATTAAGAGATGAAATGGATAAGGGGCAGGATGGAAGATGTGCTTACTGTGGGTCTAAATATGGCGTGACTAGTGACAATAATATTGAACATATTGCACCAAAAGCAACAAAATTATATCCTCAATTTGGATTTACACCTATGAATTTGGTCTTATCTTGTACCTTATGCAATAACAGAAGCCATAAAGGGGAAATTGATACAATATCTAAATATGATGATGACTATAATAAGTGCACATTTATCATTGTGCACCCATACTTTGATGATCCGAAAGAGCATTTTGATAATACCATTACAAATGATAATGGAATTATTTTTGTTGGTAAAAGTAGACAGGGATTAAAGAGTATTGAAATATTTGGACTTAATGATGAACCTAAATCCACTGAACGTGCAAAGGATATTATTGGTGATTATCAGAGAGCGACAATGACTAACGATAAAATGAAACTTTTAATTGAAGAAGCATTGGTTTATAAGGGCAGCAACACAGCTTGTTAGTAATCTTCTAATTATTTACATTATTCGTATACCCATTAGGCTAATAATTGGAAATAACAAAATAAAAGCGAGGGAAATGATGTAATGAATAGTAATGTTAATGAGATACCTAAAACAATTGGTTATATTAATCATTGTTTTGTTGATATATTAAAAGGTTTTCGCATTATCATCAGTTATTCAGACTATACTGGTCCAAGCTCAGTGTCACATGTGCAAAAATCTTATGCTTTGGGAAAAAAAGATGTAGAATACAAATATCATATAAGCATTAAGAAAGTAAAAGATAAAGATAGTCATTTCTTTTTATATGAATTTAACTATTTCAATTATCAAACATTTCACTCTTATAATAATATGTTTACTATTAAAAATGAAGGAATAACTCACAAAATAGATCATATTTCATTAGAGGCATTAGTGCATGTTAATGGAAAACGAAAAAGTTGGTTAGATCAACATATTTATTAGATTGATGAATATACAATTATGATAGGCACAAGTTGTTAGAAACTACCTATTATTTATAAAATGGACATGTTGTGTATACAATAGGAAGTCAGAAGTATAGCAATAATTTGGAATGCACTAATTTCCATAAGCGAAATTAGCAATTCATAAGCTAAAAATTCTTATGTAATAATATTATAAAATCAAGTTTAATTAAGAATAGGATGAAATGCTTCTACATGTATTAAGATGATATTTTTAAGATTATGAACTATTGAATCCTAAAGTAAGTTACTTTGGAGCAAATTGACCGAATTAAGATTAATAATGTACATTACATGGGTTAACGCTTTTACCTATAATATAAAAATAGAGTTTAACATAAAAAATGTAATAATTGATATATGGAGGAGAGAAGTCTATGAATCAAATTATAGACAAGGTAATAGATTTAGGAATAGGTACTATGAGTAATATTATTGGAGGAATAGTATTGGCGGCAATCGGAGTATCGGTTGTTGCAAAAAATAAACGTAAATCAAACATAAAAATAAGTGGCTCTAAGGTTAAGGGGGATATTGTTCAGGGAGATAAGAAAAAAGGTTATCTTGATGATAAAAGACAATCTGATGATAAAAGAGCTTCAAATATGTCTATCATAGACACAGAAGTTGAAGGAGATATTGTTCAAGGTGACAAGGAGATTTGATAACATGTTGAAAGATTCAATCAAAATAAAGGATTCGGAAGTATCAGGAGATGTAATTAATGGAGATAAAATAACATATGGAATTGATGAAGATAAGATTAGGGAAATTATAGGGAGCCAATTTACTTTGCAGCGAACTTTATCTATGATTCATGAAGATGAACTTATAAGTATAGCAAAGGACTTACTAAATTCATCAATTCCCCCCTCACTTTTATCTTTGTTTCCAGAGGCAAATGAGTACACGGTTAACGCTATAACATTTTTGCAGACGGAGACAAGGCATGTAACTGAATTTGCGAAAGATAAGAATGCCAATACATTGAAATTCAATGAAATTGTCGAGGCGGAGGGTAATGCTCACTTGATAGTAGCATCTGGTGGAACAGGTAAAACGCATGCCCTATGGAATTTTGGTAATGAACTTATAAAAACTTCTAAATTATTTCCAATTTTTATTTCCTTAAGCGACTTTGCAACTACTAATGAAGTAGTCAATTTCATCGAGAAGAAAATATCAACAAATGACCTTAGATCCATTACTAAAAATCCATCAGTTATTTTTTTACTTGATGGTTGGTCCCAATTTCCAAAGAATGTACCAAGTGCAGATGACTCAGAACGACGTAAACTACTAAGTCTTTTAGGTGATAGGAAAATAATTGCAACTGCAAGATACACAAATCAATATGATCATCGTTTTAAAATATGGACTTTAGAGGGATTATCAGAGGTGACTATATCATCCGCCATTTCGGTTGCTTGTCCTGATTCGCCGGAAATCCCTATTGAATTAAAAGATTTATTAAAATTACCATTAGCACTTATTTTATATTTACTTATGGGAGGTAAAGTATCCACAAGAGGAGAGCTTATCAGTGCTTTTCATAATCAGTTGACTGGGTATTTGAAAGATTGTGAGACTTTAAATGATATTCTTAGCATAGCAGTTGCACGATTAACATTATTTACTGATAGTAGAAAATATTCTGATTTCTATGCTGAAATAAAGGATATAGAGAGAAATCGTAATGTGAAGGGGGTTAAGTTGTTCATAGAACAGCTTGGTACATTGGGCAATCGTCAAGATAAGATACAGCCCATACATGATCTCTATTGGGACTGGCTTGTTGGGTGTGGGGTATTTAATGATTGGTCAGAATTATCCATATATGTAGCACAATTTTTAAATTCAAGAGAATTTGTAAAACTTGCACTCGAAAGTGGTAGGCGGCTGTGTGTTGAAGATGTAAAATCTCTTTTAGATATTGACATTATATTTGTTGCAATATTCATTCCGTATCTGAGGTTAAAAACAATGGGAGAAAAACAGACTTTTAATCGTTTTGTGAGCAAAATTGATGAGTTATTAAGTAGCGAGCACTCTATACAGCAATATAGAGGAGTAATTGGCGCTATCACTAGTAAAAACAGAGATTTATTAAAAAAGGCATTGAAAGCAATATCAAATTTAAGTGAGCAAGGTTATTACCTTCATGGTTTAGAAACAATATTTGATGTGGAATTGTTATGGGAGAATAGGGAGATAGTAAGTGCTTGGCTAGAAAATTCTAAAGGAAAGCACTATTTGTTAGATTCAATACAAAATTCGAGGCAAAATAAGTGGGTAGATTGGCTTAGTGATCAATTACAGAAAGGCAAACTGACACGGGGTGAAGCTGTACAGGCAGCTTTAGGGTGTACAGACAATTTACCTATATGGATTGAACGTATTTTGCCAGATCTAATAAAAGTTGACCTAGGTGCTTATTACTTAAGATCTGCTGCCAAACGTGGAGATAATTTTCCTTTAGCAAGCTGGGTTGCCGAGCATTACAGTGAATATGTTAGTACAATTACCAATTCAATTTGGTGTGATCTTAATAGTATTCTTATTAATTGCGGTAACGATGCTCTATTTGATTTGATTAGTGATGAAATACCTTCCTTAGCACCTCATTTGCAGGAGGTGTTATTGTTTGTGCTTATAGAAACAGGAGATGAAAGGATAGGCAGGTTACAATCAATGCTGTTCAGAGGTGATTTAAAACAACGATATCATAAACTTTATGAAAAAGTATATACTGTAGTTTCTGATGCGCAAGCAAGAGAATGGGCTGAATCGAAAAATGATAAGCTTTCAGAATATGGATGGTCTGTGTTAGCAAAAAGGCATCAAAACGCAATACTTACTGAGCTTATATCAAACTTACCAAACAGTTTTTCTAATATGCATATTATTCCTACACTAAAAGCAATGAAGCACTTGAATTCTCCTCCTGAAAGTTTAATAAACGAATTGTGGAAAAGATTAATGGGAAATGTTCAACCTATGGTAATGGATGATATTCTCAATATATTATCAAAAATTATGCCGAATGGGATTCCCAGTGTGATTGGTGAGTTGCGACGTAACCCACGTTTACTTCCTTCATATCATGTAGCACAATTTATCAAGTATTTAAAAGAATGGCAGGAAAAAACTGGACTAAGGATTAGAACTTCATCCAAATATGGAGAAACGGAGTTTTCTGAGTTTCTTGTATTAGAAAATATTGCTCAAAATATAGATGATTATTTTGTTGTAAGAATGTGTAAGTTAGAGAGTAGCAATCTTGTTTTAGATTATATAACCGGTTTTTGGGAAAAAAGTAAATTAAATGTACTTAAGATTATTAGGAACATATCCGAATATAAATGTTATCATGAAGGAATTGTATTGATACTATTTTCTTTACCCGATGGTGAAGGGATAAAGGATATTATTAATCTCTTTCGAAATGCCTTATATACTTTTCCGGAAGCAATGCTGTTTCAAATTCTTAAGGCAATTACAGAACTCAACGACCAGAGTGAATTATTTAGATTACTTATCCATTATATTTCATTAAATCCATCTACGCAGCATATAAATTTTCATACGCAGCTTCTTTCTATGGTAATATCATTGCCAGATAAGGAAGTATATATATATGGTTATCTGTCAAAAATTTTAGCAATATATCCTGATGAAATATTACATAGTAAATTGCAATCTTATCTAGATGAATGCAATTATAATGCAATCTCGATAATTCGTTATATAGAGAGTTATACAAAAAAGCTTTTAATTAATGAACGTGGTCAGTGGATACATAATCAATATTAATAGACTTATCATAAATACAACTTAACATTATCCAGCTACTTATTAGGCTAATAATGGGTAGTCTATGTATATAAAATGTACATTATAATTTTGAAAGTGTCGTCAATGTAGTAGATAAATTATGGAGGCATAGGCGCTTTAAGTATACTATTTATGCCAGATGATTATGTTTTTGATACATAAGTTTTATATTACACTCTTTTGATTATTGTATGTTATTCAAGTTTTTTTGGGAAAAACAACATGGTATAATGGAAGGTAATAAAGGAAATTTGTGACCTATTAACGAACTATTAGAGAAACATCTAGCAAAATAACAAATGTAAAAGGAAAGAAAGATAAAATGAATAAACGATATGTAAGAGAATTTGATCCAATATTTGATGTTCTAGAAGAAAAAGCAAGAAATCATGAGCTTGTAGATAAACAAACTGTTAGAGTGCTTAATTTTGAAGTTATTAAGCGTAGAGAAAAGAGATTTAAAGAAAAAAGAAAATGTATTATTAATGGTTGTAGCAAAGAAAGTATAAAAAAGTCGCATTCTATTCAGAAATCCAAATCTTTAAAATTAATTTCTGAAGAAAATCATCTTCTACAACCATTATTTAAAGAAACGGGCGATAAGGTTGAAATGCATATGGATAGGGTGGGGATTAAAGATGCATCAACCTTTCCGGGCTACTGTTCAGATCATGAAAAACGGTTCGAAGAGTTTGAAATTACTGGAAAAATTTCGACAATATATCATGGTCAACTTCAGTCATATAGAACTATTTGTAGATAAATTGTTTTTAATACAGATGAATTAGATGCAGAAAGGTATAGATTAAGTAGGTATATGTTGATTCGTGATATAGAAGCTTTAGATTTTATTAATAATGAAAGTTCATTTAATAAAAAAATGAAATCTGTTAAGCTCACATACGAGGATAATTTTATTTTTACACAAAACAAGAAAATTAAACAGATCGAAGAAAATTTAAAAGTATTAAAGAAATACCAAAATTGTTTGTTCAGTTTGATTTTTGAAAAAAATCAAACTAATAATATTTATACAAACGGCATATCAATCAATGTACGATTACCTTTAGCTCTATGTGGATATGCCAGTGTAGGTGTTGAAGAAAAAGGAATTAGAAGAGTAGTTTATTGTATATTAAATGTTATTCCATCGGAGAATTCGACATCAATAGTAATTGTAGGATTAAAAGAAGATATAGCAATACTAGAGCCATATTGGAAGTATTATACTCAAAATAATATTAGTATATTGAACATGATAGAATCATTTATGATTCATGGAACTGATCATTGGTTTATAACACCATCTGTTTGGAATAGAGTTTCTTTAGAAAAGCAGAAAATTATACTCAATGATATTCTTGCTACTAATAAGTCATTTTTAGAACAGTTCGATTTATCAATTTTTGATGATATTAGACATGACTTTATTAAGCAACTTGAAATACAGCAAAAATTATGTTTTCAAAAGAGCATTGAAGATTTGATTATACATGAAAAAAAGAAGTTTTCAGTCGAGAATTATAAACCTACTAGAAGTGCAGAGGAAGGATTAATAGAAGTAATCAACAGAAAATAGTTAGTTGTATTTCTACGTGTTGCTAGTTATATCTATTGACTATAGTGTCTGATATTTAGGTAACCATAGTTATTAGTAAAACTATTTTATTTATCAAGATGTGGTATCGGGTACTGGGATCAAGAAAATCTAATATAACTTCTCACTATTAATATTATATAAAGAAAGCTAATTCCATTAATCAAAATATAAAACCAAATAATTATATAATAAGATAAGGTGCAACAGCATAGTATTAACATAATAGTCCGACTAAGGGCGGTTTCTAACTTTCATCACAAACCCACATGAATAGTTGTTAACCGTCCATTGTTAACAATATCCAAAAATGTTAAAATAGTTATAAAAATGACCTTCGGAAAAGGGTGATATATATGGCAATTAAAGAGGATTACATTAAGCTTGGAAGCGCTGCTGAGGATTTATTTATAGAAGTGTTTTGTGAAACCTTTGGGCCTGAAAAGGCAAACAGTATAGTAATTCAGCATCCCTTTGTAGATATATACGGTAAAAACAGATTTATAGATTTTGCACTGCTATGTGATGGAAAAAAGGTAGCAGTTGAAATAGATGGGGAAACCTATCACAATCCAAACAAGGTTTCCAATGAAAAGTACTATGATGATTTACTTAAGCAAAATAGCTTAATATATGAAAATTGGAAGGTTTATAGATGGACATATGGGCAGCTTAAAGATCATAAGGAAAGGGTTAAAGATCAGCTTTTAACTTTCTTAGGAGAGCTTCCTACTTTTAAAGAAATAGAAGACTTTCTTCCTAAACAAAAGGGTAAGATTTTAGAACTTAAAGAACATCAAAAACAAGCTTTAGATAATTTAAAGGCTATGAGAGAAAATGGAGAATCCATAGCCTTACTTTATCATGCAACGGGTACGGGTAAAACTGTTACTGCAGTGGAGGATGCCAAGGGGGTTAATAAAAGAACTTTTTTTATAGCTCACACCGATGAACTTATAAATCAAGCGGAAAATACATTTAAGAGTTTGTGGAATGACAAAAGCTGTGGAGTGTTTAAAGGTGATAGAAAGGAAAAGGATGCCTTTATATTATGTGCAACGATTCAAAGCATGAATGCAAACTTAAAGGATTTTAGTCCTGAGGATTTTAAATACATAATAATTGATGAAGCACATCATGGAGCAGCGGAAACTTATAAAAAGTTACTTAGTTATTTTAAGCCTGAATTTACGTTAGGACTGACTGCAACTCCTGAAAGAGCTGATGGGGAAAGTATATTAGAATTATTTAAAAATGTAGCCCATAAATTGGATTTAAAAACAGCTGTGGAGCTTGGAGAACTTGTGCCTATAAGATGCATTAGAGTTAAAACCAATGTGGATTTGCAGAGTGTTAGGATAAATGGAATTAAGTATAATTCAAGTGATTTAGAAAGCAAGCTTTATGTGCCAGATAGAAATAATTTAATAGTAGATACTTATTTAGAATACGTTAAAAATAAGAAAATCGTGGTATTTTCTACACTGCTAAAACATGCAGAAGAAATAGCGGACATATTTAATCCTAAGTATGTATATGATATTTGGATATACGAGAATAAGTACACAAAAGGAAAAACAAACTACAGACCGTCAAAGAATAACATTGGAGCAATACGCAACAGTTAATAATTTTAAGTTTCATGAATTGATCGAGGAAAGAATATCTGGAAATATTCAAGCAGATCATAGGACACAATATAATAACTTAAAATCTAAACTTAGACAAGATGATATATTAATCATTACTGATATTGATGGACTTGGCAGAAGTGCTGACGACGTAATCATTGAATTTAAGAAGTTAAAGGCTGGCGGTATTAGAGTTATTGCGTTAGATACTCCATATCTAAATGAATGGGAGAAAATCCAAGATAGCAGCATATAAAATATGATAGCTGATATATTTTCACTCTAAAGGCCCACATGGCCCAACAGGAACGTGAAAAGACGATTGAACGTATTTAATCAAGGGGTGGCAGTCGCTAGAGCAAAGGGAAAGCAATTAGGAAGATCAAAAGCTGAATTACCCAAGGACTTTATTAGAGGGTACAAGAAGTTTAAAGAGGGCGCTTATGGCGATATGTCTGCTTCAGCATTCGCTAAGATGTTGGGTATTGTTAGGAATACATTATACAAATATATTAAATTACATGAAGAGGCTTAAATCACCTCTTCTTTTTATTATGTTAAAAGCTCAATATTTATATTAAGTAAAATAATAAAAATAACTTTAATTGTAGAAATATGGTATAATTTCCTTATGATTTATGCAGACAGAAAAATATTATTTATAGGAGGCACAATTGATATTAAAATATTTATATGTTAAGAATTATAAAAAGTTTAAAGATATAGAAATAAAGTTCTATGATTATAATGATAGAAAAAATAATAAATTGATGGATAGAATATATGAAAATATAAATTTAACAGTATTTGTTGGTGAAAATGGTGCTGGAAAAACTACAATTTTAAGTTTTATAACTCATGTGTTTAAAAATTTGCAAAGATTTCATAATAGAATACCAAGTGATTTTAAAATAATATATTCTACTGAAAAAGAACAATGTGAAGATATAATTATTGAGAAAATAGAGCAAGAAATATTTTTCTCTATTAATGGAAGAAAGAAGTTACTGTTAGAGTTCGATGGAAAAACAAAAACTTACATAGGAGAAAAGAGTGAAAGAACTATAACTTATGATGATATTCAAAATAAACTACCTACAAATATTATAGTGTCATATTTTGATGTTGATTATCCCAATGATTATAATTGGAATTATATAGGGCATAAGTTGTTGAAAGTTAAGTCTATTGATAAACTTTATACAAGTACAGGCTTTGGTATGGATATATCTAAAGGTATAATAGAATTTTTTATAAAATATTTTTATAAAAATGATGATTTGAAAAATTTTTTTATTTCTTTAGGATTTAAGTTTTTAGAATATTTGTATGTATATAGAAATTTTGATTTTAATGAAAATGAAAAATATGAAATTTTTGAAGAGTTTTATGAAGAAGAAGGGTTTAATAATTGGGAAGAATTCTTAAGAAATACGAGTTTCCATAATGAATATGATTTTATAGATTATGTTATGAGTGAAAACTTTTGGAGTGATTATTGTGATAATACAATTATAATAGATGATGAAAGTGATATAAGTTTTTCGTATAATGAGAAGCTTAATTTTAAGAAATTCATTGAAGGAAGTTTTTTCAATGTAAGTTTATTGTATAGGCTTGTTTCAAAGAAAAAAATTTTTATTAATGAATTTTTTATTGAAAAAGATAATGAGATACTATCTCTTTATAAAATGAGTACAGGTGAAAAGATATTTCTATGTAGGTTATTTTATTTATTATCAACAATGCAAGATGGTTCATTAATAATATTGGAAGAACCAGAAATCCACCTCAATTACTCATGGGTAAAGCAATTAATTACAGTAATAAATCTTCTATTTAACGAATATAGAGTGCATTTTTTAATAAGCACTCATAACCATGCTTTTATTAATATGCTCTTCCCTGAAAATATCTTAATTTTAGAAGAAGGAGATATAAAGCATCCTAATTTTAATACTTTTCTTGCGAATGAAAGAGAAATAAATAGGAAATTATTTAAAAGTAGCAATACTAAAAATAATATAGAGAAAAAAATATTATCAATGATCGATATGGCAACGAAAGAGGAACTTGAAGAAATAATGAGTAATTTAGGTGAATCTTATTTTAAATATGAGGTATTTAAAAGATTAAATGAGATTGGTGATGAAAATGTGGAAGATAACAAATGAAATTAATAAAACTATTTTAAATGATTTTAGATATAAGTTAATAGAACCATTATTTGAAGAGATAATTTATTACAAAAGTCAGTCTTTAAGTATATCATTCACTGAAAATATAAAAAATGATATAAGTATAAAGCGTGGGAGCTCGAGAATTTTAATTAACTATTTAAATAAGAGAAAAACCAAAAAAGTCAGCCTTGGCAATTTAATAGAACAAATAATAAGTAAAAACTCATTAAAAGAATTGGAAGATAACTATAAAATATTCTTGTTTCAAAATAATGAGATAAATAGAGGAAATTATAATATTAAAGAAGAAAGTATTAGTGATGAATTCAAGTTCTTATTTATAGATTTTTTTTATGAAATGTTTTTTGACTATCATAATATTTGGCTATTAATTGATAGAAAAAAATATGAAAAAAAGTTTTATGATAGAAAAACGTTTCATATAAATTTTAAAAAAGAGAATAATATTGAGATATGTCCATATTGTGATATGGATACAACAATTAGTATATCTAATAATGAAATAGAGCATTTTTTACCTAAAAGAAAATTCCCGTTTTTATCCATGAATGCTTATAATCTTATACCATCTTGTACCGCTTGTAATAAAAAGTCAGAAGGTAAAGGTACGGATGTGTATATGCCTATATACTCGCCATATAATGTACAAATTGGGGACAAGCTTAAATTTGATAATGACATAATAAAACGTAAGATAGAAATAAATACGAATGAAAGTTTAGTAGAAAATTATTTGAAATTGTTGAATTTGAAATCAAAATATCGTCATAGTAGGGTATATGATTATGTTGAAGGAAAGGCAGAGGCAATTTATGATACAATAAGTGATATTGAAGAAATTGGAAAAGTAAATCTAACTGAAAAAGAAATTATAGATTATATAGATAAGAAATGCACTAAGTTTTCCAAGAAGGAACCATTAAGCTTTGCTATAAAATATGCGTTCAATAAATATGAACTTTATTTGAGATATAGAGATAGATAAATTATAAATCAACCTAATAAGTATCTTGTTAATAGTGAATACAGTATTTTATACAGAATTAGTCTTATCCAATTAATAGAATATATGTTTTCTAAATTATGGAGGTAGCATAAATTGAGTATTATAAAGGATCAGCATTATGTCCCTAAATTTTATTTAAGAAACTTTTCTAATAACAAGAAGAATATTGGTATGTTTAGGCATAAAGATAAGAAATTTATTCTAAATGCATCTATAAAAAGTGTAGCATATAGTATATTTTTATATGGTGAAGATGGAAAGTTAGAAAATTTTCTAAGCAAATTTGAAAGTAAGTGTGCAGAGATAATAAGAAAGATATACTGATAAATTTGTTTGCCTTAGTTGCCGCATGAAGGTTAAGTTTTTTATTAACATACGTTAGGTTTTAGAATAAAGTTCCATCCCATTAAAAGTGTTGATATTACTTCATTTGTAGTATATTAGGTTAAAAAGGTTAATATTTTTCCATATTAGTTAGAAATAGAGTAAGATAAATGCACAATATATTAATGAGCAAATTAAAGTTATACTACAACCACGACTACAACCAATACAATGGAATTAGTTAATCAATGGTAATTTAATATATACGCTTAATTAGCTAAATAAGAGGGTTTATGACTATATTAATATATACTAAGATTAGTAGGTGTTGACCCAGTTGGTCGGGGTTTCGGATCCTCCCCGCCGCACCAAAAAACCTAGAAGTTTTAAAGCTTCTAGGTTTTTTGATGTGCTTAAAAAATGTTTTTTTATTAAATAACACAACCTACTAAATGTTGAAGCTCTCATATTAAGTATAATACTAGTTATTATGACCTATTATCAAGTTAAGCTAAAAAGTTTTAATATTATCCTTTGCTAGACTATCATAATATAGCTGTGTTAATTCAGATAATAGGTAGTCATCATTTAAAAGTTTAACAAATAGTTTCTTTGAGCTTTTAGTATCAAGTAGTATTTTATTTGCTTTAGTATTATATTTGAATTTTCCCTTCAAGGCAGGATGAGTATTACTAAAAGTTACTATAGTATTCGATGAAACCTTCCCTAGTACTGGTGATGAAATAGAAACTTTTGTGAGCTTACGGGCAAAAGAAATATCATCAATCATTATATTTAACTCTGCAGGGTTTTCTAGAATTCCAGCGGCTTCAATAAGTTTTAGACATGACTTTGCCTTTTGTTGAATTACTTTGTGAAAACCAAAAAATTTCTCTAGGGTTTCTAATTTCTTTATAAATAAAGTCCCATTAAATTTGAAAAATTCAAAGGAAGGATTTATCTTAATAAAATCATCATTAAGCCTAGTAAACCTTTTACTGTCCCCTAGTCTTCTTAAGTTAAAAGTATTATCTTTCTTATATAGAAAGATAGGATAGTGTTGCTTATAAATAACTAAAGATTGTCCTTTATTTTCAATTAAGATAAGAATACCACGGATATCATCAAGTTTATCACATTTAAAAGAAAATTCAGGTAAATCCTCGTCCTTGAGTATTTCATCCATGGCAGTTAATTCTTGTGGAATTTCTTCAAGGTCATATTCATATAAAACTTTTGTTCTGTCATCAGCGCTAGATATGCTGATGACATCTAATTCATCATCATTAATAATATCTTGACGAATTGTATTTATAAATTGCATTGTTAATTCATTCTGAGATTCTTCATCAATATCAACTAATCTCAAATCAGTATCTCCATTATGTTTTAATATAAAATAAACTTCTGCTAACAAGGTTTCTTCATTTTCTAGAAGAATCTCTAGTTTTTCTTTTAACTCAGTTTTTGTCATTTTTCACCCTCACATAATAAATTTTTTCATCTAGTTTTTTATAACTCACTTTCATACCTAGTGCTAGCTTTTCTGTTGAAATTAGTATAATGTCTTGTCTATCACCAGTTCTAAAAGTACCATCTACCTTATAGATACGAAATCCTAAAAGTGCTAATGATGGGTTTGCATAAAACATATTTGTTTTAACGTAAATAGCTCCAATAATTATGAGTAATAAGAAAAAGGCGATCGTATACCTTAGACTATCAAAGTTAAAGGTTATTAGTGGAATAATGTAGGTAGTAAGAAAAGCAAGATGATCATGATTGAGATTTTCTAGTTTTGTTATTTCAAAAGGTGTTCTTTTACTACCACCTAACTTATATTTAAAACGACTAAAAAAAATTATACCACTAAATAAAAATAAAGATGAAATTAAAGGTAGAACATTTCTTTTTGTTAGTTCTTTTAGCCCTATAAAATATGAGTTAGGGCCTAAGTAGAATGGAATATCTATTTTTATAATAATTATAAATACAAAGAGTAACCATAAAGAAATTATATAAAGCTCTATCTTACCCCAAGTTTCGCTTGCATTAGCTATAATTAACACAACCTTTCTTTTATATAATAGGTATTCCATGTAGTGTTTAATTATCATTGATAAAACAGTGTTAAGTTTGTTAGATGTATGTCAGAATGAATATATCTGTATATTTATAAAGAATAAAGTTACATTTATAATTAAATAATAACATATTTGGGTAAATAATTGAAATATTACATATGCTATACTCTTACCGTAGTTAAATCTTAATAAAATGTATAAAATTTTATATTCTTTAACATATTCTATTCTCGAATAGCAATTTTAATATTTTTTCTCCATAAGATGCTTTATCTCATTAATCTAAGTTAATTATTTTATATTTTTACTATACAATAATACATTTGAACATTCAAATTTAACATTAGTTGAATAAGTAAGTATATTAAATTATTAAATGAAATAAATATAAATATTCTATTAACAAGATAGTTTGTTACTAGAATATATAAATCATGGTTAAGCGAGGGCTAGGGGGTTAAGGGGAAAGGGATAAGGGATAAGCCTGAAAATCCGTAGGATTTTGAAGACGCTTTCTCTCTTTTTTCTTGAAAAATAGAGGCTACGCCTATATTTAATTTTTATATTAAATATTACCTATATGTTAGTACATTTATAAAAATAAATAATGAGTTTTAATTAAAAGTAAAGGTAAAATTATCATAATAAAGATAGCACAACTTAAATAAGTTTTTATACGGTTTCATCAGTTACATCTTATCTCTTATCTATTTCTTATAAAGAATTATGAGAAATTAATATTAAAGAATAAACAGTACATTAGGACTAATTATAAAAAAATATTAAGACAGCAACATTAAGTTACTATATCTTTAATCCATTTTTAAAGAGTATTTATATGGGATTGCGTATTTTATAAAAATCATAGATGAAAATAAAGGAATGAGATATTTGCATAATTTAGATAATATTGAATGGGATTATTAGCAGTTTGTTTATAGTTGAAATATTCATAAAAGTTTATGATAATATAATTTATAGAATGAACATATTGGAGAAATCTAATATGCTTTTTTAATTTAAATTCCTAGAGGATAAACCTATTTTATAAATAGTACCAAATTCAGTAGTACTATTTCATGAGAATTAATAACTTCTGATAAAAAGAGCATAAGTATAATTTTATCTTCTTTATTTGATTTGTATAAAATAGTTAGTGTTTGACACTAAAAAACTAAATTTTATATCCATTTAAAACAAAATATATTTACTTGTAATTTTATAACACTAAAACATATGGGAAGCATATCAGATATACGTTATAATAGAACTATGTTATATTAGGGTGATATTTGTAAGGGGGACGTAAGATGAGTAATTTCACTTTTTTAAAAGAAAAGTGGCCTATACTTGAAAACTTAGGTAGATTAGCGGAGAGAAATCTTTATATAGATTCAAATACTACATTCATTAAATGTGGTATGTTTGGAGAAATTGTAGTTAAATTTATGTTTTCTATGGAAGAGATTAATGAATCTTTCCTAGCCAATGATAACAATCATAGCAATAGAATTAAGTTATTAAAGAGGGAAGATTTAATTCCAGATGATATTGATAATATACTTCATATGTTAAGAATAAAGAGAAATAGTGCAGCTCATAGTGGCTATGAAGATCTTGAAATGGCAAAAATCCAATTGGAATTAACCTTCAAGCTAGCAGTTTGGTTTATGCAAACTTATGGTGATTGGAGCTTTGAACCTGAGGCTTTTGAAATGCCAAAAGAAAGCGATCAGGATGAAAATATTAATGATATAACCAAAGAATATGAAGAAAAGTACAAAGCTTTAGAAGATGAACTTAACGCGTTAAAGGCTCAAGAAAAAAACAAGGAAGAATTAGAAAAGCGTAAAGAGCAGGGTAAAAAAGCTAGTAGAAATATTGAGTTAAGTGAGGCAGAAACGAGAAGGATAATAGATGCCCAGCTTCAAGGAGCAGGATGGGAATCTGATACTATTAATCTTAGATACTCAAAAGGGATAAGACCTCAAAAGGGAAGAAATTTAGCTATTGCTGAATGGCCAACATATTCAGAGGAAAAAGGTAATGGAGCAGTAGATTACGCTTTATTTATTGGAGAAAGGTTAGTAGGCTTTATAGAAGCCAAAAAATACTCTAAAGATGTTGCTGGTACTATGATTGAATCTAAAGTTTATGCCAAAGGGATAAAGGAAGAGCATGAATCTTATGTTGTTTCTAAGTGGAATGATTATAAAGTACCATTCTTATTTGCTTCTAATGGCAGAAAGTATATAAGAGAAATTGAGGACAAAAGTGGTGTGCATTTTTTAGATTCTAGAAATTCAAGGAATAATACAAAGGTACTTCAGGGATGGTATTCACCAGAAAAGCTTGATGCTATGCTTAATGAAAATGTAGAGTATGCAAATAAAAGCTTAGATGAGCTAAGTTTTGAATTTCTACAAGATGAAAACAGCATAGGACTTAGATATTATCAGGTGGATGCTATAAAGGCAGTTGAAAAAGCTATCATAGAAGAAAAAGAAACAGCTTTAATAACTATGGCTACAGGAACAGGAAAAACAAGAACTGTTTTAGGATTGATTTATAGATTAATTAAAACAAAAAGATATAGAAGAATTCTTTTCTTAGTTGATAGAACTTCATTAGGGGATCAAGCCTTGGATACCTTTAAAGAAGTTAAGATAGAAGATTTAAAAACTTTAAACCAAATTTATAACATTAATGGGCTTGATGAAAAACTTATTGATAAGGAAACTAAAATCCATATAGCTACAGTACAAGCTATGGTTAAAAGAATCATGTACAATGAAGATGAAACCAATATACCTTCTGTTGGTGATTATGATTGTATAATAGTTGATGAAGCTCATAGAGGATACACTTTAGATAAGGAAATGAGCGAAGGCGAAGTTGACTGGAGAGATAGTAGAGATTTCTTAAGTAAATATAAGAAAGTAATTGAGTATTTTGATGCTTTCAAAGTTGCACTTACAGCTACGCCAGCACTTCATACCACAATGATATTTGGTGCTCCAGTTTATAATTATAGTTATAGAGATGCGGTTATTGATGGATATCTTGTAGACCATGAACCACCTCATCTTATAGAAACTGAACTCACTCGCGATGGAGTTCACTATAATAAAGGGGATAAAGTAGCAAAATATAATAAGTTTACTGGAGAACTTATTAATGGAGCAGAATTAGATGATGATATTGACTTTGAAATAGATCAATTTAATAAGAAAGTAATTGTTGAGGCACATACAAGAGTTGCATTAGAAGAGGTTGCAAAATTTATTGATCCAGAAAATGATGAAGGAAAGACTTTAATATTTGCAGCAAGTGATGCACATGCTGATATGATAGTTAGGCTATTAAAAGATATTTTTAGAGAAACTATAGGTGGGGTAGATGATGATTCTATTCTTAAGATAACAGGAGCCATCAAAGATGCAGATTTAGCTATAAAGAAATTTAAGAATGAGAAATATCCAAATGTAGCTGTTACAGTTGATTTATTATCCACAGGAATTGATGTGCCTAGAATTGATAAAATAGTTTTTTTAAGAAGAGTAAAATCAAGAATACTTTATGAGCAAATGTTAGGTAGGGCAACAAGACTATGCGATAGTATCAATAAAACTCACTTTGAAATATTCGACTGTGTACGTTTATACGAAGCACTTAAAGATATGACAAATATGAAGCCTGTTGCAGCTAATCAAAATACCAGCTTTAAAATACTAAAGGAAACATTAGAAAGAGTAGATAGCATTGAGGAAAAAGAAGCAACGGTAAAAAAAGTAATAGCAAAACTTCAAAGAAAAAAGAAATTAATAGATGAAAATGAAAGACTAATATTTAAAAGCCTTTGTAATGATAAAACTCCGGAAGAATTCATAAAGACCCTTAAAGAAGTTGATACAGATACTGCTGTCAAGGAGATAATTAGAAGCAATACACTCATAGAATACTTAGATGAAAAGTATACAAATGATGAGGTTATAATTGTTTCAGATAGAGAAGATAAAGTAGTATCACATACAAGAGGATATGGAAAAGGTAAAAAGCCTGAAGATTATATTAATGAGTTTAAAAACTATATTGAGGAAAATAAGAATACTATTCAAGCTTTAGAAGTTGTCTGCACAAGGCCTCAGGATTTAACAAAGGAAAGCTTAAAGCAGCTTAAAGCAATACTTGATAATAATGGATTTAGTGAGGAATATTTAAAAACTGCTTGGAAAGATTTAAAACATGAAGAAATAGTAGCAGATATTATTGCCTTTATAAGACAACAAGCTTTAGGAAGTCTCCTAGAATCCAATGAGGAAAGAGTAAAAAGAGCAGTAACAAAAATAAAGAAGGAATACTATTTAACAAAGCCTCAAGAAAACTGGATTAATAGAATAGAAAAGGTTATGTTAAAAGAAGTAGTAATAGATAAAGAAACATTAAACACTGGAAGCTTTAAATCTCAAGGCGGTGGATTTGACAGACTTAATGAAAAGTTGTTTAATGGTAGCTTAGGAGAAATAATAACAAAGTTAAAAACATATATGTTTGAAGATAGGGAGATTGGCTAAAGATGAATACACAAGAAATAGTGAGTAAACTTTGGAACCTTTGTAATGTATTAAGAGATGATGGGATAACTTATCATCAATATGTAACAGAATTAACCTATATACTTTTTTTAAAGATGGCAAAGGAAACAGGAGCAGAAGATAAACTGCCGCAAGGATATAGATGGGATGATTTAAAATCTAAGAGCGGAATTGAACTTAAAACATTTTATAAAGATTTGCTAAATCATTTAGGAGAAGAAACTTCAGGGATAGTGCAGCAAATATATCAAGGTTCCTCAACTAATATAGAAGAACCAAAGAACTTAGAAAAAATAATTACAACTATAGATGGACTTGATTGGTACTCAGCTAAGGAAGAAGGTCTTGGTAACCTTTATGAAGGATTATTAGAAAAGAATGCATCTGAAAAGAAATCAGGAGCAGGACAATACTTTACTCCAAGAGTATTAATTGATGTTATGGTAAAGCTTATTGATCCAAAGCCTGGTGAAAAGTGTAATGACCCAGCAGCAGGAACCTTTGGATTTATGATAGCAGCAGATCATTACTTAAAAGAAAAAACAGATAATTATTTTGAATTAGATACGGACTTGCAGGAATTTCAAAGAACTAAGGCATTTTCAGGATGTGAATTAGTTCATGAAACACATAGATTAGCACTTATGAACGCTATGCTTCATGATATAGAAGGAAATATAATACTTGGAGATACATTAACTAATGTAGGAAAACAAATGAAAGACCTAGATGTAGTGCTTTCTAACCCTCCTTTTGGAACTAAAAAAGGTGGAGAAAGGGCTACAAGAGATGACTTAACATTTATGACATCAAATAAGCAATTAAACTTCTTACAACACATATACAGAAGCTTAAAACCAGACGGAAAAGCAAGAGCAGCGGTAGTATTACCAGATAATGTTTTATTCCAAGAAGGTGACGGAACAAAGATAAGGGAAGACTTAATGGATAAGTGTAACCTACACACAATATTAAGACTTCCAACAGGTATCTTCTATGCTCAAGGAGTTAAGACTAATGTATTATTCTTCACAAGAGGTACAACAGATAAGGATAATACAAAAGATGTATGGTTCTATGATTTAAGAACTAATATGAAGAACTTTAATAAAGGAAATCAATTAAAAGAAGCTACGTTTGATGAATTTATTAAGGCATACACTGCTGAAAACAGGGAAGCAGTAGAAGATGAAAGATGGAATAAGTTCACTAGAGAACAAATAAAGGACAAAAATGATAACCTAGATTTAGGACTTATAAAAGATGATTCAATTTTAGACTATGAAGATCTACCGGACCCAATAGAAAGTGCAGAAGAAGCAGTAGAAAAGTTAGAAGAGGCAACTGACTTACTTATGAGCGTTATTAAAGAACTAAGAAGCCTAGAGAAGTAAGGAGGTAGCAAAAGAATGGCTAAAAAGAATATGACATTGGAAGAAAAATTAGAAGAAGCTATTGTGAAGGATGCTCCTTATGAAGTACCGGAAAATTGGACGTGGAGCAAGATAAAATTTATAGGAAACGTAAAAGGTGGTAAAAGATTACCTAAAGGAAATCAATTGTTAGACTTTAAAACAGATCATCCATATATAAGAGTAGCTGATTTTGATTCAGGAACAATTGATATAGCAGGACTAAAATATCTAGATCAAGAAAGTTATAATCAAATTAAGAATTATACGATTAGTTCAAAGGATGTATATGTATCAATTGCTGGAAGTATAGGTAAAGTAGGAATAATACCTGAAGGTTTAGATGGAGCAAACTTAACTGAGAATGCAGCTAAAATAACGGATATTGCAATTATAAGTAATAAATACTTATATTATCTATTAGCATCTGATAAGCTTCAAAGAGATATGCAAGATTCTTCAATAGCGACTACCCAAGCTAAGCTTGCCTTGCATAAGATTGCAGATTTAGTAGTGCCTATTTCACCATTAAAAGAGCAACAAAGAATTGTTGATAGAATAGAAAGTCTTTTTGAGAAGTTAGATAAGGCTAAGGAATTAATTGAAGAAGCTAGAGATGGATTTGAAAAGAGAAAGGCTGCTATATTGAAGAAGGCTTTTAGAGGTGAGTTGACAGAGAAGTGGCGGTTAGAACATCCTGAGATAATGTCATCAGAAATATTGATAAAGAAAATTGAGCAAGAGAAAGAAAAACTCATTGAAGAAAAAATAATAAAAAGACAAAAACCTTTGCAAAAGTTAACTAGTGATGAAGCACCTTACGTTGTTGAAGATACATGGAGTTGGGTTAGGATTGATGATATCGCAATAAAAGTTACAGATGGAGAACACTCTACACCAATCAGGAGTGAGAATGGATACTATTTGTTATCAGCTAGGAATATTAGGGATGGGTACATTTGCTTAAAAGATGTTGATTACGTGCAAGAAAACGAATTTAGACGAATTTCTAAAAGATGTGATCCAGCTATCGGAGATATACTAATTTCATGCTCAGGAACTATTGGGAGAGTAGCCTTAGTGGATAAAAATAAAAGTTATGTTATGGTGCGTAGCGCTGCGATGATAAGGCCTGTACAAGGTTTAATTTCTCCAGAGTATGTATCATATGCATTAAGATCTCCAAACTTACAAAAACAGATGATAGACAAGTCGAAATCTACAGCCCAAGCTAATTTATTTTTAGGAGAAATAAAAACTCTAGTAATACCATTACCACCTTTGGATGAGCAAAATGAGATAGTAAATATTTTAAAAAAAATTTTAGAAGATGAATCCAAAATAGAAGAACTTACACAATTAGAGGAACAAATTGAGTTAATAAAGAAATCAATTTTAGCAAAAGCTTTTAGAGGTGAGCTTGGTACTAACTGTGAAGAAGATGAAAGTGCTTTAGAGTTATTAAAGGAAATCTTAAGTAAACAATAGAATATGAAGTAATATGAAAAGTCTTAGTTATTGGTTTAGCTAAGGCTTTTTATTTTCTTTAAATGTTATTTGCTTGATAAGCAAGGTTCGTGATGCTATAATGCACCTTTTATTTATATGTACTATTGTTTATTATTTACATTATATATAAAATAAAACTATAAGCAGTATGAATATTTATATAACAAATGAAATTAATATTATAAAAGCGGGTGAAAGTATGGCGGGAAGTGCTGGAGGATGGATAGAGGTTAATGAGGAAGATATTCTGGGTAAAAAGTTGGTAGATAGATCAATATTTATTAATGGAACAACAATACCTAAAAATTTAGTTGATAATTTTTCAAAACAATTAAAAAAGCATAACTTGGGAAAAGGTGAAGAAGAAGAAGTTGCTATTTTAATTGATGGAAAGAAATTTAGATCAATTTTAAGATATGTTAATACAAAGGATAGAGACGATATTTATCAGATAAATTTCAGAAAAGAAATTAAGGATTATTTAAAAGAAAAATTACATAAAAGCTATAAATATATTTTTGACTACAACGAAGATCCAAAAATCAAGAGACCAGAAGAATATATTGGATTTTATAAAACCAATGAGTCAAATACATTTAGAGTTGAATTAACAAGTGATGATTATTATGAATTTGAAGATGAAAAGTTAAGTATAAGGGAAAGGTTTCTTAACTATATAGGAGATAAAAACTCCCTTGGCTCTAATTATCAAAAATCATATAAATTAGTTTTGCTGATAGAACTTTTAAATAATGTAAATAGTGAGGGAAAGGGCAATTGTAAAAAAATTTATGAAGATATAACAAATTATTATATAGAAAGACATAGGTCAGGATTACCTGCTGAAAGCAGTGATAGTAAAATTGCTCAAAATATTAATAACTTATCTTTAAGTATAGTAAAATCTGTGATAAATGAAAACGCCTATAAGGTTGTTAAAAATCAAGGATATATTTATACGGCACAAATTAATCGTAAAGAGTATTTATGTTTTAATGATGAACTATGGAGGGCTCTAAGTATACAAGATTTAATGAATTTAAATTCAATATTAAATACTAAGTTGGAGCTTTACTATAAAGAGAGGGTAAAGGGAATGGAGGACAACAAGCTTAAAAATCTTTTTCAATATGTTATCGATAATTATGTAAATGCCAGAAGTGGACAGGAATTTAAAGAACATCAATTGGGAGAAACAGTTAGAAAACATATACCAACCTATTTAAAGAACTTAGATTTTATTAATAGTAATACATATGAAATAAAGGGATCCATTGGCCAGGGAAATTGGGCAAAAGTTCCATGGGTTGCCATAATGAATAAATCTATTACAAACACAACTCAAAAGGGAGTATACGTTGTTTATTTATTTTCAGAAGAAATGGATAAGTTATATCTTACTTTAAACCAAGGTGTAACGGAATATGAGAATAAATTTAAAAAATTAGCTAATAAAAAACTACAAGAAAATGCAGAGAGTATAAGAAAAAAATTAAGCTTGAATGAGTATGAATTTAAAAAACCAATATCTTTAGGAGAAGGAGGCTTAGGAAAGTCTTATGAGGCAGGAGCTATTGCAACTATAGAATATAATCCTAAAGATCTACCAAATGATAATGTTTTAAAAGAAGACTTATTAAAAATGTTAGATTACTATGAGAAATACGCAAACACTGATCAAATCAGTGATCAAGAAAACGATAGCGAGGAAGTAGAAAAATTGAATATTAAAGATGCTATTGAACACATACACAACTATATATTATCTCAAGGTTATACTTATGATATTGATTTAATTAAAAATTATTATTTATCTCTTAAGACAAAGCCCTTTGTATTATTATCAGGTATTTCAGGTACAGGTAAAAGTAAATTAGTTCAGCTATTTGCAGAGGCGATAGGTTCAAACTCAGAAAATGAAAGATTTACTATAATTCCAGTTAGACCAGATTGGTCAGATCCTTCTGATCTTTTAGGGTATAAGAATATAGAAGGAAAGTTTCTTCCTGGGCCGTTAACAACTGTTATTAGTAGAGCTGTTAATGATCTAGAGCATCCTTATTTTGTTTGTTTAGATGAAATGAATTTAGCAAGAGTAGAGTATTATTTTAGTGATATCTTATCATTGATGGAGACTAGGCATAAAAAGGATGGAAAGATAGTTACTGAAAAGATTTTTAAAGAAGAAGTTTTTGGAGAAGATGAAAAAGCTATGAAAGATTATGGTGATCTTTACATGCCACAAAATCTTTATTTTGTAGGTACTGTAAATATGGATGAAACTACTTTCCCATTTAGTAAAAAGGTTCTTGATAGAGCTAATACTATTGAGTTTAATGAAGTAGATTTAAATATAGATTTTGCGTACTATGATTCTTCTGTTCAAGAAATTAAAGAGCTAAATATGCAAAATAGTGATATTTCATCTAAATACTTAAAAGTAGTGGATTGCTTAAGCAAAAGAGAAAAAATAGAAGAAATCATCCCTGTATTAAATAAAATAAATGAGGAGTTAAAAGAAATTAATCAACATTTTGCATTTAGGGTTCGTGATGAGGTTATCTTTTATATTTTATATGCAATGGAAGAGGAATTAATGAACATTTATGATGCTTTAGATCATGCTATAAGACAAAAGATATTACCAAGAGTTCAAGGAAGTAATATTAGTGTAAAGAGCGTATTAATTAATTTGTATAAGTTATTTAGTGAAGACTTTTCTAGTGATTTAGATGTCTATGACAATAGTGTTTCAGAAAAGATATTTAGCCACATAAAAGAAAATAAGGTTAAATATCCCCTCAGCTCAAAAAAGGTTGCTAAAATGATTAGGAGGTTCGATCTAGATGGATTCACAACCTTCTGGGAATAGAAAAGTTGAATTACTTACAGTGGATACACAAAAGCTATCTCTTACCATAAAGGGGAAGTATGAAGATCCACCTAAAGTTTATGTAGAAGAGATATTTGATGATGGTGTCATTGTAAATTGTGTTGCACAAGATGAAATAATAGATGTACATTCATATAGCAAATCTCCTCTTTTTTATGAGTATGAAAATTATGAAATAGTTATAGAAAGTAAGGGAGATTATAATATAGAATTTTTTCATGAAAATAAATTAATAAGAGAAAGTGTATCTTATCTCACAAAAAGTAAAAGAATTTTATCTGGTGTTATAAACTTTTATAGTGATATTGGACTTTCAGATATAATAATAAAGGTTAATGGTAAGGAATATGTAATATTAAGAATTGAAGTCTTTCCTAAAAAGCTTGATTATAAGAAGGATTATTATGAGATACTTTTAGATGTAAATGAAGAGGTTCATAATCTAGCCTTTGAATTTTTGAAGAGAACTTATTTAAATGTTGGATACACAAGTAAAGAAGGAAATAGTCTTGCGGAATATTATAGCATTTTAAAAACTATATTTAATAAATTAACAACTTCTATAAATATAATAATTAGTAAGCCTCATCATCTATTACAAAAGGAAGCGGATATAGTTCCTTATCACAAGATAAAAAAGGTAACAAATGAAACTATAAAGTGGTTGAGTAAAAATAGTAGTAATTTAGCAAGGATCAATGATAGAGTAGTTCCTATAAAAGCTCTTCAAGTTAAAAAGAGTGTAACCTTAGATACTCATGAAAATAGATTTTTAAAATATTTAATACTATCCATAATATCAAAACTTAAGGAGATAAAAAGAAAGTATTATAAATTAGATAGGAAAAAGGATAATGCTTTAATAGGCAACTTTGATAATATGATAGGTATATTAAATGGATATATAAACAATTCATTTTTAAAACAAATGGGGGAATACAAACCTAAACAAAGTTTATCTCTTGTGCTCCAAATGGGAGCTGGATATAAGGATGCTTATAAATGTTATTTAATCCTGAAAAAGGGGCTGACCTTATATGGAGATGTATTTAAGCTTTCCATGAAGGATTTAGCTTTATTATATGAATATTGGTGTTTTATAAAAATCAACAATATACTTAGAAAAAAATACAAAATGATAAAAAATGATATGATAAAAATAAGTACCAATGGAATATTTGTGACTTTAGAAAAGGGAAAGCGATCTGAAGTAATCTATAGGAATCCTAAAAATGGAGAAGAATTTATCATAGCATATAATAAATCAATGGGATCACAAACGGTTTCTCAAAGGCCAGATAATATCTTTAGCATAGAAAAGGAAGGAAATAGTAAAGTCAGATATAACTATATTTTTGATGCTAAATATAGATTGAACTATGCTAAAGAAGGAACTTCTTATAAAAAGGCATATGGTAAACCAGGCCCAGAAGAAAGTGACATCAATACAATGCATAGATATAGAGATGCTATTATATTTAATAATAAAAATGATAATGAATATGAAAGAGATATATTTGGAGCTTTTGTATTGTTCCCATATAAGAATGAGAAAGAATATAGAGAACATGATTTTTATAAAAGTATAGATACTGTAAATATTGGAGGTATCCCATTGCTTCCATCTTCTTCAACAATTTTAGAAGAGTTTTTAGATGAATTAATTGAGGAGTCTTCTTACTCATCCTATGAGAGAAGCCCTAATCAGAGGGGTAAGGAATATTACCTTAAGGATAGCTATTTTAATAATAGAACTGTGTTTGTAGGAGCTTTAAGAAACAAAGATCAATTAGAAGTAAATCTCAAAAACAAGTTTTATCATACTGCACTATCTAATGTTAATCTTCAAAAACACAGCATAAAGACTATAGCAATTGCACAATCAAAGACATTGTTTAAAGAAGATGCTGGCATTAGATACTATGGCATAGTTAAAGATATAAAAATTGTTCCAAGAAAAGAAATAAAAGAACTCCCTAAAAACTCAGATGAGCTATATGTAAGATTTGAAGTTGATCAGTGGAAGGAATTAAAGATTCCTCTGAAGGTAGAAGGATATCAGGTAAGAAAAATCTTATATACAACAGATTACTTACTACACAATTCAGAGATAGTGACAGAGCTTTTAATAAAATCAAAAGATGAATTTAGAATATGGAAAGAGCTAAAGAGAATAAATGAAGAAATAAGTGGAATAACGGATTCACAAAATATTGGCGATAACACTAAGCTAAGTGGTTTTAAAGTGAAAGACGCGGATATCTATGTGGATAGTGATAAAATCATAGTAATTAATAAAGGGAATATTTGTGGAGAATATACCTTGGAGGAGTTTAGGAAGTATCCTGGGGCAGTGGTGAAGGATATTAGGGGGAAATGCTAAGGAAGAAGTTTTTGCCTTAAGAATAAATGATGGCAAATTAATAATTTAAAGTACAAGTGGCGATAAAAGTTTTTTATCGCCATTTATATTTTAAACTATTAGATTATAAGTAAATTTAATTTAGATAAAGTTAAAGAAAAATGTATTTAAAATATTAATAAAATAGGACAATAAATAAGATAAATTATACTTATATATTACCATTAAAGTTAAAATGAAAAAGCTTGCAATAAAAAAAGGGAAGTCTTTAGTGGTGTGCATATTTATAATCTTTAGTCCATAGGAGGTTTTATCGAAAGGGAAAAAGAATTTTACTCCATTTCTAGTAAAACTATCAGCTACTAGATGAAAGCAATATCCTAATGCAAATGCTGATATAACAGTTTTATTCATAAAGTAAATTGGTATAGATGCTAATATTAATCCTAAAAAAGAATGAGCTATATTTCTATGACCACTACTATAGAAAGTTATAATAGTTATAAAAAATATAGAAAGACCTAGTATAAAACTTTTACTAAAAGTAAGCAGATCTAAATAGTAGCATAGTGTAAAAATAACAGCTAGTATTGGAAAAATGAATTTGTTAGCAATGTATTGGTGGTCTATATCCACAATAATGGAACCCATGGTTGAAAATAGTATACATGGAATAAGACTTGTTAAAGGTGGGTGGATTATTAGTACTACTGCCGAAGCACCAATAGCACTATGTGTTTGAATATACAAATATAATTACCTCAAGAAATTGATTCACTATATATTTATTATTTTTTATAATTCAATATAACTGAAATATATATAAATTACATTATGGGTGGTTTTAGAATAATATATTTTATTGTAATTCATATATCCAAAATTATTTTAATAATTATAGTATGTAATTAATTTTTTTGGAGCATGAATTGCAAGTAAGACTATATGAATTTTTTAAGGCTTATAATAATGATCTAGTCAAAGGTAAAAACATATATTATGCTAGAGGTATTTCTGAGGCTAATGGAATTATCAAAGAAAGTTTTATGAGAGGTAGTAGAGAACCCGTAGATGAGTACATTTATAATACAAGTACGCAGATAGATATAAGAGGAAGTAGTTGGAGAAGTATTCCATTAAACTTTTTGCAAAATTTTTTACAGATATACTCAACAAACTATAATAGTGGCTTTAGTGACTTAAATTATCTTGAAACTAGAATTAGTATTGAAAGATCAATGTTAAATACCACACGTAGAGTTAATGGACTTCAAGTATTGATAGAATGCTTAATAGATGTAAATGATAATAAATTAATTATTCTAGCTTTTGGCAAGAATTACAACTTAGATCTAGAAGCAAGTATAATAAAAGGTCTGTTAACAGAATTTAATACTGAAGATAATATTACAACACACGAAATTGAACAGTTTACCTATTGGGAGCTAACTAAAGGACATGAAGAAACAATCAATTTTAATCAAGTAAATCCTATATCTAGAAATAGTTTAATTGAGGTGGCAAACAGATTAGTAAATAATAAGTAATTTCTTCAATAAATTATAAACACAAATAAGCATCAGCTAAAATTAAAGCTGGTGCTTATTTTCAGTTGAATATAACAAGTATACATAACAAATGATACATCTTTTAGTATATAAATTTAATATTGTAACATAATACTAAATAGTACCAAATTGTGTTATATATGACAATATATCAGGGCGTTAATTTGCACGTATAGAAAGCTTATTTTTTTATTTGACAAAATATAAGGAGATGCATGAAGTGAGAGACAAAAAAGTTATTGCTGAGAATTTAATAAAGTATGGGCACGTTGAAAAAGTGTGGAATGCTAATCGCACTAAGATATTGAAATTTCAACAAGAAATTTGGCATGATGGATTGAAAGATCACAAAGTAATTACGGCTCCGGAAATAGATATACTTAAAAATAAAGTTAGAATACAAGTTGATAAGTGGAGAGAAAAATGGAATGTAGTACTAGAGAAAAAACGGATAGAAGAAATAAAAAATACTAAAACAGAAGAAGCTATTAAAAGAACAAAAGAAGTAGAAGAAAAATTATCAGAAATAGAAGATATACTATTTAGTACTTTAAAAGTTAGCCATGTCATGGAATGGGAACAGCTTAAGATTAAGGGTGAGTTTACTGAAACTTATCCAGTAAAACCAAGTGAACCTGATTATGATATAATACCGGTTGCTCCAGATAAATATGGTATAGAATTTCAGCCAAAATTAAATATTTTTACGGGTATGTTTAGATTTTTGGAGAAGAAAGCAATAGCTGAAGCAGAGCAGATTTATAAAGAGGCTTATAATAAGTGGCAAATAATCTATGATGAGAAAACTCAATTTAATAATAAATTAAAGGCAGATTATCAAAAAAGTATGGGTGATTTTACTGCTAAAGTTGATGAGTGGAACAAGAAAAAAGAGGAGTATGTGGCAAAACAAAATGAAGTCAATTCAAAAATTGATAGGTTAAAATTACATTACTTATCTTATGATATTTCTGCAATTCTTGAATATTGTGAAATGGTATTAAATAAATCGGTGCTTCCTGATATTTTTCAAAAGGATTTTCAATTGGATTATAATCCGGATACAAAGATTTTAATTATTGAGTATATGCTGCCAAGTATTGAAAGTTTTCCGCGTTTAAAAGAAGTTAAGTATATATCTTCAAAAGACGAAATGAAAGAAAGTTATCATAATGATTCCTACATAGAAAGACTCTTTGATACTACTGTTTATAGATTAATTTTAAGAGTATTACATGAAGAATTTGAGGTAGATGTAATAAATGCAATAGATGCAATTCAATTTAATGGTTGGATTAACTATTTAAATAAGGCAACAGGAAATCGAGAAGATGTGTGTATTGTAAGTATCCAAGTAAAAAAAGAGGATTTTAAAGTTATAGATTTAAAAAATGTAGACCCTAAATCTTGTTTTAAAAATCTTAAAGGTATAGGTAGTTCTAAGCTTGCAGGTATTATACCTATTAAGCCCATCTTAACATTAGATAAGAATGATAAACGCTTTGTTGAATCATATGATGTTGCTCATTTAATAGATGACTCAACAAATTTAGCTGCAATCCCGTGGGAAGATTTTGAGCATCTTATCAGACAGTTATTTGAAGATGAATTTTCTGTTAATGGTGGTGAAGTAAAGGTTACTCAAGCAAGTCGCGATGGAGGTGTGGATGCAGTTGCCTTTGACCCTGATCCTATTAGAGGTGGAAAAATTGTAATTCAAGCAAAACGATATACAAACACAGTTGGTGTATCTGCTGTTCGAGATCTATATGGAACATTAATGAATGAAGGTGCAACAAAAGGTATTTTAGTAACTACTGCAGATTATGGACCTGATGCGTATGAGTTTGCTAACAATAAACCTATTACTCTGCTTAATGGTGGAAATTTATTATACTTACTTGAGAAACATGGACATAAGGCAAAAATAGACTTAAAAGAAGCAAAAATTTTAAATGCAAATACTTAATAAAGTTAATTTTTAAGTGAATTTATGAAAGCCAATGCTTGCTCAAGCACTGGCTTAAACTTTTCACATAATAATATTAACAATAATCAATATTTACATATTTTAATGTGTTTCCAATTTTATTTCATGGGGTCAGACCCCATGGCGAGAGGCTTGCCTCGAGCTTGCTATTTAAAGCCTTTGGAGTACAGCAGAAAAATATTAGGAGCAGCGGAGTCATTAATATGCTACTGGCAATATACATAATTTACTAGTTTATAAGACATACTAATTTTGTATAAAAACAGAAGGAGTGTGGCTTATGTTTAAAAAAATAAATCCAGTATTTTATCTTATTTTAGCAATGGTTATTTTAAGATATTTTAAATTATCAATTATTATAGCTCTTATATATATGATATATTGGAGGTATAAAAAATATGGCATTGACAAGGAATTGTCAAAAGGGATGCGTATATTTGTTTCTGGTATAGAAGGAGAGCATGATGTAAATGATATTCTAAAGCAAGTTAGATTAGAAAATGTATTATTATATGATACTAACTTAAGCTATGATAATTGCGAAAGTCAGATTGATCATATTTTGATAACCAAAAAAGGCGTTTTTAATATAGAAACGAAGAATTATGCAGGAATTATAAGCATAGATGGTAATGATATATGGAAACAAATAAGTAATACAGGTCAAAAAAATATAAAAAGTTTTGCACGTCAAGTATTACAACATAGACACACTTTAGAAAAAATTTTAAATAATAAATATAAAATTAATGATTTAATAGTTATTGCTAATAAAGATACTCAGATTATAGGTCCAGAATATTCAAAGGTTCCAATAGTGAAAATTGATAGACTTAATGAATATATAGAAAATTTTCAGGGGTATTATGATGATTATAACTTAAATGAAATAAGTGAAATTATCAAACAATATCGGATATCATTTTTAAAGAAAGTTTTGAAAAAGCTTAGATATATTATTATAAATAACAGACAAGTAGCTTATTTCATAATTTCAAGCATCATAATATTTTTCTGGATTATTTCATCAATCCCTAATAGCCTAATTGAGGATAATAAAAGTAAAGATGTGTCTAATAATGTCATTAGCGTATCTAATATAAACAAAAGCATGAACTTAAATGATTTAAATACTAAAGTTGATATTATAAAGCTATCAAGATATGAGAACAAAATTGTAATTAATCTAGATATTACAAATAATGATACAAAAGAGCCTATAGATTTGTACTTTTTTAAGTTTTTTGTTTCAGATAATAACAATCAATGTTATGAACTTGATTGTTATGTAGATGATAATTTTACGATGTATGGTGAAATAATACCTTCAGAGAAAAAGCAATTAACATTACAATTACATAATGTTAATGACATTAATGTTAATAAATTAATAATTAAGTATGACGATATTTTAAGTAATAAATTTGAAAAAGAGATTAAAATTGCCGGTATGTAATAAATACCAATTATTAATTTATATCAAATATTGAATAATATATTAAAAAGTTTATATTCAGAAATACTAATAAAGTAGATAGTTACTTAGGGTAAATTCTGAAGTAACTATTTATTTTTTATATAAAGAAGCTTAATCTCTGCTCTCGGTCGCAAAGCTATCTGGCTCATCTTGTAAAATTTTATAAATTTGGAAGTTGTCCTAAAGATTAAATACTTATCATCAATTTTTTAATAATGCAAGGAAAGCAGCAGATTTCTCTATTTAGGAGTGATTACAAACTCATATACAATTTAGATGTATTTATATAATGGCCACAAGTTCTCAGAAGAGAGCTTGTAGTCTTGCGTAGGTTTTATAGTAACCAGTGGAATAGGTTTTGCCTTTCACAACCATCCAAATTTTCTATCAAAGTATGCTTTTTTTCTAAAATAAATTATCTTTGTGTTATCTTCAGCTATATCTAAATTAAATTTAGATAGCCTTTTCTTTAAGCCACTATAAAAGGACTTTGCTTCATGTTCATACTCAAAACAGCACACAAAGTCATCTTACAAGGCCAATAATATGTTACATCCTTCCCTCTACAGAAATTACTCTGCTTCATTAGTACTATGATGTAATCCGACTACTTATCCGCCTTCTGGTTTCTTTATTTATTCATACATCATACTTATCTCTGAGTATAAGAACAGATGAGTTTTCCGAAGTTGACGTAATATAACGATATCTAACGTGTCATGGACTCCAGGTAAACTGATACAATATTGCCAATAACAATTATATATTTAAAGGAAAAAATATAAGTCCATTAAGTTATAAACAAAAGTTTAATTTTTGTAAAGAAAACTTAACGTGAATATTGAACTATAACTTAAGCATTTTTATTTATTTGAGAAGGAGAGTATATATTTTCCAGTAGGTGCAATAATAAAAATGGAGGTGGTTTAGTTGAAACAATTTATTATAATAGCGTTAATATTTGTCGCTTTAAAAATTTATAGTAAACTTCTTAGGATTCTTAATGAAAAACTAAATAGTTTTCATAAAAAAGAATGGTTTAAGTATGCTTTCCTTTCAAGAAAACATTTAGTACAGCTATCTATAGGGGATTTTGAGGATTGGTGTAGTGATTTTTTAGTCAGATTGGGTTATGCAGGTGTTACTATTACACATACATGGGATGATAACAAATTTAAAACAATCACATGTGAGAATAAAGGAAATAAAGTTTATGTTTGGTGTAAGTTAACAGATGAGATAAAAGAGATAGAAGATGATTATGCTATATTAGGTAGGCCGGAACTCCAACAATTTATTGGAACTATGGAGCACGACAATATTACTGAAGGTATAGTTATTACAACCGGAGATTTTAATAACGGAGCATTAGAGTATTTAGAAAAGCTGCCAGATAGGTTATCAGTTACTTGGTATGATGGAGTATCTTTGACTAAGGCTCATAGAAAGCTAAGAGAGCAAGAAGTATCTTTGATACTACAACAAGAAAATAGTATATAAGGGGGGAACTGTATGAGAACTTGGGATGAAATAAAATTAATTATTGTAATATCTGTTATAGGATATGCAATATTTTTAATCATAGAGACCATTAAATATAGTAGATTAAGAAGATTATTTACCTTAGATATTAATAGGCTAAAACATGGTATTGTTCGAGTAAATGATTTACATGATAATCTTACACCTAATGAATTTGAACATTGGTGTGGAGAATTCTTAGAAAAGGAAGGCTTTTTAGATGTATTTGTAACTGCTAAAGGACCTGACGGTGGAAAAGATATTATTTGTAGAAAGGGCAATGATAAGTGTTATGTAGAATGTAAAAGATATGCCTATAGTGACAATGCAAAGTTTAAAGTAGATGACAATATAGTCAGAAAGCTTATAGGTGCTATGGTTGGTGATAATATAACTAATGGTATTATAATAACAAGCGGTGTATTTACTGATGAAGCTATAAATTATATAATAACTTTACCTTCAAGATATAAATTTGATTTTTATGATGGTAAGGATTTAGTTGAAGAGTATGAAGTTTTAAGGACTTTAAAACTATGTAGATAAAGTATTCCTTAGAGAAATCTAAGGGATATTTTAGTACAAAAAAATTTTTACAAACCAATTAAGTGTTATCAATGGTTTATAGATTTACTTGCCGAATTGAAGTTGTTTTTAGCAAGTGTGTCCAGCAAAGCATGTTCACATAAAAGTACTTGGTTCCACCCTCAAAATGTCACAATTTTAGAAGATGTCCATAAATAAAAGAGGTAGCCCCTGGTGCAAAATCCCAAGGGACTATCTCTTTTTTTTTATAAGGCTGGATTATAAATTTAAATACAGTTTAGGAGATATTTATATAATGGCAGCACCCCCCAGTGAATGGACTTACTGCCTTGCATAGATTAAAAAGGGTCACTATTTTACTTCAGGATAATTATAATGTTATTTCAGTTTTTTCTCTGTCTACTACATAAGCACCGCTTTTACTAGCGAGATCTCCGTCTTTTGTTTCAAAGACATTTTGGGCAATTATAGTGTCCATAAGGGTATTAGCTTCAGCAGCAGTTACTGCATCTTTTATATTGTTTACTGTGATGCTGGTCTTCTTTCCTCCAACATTCACAAAGGATAAAACTAAACTCTTAGCCATAAATCATTCCTCCTTTTTATTAGCCTAAAACACTGTCTTCTTGTTTCTTAGTATATAAAACTGGATTTTTAAGTACTGGAGATATTGCCTGTGCAACAGCATTTAAAGCATCATCAGTAGCAGTAGTTTTAATTTTGGAGAATCTTTGACTTCCAATGACATCCTTGCCCTCGTCATCAGTTCCCACTACATATTCAAGAATTAAAGACTTTTTAACCATATCAGCTGTAACAGCCATACTATCAACTCCTTTCAATTGCATGATTTATAGAAATCTGTGATTTCGTTATAAATCAGTACATCTCAATTCGTTTGAGATGTTTCACTATTTAATATGCAGAAAGAAGAAAAGTGAGAAAAAATTAAATATTATTTTAAATCTTCTCTAAGCATTTGCAGCACCTTGTGCATTTTATATCTTCCCTGATGATAAGTAATTCCTTTTAGCTCTGTATATTCTTTTAGGCTTTTCTTATCAAAATACACCCATTTTATTAAGTCCTTTTCTTCTTTATTTAGGAGTTTTAAGGTTTCTTTTAACCTTTTTATATCTTCCTTTTTTACATAGTCCTCCTCTAAGTTAAATTTATCTTCTATGCTGTCAGCTAGAGTTAATCCACCACCAGTTTCAAAATCCATACTGTATTCTCCGTTATGCCGAGCTTCTTGTCTTATAAGATAATAAAAGTTTCTTTTGATTGAAGCTAGAGCATAATAATTGAAATTTTTATTTAACGGCTTGTACATCTTTATGGCTTTCATAAGACTTACATAACCTATTTGAATTAAATCATCTATATCATACCCCTTTACATATATACAGTGGGCCTGCTTTACAATGTAGGGCTTAAAATATATAAATAAATCTTCTAAAGATTTTTTATCTCCTCCTTGGGCTTTAAGAGCTGATTCTTCTAAATCCATATATAAATCTCCTTATATCTAGTTATTTATTTTTTATATAAGAAAATACTTCAGGAATTAACTTAGCTTCTTCTGGATGACTTTCCTTCCATAAAAGCATTCTATAGGAGATATGTTCTCTAAATCTGGTTATTCTTTTTTTAGAGGTTTCCTCATCAATTTTTTCAACAGCTGCATAAAATTTTGTTGAAATATCTCCATAATGCAAAATAAAATTTAGTACATCCTTATCAGTACTCGTAAGTTTATTCATTACAGAAGTTGGAATGGGGTTGTAGGATATATAGTCCCATAGAGATTTTGTGTAATGAGCCATTTGAGCTATTTTATCCATATATATTTCCTGTGCATAGGAGCTCTGAAGAGGTTTATATATACGTTTGCATAATCTTAAATATAGTGCTCTTTTTTTATTTTTTATAAAGTTATTAACAGCTGTCTTTGAATAGCACAATATTTCTACAAAGCTTTTAGGTTCGGTTTTATTTAATAAACCATAAACTTTTAAATATATATCAAGTTTTAAATCCTCTTTATCATAATAAGTAAATAAATCTTTATTATATTCTCTATTAACTTTAGCATTAACAAACTCAATCATTTGTTTAGTGTAATCTAAATACTCATCTTCTTCTAACACTACTAATTCTTTTACAATTGATTCAATTTCACCATAATTCATAATTAACACCCCTCAGCTATAATTTTACAAATTAAAATAAAATTCTCATATATAACTATATAAGACACTTCGGCTTTAAAAAAAGGGACAGAATTATAAAAAAAGAATAAAAAAAATTAAAAAGAAGTTTTTTTAGGTTTTTTGTCCCATTTTTTCTAAGTTAAGTGTCATATATATACAAATAGAAACAATTGAAATGGATAAGAGCTGTGATAAGTACTAGGGAGAATATAAAATGTGCAAAGAAAAGTCATTAAATAAATTCATGGAGAAAAGCCTATAACAGTTTGTCTAAAATTAGAAAGTGAAGTGATGAATATCTTATATGTAGAATTTAATAAGAAGGTGTAGAGTATATACTAGCTTTAATTAATAGTACAAAATCCAGCTTATAGTAGATGCTAGGGCATAGGTATTAATACCTATGCCTAATTACCATTATGATTAGCCACCATCGTTTTCGTTTGTGTATTTATAGGTTCCATTTTTGTTAGTAGTTCTGTTTGTTTTTGCTTTCATTTCTTTATCGCCACAATCTAGTGCATCAGACATTATAGGAATTAAATTTTTGTCGCCCACAGCTAGTGGCTTACCTAGCATCGAATTTGTATCTGCGTTCCGGGAAAAATTATTAGTATCCATAATAAAACCCTCCTTATAAAAGGCTTCTTTTATAGTATGGAGAGTGTTGATCAAAGTATTAGTTGAAAGTTATTGATAAGTTACTAATTTTTGGGTGATGGTGTAAAAAATTATAATTTAAAACTTAGGATTAATTTAAAAAGAAAATTTATATAACAGATATTTTATTGAAAAATTTTAACTTTTTACAGCAATCTTTATATTTTTGCATATTAAATATATAGGTAGAAATTTTTTGGAGGTGGATTACTTATGGCACTATATAGACAATTACAATTATCATTTTGGGGAGATGCTTTTGTTATGGATTTGACACCAGAGGAGAAGTTTTTTTACGTTTACTTGCTTCAATGCACTAATACTAAACAATGTGGGATTTTTGAACTTCCTAAAAGAACTATTGAATATGAGACAGGCTATAATAGGGAAACTGTGAGCAAGCTACTAGAGAGATTTATCACCTATGGCAAAATAGAATACTCAGAGGAAACAAAAGAAATAATGATTTTAAACTGGATAAAATACAATTTTATAAACAGTCGAAACACAATAAAATGCATAAATAAAGAAATAAAAGAAATTAAACATAGAGAATTTGTGGATAAGCTCTATGAGCTATGTGAAAAATTAGGATATCCTATACATTTAATTTTTGATGGAGTAGAGGACTTTCAGGAAAAAATAAGGGGCTTGCAAGGGGCTTATAAGGACCTAGGGGAAGAAGAAATTAAAGAAGAAATTGAAGAAGTAGAAGAAAAAGAAGAAGCAGAAGAAATAATAGTGAGCTCTGCTGCTGATGTTTATGGGGATGAGGCTCATGAGGAAGAAAATACAGGTATCGGTGAAGTTGTACAGGTGTTTAATAACAATATTCACCCAATAACTCCTATAGAGTTTGAAAGTCTTAAGGGTTGGAGTGAGGACATGAGCTGTGATTCTATAATTTTGGCAGTTAAAGAGGCAGCCTATCATAATGCTCGAAGTATGAAATACATAGACTCTATTTTAAATAATTGGTATAGTCTTGGTCTTACAACGGCAAACAAAGTTTTAGCTTATCAAAGGGACTGGAAGGACAAAAATAAGGATAAGTGCAGTGAAATTAAGTTCCAAGGCGCTAATGCTGAAGCTTATGTATACGTAGAGTAGGGGTGACTTAGGTGGATATCAATAGGTTTTATAATCTAGAGGCAGAGGTGAACATTTTAGGTGCTATTCTTAAGGACAATGAAGCAATTTTAACTGTTATTGACCTTTTAGATAATGATGATTTTTACAATACCAGGCATAAGCTTATTTATGGCGCGGCGGTGAATTTATATGAGGGGGACATCCCTATAGACTTAGTTACTTTAAGTGATAAATTAGGTGAAAGCCTCCCAGAAGCAGGCGGAATAAGTTATTTAAGCGAAGTTTATACATCTTATCTGCCAGTATATAATGCAAAATATTATGGGGAAATAATTAAGGAAAAGTCCAATTTAAGAAGGATGATAAATCTCCTTGAATTTAAGAAAAAAGAACTTCAGGATAAAGATAAAAGCTGTGATGACATTGTGGATTCATTAGAAGATGCATTTTTAAAGCTGAGAACAAAAGATAATGTTCAGGATGGGAATACAGAAGAAGCATTAATGCAGGTTACTGAAATGCTTCAGCGAAGATATGAAAATGGAGGAGATATTCCAGGCATCAGCACAGGCTATAGAGTAATTGATAAAATGCTTGGAGGACTTAATAAAGAGGAGTTTATAATACTGGCTGCAAGACCATCCATGGGGAAAACAGCTATGGCACTAAACATTGCCTTAAACACAGCAATAAATGAAAATGCAAAGGTAGCATTCTTTAATTTAGAAATGGGAAAAAATCAAATTCTTGAAAGGGCATTATCTGCCTTAGGTGAAATAAACTGCAGCAGCATAAAAACTGGAGCCTTAAAGGATGAAGAATGGTCAAAAATTATGAAAGTATCTAATGATTTATCAAAGTCAAGTCTTTATATATACGATAAGGTGTTTACCCTTAGAAGTATCATAGCTGAATGCAAAAGATTAAAAATACAAAAGGGGTTAGATATTGTTATAATAGATTATTTGCAGCTCATAAACACTGAGGAAAGGTCAGAAAGCAGAAATTTAGATATATCTAAAATTTCAAGACAGTTAAAATTACTAGCTAAGGAGTTAGAAATTACAGTAATTGCTTTATCTCAGCTTTCAAGAGCACCAGAAGCAAGAGCAAACCATAGGCCAATGCTCTCTGATCTTAGGGAATCTGGAAGCCTTGAACAGGATGCTGATGTGGTTATGTTTTTGTATAGGGATGCCTATTATAATCCAGATGCAGAAAATAAGGATATCCTTGAAAATATAGTTGCTAAGAATAGAAATGGACAAGTTGGTATAGCAAGACTTAAGTGGAAACCAGAGTACCAAAAGGTTATTTAAAAGTGCCACCCACATGGCAAGTGGCAAGATTAAATAGAATAAATATATAAAGGGCAACTAGTATCTATTCAAGAGTTACTGCTTGCTCTCATTATAGCAATATTGTAATATAAGCTAATAAGTAACTAATTTTATAATTTGAAAAGATTAAAGAAACATTTATACATCGGGATAAGCACCTGGTGTTTTTTTATTGCATTTTGAAGGTAAATCCCCATTTTCGTAGAATAATAAAATTATGATATCTAATCATATATACAAACTTAGATATGAGGTAAGATACATGAATAATATAGCACAAACTGTTATTTCTAAAAGTGGAAACTTAGAGATAAATATCTTTATTAAGCAAGCATATCTTTATTAAACAAGCATATTTTGATTATACATAAAGCCAAAAAAGATTCATGGAGGTTATAAATATGATGTTGGACAAGTTATATTATTTTTCAGTTGTTGCCAGTGAACTTAATTTTACAAAAGCATCAGAAAAGTGTTATATTGCTCAAACAGTAATGAGTCGACATATTGCCAGCATAGAGAAAGAAATAGGATTTAAGCTGTTTTACAGAAACAACAGAAATGTGAAGTTAACTCCTGAGGGAGAGATTTTTTATAAAGGTGTATCACAAATACTTAAAGATTACGATGCAACAATAACAAAAGCAAAGAACCTTCATATGGAAGAAAACAGAAGGCTCAAAATTGGAATAGGTCAATATGAAAAGGCCCTTGTGGCAAAAATAGTGAAAGATTTTCACGCAATTTTTTCAGATTTTGAAATTACGGTAGAACAATACAGTTATAATGATCTTATGAATAATCTTAATAACGGAACTATAGATATTGCCTTTACTCTTCCTTTAAACTCCATGAATATTGATGAAAATGCTTTTGATGTTAAAACTGTTTTCCCAACGGAATATTTACTTATCATGAATAAGAATCATAGACTTGCTAAAATTGATAATATTACAATAGATGATGTGAATAAGGAAGCTTTTGTTACCATGAGTGAAAAAACTGGGCCTTATTCAGGTGAAGTCTTTAATAAGCTTTGCAATGAAATGGGAATTAAGCCAAGTAAATTAATACAGGCCAATAGCTTGACAACAAAGCTTTTAATGGTAGAAACAGGCATGGGCATTGCTACCATACCACGTTTTTTGAAGAATCAATTATCGCAAAATATTATCACTAAAGAACAAAGCTTATTATGTCCTAGTTCATTTATTGCTATAACTTTGCCCAATAATAAAAAAAATGGATTAAAGCTATTTTTAAATATGCTAGAAAACTCTGAGATTATGGAAAGTGATTTGATTGAAAATAAATCTGAATAGGGTAGTGTTTTTAAAATTATAAGGTATTCAATATCCACGCTTGAAAGGTGTGGTTATTTTTTTATTCACTCATAAAATATAATTACAATTTTGTAATTATTCAGAAAAATTTTTGCATTGTACTTTTTTAACATTTGACGATAAAATAAATGTAAAATATATGCAATTATAAAATAAGCATTTAATATTCTAAAAAGAAAGGAGTATTCTTAAGAAAGAAATTAGAAGGGGTTGAAATAATGGCAGAAAATATTGAATTACTTATTGATCGAGCGGTAAAGAATCATCATTCAAAGGCTATTGAACTAAGTGATGATTTAGCAGCTCATCCCGAGCTTTCTAATAAAGAATATGAATCCAGTAGAAAAATTGTAGAAATATTAAGTAAAGGAGGATATGAAGTTGAATACCCTTATTTAGGTTATGAAACAGCATTTCGAGGTAGTTTTGATAATGGAGATGGTCCATCTATAGCAATACTTGTGGAGTATGATGCACTTCCGGAAATTGGTCATGGTTGTGGACACAATGCACATGGCTCCATGTCAGTGTTAGCAGCATTGGCAATGGTGGAATTAAAGGATCAATTCAAAGGGAAAGTATATGTAATAGGAACACCTGGAGAAGAAGATGATGGTGCTAAAATAGGAATGGCTGAAAAGGGTGTATTTGATGAAATGTCTCTTGCAGTGATGATGCATAGCTGGAGCGGGAAAAGCTGTATCCCTAACATGGACGTGTTAAGTCTTAGAAATTATATTGTGGAATTTTACGGACAAACAGCACACGCCGTTGCAGGTCCATGGCAAGGAAGAAGCGCACTAGCCGCCGCCCGAAAGTTTCTTGACTTAATTGATGCGCGTCGAGAGTGCTTTACTCCAGACATTCATGTTAATGCGGTAATTTTAGATGGTGGAAAAGCTCCTAACATTATACCTAATTATGCTAAGATACAGTTAGAGTTTCGAACAGATTCCATAGCAAAACTAGAAAAAGTGAATGATATGATTATGAAATGCATGAATGGTGCTGCATTAGCATTAGACTGTGAAGTTACAAAAAAACATGGATTTGATGACTTTGCCGATATGGTACGAGTTGAAACCCTAGAGGATGAAATGACAGGAATTCTCAAAGCCTTAGGTAAAGAGGTTAGTCCGGTGCTAACACCAAACGGTTCATCTGATATGGGAAATGCAAGCTATCATTGTCCTTCTATTCAACCTTTATTTTCCATAACAGATTATAATTTTGCACTGCATACAAAAGAATTAGCAGATGCAACAACAAAACCTAAAGCTCATGAAGCTATAGCTGATGGTGCAGATGCAATTGTACAATTATGTCTAAAGGTTCTTAAGGATGATATTTTTAGAAAAGAAGTCTACGATTCATTTATTAAGCAGCGAGATATCAAACAAACTCCGTAGTAAAACTATGTAAACACTAAATTTGAAAGGAGAATTTATATGAGTGTTAAAACAATAGAAGTAAAGAAAAAAGGCATAAAAATGCCGCATATTTATGTACTCTTAGTGATGATAATATGTGTTAGTGCTATAGCATCATGGATATTACCAACTGGAGAATTTAAACGTGTAGCAAATGAAGCGGGAAAAATGGTGGCAGTGCCAGGGACTTATCATTTAATAGATAAAAGTCCAGTGGGGCCATTTCAAATGATACGTTCTATTTATTCAGGAATGGTGGATGCAGGCCCAATTATATTTTTCGTATTTATTTCTTTTTCATCTATTGGCTTAATAATTTCAAGCGGTGCATTTAATGGACTTGTAGCATTTTTATTAAGAATATTAAAAGGTAAAACTCGTACTATTATTATACCAATATTTATTACTATAATTGGTGCGGCTTCCTCTACAATTGGATTATTTGAAGAGTGGATGCCATTTATACCGGTTTTTGTAGGAATTTCTATAGCAATGGGATATGATGCCATTGTTGGACTTGCTATTGTTGCTCTTGGAGCAGGAATGGGTTATAGTGGTGCTGTTATGAATCCATTTACAGTTGGTATGGCGCAAAGCATTGCTGAAGTACCACAGTTTTCGGGCGTAGGTTTCAGAATATTTTGCCATTTGTCCATGATTATTGTTGCTTCAACACTTACTATGAAATATGCACTTAAAGTAGAAGCTGATCCGACAGCCAGTCTAGTATATGGTGATGATTTTAGCCATGTATCTATGGGTAATGCTGATTTAGAAAACCATCCTTTTGGTATACGCGAAAAAATGGTTTTATTAACATTAGTTATAGGTATAGGAGCAATCGTATATGGCTCAAAGGCTTACGGATGGTATTTTGAAGAACTTAGTGCCATATTTCTAATAATGGGCATTATGAGTGCGATTTTTATGGGTTGGGGACCAAATGTTATTGCAAAAAAAATGGAATCAAGTATTTCAGATATTGCCATGGCATGCATTATGATAGGATTAGCGCGCGGCATTTTAGTGGTTTTATCCAACGGAAAGATAATTGATACTATAGTTTATGGTATGTCCATTCCTCTATCTCATTTACCAAAATGGTTATCAGGTGTAGCTATGTTATTAGTGCAAACATCACTAAACTTCTTGATTCCATCCGGTTCAGGGCAAGCGGTTACAAGTATGCCAATTATGGCACCTCTTACAGATTTACTTGGATTATCAAGACAGATTGCAGTTCTTGCTTTCCAATTTGGGGATGGCTTATCAAATATTCTTTGGCCTACAGCATTTGCTCCTATAGTTTGTGGTATTGCAGGAGTAAAACTAGAAAAATGGTGGAAATGGTTTGTTCCAGTGTTTGGTGCCTTATTCTTAACTCAAAGTGTATTAATTATTATTGCAGTTTTAATGGGTTGGCACTAAGAACTAAATGTAATAATTTAATTTTTTATAACTTAAGGAGTGTGCCCAAATGGATTTTTTAAATAAAGCAACATTAATAAAAGAAGAAATTATTAATTGGAGAAGAGATTTGCATAAGATTCCTGAAATAGGATTGATTTTACCTAAAACAGCAGCATATATAAAAGACAAGCTTGATGAAATGGGGATAGAATACCAGACCTTTGAAAATCATTCAGGAATCGTAGCTTTGATAGGAAAAGAAAAGAATGGAAAGACCATAGCATTAAGAGCAGATATGGATGGATTGAAAATAAAAGAAGAAGTGGACATTCCCTATGCCTCCACCAATGATAATATGCATGCATGTGGACACGATGCTCATACTGCTATTTTACTAGGAGCAGCTAAATTACTAAAAGAAAATGAAGAGATATTAACAGGAAGAGTTAAGTTAATATTCCAACCAGGAGAGGAAGGTCCTGGTGGTGCAGAGCTTATGGTAAAGGATGGAGTTCTCCAAAAACCAGAAGTGGATAGAATTTTAGCTCTTCATGTAGGTACTATGATACCAGGTGCAAAAGGGGGTACTATTTCCTTAAGTTATTCCAATATGTTTGCGGCAGATGATCAATTTTGCATTAAGATAAAAGGAGTAGGTGGTCATGGGTCTATGCCTAACTATACTATAGACCCGGTTGCAATTGCTGTACAAGTTATAAACTCATTACAGTATATAGTAAGTAGAGAAGTATCTGCACTAGATTCAGCGGTAATAACAGTTGCCAGTATGGTTGCGGGCAGAGAAACCTACAATATAATTCCTGAAAGTGCTGAGATAAGAGGAACTATAAGAACTCTAAAGCCTGAAATTAGAGAGTTTGTATTTAAACGTATGGAAGACATTGCGCTCGGTGTTTCAAAAACTATGAGGGGTGAAGCTGAAATTGAATTCTTAGATGGATATCCAGCCTTAATTAATTCTAAGGAGTGCACACAGGAATTTATAGAATCTGCTAAGAAGATTATTAAGGAAGAAGATATTATAGTATTGAATAAAAGTTTCATGGGTGGAGAAGATGCAGCCTTCTTCTTTAGAGAGGTGCCAGGTACCTACTTTGTATTAAATACACCAAAAGAAGAAAATGGAGTAATTTATCCACATCATAACCCTAAGTTCCAAATAGATGAGTCTCCATTGCATTTAGGTACGGCTTTATTGGTACAAGCCGCTGTAGATTTTTTAATGAATAATTGTTAAAGTAGGGAGGATTTTGCGATGGCAAAATCCTTTTTTGGTATTCAAAAGTGCCACCCACATGGCAAGTGGCAAGTTAACCTTTCTGTAAACATAGTAATGCAAATCATATATAACAAAATATACCAAGAATTAAGTTAATTATTGTAAATACATGTTTTATATTGTATAATTATACCTGTTGTTGAAAATAACTCATGATATGTATTTAAAAGGTGGGCGCATATTATGTATGATAAATTAAATAGTGGAGAAACAATGATAAATTTCTTGTACTTGGGCACTTGAGAAATTTGGAGTTAGTAGTGCAACCGGCTAGTTATTATAGGCATATTTCAAGGAATGTGCCGTAATAGTTAGCCTTTATTTTTTGAAATTTTAGGTAAACAAGTAGATCTAATTTTAAAGATTAGTAAAGGTGATGCTGATATGGACTTAATAATAGATAAATGTTTTAAAGATGTGTTTGATAATGTCAACATAATGGTTGCAGCTATTTCAACAAAGTATACATTGATAACTGCAAATCAACTTATGCTTGATTTTGCAAAGGTAGATCTCGAAGATATAAAGGACCTAGTGTATTGGGAGTTACCCTGGTGGAATCATTCCTTTGAACTTCAGAATATGGTTAACTTTGCAATGGAGAATGCATTTTTTGGAGAAACCAGCAGGTTTGAGGCTACGCATGTAGATTATAAAGGGAACCTTTGCGAGGTTGATTTTATTGTTAAGCCAATTATTGAAAATGGTGAGGTACAATATCTTTTAGCCATGGGATATAATGTGACTGATTTGGTTCATGCTAGAAAAGCGTTAACCAAGCGAGAGAAACAAATAACAGCTTTTTTCGATCATTCAAATGAGGGCTATTTTTTCTTTATGCTTTTATCACCGATTAAAATTAATTCAATTAATAAAAGCTCTATTATAGATATAGTTACCAGTCAGCAAGTTACAAGTTTTAATAATAAGCTTAGTGAAATTGTAGGAGAAAAAGATATTGATCATTTAAACCTATTTGAACTTATTGGTATCGAAGAGGATAGAATTATAGATTTATGGGCAGAAATGCTTGAGGTTGGATATGTAAATGTAAAAACAAGAATAAACAATAACGAAAAATATCTTAATATTACATTGGTTGGCATTTTTTCTGAAGATGGAAGGTTTGAAGGAAACTTTGGAATTGTAAGAGATAATACGCGGGAGGAGCTGCGCGTTAAGGAAATAAGTTTTTTTGCAAATAAGGATCCTTTGACAGGTCTCAACAATAGAAGAAGTTTTTATAAGAATGTAAATACTGTTTTTGAGCAAATCATACATAGCTCAAGTGAAGGCTTTATTGCAATGATTGATATTGATTACTTTAAGGGTGTGAATGATACTTATGGGCATGACACTGGTGATATGGTTCTTAAATCCATAGCAAAACAGATAGAGGAAATTCAAACTCCAAAGTGTGTTTCTGCCAGATTTGGCGGAGAGGAATTTGTAATTTTACTGCCAATGAATGAGCATGAGGCAAGATATAGAATGGACGAGCTTCGTAAAAACGTTGAAGAAACAGTAACCTGTTGTGATGAGAAGATGATACAAATAACAATCAGCATAGGTATGAGTCGTATAGAAGCTAACTGCAGGAATATAGATGCTGCTATTTCACAGGCAGATAAAGCCCTTTATGATTCAAAGGATACGGGTAAAAACAAAATAACTATGTTTACTGATGAACTGCACGGTGAAACAGCCTTAGATCCACTTACAAGAGCATTTACGGAGAAAGCAATCTTATATAAACTTAATTATTTAGTAAAGGAAGGGGAAAGAAATAATGAGATATTTTCTATAATTTATTGTGAATTAAAACCCATATCAGATTACGGTAGACAAGAGATAAATAGATATATTTCAACTTTAGCTTTAGCTATTTCAAGGGGAATCAGAAGATTAGACAGCTTGGGAAAGTATGGTGAGTTTGGCTTTATGGCATTGATGCCCGGTGCTTCTCGAAATCAGTTGAAGATATTGGCTGAAAATATACGAAGCAATATAACTATTGGATTTAATTATATTATTGATAAGGATTATGAAATAGAATTTAAAGCAATTGAATTTAGAGTTGGGAATAAAACTATGCAGGAAATACAATTTGAAATGAAGAATGATTGTGAGCGCATAAGATTTGATGAATACATATAAATTAGGATGCTAGGTTTTCTAATAAGCTCTCCTGCAAAGTAGCAGGAGAGCTTTTTGATGTTATTTATTATGAGATTTTTCCGTTTTGCACCTCAAAACGGAAGCTGCTAATAAATTTGTTCTGTTTTTATTTTTTTAAAATTTAGAAGAAGAGGCAGATATTTTAAGTGAAAGCAAACTTACTAGCATAATAAATCATATGTGCAAAATAATAATGGTGACTAAATAAAAAATATAATACAATGCAAATTGGTAAATATGATTTTACTAATATATTAATATAACATTGATTTTTACTCTATATAGTAATATAACATTTACTATATTAATAAAGAGGTATTAAAGATGAACGAAGAAATTTCTAATGATACATTTAAAAAATTAATACAAGAAATGGGCAATTAATGAAAATAACCCAAACCCCACACTATGCGGGATTTGGGTATATTTTATGCACTATAACTTCTGCAACTTGAGTTAGTAATTCTAAAATGCAAATTCCTGTAAATTTAATAAACTTCACTTCCTGCTGTTTCTTGCTTTAATCCATTTTGAAGGGTAAAAGATAATATAAAACTAACTATAGTAATAACAATTAATAAAATATATATTACATAAAGCCCTGAATTTAAGGAGAGCTTTATTTGTTCAAGAGATACACCATTATTTAAGCTTGACGAAGTGTACAAGTTACCTGGGTCCACTCCTTTAATTCCTAAATTATTAAAATACTTAACTATACTTTGATTAAATATACTTCCAAAAATGCTTACTCCTATTGTTTGTCCAAGAGTACGAACAAGTGAGTTAGAGGCTGTTGCTGCACCTCTCTTATCATAGTTAACGTAGGATTGTACTGCTATTGTCAATGTTGTAAAACTTCCTCCAAGTCCAAATCCCATTATAAAAACATATATTATAACTAAAATCAACGGAGAAGTAACATGTAGTGTAGGCAAGAGTAAGCAGCTAAGTAAGACCACAGAAGAAGATAAAGCTATTACTACTCTTTCACCATATTTAGGTATAGCTCCTCCAAGAATAACTCCAGATAAAAGCCATGCTATGGACATAGGAGCCATCGAAAGCCCGGATATAGTTGCTCCAAAGCCTAAGACATTTTGCATGTATAGAGGAATATACACATCTGCTGCAATTAACACAGCAGAAGCTAAAAAGCTAATTACATTTATAATAATATTAGTCTTTGTAAAAATATCAAAGGGAACAATAGGCTCTTGTACCTTTTTTTCTATGAAATAAAATATAACTAAAAGGGCCATAGTAATAATTAAGGATATTATTATAGAAGCTAAGCCTCTGCCACCTGACATAAAGCTATATAATAATATTATGATGGAAGCTGATAATGTTATAGCACCAGCATAATCTATCTTGTGTCTTTTCTTTTCTAGGTTTTCATCAAGATTTTTTTCAAGAAGCACTATGGAGAGTATTCCAAAAGGTATATTTATATAGAAAATCCAGTGCCATGATAGATGGTCTATTAAAAATCCACCTAATAAGGGACCAATAAGACTTGCTATTCCCCAGGTAGAACTTATCCATCCTTGAACCTTTGGTCTTTCTGAAAGATCAAAAACATCACCAACTATAGTATAAGTTACTGTAAATATTGCTCCTGCCCCTAAGCCCTGCAAGGCACGAAATGCTATAAGCTGATGCATGGTTTTTGATAAACCACAAAATGAGCTTCCTATTAAAAAAATTATTATACCTATAGAAAGAATACGCTTCCTTCCATATAAATCAGAAAGCTTACCATATATAGGTGTTGTGATAGCTGATGTCAGTAAGTATAAAGAAAAAACCCAGCTTATTAATTCAAAGCCATTTAGTTCTTTAACTATAGTGGGTACAGCAGTAGTAACAACCGTTCCTTCAACTGCCCCAAGAAACATTGCCACCATTATTGATATAACTATATTTCTTTTTTTAGTATCCAATTTTTGTCACTTCCTCATCATAAGTTACGCATTATCAAATGCCAGATAAAATTCTACCATTAGTGCCACCCACATGGCAAGTGGCAAGATTTAAAGTAAAGGTATTAAGACTGGAAAATTATCTAAAGGATAAAATTGTTTTTAATTTTATTCTATTTAAAAGTTTTGTAGGAAACTATCTGAAGTTAAGTATGATATGTTAGGATAATTATGCAAGGAAGAAATAATATTTAAATAACCACCAATTAGTAAGAACTAGCTGGTGGTTATTATTTTATGCCAAAATTACTGACCACACTATAAGTAGCTATTTTTGAAAACTTTTGCTTGTATTTATATAAATAACTCCAGCAATTGTAACAAGGATAAATACAATGTTCACACACATTACAATAAGTTTTAAATTATCAGGCTTCAAAAGGCTAGCAATTGGAACGACTAACTGAATTAAGCCTAAAATAAAAAGAAACTTTCCCATAAATTTAGACAGTGTTTTTTCATCTACCTTATCCTTTTTCTTTTGCGGTGCAGTATTGTATCCTGCAATTAAAAAGTTTGCTTTTCCAGTATTAATTATTAAAGCCAAAATCCATAACACAATTGGAACAATGAACAAAGTTATATTCATAGGTATGATCTCCTTAAAATATTAATATATCATGTGCCTAATATAATTATAATATAGTTCTGATGTTATTTCATTAAATATGGTATATAATATAAGTATTGGAATAAATAAAATTTTATTTTACAAAGGTATAGTCTATAATCTTTGCAATAAGTGTTTTTGCGCTATTGAAGGTACATTATTCAAAAGTGGGTGAATTAATAAGTGGATAAAGCATATGATAAAATAGAGATAATAGAGAAGCTAAAGTCAGAAGAGGTATTTAACTTCATGAAAAAATATAATGTCACAACCATGCTTATATTTGGAAGCATTGTTAGTGATGACTTAGATAATGAGTTCAATGAGGAATCAGATGTGGACATAGCTCTTTTAGCTAGTAAATCAATTGAACTAGATAGTATTTTAGAAATAGAGCTGTTCTTTCAAAATCTTTTAAATAGAGAAATAGATGTTTTAGACCTTAGAAGTGAAAGCTTAGATATTTTTGTAAAGATAAGCATTTTAAATACTGGAAAGATTATTTTTACTGAAGATAATGGGATGTCTTTAGAGATTTTGTATAACGAAACTGATAGAATATATAGGGAAAATGAGAACTTTATGTATTTTAGAAAGGTAGATGTATTATCATGAATCAAGAAAGATTAAGGAAAGTTGTAGAAGACATGCAGGAGTGCATTGCGGACATGGACGAGTGTTTAAATGTGCTCAAGAATAAAAAAGATGATAACCTAATTATTAAGCTGGCAAAATCAAGCTTAAGGCAGTTATTCGTTAGTTTCCATACTATACTAGAAGACTTTTTTTCAATACTTCTTAAAGATATGAAAAAGTATAAGATAGGAATATCAATACATGAAAGCTTAAATATACTAAAAAAAGATAGAATAATAAACGAAGATATATATTTATTTCTCGAAAAATCAAGACTTATTAGAAATAGAATCTCTCATAGGTACAAGGAACCTAAACACGAAGAACTGCTTGAACATATTTTAAGATATAGAAATAACTTTGAGGATATAGTTAGAATAGCTAAGTTATATATAGAATAAAGAATTATTTAAAAATCCGCAGCCGCCAATTGTTAACTAACTAGTTGGTGGTTATTATTTTGCCCTTTTATTATGATATACTAACTAATAAAAACTAAAATATTAAAAAAATCCCATAACAGGGACTTTATATATTTATAAGTTAATGAAATGATGAAAAATATGTTATAATTTTTGTATAAGTTAAGCAAGATTTATAAGATAATATATACTGATTTTTACTTTTATAAGTTAGTTTTGCAAAAAGAGGATTAATTAAATTTAGATAAGGGGGAGTAAATAAGATGTCTACTTATAGAATATCCTCGTTTTTCACAATCATTTTTTTAGTTTTAACAGCTCATAGCCTGCTTACAAGAAAAAAAACAATAAGATTCTGCATAGTTGCTTTTATATTAAATACATTATTTGTTTTTTTAAGTGGCTCTTATGTAACAGAACATACACATAACGATGGAATGGCTAAGGTTATTGTGTATTTTATCTGCTTTTCTTACATAGTATATTTAAACTTAGTCTTTAAAGAATCCCTATCAAAAAAAATATTTACCTTGTTTAGTATTTGGCTGTTTTCTACAATGGCATTTTTTATTGCGATACCATCTGCAGAATTAGTTTCAGGTACTGATGATGTTAATTATACTCAAAATCTTATATATATTTTTAGAAATTGTATTAATATTTTATTGTTATTAGTGGCTTATTTCGGGATAGGTAAACATTACAAAACAATTCTTAACTTAGTGTCTGATAAAACCATAAGATATATGTTTTTATACCCAGTTCTTTCATTTTTGTTGTTAATTACTAACTTTACGACCCCCACACGCATTTCACATTTAAGAAATTTTAATTCTATATATGATATGATATTGTTTTTATTATTCATAACCGTGGGATATGTGCTTGTATTTGTTGGGATATTTTCAGCATCTCAAATAGCTTCCATGAAATGTAACATGGAGAGGTTGGAGTTGATTTCTAAAACAGATTCATTAACTGGGTTGTACAATCGAAGATATATTATGGAGAAACTTGAAAATGAGATTATAAATTATAAAAAAACTAAAAAGAAATTTTCACTTATCGTTGCAGATATAGATTATTTTAAAAAGATAAACGATAGCTTTGGACATGACTGTGGAGATCAAGTGCTGAAAGCAGTAGCCCAAAACTTACAGGATGCGGTTCGAGAACGAGGGTTTGTATCCAGGTGGGGAGGGGAGGAATTTCTTATCTTGCTCCCAGAAACAGAAATCGAGGATGCCCGCATACTGGCGGATAAAATCAGGAAAGTTATTGAAGAAGAAATTATCGAGTATAATGGAATTCAAATATCAATTACATTGACCTTTGGGGTAACCGTTAATGAAGATTATGAAATAATTGATGATACAATAAAAAAAGCAGATGATGCATTATATGAAGGAAAAGGTCAAGGAAGGAACTGTGTTGTTTTATCATAATTTTTCAATTCAATTTACAAACTGTGATGATTTTACACAGGATCTCTTACAACATATCATTAAGGATATAACCATTAACCCAGACAGAACAATTCAATGTTGAGAAACACTAGTACTATAACTTATAATAAACATATACTATTAAATTCTATGGGGGGGACAAATTTGAATAGAAGATATTTACTTGAGCAGTGTAATAGATTAAGAGCTATAGATAAAGATGAAAATTTATTACATAATCACCAGAAAGATCAGTTGTGGCTGGATCATAATGCAGGTCACGAATTTATTTTAAATATGCTAGTAGATTACATTGATGATAAAGAGTTTCTAAAAAAGAAAGAATTAATCAGGTTACTTAATAGAGAAATAAGAAAGGCAAACTCGGTAATTAAAGAGCTTGACATTAAATATAATCATTTTAAGAATGATGAAGATATGACTCCCGAAGATAGTTATATATATTCTTATAGTGATGGAACTTGTTGTGAAGCTATGACCTTAAAAGATATTATAAAAAGAGAAAGACATATTAGTAAAAATGCATATATTTCTACTAAGTGGTTTTAAAGGACGTTATCAGCAATGTGAAAACATTTGCTTAGTGTAATATTCTTAAGTCACATTTGTAAAATATGACGACTTAACTATATCAAAGTATTAGAATTAGGAATGATAAACCGTACCACAAGTAACGGAGGCTTTTTGTGCTAGGGGATTGATGTGCTCCGTCTTCAGCATCCGTCATATGTTGAGGCGTTTTTATTTAACAGTTTTTATCCCGCTCATAATAAAACTAAGTGTTTTTTCAATAGCGTATTCTTTATCATTTTTATTAATATAACAATATTGAGCACAACTATATATTGATGAGGCAATTATTTTAACTAGTATATTTGTGTCTTTAAAATCTAGCTCACCTCTACCTGCCATACTTTTTAATATTTTTTCAATAAGATTATCTATTTTATACTTTAATAAATTATCTACAGTAGAAGCGATAGATGTAGAATCAATCTTACGCGTTTGATAAAAGTTGATATTGTATTCATAAAGGAACAAAATAAGTTCCTTTATAATATCTTCATTTAAATTTATAGCGCTTGAAATTTCTATTGGTAACATTTCTTCAAAGCAATCTGCAATGAGTTCTTCCAATAAAATATACTTATCCATATAGTGAGCATAAAAAGTTGCTCTATTTATAGTTGCCTTTGTTGTAATATCTTTAATTGTGATGTATTTAAAGTCTTTTTCCTCAAATAATTTGGCAAATGCTTCTTTAATCAAATTTTTGGTTCTTATTGATCTTGGGTCCTTTTTATTCATAATTTATCATTAATCTCCTTTGATAAAAGAACAGATTTAATAAAATGTTGTTTATACAACACCGCTAAAAATCTATTGGTTGTATTTAGATAAATAATTCAATAATATATTAACATACACTTGTATCTTAGACAACACATGTTTGATAGGAGGCGATATAATGAAAATTTTAATGATAGGTAGAGGAGTAATTTCAACACAATATGGCTGGGCTTTAGAACAAGCAGGTAATGAGGTAACATTTTATGTTCGTCCAGGAAGAATTAATCAGTATGGCGATATAGTGAATTTAAAAATATTAGATGGTAGAAAGAATAAAAAGGGTGATTTAGTAAATAAAGCTTGGAAAATTAAAATGATAGAAGAACTGTCACCTAACCATGATTTTGATTTGATTGTGATTAGCGTAAACCATAATCAATTAAGTAACATAATAAATTGGTTAGAACCACTTGTTAATAGTTCAACTGTTTTAATATTTAATAATATTATTAATGAACCATTAAATTCAATTGGATCAATTCCAAAGGAGCAAGTTGTTTGGGGATTTCCTGGAGCTGGTGGATCTTATATAAATCAAAACACATTAGAAGGTGGGGTTATGAAAAATATCTTTATGGGATTCATTGATGACAGTACTAATAGAAACAGGTATGATAAAGTAAATCGCTTGTTTAAAAATGCAGGTTTTGGTATTTCTGAAAAGAAAGATATGCGTAATTGGCTATGGTTTCACTTCATTACTAACGCAAGTATGATGGCTGCAGCCTCAAAAGTTGGTTCGTTGAATGATCTATTCGATTCTACAAGTGCTCTTAAAGATTTTACTTTAATATTAAGGGAACTAATTTCATTGATGGGTGCTAAAGGCTCTAAGGTTAGTACAATAACAAATATTGCAGTAAATTTACCTGCAATATTTGTGGCTTTTGCAATGAAATTAGCATTAGCTAAAGGGAATTTACCTAGAGAAATAATGAGAAGTGCTAGTGGGAGTGAAAATCTAAAAGCCGAAAATAATATGATATTTGTGCGCGATACTCTTGCAGAATCAAGTAGACTAGGGATATCCCTTCCTCGGCTTGAACCTTTAGATTCACCTATTTATAAACAACTTTTGTAGTTCTTAAACACAAATAATTAGACAGTTTTTAGGCCGTATAAAATAATAGCATTGAACTTTACCACAAAATTTAAAAGAATATATAATACTTAAATAACATTTAGTAACGAATTCTTTGATATGGTTGTATTGGGAACGGATAAACGCTAGGGTGTAATAAATTTATCTAAAGAACTAGTAGCAACTCAAAGTTAAAATTGATAATAATTTTAAAATAGCTTAGATATACATCTAAAAACCTCCGATAAAGTAGTTACGGTGAACCGTACCATAAATGACGCAGACTTTTTTATATAGTCATTGCAGACTAGAGGCTTAGCAAAATACCAATATAATAAGTAATAATAATAAAGGCTAAATAAAGGAGGACTTACTATAAAGTAAGTCCTTGATACATTTTTTCTGAATATTATGAAACGTGCTAACTGTGGTGGAGGGAGCATCTTAACCAGGGCAAAGTAAATCTGGTGCAGTCGATATGTGTAAAAATATACCACATGGCTGAGTAAGTTTCCATAATGCAGCCTATTCTTATCTCATTAGTAGTTGGTGAAAATTATAAGAAAAAGCGAACTTAAATAATTAAATTACTACTGCGTCATAAGAAATCTCCGCTTGAAGCATTTCAGTTTTTACTCTTCGGATACCCCATAACCCTCAGGTGCAGGGATACCTTTTTCAGCAGCTCGGCTAACTGTTTCCCATTCCTCCCAAGTAACTATTCGTTCTGTTAATGTGTTTATAGCTAAATCATAGACCACGCTGCCAAGGATAAGCCTAAGAGGGGGATTGTCACTATTTACTAATTTCATAAGAGCTTCTGCAGCCAATGAAGGGTCGCTATCTACAGAACCTTCTGAGTACTGTTTAGCCAATTCTTCACGTAGCGTTCCGTATGAGTCTAATGGATTGCTGTAACCCATTGAGGTATATAAGTCTGTCCAGTACCCGCCAGGTTCTACTATAGTGAGTTTTATGCCAAAGTGAGCTGCTTCTTTTGCTAAGGCTTCGCTCATTCCTTCTATAGCAAATTTACTTGCACTATAAATACCACTCATAGGACCTGAGATTATTCCACCGATACTGGAAATTTGTATGATATGTCCAGAGCCTTGAGAACGCAAATAAGGCATTGCTGCCTGACATACCCAAAGAGCTCCAAAAAAGTTTGTCTCCATCAGGTTTCTAGCATCAGATTCGCTTAGTTCTTCAATCATACCTAAAGTCATTATGCCCGCATTGTTAACAACAACATCAAGCTTCCCAAAATGTTGGACTGCTGCTTCAACCGTGGAAAAAACAGCTTTTCTATCTGTGATATCTAGTTTCAATGGCAATAAAGTATCTTGATACTCTTCTTTTAGCTTTTCCAATTTGTCGATAGTTCTTGCGACTGCTACAACCTTATCCCCAGCTTTCAGAGCAGAAAGGGTGAACGCATATCCGAGACCTTTACTTGCTCCTGTAATAAACCATATTCTTTTATTTTCATTATTATATGTCATAATATCTAATCTCCTTTACTATTAAATACTTGTTCGAAATTGAAATAAAGCATTGTTAATGCCAAACTTTTTAACGCATTTTTTGCACCTCATTTACATATTAAATACAAAAAGCACAGGCTAGCTACCTGTGCTTTAAGTAAACGGAAAAAAATGACAAAAATCACAGGAATTCCTTATTCTACAATAGCAAAAAAAGTTATCCTTGCTGATTTAGCCTATAATCACATAACAAAATACTTCTCACTAATCTAAGAACTTAAGTATAAAATACACCCCTCTTATAAGCTTACACAGCAAAAATAAAGAAATGAAACCTTAAATTCATCTTGATTAAGAAAGTTTTATTTGTTTTTCATTAAGTACCATTCTATCTTTAAACAAACGCAAAAAGGATAGATTTGTCTCTATCCCTAAACGCATTACATAAACTCCGTTAATAAGGGTTCTTAAAAATAGATAGACTAATCCCGATTACCCTACACATAGGTAGAGCCTTTAAGTACTATTCAATTAGTTACATAAAGCATATAATCGAGATGAAATCCACATTTTTAAGCATCCCTCCATTCATTAAAATCAAATATAGAGTATCATACAAATTAAACTCTTGCAATACCTTTTTATAAAATATCAATTAAAAGTTCTTTACAAACTAAATGCATTAAGTGATATCAACACCAATTTTTCCACCTTTGTTTCTTATTCTAATTCATGGTCTCTTACAGCAATAATTTGATGTATGTATATAATAGATAAACTCTATTGTTATGATTAGTACATAATATTTTTATATGACAAATTAAGTTTATATTGAGGTACAATAGCAATATATGGCTAACAAAAGATATTGTGTTTAAGGAGGATCGAAATGAAGTATATAGATAAGTTGAAGGTTGGTGACGCTATTGGTATTTTTTCACCATCTTCACCAATAACATATTCATGTCCTAACAGATTTTCACGATCAAAAAAATATTTGCAAGATAAAGGGTTTAAGGTTATAGAAGGAAATCTTACAGGGAAGCATGATTTCTATAGGTCTGGAAGTATTAAAGAAAGAGCAGAAGAACTAAATGAGTTGATTAGAAACCCAGAAGTAAAGTGCATTATGTCTACAATCGGAGGAATGAACTCAAACTCTATCCTTCAATATATAGATTATGAGGCGTTTAAAACAAACCCTAAAATGATAATAGGATATTCTGATGTTAGCGCAATTTTACTTGCTATATATGCACAAACTGGGATCAGCACATATTATGGACCTGCTTTAGTGGCTTCTTTTGGGGAATTACCACCTTTCGTTGACTATACATATGAGTATTTTAAAGAAGTTACTATGGATAATACAATAATTCCTTATGTCTTTGAAATGCCTAAATATTGGACAGACGAGTACATTAATTGGGAAACACAAGATAGAAGTAAGGAAAAAAGGGAAAATAAGTGGATAACAGTTTATGACGGTGTTGTTAGTGGCAGGGTCATAGGGGGAAACTTGAATACAATTCAAGGAATATGGGGCAGTAAATATATGCCTGAAATAAAAAATGGAGATATCCTCTTTATAGAAGATTCTCTAAAAGATGCTGCCACAATAGAAAGAAGTTTTTCTCTTTTAAATGTAAATGGAGTCTTTGATAAGATTTCTGGAATAATTCTTGGAAAACATGAGTTATTTGACGATTTAAAGACAGGTCGAAAACCATATGAAATACTATTAGAAGTGTTAGGAGATAGGATTATACCATTCATTGCAGATTTTGATTGCTGTCATACACATCCAATGTTGACGTTACCTATAGGATGTGAGATTGAACTTAATGCTACTGAAAAGAAAGTATCGATTATAGAAGATTGGTGTAAATAATAGATTACTTTCCAATTTTCTTATATGACGAATTAAAACTGATTACGCAAAAAGGAGATTTATTAATTATGATTGACAATAATGATTTGAAATTAATTGAGGAAGCAAAACAAGTTATCAATAAAAACTTTGATGAAGTTGATGAAAATCACACAGTAGGTGCAGCATTACGCTGCAAAAATGGTAACATCTATGTCGGAGTAAACGTATATGCGGTGCATGGTTCATGTGCTGAATATATAGCAATGGGCACAGCAATTACAGCAGGAGAACGTGAATTTGACACTATTGTTGCAGTAAGGTCTCCAGAGAAAAACAATGCCTTAATTTCTCCATGTGGAAATTGTAGGCAGATGCTTATGCAGTATGCTCCTGATATTAAAGTTTTAATACAAACTGAAGATGGGATACAGAAAGTTTGTATAAAAGAATTATTACCTTATTCACCATATTAAATATGTTAAGATAATTCATGGGTATAATGTATAATGAATATATACATATAATTTTAAAGAGGGAGAAAAGTTATGGGCATTAAAGAAGTGATGAAAAAGATATTTAGTCCTGGCGAAGATACGAAGGAAGACACAGCAGAGGTTAGTAACCTTGAACCTGTGAGGATTCACATAAAGCAGCAGCTAAGAGAAAAGGGTTTAAAAAATAACCAGATAGAAATAGATTTTTCAAATGTTTGCACTAAAGAAGAAGTTGTAAGGGTAGCGGAAGAGCTGGGATTTAATTTGGAAAGAGGAGAAAAGGAAGGAGTATGGTGGCTGTTTAGGTAGCGCCAAAAGGTGCCACCCACATGGCAAGTGGCAAGATATAGAGTTATGAAAATTTAGAAGAACTTGATAGAAAGGGTGAAATCATGGAACATTCATTAAAAACTACAAAGCCAGAGCAGTTCATAGACATAACATCAATTGTACAGGAAGAAGTAAATAAAAGTAATGTAAAGGATGGAGTAGCTGTAGTTTTCATTCCTCATACCACTGCTGGGGTAACAATAAATGAAAATGCAGATCCAGATGTTGTACACGACATTTTATTAGGTTTAGATAAGGCTTTTCCTGAGAAAAATGGATATCTACATATGGAAGGAAATTCTCATGCCCATATAAAAGCTTCACTTATGGGTTCATCCTGCAGCGTAATTGTTAAAAATGGAAAGTTAAAGTTGGGTACTTGGCAGGGCATATATTTTTGTGAATTTGATGGACCGAGAAATAGAAAGTTTTATGTAAAGGTAATTTAAAAGCAACCAAAAAGAAGCACCGGATTTATCTGCAGCGTCTTGCGTTTTGAAGTGCAAAACAAAAAATATCTAAAATAATAACGCAAAAACAGCAATAAAATTCACAGGAATTATTGCTGTTTTTATTATATTGCATGTAAGGTTTACTTGACATTATGTGAAGGCAATACTATACTAATAATGTAAGGTAAACATTACAGGAGTGATACTTAATGAAAAATAAAATAAAACAATTTCGTGAACATTTAGGACTAACCCAAGAACAATTGGGTGAACTTATAGGTGTATCGAGACAGGCAATTAACGCTATTGAAACAGAAAAATTTGAACCTTCTATATGGTTGGCCTACGATATTGCAAAAGTATTTCATAGTACCATAGAAGAAATTTTTCTATTTGAAGAAAGTGAAAGAAAATCAAGAGCTGAGCAAAGTAGAGGTGTAGTTTAAATGGCATTAAGGCAAATAAGGTTGTATGATGATGAAATATTAAGGAAAAAGAGTAAGGTAGTTGAAGTTGTAGATGATAAAATAAGACAAATATTAAATGATATGGCTGATACTATGTATAATACGGAAAATGGTGGCGGATTGGCCGCCCCACAAGTAGGTATATTAAAGCGATTAGTTGTAATAGATATGGGACAAGGACTTATAAAATTAGTAAATCCAAAGATAATTAGACAAGAGGGAACCCAAGAAGTTGTAGAAGGCTGTTTGAGTATTCCAAATAAATGGGGTAAGTTAATAAGACCTGCAAAAGTAACAGTACAAGCATTAAATGAAAATGGAGAGAAAATTATATTGACAGGTACAGGAGATTTAGCAAAATGCTTCTGCCATGAAATAGATCATTTGGAAGGTATTCTTTTTACTGATTTCGTTACTGAATATATAAAGTAATATCATTTAATGAATATATATAATTCTTAGGTTCATCCTGCAGCGTAATTGTTGAAAATGGAAAGTTAAAGCTGGGTACTTGGCAGGGCATATATTTTTGTGAATTTGATGGGCCAAGAAATAGAAGGTTTTATGTAAAGGTAATTTAAAAGCAACTCAAAAGAAGCACTGGACTTATCTGGTGCTTCTTTTATTTTAAGTAAGCATTGATTTTAAATAGCTTAGTTATTTTATTCATTATTATAATCACATTTCTGGCATTGAGCCATTATATGTTCACTTTCATTTTTATGATAAGCCCCAGACCATCTACAAATACTTTGTAAAATAGGCACAACAGATTTACCCTTATCCGTTAATGAATACTCTACCTTAGGGGGAATTTCATTATATTGTTCCCGTCGTACTATGTTATCTGAAATTAACCTTTTCAAAGTTGACGCTAATACTGCATCAGTTATATCTGTCATTTCCTTACGAATTTCACTGTAACGCAGGGTATGTTTTTCAGCCAGCACACATATAATACGCGAATTCCACTTACCACCGAATATATCCAATCCGTACTCTAAGGGGCATCTAATTTCCTTTTCTAATTTGGGTTTATACATCTTCCATCCCTCCAATACTTTTTATATATAAATTATATTCTATTGCTATGAATTTACAAGTTACTATGAAATTTATTAGTTACTCATAAATTTGTTGATATCTTTTACTTATGTAGCTTTTTTAATAAAATTTGACTATGCAATAAACAACTATAAGAATATTTAGGGAGGAATTTTATTATGGAAGTAAAAGCTTATCTTGAAATCACAATGAAAATTACTAGCGAAAACAGAGGTGCTGCAGGAAAGATTTATGCGGATTATCGCGCTCCATTTTTAAATAACATACCTGGTGCCCTTACTAAAAATCTTTTAATTCGCGATGAAGACGTTCAGGTACTTCACGGATTTGACAGCGTAGAGCATGCACAGGCATATTTAGATAGTGAGTTATTCAACAAGGATGTTTTTGTAGGTCTTAAACCATTATGGGATGCTGACCCTGATGTGAAGATATACAGTGTAGCATAATTTTTAATTATCACAAAGCCGTACAACTAGTAGCTTGTACGGCTTTTTACATATTTCAATAATAATCCCTCTCTAAGTTACAGATAGCATGTTGTATAATTTCAACAATCGTATATCATCTTTCGAAACCTTAAGCTGATGAATCAGAGCAGAATCTTCTTTTAAACGGGTTTTTGAAAACAGCATTTTAACAGCAATTGGCATCATTGGTCTGGACGAGAATCCGTTAAACAATCCCCATTTAGTGCCGGAATCTAAATAGGAGGCTAGTATTTGAACGCTGGCCTTTTCCATAGGTGTATCCTTGTTAACAAGGGAAATGCGTGTAAGAGCATCATAATGTTCAATGTATCCCCAATAAGTATTCTCACAGTTTTGATAATTATCAAAGTCTTTATAGTTCATATACATCATAATTTTATATTGGTTATTTTCTGTTTTAGAGAGAACGTCAAATACACAACGTATGATATTATTGCTTCGGCCGTCATAAAGATAGGAGTAAAATTGAGATGCTCCACTGAAAAAGGCAGGGCTGTTATTTTGGGGAGAGATAACAGTGCGTTTGGGACGAAGGTAGAGCAATTGCTCAACATGAATTTGCAGAGCATCAGCAATTTCATATAGTGTTTCTATATCAATGGAAATTTCTCCTTTTTCATATTTGGAAATTGTGGATTTACTTTTATGAAGCAAATTAGATAGCTCATCCAGTGTTAATTTTCGCATTTTTCTAAAGGCACGAATTTGTTTGCCAACCTGTGTACTAATCTCAGACATAGATTTCCTCCCTATAAATAGTTTCGTATAAATACACAAAATTTAAAAAGTTCTATAAGTTTTTATTATATACAAAAATTTTAGCATAAAAGAGGCGGCAAATCCATTGGGAGTAGAAAAAAATAAAAAAAAGTCCACTCACAGGAAACTTTGAGTGGTTTGATATGAAAAATTTTAGTTGCTAAAATAAGGTATAAGATAAAGGAGGTGTATTTAATGAGTTTAAATAAGCAGATTTTAGAACTTGCTAATGAATATGAAAATTATATTATTGATTGCAGGCGAAAAGTACATACATTTGCAGAAATTGGCATGCATGAATTTAAAACTAAGGCTTTTATTATAGAAGAGGCTGGTAAACTTGGTTTATCCTATGAAGAAGTACCAACAACCAGTGTCATAGTTAAATTAGACACAGGCCGTCCTGGTAAACATATTGCCCTTCGTGCTGATATTGACGCATTACCAATGGAAGAATCGCCTACCAATCTGGTTGGCACAAGGACATGTGTTTCTGAACATCCCAAAACCTGCCATGCTTGTGGACATGATGGTCATACGGCTATGTTACTAGGCGCAATGCAGATGCTATACCGTTTGAAAGACTCATTAAACGGTGTTATCTATTTTTGCTTTGAGGAAGGAGAAGAACCTAATAGTGGAATTGATGCCATCCTTGCAGCATTAGATAAGTATGCAATTGACCGTGTTTGGGGAATTCATGTTTATGCGGCACTAGAGGAAGGCAAAATTTCTGTACATGGACCACGAATGGCAGGTTATTGTACTGCAAGAGTTGATTTTATAGGAAAAGCAGGACATGCTTCCAGACCGGATTTGGCCATTAATCCATTATTTTGTTCTGCAAATTTCTTAAATAATCTTTGCGTGGCATTTTGTAATCAAATCACAGCTGGTGAAACTGTTACAATGGCTATTCCAATGATGCATGTTGGAAATGAATCCAATATGATTGACAGTAAGGCAGAGATTAAGGGAACTTTCAGATTTTTCAATAATGAAGAAGGTAAAAAGGCACAGAAATTATTCCGTACTGTTGCTGAGCACACAGCTGCTATGCATAAATGTAGAGCAGAATTTCCATTAGAGACTATTAATAGTGCTGTAATTAATGATGAGGAAAGCTCTAGGGTCGCTGAACGTGTATTGTCGGAAATATTGCCAGAGGGCAGTGTTGTTCAGTTTGATCCATGGTATGCCGGAGAGACATTTTCTAAATGGTTAGAAAAATATAAAGGGGTATTGGCCTTTTTAGGCATTAAAAACGAAGAAGCTGGGTATGGGGCAGGTCATCATAATGAAAAATTTGATTTCAATGAATCTGTGATGAAAACAGGTGCTATTTCAACTGTACGCTATGCAGTAGAATGGCTTAGAAATGATATATAACTTATAGATTTTAAGTAATGAATAGGAGTGATAAAATATGTATAATTTTGATGAAATTATTGACCGTAGAAATACAAATGCCATGAATACGGATGGATTCCGCAGCTATATTTTTCATGCAGATGACACAATGATCTTTCCTTATAAAGATGAAGAATTTATAAGGATGTGGGTTGCAGATATGGAATTTGCGACTCCAGATGTTGTAATTGATGGCATTAAAGAACGTTTGGAAAAACGTATTTTTGGATATACAAGAGTATTCGAAAACAGTTATTATGAAGTTTTTGCTAATTGGTGCAAGAAGCGTTATGGATGGACATTTGATAAAAAGGAGCTAGTTATGTCAAATGGTATTATTCCAGCATTGTACGAGCTAGTGGATTATATTTGTAAAGAGGATGAAAAGGTTCTCTTCTTAACACCATCCTATGCATATTTCAAGTATGCAGCTGATTTTAATCATAGGGAGTGCGTATGCTCAGACTTAGTTAATGAAGATGGATATTATACAATAGACTTTGAAGATTTAGAAAGAAAAGCTGCAGATGAGAAGACAACACTCCTTATTCTTTGTAATCCTCACAATCCCACAGGCCGTGTATGGAAAGAGGATGAACTTAAGAAAATGGCAGAAATTATAGAAAAGCATCAGCTTTGGGTTATTTCCGATGAGATCCACTGCGATTTAATACGCCTTAATCAAACACATATTCCACTAGGGAAGGTTATGCCAGATTATAATAAACTAGTTACCTGTATGGCACCTAGCAAAACATTTAATATGGCTGGCCTTATGATTTCACATATTGTTATCCCAGATGAAAAACTGAGAGAAATATGGCTTAGCAGACATTATAATTTTGATAATCCTTTAAGTATTGCAGCTGCTCAAGCGGCCTATGAAAAAGGAGAAGCTTGGCTTGAGGAATTACGAGCTTATTTAGATGAAAATTTCAGATTTACTAAGGAATATCTTTCAGAAAATTTACCAAAGGCAAAATTTAAAATATCGGAAGCCACTTATCTTGCATGGGTAGATTTAAGTGCTTATTTTAAGGAAGATGAGAATTTACCATTGTTCTTTGCATATAAGGCAGGAGTTCTGCTTGAAGGTGGAAATATGTTCGTTCAAAATTCCGACGGTTTTATTAGGTTAAATTTAGCATGTCCGAAGTCTGTCATAGAAGAAGGTTTGAAACGTATATGTGAGGCAGTTAATACAAAACATAATGAAAAATACACAGAAATTTGTTAATTTTAGAGGAGGCAAAATTATGAAGATTATTGAAACAAAAAATGCACCAGGAGCAATTGGACCTTATTCTCAGGGATTTGTGGTAAACGGGATTGTATATACTTCCGGACAGATTCCAGTTAATCCAGAAGATGGTACTGTAGCAGAAGGAATTGCTGCTCAAACAGAACAGAGCTGTAAGAATGTTGGAGCAATTCTTTCAGAGGCAGGATCAGGTTTTGATAAAGTGTTTAAAACAACATGTTTTTTAGCTGATATGGGAGACTTTGTGGCTTTTAACGAAGTTTATGCTAAGTATTTTGTATCAAAGCCAGCCAGAAGTTGTGTTGCAGTAAAGACACTTCCAAAGGGAGTTCTTTGCGAAATCGAAGCAATTGCTATCGAAAAGTAAAAAGGAGACGTGAATAATGAAGGTTAATGTAATTGGAAGTCATTTATGTAAAGATACTTTATATGCGCTATACAAGCTAAAAGACCAAAAAGCAGAGGTTCAATTTCAGGATATTTCCTCAAGTTTCCCTGCACTTAAGGTTTTTCTGGAGGCACGTGAAAACAATCCAATTTACGATAATGTCAAAAAGAATGGTGGGATTGGAATTCCGTTCTTTACATTAGAAGATGGCACACAAACCTTTGAACTGGATGCAGTTCTGAAGAAAATTCAGGAGGACTAGTTTTATGAATAAGCAGGAGTTTTTAGAAAAATATTTGATTGAGAGACGTGGGACAGACTGTTTTAAATGGGATGGTTTAGAAAGTAGATATGGAGATCCTAATCTGATTCCAATGTGGATTGCAGATATGGAATTTAAAACCTGTGACCAGGTTACTGAGGCCATGATTCAAAGAATCAAGCATGGGGTATTTGGATATTCCTCTGTTTCAGATGAATACTATAAAGCATTCTCGAATTGGATGGATGAGAGATATAATTTTCCAATTCAAAAAGAGTGGGTACGTTTTTCAACAGGTTGTATAACCGCAATTGCATGGGCTATTCATGCATTTACAAATCCAGAAGATGCTTGTCTGATTTTAACACCAGTTTATTATCCATTTCATAATGTAGTTACAAACAATGGAAGAAAGCTAGTGGCTGTTGATTTGGATTACAATGAAGGATATTTTACCATGAATTATGAAGCGATTGAAGAAGCAATAGTGGAAAATGAAGTGAAAATGTTTATCCAGTGCTCTCCTCACAATCCAGTAGGAAGAGTCTGGAGGGAGGAGGAATTAGATAAAGTTCTAGCAATCTGCAAAAAACACAATGTTTTAGTAGTAAGTGATGAAATTCATCAAGATATTGTACTTGAAGAAAATTCGTTCATTCCATCTGCAGTTGTGTCAGAGGGACTATATCGTGACATAGTTATCACAGTATCATCTGCTTCGAAAACCTTTAATTTAGCATCATTGCTTCATTCACATATTATTATTACAAATAATAATTTAATGAAAGTTTTCGATAAATTTGCCAGTGGATTGAATCGAACAGAGATGAATATCATGGGGCTTACCTCTACTGTGTCAGCATATACTCATGGTGGAGAGTGGCTATCAAATCTTATAGAAGTAATTCGTGATAATTATAATTATTTGAAAGAAGAATTGAATGAAAAGCTGCCGGATATAACGGTTTGTGCTTTAGAAGGAACGTATCTTGTATTTCTTGATATGCGTAAATGCATTGAACCGGAAAAATTGGCGGAATTTATTCAAGACAGATGTCATCTGGCAGTAGATTATGGTGAAGTGTTTGGTAAGAACTATAAAGGCTTTATCAGGCTGAACTTAGCAACAGATCCTGAATATGTGAAGCAAGCAGTAGAGAATATCATTACAGAGGCTGGAAAGCTTTAATTGAAATTAAAGGATAAATATGTAAACGGAGGGCATAAATATGGGAAATTTATTATCAACTTTGGCTGATTTTTTATGGGGATTACCGCTTATCATACTTGTAATTGGCTCAGGCTTATTCTTCACAATTGGTTCAGGATTTTTCCAGTTTAGAAAATTTGGGTTTATTATGAAAAACACATTTGGAGCTATGTTTAAGAGTGATAGTAATAATGAAAAGGGTATTGTATCACCCATTCAAGCAGTAAGTATAGCATTAGCAAGTACAATTGGTGTTGGAAATATTGCAGGGGTGGCAAGCGCTATAGCAACTGGTGGACCAGGAGCAGTATTTTGGATGTGGGTAGCCGCATTTGTAGGAATGATGACTAAAATGGTTGAAGTAACACTAGCTGTTCATTATAGGGAAGTAAATCCTGACGGTAGTGCATTCGGTGGACCAATGTATTATATTAAAAAGGGCTTGGGAATAGAGCGCGGTGTGAAGTGGTGGAAGTTACTAGCGGGAATATTTATATTTGGAATGTTTTTTGTAATATTTATTAGTTTGCAGTCATATACAGTAGCAGAATCATTTGAATCAACCTTTGGAATACCAATGATAGTAACAGGAACCATTTATGTTGTTCTTACTTATTTAGTTCTATTTGGAGGAATCAAAAGAATTGCAGAAATGGCATCAAAAGTTGTTCCATTAATGACAGGATTCTATTTAATTGGTGGATTGCTTATTATACTCATGAATATTGAAAATGTAGTGCCAGCTTTTCAATTGATTTTTCATGCTGCATTTAAGCCAATGGCTGCGGTAGGAGGCTTCGGTGGTGCTGCTTTATCAGCGGTAATCAAGAGAGGTGTTTCAAGATCTGTATATAGTAATGAAGCTGGCTTTGGTACAGCGCCAATGGCACATGCAACAGCTAAAGTAAAGAGCCCAATTGACCAGGGATTATGGGGAACATTCGAAGTATTTGTTGATACTATAATCGTTGGTACTATGACATCGCTTGTGATATTAACGACAGGAGTATGGTCCTCTGGAGCTTCAGGTGCAACATTAACGCTAACAGCATTTGAATCAACTCTTGGCTATCCAGGAAGAGTATTGTTAAATGTGGCTATATTTATATTTGCATGGACTACATCAACAGGTCAATGGACGTATGCCGAATCAATCCTAAGATTTATGTTTGGTGAATCAGAAAAGAACGAACAAATTGTTAAAGTTATAAGGTATATCTATCCTTTGTCACAATACGCAATGGTTTTACTTGCAGTTACAGTAGGGCTACCACCAAAGACAATGTGGTTATTTGCTGACGTAATGACTGCTTTGCCTACATTTATTAATGTACTTACCTGCGTGGCACTTAGCGGAGTATTCTTTAAGTTGCTTAAAGATTATGAAAGTAAACTGAGAAATAATTCTGTTGAGCATTTGCAAGAGGATGTTACAGAGTAGAAAAAATGATTGAACATGAGTAATATATTTAGTAATAAATAAAAGTAAATTAGAGATTACTCTATAACACAGAAAAAAGGATTACAGAGTTTTTGGTTAAAAACCCTGTAATCCTTTATATATAAATAAAAATATAAAAAACTTTACTCTAATTTAGATGAAATGGAAGGTGAGAATATGGAAAAAAAGAATTTAGTATGGGAAAACATAGGGTTTTCATATAGAGAAACTGATAAACGATATGTTTCAAATTATAAAAATGGTGAGTGGGACAAGGGGTCACTTACTTCAGATTCAAATATTATTTTAAATGAATCTGCAGGTGTTTTTCAATATTGCCAGTCAATATTTGAAGGATTAAAGGCTTATACAACAAAAGATGGGAGTATTGTAACATTCCGTCCTGATTTAAATGCAGAACGAATGATAAATTCTGCAAAAGGTTTGGAAATGCCGCCATTTCCGAAAGAACGATTTTTAGATGCAATTGATCAGGTAGTAAAAGCAAATGCTGCCTGGGTTCCACCCTACGGAAGCGGAGCAACACTTTACTTGAGACCTTATATGTTTGCATCCTCTCCGGTAATTGGTGTGAAGCCAGCAGAGGAATATCAATTCCGTATATTATGTACTCCAGTTGGGCCTTATTTTAAAGGTGGTGTAAAACCATTAACAATTTGTGTCAGTGATTTTGACCGAGCTGCACCACATGGAACCGGACATTTAAAAGCGGGGCTAAATTATGCAATGAGTTTGCATGCATATGTGGAATCACATCGAAAAGGATTTGATGAGAACATGTTTCTAGATTCTGCTACGAGAACCTTCGTGGAAGAAACCGGCGGAGCTAATTTCTATTTTGTAACAAAAGATAATGAAATTGTTATTCCAAAATCAGAGTCTATTTTACCATCTATTACAAGACGCTCTATGATGACTGTGGCAGAGAAATATCTTGGTTTGAAAGTGACTGAGAGACCAGTTAGATTGTCTGAAATCAATTCTTTTGTAGAATGTGGCTTGTGTGGAACAGCAGCGGTGATTTCTCCAGTAGGGAAAGTGGTAGATCATGAAAAAGAAATTTGTTTTTCTGGCTGTCAGAAGACTATGGGACCTGTTACCCAAAAGCTTTATGATACATTAACTGGAATTCAGTTAGGAGATGTAGAGGCACCAGAAGGATGGATTAGGAAGATTTGCTGATTGTTATAATAAAATAGTAGTGAAATAGTTAAATGCAACATATAACTATTAAAAATAATAGTTACTAATAAATTGGCTTATATATTGATTGCTTGAAGCATTTTCCATAAAATATGCTTAGGAGTTATAGTTAAATTGCAATAGGATATGAGGAGGTTTAATAAAAATGCAGATCATATATCTGGCGGTTGTATTTCTTGTAATCATTGGCCTGCTGGCAATTCGACGTCCGTTGTATCAGGCGATTCTGGGAGGGTTAATTGTCACAGCATTCTTTTACCAGATTCCACCTGTGGAGATTGGAAGACGGACAACCATGGTAATTACCAAGTGGTCATCGTTATCCGTGCTGATCTCCCTGTATCTAATTACTTTTTTACAGCGCATTTTAGAATCCCGCAGCCAAATTAAACTAGCGCAGCAGGATTTGGACGGAATCTTTCATAACCGCCGGATCAATACAGTGGGAGCAGCTCTGTTTATTGGACTGCTTCCGTCGGCGGCATCCATGATCCTGTGCAGTGATATCGTAAAAGATGCCACGGATGGATACCTGGAGCCCAAGGAACAGGCCGTTGTTGCCAGTTGGTTTCGACATATTCCAGAGAGCGCATTACCTACTTACACTGGTGTGCTGCTGATGTTGACATTGTCAGAAGTACCTATTTCTCAATTTCTTATGGGAATGATTGTGCCGGTGATTGTACTGGTGGTGTTGGGATATGTGCCATATCTAAGGAGACTTCCAAAAAATCCGGGTACACCGGGGAGTGATTCCCGCGCAAAAGATGTGCTACATTTATTTGAGCATTTATGGTCGCTATTGCTGATTTTGGTGTTGATTCTGGGATTTGGGTTTTCGGTTGTTTCATCGGTGCTGATATCCATTGTTGCATCCATACTGGTTTATCATATTGGAGCTGTAGAACTGTCAGCTATGTTTCGTTCAGCTTTTGAAGGAAAAATGCTGTCTAATACATTTCTGGTATTGGTTTTAAAAGAATTTATTGATTATACCGGTGTTCTTAAACTGCTGCCGGAAGCCATGGCAGCATTGCCGCTTCCGACCTATTTGGTGTTTGCACTGCTGTTTTTTGTGGCCACTGCAATCAGTGGCACAACGGGAGCCATCGCCATGGGAACTCCGCTGGCGTTTGCTGCCATTCCGGGCGGCATGCCACTGATGGTATATCTTATGTGCATCTGTCATGCAGCTAGTCAGGTATCCCCAACCCATATCTGTCTGGTAATAGCAGCTGATTATTTCAACGTAACTTTAGGCGAATTGATTCGAAAAACATTACCTATGGCACTGTTGTTTTGTATTTTAATGACTATTTACTATAATATTTTATTGATTATATAATAGGCTGCCTTTTTAAGGCAGCTAATTTGTTTATATATAATTGTAGAGTTTAGGGATAAAAGAATAACAATAAAATTATTAAGAAAATTATCTGTGAAGAGATTTAAACAAACATAACCAAGTGAATTTTCACTTGGTTACATCTTGTATAAAGATATTTAATTACCAAATCTATTAAAGTGTTGACTTTTAAATCCCTGATTCTTTATAGACTTGTGCTTTGCATTAGGATTATGGTTATGTCCTTCTTCAGTTATTGGAGTTTGATAATTACATTTTTCCATTCTTGCTACCTTATTATCTGGTTGACTATCTTTTGGCATAAGAACACCTCCTCAGCATAATATCTTTACACAGTTAGTTTGTACATCGCTACATAAATTATTCTAGCTAAATTCATGCCCTGGTATTCCATTATTAACATAGGTTTTACCTTCCAATGGCGCAAAGCCAGATATCATCATGTCTGTTACAACAGGATATGCTCTATGATTATTTGGAAATGTAAAATTAAGGGTATAATTTTTTCCGTAAAAAGCAGCCTTTGTTCCATCTCCTATAAAAACCGCTGTATTTGTAAGGAAAATAACTTTTTTATTTTCTGTTTTTCCATCCACTTGATATATGGTAAAATCAAAAGAATTATCCCTCACATTGGAAATGACAACTTCGCAAGAACTTTCCAAGATATTATCTCCAAAACGCCTGTCGTCAAAATAAGTGCCTTCATATAATTTAACCTTACCACTTACCTTAGCTTTTTCTGGAGCGATATTATTTTCGTCTTTTCCTAACTTTTTAGTTGAATTTACTTCCTTAGAAGAATTCTTTGATGTTTCTTTTTCTTCGTCCTGTGATATTGAAGAGTTTTCTTTATTGGAATAATCAATTGTAGATTTATTAATAGAGCAGCCAATTAATATATTTGCAAAGAACAAGGATAAAATAACAAGAATAAATTTTTTCTTTAAAAATTTTGACTTCATTATTTAAGGATCCTTTCTTTAAATATTGTTGATTTGTCATTAAAAATATTATAGCATAAAAACATGAAATAGGGGTCAGGACCCTGGCAAAAAAAGTAAGGGGCTTGACCCCTGGGTTAAAAAGGAAAAAGTATTAAAAGAAGCAATGGATAGTCTAACGAATTTACTTTAGGGGTGCAAAAGTGACTGTAAAAGTTATAGTTAAGTATATATAGTTTTGAATGTATTGGAATTATCTTTGTGATTAAGGTACAATAGTAATGAATACTTGTATTTTTTACGAAGTAAGGATTATTTATTAAGCAGACAGATAAATGTTAACTTGTAGAGTTGAATTAAATATATCATATAGTTAAAATAATAAAATGAGGTGAATAAGATGGACAAAGAATGTAATGTTAAACATAAATGTGATGGTGAACTCTTTGAGGCTGTTGAAGGTGGTTATGTATGTAAGGCCGCAATAAACGAACAAGCTCTAAATAAATGTAAATGGTGTGGAAAGTATGGACATGAAAGTGTGATGTGCCAAATTGAGAATACTGGACTTTATGAGTGCAGGTATGGGTTTGGGTGTAAAGATTATATAGAAGAAGACCTTGAAGAAATGCTAGAAATACACCATTTCTGCTTTGGGTAATAGGAGCATGGCTTACATACAAAAACCAAAATTAATGTTAATAAATTGAATTTTATTGAGAAGTAAAAAGGCATGATAATTTCATCTAATTATCATGCCTTTTCCTTTACAAAAGCTATTGTAAAAATCCCTTTAATTTTAGTTTTTGTACCTCTAAAGTAAACTCGTTATAGATATTTTACTGCTTTTTTATATTTTAATCCAAGGTTTTGCTGAACTTTTTCATAGTAATAAAGACAATAATAAAAATTAAAAGCATTAGGGAACTAATTGGTTTTATTAAATAAGAAAAACCAACTCCCTTTACAATTATTCCTCTAAGTATTTGCAGAAAGTATGTTATAGGTAAAATGTTGCCCATGTAGTATACAACTTTTGGCATTGCTTCTCTTGGAAACATAAATCCTGAAAGAAGTACACTTGGTAAAAGCAGCCCAATGGAGGCCTGCATGGCTTGCAGTTGAGTTTTAGCTACAGTCGATATAAGCATCCCCATGGCCAAGGAACATATCAAAAATAGCGTACCTAACAAAATAAGTAAAAGCATACTGCCCTTTACCACAACTCCAAATATTAAGTATCCTAAAGCAAGTGCTATCAGCATGTCCACAAAACCTATAATAGTATAAGGAATTAATTTTCCTAAAATCAATTCAAGGGCTGTAACGGGAGTCATAATAAGCTGCTCTATGGTTCCTTTTTCTTTTTCCCTTACCATGGTAAAAGAAGTTAGTATCACCGTTATGTTTTGCAAAATTAATCCTATAACTCCAGGTATGTTAAAATTGCTGCTTTCCATAGTTGGGTTGTATAAAGTAAAAGGTTTTACATTAACGCTGCTGCTTGGGCTTATTTTCTTTAATTTAAGAGAATAGTTATTCCCAATTAATAAAGAGTAAGACAGTGCAGTTCTTGCTATGGTTGGATCTGACCCGTCTACCAGCACCTGAATTTCTGAAGGGGTGTTTTTTCTAAGATTTTTTGTAAATTCAGGTGGAATTACAAGTCCAACCTTTGCTTCACCCATATCTATAGCTTCTTGCACTTCCTTTTGAGAATTTACCATATCATATAGGGTAAAATAATAGGAATTTGTGAATTTATTTACTAATTCTCTACTATCAGAGGTTTTATCTCCATCATAAACAACTAAGTTTACATTATTTACATCTGTGTTTACTGCAAAGCCAAATAAAAACAGCATCATAATTGGCATAACCATGGCTATGGCTAAACTGGCTTTATCTCTTCTTATATGAATAAATTCTTTCTTTGTAATAGTAAATAGTCTTTTCCACTTCATTAAATTTTCCCCCTAATCCTTTGACAGCTTTAGCTCATCAAAAGATGATATAACATCTCTATTGGAGAGTTTTTTTACATAATCAATAAATATATCCTCTAAATTATTTACTCCATGCTTTTTATATAAGTTATCCGTGGTATCAATGGTAATAAGTTTGCTATTGTATATAAAAGCTGTAATGTCGCATATAGAGGCTTCATCCATATAGTGGGTGGTTACTAGGACAGTTATGCCGCCCTTAGCGAGCTCTGTTATTGTATGCCAAAATTCTCTTCTTGAAACAGGGTCAACTCCTGCAGTAGGTTCATCCAGCACCAGTAGGCTTGGACTATGTATAAGTGCACAGCCTAAAGCAAGTCTTTGCTTCCATCCACCGGATAGGGTACCTGCCAAACTTTTTTCCTTACCCTTTAAATTTGCCATTTCAATGAGTTCTAATTTTCTCTGGGCCAATCTTTCCTTAGGTAACATATAGATATTACCGTAGAAATCAAGATTTTCCTCCACAGTTAAGTCTTCATACAAACTAAACTTTTGAGACATATATCCTATATTTTGTTTGATTTTTTCAGATTCCTTTATAATATCATAGCCAAGCACTTTTCCTTCACCAGAGGTAGGTCTGAGCACTCCACAAATCATTCTTATGGTGGTGGATTTTCCGGAACCATTTGGCCCTAAAAATCCAAATATTTTTCCTTTAGGTATATCAAAGGATAGGTCATCCACCGCTGTAAAGTCATTGAATTTTTTGGTTAGATGTTTTATTGAAATAGCGTATTCCATAATAAACCCCCGTTATTTTAAATTTACATCAAAGAGCATTCCAGGTTTAACTATATCTAAGTTATCCATTATTTTTATTTTCACGCCATATACAAGTTTTGCTCTATCTTTCTTAGTAACTATGTTCATTGGGGTGAATTCTGCTTCTGAGGAAATATAGCTTATCTTACCCTTTATAGTTTTACCTTCAAGAAAATCACTTTTCATAGTTACTTCTTTATCCAGCTTAATGCTAGGAAGTACTTTTTCTGGCACATATATTTTTACCCACATATTTTCAGTATTGAGCAATGTAACTATAGGGCTTCCTGGTGCCACATATTCTCCCGTTTTATAATTGATAGTTTCTATGGTTCCAGAAGCTAAAGATATTACATTGCTTTTATCCAGTGCAATTTTAGAAAGTTCATAACTATTTTTAGCTTTTTCTACTTCATAAGAGGCAGAGGTTTTATCTCTATTGGTAGCTCCATTTATAAGTAAGTTTAACTTTTCCTTTGCAGCATCCAGCTGTGCTTTATAGCTATTTAGCTGAGCGTTGGCAGAACTTATGGAACTATTAACAGTATTTAATGTATTTGAAGTATTATCAAAGAGGTTCTTAGCTGCATCCATATTGTATTTTGACTCTATTCCTTCTTTATATAGAGCTGCAGTATCATCATAAATCTTTTTTCTATAATCATAATTTTTCTTTGCAGCATCAAGGCTATCCTTAGCTGATTGAACTGAGGCTTCTCCTTGAGCAACAAAAGCTTGGGCTTGTCTTACTACAGCTTCTTGAGCTTTTATTTCTTCTGCTCTGGTTCCTTCTTGCACCTTTCCTAATTGATTTTCAGCACTTTTCACACCAATTTCAGCACTCTGTAGTTTTAGTTCACTTTCACTTGGGTCTATAATTGCAACTAAGTTTCCTGGCTTGATCTTATTCCCTTCTTTAAATTTTAGCTCTTTAACTTTCCCATTGATTTCTGCAGAGAGGTTTATCTTATCTGCTTCAGCTGAACCATAGTATATGTATTCATCATCTTTATCCTTATTAGCATTTTTCATTATAAAAAAGGTTGAAAGGCATGCTAATGCGAGTATGGAGGCTATAATTTTGATATTTTTCTTTTTTGCCAAAATAACCACTCCTTTTTATTCCTTAGATAATATGCCATTAAGCAATATATCTACCATATTTTTTATATCTTCTTCTTTGCCTTCTTTTTTATGGAAAAACTCAGGGAACATACCCGTTAGAGAAATATAACCCATAAGCATACTAATCATGGTCCTTGTTATAACACTTGGATCTATGTCATCTCTAAAATTTCCTTTTTCTATGTTTCCTTCCACAAAGGCACTTATAAAGGGGATGACCTTAGGTGCAATATCCCTTTGAATAGTTTCTAATAACTCTGGATGATACATGGCTTCCACAAAAACAGTTTTAATAAGTGGAAAGTTTTTTTCTATAAGAGTTAATCTATCTATAAATAAATCTTTTATTACCTCGTCTATAGGCTTATCTTTTTCATTCTTTATAATTGCTTCTGCAGATTTAATAACTAGGGGCCTAAAAAATTTAACAATTATAGGTAGTATAAGTCCCATAAGTAAATCCTGCTTAGTCTTGTAATACCTAAAAATAGTTCCCTCTGCTACTTCTGCCTCTTTAGCAATTTCACTGGTTCTGCTTTGACCAAAACCTTTTTCAGAAAAGACCTTCACTGCAGCCTCTATTATCTGCCACTGCCTTTTTGTAATTTCTTCTTCAGAGAAGTTTCCTTCTAAAAATAGGCTTTCTATTAAACTTGCATTTTCATCTTTTGAAAAGTCCATAATATGATTTATTCCTCCTATATGTAAATTTGTATAAGTGATAACTTTTTAATAATGAGTGTTTACTCATTATTAGCTTACAACATTTATATTCTTTTGTAAAGGGAAAGAAAGTAAAGGGTCAGGCCCTTGGAAAAAAATGCAAGGGACCTGGCCCCTGGAATAAAAAACCAGAGTAGAAGTTTTAAGATAACTTATGTATAATAAAATTAGTAATATAGGGAAATTAGGTGTTAATATGGAGAATAAAATACTTATTGTTGAAGATGATGAAAATATAAGAGAAGTTGTAGCTGAATATTTAAAAGAGTCAGGCTTTGTTGTTATAACAGCTGAGGATGGACAAAAAGCATATGATATTATAACAAAAGTAGATAATATAGATTTATACATTTTAGATATAATGCTGCCAGAGATAACAGGTCTGGAGCTTTTAAAAACAATTCGTGAATTATGTGATACACCAGTGCTTATGTTAACTGCATTAAGCGACGAGCATACACAACTCATTAGCTTTGATGCTCTTGCAGATGATTATGTAACAAAACCATTTTCTCCAAAATTGCTTGTTAAAAGGGTAAAATGCTTATTGAGAAGAACGGGGAAAATGTATAATTCCTTTCAAGTTGGACCAATTTATATTGATGTGGACAGCTATTCTGCTTTTGAAAATGGAGAAAAGGTTATATTGACATTAAAGGAATTTGAATTGCTAAGGATACTTATGAAAAATTGCGGAAAGGTTCTTTCAAGACAGCAGCTTTTAAATTATGTATGGGGATATGACTATTTTGGAGATGAACGTATTGTAGATGTACATATAAAAAATGTCCGTAAAAAATTCAAAGTAAATATTATTCAAACAGTCAAAGGTGTTGGATATAAAATAGAGGATGAATGGAGTGGTGTTAAGGATGTTTAAAAAAAGAGGAATTATCCTTGATACATTCATATTTACCTCTATATTAATTTCTTTGGTTATTATAATATCATTTGGGATTTTGTGTACAGTTTTGCCTGATTATTATCATTATTCAAAACAGAAAAACTTAGAAGCTAATACAGAAGTTTTAGTTGAAAATATAAAGTCTGCAAAGGAAGATGAAGAAATCTCTAAATTAATAGCAGAGTTTTCTACCTTAAATAATGCAAATGTTATGGTTTATGACGAAAAGGACGAGCTAATAGTTGAGCTTTCAACACCATTTAACTTATACTATAATGCTAATGAAGATGCACCAAGGGTAAGGATTAAGGTTGATAAAATAACTGAAAATCAAAACACAAATAAAAAAAGAGAAGTATTTATTTTTCGTAATAAGGCTTCTTCAATTGAATTTAAAAAATATATAGGGACTAATGCTATAGGCTATATTAGAATTAATGGAACAATGCAGCCTATTAATGAGGCTAAGGGTGTGATAATATCTTTAGCACCTTATTTATTAGTTGTGGATATTCTCATTGCGCTTATAGCAGCGTATCTTTATTCAAAGAAAATTACAAATCCTATTGTTAAGTTGTCGGATACTGCCAGGCAAATGCAGACCTTAACACCGGATATTAAATCCGGCTTGAGGGCAAAAAATGAAATAGGGGAATTGTCGGAGAATTTGGATTTGCTGTATGAAAAACTTTGTTCAAACATTGATAATTTAAAAATAGAAATGGATAAAGTATCTGAACTTGAAAAATCAAAAACTGATTTCATGCGAGCGGCAAGTCATGAATTAAAAACTCCAATTTCTGCATTAAACGGTATTATAGAGGGTATGATTGATAATGTTGGAGTATATAAAGATAGGGATAAATATCTTTTAAAGAGTAAAAAATTAATTGATAGTTTGACGAGCTTATTAAATGAAATATTAAACGCATCAAGATTACAAATAATTGAAAACACTGTAAAACAAGAAGAAATAAAGCTTTGTGAATTAGTAGAGTCAACTTTAGAGGATAATCAATTATTTATTGATGAAAAAAAGTTGAATGTTATTTTGCCAAAGTTAGATTTTACTATACAATCAGATAAGGTTATTTTAAAAACAATTATATCTAATGTTATATCAAATGCTGTTAGATATACTGTTGAAAAGGGAAACATCAATATAGCTACGATGGAGGAATCAAATTTATATTGTTTTTCAGTTGAAAACCAATGTGATAATATACCAGAAGGTGAATTGCAAAAGCTATTTGAGCCATTTTATACCCGTAATTACAGCAGAAATAAAAATAAAAGTGGAACGGGTTTAGGTTTATATATTGTAAAACGAAATTTTGAAAAGTTAGGTCTATCTTATAAACTGGAAAATACAGCTTTGGGTTTAAAATTTAGTATATATTTTGAAAAAACTGCTCATTAGAGGCAGTTTTTTTGTTTCTAATTAACTTCATATGAACTTCATATTAATTTCACAGTAACTTCAAACGCAAATTATATACTCAATTCAAATGAGTTGTTTTAATTAAACAAATTTGAGGAGGAGAAACAATGAAAAGGATTATTTCAATTATTTTGTTACTATCCATGTTAATTTCTGTTACAGCATGCAGCAGTAAAGTGGATAGTAATATCAATACTAATGAAGCTCAAAAGGGAGCTAATAAATCTGAAAATATGGACAAAGTAGCTGAAGCTCTTAAGGGAGAAATATCAGGAGAAATAAATGTTTCTTCTTATGATTCTGTTATGTATAAAAGCTATTTAGAAGCAGCAGCAAAAGCTTTTGAAGCAAAATATCCAGGTACAAAGGTTAATGTTAGTGCGTTCTCAAAGGCACCTGATGTTAAAACTGCTGGCAAAGGCAAGAAAATGATTACTGCAACCATAGATGAAAAAAGCCAAAGTGATTACATAAATCAAGTCAACACAGAACTTATGACAGGTAAAGGAGCAGATGTTCTTGCCATGGATATTTTGCCATACTACAAATATGCTGAAAATGGTCAAATAGAGGATTTAAGCTTGTATATGGAACAGGATAAAGCATTTAATAAAGATAATTATCGTAAGAATATATTGGATGCTGTAAGTTATAAAGGAGGTCAATACATTTTCCCTTTAGATTATTCCTTTGATTTTATAAGTTATGATAAGACATTATTAAACCCTAAAGATCAAAATAATTTTAATCCATACGATGGCTATACTTACGATCAATTAGCTGAAATAGGTAAGAGTTCTTTTGATGAATATAATAGCAAGAACTCAGCAAATCCTATTAAAATGTTTAGTCTTTCTAGCGGTTCTGCTGGAACTAGTTCTATATTTAATCAGCTATTCAATTTAAAATATGATGATTTTGTGGATATTGAAAATCGTACTGCAAACTTTAATAATGAAGAGTTTATAAATATTCTAGAAAAATCTAAAGAATATGAGAAAAAAGGGTATTTAAATTTATCTGCACAAAAAAGCATGGCTGATATATCGAAGAAAAATGCTTCAAAAGAGAATATATACAAGACTGTTAAAGATGCAATGCTTCTTCAAGCATTTGACGACAGCAAAACTAATAAAGGTGTCATTAATGTTGGAGGAAGCGGGATTTTTGGAAATAATGATGCAATAGCAGGTATTTTAAAGAATGATGAAAATGAAGTTATATTTGATTTTTCACAGGCTTATGCATTAAATTCTAACTCTGATAATAAGAAAACAGCTTGGGAATTCATTAAGTTTCTTGCAAGTGAAGAAATGCAGACCTCCTTTTATTTAACAGGTCGTCCTATTAATAATAAAGCAAGCGAAGAAAAATCAAAGCAGCAAGTTACAGGTGAATTATATTCTCCTGATAAAGCTACACCAAAATTGAATGAAAAGCAAACTAAAACATTTAATAATTTAATGAATGCAGTAAATAAGTATTCTGATATGCTTAATAAATATATGCTACAGGACACAGTTATAAATCAAATTATAAAGTCAGAAGTAAAATACTTCTTTGATGGAAGTAAGACTGCAAAAGAAGTTTCCGAAATAGTACAAAGTAAAGTTGAGTTGTATTTAAATGAATAAAACAATATTTTCTAAGAAAAGAAGTTTAAATCCAGCATTGCTGTTTATTCTTCCAGGTCTTTTAGGATTTATTATATTTTATATATGGCCGTTTGTATTATCTCTGGGATATGCTTTTAGTGATAAGGCAGTTAATGGAAGTTTTGTTGGACTAAGAAATTTCATAGACTTGCTTAATAATAAACCATATCTCAGAGGATTAAAAAATACATTAGTATTTATTTCTATATGCGTACCCCTAAATATTTTTATGTCTTTAGGGGTAGCTATGTTAATAAAGAAAATAAAAAGGTATAAAAAACTTTTTATTTTGATATTTTTAATTCCATTAGTTATTCCATCAGGCTCAATGGTGTTCTTTTGGAAAATGTTTTTTGACTATAGTGGAGTTTTAAATAGTATTTTATGTCAATTAGGATTTGAAAAAATCAATTGGCTGGAAACATCTAACGTAAGGTATGTGATTGTTCTTATATTTATATGGAAAAACCTTGGATATAACATGATATTGTTTTTATCAGGCTTAAGCTCAATTCCAAAGGAATACTATGAAGCGGCAAAGGTTGATGGTGCTGGCCCGCTAAATGAGTTTGTTAATATTACCCTTGCAAATTTGATTCCTACTTTTTTTATTGTGGTTATTATGTCTATTATCAATTCCTTTAAGGTGTTTAAAGAAATATATTTAATTACAGGCAGCTATCCTCATGAGAGCATATACATGCTGCAGCATTTTATGAACAATATGTTTAGCTCTCTTAATTATCAAAAGCTAACTACAGCAACATGTATCTTAATACTAATCATTGGGATACTGACACAATTTCTTTTTAAAATTGAAAAGGAGATATCTAAATGAAAACAAAGTTTGTTAAAAACTATTCTTATATAATTTTATTTATATTAGGATTTATATTTCTTTTTCCCTTGATAATAACATTTACAAATTCTTTTATGTCGGAAACGGAAATAGGCCTAAATTATGCAACTAAGCTTTCTTCTTTTGACATAGCAGCTGGTATAAAAGATAATTTGGTTGATATGAAATTAATACCAAATGAAGTTACATTTGAACAGTATAAAGAAACTCTTATTAATCAACCATCATTTATGATTTTATTAATGAATTCATTGAAAATCACAGTTCCTGTAGTGATTGGAAATGTAGTTATATCCTTGCTAACAGCATACGGATTTACAATATGGGATTGGAAATACAAGGAAGTGGTATTTTTTATCTACATAATTGTTATGCTTATGCCTCTGCAGGCGGTTTTAGTGCCTAATTATATAGTTGCAGATATGATTAATATAAAAGATAGCTATTTAGCTATTATTTTGCCAGGTATATTTTCTCCATTTGGAACATTCCTGCTGCGTCAAAGTATGAAGTCAATGCCGATAGAGTATTCTGAGGCAGCTTCTATTGATGGAGCAGGTCCCTTTTACATATTTTTTTATATTGTAATACCTCAGATAAAATCAGGGATAGCTGCACTTTCTATGCTTGTTTTTATAGAGTATTGGAATTTAGTTGAGCAAGCCATTATATTTATTAAAGATTATTACCGAGAGCCATTATCCGTTTATTTATCAAGAATTGCAGAAGGTAAGATTGGAATAATATTTGCAGCTTCATGTATATATATGTTTTTACCATTATGGTTTTTATTGGTAGGACAAGAAAACTTAGAAAAAGGAATAGAACTTTCAGGAATAAAGTAATTTCTCTAGGGGGTAAATATGGCTAAAATAAATATTAAAGTTGTAGGTGCAGCATTTCTTATTTTATTAATCATTTTAATGTTTCTATCAAAGACAATTTATACTCACAACTTACCCGTGGTAACTGCCGCAGCTCCTGTTAGTGGAAAAGTAAATAAATATGAAACAACATCCGGTATTGTTAACTGGGCAAATATTGAGGAAATCTACTCAGAAGTAGGTGGAACTATAGAAAAAATACTAATTAAAGAGGGGGATAAAGTAAAAAAAGGACAACCGCTATTTCACTTAAGTTATGATGAAGATGATATTGTCAGTAAATTAAAGGAAATACAAATTAATAAAAGTAAACTAAATGTTGATATTGAAAGCCTAGAAACAAAAATAAATGATACAAAAAATACAATTTCAAATCCAACGTCAGCAAATGATCTTGCAAAAATAGAAAATCAAATTAAAAAAATGGAAAGTCAAATAAAAAACTCGGAAGATGAATATAACAAATTAAAAATTTTATACGAAGAAGGAATCATCTCTAAAAAAGAGTTAGACAATAGCAAAAATACACTGGAAAACTTTAAGTATGATTTGCAAAGTTTAAAAAATGATTTTAAAAATGCTCATGAAGCTTATCAAAATAATCTTGAAACATTACAACAAAGCTTAAAATCAAAAAGTCTCGATTTAGAAAATCTTACAAACCAGGAGGGACTATACAAAAAAGCTTTATCAGATTATGAAAATAATGCTGTCATCACAGCCCCAAAGGACGCAACTGTCATTTCAATTCCTGTAAAAATAGGACAATCTGTAAACACCAATCAATTAATGATAAGTTTTGGCGTAGGTAATGATTTTGAAATAGTATGTGATATTACTCTTGACAATAACTTTATTAGCGCAAAAGATGTTTGCAAGTTGACAAATTCTGCTCATGCATTTGATGGTGTTGTAACAAAAGTATCACCAAAGGAAAATAATAAACAAGCAACAATAACTTTTAAATCAGGTGAAGTAACATCAGGAGAAACTTTTGAAATTGAATTTTCAAAAGAAAGTACAACTTCTTATACATTAGTTCCTAACGGCGCCATTAATAAAGATAATGATGGATATTTCATTTATCAGATAAAAAAACGTAAAGGGATGTTGGGCGATGAATTTTATGTGAAGAAAGTATCTGTTTATATAGGTGATTCAGATAATGAGAATACAGTAATCACAAAGGGGATGGATTTCTTTGAACCCATAGTATTATTAAGTGATAAGCCATTTTCGGATGAGGAAACTGTTAAAGTGGAAAATGTAGGTGATTTTTTTGCAGAATAAATATAAAATTACTTTGCTATTGATATTGATAATTCTAATTTGTTTTCAAGTATTTATGATTTTGTTTATGAAGAATAAAGGGTTTGAAAATCTCCTTTTAGCTGTACCAAAATCTAATACTATTGCTGGAGTTAATGTTGATAAACTTGAACAGCTAAATGAGGAAAATTTCTTACTTACATATGAAATAAATAAAGAAGAAAAAATCAAAGCTCTTAATTCTAACCATAGTGTGTTTTTAAAAGGAACTAATTACACCTATCCATATATTACAGGATATAGCGTTGTTAAAGGTAGTTTTTTTACACAATTAGCACAGAAACAAAAAAATAAATCAGTAGTATTAAATGAGCTTGCGGCTTTTGAATTGTTTGGCAGCTATGATATTGTAGGTAATAATGTTTTTTGGGATAGTGAGCCTTATACAATAGTAGGAGTTATTAGTGATGAAGATAAAGAAAATAAAAATATATATGTTCCTATAACTCTCTTAAGTGATAAACCAACTACATTTTTGACCTTCATAGATTCAGATAATGGAGTATCAGAAGAATATATAAAAAATGAATTTAAGGAAGCAAACGTAACAGATACCAGTCATGATTTTATAAATTTTAAAGAAATAACACGAGTTATTCAAGAACAAGCAATTGTAACAATCTTATCTGCTATTTGTGTTATAATAGTTTCTACATTTAAATCTAATATAAAAAAATTTATGGATTCATATAAAGCTTTCAAGGATTTATTAATGCAATGTTACTTTAAAGATATTTTACAAAGTAAACCAGATAATCTATATAGTTTATTAAGAAGATCCTTTTATATTGTCTTTTGTATATGCAGCTTAAGTATTATTGCATACAATATATTTAAAATGTGCATCAATTGGAATATGGATATAAATACGTTGATAGGACTTATGGGCGGGGTCAGGCCTCTGGGATTAACTGGTAAATAGTAAGCGATCCAGGGGTCTAACCATGAAATGATATGAGTATGTTATAAATATATAGTTTTGATATTGTAGCTGAAGCAGTAAATACAAGGTTAGATACATATCTGTATATAGTGGGGTGAGCAAGATAAGCACCTCAGAATGTATTGTTTAAATCTAACTTAGAAACGGGGCTGTCGCACAAAGAATAAAAACTACAATATATTGTATTAGATTTTTAAATTCTAAAATAATATATTGAGGTTTAATTTCTTAATGCCACAGCCCCTTTTTGCTATTATAAAAATGATTTAGGAGAATCCATAGTTGCCTTTTCAGTATATCTATAGGCGCGTTTTGCTCCATCTCCAACATATAAAACTGGATTTAGTTCTTCACAAATTAAATTGCCTTCTTCATCTAAAAGTGAAGAAGCGACAACTCTTCCTTTAATCTTTGCTAAAATATTTGTGATATTAGGAAAATCATCGGTTTCTATAATGTCCGTTAAGCTGCATTCAATAGATACTGGGCATTCTTCAATTATTGGTGCATTTACGAGTTCAGACTTTACTGGAGTTAGATTTACAAAATCAAACTTTTTAGTTTTATGGCCTGAAATAAATCCGCAAAAGTCAATTTGCTGCATCATCTTTTTATCAGGTATGTTGATTACAAAGTCCTTCATCTTTTTAATTTGATTTATTGCATAGCCCTTTTTTCCAAAACCTAGAGTTACCATGTCCATTAATGTGTAAGAAGAGGATAGGGTAGTGACATTAGGCACACCATTTTCATCGTAAAAGCTTATAAGAAAAATAGGGAAGCCATAATACATTTTATTAAAATTAACTCTTGTTTTTTTCATTGAAAATCACTCCATTCAGTAAATTACTGCTTTATTTTCCTGAAACTAAAGCAAGCTTTTTAACTTATTATAGCAATTACTAGAAGGTTGTACCGTGACTTTAATCACCAATGGGGGGGTCATCTAGAGTGAACTGAGAAAAAAGAGTAAAAACATATAAATATTTGAATTGAGCATAAAGGTTTAAAACAAGTAATGTAACAGATTGTGTTAAAGAACAACATATTGATAAGATTTTTTATAAATCAAAAGGCCAATGCTTAACCAAGCATTGGCTTAAATTCTCTAAGTATATATATTTGAGTGTTGTAGAAGTATGTTAAATTGTTTGATATAATAAAACCTGATAAGCTTTTCATGTATAAATCTAATATATAATTAGATTTATAAAGTTATTTCAAAGACTATTTATTATGATAGATATATAAAATAAAAGATTTGAAAGGATATAAATATGATAAAAGTTATCATAGCAGATGATGAAGAAAAAGTATGTCAGTTAATATTTAATTTAATTGATTGGAAATCACTTGATATGGAAGTTGTAGCAATGGCTCACAATGGCGTTGAAGCATTGGAATTAATTGAAAAATTTTCACCAGATATAGTAGTTACAGATATCCGCATGCCGGGTTATGATGGATTAGAAATGATTGGACGAGCTAAAAATATAAAGGAAAGTATTTACTTTATTATAATAAGCGGATATTCCCATTTTGAGTATGCTCAAAATGCTATTAGATATGGTGTAGGAGATTATATACTAAAGCCTGTTAAAAAAGATGAACTTTTAAATACACTTACTAATATACGAGAGAAGTATATGCAGAGAATGGATAGATTAACCAATGAGGAACATTTTAAGTTGCTCCTTCAAAGTGATATCAGCAAACTTCGCTCTAAAATATTTACAGAGTACTTACTTCAAAAGGGTATTACAACAGAAAATTTAGAGTTAGAAAAAATTAATGAAGATTATCATTCTAATTTTAAAAGAGGAAATTTTCAAGTCATTGCAGTCAAAATTGATTGTGGGTTTGAAGAACATTACAATGATAGTCTTAAACTGCTGCAAGAAAAAGTTACAAATATCTTAAACCTATTATTTAGACAAGAATGTTTTGATGTGGAAATTTATTTTAATGACAGTGTTGCATATTGTATTTTAAATTATGATGAAAATAATAAAAAAGTTATACGACATCAGATTAAAAAAGTATTAGACGAATTAATGGTATTAAGAATAGCATTTGTACAGTTTCAATTTACCATTGGAGTAGGAAGTATTGTAAAGGATATAAAGCAGTTAAAGGAAACATTTAGAGTAGCTAGATTTGCAGTAGGGCAGCGCATTATTGAGGGAACGGGTAAGATTATTCAAGATGTAGCTGTAAATGATACATCTGAAAGAAAAAATGAATTGCTAGCGGAATTAAATAAAACCATGGCAATAGCATTAGAAATATTTGATAAAGATTCCGTATTATCTTCTATAAAAAGTATAAAAGAAAAAATAGAAGTAAAAAAAGATATGTCTGGACATGAAATTTTTTCTTTGGCAAAACATATATGTGAGATGTATTTAGTTAATCTTAGAAACAATCAAGTAGAATTGCAAAATGATGAAGAATTTTATGAGAAGTTTTATATTCATTCTACTCGCTGCGGCTCAATGAACCAGTTGTTTCAATACCTGACTATGATAATTGAAAAATCTCTTGATGAGATTATTTATAATAAAAAACAGTCAGATACGAAACCAATTCGTACTGCTAAAAAATACATTCAAGAAAATTATATGAGTCCTATATGTCTTGAGGAAATTGCGAGTATTGTTGGATTTAATGCATCCTACTTTAGTTCTTTATTTAAAAAGGAAAGCGGAGTTAATTTCTTGGAATATCTTTCTGAGGTGCGTATGAACAAAGCAAAGGAACTTCTAAGAGAATCTAACTTAAGTATTGCTGTGATTTGCCAGGAAGTAGGATACAATGATTTAAAGCATTTTACTAAAACTTTTAAGAAAAATACTGGACTTAAACCTAATGAATATCGTAAGTTGTATTCATAAGTAATATAGGGAGATTATAATATGATTAATAAAAGAAGCAAATATATTTCCTATCGAATTATTTATGCTTTTTTCATACTCATGGCATTTGTTTTTTTGTTGCTTGGTATAATTACTGTTTTTTCTATCAATAGAGGCAAGTATTTGTTTATTATAACGTTATATTTAATGCTGGGACTTATTTTATATGCCTGTTATAAATACATTTATAATCCATATAAGAAGCATATGAGGATACTTCAGTTATTTGCCACTGGATATACAATTCAAGGTATATTTGATCAAAGCATATATTTAAGTCCTGAGATTGAGGAAGTAGTTAAAAAATTTAAAGAAATTATAAATACTAAGGAATTGATCAATGCAACAAAAAAGCAAGCTCAATACCTTGCTTTGCAAAACCAGATCAATCCTCATTTTTTATATAATACTTTAGAGGGCATTAGGGGAGAAACTCTAAATGCAGGATTGGAGAATGTAGCAAAAATGACAGAGGCTCTTGCTACATTTTTTCGTTATACCATTTCTAATGTGGAAAATCTAGTAACTTTAGAAGATGAATTGAGCAATATATATAACTATTATATTATTCAACAATATCGTTTTGGAGATCGAGTAAATTTTAGTGTTGAGTATGATAGTGAGGGAGAAGAAGAAATATTGAGATATAGACTGCCAAAGTTAACGCTTCAACCTATTGTGGAAAATGCTATTTACCATGGAATTGAAAGGAAGATTGGTAAAGGGCACTTGCGCATAAAAATGGAAACTACTCCCAATCGTCTAATTATTATAATTTCAGATGATGGGATTGGCATGACAGAGGAAAGCTTAACAGAAATTAATAATAAGCTTAATAGTTCTTCCTTAGAGTATATTAAATCAGATGGTAAGAAAAAGGGTGGCATTGCTATAGTAAATGTAAATAACAGAATTAGGCTTTTGTTTGGTGAAGAGTTTGGAATTTATATTTACAGTACTTTGAATGTAGGTACAGATGTGGAGATTACACTTCCATTAATAGATAAGGATGTAGAGGAACATTAAATGAAAAGTGAGATTTTGAGATTTGAAAGAGTTAGATATATAGAAGATGATGTAACTTTACTAGATAATTTTAATTTGCATATATTTCAGGGAGAAATCATGGGACTTGTGTGCTTAAATATCCATGGAAAAGAGGCTTTGATTGAGCTAATTAGTCAAAATGTTCCTATTCATTATGGGCGTGTTTATTTTAATGAGACTTTGGTAAATAACTATGAACACAGCCTTATGACTATAAACAAAGTAGCTATTATTGAACAAAGAAGCAGACTAATAGAAGATTTAACAGTGGCAGATAATATCTTTGTACTTCGTAGAGGGTTTAAAAAATACTTCATTAATCCTTCTGTGCTAAATGCTCAGCTGCAGCTATTTACAAAGGAAATAGGTATTGATATCTCGGGGAAAGAATTGGTTGCTAGTCTTAGTCCCTATGAAAAGTGCATAGTAGAACTTTTAAGAGCTATTGTAACAGGATGCAAGTTCATTGTTATTAGAGATATTAGCAGTTATATTAGTGTAGCAGATTTAGCTAAATTTCATAAGCTTCTAAAATATTATTGTGAAAAGGGTTTTTCATTTTTATATATTTGTAATCACCATGAGGAAGCATTTAAAATTTGCAATAGAATAGCGCTAATGAGAGATGGGAAAATATTAAAGGTATTAGATAATAAAGAGTTTACTAACGAAAAAATCATTCCCTATATCATTAAACTACCCAGCATTGAAAAAGTTAAAACAAATAAGAAAGATAAAAGGGGAATCTTATCCTTTGAAAATATCAAAACTAATAATTTGAGAAATATGACACTTAATATAAAGAAGAGGGAATGCACTGTGATATTGGATAAAAATAATACAGTGCTTACCGATATTGTTAAATTAATGAGCGGAGAAATAACACAGGAAGAGGGCAATATTTTTGTAGATGATGTGCTTTATACGAAAGATAGAGCTGCTCAGCCCCTAAAAAATAGTGTGGCATTTATTAATGAATTTCCCGTGGAAACTATGGTTTTTGATGAGATGAGTTATATTGATAATCTATGTTTTTTATTAGATGGGAAAAAAAAGTACATTTCTTTAAATAAAAGAATCAAAAAAAGCATTATTCGTGAGTATGAACCTCTAGTTGGGAAAGACATTTATGAGGTAAGCATGGATAAACTAAAACCCTACTCCTTATATAACCTAATTTATTATAGAATTCACTTATATAATCCTAAGATTGTCTTTTGTATACAGCCTTTTTCAGGCGCAGATATGTATTTAAGACGCCACATAATTAATCTTATTAATGAATTGAAGAAAAAAGGAATTACTGTGATTATTTTAGCTGTTAATATAGCAGACTCTTTAATTGTATCGGATAGATTAATTGTTATTGAGGAAGGAAAGTTTAGGAGTGAATATGATAATAGTGAGTTTCATCTTTTTAAAGACTATGATTATATAAACTTTCTTCGATAAAACTAATAAATGGGGTCATTTATTTGGGCTTTTTCTTAAAATAAGATAAAAGAACAAAAAAATGACCCCATAAATCTAAAATCACTCCCCTTATTAAAAGAAATTATCAATGCTATACTATATATGTAAACGATAAACATAAAGGGTAGGTGAAATTTATGCAGGATTACATAGTTGAAGTTAATCATGTAAATAAGAGTTTCCCTGGGGTAAAGGCACTAGATGATGTATCCTTTAATCTGAAAGCTGGAGAGGTACTAGCCCTGCTAGGAGAAAATGGTGCAGGAAAGTCAACTCTTATGAAAATACTAAGCGGCGTATATACAAGAGATAGTGGAGAAGTTAAAATTTTTGGAAAACCTCAAGGAGATTTAACACCTAAAAAGGCACAAGAATTAGGAATAGCTATCATTCATCAGGAATTAAATATGTGTTCTCATCTTACAGTAGCAGAAAACATTTTTTTAGGTCGTGAAAAAGTACATTCCAGAGTCCTTTCTAACAAGGAAATGAATAGAGAGGCAAAGGCAATTTTAGATAAATTAAATATTGATATTGATCCAAATACAGTTGTTGGAGACTTACCTGTTTCGAAGCAGCAGATGGTTGAAATTGCAAAAGCACTTTCAAAAAATGTAAAGATACTTTTCATGGATGAACCTACATCTGCACTAACTTCAAAGGAAATTGATGATTTGTTTGTAATCATAAATATGTTAAAAGCAGAGGGATGTGGTATTGTTTATATATCCCATCGTTTAGAAGAGTTAGAACATATAGTTGATCGTGTTACAATCATGAGAGATGGTAAATATATAACTTCTATGAATTTTGCAGATGTTACAATGCCTGAACTTATTTCTCATATGGTAGGTCGTGAAATTAAAGAAAAGTTTCCACGTGTTGAATGTAAACGTGGCAAAAAGATACTAGAAGTGAGAAATTTAAATGCAGGTAAATTAGTTCGTGATATTGATTTTGATCTTTATGAAGGAGAAATTGTTGGTATTGTAGGGCTCATGGGAGCAGGTCGTACGGAAACTACAAGGGCAATCTTTGGAGTGGATCCAAAGGACTCAGGTGAAATTATATTAGATGGTAAGAAAGTTGATATTAATGGTCCAATAGATGCCATCAAAGCTGGTATAGTGCTTGCGCCAGAAGATAGAAAAAAAGATGGACTATGTGTTAAGTTAAGCATTAGTGATAACATTGCTCTGCCAAACCTTGATTTGATTTGCAATAGTATGGGAGTCGTAAATAAGAAAAAGGAAAAAGAGATGGTGGATAGGGCTGTTAAGGATTTGAAAATTAAGCTTGCAAATTCTGCAGTAGATGCTGGAACACTTTCTGGTGGAAATCAGCAGAAGGTGGTAATTGGTAAATGGCTAGCAAGAAATTCTCGTGTGGTTATATTCGATGAACCAACAAGGGGAATTGATGTAGCAGCAAAGGTTGAAATTTATAATCTTATGAATGAATTAAAGAAGAAAGGTATAGGAATCCTTTTTGTTTCCTCTGAAATGCCAGAGGTTATGGGAATCAGTGATAGAATCGTGGTTATGTGTGATGGTAAAATCACTGGAGAATTGAGAACTGAAGAAGCTACTCAAGACATTATATTAAAATATGCAACAAAATTTGATAAAAAAATTGATAAACAAATTAACCAAAATGCTGAAAAAACAATTAATGTTTAGATAATATAAATAATAGATTAAGGAGGTAGAAGATGGAAGCTAAAATTGGAAATAGAGAAAAACAAAGTATATTGAAAAGATTATTAGCAATCAGAGGTATGGGACAAGTACTTACTGTTACTGCAGGGTTAATTGTATTGTGTGTTGTATTCAGTATTTTAAGTCCATCCTTTTATTCTTCAAGAAATATTGGAAACTTACTTAGACAGATTGCTCCAATTTTAATTATTGGTATTGGACAATCCTATGTGCTTATAACAGGTAACATTGATTTATCAATTGGTTCCGTTGTAGGTATGAGTGGTATGATATCTGCAACTTTAATGACAAAGGGTATGAACCCATGGGTTGCTGCGTTGATTACATTAGCTGTTTGTATTGGTGTGGGAATCACTAATGGAGCTTTAGTTTCAAAGTGTAAGCTGCCACCATTTATTGCTACATTAGGTACTATGACAGTGGCTAGAGGTGTTGCTCAAATTGTTAATAACAACTACAATACTGATGCCATTGGTGAGGCTGCAAAAGGTTTTAGAGACCTATTTTACTATGGCAAGACCTTTGGACTTTATAATGCTATTTGGATTGCACTAATATTATTCTTATTATTTAACTTCTTATTAAGTAAAACTCGTACAGGACGCTACATTTATGCAGTTGGTAGCAGCCTTGAAGCAGCTAAGTTATCTGGAGTTAACGTTGTTAAAACTGTAATGAATGCTTATATTGTAAGTGCAATATGTGCTTGTGTAGTTGGATTAATGACAACTGCAACAGCTGGTATGGGTACTATGGATGCAGGTAACATGTATGAAATGTACGCAGTTGCAGCTTCAGTTATAGGTGGAGTCTCAACTCTTGGTGGACAGGGTCTGCTAATTGGTACAGTAGTTGGTGCTTCAATTTGGGGAGTTTTACAAAATGGTCTTCAATTTGCAGGTGCACCTGTAGCTATGCGTAATATTGTAATTGGAACAATTGTTATAGTATCAGTTTTATTAGATGTTATCATTAGAACAGGAAAAATTAGAAGAAAAAATTAAAGCTTATGCTTTAATATAAAATTTTAATTATTAAGGATAAGGGGAGATATTAACTATGAAGAAAAGATTTTTGGCAAGTTTATTAGCTGTAGGTATGGTAGCTACATTAGCTGTTGGATGTGGAAAGAAAGCAGAGTCTACTTCTGGATCAGGTGCTGCTTCAGGGAAAGCTAAAAAGGTTATATTAATTACTATGGATAGTACGGATCAACACTGGGTATCAGTGGATAAAGGTGCTCAAAAGGCAGCTCAGGAACTTGGAAATATTGAATATAAGTGGATGGCTCCAGATAAAAAAGATGATGCTCAGCAAATAGAACGTGTTAACAATGCTGTTGCTGATGGTGCAAATGCTATAATGATAGCTGCAAATGGCCCAGATGCTATTTCTGCTGCATTACAGGAAGCTATTGGTGCCGGAATTAAAGTAGTTTATGTAGATTCACCAGCAAAAAATGAAGCATTAGCTACATTTGCTACAAACAATGAGTTAGCTGGTCAAAAGGCTGGAGAAGAAATGTTAAAAGCTTTAGAAGCTGCTGGTAAAAAAGAAGGTAAAATTGGTATAATTAACTTTAACTCTTCTGCAGAAACAGCTATTAAGCGTGAAGCTGGCTTCCGTAAAGCTTTTGCAGGTACAAAATTCCAATTATTAGAAACTCAATATGGTGAAGGAGACGCAGCTAAGTCACAAGATATTGCTGATAACTATATTACACAAGGTGCTGTAGGAATATTTGGAACAAACGAAGGAAGTACAGTTGGTGTTGGTAACGCAATCAAAGGTGCAGGTGCGGCAGGAAAAGTTGTTGGTATTGGATTTGATAAATCAGATGCTATTCTTTCATTAATAAAAGATGGTTCTCTTATTGCTACAATGGCTCAAAATCCAGATGTAATGGGTTATGAAGGTCTTAAAGCAGCTGTTAAGGGAATAAATGGAGAAGAAATAAAAGAGAAAAGTGTTGACACTGGTGTTTCAGTTATCACTAAAGAAACTGTAAAATAATGAACTAATATAAGTTTTAAGGTTATCGCAGAGCGATAACCTTGATTTTCTACAAAGGGGGAAAATACAATGAAAAAGGAACTTTATAATGAAATTAAGGAAAAATCCTTAGAAATATATGAAAAAGCACATATTATATTAACAGATAGAGAAAAAGAAAATTTAGAAGTAGCTGACTTTGGATTAAATGATATATATAGAACAGGACTTCAAATAGTTACTTATGTAAATACAGAGTTATGCTGTGCTAAGGAAATGGTTTTACTACCAAATCAGACTTGCCCTGAACATACACATGTACCTTTAGATAACGGTTATATGGGAAAGGAAGAAACCTTCCGCTGTAGATATGGTTTAGTTTATCTATATATAGATGGAGAATCAACTGAAAGCATATCTGCTAAGCCGCCAAGGGGTGATGAAGAGTATTATACGGTAAGAAGAGAAATTGTACTTCATCCTGGAGATCAGTTTACACTTGTGCCAAATACAAAGCATTGGTTCCAAGCAGGTCCTGAAGGTGCAGTTGTATCAGAATTTAGTACAAAGAGCTATGATGAATATGATATTTTCACAGACCCACGTATTTCTCGTATACCAGTAATTGAATAATAATAGAAAATATATTATAGCTTAATGAAGATATAGCGTTATGATTAATCATAACGCTATATCTCCATCAAAGATTAAAAGTAGTTTAAAGTGCGAGGTATAAAAATATGAATTATACAATTAGAAACAATAATTTAACAGTGACTACTTCTTCATTAGGAGGAGAATTACAGTCTGTTTTAGGAAAAGACGGCACTGAGTATTTATGGCAGGGCGATATAAATACATGGAACTATAAAGCGCTTAATATTTTTCCCTATGTAGCAAGGCTTACAAAAGGTCAATATATATTTGAAGGTAATACTTATTATATGGATATTCATGGGTTTGCATATTCCTTAGAATTTGAAGTGGAAAATCGCACATCTGACAGTATATCCTTTGTGCTGCATCATAATGAAGAAACCATGAAGCAGTATCCATTTTTATTTACTTACAAGATTCATGAGAAATTAGTAGAAAATACACTGGAAATTACCTATGAAGTAATAAATAATGATAATAAAACTATGTATTTTGGTTTAGGCGGGCATCCGGGATTTAATGTTCCAGCTGAAGACGGATTAAAGTTTGAAGATTACTATTTAGAATTTAAAGAATGTAAAACTCCATATCGTGTTGGTATGTCTGATACCTGTTTTGTAGAAGGAGAAGATACACCTTATATGATGCGTGATGGAAAATACATTGATTTAAAGCATAATCTTTTTGATGATGATGCTATAATTTTAAGAGATGTGAGTAGAGAAGTTACATTAAAATCCCATAATGGAAGAAAAAGTATTACGGTGTCTTATCCAGATATGGATTATCTAGGACTATGGCACTGGCCTAAGATAGAAATACCATATATTTGCATTGAACCATGGACATCACTACCTTCCAGGCAGGATATTATAGAAGATATTTCTAAACAACCTAATTTAATATCCTTAAAGCCAAAGGAAAGCTATAGAAATAAGTGGAGTATTTCTATTAATGATTAGTAAAAAATTGATAAATTCATTATAGATAGAGAGGGATTTAATATGAACTTTTTGGGTATAGATTTAGGCACTTCCTCAGTAAAAATAGTAGTTATGAATGAGTTAGGTAAGGTAACTGCATCAATTTCAAGGGATTATGATGTTAGTTATCCTAAGACTGGCTGGGCAGAGCAAAATCCAGAAGATTGGTGGAATGCTACAAAAGATGGGATAAAAGAAATTGTAAAAAACCCCAATATGGATGGAGAAAGTATAAATGGAATAGGATTTAGTGGACAGATGCATGGTCTTGTTCTTTTAGATAAAGAAGGTAATGTTTTAAGACCTGCTATACTTTGGTGTGACCAGAGAACTCAAGATGAATGTGACTATTTAAATAGCCACATTGGACAGGATAAGTTGTCACTTTATACAGGAAATAAAGCTTTAACAGGCTTTACTGCACCAAAACTTTTATGGGTTAGAAAAAATGAGGAAGAAGTGTTTAATAAGATTGCTCATATACTTTTACCAAAAGACTATATAAGATATAAGTTAACAGGAGAATTTGCTACAGATGTATCAGATGCTTCAGGTATGCTTATGTTAGACGTTAAGAGCAGAAAATGGTCAAGTGAAATGCTTGAAATACTTGAAATAGATGAAAAAGTTCTTCCTAAGGTATATGAATCTTGGGAAATAACAGGAAAAGTGACTAAGGAAGCAGCGGGTTATACAGGACTTTCATGTGAAACTGTAGTTGTTGGTGGTGGTGGAGATAATGCCGCTGGAGCTGTGGGTACAGGAACTGTTAAAGCAGGAGTATTATCCGTATCATTAGGAACTTCTGGAGTAGTTTTTGTAAGTAGTGATAATTACGAAGTAGATAAGGATAATAGATTACATTCCTTCTGCCACGCTAATGGAAAATGGCATCAAATGGGGGTTATGCTTTCAGCAGCTTCATGTTTAAAATGGTGGATTGAAAATATTAATAAAGATATTGAAGGAGACGTTTTTGAAAGATTATTAAAAGAAGCAGAAAGCTCTCCTATAGGAAGCAATGGAATTATATTTTTGCCATATCTTATGGGTGAAAGAACTCCTTATAGTGATCCTAATGCAAAGGGAACTTTCTTTGGATTAAATATTAGCAGCACTAGAGGAGATATGACAAGATCAATACTTGAAGGAGTATGCTTTGGACTTAGGGATTCTCTAGAAATATTAAAAAGCTTAAAAGTTTCTGTAGAAGCTGTAAGGGTTACTGGCGGTGGAGCAAGGAGCAACTTATGGAGACAAATTTTAGCTGACATATTTGGAGTAAAGGTGCAAGTTATAAATTCTAAGGAAGGCCCAGCTTATGGAGCAGCAATATTAGCTGCTGTAGGTTGTGGTTTGTTCAAAAGTGTAGATGAAGCTTGTGAAAAGCTTATAACCGTTACAGATTCACTAGAACCAATTGCTGAAAATGTTGAGAGATATAATAAATATTATAAGTTATATAATGAATTATATCCTAAGCTAAAAGAATCTTTTAGGGAGATAAATATGCTTTAATAAAAAAGAAAGTCTGCAAACAGAGCAAAGTAATTTGTTCTGTTTTTTTATATGTAATATTTTATTTGTGCCATATCAAAAAGCCAATGCTTAACCAAGCATTGGCTTAAATTTTCTAATTATATATCCAAAATACCGGTACTCTAATTTTGACACCTATCCTTCGATAGGTGGGTGTCCTCACAGATGTTTCAATCGCCTTCAATGCCGCATAGGGACTCACAAGAAGGTACATTTCCGCATCTAAATATTGAACTCCCGAATTTTAAATGTAGGTTCAAAATAAGAGCTTAACGAGTATTTCAGAAAGTATAGTTATTAACAAATATTTATTATTTGCTACAAACATATAATAACATATATAGAGTTACTATACAAGAGATATATCTATGGTAATTTAAACCAATTTATTTCAGATATAACTATTTAATTAATGTTATTAGCAAGGTTATGATTTTTTATTAAAAAGAATATATAATTAATCAGTATAAATCTTGTACACATTCATATTAAATCCATAATATTATTATAAAATTATCAGTTGTATTAAGAATTCCAGGGAGGTAATTAAGTGACTAAAAAGAAAAATGCAAAAACAAAGAACATCTTAATAATTTCAACCCTTTTTGTGCTGGTAGCTATTTTTATCATAGGCTACGGGATTGGATTAATTCTTGGTGATGGTCCTAAAAAGAGCCAGGCTGACAATAGCACAATAGATCTTTCAAAGAAAAGTACAGAGCAAATTTCAGAGGGAAATAATGACTTAGATAAATCAGATAATGAATCAAATGAGAATAATGAAAAGTTGGATAAAGAAAATACCGAATCAAATGAGGATAATAAAACTTTAGATAATGAAAATACTGAATCCAATAAAGATGATAAGGATACTAAAGAGGAAAATGATAAAGATATCAAACAAGAATCGGATGACACAAAATCTGGACAAGATCAGACTAGTAAAGATGTTGATGGATCTAAGTTAACTACGAAGGAAATATGGGACATATATAATGAAGGCAATAAATTATATAAACAAGGAAATTATGAGAAGGCTTTGCCAAAGCTACAGATGTCTTATAAGATTAAGCCAGACGCAAGTCTTATGCCTTGGCTTACTTATCAATTAGGGGACAGTTATAAAGAACTTAATGATAATGCTAATGCACTAGTGTACTTTAAGAAGGTAATAAAAAACTATCCAAGCTCTCAATTTGTTTCTTCTGCTGAGAGAATGATAAAAGAAATAGAAAGTAAATAGTAAAGAGCCAATGCTTAATCTCATAAGCATTGGCTTAAAATTTTCATTGGAATAGGGGGAGACCTAATTCTAGGAACTAAATTAGGTCATCCAAGCCATTAACTGTAGTTTGTTCATTTTCATTAATAGGAATAACTATGCATCTTTGGCCATCAATTATTTGAGATTTTATTTCAGGTATTTTTTCAGGCTTTACTTGAAGTATAACATCATAGTCAGGAGTAACTTTGCTATCTGATGAATTTGTATCGAGAGTTCCTTCTAAATCAGCTTCTAAAGCACCCTCTAAGTTTTCTTCTGAAGAAGTTTCTGAAACTTCTCCTAAAGTTTCTTCCAAAGCTCCATTATCATCATTAGCTTCAACATCATTAACTTCTGTAGATAGGGGAGTTTCATTGTCTACAGCGGCTTCTTGTTTAATTTGCTCCAGTCTAGCTTGAAGTACTTCTACTTGTTTTTTAAGGTTTTCTTCCTTTTTTCTCTGCTCATTTGCCTTAAGTACCTTTGCATCAATTAAATTTTCTGCTAAAGGAAGGTCATCCCCAAAGCATTCAACATAGGACTTTTCAATCCTAGTAGTAAGTTCCTCGGGAACCCCGCTTTCTATTAAAAGGGTCTGTACATCATTTTTTGTTAAGGCTATAGGTTCAGCATCTGTATCATCATATATGGAATTGTGTTCATCTATCATAGTGTTTAAGTTGTCTTGTATGTCCATAAAAACTTTATTAGCCTTCTCTTCATCAGCGCTAAAGGAATCTTTAATAATTGATTGAAATGTATCCTTTTGTATAGCAACAGTTTGTTTTGAATAACAACCTAAAGCATTTTCCATCAATTCAGGATGTATATCCTTTGGATTTTTTGTGTAATACATAATTGAGTTAACGTCTGCACTGCGCTCAATAAAGGCAGGAAACACAAAACCATTAGCTGGGGCACCAACCACCCAGTCTCTAATACGTGCTTGTATTCTATTTTCTTCTTCAAAGTATCTAAGACCAGGATCTGAAAGTAAAACAGGACATATGGCACATAAAACATATTCATATACTTCTTCAGATTCATCTATCTTTGAATTATCCTTAGTTTTAGTAATAACGTCATATGCGTCATGAAAAAGAAGTATTAAAAAATTGCCAGTATAATCATAATTATCTATTATGGATTGATAAAAATCATCCAGTATAGCATCATTTTTTAATTGACTGGTTTTAAGCTGCATAAGAGAAATTTGTTTTTCATTTATAAGGTCTTCATTAACTGGGAAGTTAAGCTCTAAAATATTATTCCCAATGGTTCCAGACAGTACCTTTTTAGCAATTTCTAAGTACTTAAAGTATTCATCTTCATTTAAATTTAGAAAGGTTTCTCTAAATTTTAAAATAATATTTTTTTCCCCATTAACATAGCAGCCACACATCTTAGTGAAGGTACAATGATCCTTTTTAAGACGTTTTTTTAACTCAAGTAAATCTTTTTTTCTCATGTATAAACCCCACAATCTAGTAATTTTTATCTATAATATATCAATTAAAATATTATTACTATTTAAGTATAATATTTTTCTAAAATTAATTAAAGAGTTTATTTAGCAACCAAAGAATGTCTACTGTGGTCCATAGTAAAATGCAAATCTCCCAAATTAGGTGAAGAAATTTATTTATATTCAATAAAGCAGTGAGCACTTAGGAAATACAAGCATAAGATATGTGTAAGGGGCCAGGCACCTGGGAAAAATAGTAAGAAATTTGCAAGGGAGAAGTCAAGTTGAACAAATCATTATTTGATTTACTTAGAAAGGGTGGATATATACTATATGCTAGACATGGAGAAGCAACGGTAGGAGTGGATCAGCCTAATTTGAATTTTAGAGACTGTTTTACCCAAAGAAATCTTTCTGATATAGGTAGAAGACAGGCAGTTTATTATGGACAAATTCTTCGTAACTTAGGAATTCCTATTAGTTATCCAATTGTAACTAGTCCATTTTGTAGAACCATAGAAACTGCACGATTAGCTTTCGGAAGAGCAGCTGTTCAAATAGATCCATTTTGGGTTGAAATTTATAATTTAAGTAGAAATTTGCCAGCAGAAGAGCAAAAGCAAATAGTACATTCTCTTCAATCAAGATTAGAAATTAAGCCCCCTGAAGGAAGTAATAGGGTTATTATTGCTCACAGTTTTCCAAGAGAAATTGGATTAGGTGAAATTCCAAACATGGGAACAGTTATTATTAAGCCACTGGGACAGGGAATGGGATATGAAGTTCTTAGTAAATTATCCTTGTCAGATTTTATGAATAGGAGAAGCATTTAATCTTATGGTGCCACCCACATGGCAAGTGGCAAGTTGAATTAACTTGCCACTTGCCATGTGGGTGGCACTTTTTTTCTCCCCGCATATAATGATATATCAATAATTTTCGGAGTTGGTATATCATATTTAAAAATGATATTTTAAATAAGGTAATGAAAAAATCGCCTATTATTGAAATTAATGATAAGTCAAAGATAGTGTTAATAAGCGATTGCCATAGGGGAGATGGGAGCTTTAAAGACAACTTTCTTCCAAACTCTAATATATACATTACAGCTTTAAATTATTATTATGACAATGGATTTTCCTATATAGAAATAGGTGATGGAGATGAACTTTGGGAAGTTAGAAAAATACAAGATATATATGAGATATATAAAGATATTTTCCATTTACTTTTAAAATTTAAAGAACATAATAGACTTTATATGATTTATGGTAATCATGATGAGGTGAAAAAAAGAGCTAGCTTTAGTAAGAAACTATGTAAGAGAAGGGACGGAAATGGAGGGGAAAGCTGTCTCTGTAAGCTTTACAATAACTTAGATATATATGAGGGGCTAATACTTAGATATAAAAGTGATAATAAGGATAATAAAAACTTGGACTTTTTTGTTACCCATGGAAATCAATTAGACTGTATAAACTATAATTTAAGTTTTATTACTAAATATGTTGTTAGGTATATATGGGGATTTTTAGAGGCCAACTTTGGTTTTAGGAATAACACCAGCCCTGCAAAAAGTAATACTAAAAGAGATAAAGTAGATAGAAAAATCGAAGAGTGGGTAAAAGAAAATAATCAGCCTATAATTACTGGACATACCCACGGAAGTAAGTTTCCTAGTCCATCAAAGACTCCTTACTTTAATGACGGCTGCTGTGTTATGCCGTATTCTATAAGTGCTATTGAAATAGAAAATGGAGAAATAGCTCTTATAAAGTGGAGTATAAAGGTGATGAAGGATGGAGTATTAGTGGTAAAGAGGGAAGTAATAGGAGGGCCGGAAAGGATAGAAAGTTATAGAGATTAAAAGTCTCCGGTTTATTTTATGCTCATATTAGGATTAAGAGAATCATATATTAAGTTTATATTGAAATTAAGTTAGCATATGCTATAATAATACCTATATAGGGTATTTAAAAGAAAAGGCCAATGTCAATAAATATATAGGCGAGATGAAGTTAGAAAAATATATAAAATAACAACTTTTATCTAAAGGAGGAGAAAATATGGATTGGAAATATGAAGATGGACGTATATACAGCATAGACGAAAAAGGTGAATTGATGGCAGAGACGACCTTTGTTTTTAAAGAAAATGGAGAGGTAGATATTGATCATTCCTATGTTAATTCAGTTTTAAGAGGACAGGGCGTAGCAGGAAAGATGCTGGAGGTTGTTGCTGAATATTTAAGAGAAAAAGGTCTTAAAACTACGGCTACGTGTTCATATGCAAACACTTGGCTTAAAGGACATAAGGAATTGTATGCAGATATAATGTCTAAAGACATTGATGATGAAGCTATTGCATGTAAAATAGATGGAAAACATTAGATAGTCTTACACAATATAATAAGCATAGATAGTTATCACAATTGTGATAGACATCTATGCTTATTATATTGTGTAAATTCAAATCAGGATATATCCTAATAGACTGTAATAATAAATAATCCACTGGATTTGATTCCGTGGATTATTTATTGTTATATGGTTACTAATTCATAGTCTAAAGTACCTATTCCTAATTCTTCACCATGTTTTAATCCAGTTTCCCAATTTGTATTTGAGTGAACATGGCTGAATTTATCGTGACCTTCATGATAGTGCTTATCTGAAAGTATAGATCCAGTAATAATTGGAGCACTATTTACTAAATCAACACTTGCTTTATCAAGAGCTACAGGATCGAATGATGCAGCTATACCTATATCAGGGACAATAGGTAAATCATTTGCATTAAAACAATCGCAGTCAGGGGAAACATTCATTATAAAATTAATATGGAAAGTTTCCTTATCCTTCATAACAGCATAAGCATATTCAGCTATCTTTTCATTAGCAGTGTCTGCTGACTCATTCCAGATAACCTGTGCTGCATTAAATTGGCATACTGCAACACACTGGCCACAGCCAATACATTTACTATAATTTATAGCAGCTATCTTATTTTCACCTAGTTCTATAGCATTTTGAGAACAGCTTTTTATGCATTGTGAGCAAGATTTGCAGTTTTTATCCTTTATTTTAGGTTGAGAGGCTGAATGCATCTCTAGTTTTCCACCTCTTGATCCAGAACCCATGCCTAGGTTTTTTAAAGCACCGCCAAATCCAGTCATTTCATGACCTTTAAAATGGTTCATAGAAATTACAATGTCAGCATCAGCTATAGCAGAGCCTATTTTTGCAGTTTTGCAGTGTTTACCATTAACCTCAATTTCTCTATATTCTGTTCCTTTAAGACCGTCTGCAATAATTATGTTACAGCCTACAGTTAATGGATTAAAACCATTTTCAAAAGCTGCAGTTAAATGGTCGATTGCATTAGATCTTCTACCAGTATATAAAGTGTTAGAATCTGTTAAAAATGGCATGCCGCCTAATTCAGTTATTAACTTTACAAGCTTTGCAGCATAATTTGGTCTTATATAAGCTAGATTTCCTGGTTCGCCAAAGTGAATTTTTATTGCCACAAATTTATCTTTAAAATCAATACCTTCTATACCAGCTTTTTTTACCAATCTTTCAAGCTTGTCTAATAAATTTAAACCTGGTCTAGTTCTTAAGTCTGTAAAATATACCTTAGATTTTTCCATAAAGACCCTCCCAATGATATTTCAATATTTTTAGTATAAATATTACAGCAAATAAAATCAATGCTAATATTTTAAGAATGAAGGAATGAAAATAAATAAAAGTATAGGTATAAGCCAATCTATGGAGGAATCTTTCATGGCCTATAATATAATTATAGAAATAAGTAAAAACTATAGGAAAAGATAATGAGGAGGCTATACAATGACTAAAGATGATTTGTTATGCAATACCTGGCATGATGTTCTTATAGAAAATGGATTTGATTCTTCCGAGGCTAAAAGCCTTATAGGATTTGTTTCTTGGAACAAGGGCGATGAGTTTGCATATTTGGGAAGAGAAATCACAGAAATATTATCGGATCATGAAGGCAAAGTTTTTGCAAAGGATGCAGTGAGCAGCTCATATGGAGATAAAGCCTTGCTATTCTTTGATAAGGATATATCTGAAGAAACAGCTGGTAAAATGTTTGAAGCTATTATGAATTATGAGCAAAAACAGGTTTATTCTTCTGAAGAGGTTGTAAAGGAACTAGATTAGGATTATAGTCTCAATTATTCTTGCAAGAAAGGAGCTTGTTTTATATGAGCAGAATTAATCCAGATGATTTTGAATAAATATTAGAAAACATAAAGGATAAAATAAGTGATTTTGTTCAATGCGATGATATTAGAGCTATAGAAAGCAACTTTAATCTTTGGTTTCAAGAAAATTATAGGTTAGAAGAGAGCCTTAAATAGGCCATGGTTTCCCATAAGAGGTACAAAACTTAAAAATAGCACAAAAACATAAGTGGGCTTTAAATTAAGTCTACTTATGTTTTTTATTAATATGCAATATATAGTTGACATTGGGTAATGTTTGGATTACAATATGTAATATAAGGAGGGAAAATATGAAAAATAAAAGAATGAAAATTGCTCGTTTGGAATGCGATATGAAACAAGAAGATTTAGCAATAATTGTGGGGGTAACAAGACAAACTATTGGCTTAATTGAATCAGGAAATTATAATCCGACACTTAACCTCTGCATTGCAATATGTAAAGCACTTGGTAAAACATTAAATGATTTATTTTGGGAGGAAATTTGATGAGAAGAGAAAAAATTCAAGATGAAAGAATTTTAATACAGAAAAGGAAAATAGGAAGCGATGCATTTCAAATACTTTTTTATGGATTGCTTTTATCGGTGTTAATTCAACAATATATGTTTAATGCACCATTTTCACAATATGCAGTTGAGGTAATTTTATTTATTGCTATTTCCGTATATATCATAGTTCGTAATATAATGGTCGGAAATGACCTGTTTGAATCTTCGAAATACAGCCAAAAGCTTGTTGTGCTAAATAGCCTTGTTACTGGACTTGTTGTTGCAATTATTAATACTACCCTTAATTATATGAAATTAGGAGAGTGGTTTAAGAGGGATATTATAAATACTCTATTAGTTGCAGCCGTAACCTTTTTGTCGTCATCTATTATTACATTTATAGCATTTGAAACTCTTTATATAGTAAACAAGAAAAAGCAAAAGAAAATTGAGTCTATGTTAAATGATGAGGATAATGACTAATATTAGTGCCACCCACATGGCAAGTGGCAAGATAATCTATAAATATGAAGCAGGCCAGTATAAGAGCTAGAAATGCTATACGGGAAATTGTAAGTAGTCATAAGGGAGAAAGAATTATTATTAAGCTAATTGATACAAATCATTTAGTATAAAGAAGACAATAAAAAACACAAAGGAATTTTATCCTTTGTGTTTTCATTATTTATGGAGCGGGTGAAGGGAATCGAACCCTCGTAACTAGCTTGGAAGGCTAGCACTCTACCATTGAGTTACACCCGCAGGTTTTGTGGTCGGGGTGACAGGGATTGAACCTGCGACCTCATGGTCCCAAACCACGCGCGCTCCCATCTGCGCTACACCCCGATATAAAATTTGTTAATGGTGCGCCATCAGGGATTCGAACCCAGGACACCCTGATTAAGAGTCAGGTGCTCTACCAACTGAGCTAATGGCGCATATTTGGTGCGTCTTAAGAGATTCGAACTCCTGGCCCACGCCTTAGAAGGGCGTTGCTCTATCCAGCTGAGCTAAAGACGCATATTTTAAACTTTGCAAACTAAACTGCATGTACTATGTTTCCATAAGAACTATTGTTTGCGACAAAAGATATGTTATCATAAATAAAAAGGTTATAAAGTTGATAATGAGGGGTATGCAAAAAATAAGTCATAATACCTTTACTATTCGACAATATATTCGACATTTTGCATAAAGATACACACGGACACGTTTTTATAAGTCTTAAATCCTCTAGGTTCAGTGTGAGGTAAAAATAAAAAAGATAGATACTTATTTAAAATAAGTATCTATCTTTTTTATGGTGCAGGTGACAGGAGTTGAACCTGCAAGCCGTAGGCGCTAGATCCTAAGTCTAGTGCGTCTGCCAATTCCGCCACACCTGCATATTAAATTTATTTGGTGGCTCACCGGGGAATCGAACCCCGGACAACATGATTAAAAGTCATGTGCTCTACCAACTGAGCTAGTGAACCGTGGCTGGGATAGCAGGATTCGAACCTACGAATGCGGCAGTCAAAGTGCCGTGCCTTACCGCTTGGCGACATCCCAGTATGTGACGAAAGTTATCTTATCATAAATAGAAAAGTTTAAAAATATAATAATATGTCGTATATGTGAAATAAATTGCATTTCCTATATTATTTGAGCTTATGTTTAAAATTTCACATAAAGATACGCTCGGAAGCGTTTTTATAAAATAAATCTATAAATTAGGAAAGATAAATTGCCTATATTATTCCATAATATTATTTACAGAAATAGGTTAATAACGTATAATTATATTACAAAAATAGGTAATTATATTAATTGAAGGGTGAGTAATATGCATAATATCTTAACAAAGGAAGATTTAGAAGCCTTGCAAAAGGAGTATGATTATAGAAATACAACGCTAAGAGCAGAAATAGCTCGTGAAAAGATGGTGGCAGCAGCACACGGTGACAGATCAGAAAATGCTGAGTATATAGCAGCTAAGCAGCGATATTATGAAAATAACCGAAGACTAGGGTACCTAAGAAGGATGATTAGAACATCAAAAGTGGCGGATGAAGTCCGCATTGATGAATGTAATATTGGAGATAAAATACTAATAGAATTTGTAGAAGATGAAGAGCAGCAGGAAATAACTTTAACTACTACATTAAAAAGCAATCCAGCAGAGTGGCGTATTGGAGTGGAATCTCCACTAGGAGCTGCCATATATAAAAAGAAAGTCGGCAGTACCTGCGTAGTAAGTTCACCAGAAGGTGATTATACAATTAAAATACTTAAAATTACATAGAAATTTACCACTTGCCACGTGCCACCCACGTGGCAAGTTTATTTTTGCATATAAGCTTATAAATATACATAAAACATATTGCATTATTATGCAAGTGGTAGTATAATTATTCTATCGTCAAATTAAGTAGTAAATATTAGGGGGAAAAGCAATGAAAAAAGTGATAAAGTTTATTCTTGCATTAACATTATGTACTGTTACACTAGCTGGATGTGGAAAAAAAGCTGATTCAGCTCCAGCGGCTGCTGAAAATAGTGGAAAAGCATTATCAGGAAAACACTTGAAGGTAGCTATGAGTGCTAACTATAAGTACTTTGAAACAGTAACAGTAGATTCAAAGGGGAAAGAAGTATATGAAGGGTTGGACATAGACATTTTAAACAAAATGTCACAAGACCTTGGTTTCACATATGAAATAATGAATATGCCTTTTTCTAGTTTAATTGGTTCTCTTCAAGCAAAGCAAGCGGACTTCGTAATCTCTGGAATGAGTTATACTGAAGAACGTGCTAAGAGCATAGACTTTTCAGACAAGTATGCTACAGGTAAAGTTGGGGTATTAATAAAGAAGGGGTCAAGTATAGACTCAGTAGCAGACTTGAACGGTAAAAAAGTTGCATGTAGTACAGGTACTAACTACGAGGATATCATTAAGAAAATTAAAGGGGCGCAATTAGTAACATTTGACGGTCAAGCTGCAGTTACTCAGGAATTAGCTATGGGGCGTGTAGATGCAGCAATTACTGGCGGAACAGGGGCTAAAAAAATATCATCAGAAAATGAGGGGCTATCATTTTTCGTTATAGATTCAAAGGAAGTAGAGTTAGGATCCTTAGATACATTTAATATTGGTTTCCCAAAAGGAAGCGAACTTGTACCTGTTTTTAACAAGGAAATTAAAAAATTAAAAGAAGATGGTACATTGAAGCAAATAATTACAAAATGGCTAGGGGAAGATTACGTAGATTAGTACTTTAAAATAATTTAACTAGAAAAAGAGATAGTACAAGCTGTAAGGATTACTGATGGGAAGGTAATTTTTATGGCTTGTATCTAATTTTATAAAGGAGAATTTATATGCAACTTGATTTTAGTTTTATGATGAAATATTTGCCATATTTATATAGGGCAACCATTACAACCATTAATGTAACAGCTGTATCTTTATTATTAGGCATACTGATTTCTATTCCATTATCGCTTATGAAATTATCAAGATTTAAAGTGCTGAGAGCATTTGGGGCATTTTACACATCTGTTTTTAGAGGAGTACCTCTATTAGTACAGGTGTTTATGGTATATTTCGGACTTCCGCAATTATTTCCTGCACTAAAAGCTCTTTCAAATTTTGAACTAGGATGCATAACTTTTGCATTTAATTCAGCAGCGTACATTTCTGAGAGCTTACGTGGAGGTATTCAGGCGGTAGATATAGGACAGAGGGAAGCGGCGATGGCCCTTGGAGTGCCTTATGGAAAAACTATCAGGGATATTATATTTCCACAGGCTATTAAAAGTGTTATGCCAAGTTTAATTAATGAGTTTATTGGACTTATGAAAAATACTACATTAATTTCCACCATTGGGGTTGTGGAATTACTGCGAGCTGGACAAATGATTGTATCCGATACTTATCGTGCCTTCGAACCGTATGCAGTTATTTCTGTGTATTATTACGTTTTGGTAATGGTGTTATCTATGATAGGAAAATGGATTGAAAGGCGGGTTAATAGAAGTGATAAACGTTGAGAATGTGTCAAAAACTTTTGGCAAACTTACAGTACTCAATAATATTTCAATGGAAATTAAAAAAGGTGAAATTGTAGCTATAATTGGTCCCTCTGGCAGTGGGAAGTCAACATTGCTTAGATGTATGAATTTACTGGAGACTCCAACTTCAGGTAAGATTTTTATTGATGAGGTTGATATTACTGACAAAGGTACAGATATAATGGCAATAAGACAAAAGGTTGGGATGGTATTTCAGCATTTTAACTTGTTCCCTCATATGACTGTTATGGAAAATATGATTTATGCTCCTACAAAGGTGAAGAAGATGAGCAAAAGTGAAGCTGAAGATAAAGCACTAAGTCTGCTTTCACAGGTGGGTCTTTCAGAAAAGGCAGAGGTATATCCAGCAACACTTTCTGGAGGACAAAAACAGCGTGTTGCAATAGCTCGTGCCCTTGCTATGGATCCTGAGGTAATTTTATTTGATGAACCTACAAGCGCCCTTGATCCAGAGATGGTAAAGGAAGTGCTCAATGTAATTAAGGGCCTTGCAGGTACTGGTATTACTATGGTGCTAGTAACTCATGAAATGGGCTTTGCTCGTGAAGTAGCAGATCGTATTTGTTTTTTAGATGGAGGACAGATAATCGAAGATAATACTCCTCAAGTTTTCTTCTCAAAGCCAAAATCTGCTCGTGCTAAAGAATTCTTAGAAAAGGTAATGTAATAATAACTTGCCACTTGCCACGTGGGTGGCACGTGGCAAGAAGTGCCTTGGCTATAGAGGCACATTAGTATCTTTGGTGTTTTTTATCTTTGATACAATAAGAATTATAATAGGAAAAAACAGCTGAAAAGGAAGTGCATAATATTTATAAATCTGTGAAGTCCAAGATACTAGTTCCATTATGTTTTCATAAAGTATATTTGAAAGATTAAACATTACCAAGACTACTGGAATTACTATTGCTGTATAATCCTGCACTTTTAATATCTTGCTGATTCCTATGGAACTGGCATATATGCATATACTTATTTTAATGAGCCCAAATACATTTAGTACTAGGCCTCCGATTATTTCAAGTCTTTGAATAAAATCTCCAATACGTATTCTGCTTAGCGCTCTATAAGCTGGAAAGTATAATGAACCATACATTTCCTCACCTAATGTTAATATTTCGCATAAACTAGCAAATAATAAAAATAACCCTCCTATAGCAAGCCCTGTAAAATATGATTTTTTAACAAGCTTAGAATCATTGATGTTATTTGTTATACAAAGAAATATAACACATTCACCAAAAGGGAACGTTACAGCTGACCAAGCGCCTACTATTACTCTAGGTACACCATCGCCCATTATGGGAAGCATATTTTTGATATCTATTTCAGGTGTTAATAATATACCAAGAATAATTATTATAGTAAATGTAAATATGCTTGAAAATAATGAGAATCGTCCTATTACCTCAATGCCTTTTTTTACTGCATATGCGGAAATAAAGCATGGTACAAGCATTATAACAAACTTTGGTGTTTCAGGCATTGTAAGAACACTCATAAATTCCCCGAAATCTCTTAAGGTCAATGAGGCTAAATGTAGAAAGTACCAAATGTATAATATATTTAATAGGGTACCAATGAATTTGCCTAGGGTTAAATTACATACATCAAAGAGGTCTTTACCTACATAAAGCATCTGTATTTCTGAATAAAGCCAAAACAATCCACAAGAAATAAAAATTGCTATTATTATAGAAAGCCATAAATCTCGACCTGCTTCTGGTGCAGTAGGAAGTATTATTGAGCCATCTAATATAAATGCTGCAATTAAAGCAATAGTTTGTTTTTTTGATATTACTTCCCTCATAGAAAATCTCCTATTTTCCTATTATAAATAGTATTATATTCTCTATACCTTTTGCTGGACTTGGCACCTTTATCCTTAAAGATGTTAAAATACTCAAAGAAAAAGCTGTAAAAAATATTATCAAATAAGAAAGAGGGCTACATTTTTTATAGCCTTTCACTATAGGGTAGCCATCTATTATGAATAAAAATGCGTATAATAAAATGACTAGAAATATATTCAAATCATTCACTTCCTCCTAATGACTTCGTAGTTTTTCCGGTATTTGTAATATTTAATTTCAAGTTTATCGATACGGGCAGTGTGCTAAATTTATCGGGCCATTCAGTTTTTATCATTTTCCATAGCCTAGGATCACTTATTTGTACAGCCTTTCCAAAGCCAAAGATATCTGATTTATACTTCCTTTGGACCCTTTTAACTGTTCCGATAATTTGGCTTTTTATTTCTTCCTCACCTAGTGACTTTACTGCGTCAGTATATTCTAATTTTGAAAAATCAAGGGGAGTACCTAGTTCTGCAATGCCTGCATCAATTTCAATATTTATAATAATTTTTATATCTTCATTATCTATATTTGCTGTTATTTTGGACTTTGATTTATAAATTTCAAGAGTAATTTTTGGAATATCTTTTTCTAAGCCTTCTTTATTAATAGCAATCAATAGTAAAGGACTAATAATGTCGTCCCTTATTAGTAAGGTGAACAGTGTCTCATTACTACTTAGTTTGCCAATCATTTTGTCTTTAAGAAATATAGCAGATCCTCCTAGGTTTGGAGCTAAATCTCCATCCGAGTGAAAATCTATAATTGGAAGAATAGGCTCAACAGTGTCCTCCATTGAACGTACTATAAATTCATGAAGATCAAGTGCAGGAAATGAACCTACAAATCTTTGAGTCTTTATTGCATCGCTTAAGTTATAGTTCATCTTTTCTTGGAGGTTAGCTTCTAATCGTATTATTTCCTCTGCGGTTTTACTTGAAGTAATATAAACCGTACAATCCTGTCTTACCTCTGGATCACGATTAAAAAAGTCAATTGTGTTTAGAATATCCTTAGAAGCTATATTTTCGTTTATTATTAAAGTTTGCATATGGCTCCAAAAAGTTTTTTTTCCCAATAATGGAGCTGATTTTCTTATTGCATCAAATACTCCATCTCCCTCTACAGATATAACTTCTGGTATAATATTTACTCCGCTCTCACCTGGCTTTGCATTAATAGCCTTTATAGTAACTCTATATTTTTCACTTTTTTCAATATAATCAATACCTGCAGAAGTTGCTATTAACCTGTCATTTACTTCGTTATAGCTCCAGCAGCCTGAGAGTAATATAGAGTTTATTAGTAATATAAAAGCTAAACCCCATTTACTTATTCCTTTCATCGTTACCACCTTTGGGAAAATTATTCCCTTTAACTTTTTGACGAAGAAAATTTTTCGCTGATATAAGTCTTGGTCTATATTTCATATACCACCAGGGAGATCTTATTAAAGTATCCTGAAGGTCATATTTTCTAAAGGTTGAAAGTCCTAGAGTATAGGGAATTCCAAATGACCGTAGAGAAAATAGGTATATTTCAAGTATAATTATGGAAAATATAAAGCCATATAGTCCAAGAAGTGCAGCGAAAATAAGATTCATTATTCTTATAAAAACAATTGGTCCTTCTATAGATGGAACTAAAAAACTTGAAGTACCTGTTATTGCAGTTATTATTATTATAGGTGCGCTGATAAATCTAGCGGAAACTGCAGCTTCACCAAGAACTAGGGCCCCAACAATACTAACTGTCTGCCCTATATTTGAAGGGAGTCTTCTACTGGCTTCTATAATAAGCTCAAATACAAAAAGCATAAATATCAGCTCCACTATAGTTGGGAAAGGGACAGAATCCCTGGAGGCCAATATACTTACTAAAAGCGGTGTAGGTAATAACTCCTGATGATATGTAGTTATAGCTAGATATATAGCTGGAGTACATGTAGTAATAATAAATGCCATAAACCTTAAAATTCTATAAAAACTTGCTGCAGCAAAGCCTTTATAATAATCTTCATTGGATTGAAAGTTTTCAAGAAAAATAAAGGGCAGCGTAATTACATCAGGGCTTCCATTGCAAATTAATAAAATTCTTCCTTCAAGCAGTTTCCCGCAGGCAACATCTGGCCTATCAGTATACCCAGTTGTGTTGAATACAGACAATGGTGTATCAGTAATGAATTCTTCAATATAATGAGAGTCTATAATAGCATCTACATCAATTAGGTCTAGCCTTTTTTCTAATTCACAAAGTATATCGTGAGAAGCGATATTATCCATGTAAACTATGCAGATCTTACTTTTTGTCTGCACTCCCAAAGTTAAAGTCTTGAACTTTAGTTCAGGAGAATGAATTATTTGCTGGATTAAAGCTATATTTGTTTCTATAGCTTCTGTAAAGCCTTCTTTTGGACCTCGTGTTACTTTGTTTGATTCTGGTTCAGTTATAGATCTTTGTATTTTCTGTTCTGTATTTATTGAAATAGCTTCGCTGCATCCATCTACAAATAAAATTGTGTTTCCGTTTAAAATGTTATCAATACATGCTTCGATATCTTTTAACCTATTATTATCATAAGTTAAAACTACTTTATTTAATATTAAGTCAATTCTATTATCATTGGGTATATGATTCCCAAGTTCTGTAGACATAATTGGATTCAAAATATTTCTAGATATTCTATCTATATCACATTGGTTTTCTGAAAATATAATGCAAAATAGGAGGCTGTTTTTAGCCCTGCTCTCAAATTCTTTGTATATGATAGATATATTGTTTTCTAAAATAGATTTTATAAAATCCACATTTTCTTTTAGCGTATTGGAAATTTGAATATTTTTATATTCTTTGCTCATATAAACCACCTTTCTATACCGAATTTGTAATAGAAGGTAACTTTTTTTATTATTTACCAAGTAAGCATTTTTATTCATAATCTCAGGTCTATGGGATAAAGTAGTTACCTGGCAAAGCAGGGCAGATCAAACAATTTCCAGATTTAATTTATAGGTGTTTTTTATTTTGTCTAAATAATAAATATGATATAATAATGGAAAATAAATACATTAGTGAAAAAATTAAGTTGATTAAGGGTGTGTAATAAATGAGTATTGAAAAAGCAGTTACATTACTTTCCAATAGGTCTGTGTCACTGGAGAGTGCAGCTGAAATAGCAGAAATGGATATTTTGGACTTTATCATCTTACTTCAAAGCAAGAATATACCTTGGAAAGAATATATGAAAGATGAATTTTACTTTAATGAAATTTCACTAAGTGATGTTTCTGAGAAACTAGGAGAGAAGGGAAATGACTAAGGCTAGTGATAAAGTGAATAGCATGGATAATTTAATAAGGAATGCTTTAAAAGTAGAAAATCTAAAAGCCAATGCTTAAACATTAAGCATTGGCTTTAAATTTACTAAATACTAGTTTATGTACATCGTGCACCCACTATCGACAATTAATCTACTGATAGTACAATCTAGTTAGCTCAAATTAGGTTAATCCATGGCACTCAGAAATAATCACTTACCGCTGCTTCCTTCCAGACCTGACGGATTTCATGAGTTTCTGATGCATGGGACCCAGTTCTCAACACTACTTTTATCATACTGACTCAACAGAGTAAAGCCTATAGTGGGAATTCAATCCTGCTGTAGCGGATTGCAGGTTACAGGGCACCGCTAGCTCCCCATCTAGCACGAAAACTCTCTATTAAAGTATTTCTTCTTTTGTTGTGAGATTATAATAACATTTTTAAAGCTAATATACAATGGGAATTGGTGCCACCCACATGGCAAGTGGCAAGTTGTAAATTTAAACTTGCCACTTGCCATGTGGGTGGCACTAAGTAATTTGTGTTATTTTCTTTCATATAGTACATAATATGAAAGAAAATAACTTTTATTAAGGCCATTCACTATATGAAGGGGTGTTTTTATGCGTACTAGCAAAGATGATATATTTGATAAACTAAAGTCAAATGAATGTATAAATAAATTTAAAGAATTAGGACTAAATACCGTAATGCTGTCTGGAAGTATAGTAATGGAGAATTTTAAGGGGCATTCTGATATAGATATAGCCATTTTAAGTGAAAAGGCTATAAGCTTTGATAGGATTTTAGAACTAGAAGATTATCTGGAAAAGTTTTTAGAAACAAAGGTACATGTAATAAATTTAAGGGATGAAAATTTGGATTTAAACCTGAAGGTCAATATATATGATAATTCCATGATAATATACAGTTATGATAACCTTAGATTATACAATATGGAATATATAAATACAGAATTGCTTTATAAAGAAAATGAAGCCTTTAGGTTGTTTTGAGAAAGAAATGTATAAAAACACCGGATAAGTTTCTGGTGCTTTTTATTTTGGCTAAATAATGAATATGATATAATAATGGAAAATGAATACAGTTATAGTGTAGTATGTATATAATACTAATATATTAATATTAAGTTGGGGAATGAAGGGAGAAATATAAAATTGAGTGAAGTGGATAAGCGCAATAAGCTTGATGAAGAACCTTTTTCATACAATATTTCAAAAGACAATAAAGTTTTTATATATTGGCATGGAAAACAAATTACAATCTTAAAAGGAAAGGAAAGCGATAAATTTTTGGCACGAATAAAAAATGCAGACTTAAAGGAAGCTCAATTAATTATGGCAAAGGTCACAGGAAATTTTAAACATGGCAATGAAAAAAAGTAATGCTAATAGTAAACAATAAAAAATAATAAAGAGAAGTATTTAAACCTACCCTATAGCGTAAACACTAAAAAAGTTTTATTGTATAGGGTATTTTTGTGTATAATAAAACAAGTGAAAATAAGATTAGATGATTAATAAATAATTTTTCAAGGAAAGAGAAGCAGAAAAATATGAGATTAGATAAATTTTTAGCAGAATCATCCGTTGGCAGGAGGAAAGAAGTTAGAGCTTATGTTAAAGAAGGTATGATTAAGGTAAATGGAGAAGTGATAACAGAGCCTGCTGTGGAAATTAACGAAAGTTTTGATGTTATTGAGTATCTTGGCAAAGTGGTACATTATAATGGTAAAGTATATTATATGTTTAATAAACCTACTGGCTGCATTACTGCAAGAAAAGATATAGTTAATAAAACTGTATTTGATTACTTTGATGATGCTCACATGAATGGAGTATTTCATGTTGGAAGGTTAGATAAAGATACAGAAGGCTTATTGCTATTTACCAATGATGGTGAATTTGAGCATAAATTAATGCATCCGCAAAAGCATGTTGAAAAAACTTATTTCTTTTGGGCCCTTGGTAATTTAGAAGAGGAAGATATAAAGAAGCTAGAGCAAGGCGTTTATATTGGAAAAGGTGAAATATTAACGAAACCTGCAAAAATAGAAGTAGATAAATGTGGAATGTATAAAGAGTTTAGCCATGAAATGCCTATTGATAATTTGGATAATATAGATTCAACACATTATAATCAGCCTATGGTATCAGGATATCTTACTATTTCAGAGGGACGTAAACATCAAGTGAAGCGTATGTTAAAAGCAGTAGGATGTTATGTGGTGTATTTAAAGAGAATTTCTATTGGAGAATTAACTTTAGATGAATCACTAAATAAAGGTCAGTATAGATCCCTGACAGAAGAGGAAGTTAAAAAACTAATGGAGTAATTACAGTTTTTCAACAAAAAATATGGTTAAATTGCTTTTTATTTCTAACTAATTTAGTATAATATTAAATAGAAATTTAAATGTTATAGGAGCTTAAATATGGATGATAAAAATATAAAAATTGTAGTATCAGGCGATATATGTGTAAATCAGTTACAATGGCTAACATATCCCAGCATAAATGTAGGTTTAAATTGGCAAACGCATTTAAATATGCACAGCGTTTTTAGTTCAGGAGAAGCACTGCTTTTATCAAAGCTTACAGCTTTATCAACAGGGGCTTCTGTGATGTCACCTGATACAGAAAATATGGAGTTAACTTTATCAGGAGAAATCCTTCGTTCCACTGCAGAGTTAGATCTTTTTCCTGTATATGGTGATAAAACCAATGATAAAAAAGTTTACAGGATAAGCCGTTTGATGGGATTTACAGGCCCAAAAGACAGGTCTACCAAGCTGCTTCCTATTGAAAATGATGATCCTAATGCAGATATAGTCATAATAGATGATGAAAATAATGGCTTTAACTCTAATGAAAGATTTTGGCCATTGGCTTTGAAATCACCTGAAGCATCACCAATAATCTTATATAAGATGAGCAACGTTATTGATTCTAGTGAGCTTTGGCAGCATATCCAGGGACTTAATAATAAAAATGTAATAGTAATTGTAAATGCTGATGATTTGCGTTCTAAAGGAGTTAATATAAGCAAAGGGTTGTCCTGGGAAAAAACAGCTCAGGATTTTGTGTGGCAGATTAACAATAATCCTAGTTTGGCATTCCTAGCAACCTGCCGTCATATTATAGTTCCTTTTGGCCTTGAAGGGGCCATTTATTATAAAAATGAAGATGTACGTGAAGTTAAACTGTATTTTCTTCCATATGAATTTGAAGGCGGTTTTGTTAAGGAATCACAGGGTAAAATGTATGGGCTTACCTCTTGCTTTGTTGCGGGTCTTGCCAGCACTATTGTTTTAGGAAATCAAGAAAATGAAGAAATATCAGAATCAATAAACATGGGGATTCGCAAAGGAATTGTTTCTACTCATAAATACTTTCTTGAAGGATTTGGGGAAAATGTTGAAGAATATGTATTCCCAAGCCCAGAAATATTTATTGAAAGGGAAGAAGATCTTATACATAGAGATCATGTGCAGGATGTAATAGTGCCTGTTTATCCTAATTCTAGCTGGTACATTTTAAAGGATAAAAGCTCCACCAGCTTAGCAGAGATAGCATATGATATTGTTAAGAATGGAGTTAAAAATGCACTTAAGTCTATACCAATAGCGAAGTTTGGAAACTTAACAACTGTAGATAAAACAGAAATTGAGAGTTATAAGAGTATAAAAAATCTTATGCTGGAGTATATTTCAAATAAAAATACTGTACGTCCTCTTTCAATAGCTGTATTTGGTACACCTGGATCAGGAAAGTCCTTTGGTATAGTTGAAGTGGCTAACAGTATTGCATCAAACTTAATTAAAAAGATAGATTTTAATTTATCACAGTTTAGATCCACAGTGGATTTAGTTAATGCTTTTCATAAAGTAAGAGACATTGTACTGGAAGGGAAAATCCCACTGGTGATTTTTGATGAATTTGATTCTGCTTTTGAGGGAAATCTTGGATGGCTGAAATATTTCCTAGCTCCTATGCAGGATGGTGTATTTAGGGAAGGGGATTCTATTCACCCTATTGGAAAAGCTATCTTTGCATTTGCAGGCGGAACCAGCAGTACTTTCAGTGAGTTTTTTGGAGAAGATATAGAAGATAAAGAAGAACAAAGGCAGTTCTTATTAAAGTTTAGAAGTGCTAAAGGTCCGGATTTTGTAAGTCGTTTACGAGGGTACGTAAACATTATGGGACCAAATCAAACAGATGAAAAATTGGATCAACTATTTATAATTAGAAGAGCAATACTGCTACGTTCATTATTAGAACGCAAAGTGCCCTATCTTATAAATGATAATGGAGAGGCACAAATTGATAATGGAGTACTAAGAGCAATGCTTAAAATTCCAAGATATAAACATGAATCAAGATCTATGGAAGCCATATTAGATATGAGTATGCTCACAAACTCTACAAAATGGGAGCAATCCTGCTTGCCTTCTAAAGAACAGCTAAAGCTTCATGTGGATGAAGAACAATTCTTACGTCATTTAATGCATGATGCCTTTTATGGTGAAAAGGTTGAAAGTATTGCAAGGGCAATTCATGAAAAATATAGAATGCTTAATGCAAATAATGAGGACATGGATGAGGAGTCTATAAAGCCTTGGCAGGAGCTTAGTGAGGATCTTAAAAACTCTAATCGTGAACAGGCTAGAAATATTCCAAGTGCTTTAATTAAAATTAATTACGATATTGTTTCAGTTAAAGATAAACCGGAATTTAAAAAATTTACACCTAGAGAATTAGAAATTTTAGCTAAGAGTGAGCATATGTACTGGTATAGATATAAAAAAGAGTGCGGATGGAAGTATGGGAACTCTAAGGATAGCAAGAAAAAGATAGATTGTGACCTTGTTTCATGGAACAGTTTAACAGAGGATAAGAAGGATAAACTATATAAAATGGTTGAAGCTTGGCCAGAAATATTGGCTAAATCAAATTTCAAGATAGAACCAGTAAGAGTTTCCTAATAATGGAATGGTGCCACCCACATGACAAGTGGCAAGTTTGAAACAAAATATATTTAAAGATGGGGCTGTCTCATTAAGAAATTATACCTCACTATATTGTATTAGAATTTAAAAATTCTAATACAATATAGTGAGGTTTTTATTCTTTCTGCCACAGTCATATTTTTTATGAGATATAAAACCTTCAGCCCGGCAGCAGACGTAAATAAAATATTAACAATTTTCCTAATTTTTGATATAATAATCCTTATTTGTACTAGAGAGTAAAGGAGGTATTAAATTTGAAAAAATCTCCTGGTATTATGGGTGTATTAAGTTTTGTAATCATTTCTTTTATTATTGGGGAAGTTATAAAAATTACAATAACGAAGAAAGATGTAAATATGGCTGCTATACCAGCAGTAAGTTATAGCTTGATAAAGCCTATTGAGCCTAGATTTCAATTGCCTGATATTAAGGATAATAGGCCACCACTTTTAATGGAAAAAGAACGTTTGGCAAAGGGTGGAGTAATGGGTACATCTGGACGAGGGGTAGTTGCACTAAGATTTGATGATTATCAAAATGTATTTAGGGAAAAAATATATCCAATGCTAGTGGCTCGGGGTCTTCCCTGCAGCATGGCGTTGATATCAAGATTTGATACTGCGCAAAGCTGGGGCATAGGCACAACTTGGGATGACATTAGGGAGTGGAATAGAAATGGCGTTGAAATATGGAGCCATGGAACAGATCATAAGGATTATAGTAAAAGTGGATATTCAGGACTTTACAGTCAAATAGTTACTTCAAAAAAAGAAATAGAAATGCAAGGGATAAAAGTTGTGGGGTGGGCACTTCCTGGTGTTAAACCTAGTACAAGGAATTTACCTTACAATGGATTGACTAGGCCCAGTCATTATAACAGTACTACTGGAAGATTGCTGATGAATACATATGCTTTAACAGAAGCTTATATATATAATCCTCGGAGAGCTTTACCAGCAATCATTTATCATGGATCAGGTCATGTAACTGCCTCAGATGGCAGAGAAACTCTTTCATCTTTAATGGAAGAAATAAATATAGCCATTAAAAATAAATCAGGCATTGAGATAATGTGCCATGCAGGTAATTTGGGCAAGCCTGGTAATTTAACTTTTAAAGAGTTTGAGACTATATTAAATTATATAAAAATGCAGTGGGATAAGGGATCTCTGGAGGTTCTAACTCCTTCTGGAATTTACTTTGCAGACCCTAATAGCAGCAGCAGACTTAAATTAAATGTTGATGACAGTTTTGAAGGTTTAACAACAGCTAATTCAGGAGCATGGAAGGGAATAAGAAACTGGACTGGAAAGACTATTGAAACAGGTAAAGGCAGGACGGGAAGAAACTTTCTACGTATAGGCAGAAGTGTTACCCATTCAGCAGTAACTCAAAAAATTGTAAACTTAGATAAATTAGGAGTTTCAGGAGAGCAATTTGTATTTGAAGGATGGTTCAGGTCCTATGGCGGTAAAGATGCAGTTGGGATGGTACAAATAAACGATTATGATAGCCCTAGTAAATTGAAAATAATAAGAAAATCAGTAAGTAAGGGCAAAGAATGGACAAGACTAAGATTTGTATTTTGTATTCCTCCTGGCACAAAAAACATTACAGTATCTCTTTATGGAGAACTAGAATTTGGTACTGATTGGGATGATATAAGTATAAAGAAGATATAGCGCTAAAAAGAGGCTTGTTTTAAAAATTATTATAGTTTAATTAATAAAAAAAATAATTTATATAAAAAAAGTTTGCTTTATGTAGTAATATGTGTTATTATTAACTGTAACTTAAATTAATAGTAAATAATGTATTATCATATATTTCAATTAGTACTACAAATATAGTATGTTGATATCGAAATTTTGTTAGTTAATTATTACAACTAGTTTAAGAATAATAAAATTTCGGAGGTACACATTATATGAATGGTACAGTAAAATGGTTTAACGCAGAAAAAGGATTTGGATTTATTACAGGAGAAGACGGAACAGATGTTTTTGCACACTTTTCACAAATAAATTCAGATGGTTTCAAATCACTTGAAGAAGGCCAAAAGGTTTCTTATGACGTTGTTAAAGGCGCTAAAGGACCTCAAGCAGAAAATATCACTGTTATTTAATTAATAGATATTTTACCTCTTAAATAGTTTTCTATTTAAGGGGTTTTTTAGTTTTTGTAGAGAGAAAAGGCAATTCTGTTATTGCAAAACATTATCTTGGAGAGTAGAGATAAAAGAAGCAATAGAATAATCCATTGCTTCTTTTATTTATACCCTAAATTTTAAATTGCAGGCAGCTCATAGTCAGGGTATAATTTTGAGTTAATATCCTCTCTTGTTATATTAAAATGGCTTCCTACAAAAGGAGTTTTGTCAGGTACATGATAGTCAATTTCTCTTTGAAAGTATTCAATAAGTTCTGTTATAACTTCCATATTCATATTTTTTGTTGTGCCCTTCAGCCCTGCGTATTCAATCAGCATAGCTTCTAATGGAGAAATTCCAGTTCTTTCGCCTATTCCTAAAAGTGAAGTGTTTATAGAAGATGCTCCATAAAGCCAAGCTGTGGTTGCGTTACTTACAGCTGCATAGAAATCATTATGGCCGTGCCATTCTATCATTTCTGATGGAACATTACAATAATATCTAAGACCGTGAATAAGTCCCTGTACGCTTCTTGGAAGTGAAGCTTTATTATATGAAACACCAAGTCCTAAGGTATCGCAAACTCTTATCTTTATAGGAATATCAGTTTCCTTTGAAAATCCCATTAATTTATCCACTAGTGGCAGCACAAATCCATAAAAATCAGCCATAGTTATATCCTCTAAATGGCATCTAGGACGAATGCCATGATTTAGTGCCTCTATGACTACAGATAGGTACATATCCATAGTTTCTTCTCTTGTTTTATTTAATTTCTTAAATATATGATAATCAGAGCAGGACATAAGGATTCCGGTTTCTTTAATGTCCATTTCCTTTACTAATTTAATATCATCTTTATCGGCTCTTATCCAGGATGTAACCTCTGGAAATTCATATCCTCTTTCAATGCAAGCCTGTGCAGCCTTTCTATCTTTTTCTGTATATAAAAAGAATTCCGTCTGCTTAATTATTCCTGAGTTATTATCCAGGTTGTGAAGATAATCAAAGATTCTAACCATCTGCTCTGCAGTATATGGAGGCATTGATTGCTGCCCGTCTCTAAAGGTAGTATCCGTAATCCATATGTCTTCTGGTAAATCCATAGGCACTTGTGAGTTATTGAAATTTACCTTCGGAATTTTAAAATAAGGAAAGACATCCTTGTAGAGATTTCCCATAGATACATCTTGAGGGTAATAATTGCAATTGGATTTTACCATATCATTCATCATCTCAAAACCTCCTTATAGCCAAGGTGTTGGCGTATTATTTCAATTAGAATATTGAATGAATTTAGTCTCTATATTTCATATATATTCAGGGGTAGGCGTTTTGTTTACAGTTATTTTTTATATGGTAATTTTGTACTCGCGATACTAAAAACTCAATAGAATCAAGCTCTTTAACTGGTTGTTTTCTATATTTTAGCACTTTTATTATACGTTGACAAAGAGGTAATTTTCTGAAAAATTGCAATTTTAGTCAAATATTCCTTCATGTAATTCGTTTACAATACGAAATAATATTGTTTATTATAAGAAATGGATTTTGTAACAAAATCCAATCTGATTATAATTTTTAAAACGTTGACATTGATATATAAAAAGAATATACTTTTATTAAAATTAAATAATCCTCGGTAGGTGAGGCTACTATAAGGATATGGGTTGCTGCCGTAAAAGAATGGAAACATTCTGCACTGGTCAACAGATTTTGCCGAACAAAGAAGGTTTAATCTAATGCAACTTCACTGCCTAGTAGAGCTAAAACTTGAACGAGAAAGTATTGTAGATAATACCTTCATCATATTCAAGTTGTGATGGAGGTTTTTTGTTTTAGGAGGTGGGAAGAATGGAAGATGGCGATAGTAGTATGGATGGAGAGATTAATAATGCATTTAGTTATGTAGAGTTTATCTTCTATATCTTCTTACTTAACGTAATTATTTGTACTAATATCTCTTCACCAGGAGATCATATTTTAAGAAATTCAAATTCAATATGAACAATTAAATACAACTAAAACTCCACGAGGTGAAGAAATATGTTTCAAGAAAAGCAAAGTGAATTGATAAGTAGTTTACTACAAAATGATAAGAATAAAATATATGAAATTATTGATCATATGTATCCCATAGATATTGCACTGGTTTTAGAAGATTTTAGCGATGAAAGTTTATTAAGATTTTACGAATTAATACATAATGAGCTTATGGCTGAAATTATAGAACAATCCAGTCATCAATTACAAGTTAGAATTATTAAACTATTTGATTTTCAAGATATAATAGATTTATTTTCTTATATGTCCAATGATGATATTGCAGATATTTTAGGGAACCTTCCCATTAAAACTAGAAAAGATTTGCTGAAAATGATGAAGAAAAATGATACTAAACAGCTCCAAGAACTGCTAGGATATGACGAAGATAGTGCTGGTGGTATTATGACAACTGAATATATTGCACTAAAAAGCGATTTAACCATAGAGGAAGCCTTGAAAAAAATTAGAGAAATTGGCCCTGAAACAGAAGTAATTGAAATTATATTTGTGCTAGATAAAAACAAAAAGTTGATTGGGACAGCAGACTTACGAGATATATTACTGGCATCTGAAGACAAAAGATTAATTGATATTATGGAGGATAATGTAATTTATGTTACCCCCGAAGTTGACCAAGAAAAGGTATCTTTGCTTGTTTCCAAATATGATTTGAAGGCTATCCCAGTTATTAATAATAATAACTGTCTTTTAGGAATTATTACAGTAGATGATATAATTGATGTTATTGTTGAAGAGCAAACAGAAGATATGTTAAGGCTAGGTGGTGTAAGTAAGGAAGAGAGAGCAAATAGTACACTTAAAACTTCTATTACAAAGAGGCTGCCTTGGCTATTTATAAACTTGGGAACCGCTTTCTTAGCGTCCTTTACAGTAGGTCTGTTTGAAGACGTTATAGCCCAGGTAGTAGCTTTAGCTGCTGCTATGCCTATTGTTGCTGGCATGGGAGGAAATGCAGGTACTCAAACCTTATCTGTTGCGATTAGAGGTATTACCCTTGGAGAACTTAGCCTTAAAAAGAATTGGAAGTTGGTATTTAAAGAAGTTACTCTAGGGGTAATAAATGGTGCAGCTACGGGGCTTTTAACAGGTATTATACTTTATATGAAGTATAATAACCCTTATCTTGGATTAATTATTTTTGCCGCCATGATTGGAAATCTAATGATAGCAGGATTTTTTGGTTTTTTAATACCCTTACTGCTAAAGGTATTTGATATAGATCCAGCGCTAGCTTCAGCTATATTTTTAACAACAGCAACAGATGTTTTTGGTTTTTTTATTTTTTTAGGGTTATCAAAAATGTTCTTACCACTTTTAATATAAGCATATATTATAATGTGATTATTTTAAATCACTGTACAACTAGAACTACGTAAATATAATTAATTTAATATAATTAATTGGGAGAATTTTAAATATGATGATTATTATAGTAGGAATCATTATTGGAATTATTGTTGTATTTCCAATAGGACCTCTTGGAATTATAGCTTTACAAAGGACTATAAATCGAGGGTGGAAAATTGGATTTTTTTCAGGCGTAGGTGCAGCTGTATCTGATTTGGTTTATTCTTCAGCTGCAATATTTGGTATTAGTTTTGTGGATGGTTTTATAATTAAACATAAGTACCTAATTAACCAAATAACAGGTACACTCTTTTTAATTGTTGGAATAAATATCTTTATTAATGCCGCAGTGAATAAAGACATAGAAGAAGAGGAAAGAAAAGAAATAATGCACCCAGCACTTTCAAATTTTCTGCTTGGGTTATCAAATCCAATGACTTTTTTAATTTTTCTAAGCATATTTACTAAAATGAAATTAGAAAATGGAGAGCTGTTACATAACTTAATTCTTGTGATTTCTATATTTACTGGATCGTTGCTCTTTTGGATTATAACTTCTAAATTTGTTAATAACTCTAAGAGAAATTTTAAAATTGAAACATTTTATATGATAAATAAGGTTATTGGTGTTATAATATCTTTGATTGGAATGTATAGTATATTAAAAGGGATATTAAGGTTATAATTATTAGAAAACATCGGACAAGTTTCTGGTGTTTTTTATTTTATGTATTGTATGTTGGTTCCGAATTAGAATTTTTATGAATAATCTCACCTTGGATTTATTTTACAATTTTTTAATTGACTAATTATATATGGGAGTGTAAAATTACACTATAGGTGTATAATTACTACCAAGAATTAATTAAATCTATAGTTGTTTATTAATTTAAATGGGGGATATGTTTTGAAAATAAAGGATTTTATAAGTTTAAGTGTCTTTGGAATGAAAACCATATTGTTTAAAATGAGAAAACCAATCTTGGGAACTATAATACTTACAGATTATTGTAATTTAAGCTGCAAGCACTGTGCGGTTAATAATATAAATAAGATTATGTATCCATATGAAGATATAGTAGAGGAAATGAACAAGCTTTATGATGAAGGCATAAGGATACTTTTTTTCTGTGGTGGTGAAACTTTAACTTGGAAGGATGGCAATAAGACAATACGAGACCTTATTAAAGAAGCTAAGAAAATTGGCTTTTTAATAGTTAATATTGTGACAAATGGCACTATTGATTTGGACATACCTGAAGCCGATGTAATATTTCTAAGCCTTGATGGAATGAAAGAAAATCATAATTTAATAAGAGGAGATACCTTTGACACCATCTTAAGTAATGTTTCTAAAGCTGATTTTTCTAATATTTGCGTATATATGGCTGTGAACAATATGAATTATAAAGATATTGAAGCTTTATGTAAGTTGGTAAAAGAGACAAAAAATTTAAAATCAATATCCTTTAACTTTCATACTCCTTACGAAGGCACAGAGCATTTGTCTTTAACAAGGGAGCAGCAACTGCAAGCTGTGAATTCAATTAAATCGATGATAAAAGGTGACTATCCTGTATTTAATTTATATTCAGCTTTGGATTATTATCTGCAAAATAAGTGGGACAGACCATGCTATCAATGTATCGTATCTGAAAACAAAAAAAGATTTGTCTGCGGCAGATGCGTTGAAATTGAAGGCCTTTGTGAAAAATGCGGGTACCTATTTGCTGTTGAATTTTCTCTTCTTTGCAGGGGGAATATTAAAGTGATTTTTGATATGATAAAAACTTACTTAAAATACGTATAGGAGTGAGGCGTAGTGATTACAAATTTTTTAAGGCTGCTTTTTACCAAGTCTTTTAAGCCTTTTGTTTTTACGAACGAAAATAACTATGAACTTAATATGAATGTTCCAGAGCTTGGCATATATGTTCATATTCCCTTTTGTACTACAATATGCGCCTTTTGCCCATATAATAAGATAAAGTATGATAAGACTTTAGCAGCAGCATACAAGGATGCTTTGATAAAAGAGATAAATATTGTAGGAAGTTTAAATAAGAAAAAGAACAAAATAACCAGTGTGTATTTCGGTGGAGGATCCCCAGCCCTTATGCTTGAAGAGCTTGCTGATATTTTAAGAACTTTAAGAAGTAATTTTGATATAAATTGCAATATAGGTTTAGAACTTCACCCAAGAGATATTAATGAGGAGGATCTTTTAAAGCTTAAAAATATTGGTTTTGACATGGTAAGTATAGGGATTCAATCCTTTGATGAAGAATCCTTAAAGACTTTAGGTAGGGATTACATTAATGGCGCTGAAAAAGTTAGGATGGCAGCTTCCATAGGCTTTAAAACAATAGATGTGGATCTTATCTTCGGTATAGAAGGACAATGTGAAGAGAGCTTAAAAAGGGACTTTAAGACAGCCTTTGAGGCAGGGGCAACTCAGGTCTCAACCTATCCATTTATTGATTTTTCCTATGCTAATAATAAAAGTAAACCTCTAGGAAAAAAGGAGAAAAAGAAACTTCTTCAGTATCTTGAAAAAGTAAGTGAGGAGCTTCAATGTAAAAGAACTGCTGTATGGACCTTTGGTAAAAAAGATGTTCCAAAGTATTCATCCATAACAAGAGATAATTTTATAGGTTTTGGGCCAAGTGCCACAACTCTTTTAAGGGACTTCTTTAAAATTAATACTTTTTCAGTAGAAGAATATATTAAGCGGGTTAATAGCAAAAAAATGCCCACTGCTCTTACAATGAAATTTAACGAAAGAACACGGGCGCTTTATTGGTTGTTTTGGAATTCATATACATTAAGTATTGACAATGAAAGTTTTAAAAAGCTTTTTAAGAAAGACTTAGAACAAATATTTAAACTTGAGCTGACCCTTGGAAGAATCATGGGGTTACTAACTAAGACAGAGGAAGGCTATGAATTAACAGAAAAGGGTACATATAAGTATCATTTAGTTGAACAAGCTTATACCCATCAATACATTGATAAAACTTGGAGAATAGCAAGACAAGAAGCATGGCCTGATAAGATAGAGTTGTATTAAGACAATGTTAAAGAAGCAATAGTTTAAACTATTGCTTCTTTTTAAGTTAATTACAAACCTAAATTTACAATTAATTATATTTTTAATCTTTCGGGTAAAACCTTAGTTCTAAATGTACTTGCAATTATTGCATCAACTAATGCTATTACCACAAGCACAAAACTTTGATTTAAGATAATAACTGGAAATAAGGAAAAAATTAAGCTGGATAATATCATACAATACATAATACTGCCGCTTGCCTTATAAAGAGTAGTTAATAATATACTTATCCCAACTAAATATGCTGAGAATTGTGCATAAAACTGTGGAAGCACAATAAACTTTGGTATATAAATAAGTGGTAAGAACCATAATGACCAAAACAGTCCTGTTGAAATAGAAGATTTCCAAAATCCGCTTTTCTCTTCGTTTGCTGGCTGCACTATCCCTCTCCAGCCAATTTCTTGAGAACCCAATATTAATATTAAGAAGGGTAGATAAAAAAAGAAATCCGTAAAGTTACCATACTTATATACACCTTTTAAAAGTATAGCAAAACCGTAATGTAATCCTAGAAATATTGGTATTAAAATAATGTTTTTTGGAGTATTAATTGCTTTTAATTTAGTTGTAAATCCTTTTACTCCACCTAAATTTTCTCTGTTTAAAATGTGTACCAAAAATGCTGAAATAAGTGGGCCTAAGCATCCAAGAATAAAAATAAATAAATAACTGGGATTAGAGAATATGTCATTAAATATGACTTTGAAATAAATCAGCAAACCAAAGCATGTATAACTTATTATAAATGATATTAATAAGAATTGATTAGAACTTTTCTTCAAGATTTGTCCTCCAATAAATTATATTTGGTTGATGATGGAGTATGAATGGCCATTATACATATACTACCACATTTATACATATAAGTCATTATTTTTGGATATTTATTTAAAAATTATGAAATTAATGAATATAAAAATAATTTCAAAAAAGTTCCCACTTATTTGTTGACATCCCATATTTTTCATAATATAATAAAGATGGTTGATGATGTATGATGCATCATGTATAAAACACCATATAAAAATAAAATATAAATTAAATTTCAAGGGGGAGTTTTATTATGTATATGGATTTAAGCAAGTATCCTGCAGAACCTTTTAAGATTAAGAGTGTTGAGCCTGTTAAAATGATTTCAAGAGAACAACGTGAAATTGCTATGAGAGAAGCTGGATATAATACATTCAACTTAAAATCAGAGGATGTTTACATTGACTTACTTACTGACTCAGGAACTAATGCTATGAGTGATGCTCAGTGGGCAGGAATGATGATAGGTGACGAAGCTTATGCTGGAAGTAAGAACTGGATATACTTAGAAGCAACTATAAAAGAATTATTTGGATTTAAACATGTTGTTCCTACTCACCAAGGACGTGGTGCAGAAAATATTCTTTCAACTATAGCTATTAAACCAGGTCAATATGTAGCTGGAAATATGTATTTTACAACTACTAGATATCACCAAGAAAAAAATGGCGGTGTTTTCGTAGATATAATTAGAGATGAAGCTCATGATGCAAGTATAGATCTTCCTTTCAAAGGAGATATTGATATTAATAAATTAGAAAGACTTATCGAAGAAAAAGGTGCAGAAAATATAGCATATATATGTCTTGCTGTTACTGTAAACTTAGCAGGTGGACAACCAGTTTCTATCGCTAATATGAAAGCTGTTAGAGAAGTTACAGCAAAACACGGTATTAAGGTATTCTTTGATGCTACCAGATGTGTTGAAAATGCATACTTTATCAAAGAAAGAGAAGAAGGATATGCAAACGTTTCAATTAAAGCTATAGTACATGAAATGTTCAGTTATTCTGATGGTGCTACTATGTCAGGTAAAAAAGATGGTATTGTAAACATCGGTGGATTCTTAGCAATTAATGATGATGAATTATTTGGAAAGGCTAAGGAAATAGTAGTTGTTTATGAAGGTATGCCATCCTATGGTGGTATGGCTGGCCGTGATATGCAGGCAATAGCAATTGGATTTAGAGAAGCAATGCAAGAAGAATATATAGAACATAGAATAAAACAAGTTAGATATCTTGGAGATAGATTAAAAGAAGCAGGAGTTCCAATAGTTGAACCTGTTGGTGGACACGCTGTATTCCTAGATGCAAGAAGATTCTGTCCACATTTAAATCAAGAACAATATCCAGCTCAATCACTAGCAGCGTCACTTTATATTGACTCTGGTGTTAGATCAATGGAACGTGGTATAGTTTCTGCTGGTAGAGATGTAAAAACTGGTGAAAATCATAAACCAAAATTAGAAACAGTTAGACTTACTATTCCAAGAAGAGTGTACACTTATAGACACATGGATGTTGTAGCTGAATCAGTTATTAATTTATATAAACACAAAGAAGATATAAGACCACTTAAATTCATATATGAACCTGCCCAATTAAGATTCTTTACTGCAAAATTTGATTATGCAGACTAGTAGGAGTAAAAATTTATTATTCTATATTATCAGGCTTCATGCTTGATAATATAGAATATAAGTATGGTATAAAAAGGTATGTTGATTACAAAAGGATACTACTTTATAATGACTCCTATTATAGGGGTGAAAAATGGGGAGGAGATGTATGAATACTGAAGTTACTCAAAATACTCAAACGCAAAAGACAGCTAAGTTCCAATCTAAATGGGGATTTATATTAGCGTGTGTAGGTTCCGCCGTGGGTATGGCCAATGTTTGGGGATTCCCTTACAAATTAGGTAGCAGCGGTGGTGGAGCATTTTTAGTAGCTTATCTTATATTTATAGCCATTTTTAGCTATATAGGGCTTTCTGCAGAATATGCAATTGGTCGTAGAGCAAAAACTGGTACACTTGGTGCTTATGAAAATGCCTGGAAATCTGGCGGCAAGGAAGGCATTGGGAAAATTGTGGGATGGATTCCGCTTGCAGGTTCTATGTGTATAGCAATAGGATATGCAGTAATTATTTCATACGTACTTAAAGGATTGGCACAATCTATTACAGGTACTCTTATGACTGTAGACACAGGTATGTGGTTTGAGTCATTTTCTATGACAGATTATTCAGTTGTACCATATCATATAATAGTTGTTATTGGAACATTACTTACATTGACACTTGGTGCAGATAGTATTGAGAAATCTAATAAGATTATGATGCCATTGTTTTTTATACTATTTTTAGTTCTTGCTGTTCGTGTGGCTTTTTTACCAGGTTCAGTAGAAGGATATAAATTCATGTTTATACCAAGGTGGGAATTTTTAAAAGACCCAATGATTTGGGTTTGGGCTATGGGACAAGCATTTTTCTCACTATCTGTAACTGGCAGTGGAATGATTGTATATGGTGCATATCTATCAGATGATGAAGATATCATAGATGGTGCAAAAAATACTGCTATATTTGACACAATTGCAGCAATAGTAGCGGCATTAGTTATTATACCTGCTTGTTTTGCATATAATGTAGATGTGGGATCAGGACCAGGACTTCTTTTTGTAACTTTACCTAAAATACTACAAGACATACCAGGAGGTAGAATATTTGCAATAATATTATTTACCGCAGTAGTATTTGGTGGAGTAAGCTCCCTACAAAATATGTTTGAAGTAGTTGGAGAATCATTAATGCATAAATTTCCTAAATTAAAACGTATTCCTATGTTAATATTGCTTTGCATAATTTGTTTTGGTATAGGTATTAATATGGAGCCTATATTCAAATGGGGACCATGGATGGATATTATATCTATATATATTATTCCAATTGGAGCAACTTTAGGTGCCATATCTTGGTTCTGGATTATGAAAAAGGAAGATTTAATTAATGAAATTAACTTAGGTGCTAAGAAGAAACAAGGTGATTTATGGTATAATGTGGGCAGATACCTTTACGTACCATTTGCAACAATATTATGTATAATTGCGTTGTTCATGAAAGTATCATTTTAAATTAAATAGAGCTAAATAGGTGGATTAGTACTCCGCCTATTTTATTTACATAATAAAATAATAATGGTATAATATATCAAGTTATTAGTTAGCTTTAATCAATAAAAAGACAGGAGTAATAGCGTGTTAATTAACAAGAAAACTTTAAGTGATCAAATTTATGATATATTAAAAATGGAAATATTAAAAAGAGAAATACCTTTTGGAACTAAATTAGTCAATAGAACACTGCAAAAAAGATTTGAGGTTAGTTCATCTCCTATTCGAGATGCTATAAATCGCTTAAATCAGGATGGACTTATTACATCTATTGATAAATCTGGAGCAACAGTAGTTGATTTTGATTACGATTTTTTTCTTGAAATAAATGAAGTACTTTTGTATGTAGTTAACACTGGAATAAAATTGTCTTTTGAAAAGTCTAACATAGAAGAAGTTTGCAAAGATTTAGAAGAATATATGATGCTTCAAGAAAATTATATAGGAACTGATGAGTTTTATTATTATGATTATAAATTTCATAAAACATTTATTGAATATTCCCAAAATGGCAGATTGAAAAAGATTTTTGATGAATATAACGTTCTTCATGAAATGCTTGTTAGAAATTATTATGAGGTAGAGACATTTCAAATTCAGGAAGATGGCATTGTGATACATAAACAAATAATAGATGCATTTAGATCTAAAGATTATCAATTGGCTATGACGCTTACTGAGGAGCATTATAAAGCCGCTGAACAAATTTTTAAGAAGGTACTTCAACCAAGGAAAGAAAAGTTGGAGGAAGCAATAGAGTAATCTACTGCTTCTTTTTTGAATTAATTGTAAACCTAAAATATTAATAAGGTTGACAATTAAAAACTTATTTATTATCATTGACATAAGAAAAGTGGATATATTGTTTAAGAAATATAAGGGGGAAGTAAAAATGAAAAGCTTTATTAAGGGGTTAGAGGAAAAGGTTATAAGAGAGCAGCTTATAAGTTTTGAAGAAGCTATGAAACTATCAGGTATTGAGAAAAAAGATGATATAAAAGAGCTGTGCAATAGTGCTAATAACATAAGGGAGTTTTTTTGCGGAATAGAAGTAGATCTTTGCAGCATTATGAATGCAAAGTCAGGACACTGCTCTGAGGACTGTAAGTTCTGTGCTCAATCTGCCCATTACATAACTAATGTAGAAGTATATGATTTAGTTTCAAAGGAGTGGGCTTTAAAGCTTGCGAAGGAAAACGAAAGTGAGGGAGTAAATAGATTTTCCTTAGTCACCAGCGGCAGAGGAATTATTAGCAGTGATTTTGAGAAGGTTGTAGAAATTTATAAAGAGCTAAATAAAGAAATGAAAATGGACTTATGTGCACCCTTAGGTATATTAGGATATGATGAACTTCTTAGGCTAGTAGAAGTCGGAATAACTATGTATCATCATAACTTGGAAACCAGCAGAGACTATTACGAAAAAATATGTACAACTCACAGTTATGATGAAAGAATATACACTATAAATGCAGCTAAACAAGCTGGCATGACTGTTTGTTCAGGGGGAATTATCGGCCTTGGAGAAAGCTTAGAAGATAGAGTTAAGTTAGCTGTTCAGCTAAGAGATTTAGGTGTTCAATCCATTCCTATAAATGTATTAAATCCAGTAAAAGGAACGCCTTTAGAAAACAAAGAAAGATTAAGTCAAGATGAAATACTAAAAACCATTGCCATTTTTAGATTTGTGAATCCTAAAGCATTTATAAGACTTGCCGGAGGAAGAAATCTCATTGATGAATTTGGTAAAAATTGCTTTAACGCAGGAGCCAATGCAACAATTACGGGAAACTACCTGACAACATCAGGTAATAAAATATGTGATGATAAAAAAATGATAAGTGAACTAAAGCTTAAGGTTAGAAAAAAATGTTTGAAGTGATTTTAGAAAAGTATAAGTTTTTATTAAACCTACATAGGATTTTTTTAAACATCAAAGAGGATAAAACTGAAAACTTATCCTCTTTGATTATTCTTAAAGAGAGGAGGTAACTTTACTAACAGCCTTATAAGCATTAATTATACCATATCCGGATTGCAAGTCCTTGCCTCGAGTGAATATATCAGTTGCTGTGCTGTCTAAAATTTCAGTTATTTCATCTGGGGTTAAGCTTGGGTTTTGTGCTTTAACTATTGCAGCAACTCCAGAAACTAAAGGAGCAGCCATGCTTGTACCGTCCCAAACTGCATATCCATTTGGAACTGTGCTTATTATTTTTACTCCTGGTGCAGCAGCATCAATTGACGTACCATAATTAGAAAAACTAGCCTTTTTATATTGTGGAGTTACTGCTGAAACAGTATAAACACCTTCATCATAACCAGCTGGTAAATATAAATTTGCATTTGAATTATCATTACCTGAGGCAGCGACAATGAAAATTCCTTTTTCTTTAGCATACTGTAAGGCACTTAGTATTTCTTCACTTTCATCTATGCTTCCAAAGCTTAAGTTTATAATATCAGCCCCCTTATCTGCAGCATATCTAATTCCTTCAGCAATTTTATCCTCTTCACCTATTCCGTCTTTATCTAAAACTTTAACTGGTATAAGCTTAACATCCAAGCTCCCTACTATACCTGTTATTCCTTGATTATTATTAGCTTCTGCCGCGATAATTCCAGAAACGTGAGTTCCATGTCCATTATCATCCATTACGTCTTTACTATTGTTAATGAAATTATATCCCAAATCTGTGAGTACCCTGTTTTTCAAATCAATATGTGTATAATCAACTCCAGTATCTAATACAGCAACTTTTACTTCTCTTTTTTGATCTACCAAAGACCATGCTTTATTAGCATTTGTTGCACTAATTGCCCATTGATATTTATATCCTGGATCATTTACGGCAGAATCCGTATTTAAGGTGATTTCACTACTATCTGCCACTTCATTAACAGGTTTTTTTTCTATTGGCTTAATTATTTCTATAGGTTTAACTACTTTTACAGGCTTACGTATGTATATTTCTCTAATATTTTTTCTTTTTAACTGTCTATTAAAGCCTACACCATCATGCCTGCTATACGCCTTAGATGAATAGCTATCTGCATAGTTTATAGTTTGTACATTATCACTAAGTGCCATTTCAGGCTCTGAAACTAAAATCTTTGTTACAAATACTAAAGTAAATAGAGTTAGTAATGTTAGAATTTTTTTAGACCTCATAAGAATATTCCCCCTATCAATCTTGCTGTTAATTAACATAAAATATAATAAAATTTCAAGTAATCTTGTTAATAAAATTATACTATTTCATTATTACAATTTAGTCACAAAATTTATATTGTTTGAATATTTACAAAAGCTATATTTAGAGCTGATTCAATTATAGATTTTTATCCAATATTAACTAAAAAAATCATCAATGCTATAATGTGAATGAATAAATAAAATATTCATTCGAAAAATTGGAGGCTGATTATTAATTGATAGATAAAAAGGCTGAGATATTTAATGCAGGAAGAGAATTATTTTACTTAAAGGGATTTAAAGCTACTAATATTTCAGAAATCACTAAAAAGGCTGGGGTTGGGGTAGGTACTTTTTATAGCTATTACCCTTCAAAAGAGAAGCTTTTTTTAGAGATTTATATAAAAGAAAGTGATAAACATAAAAGACGAGTTATGGAATCTCTTGATATAACTGAGGAACCTGTGGCGGTTGCAAAGAAGTTATTGGAGATGAGCATCAGTGCCATGAACTCAAATAAAATACTGAAGGAATGGAATAACCGAGATCTTTTTGGTGAACTAGAGCAATATTATCGAGAAGAAAGTAGGAAAAATGGCGATTTCTTTCATAATTTTTATATAGAAATTATAAAGAAATGGAAAACTGAGGGAAAAATAAGAAAGGATATAGATGATGAACTTTTATTAGCCTTTTTCGATATTCTAGAACATATCGACACCCATAAAGAAGAGATTGGGATACAGCATTTTCCTCGGGTTATGCAATACCTAGTGGAGTTTATAATAAAAGGTTTGACTGATTGCCAAAAATAAGATGATTATAGGCAATAATTTTTTTATTAGCATATGAATGAATTTAAAAAGTATTCATTCGGTAGGGGAAGGAGAAATTATATGAGAAATGTGATTAAATTTATACCTAATAGTATTACAATAGCAAGAATAATTATGTCTATTTTATTTGTATTAAATATCTGGGGACAATTTGCTTATAAGGAAGAGAAGTTCATAAATTTAACAGTGACTTTTGTAGCTATTTGCTTTTCAGATTTATTAGATGGGAAGATTGCAAGGATAAAGAGGTGTTTTGCATTAATTTTTTTAAACACCAATATATAGCAAGTGGTGATTAAGAGTCCCACTTGTTTGTTATTATTAAGTTTATATTAGTTGCGGAATTCTTGTTTATTAATACATATGGAGTATGTCTATAAGTATTGTGGGATAATTTTACTATATTGTTACATTTTATTGAAAAAATATGAATAAACTAATATAATATTAATATGACTTTTTAGTATAAAATTAATATTAGTTCTTGTAAACATTTTTAAAATTTAGAGGAAGGGTTTTTGTATTGTGATTTGTTAATGTTAAATGGGGGGATATATATATATATGAACAATATATATCAAAAGTTTAAAAAGAATATAAAAGCAAAAAATACCTTTCATAAATTAATGCTTTCTTATGTTATCTTCATAGTTCTCTTTCTTTTAACAACCATGTTTGTCTTATATAAAGGTTATAAAAAGCAAATTGTTGAACAATCCAGCAGGGTATCTGAAAATATTATAAATCAAGCAGAATATTACACTGGGTATACTCTTGACTGGGCAAAGTCGTACATATACAAATTGTATTTAGATGAACAAGTCTATAATTTGATGTTTGATTACAATAGCAATTCCAAGTTAGGTTTTTCACCATATTTAAAGGTAAAACAAGCTGCTGCTATGATTCCATCCATTCAATCTGTGTACGTTTACAACCGTAATAATAAGATGATATACTCATCCGATGGGAACTCATCTTATTATTCCTTGTTTTATGATAGCGATATAATGAAGAGACTTAAAGAATCCACTGAATCACTCAGCTCAAATTTTATTTCAAGACAGATAACAGTACCTATCAATGGAGAAGAATATAAAAGAAATATACTTACCTTAATTTTATCAAATTCAAAGTCGGATATAGATGGAAATCCATATGGAGCTATAGTTTTAAATCTTGATGCTAATTCTGTACAAGCCTATTTTCACAATATGTCAGAAAGCGATTATAATTTGATGGCTATAAATAAAAAAGGCCAGGTAATTTTACATTCTGATGAAAATATGTTTTTAAAGGATGTATCAAATTTAAATTATGTTAATAAGATAATAAACTCTAAAAATAAACAAGGAAGTTTTTTAGTCAATATTGAAGAAAGTCCATCAATAGTAACGTACAGATACAGCAAGAAACTAGACTTATTTTTTTTAAATATAGTAAAATATGATACCTTAATTGAAAGTATCAGAGGAATGAGCAGATTTTTGATTTTAGCATTTATTTTATTATTTTTGTTTGGACTAGGATATTCAATATTCACCTCTAGAAAAATATATAAACCAATTGCTGAAACAGTAAATACAGTTAAAAAATATTTAGATATTGATGAAGATATAAATAAGGAATTAGGTATTGAAGAAAATTCGAGAAATGAAATGGAATATGTTACAAAAGTAGTAGATACTCTTATGAATAAACCTATATCCTTTGCAAAGCTTTCGGATAAGGATTTATATTTTATTAGAAATCAGCTGCTTAAAGCTCTCCTTTTAAATATGGTTACAGAATTTGAAAGCTTTAAAGTGAAGTTAAAGGAAGTAGGTTTTGAGGTAGCTAGTGGCAATATAGCTATAGTGTTATTTAAGATGGATTCTTATAAAAAACTTATAAAAGAAAAGGGAGAGTCAGAACTTAAAAGTTTAAAGCGCAATTTATATATTGAGATTTCTAATATATCCAAAGAATGCTTTGAGTGTGAGATTATAGGACTAGAAGAGGATGAGATATGTCTCATTATAAAGGTTAAAGATAAAATAGATGATGAATTAACAAATAAAATAGTTCAGTTAATCCAAAAAAGCCAGGAAACAGTACTTAACAGCTTAAATATTTCTCTTTCAGCATCAATAGGCAGATATGCAGAAAGACTTGAGGAAGTAGCCAATGGATACAAGACTGCAAAAGACTATATTAACTATCGTTTTAAATATGGACCTAAGTCAATACTAATTAATGATCAAATAACCCAGGATATTTCCGGGGAAAGTAAGTTTGAAGATGCACAGCCAGAAGCACTTTTTAAAGCTGTAAAGCTGGGAAATCTTGATGAGGTAGAAGTTGAACTTGACAAAGTATTTAGTATACTGAAGAAAATGTCCTATAGTGATATGAGAATTTCTATTACTCAATTTGGAATTAACTCTCAAAAGGTTATAAATAATATTTGCCACATGAGCAAGGAAAATGCTTATATAGACATTAAAGAACTCACTGACAATTTATTTAATTATGAAACTATAGATGAAGTTAAAGATTACTTCCTAAATATATATAAAAGTGTTTTGATTCAAATAAAGGAGAAAAAATCTAATAGAAAAAATGATGTAATTGAAAATGTAAAAAGGTATATAAATCAAAACTACTGCGATCAGTTATTAGCCTTAGAGGTCATAGCATCAGAAATGAGGCTTTCTCCAAATTACTTGAGAACTATATTTAAGGAAAGTGAAGGTAAATCTATTTCCAATTATATAAATGAGGTTAGATTTGAAAAGGCTAAGGAGCTTTTAAAGACTACAGAACTTACAGCAAAGGAAATTTCAATAAAAATAGGGTTTGAAAACTTCAATTATTTTTACACAGCTTTTAAAAAATACTATGGAGTGTCTCCAAATCAATTTAGAAACAACATAAATAGTATATATCAATAGGGTAAAAAGTATAGCTTAGATATAGAGAAAGACTTAGTATTAGCATAGCTTTAATACTAAGTCTTTCTTTATATCTAACTTTTCAGGGTTGTTTTGGTAATTATTTAACAATGCTTTAATTTTTAAACAAATAATCAAATTTTAAACAACAAAAATAGTTAGAAAATTAAATCTTTTATAAACATTTGAACTATGTTAATTTTTGAAAACGTTTTATGATTATAAAGACGGCAGGAGAAGTAACAAATGTGTAAAACATTCAATTAAATAAGGGGGATATATTAAAATGAGAAAAAACTTATTAAAGGTACTTAGCCTTGCAGCGGTGACTACAGTCATAATGGGTTCATTAGCGGGTTGTGGTAAGTCAAAGGAAACCACTACAAATGGAAAAGAAGGCACAGCAAAAACTGAAACAAGAATAGCAGTGGTTTTAAAGGCAGTAAACAGTGATTATTGGAAGCAAGTTAAGGCAGGAGCTGATGATGCAGGTAAGGCACTTGGAATAAAAGTAGATGTACTTGGACCAAATGCTGAAACTGATATAGCAGGACAAACTTCTATTATGGAAGATCAAATAGTTAATAAGGCATCTGCTTTAGTAGTAGCTCCATCTCAGCCAAGTGCAGCGGTAGCTACCTTTGATAAGGCTGATTCAGCAAAAATTCCAGTACTTTTAATAGACTCAGATGCTGACTGGGATAAGAAAAAATCCTTTATAGGTACTGGTAATCTTGCAGGTGGAGAAGTTGGCGGTAAGTATATAGCAGGAAAGCTTCAAAAGGGTGACCAGGTTGTAGTTTTAAGGGGAGCTTTAGGAGATAAAACTCATGACGATCGTACTAATGGAGCTAAAAAAGCTATGGAAGATGCCGGCTTAAAAGTTGTAGCTGTTCAGCCAGCAAATAGCGATAGAAATATGGGTATGTCAGTTATGGAAAACTTAATTCAAACTAACCCAAATATTAAAGGTGTGTTCTGCTCAAATGATGAAATGGCTCTTGGTGCTACTAGAGCTTTAAGCCAGGCAGGAAAGAAGGGCGTTGTAGTTGTAGGATTTGACGGATCACCAGATGCGTTAAAGGCAATAAAGGCTGGAGAACTTACCGGTTCAGTTGCTCAAAGTGCATATAATATTGGAAAATTTGGTGTTGAAGCAGCAGCTAAAGTAGTTAAGGGAGAAAGCATAGATAAGAGAATAGATACAGGAACATCAATGGTTACAAGTGAAAACGTTGATAAGGTTCAAGCTGAGCTTGACAAAATATTAGGAAAATAATTTTGGGTAATTTATTAGAAAAATAATTGGGGAATTTAACTAGATTGAATCCAAGCTTTAACAACTTGGATTCAATTATTTAAATAATAAATGAATGGGGTGTTAGGTTATATGCAGCCATTTTTGGAATTAAAGGGTGTATCTAAAGTTTTCCCTGGAGTTAGAGCACTGGATTCAGTTGACTTAGAAATATATCCCGGAGAAGTACATGGACTTGTAGGTGAAAATGGAGCAGGTAAGTCAACCTTAATAAAGATACTTACTGGTGCGCATAAAAACGAAACGGGGCAAATAATTATCGAGGGAAAAGAATCAAACATCAAGGGACCAAGAGATGCCATGAATTATGGAATAACAGCTATTTATCAAGAACTTAATATAGTTAAACAGCTTTCTGTAGCAGAAAATGTATTTCTAGGCAGGGAAATTAAGAAAAACGGAAATAAAGGACTTTTAGATATAGGTGTTATGAGACAAAAGGCGGAAGAGCTTTTAGAAGAACTGGGTCAGAAAATTGATACAAAAATTAATGTTGCAAAGCTTGGTATCGGGCAGCAGCAGATGGTGGAAATTGCTAAGGCACTAAGTGTTAAAACTAAGCTTTTAATTATGGATGAACCTACTTCAAGCCTCGCAGAAAGAGAAGTTAAGGAATTATTAAAAACAGTTAAAGAATTAAAAAATAAGGGAATAGCAGTTATTTATATATCTCACAGACTGGACGAGGTAATGGAAATATGCGATAGAGTTACAGTAATGAGAGATGGACGAAAGATAGATACTTTAGATATAGATAAGGTAGATATAAATGGACTTATAAGACTTATGGTTGGACGTAATTTAGAACAGCAGTATCCAAAAGTAGAATCTAATGCCAATGAAGAGGCATTAAGAGTTGAAAGCTTAAATAGAAGAGGTGTATTTAAAAACATATCTTTTAACGTTAAAAGAGGAGAAATTGTTGGCTTTTCAGGCCTTGTAGGTGCAGGAAGAACAGAGGTTATGAGAGCCATATTTGGAGCAGATGAGTATGACTCGGGAGAGATATATATAAATGGTAAGAAAGTTAAGATAACCTGCCCAAAGGATGCAATGAAAAATGGGATTGCATTTTTGACTGAGGATAGAAAAGGACAAGGGTTGGTACTTGATAACACGATAGATTTTAATACTAATATAGCTTCTTATGACAAAAGTTCATCTGGAATGCTTTTAAATATTAAAAAGCTTAAAGAATTAACTAAAGAAAATATAAAGAAGCTAAACATAAATCCTCCTTCAGAAGATTTTATTGTAAGACAGTTAAGTGGAGGAAATCAGCAGAAAGTTGTTATAGCTAAGTGGCTTAATACCAAAGCTAATATCTTTATATTTGATGAACCTACAAGAGGAATTGATGTTGGAGCAAAGGTTGAGGTTTATAATGTTTTAAATTCACTTATAAAGCAAAACTGTGCAGTAATCATTGTCTCTTCAGAGCTTCCTGAGATACTTGGAATGAGTGATAGAGTTTATGTTATGCATGAGGGGGAAATAACAGCTGAAATAAGTAGAAAAGATGCAAATCAGGAAAATATAATGCGTGCAGCATCGGGGGAGGTATAGGTGTATGAATAATACTGGATTAGAAAATGAAAAAAGAGAAAGATTTCAAAGTTCTGATAAAAAGTCAGTAAAAGATACAATTAGTAAGTTTGGGTCCCTTCTTGGATTAATTCTTTTATGTATTGGTCTTGCAATTGCATCAGAGCAATTCTTTACACTGACAAATGTTATGAATATTGCCAGGCAATCAGCTATTAATAGTTTGATATCAGTAGGTATGCTTTTAGTAATATTAACGGCTGGTATAGACAACTCAGTTGGATCAAATGTTGCACTGTCAACTTGCCTTATGGGAGTTGCAATAATTAAGTGGCATATGAACCCATATCTAGCTATGGTATTATGTCTTGCAGCTGGGACAGGACTTGGTTATTTAAATGGAATTTTACTTACTAAACTTAGACTTCCACATCCATTTATATCAACCCTTGGAACAAAAAACGTGGCAAGAGGACTTGCACTTATTTTAACAGGAGCATCACCGCTATCAGGATTTCCAAAGTCAGTTCAATTTTTGGGAAATGGTTTCATTGGACCAATACCAATAAGCTTTATTTTAGTAATAATTGTGTTTGTAGGATTTTCAATTTTCCTAAACAAAACTGCACAAGGAAGATATATATATGCAGTTGGAGGAAATCTTGATGCTGCAAAACTTTCAGGTATAAATGTAGATAAAACTTTGGTTCGTGCTTATGTGCTTTGTGGAGCTATGTCAGCTATAGCTGGAATAGTGCTTACAGGTAGAGTTAATGCAACGTTCCCACTAGCAGGTCTGGATTATGAGTTAGATGCAATAGCAGCATGTATCATAGGTGGAGCATCCTTTATGGGAGGTTCAGGTACAGTATGGGGAACTCTTATTGGAGCTATGATAATGGCAGTATTAAGAAATGGACTTAACCTTCTTGGAGTATCTGCCGATGTTCAGGCTATAGCAATTGGTGTAGTTATCATTGGAGCTGTTTATGTAGACGTATTAAGAAGACAAGCTGAAAAGAAAGCAAAAACTCAAGCAGCATAGTATTAGTTAAAATGGAGCTGTTAGAAAAACAGATATTACACCTGAATAGGTGGTTGTAAATAAATATAAATTTTAGGAGGTTATGTAATATGATTAAAGTTGGAGTTGCAGGATATGGAGTTATTGGACAAAGACTAGCAGATGGGGTTGCTATGCAAAAGGACATGGAGCTTGTAGGAGTTGCAGATGTTGCACCTACATTATCTGTAAGAGCATTAAAGGAAAAAGGAATGCCATATGATTTATATAATTCGCTTCCAGATAATCAAAAATTATTTGATGAGGCTGGAATAAAGATAAGTGGAACACTTGAGGATTTAGTTCAAAAAGTAGATATAATGCTTGATGCAACCAGTGCAGGAATTGGAGCAAAGAATAAAGAGATTTATACAAAATACAACAAAAAGGCAATATTTCAGGGGGGAGAAAAAAACAGCGTTGCTGATGTATTCTTCCATGGTTATGCAAACTATGAAAAGGGTGTTGGGAAACAATTTTTAAAATTAACATCCTGTAATACAACTGGACTTATAAGAGCAGTTGATTGCTTAGACAAACTAGTTGGTGTTGAAAAAGTTGCAATTACAATTATAAGACGTGTGGCTGACCCAGGTGATTATCACAGAGGACTTACAAATGCGCTTCAAGTAGACAAAGCACCAAGTCATCAAGCACTAGATCTTATGACAATAATGCCCCATGTTGAAGCTACTGGAATATTAGTTCATACACCAGTAACACATGGACACATAATTACTGTAGTTGCTACCCCTAAGAAGGATATATCAAAGGAAGAGCTATTAGAAGCTTTTAGCAAACATCCAAGAATAAGAGTGGTAAGACTTGCCGATGGATTCCAAGGAAATGCTTCCCTATTTAGATATGCAAGAGATTTAGGCAATCCAAGAGGAGATATGTATGAAATAGCACTATTTGAAGAATCAGTAGTTAAATCAGGTAAAGATATAATGTTTGCAATAAACATTCCACAGGAAGCTGTAGTTATACCAGAAAATATGGATGCTATAAGAGCGGCTATGGAAATGCAAACTGACGGAGCAGAAGGGGTTTATGAGACAAATAAATATTTGGAGTTGGGAAAATGGATGGAAAAGTAGGAACTAAAATAAGATCAATGAGAGAATTTAATTATAAAGATAAAACTGTGCTTTTAAGACTTGATATAAATTCCCCAATTGACCCTGATACCAAGAAGATAGTAAGTGAAAACAGGATAAAGAAAAGTATTCCTACATTAAATTATCTTATAGAGCAGGAAGCTAAAATAGCCATAATAGCTCATCAAGGAGACACCTTAGACTATCACAATTTAATGTCTATGAAAGAACATGCACAAAAGCTGGCAGAAAGACTGGGAAGAGAAGTTAGATATATCGATGACGTTTGTGGCCCAGCAGCACAGGAGGCAGTAAAAAGTTTAAAACCTGGAGAGCTCATTTTACTAGGAAATCTAAGATACTTGTCAGAAGAAATATCAACCTTTGAAGATGCTGTAAAGCTGGAGCCAAAGGAAATGCTAAATACTTATTTAGTTAGAAGTCTAGCACCTATTGTAGATTGTTATATTAATGATGCCTTTGCAGCAGCTCATAGAAATGCTCCTTCCATGGTAGCTTTTCAGGAAATACTTCCTAGTGCAGCAGGGGACTTGATGTTCAATGAGATAAGTGCACTTACAAAGGTTATGGAGACTCCAGAGAAGCCTTCAGTATTTGTTCTTGGAGGACTTAAAATATCTGATGCCTTTGGAATGATGAAACAGGTTTTAGAAAATGGCAGTGCTGATAAGATACTATGTTCTGGAATAACAGGACATATCATGCTTATGGCAAAAGGATATGATTTAGGAAAGACCAATGAAAAATTCATTAAGGATAGAAAGCTGGATGTATTTATAAAGCCAGCTAAAGAGTATTTAGAAAACTATGAAGAAAAGATAGTATATCCTGTGGATTTGGCTTATGAAGAAAATGGTTCAAGAAAAGAAATAAGTATACAAGGTTTACCAAGGGATAAATCCTTTATGGATATAGGCCACAGAACTATAGAAATATTTGAAGAAGAATTATCTAAAGCAGGTACAATTTTCGTCAATGGACCTGCAGGAGTGTATGAAAATAAGATGTTTGAAGATGGAACTAAGGCTATATGGAATGCTATAGCAGAAGCAAAAGGTTACTCCGTTATAGGAGGAGGAGACACTGTAAGCGCAGCACAACGCTTCATTGATACCAGCAAAATAAATTATGTATGTACTGCTGGAGGCGCCATGGTTAGATTCCTTTCAGGAGTAAAGCTTCCTTTAATAGAGGCAATGAAAAATGCTAAATAAGTAGCAGGAGGTGCAGCATGATAAGTGAAGAAAAGATAAAAGAATTAAAGGCCTTTGCCTTAAATATAAGAATAGAAACATTAAAAGCCATTGGCACATTAGGATTTGGACATCTTGGAGGTGCCATGTCCGTAGCAGATGCCATAGCAGTACTTTACGGTGGAACTATGAACATAGACCCTAAAAAGCCAAGATGGGAAGATAGAGACTGGCTGGTATGCTCAAAGGGGCATGCTGGTCCAGCTATATATTCAGCACTAGCACTAAGGGGATATTTTAATAAAGAAGAATTATTAACACTGAATAAACCAGGAACTCATTTTCCAAGCCATTGTGATAGAAATTTAACCATAGGTATTGATATGACCACAGGTTCTCTAGCACAAGGGGCCTCTACAGCACTAGGAGTAGCCCTTGGAAATCGCTTAAAAGGAAAAGATAATTATACCTACTTAATACTTGGAGATGGAGAAATACAGGAAGGTCAGGTGTGGGAAGCTGTAATGTGTGCTGCACATCAAAAGATAGATAACCTTATAACCTTTGTTGATTGTAATAAGCAGCAGCTTGATGGCTACACAAAAAATATAAATGACTTGGGTGATATAGGCAGTAAATTTGAAAGCTTTGGGTGGCATGAGCAAACTATTGATGGTCATAGTGTGGAGGAAATTTACAGTGCTATTAAAGAAGCTAAAGAAAATAAGGGAAAGCCATCAGTAATAGTATTAGACACAATAAAGGGAAAAGGCTGCGGCTTTGCTGAGGGAGTACTAAATAACCACCATATGAACGTAAGCAAAGAGCAGATGGAAGAATCTTTAAAGGTACTGGAAAAAGAAATTGAAGAGGTGATGAAATAATGGGCGTAAAGTTAGCTGAAAAAAGAATAATTGAAGAAGTAGCAATGAGAGATATGTATTGTAAAACTCTTATGGAGCTTGCTTCTAAAAATGAAAATATAGTTGCACTTGACGCTGATTTAATGAATTCCATGGGAATGATGCCTTTTCAAAAGGCTTATCCAGAAAGAACTTTTGATGTAGGGATTCAAGAAGCAAATATGGTTGGAGTGGCAGCGGGAATGTCTGCTGTGGGGATAATACCTTTTGCACACAGCTTTGCGCCCTTTGCAACAAGAAGATGTTTTGATCAAATTTTTATATCCTGTGCTTATGCAAAGCTTAATGTAAAAATAACTGGCAGCGACCCTGGGGTCACTGCAGCCTATAATGGAGGAACCCATATGCCCTTTGAAGATATGGGGATACTTAGAAACATTCCTAATATAACAATAATAGAACCTGTAGACAATGCTATGCTTAAGGATGTTTTAGAACAAATTGCAGATAAGTATGGAGTTTTTTATACAAGGCTCTTAAGAAAAAATCCTGTAAAGATATACGAAAAAGGCTCAACCTTTGAAATAGGAAAGGCAGTACCTTTAAGAGACGGAAAAGATGTAACAATATTTGCTACAGGAATAATGGTAGAAGAAGCATTAAAGGCAGCTGAAGAATTAGAGAAAGAAGGAATTTCCGTAAGAGTTTTAAATATGTTCACAATAAAACCAATAGATAAGGAAGCTGTAGTTAGGTGTGCAGAAGAAACAGGAGCAATAGTAACTTGTGAAAACCACAGTATTATAAATGGTCTTGGCTCTGCAGTTGCAGAAGTTATAACAGAAAATATGCCAGTACCTTTAGAAAGGGTTGGAGTCCAGGACAGATTTGGTCAAGTGGGACCTGTGGATTATTTAAAAGAGGAATATAACCTTACCTATAGTGATATTATGGCAAAGGTTAAAAAGGCAGTAGAGAGAAAAAGCAAGTGAATAAATATAAATAAGAGGTGAAAAGTCATGCTTAGAATTAGACAGAATGAGGGTTTTAAATTTGGATACAATCCAATAACTACTATGGATGAAACAGAACATAATACCATGATGGACTTTGGAATATTAAGGCTTGGGAAAGAACAGGTCTATATAGATAAAGATGAAAAGGAAAGAGTGTTTCTTTTAATTACAGGAGAAGTAATTTTTGAGTTCGAGGATAAAAAAGAAACAGCACTTAGAAATTCATGTTTTGATGAAGATCCTTGGGTGCTTCATGTACCTAAAGGTGTAGAAGTGAAAATCACTGGAGTTTCAGAGGATACAGAAATATGTGTTACTAAAACCACCAATGATACTATATTTGAATCAAAATTTTACACAAACAAAGAATGCAGAAGTGAAAATCGCGGCGCTGGCACAATGAAGGAAGCTTGTACAAGAATAGTGAGAACAGTTTTTGATCATTCAAATGCTCCTTATTCAAACTTAGTTATAGGAGAGGATATAGATTATCCAGGTAAGTGGTCAAGTTACCCACCACATCACCATCCGCAGCCAGAAATATACTTCTATAAATTTAATCCCGAAAATGGATATGGATTTTCAGAGCTTGGTGAAGACGTGGTTAAATTAAAACACAATGATGCAGTAAAGATATTAGATGATGTAACTCATCCACAGGTAAGTGCACCAGGATATGCAATGTACTATATATGGGTAATAAGACACATAGATGGAAATCCATATATAACTCCAGTATTTGTTCCAGAGCATTTATGGCTTACAGATAAGGATGCCAAAATTTGGCCAGATAAATAAAAATGAGGTGAAAATATGAAGACTATAAGGCTTACAATGGCACAAGCTCTTATTAAGTTTTTAGACAATCAGTATGTAGAGTTTGATGGAATAGAGAGCAAATTTGTAAAAGGTATATTTACGGTATTTGGACATGGAAATGTATTAGGACTTGGGCAGGCATTAGAACAGGATCCGGAGGACCTGATAGTTCATCAAGGAAGAAATGAGCAGGGAATGGCTCATGCAGCTATGGGGTTTGCAAAACAAAAGCATAGAAAACAAATTTACGCTTGTACTTCATCTGTTGGTCCAGGTGCAGCAAATATGGTAACTGCAGCGGCAACTGCAACTGCAAATAGAATTCCTGTATTATTTTTGCCAGGAGACGTGTATGCAACAAGACAGCCTGATCCAGTTCTTCAACAGGTAGAACAATTTTACAACTTAAACATCAGTACAAATGATGCCTTTAAGGCAGTAAGTAAGTACTGGGATAGAATATCAAGACCGGAGCAGCTTATGTCAGCATGTATAAACGCTATGAGAGTACTTACAAGTCCTGCAGATACTGGTGCTGTTACATTAGCCCTTCCTCAAGATGTGCAGGGTGAAGCTTATGATTATCCTGAATACTTCTTTCAAAAGAGAGTTCATAGAATAGAAAGAACACCTGCCACAAATGAAATGATCGCGGATGCAGTAAGTCTTATCACAAAGAAAAGGAAACCAATGCTTATATGCGGCGGCGGAGTTAGATACTCGGAAGCGGCAGAAGCACTTAAAACCTTTGCTGAAAAATTCAACATACCCTTTGGGGAAACTCAAGCAGGAAAAAGCGCAATAGTATGGGATCACGAATTAAACATGGGCGGTATAGGAGAAACAGGAAGCCTAGCTGCCAACACTATTGCTAAGGAAGCAGACCTTATCATTGGTGTGGGTACTAGATATACGGATTTTACTACATCATCAAAATGGATATTCCAAAACCCTCATGTAAGCTTCTTAAACATCAATATAGCAGCCTTTGATGCTTATAAATTAGACGGTGTAAGGGTTACAGCTGATGCTAAAGCTGCTTTAGAAGACTTGAGAGTAGAACTTGAGAAAGCAGAATATAAATCAGCCTATACAACTGAGATAAGAACTGCTAAAGATGCATTAAATGCAGAAGTGGATAGAGTGTACAGCGTAGAATACAGTGGTGAAGACTTTGTCCCTGAAGTAAATGATGACCTTGACCAAAAGGCTGTATTTGAAGAGTTTAAAAAGATAACTGGTTCCAGCCTCACTCAGTCAAGAGTATTAGGTGTATTAAATGAAATGCTTACTGATAAGGATATAGTTGTTGGAGCATCAGGAAGCCTTCCAGGAGATTTGCAGAGGGTTTGGAGGGCAAAGGGAGCTAACACATATCATATGGAATATGGCTATTCCTGCATGGGATATGAAGTAAATGCAAGTTTAGGCGTAAAAATAGCTGAACCTGATAAGGAAGTATATACACTTCTTGGAGATGGGTCCTACATGATGCTTCATTCAGAGCTAATAACTTCTATTCAAGAAAGAAAAAAGATAAATGTAATTGTATTTGATAATATGACATTTGGCTGTATAAATAATCTTCAAATAGGAAATGGAATGGGAAGCTTTGGAACAGAATTTAGATTTAGAAATGAAGAAACAGGAAAGCTTGATGGAGGATTTGTTCCGATAGATTTTGCTATGAATGCAGCGGCTTATGGATGCAAGACCTATACTGTTAAAACTATAGAAGAATTAAAGGAAGCTATAATTGATTCTAAGAAGCAGAAAGTTTCTACATTAATAGATATAAAAGTACTTCCTAAGACCATGGTTCATGGATATGGATCTTGGTGGAGAGTAGGAGTGGCAGAGGTATCCCATAAGGAAAAGATACAAGAGACATATAAAAAATTAAGAGAAAACATTGATAAGGCTAGACAATATTAATAGGCAAGGTGGCATAACTTAGGCTGTGCCACTAAGTCTTATATAAGATGGAGGGGAAACATTATGTTTGACAATAAAAAAGTAAAGCTTGGTATTGCACCAATAGCTTGGACCAATGATGATATGCCAGAATTAGGTGGAGAAAATACCTTTGAGCAGTGTGTAAGTGAAATGGCTCTAGCAGGATTTACTGGCAGCGAAGTTGGAAATAAATATCCTAGAGATACAAATGTACTTAAAAAGGCTCTTGAGCTTAGAGGAATAAACATAGCAAGTGCTTGGTTCAGCTCCTTTCTAACAACTAAGCCCTTAGAAGAAACCGTTGAAGCTTTCATAAAACATAGAGATTTTCTTCATGAAATGGGAGCTAAGGTCATAGTTGTAGCTGAGCAGGGACACAGTGTTCAGGGGGAAATGGAAACATCAGTATTTGACGGAAAGCCTAAGTTCACTGAAGAAGAGTGGGAAAAGCTTGCTAGAGGTCTTGAAGAACTTGGAGAACTAGCAAAAGAAAAGGATATGAAAATAGTATATCACCATCATATGGGTACTGGAGTTCAAACCACTGAAGAAGTTGATAAGCTTATGAGTATGACTGACGAAAACTTGGTTTACTTATTATTTGATACAGGACATTTCACATTTTCAGGAGAAGATCCAGAAAAAATTCTTAAGAAATATGTAAATAGAATTAAACATGTTCATCTTAAGGATATAAGAAAAGAAGTTCTAGATAGGGTTAAAGAAGAAAAGCTAAGCTTCTTAAAGGGTGTTAAGTCTGGAGTGTTTACAGTTCCAGGAGATGGAATGATTAATTTTGATCCATTATTTAAAGTACTTGAGGAAAATAATTATGAAGGTTGGTTTATTGTAGAAGCAGAACAAGATCCTGCACTTGCAAACCCACTGGAGTATGCAATAAAAGCTAGAAAATTTATAAACGAAAAAACTGGATTATAGGATAGGGGGACGTAATAATGAGTGAAAAAATAAGAGTAGGTGTCATTGGAGCAGGAAGAATAGGAAAAATTCATGCTGAAAATATAGCAAAGAGATTTGGAACCCAGGCAGAGCTTGTAGCCATAGCTGATGTGTTTTTAAATGACAGCGTGATACAGTGGGCTAATGGCTTAGGAGTAGAAAATGTGTATGATGATTATAAGAAAATAATAGATGATCCATCTATAGATGCAGTAATAATTTGCTCATCCACCAATACTCACTCAAAAATAACCGTTGAAGCAGCAAATGCAGGGAAGCATATATTTTGCGAAAAGCCAATTGATTATGATTTAGAAAAGATTGCTGGAGCACTAGAGGCAGTTAAAAAAGCAGGAGTTAAATTTCAAGTTGGGTTTAACAGACGTTTTGACCATAACTTTAAGAAGATTAGAGAACTAGTTTCTGAGGGTAAGATTGGAGACGTTCATATAGTAAAGGTTACTGCAAGAGACCCAGAACCTCCTTCAGCAGAGTATGCAAAGGTATCTGGAGGAATGTTCCTTGATATGACTATCCATGATTTTGATATGGCTAGATATTTAAGCGGAAGTGAAGTAGAAGAAGTTTACACAAATGCAGCTGTTCTTGTGGACCCAGCCATAGGAGAAGCAGGAGATGTGGACACGGCATTAATATCATTAAAGTTTAAAAATGGAGCAATAGGAATTATAGATAACAGCAGAAAAGCAGTTTATGGCTATGATCAAAGAGTTGAAGTTTTTGGTTCAAAGGGATCTGCGGAAGCATCCAACGATACTCCTTCAACTGTTGTGTTAAGTACAAAGGATGGAGTTCAATCCGAAAAACCATTATACTTCTTCCTTGAAAGATATATGGAATCCTTTGCTGAAGAAATGAAGGAATTCTTTAGTGCAATAATAAATGATACAGATACTGTAGTATCAGGCATAGATGGCTTAAAGCCAGTGTTATTAGGCATGGCTGCAAAGAAGTCCTACTTAGAAGGAAGACCAGTTAAGATGGATGAATTTGAAATATAAAGATTTCAGTTTAAAAAATACATTTTAGATAGATAAGGTTAAAATATAAAAATGTAGTTTTAGAAAATCCATTGTAGGGAGATAGAAAAATGGAAAAACTGTTACAAGGAAAGGTGTGTATTGTTACAGGAGCAGCAAGAGGCATGGGAAAAGCTTTAGCTCTTAAATATGCTGAACACGGGGCAGATGTAGTTTTAATGGATATAAATAAAGATGGACTTGAAAAAGCAGCCATTGAAGTAGAACACCTAGGCGCTCATGCACTGCCCCTTGTAGTTAATATCGCTTCATCAAAAGAAATTAATGAAGCTATGGATAAGGTTGAAGCTGAATTTGAAAAGATAGATATTTTAGCAAACTGTGCTGGAATTTCAACATCAAGATTAATTCTTGATGTAGAAGAAGAAGAGTGGGATAGAGTATTTAATATTAACTTAAAGTCCATTTATTTGATGTGCAGACGTACAGCTAAAAATATGATAAAGAACAAAGTTAAAAATGGAAAAATAGTCTCAATATCTTCTCAAGCGTCAAAGATTGGGGAGCTGGGAAATGGAGCTTATTGTGCTTCTAAAGCAGGAGTAAACTTGCTTACCCAGGTCCTTGGCCTAGAACTAGCTGAGTATGGTATTACAGTTAATGCAGTTTGTCCTGGCTATGTTAATACTGAGATGATGCAGTCAGTTTTTGAGAAGAGAGGGCCAATTGAAGGAATGACTCCAAAGGAATATGAAGAGCTTTTAACAAGCTATGTGCCAATGAAGAGAATGGCCGAGCCTGAAGAAATAGCAGAGTTTATGCTTTTCTTAAGCAGTGAAAAGGCAAATTATATTACTGGAATATCTCATACTATTGCTGGCGGAAAAACGCTTATTTAGAGAGGGGATTTACTATGAGGCTTTGCATTATGACAGATGCTTTAGGATATATGCCCTTTGAGGAGATGCTTGACGCTGCATCAAAATTAGGCTTTGAGTCCCTTGAGTTTGCCACTGGCAATTGGTCAAAAGCACCTCATTTAAATTTAGATGAATTACTTGGGGACGCTCAAAAACGTGAAGCTTTTATAAATGCTATAGAGAGCAGAGGACTTAAAATAGAAGCCTTAAATTGTTCCGGTAATCAGCTGGCTCCAAATGAGGAAGGGAAAGCACATGAGCTGGTAGTTCAAAAAACCTTCAAGCTAGCAGAATTGTTAGGCGTTAAAACCATAATAATGATGTCAGGACTTCCAGGGGGAGCACCACAAGATACAACGCCAAACTGGATAACTACAAGCTGGCCGCCAAGAAATAATGAAATTCTTGACTGGCAGTGGAATGAGGTGGCACTGCCTTATTGGCAAAGCACTGTAAAGCTTGCTAAGAACCATGGGATTGAAAAAATTGCTTTAGAGAACCATGGATGCCAGCTGGTTTACAATACTGAAACCTTGTTTAAGTTGAGAAACCATGTTGGAGATATGATAGGAATGAATCTTGATCCAAGTCATTTGTTTTGGATGGGAGGAGATCCTATTTTAGCAGCAAGAGCATTAGGAGATTCCATTTATCATGTCCATGCAAAGGATGTGAGAATTGAGAGAGGAATGGCAGGCGTCAGTGGGGTGCTTGATACAAAACCTATAAGTTCATTTTATACTCGTTCATGGAATTATGTAGCAGTAGGACATGGCCACAGCATAGGATGGTGGAAGGAATTCTTTTCTGTTGTAAGCATGACTGGTTATGACGGTGCAGTTAGTCTTGAGATGGAGGATATGACTATGGATCAGCTAGCTGGAGTCAAGAAATCTGTGAAGGTACTGAAGGAAGCACTTCCTAGAGAATTTTAATAAAAATAATTTTTCAAAGTAGGGCTTAACTCCAGTTATGCCCTGCTTTGTTATATAGGGGGATATAAATGAAGTATAGTGTAGAAATTGCTAAAACAACTATGGAAGTTGAAATCCATGATAAGAATCTTTTAGGAATACTGCATGCAAATGAGGTAGAAGTAGGCTTAACTGGAGGGGAAGAAGTAAAAAGAGCCCTTGATAATCCAATAAGTTCAAGAGTACTACACGAAATAGTTAAACCAGGGGAAAAGGTTGCAATAGTAACAAGTGATATAACAAGACCTATGCCCAGTAAGCTTGTATTGCCATACATTATTGAAGAGCTAAAAAAGGCAGGCTCAAAGGATGAGGATATAACAATTGTTTTTGCATTAGGCAGTCATAGAAAACATACTGAAGAAGAAAAGAAGTATTTAGTAGGTGAAGAAATTTACAATAGGATAAAATGTATTGACAGCGATTCAAAGGACTTTGTTCACTTTGGATACACTAAAAATAATACTCCTATAGATATTTTTAGACCTGTGGCAGAAGCTGATAGGAGAATATGTCTAGGAAATATTGAGTTTCATTATTTTGCAGGCTACAGCGGAGGGGCTAAAGCTATTATGCCAGGGGTTTCTACTAGAGCAGCTATACAAGCAAATCACAGTAGAATGGTAGATGAAAAGGCACATGCAGGTAATTTAAAAACAAACCCTGTAAGAATAGATATAGAAGATACAATAAAGTTTGTTCCTATAGATTTTATATTAAATGTAGTGCTAAATGAGAACAAAGAAATAATCAAGGCTGTGGCAGGAGATTATATAGATGCTCATAGAGAAGGATGTAAATTCCTTGATAATTTATATAAAACACCTTTAAGAGAAAAAGCTGATGTGGTAATATCGTCTATAGGTGGATTTCCTAAGGATATAAATTTGTATCAGGCACAAAAGGCTCTTGATAATGCTAAGCATGCTGTAAAAGATGGTGGAATAATAATACTTGTTGCGTCCTGCAGGGAAGGCCTTGGAGAAAAGGTCTTTGAGGATTGGATTATGGAAGCTGAAAAGCCGCAAGATCTTATAGATAGAGTTAAGACAAAGTTCGAGCTTGGGGGGCATAAGGCAGCAGCTATAGCTATGGTACTTCAAAAGGCAAGGGTTTTCTTGGTATCAGAACTTGAAGGTGATTTTGTGAAAAATATATTCCTAGAACCCTATCAGGATGTACAAAGTGCTTATGACAATGCCCTAAAAATCATGGGTGAAGATGCAAAGGTTATTTTAATTCCTCATGGAGGTTCCATATTACCATATATAAAGTAGGTGAAATAGATGAAGATAGGAATTTTAACAAGTGGAGGAGATGCTCCAGGAATGAATGCTGCAATAAGAGCAGTAGTAAAGTCGGCAATCCATAATGGTATAGAAGTTATGGGAATAAAACATGGGTATAAAGGGTTAATTAATGAGGAATTAGTATCATTAGTCAGCTCTGATGTGGATGGAATTTCAGAAAAGGGTGGAACTATATTAAAAACAGCTAGATGTCCAGAGTTTATGGAGGAACAAGGAAGAAAAAAGGCCATAGAAACATTGAAAAAGTTTGAAATAGATGGACTAGTTGTAATTGGAGGAGATGGGTCATTTCAAGGAGCAGAAAAGCTTGGAAAGCTTGGAGTAAAGGTTATAGGGCTACCGGGAACTATAGATAATGATTTAGCCTACACTGATTACTGCATAGGATTTGATACAACTTTAAACACAGTGCTAGAGTGTATTGCTAAAATAAAAGATACGGATTCCTCCCATGAAAAAACAACTATTGTAGAGGTAATGGGAAGATACTGCGGTGATTTAGCTCTATATTCTGCCTTGGCTGGTGGAGGGGAAATAATATCTACCCCTGAAATGAAACTAGATTTTGATACCATATGTACAAAACTAAGTGAAAACATAGGTAAAGGGAAAAATGATAATATAATTATAATAACTGAAAGAATGTATGATATAGAAGAGCTTCAAAAATACTTAGAGGAAAAGCTGAATATTAGCATAAGAAGCACAGTGCTGGGATTTGTTCAAAGAGGAGGAAACCCGTCTGCTTTTGATAGAGTTTTAGCAGGTAAAATGGGCATTAAAGCTGTAGAATTATTAATGAAGGACTCTACTGGAAGATTTGTAGGAATTAGAGATAATAAAATCATAGATGTAGACTTCAGCAGCATAAACAATATAAATATCAATAAACAAAAGGAATATGATTTGCTAAAGGAGCTTTTGTAAAAGTGCCACCCACGTGGCAAGTGGCAAGTTTGATGTAAAATAGAATATATATAAATGCAAAAACATAGGGAAGTCGGAATTTATTTCCGACTTCCCTATGTTATATAATTAATTATTTTTTATTTAGTGATAGCAATTTCTCTTCCTTCTTTACGCCACTCAGCAAATTCAGCTGCTGCAGTGAAAAGTACGTCTGTAGATGAGTTAAGTGCTGTCTCGCAAGAATCCTGTATAACTCCTACGATAAAGCCTACACCAACTACCTGCATAGCAACGTCATTTGGAATTCCAAAAAGACTACATGCTAGAGGAATAAGTAATAATGAACCACCAGCTACTCCTGAAGCACCGCAGGCACTTACAGCTGATAATATGCTGAGAATTAATGCAGTAGCTATATCTACTTCAATGCCTAGAGTGTGGACTGCTGCAAGGGCTAAAACAGCAATAGTAACAGCTGCACCAGCCATATTAATAGTAGCACCTAATGGTATAGATACTGAATAAGTATCCTTATCTAAACCAAGTTTTTTACATAAGCTCATATTTACAGGGATGTTTGCAGCAGAGCTACGTGTAAAGAATGCTGTAAGACCACTTTCTCTTAAACATTTAAGTACAAGTGGAAATGGATTTTGACGAATACAAAAGTACACTATGATTGGATTTACAACAATAGCTACAAATATCATACAACCAACTAAAAGTATAATTAATTTTCCATAGCTAAGTAATGATTCGAATCCACTTGTAACAATACTATCAAATACAAGTCCCATGATTCCTAGTGGAGCAAAGTTTATAACCCATATAACCATTTGGGATAGTGCATCTGAAAAATTAGAAATCATTGTCTTTGTAGTATCAGGTGCATTTTTTAAAGCTAAGCCAAGAAGTACCGCCCATGCTAATATGCCAATATAGTTAGCATTGAAAAGTGCTTTTACTGGATTATCAACAAGGTTCATAAGTAATGCTTTAAGAACCTCTGTTACACCCCCAGGAGGAGTTACGTTCTCAGCGCCACCTGCAAGTATTAAATTTACTGGGAAAAGGAAGCTTGCCACAACTGCCACAAGTCCAGCTAAAAATGTTCCTGCAAGATAAAGTACTATAATAGATTTCATGTTTGTTTGATGACCAGCCTTGTGCTGAGAGATGGCTGACATTACCAAGAAGAGCACTAATATAGGTGCAATGGCTTTTAAAGCACCTACAAATAAAGAACCAAAAATAACGATCGGTTTTGCTGTTTCTGGAATAAATCTAGCTAAAATAATACCAATAACTAAACCTATAATTATTCGTTTTACAAGGCTTAAATTATTCCACTTTTTTATTAGGTCTTTCATAATTTTTCCCCCTTAATATTTAATGTATAAAGAATATTTTTTCATATGCAATTTTGTTAGTGTTTTTATCAAATACACACTTGTACACTCTCTGAATACGATAAATATTAACATTTTCCGACTAGCTTGTCAATAATAAGGTTTGTGGATATTTCAACCAATTTTTCTAAAATAATTTTAATGATTTTTTTAAGGCTTTATAGCAGATGAATCAACCAATTTATAGTGCTCAAAAGGGAGCTTCATTAAACTCTTACATAAATTCAGATAAAAACAAAATAATATATACATATACTATAAAAAGGAGAGATACATATGGAAATAATGGATAATTGGAATGATTGGAAGAAAACTCTTGGCAAGGCTGTTGACCTTGGTGAAACAGTAGGAATGTCTAATAAAACCATAACTAATATAGCTGAGAAAGTTGGAACCTACCTTTCAAATAATGTAGATCCACATAATGATCAGGAGAGGCTTCTTAAGGAGATGTGGGATGCAGCAAGTGAAAACGAGAGACAGGTTTTAGCTAAACTTGTTGTAAAAATTAGTGATAAATAAATATCTATATGGAATTCTTCTACTAATATATAAATTAATCCAGTGGTTTCATTTTGAACTGCTGGATCTTTTTATATAAAAGAGCTAAAAACATTTGTCTAAACTAGTTGGATAAATCACTTTTAGGGAATATTAAAACTGAAATTGGTCTAGAATTTAGATAATCTTTCAGATAATCTTTCAGATAATCTTTCAGATAATCGAATAAACATCATTACAATTGAGGATTATTATAATCTGAGATTACTGTAGACAAATATCGTCAAAACAACTTATAATATAACATAGTAATAGGAGTTTCATAAGAAAAGAGGATGAATAATGAAGGATATTGAAAATACGTTATTTAATGGAGAATTAGGAATAATTGCATTGCAAAGCTGTAAAGAACTTGGAGAGAAAATAAATTATCATATTAAAGAAAAAAGAAATGAAGAAAGATCCTATCTAATAGAAACTGAGGATATAAGGTTTTCTAATGGAGAAGGAAAAGTAAAACTAGGAGATTCTATAAGAGGAAAAGATGTTTACATACTTTGTGATGTTGGTAATTACAGCATCCAATATAAAATGTTTGGTTTTATGAATCATATGGGACCAGATGAGCATTTTCAAGATATTAAGAGAACGATTTCTGCAATCAGGGGAAAAGCATCTAGAATTACTGTAATAATGCCCTTATTATATGCATCAAGACAACATAGAAGAAAAGGAAGAGAATCCCTTGACTGTGCAATGGCATTGCAGGAATTGGAAAGATTAGGAGTGCATGAGATAATAACTTTTGATGCCCATGACCCTAATGTTCAAAATGCTATTACATTAACTTCTTTTGAAAATTTATATCCTACTTTTGATATAGTGAAATCATTTATTACAAATGAGGAAGAATTAGAAATAAATAAAGATAAGTTAATAGTTATAAGTCCAGATACAGGTGCTATGGATAGGGCAATTTACTATTCTAGTGTATTAGGCGTTGATGTGGGATTATTTTATAAGAGAAGAGATCACTCAAGAATTGTAAATGGTAAAAATCCTATTGTAGAGCATGAATACATGGGAAGAGATGTATCAGGTTGTGATGTTTTAATTGTTGATGATATGATAGCTTCAGGAGAATCTGTATTTGATATTGCAATAGAGCTTAAAAAACGTAATGTAAAAAATGTTTATGTAGCAGCTACCTTTGCATTTTTTACTGAAGGAATAGAAAAATTTCAGAAATTCTATGATGAAGGTATTATAAAGAGAGTTTATTCAACAAACCTAACTTATATTCCGCAGCATGTAAGAGAAGCAGAATGGTTTAGGGAAGTGGATATGTCATTCTTTATTTCAACGATTTTAAATAAATTAAATTATGATCAATCCATAGCTTCATATTTAGATGCAACTAATGTTATTAAGGAATTATTAAATAAAGAGTAACAGCAACCTCATAATATTCAATAAGATTATTAATTACATGTATAAATCTTAAAAGTCAATGTTTAATGTTATAAGCATTGGCTTTTAATTTTTTTGTATTAGGCTCAGAAACGAAGTATATTTCTAGTTGTACACCTCTTTATCCAGAACCTAATTATTATTAACATCATATGTATTAATAACAGGAAAAAAGTATAAAATTTAAATAGTAAGCAGAAGGAAATTTTTTTCAAAATAATCTTTAAGGGAGGTTATAAATGTGAAGTTTTTTAGGAGAGTTGCCTCATTTATAATAATGTTGGCACTGTCAGTGCTTATTGGCTGTGAATCACAGAAGCAGCCAGTTATGGAAGCTAAGATATCTGCTCCTCCAGCTTTGGAGACTATGAATATGGCTGTATACTACTTGAAGGACAATAATAATGAAATGTATCTTGTACGAGAGATACACAAGGTTCCTAAAAGCAGCGGCGTTGCTAGGGCATCTCTGAATGAATTGATTCTAGGCAAGCCAATTACCCCAGGAGCTTTCAAGGTACTACCGAAGGATACGAAGATTTTAGGAATTAAAATTGAAAATGGACTGGCAACAGTGGATTTTTCTAAAGAAGTGCTTAAGGCTAATGTTGGCTCTAGTGGCGAAATGCTGGGTATTGCTAGCATAGTAAATACGCTTACAGAGTTTCCAACTATCCAAAAAGTAAAGTTTACAGTTGAGGGAAAAGATAGTAACGCTATGGATTGGTGGGGGCATATGGGCCTTTATCAGCAGCCTTTTAAGCGAAATCTCAGTTTTGTTCATGAGCCTGCTATCTGGGTTACTTCACCTATAGCAAATCAAACAGTAAAAAATACTTTTAAAATCAAAGGAAATGCCAGGGTATTTGAAGCTTTTGTAAGTTTTTCCCTAAAAGATGCTCATGGCAATATTTTAGCAAAAGGCTCAACTAGGGCTGCGGCAGGTGCTCCAGAACGTGGAGATTTTGAAATAGAACTTAACTTCATACCATCTTCTGCGGGAAAGGGACAATTGGAGGTCTTCGAGGAAAGTATGAAGGATGGCAGCCCAATAAATATGGTGGTTATTCCAGTTAAGTGGTAGTAAAATTAATAAATAGCTATCTTAAAACTAGGAAATAGAATAAATATAGAAATTACAGAGATTTTTCATCAGCACAAATTTCTGTAGTTTTTTTATTTGGGAAGCTATTTAGACATAGAGAAAAATACAATTAATAAAAGAAATTAGTTACAATCCAAATGAGGTTCTTAATATATTTGTTGTAGAATTATGTCATATAATTTGTTTTGACATATAATTTGCAGGATATTAAACTAAATGTAATAAATAGAAAAAATAAACAAATTAATGTCTGATATATTAACAAACTGCAAGATGTTATACAATAATTTCGATAGTACAGAAGGTGTTAGAAAGTTATGGCGGATATGAATAATGCTACTGCAGATTCTTTTTATGAACAGCTATTTGAAAATAGTAATGACATACAAGTCATAGTAGATGGTGAGAATGGACAAATTGTAAATGCTAATAAAAGAGCGTGTGAATTTTATGGATATCCTAAGGAAAAAATAAAAAAATTTAAAATATACAATATAAGTAAGGCTAAGAATTTAGAAGAAATAGGACATGTATTTAACCAGCCTTTAAATAGTAAAAGTGCTGAAATATATTTAACACATAAATTAGAAAATGGCTCGGAAGAAGATGCTAAGGTAATATTTTCGAAAATGTGCATAAATGAAAAGATATATTTTAACATGACAATATTAGATGTCTTAGAAGATAAAAATATTGAAGTTCAAAAAAACAACACAGAAAAAGAACTAGATGACTATGAAAAAGAACTTACAAGAGCTGAAGTGGATTATCGCAAAATGCTGGAACACTTACCGGTGGCAGTAATAGTTTCTTTAGGAATAGGGCAAAGCATGCTGTATCAAAATCAATTATTCATAGAGTTCTTTGGTCATGCTTTTCAGGAATCTTGTGATATAACAGAGTGGTGGAGTATGGCGTATCCAGATCCAGGGTATCGTGAATCGGTATTTAAAGAATGGAATGCTAGATTATCTGAAGCAATCAAAAATCAGTCTAAAATTGAACCTATGGAAGTTAATATAACTATCAAAGATGGTTCTATAAAACAAGTTTGTGTACATGCTACTGTAGTTGGTGATATGAATTTTATTACCTTTATAGATATGACCGAGAGAAAACAGGCTGAAGATGCAATACGATTGATAAATTCCTATAACAGAAGTTTGATAGAAACTAGCCTGGATGTTCTTATGACAGTTGATTCACAGGGCAGTATTAGAGATGTAAATTCAACAACAGAAAAAGCCACTGGATATTCACGTGAAGAACTTATTGGGACACATATTTTCAGCTATTTTACTAATCATGAAAAGTTGAGGAATGCACACAATCAAGTTTTTAGGGATGGTATTATTGAGGACTGTGAGCTTGAACTTAAACATAAGGATGGATACACTACTACAGTCATATGTAATGCTTCAGTTTACAAAGATGAATGTGGACAAGTAGAAGGAGTCTTTGTGTCTGCTAGAGATATCAATGAACGTAAGATAAGAGAAGCAGAATTAGAAAGACAAAAGTCAGCAGCAGAAGAAGCAAATGTTTTGAAAAGTGAATTCTTAGCTAATATGTCTCATGAATTAAGAACTCCAGTAAATGTTATTTTTAGTGCAATTCAACTTTTTGAGTTATATTTTAAGAAAAGTTCAGATATTAATTCACTAAATTGCGATAAACATTTGAAAGCAATGAAACAAAATTGCCATAGATTATTAAGACTTATAAACAATCTTATTGATATAACAAAGATAGGTGCAGGCTTTATGGAGTTGCAGCTTAAAAATGTAAACGTAGTAAGCATAGTAGAAGATATAACCCTTTCGGTTGGGGAATATGCAAAAATGAAGGATATATATGTGCAGTTTGATACTGAAATCGAAGAAAAAATAATAGCTTTAGATCCGGATAAAATGGAAAGGATATTTCTAAATTTACTTTCTAATGCTATTAAGTTTACAAGTAGAAATGGAATGATTTTTGTAAATATCTACGATAGAGGAACAAGTGTGGTGATTTCAGTAAAAGATACCGGTATTGGTATACCACAAGATAAAATAAATGAGATATTTGAGAGGTTTATTCAAGTAGAGAATACAATGGTAAGAAATAATGAAGGAAGTGGCATTGGGCTTTCTATTGTTAAGTCTTTTGTTGAAATACAAGGTGGTACAATTAATGTATTAAGTGAGGTAGGTCTGGGGAGCGAATTTATAATAAAATTTCCAGTAAATATTCTATCGGAAGAATATAGCGAAGATTATAATATTATAGACAATGAACAAAATTATGCGGAAGTACTAGATATTGAATTTTCTGACATATACAAATAATCTATATAAAATTGAATTTCAGTTAATAATATAAGGGGCATCTGTAGTCTATAAGTTACAGATGCCTTTTATATTGTTACTAATTTACATGGATAAGTTATGTTGAGTTTCCCATGTTAGCACGAATTGCCTTTATTTTCTCGAAATTATTCGTTATAATTATCTCATAATCTTTTGTAAAAAATATGCTTTTAAAGGGAATTATAATCAGTGATTAGAAAATCACTTTATAGAAACAATATAGAAATGGAGTATATTCAAAATGATGGTTTTATTACAAGTCCAAATAAATATTGTTTTATCTATTTTGTTAGTTATTTTATTTGGACACGCTTATTTTAATATAAATAGAAAAAAAGTAACTAATAGGTTATTTATGTGGATAATGGGATTGACAGGAGTTACTTTAATATTAGAGATATTTAGTATTGCATTAAACAATCCGGATTTAAAGCAATTTATGATATTGCATAAGCTAGTTAATATAATTGGATTTATAGTGACTCCAATTATTCCACTCCTTGGATATGTATTTATTAAAGAATGGGTTAATAGATATCAGAAAGAAAAAATAAGACTAAATACTATTCTACTATTGCCATTGTTTATTAATGTTATAGCAACTTTGATAAGTTATAATGGAAATGGGTGTTTTTACATTACTAGTGAGAATATATATGAAAGAGGATCCTTGTTTTTTATTTTACCCTGCGTAAGTTATATATACTTTTTATATAATTTATATTTTATTTATAAGCATCGTAAAAAGTTTACTCGGTCAGAACTTATTATATTTAGTTTATTTTATATTGTACCTGCCATATTTACAGCTATTCAACTAAAACATTCTATTTATTTAACCACTTGGAATAGTGCAGCAATAATTATAGTTATTACTTATATTTTTTTACTTAATGATCAGGCATATCGGGATAGTTTGACAGGGCTAGAAAATCGTTTAGCCTATGAACATTATGCTCAAAATATAGATCATAAAAAGCATAATAAACTTTATATAGTGTATATAGATATAGATGATTTTAAGAGCATTAACGACCAATATGGACATTGTGAGGGAGATGAAGCAATTAAGGCATTTGCTAATTTACTTATTGAAAGTTTTCTAAAAGGACAAAATAAACTAATACGTTTAGGAGGAGATGAGTTTTTAGTTTTACTGAAAGTGAAACAGGAAGAGAAGGTTTTAGCTTATATTCGGAACTTAATTGAAAATGTTGAGGCGTATAATAGAGGGGGAAAACCATATAAGCTTAGATTTAGTTATGGCATGGCGTGCTATACAAATGATTATGAGAATATTTGTGAACTTCTAGAATATACAGATAAATTGATGTATGAGCAAAAGCAAACTAGAAAGAATAAGTTATAAGTTAAAGTATGTAGTACATTTAGAAAGGAGAACTTATGAAAAAGTTCATTATATTAACAGAAAGTGGAGCAGATGTACCTTTAGACCTAGTAAACTTACACCAAATTTGCGTGCTTCCAATGCATGTAATCATGGATAATATAGATTATTTGGATGGTTCTATACCTGTAACAAAAGTATACGATTATTATAAGAGGACTAAAAAGATACCAACTACATCAGCCATAAATCCTAATGAATATCAACATATGTTTGAAAAAATAACTGAAGAAAATCCTGGGTGCAGTATTATTCACATTAGCTATTCATCTAAGGCCTCCTGCACCTATCAAAATGCATTGATCGCTTCTGATGGCATAAAAAATGTTTATCATGTTGATTCTTTAAGTGTTTCAGGGGGAGAAGCGACAATTGTGCTTAAAGCAGCTGAGCTTGCCCAAAAGTATCCAGAGATTTCGCCAGAAGACTTAGTTAAGAAAATTAAATCTTTTGTGGATAGGGCAAGGGTATCATTTATTCCTGGAAACCTTGAATATCTTAAGGCTGGAGGGCGTTTGTCCAATGCCGCATATTTAGGTGCGTCTATACTTCAGCTAAAGCCGTTAATTGAAATTGTAGACGGAAAATTGGTTGCAACAAAAAAGTATCGCGGTATAATGAGCCGTGTTGCTCAGAAATATTTAAATGAATGTTTTGACAGATACAATTTTGACAAAGAGCAAATCTGCTTTTTATATTCATTAGGACTTGAGGAACACATAAAACATAATATGGAACAAATCGCAAAAGAAAGAGGCTTTAAAAAAATCATATGGACTCAAACAGGGTGCGTAATTTCAACCCATAGCGGGCCTGGAGCTATTGGGATAGCAGGGTTTGAAGTTTAATGCTAAATTAGTTTGAAAAAAATATAAAAATGCAAAATAAGAGGTGAGCTTGTGCTTACCTCTTATAATTTATAAAGATAGGTAAAATTATAGAAAATTGTTATCTACATATTGGATAAAACCTGTATAACCTCGTTTATATCAGGTAGTTCTTGAGAGTAATATACCTTCGCCCATTTAACTTTACCGCTTTCATCTATTATAATGTTTGCTCGTTCGGATACTCCATGTTCCTCATTAAATATTCCATAGTCTTTTGCAACTTTTCCATGAGGCCAAAAGTCTGAAGGAAGACTTACATTATTAATTAAGATTGCTGCTGCCCATGCCTTTTTACAAGGTGTAGGGTCAACACTGAATCCAAGAGGAACTGTATTGAGTTTTTGAAAGGTTTGCCAGTTATTTTCTAGTGCTCTCATTTGATCAGTACATACTGGTGTCCAAGCAATGGGATGCCAAGAGAGCAGTACCTTTTTTCCTCGATAGTCTGATAAATTTATGGTTTGGTCTTTATTATCTTTTACGCTGAAGTCTGGTGCAACATTACCCACCTCAATAAGTTTCATTATAATAGTCTCCTTTCAATGATACATGTATTAATATTAGGATGCTCTGAGCAAGTGAAATTTATGCAGGGTATGGAACTTTATGGATGGCTTGGAGTGAGATTTGTCAATATGAGAAAAATATGATACTATATGATGGCATATAAGGAACCACTTATATATTTTTTGTAAATTTCAGGTTTATACTTAATATTTATATTAAGTAGTAATGGGAAAATAATTCTTATATATTAAAACTAACAACAAGCGGAGGAAACGAAATTATGCTTAATTTACCAAATTGTCCAAAATGTAATTCAGAATATACTTATGAAAATGGAAATATTTTAGTTTGTCCAGAATGTGCTCATGAATGGACTTCAGAATCAGGAAATGAAAATAGTGAAGATAAAAAGATTGTTAAAGATTCAAATGGAAATATCTTAAATGATGGTGATTCCGTAACAGTAATCAAAGACCTAAAGGTAAAAGGAAGCTCATCATCCATAAAGATGGGTACAAAAGTAAAAAACATAAGATTAGTTGATGGAGATCATGATATAGATTGTAAAATTGATGGATTTGGAGCTATGAAATTAAAATCTGAATTTGTTAAAAAGATATAAAAAGTTATATACTAAGTAATGATAATCCATTTTTATAAATTTTAACTAATCTAGCGATAAGAAGAGTAAAAGCTTGAAAATCAAATGTAAATATAATGAAGAACATGCAAACATTGTTGACAACCATATGTTTTTGTTTTACAATGTAAACGATGTATAAAGTGAATAATTTACTAGTTGAAGGATATAAGAGACGACTTTAAAGGTGGCCGAAGGGACAAACTTTATTTTATCCCAATGAAATAAAGTGAAATTCTCAGGCAAAAGGATTATATCTGGATAGACTCTGGACTTAAACAGAGAGAGCAAACTTGGGGTTTGTTCTCTCTTTATTTTTTTATTTTTTTACGAGAATAGCTATTCCAATATATAAAAGTAAATATACACTATACTAGGTGAAGGGTATAAGAGAGAGCTTAAAGTTTAAGCCGCCGAAGGGACAAACTTTATTTTATCCCAATGAAAGAAAGTGAAATTCTCAGGCAAAGGGATTATATCTGGATAGACTCTGGACTAAACAGAGAGAGCAAACTTGGGGTTTGTTCTCTCTTTATTTTTTTCTAAAATTGCGTGAAAGACTTACAGAGAGGAGATATCTTATGGGTGATTCTAATAATATTAAAAAAGGTTATTTTTATGCATTACTTGCAGGAGCTTCTTGGGGGACTATGGGGATTTTTGTAAAGAATTTAGCTGATCTTGGGTTTGATTCTATGACTATATCGTCTTTTAGACCCACTGTTGCGGTAATTGCTTATATTATTATCAACTTAATAAAAGATCCAAAGTGTTTTAAAACAGATTTAAAAGGACTATTGCTATTTGCTATTTACGGTGTATTTGCCTTAGATGGAATGTTTATAGCTTCTACTTATGCAGTTAAGTATACAGGGGTTGCTACTGCCTCAGTTTTATTGTTTATTAACCCTATTATTGTAGTAGTTTTATCCTACTTTATATTCAAGGAAAAATTCACAGTTAAAAAATTTATAGCTTTAATATTAGCTATAGTAGGGTGCTGCTTAGTAGTAAAAGCATATGATAGTAGTGCTTTTAAAGTAAATTTAATAGGTATTATATGGGGAGTAACTTCTGGCTTTGCAGTTGCACTTCAAAATATTTTAGGTAAAATAGGTATAAAAAAATATTCATATAAAACGCATTTAATATATTCATTTCTATTTGGAGCAATATTTTTATGGTTCTTTGCACCACCATGGACATTAGTAACATCGGTTAAGGATACATCTTCATTAGTTAACATTATTGGACTTGGAGTTGTGGCTACTCTTGTACCAAATTGTTCAATTGTAAAATCACTTCAATATATTGAATCAGGTAAAGCAAGTATTGTAGCAAGTGTAGAACCTGTAATAGCCTCAATATTAGCATTTATAATATTTGGTGAATTGTTTGAAATTCCTCAGTTAATAGGTATAGTCTTGATTATGTCTTCAATAATTCTAATTCAGCTAAAGGAGAAAGTACAAAATATTGAAGAAGAAAAGATGCCTTCTGATATAAGTAATACTATAGGTGATGGGCTGATTGAGGATATGAATAATGAAATAAAAGATAATTCTAATAATAAGGTAAAATTAAAAAGACCAAGTGAAAAATTTAAAGGTCAAATAGTATTTACTAGAGAATGAGAGAGTTAGCACTCCCTCATTCTTTTTTCTTTTTATATGGATTTGGTGTATGTTTTTAATTGACAAAATAGTTAAAATGTGTTATATTATAGTGTGGTGAATAAAGAGATGTATAACAATAGTAGATGACTATCAGTAAATATTAAAAAGTCAAATATTAGGATGCTACCGGTATATTTGTTTTGAGAATAAGATGCTAATCCCATAACTCCCAATGTATATATAGGAAGGATGCGTTGAGAAAATGAAGGAAATGATAGATGTATTTAGAAAGGAAAAGAAATATATTATATCACAAATAACATCTAGTAAATTGTATCACTTACTTTCGCAGGTTTTACATGAAGACGTACATAATTCTTCCAATGGAGGGTATATGGTAAGGTCATTATATTTTGATACAATAGATGATACTGATTATATAGAAAAAGAGGAAGGATACGAATATCGAAAAAAGGTTCGGCTGCGTATCTATTCCCCAAGTCAAAATAGTGCTAAGCTAGAATTAAAGGAGAAAATAGGAGATAGCCAGCGGAAACGGTCGCTTATAATTTCAAAAGAACATGCATTGAATTTAATAGCAGGAAGGTATGAATGCTTATTATCTTACAAAAATCCTTTTTCAGAAGAAATGTATTTTCTTATGGCCCAGCAGCTATATATGCCAAAATGCATTGTGCAATATAATAGAACTGCATTTCACGTGCCGGAAAATGATATCCGTATTACCCTTGACGCTCGTATTGAAGCAACTGAAAATAATTTTAACCTATTTAATACAAATATAAATTTGTATCCAGTTAGTCATTTCGATGATGTAACATTAGAAGTAAAATATAATGGATTTTTATTAAGTTATGTGAGAGATCTATTGTCAACATGTAATAAAATATCCACTTCAAACAGCAAATATTGCCTAGCTAGAAGTGTTAGCCAATGTAACGGTGGATTATTTACGTAAAAATGGTTCTTAAGTTAATAATATAATAATTTATGAATTTAAGTATGGAGGAAACTATGAAAGAACAATTATTTGATTACTTAGTTACAAATACCGGGGCATTAACATTAGAAGGCGTTTTGTTTAATTTTTTAATGGCAGTTGTGCTAAGTGCTGTTATATACATATCTTACCGTTTTTCACATTCCGGTGCATTATATAGTGCGCGTTTTAATGTGTCTTTAGTTATGCTTGCGCTAATCACAACTTTGGTTATGAACGTAATTGGAAATAATATAGCCCTATCATTAGGCATGGTTGGTGCTCTATCTATTGTACGTTTTCGTACAGCTATCAAGGATCCAAGAGATACAGCCTATATATTTTGGTGCATTGCTGTTGGAATATGCTGTGGTGTTTCAGAATTTATGATTGCTGGAGTTGGATCAGCAGTAATATTTTTATTTCTGTTAGCGTTTGGAATGGTTAAAACTAATGACCGCTATTTACTTGTTATTCGTGGACAACGTAAGTGCGAAGAATATATCGAAAAAATTGTGAATGCTCAATATAAAGGCAAAGCACGTTTAAGAGTAAAGAACACTTCACCTGAAACGGTAGAATATATATATGAGCTGTCTCAAGTAATAATTAATGCTGCAAATAAAAATGAAGAATCTATTACGGACAAGTTATATAAAGATGAAGGTATTGCTAATGTGAATGTTGTATGCCAAAATGATGAGATAAATCGATAAAGGATGGTTCAAAATGACAAATAAACGCATTATCAGTTTAATAATAATTATTGCAAGTCTTATTATCGTTTTTAGTGTGACTATTTATAATAATAAAAAAGCAGAGGTAAAAAGTACTAATTCCTATAATCAATCATTAATTAGTGCTGAACAGGAAGATAATGCACTTGCATCTTTGAATAAGGATTTTACATTGAAAAGAGATTTCTCTTCTCATTTACCAATAGTTATTGTTGATACTAACGGCATAGAACCACCAATAAATACAAGATTTAATCCCAAAACACTCCTTTTCGAACCAATTAAAGGCATTGAGCCCTATGTAAATGGTACTATACAAGTGATAGATAATGGGAAAAGGAACCATTTAACCGATAAGGCATCAGTTAGAAGTAAAATAAAAATAAAACGACGTGGCAATACATCAATGCAATATGCTAAGCCTCAATATTTAGTAAAGTTAATAACAGAAACAGGACAAGATAATGAACTATCATTGCTAGATATGGGTAAAGATAATGAGTGGATTATCAACGGGACTATGACTGATAAAAGCATGATGCGTAATTATTTGTCTTATCGTATTGCATCGCAGTTTATGCCGTACACACAAGATAGCAAGTATTGCGAAGTGGTGACAAAAGAAAAGGATACCTATACCTATCAAGGAGTTTATCTTTTGGAAGAAAGCGTTAAACAAGGTCCAGACAGAGTAAATATTTCTAAATATAAGCCTACAGAACATTATAATAGTTATATGGTTCGCAGAGACAGATATGATGAGGAATCTATTATGCTTAACACATATGCTACTGAAAAGAAGCTCAGTAAAGGTTATCTCGGATTACGTTATCCTAGTAAACACAGTGTAACTCCAGAAATGATAGATTACATTGAAAAGGATATAAGCAAAATAGAGAGAATACTATATTCAAATAGTTTTTCCGAATTTTCTACTTATCCTAAATATATTAACGTTGATTCTTTTATTGATTATTTTCTGGTCAATGAGTTTTTTGGAAACTATGATGCAGGTAATAATTCTACTTATATGTACAAGGAATTAGGAGGAAAGCTTTGTATTGGGCCTGTATGGGACTATGATGGTGCTGTAGACAATTATACCGAACAACCTATGCATATCGAAGTGATGGCTTTTCAAACATCACCATGGTTTGATAGACTTATAACAGACAAAGCATTTGTATTAAAACTTGAAAAACGCTATTCAGAACTTAGAAGAAAATATCTTTCTGAAGAAAATATTATGAGCGCTATTGAACAAATTCAAGCATATATTGGCCCAGCTAAGGAACGTGAGTGGTTTCGTTGGAATGATATTAGGGAAAAGCAAAATAGTTATGAATTAAAATCCTATCTAGATTCAGACAATGACGAGATTTATCGTAAAACTTCTAATTATGATCAAGAGATATATAAGCTAAAAACAATTTTGAGAAAACATGGGAATGCAATTCTCGAAAGGTTAGAAATTTTAGAAGGGAGTACAATATGGGAAACAAATTGGAGCAGTCGAAAGAATGTAATGTTGTTATTGGTTATTGCATTGTTCTGTGTTCCAATAATTTATGTATCTAGGAGCTAATATCGTAGTATGAACCTATTAATAAATAGGACAAGGAGGAGGTTTATAACTATGAATAAATTTATAATTATCAATATAGTATTCTTTTTTTCATTAATTATTTCCTTTCATACCCACAGTGTTTTTGCAGCAGATATACCCAAAAAGCTTGAGAAAGTTAAATACTTCTTGCAAGTGGTAGATACACCTTTTTGGATATGGTTCTTTAGAATATCCTTTTGTGTTTGTTTATTAAGTATAATAATAAGTTTTTTTTATTATGAAAATAAAAAAAACTGAAAAGTATTTGTTGTGTAGGAGAAGGTAAATGTTATTTTCAAGTATAATATTTTTATTTTATTTTTTACCAGTTGTAATACTGGTTTACTATTCGTTAAGCATTTCAAGATTAGCACAGAATATTTGGCTTTTTATTTCTAGTATTTTCTTTTATGCATGGGGTGAGCCCATTTATGTGCTGATTATGTTATTTTCAATTTTATTAAACTCATTATTTGGAATTTTTATTGAAAAAAGTTGTGAAAATGAGAAAAGAGCCAAAATATTAGTTGTTGCGGCTTGTTGTATAAATATCGGTATATTATTTGTATTCAAGTACTTGAATTTTATGATAGAAAATATTAATGACATATCTGGGCGTCAGTTGCTGCCGACTACAACAATAGCGTTGCCTATAGGGATTTCATTTTTTACTTTCCAAGCATTATCATATGTTATTGATGTTTATACAGGAAAAACAAAAGTAGAAAAAAATCCATTTTATGTTGGGTTATATATAGCATTCTTCCCACAGTTAATTGCAGGGCCTATTATTCAATATAATGATATTGCCGATCAAATTAGAAATCGTACTTCTACTTGGAGAAAGTTTTCAGTGGGATCATGCCGGTTTGTGACCGGATTAGGAAAAAAAATGTTGCTAGCCAATAATTTTGCTGCAATGGCAGATAACATTTTTAACTGGTCAACAATTGGTCAACAATCATATGAAGTTCCGGTGATGCTTGCTTGGCTGGGGGCAATTGCCTATACATTGCAAATATTTTTTGACTTCTCTGCATATTCTGATATGGCAATTGGATTAGGCTTAATGTTTGGATTTAAGTTTGAGGAAAACTTTAATTATCCTTATATTTCAAGGTCTATCACAGAATTTTGGCGAAGATGGCATATTTCATTGTCAACTTGGTTCAGAGAATATGTATATTTCCCACTGGGTGGTTCAAGAGTTAAAAGTAAAGATAAAATGATACGTAATCTATTTGTTGTATGGCTATTAACAGGTATTTGGCATGGAGCAAATTGGACATTTGTATTTTGGGGAATGTGGAATTTTATCTTCATATTAGCAGAACGTTTTTTACAATATCATGAGAATAATCAACATCCAATTTTAATGAGCGTATATACAATGATTATAGTAACATTTGGTTGGGTTGCTTTTAAAGCAAATGATTTATACCAGGCTGGGAGATACTATCTTAACATGTTTGGGCTTAATAATAATGGATTTCATAGTGATTTAGCACTTGTATTTATCAAGGAAAATGCTTTATGGCTGACTTTAGGAGTTTTGTTATCTACACCAATTGCAAGAAAGATGAATTTGCTACTAGCAGAACGAAAGATGTCTGTGATTGGGACTGTATATACTATTGCTTATCCAATTGTAATGATTGGTCTATTTATTATATGCGTTGTTTACTTAGCAAGAGGTACATATAATCCGTTTATCTACTTTAATTTTTAAGTTGCAAAGGAGGCATAGAAATGAAACAGTTTTTTATGAAAAAGTATATATTTGCAGGAATACTTATTTTTATATTATTTGCCTTCGGCATTGCTAATTTTATATATCAGTTTGATGAGATGAATGAAACTTTTAAAAAGTATGGCAAAGTAGCTAATCAAAGGGATGTAAAAAAGTTAATTAGTAAAGTAGAAGAAACGGCCAATGAGGAATTGTTATGTAAAATCAATTTTATTGAAACTTACGGTTATATTCAAAAGTTGTTGGGCAAAAGTGAAATGGATAATTTTACCTATGGAAAAGATAAGAAAGGTTATTTAAATTATGCAAGCTTTTATAGAGAAGATGATCCTAATTTAAAAGAATATGCAAAACGAATTCGAAGATTAAAACAAAGTGTTGAAAGCAAAGGTGCTAAAGTTTTATTTATTAATCCACCAGAAAAGTATGTACCAAATATCTCAGCATTTGATAAAGGGTTTCCAATTAATGATACAAATAAAATTCAAGATGAATTTTTGCTTTATCTTCATAATAATGGTGTGGAAACATTAGATTTACGCAAAACAATATTAGAATCAGGACTACCTTATGAAAAACTTTTCTATAAAACAGACCACCATTGGACGGTGGAAGCAGCTTTTCTTGCGTTTCGGGCCTTAGTAGCTGACATGGAAAGTAGATATGATGTAAAACTTGATCCAAAGGGATTTTATCGTAATTTAAATAATTATAATAAATACTTTTATAATCAAAGCATGCTTGGTTCTATGGGACGAAATTCAGGAATTAATTATAGTGGCTTAGATGATTTTACACTTATTACACCTAAATTTAAAACAAATTTACTTTGGGAAGCTGAAGATGTTGATGGGGATAAAAAGCATAAAGAAGGTAGTTTTGAAGAGTCTATATTACAATTAGATCTTTTATCTTCATCTGAAATTTATTCTGTTTCTAAGTACGATACATACATTGAAGCTATTAATCCATGGGATAAAATTACAAATAATAATAATCCACATGGTCTAAAAATATTGTGTATACGAGATTCTTATTTTTCACCAACTCTTTCTTTCTTGGCACCATTATGTAGCCAAATACATATGATTTGGCCATTGGCAACTTCAAATAGGGTAGATGTTGAAAAGTATATAGAGAAATATAAATTTGACTATGTATTTATAGAATTATACCCGCATAATATTAAAGAGGAAGCCTTTCCTTATTTTAAAAGTGAATAGAAAGAATAAAAATAATACTAAGAAGTGGAAGGTTTAGGGATGTACAAAAAAATAATAAATATTTTTGGCTGGATTATTCTTTTATCAATTATTTTTTATGGATATTGGAATGTTCATCTGAAAAATGTAGAGAAAATTGCACAAGGCACACCAGTTGAAGTTTCATTTTTAAAGCTTAAAGAAGATGCAGACTGTATCCTCATACAACAAGGGGAAGGCAATGTGTTGATTGATACAGGAGAAAAAGAAGATGCACAGAAGATTGTGAATTACTTACAAAAGAAAAATGTATCTTGTATTGAGTACTTAATTTTAACACATCCAGACTTAGATCATATTGGCGGTGCAATGGATGTTATAGATAACTTTAAAGTGAAAAATATTATTCAATCTTATTATCCAAAAGGCAATAAACAACTAGAAAAGCTTAATGAAAAAATTAAAATACAGGGCATCCCTATAATATATCCAACATTAACTCGCAGGTTTTCAATTGGAGGGATGAATGTACTTGTATATCCGCCGTTAGAAAAATATTATACAAAGGATAATAACTATTCACTAGTTACTTTGATTAAACATGGTAAAGTAAATATGCTGTTTGCAGGAGATGCGGAGAAAAAAAGGCTTGAAGAAATGATGCTTATTAATTGGCAAAATATTGGACTTTATAAAATACCGCATCACGGTCGAGCCAATATTAATTCAGAACGATTTATTAGAATTCTGAAACCAGCTTATGCGGTAGTTACTTCAGAAAATGCCGATGAAATAATAAAGGAAACTTGTAAAGATATTGACACTCAAGTATTTTATACAGGATCAGGGGACAAGGTATTCTATAGTAATGGAGATGTTTTAACTTTTGGCCATATCTCAAACAAGTGAATAAGATATAAAGAAGAACTTGGTATAACTTAGCATGGTCTATAAAACTGAATAATCACTATATCCTCAGTGTTTTTTCATGTCTATAATATAAGTATCAAGGAGTGGAGAAGTTGAGTTTAGGAAAATATAAGAACAGAGTATGGATGGTGCTTAACAGTGTGCTTACGTGTGTTTATCTTTTTTGGAGAATTTTCTACACTATACCCACTGAATATGGATTAGTATCATTAATTGCTGGCATAGCTTTAATTACTGTAGAAGTGCTGGGTGCATTAGAAGCAGCTGTACATTATTTTAATATGCATAAGGTTGAAAACATCCCATTACCAAGTGTCTTGTTGGATATGTATCCTGATGTAGATATATTTATAGCAACGTACAGTGAACCAAATGATATATTGATGAAAACTGTAAATGGATGCTTGTATATGGACTATCCTGATAAGAGTAAAGTTCATATATATCTATGTGACGATAGCAGAAGACCTGAAGTACGTAAACTTGCAGAGGAGATGGGCGTCAATTATATAGATAGGGAAAATAATAAAGGTGCTAAGGCTGGAAATTTAAATCATGCTATGTTGGTTACATCATCACCGTTGATTGTAACTTTAGATGCTGATATGATTCCAAAACATGATTTTTTAATGAAGACAGTACCTTATTTTGTTGATGCAGAAGTTAATAATAACAATCGTAAAGAAGAAGATAAAATTAAAATTGGATTTGTACAAACACCTCAAAGCTTTTACAATCCAGATTTGTTTCAATTTAACTTGTTCTCAGAAAATAGAATTCCAAATGAGCAAGATTACTTTTATAAGGACATACAGGTTTCAAGAAATAAAAGCAATAGTGTTATATATGGAGGATCTAATACAGTATTATCAAGGGCTGCATTGAATGATATTGGTGGATTCTATACTGAATCTATTACAGAAGATTTTGCAACAGGTATTTTATTGCAGAAAAAAGGATATATTTGCTATGCAGTTAATGAAGTTTTGGCTTCAGGACTATCAGCAACAGATCTTAACAGTTTAATTCAGCAACGTGTACGTTGGGCAAGGGGTGTAATAGCAACAGGTAAAAAAATGCACATTATATTTACTCCTAATTTGACCTTAGGTCAAAAAATTAATTATATGGCTTCAATTTGGTATTGGTATGCACCAATAAAACGATTAATATATATCATGTCACCAATTCTTTTTGCCACATTTGGTTATGTTGTATTAAAGTGTACTTTATTAGAAGTTTTAATATTTTGGCTGCCGATGTATATAACTAGTAATATCTCACTAAAAATGCTTAGTGGAAACATTAGAAGCACAAAGTGGACTAGTATATATGAAACACTTATGTTTCCTTATATGTTATTTCCAGTTCTCCTCGAGAGTTTTGGTATAACTTTAAAGAAATTTCAAGTTACTAAAAAAGGTCAAGTCCAAAGTGAGAAAGGGAAGAACATAGGATATATGATTCCTTTCCTAGTTCTAATTGTATTGTCAGTCATAGGTATTATCAATTGCATTTGTACAATTTTTGACAGTGGATCATTAAATCCAATCGTTGTTTTGTTCTGGTTAGCTACAAATTTATTCTGTTTAGTTATGTCTCTTTTCTTTGTACAAGGAAGAGAGTATATGCGTAAGAGTGAAAGAGTTAATGCAAGAATAGATTGTGAAATACAGGATAGATTTATAAGACGTACATGTAAAACAAAAGATTTTTCTGAAACAGGTATTTCAATTATATTAAATGACCCTGTAAATATTGACGATGAACATGATGTTAGCATTCAATTAAAAACAGATAGATACAATGCAAAGATGAAAGCAAGAATAGTTCATGTTGAAGAAATCAAAGATGGCTGGAAATACGCATTTTATATAACTGATATGTGTAATTCCTATAGGGAATATCTTCAAATAATATACGATAGGGTTCCAACATTGCCTTTAAATTTATCTGAGTCTCTTAGCAGCTTTGATGATTTGAGATTAAATGTTTCTAAAAGAACAAAGGAAACTTTTTACGAGAATAGACGACTTCCTAGAATCAATATGAATGTAGATGTTAAAACCGAAAAAGGTGACTTTGTGCATGTTATAAATTATAACTATAAATATATTGCATTAAATATAAAAGATAAACCTGAAAATCTGTTACTGATACCAGTAGATGGTTTAGAATTAAATTGTGAATATGAACGAACAGTAAGAGAAAATATCGAACTATATGCAATAAAAAATTACAACGAAATTCACACAAATAATGAAAAACAAAAATTATTAGAGAAATGGATTGAAGAGACTAGGGCTACTAAATTAGAGAAAATGGAGGCAAGAAATGATACAAAAGTATCGAAGACAAATGAACTCAAAGAAATGGATTTTCTCTAAAACACATTGCATAATTTCCACTAGTGTAATTCTTATATTATCTACAATTTGTTTTAGTATATATACTTACAATAATCCAGCAGGCATTCGATTTATTAGAAATATGAAAGTTGGTTGGAATCTTGGAAATTCTTTAGATACCTATGGTGTGGGTATCATAAATGGTGATCCGGAAATCTATGAAACTTTTTGGGGGAATCCAGTTACTACTAAAGCTATCATTGATGAAATTAAAATTGGTGGGTTTAATACAATTAGAATTCCTGTTACATGGTATGAACATATGGATGAGAAAGGTGCAATTGATGAAAAGTGGATGAATAGAGTGCAGGAAGTTGTTGATTACGTTATTGAAAATGATATGTATGCAATCATAGATATTCATCATGACAAATGGTTTGTGCCAACTTATGAAAATCAAGATAATGCAAAAAAAAATTTATGTTCAACGTGGGCTCAAATTGCACAAAGATTTGCAAATTATGATGAACATTTAATATTTGAAGCGATGAATGAACCAAGGATAATTGGTACTGAATTTGAGTGGAGTGCCGGGAATAAAGAATCGAGGGAAGTGTTAAACAATTTAAATGCTGCCTTCGTAAAAACCATACGCAAAGCTGGAAATGAAAATAAAAAACGTTACCTAATGATAGCCCCATACTGCAATTCAGCTGATGACGAAGCTTTAGGAGACTTTATATTACCAAAGGATGACCGCATAATTGTTTCAATTCATCAATATGTTCCCTATGAATTTGCAATGCAGGAAGACGGCACCAATAGATGGAATAAAAAAAATAGAAAAGATACAAAAGACATAGATGAAGTTATGAATAATCTTTATTATAATTTTATTCGCAAAGGGATACCAGTAATTATTAGCGAGTTTGGTGCAGCAAATAAAAACAATCTTGAAGATCGCATCGAGTGGGCCAATTATTATTTGCATGCTGCAGCAGAAAAAAATATTATGTGTATTTGGTGGGATAATGGAAGTAGTGAAGATAAAACAGGCAAGTATGAGTTGTTTGATAGATATAATTTAAGATGGAAATACCCGGAGATTATTGATGTGCTTAAACAAGTTAAGTGAATAGACTGCAGTATTTATTTTCTGTTATATTAAATGGACCGAGTTTTGGAAATATAAATCCTAAAGCTCGGTCCATTGAATTATATGGTGAGTATACTATTCAATTTAACATCTAGATATAAATAAAGGTTCACTTAATGCTATTTATTTAAAAAATCTTGAGCAAACTGTACATAAAGGGATGTACCAATTTCAAGGGCATCCTCATCTACAGTATAATGGGGATGGTGTTGGGGATAGTATGCCCCTTTACGTTCATTTCTTACACCAACCAATGCAAGTACACCAGGTACTTTACTTTGATATTCTGAAAAATCCTCTCCGCCCATAATCTTTTCAATAACTACGGATTTTGCACTGATTTTTTCTAAAGAAGTTTCTGCTAGCTTTGAGTACTCTTCGTCATTAATCACTATAGAAGTTCCGGGAGAATATTCTAGCTCTGCTTGTGCTCTAAATGTAGAAGCAGTATCTTCAGCTACTCTTTTTATAATTTCAGGGAAATTATCTCTTATTTCGGGATTAAAGCATCTTGTAGTTCCAATTAAAGTGCCTTCGCTAGCAATAACGTTAAATCTTGAGCCAGCGCTAACAGAACCAACACTTACGACGGCAGGCTCCAATGGATCTAATTCTCTGCTAACAATAGTTTGTAAATTCATAACTATAGCTGAGGAAGCTACAACTGTATCTACTCCTTGATGAGGGGCAGAACCATGTCCTCCTTTACCCTTTACATTAATAGTAAACAAATCTGCAGAAGCCATTAGTGGACCAGGCTGAACACAGACAGAACCGCATTCTATATCGCTCCACACATGCATACCAAATACTCCAGATGCTCCATCTAGTGCTCCAGATTCAATCATCATCTTAGCACCTTTAGCAACTTCTTCGGCAGGTTGGAATAGTAGTCTTACTGTGCCATTAAGCTCTTCTTTTATATCATTTAACACCATAGCAGCACCTAAAAGCATAGATACATGACAATCATGACCACAGGCATGCATAAGACCTTCATTTTTGGATCTAAACTCACAATTATTTAATTCGCTGACAGATAAGCCATCTATATCAGCCCTTAGAGCTACAATTTTATTAGAGCTTTTGCCTTTAATTTCAGCAATAACTCCTGTACCAGCCGCACTTTTATATTCAATGCCTAGTTTATCTAATTCTTCCTTAATCATTTTACTTGTATTAAATTCATTTAAGCTAGCTTCAGGATATTCATGAAACTTTCTTCTTAAATAAATAATGTTTTCAGCATACTTCTTAGTCAATTCTCTTATAGTCATATTATTTTGTCCCCCTATACAGATAAATTAAGTTAAATTCACATTTAATTTCAAAAGTTGAAAAATATCATTAAATAAAGATTATAATAATTTTACAAAGAAACCAGCCAAAACTACTGATGCTATTGTAACTGTGGTAAAACCAGCGACAAGCATTTTTGGAAGCATTTCTTCAATTACATATTCTCTTTCTTCTTTTGTTTCACATACAGATTTTATGGCCTCATGAGTTAAAATATAATCTGCAGGGAAGCCATATAGTGCAGTAAGTGTACAAGCAAAAGCCATTTGCTTTGAGAAACCTAGTGCTTTTCCTAGTATTAAGGATATAACATACATACCAAGTACCCCTAAAATGATTATTCCAAATAGTGGGCCAGATATTTGTTTAAGCATAGCTGGCGTAGCTTGGGAAAGGTTGGCAAATATAAATGCCATAAGTACTGTCATAAGGAATCCAAAGGAATTAGCTTTATTTAGTGCTTGCTCTTCTAAAAAGCCTATCTCACAAGCAATAACACCTAATATCAAACAAAGAACAAAGTTATTAACGTGTACAATAGGACCAAGTTTAGAAGCAATCCATCCAACAAATCCAAGTTTTAATAAAAGCATATAAGGAGTTTGAAATTCTTCTGGTAGAGCAGGAATAAGTTTTTTCCTAGGTTGAGATATTTCTTCACATGCAGTTTCTACTTTAGCAAGCCTTGATTCCTTTCCACCATTTTTATAAATTTCGGATACTCGTCTAGCTTCTTTTTTAAGACAGAAAGCTGAAATTGGATAGCCAATAAAACCTTGCATTATATACATGCAAGTTGCAAGAACAGCTACAGATTGAAGCCCCTTATCAGCTGCAGCCTTAGACATTAATATTGAAGCCACGACACCACCAGTAAGGGGAGGAGTAGCAGCTACAACTGTTTGCCATCCAAATAGCACTTTACCAATAGTCAATGTCATTAAACATATTCCTATAATGCCTCCAAGAGATATCACAACTGTTCTCCATTGAGATAATAATTCTTTAAAGTTCATTAACGTCCCCATATGCACCAATAATAAATACATAGATACATTTACTATTGGTGCTGCAAATGAGCCTTTATCAATAATGTCTTTTGGGAAAATAGTCCAAAAGCCAATTAAAAATAATACCGCAGATACAAAAACTGAAGGAACGAAGGCCTTTGTTTTTGTTGAAACAATTTCACCAGCGGTTAAAACAACTAAGATGATAGTAAATGCAGCAATTACGCTGAAATTCATAATAAATGCCCCCTTTAATTTAAAAGTGTTTGTTAATTGTGCTAAATTATACCAATACCAAATTAGTGTGTCAACGTGGCGAAATATACATTATATTGATGGTATTCAATATAATTCCACAATAGCTAAGTGTGTAAAAATAAATTATTCATAAAACTAATATTTTGAATATAATAATTCTTATATATAAATAATTAAAAAAGAGATAACATTTACATGAGGAAAAAAATTAAGAGGTGCCGCATATTATAGATAAGCTTTACTCAAATTTGAATTTTGAGAGCAGATTCAGTATTTAGTATTATAAGGGAAATTGCCATTTTAAAGAACAAATGAATAAAAAGTTGCAAAAAAAGTTATGAACAAATTGTTAATTTTTATTAAAAACTCATTTTAAATAAAAAATATAAGCAATATTAGTAGAAGTTTTTATATAGTTAAAGCCCTGGATGTAGATACTTACATCTGAGGGCTTTTAAATGTACAAACATATTTAGCATATAGGTTACTCAATATTATACTCTGAAAAAGTACCCCAGTTTTCTACTTTACTAAACTGAGGATTAGATGACATAAAGTGGACTATTATTGGAGAATTGTCTAATTCAGAATGCTTATTAAAGAATGCCCTATCACCATATCTGATAGCTTCTAAGGCAAGGGGTAACTCACGTCTGAACACGGAATCTCTTACAGCAGTAACCATTGGGCAAAATTCTCCATCTACATATAAATACACATGAAAAAAGTAGCGTTCTGCTTTTTTAATCCATTCACCAAGTACTTCATCCCTCATAGCATTAATTTTGTCATAAGCATATCTTAATCCAATAGTTAAAAAAAGTTCTGCGGTTATATCGGAGTGAGTAAGGGTATAGCGCCTAGGTATAATGGGTGTTGTAGCAGTAATTCCATCTCTAAATTCCACTGAAAGCTTTTCAGGGTTTAATCTACTCATATAATACCTTCCTGTATATATTTATCATAAGAGTATTATATGATGATTACAGTTATTATGTTAGTAATTTACGGATTCTAAAGGGTTGGCTATGGTTATGGTAAGGGGAATAAAACAAGCTTAGGTATAGTATAAATTATATAATGAGTATTAAAATTTAGACGTAATAGGAGTAATAACAATGGAGATTTTTGTATTTTTTGTATTGATGTATATTTCTGTATTTTTACATGAGCTTGGGCACTTCATATCAAGTAAAATCTTTAATATTAAAGTATATGAGTTTAGCGTTGGACTAGGATCTATCTTTTGCAAGTTTAATCTCAAGGAAACCAATTTTTATCTTAAGAATTTGCCACTAGGTGGATATATAAGCTATTCTGACGATGATGTATTCAAGCTAAGCATCGTTAAGGAATGGATTATTATATTATCAGGAGTTTTAATAAATTTTTTAACGTTTATTATCGCTTTAACACTTGCTTATAATAAGAATATTTTTCACATGATGAAAATGTTTTTTGTGAAAATTCTCCTTCCGTTTTCTTCTGCAATGTTTAATTTTTCAGATTATGCTGTATTAGATAATAATTTAAATAACGCTTTAAGTTCAATAGCTAAGCTATCGTCATTTAATGACTTATACTTTATATTAGCTTGCATTAATTTATCTTTAGTCATTTCGAATTTATTACCAATTCCTATTTTAGACGGTGGTCAGATAATAATGAGTATAATTAGAAGACTAAGCTATAAATTAGGAACATCAAAGCAATATATAGATCTATTAGCGAATATTATCTACTTGATATGTTGGATACTTCTTTTACTACCTTTGCTCATTAATAAATTTTTATCGTCTGAAAATAAAGTTATATTTATTCTTTATATAATAATGGGGATTTTATTTTTAGGGGTTATATTAGTATTTAAGCAAACAGATATTTATAGGAAAGTTTTGAGAAGAACGTATTAGTAGTAACCTAAATAAAACCTCTGAATAACATTAATTCAGAGGTTTTCACAAAATAATATATGACTTTCTATTTATTTAATTTTTACCAGCCATTTCCCCATAATAGGTAATCTGGAACTTCTGAACCTGGTCCATAGGGCTCGCTGTATATCATAGTAAGTATGGAGTCCTTTGCACCCTCTACCATTTTACTCTGTTCTGGGGGAGCAACTCCCACCATTTGAGCTTTTGAAGTATTCCTAAACCATACATCCTTAACTCCATTCCATTCACCCTTGTATATCCATTGATCTGCTGGTAATTCATTTTCCCATGTGCATTGTTCATCAATTGTACCATTTGGATTTGATTTTCCGCCAGCATAGACTTCGATGGTGTAGGAGTGGATGCCAAGCCTTCCATATGTCCAATCTATCATTTCTGCAGAAGTAGGGTAATCATCATAGGATTGTTTTGCATAAAATTTTCTGCCAGTAGTTTTTTCAAGTGCGTTTTTCATATCAAGGGACACTTTTTCCATAAACTTAGCATCCTTTGGTTTTTCCGAAGTATTACACCATGGTGTCAATACACATTGTATACCTGTGTGAAGAGTTGCTAAAGCATGAATTTTCTTTGTCATTAAGAAATTTTGAACAGCCTTCACTTCAGGTTCTGTAGCAGGGTTAGATCCTGCTCTTGTATATGCATTCCCACCTAGTACTGGGTTTGCATCCACATCTAAGTAATTCCATAAATAATCAAATGTCCTATTTAGGTCGATATTACTTTGTTTTGGATCGTCGCCAAATACCCCATTTTTGTCCCAGTCAGGGCTCTCCATGCCAATTTTTTTTCTGTCTTTTATAGCTGAATTTTTAGCGCCTACGTATATGTCAGCTATTATGCCGTCTCCATCTGTATCTTTGTAAGGATCGCTAAATACTATATTATTTCCATTACGATCTGTAGGTCTTAAGTTTTCTCTGATTGGATATATAAGTGATTGGGCATATCCATCAGGATTCATAACAGGCACAATATATATTATATAATTATCTAAGATATTTTTTACTTTTTTATCAGCATCATAATTAGTAGCTAGCCACCAAGCTGTGTAAGATGCACTTTCAGCAGATTCCTGCTCATTTCCATGAATATTTCCAATTACAGCAATACCGGTTTTATCTTTCTCATTTTTTGCATTGCTGGTTAGCTCAATAGCATTTATCTTTCGTTCTCTCCAGGTATGGCCTATAGGATAAGTTTTTGCTATTTTAGGATATTGATCAGATAAGTTTTTTAATAGACTTTCGTGAAACTCCATAGTATGTCTTTGATTCCAATTAATGCTTTTTAAATTAGTCTCTGCATCTTTATTAGTTTGGGCAGATACATGGCCGCAAGGCGCAATTAATAATAGAGCAGTTAAAAATAATGAAGTCAATTTTTTCATAATTATCCCCCTTAAAATTGTAAGTTATATATTATTTTGTGATAGTATGAGCCATTTCTAATGCATAGGACTTTATTAATTGAATTAACTTTTATTTAGATTATATTCAACATAACTGTAAAATATTTACATAAAGATATAATATAAATTAAAAATATATTATAGTTTATAGACTTGTTTTAAGTTTCGAGGTCCGTATGGTATTTTCATTACTAGTAGAGAAATTTTAATCTTCTAAGTTAGAAAAAATTTATATTATATACATAAAATTAAAAATATATTTATATATATTAATGTAATTAATAATTAAGCACCTTAATAATTAACCTCAAAGTTACTGATTAAAGGGGGAAATGGATATCATGGACATTATAAAGTTAATTTTGATTTTTACCTGTATTATTGGAGTCATCAAATTTAATAAACCCTTGTATGCATCAATATTAGCAGGTATTGCAGCTACTATTATTCTTTATAAAATAAATCCATTACAATCTATTAAACTTATGGCAGTGGGGGCTTTTAGTAAACAAACAATTTATCTTGTGTTAGCCTTTTATTCAATTACGTTTGTGCAAAGAATGTTGGAAAAAAGGGGACATTTAATGTTAGCTGAAAGATCTTTAAGTAATTTATTTAATAATAGAAGAGTAAATGCAATGGTTGCACCTTTTGTAATTGGATTATTGCCATCTGCAGGTGCGGTACTAATTGCTGCTCCTATTGTTGATAATGCTTGTGAAAATTATGTGACTAAAGAAGAAAGGACATTTATAAGCAGCTATTTTAGGCACATTTCAGAATCATTCCTACCAACCTATTCATCTATATTACTAGCATTAAACCTCACTGGTGTTGACATGACTGCATTTGTTTTAGGAATGCTTCCTATGGTAACAGTATTGTTTTTATTAGGGTATTTTTTCTATGTTAGAAAAATTCCTAAAGATACTGGACTTATGAAATCAAATGATAAGCTTCAAGATATTAAGAATTTAGTAATTAGTCTTTGGACTATAGCACTAACTATAGCAATTATTTTAATACTAAAGATATCTGTTCATATAGCTGTGATTCCAGTTATTATATTGTCCATTATCTTAAATAAATTTAGCTTTAAAGAAATAAAGCCAATGTTTATATCAGCAATAGAAACTAAGTTAATCTTTAACACTATGGTAGTTATGATATTTAAAGAGGTTTTAACTTTTACGGGAGTAATTGAAAGACTACCAGATTATTTCTCTGTATTACCAATACCATCAGTAGTTATTTTCGCATTAATAGTTTTCTTTGGAACATTGGTAGCAGGATCTCAAGCTATGATAGCTTTAGCACTGCCTCTAGCATATGCAACTATACCAAATGGGGGAGTAGCATTAATGTTATGTCTTATGTGTATGAATTATATAGCTATGCAAATTTCTCCATCTCATGTATGTTTGGCAATAGTTACAGAGCATTATGGTACTTCATTTATAGATTTAGTAAAAAAAACTATGCCTATAGTACTTTCTTTTGTTGTAATTAGTTCTTTATATAGCTACTTAGTATATCGTATATTTTAAACATTGAGAGAGTAAGTGTTTCTTCCTATAAAAGTTAATATTATATCTTTATTTATAGATATTAATATATAAATTAATTTGATCAGGAGGGTAAAGGGGAAATGAGTGAAAAATTATCAATTGGTATGAAAGCACCGGATTTTAACTTTATGACGGCATGGAATTTAGAAAATAATTTTTATGATAGTACAAGTGGAAAGAGAAATATATTGTTTTTTTTAAGATATTATGGCTGCACGGTATGTCAACTGCAAATTTTAAAGTTTATTAAAAACTATGAAAGGTTCAAAGAGAAGGATACACAATTATTTGTGGTATTACAAAGTGAGCCTGAAACTATAAGAGAGCAAGATAGTAAAGGAGACATACCATTTGCAATTATTTGTGATCCTTCACAAGAATTATATAAGTTGTATAATACTTCAGCAGCAAAGAATATGTTAGGACTAGGCTCTTTTAATTTATTTAAAAAAGTAGAAGAAGCTAAAAAACTAGGACTAACTCATGGTAAATATGAAGGGAATGAACTTCAGCTTCCAGCTACTTTTGTAATAGATGAAGAAGGTATAATCAAATTTGTGCATTATGGGCAGGATGCTGGAGATGTACCAGATATAGATGAGTTACTTAAATTGATATAATACTAAAAATAATAGATTTTTCTATAATAAAACGCAGCCTCTATATTTGTATAATATATAATCTTAGAAGTTGCGTTTTAATTCTATTTATGTTTATTTTCTTTTAATAATTTCGTGTATTCGTCCATAATATCATGAAAAATACACAAATCCTGGACGGTGAATTTTTTTAATAAATGTTTGTTAGTTTCAACTATGTTTATATTATCATACTTCTTATGTGCAATACTAAAAGCTTTTGCTTTTTCAGATGGATAAAGAAGAAAAATTTTAGCGTCTTCTTTGGAATTTACTCTATAAATCAAATCCTTTTTTATTAATTTTCGAACTGTTTGCGATATAGCACTAGTTGTTCTATCCCAAGTTCTTGATAACTCTGTTACTGTAATTCCAGGATTATCGGCAATGTCAGTGAGCACATGGGCCTCCATCATTGAAAGTTTTTCGTTAGTACCATAATCTCGTTTGGTATTAATATAATCCGTGTAAGCTAAAACAAAATTGTATAATACATTAGCATTTTTGCTAAGATTTTCAAAAAGTTCATTAACTTCTGTAACATCTTCAGTACTTATTGGATTATCTTTTATACTTAAAGTTTCTTTAGATATAGTAGCTTCTTTCATTACAGTACCTCCAAATATATGTAAACTCATTATACCATAATATGTAAGTATTCACAAATTACAACCAAAACTATAAAAAACATTTTAAATATATTGCAAAATAATTTTCTGATTATTCATAAAATTGCCACATGTACTATATATATATAATATAAAGTACTTAATAATTAAGTAGCTTAATAACTAAAATATTTTAAAAGTAAAATAGCACTAGCATATAATATCTTAAATTTAAGATATTAATGTATAAATTTTAATCCTTAAGGGAGGAAAAAGAATGAAGTATGATTTTAAAACATTAGTATCAAGAAAGGGTACTGGAGCTGCAAAGTGGGAACAAATGTATGGCTGGAATCCTAATGCTAAAGATGGGGTAGTACCATTATCAGTAGCAGATATGGAACTTAAAAATCCACCAGAAGTAATTGAGGGCTTGAGAGAATTTTTAAATCATGCTGTTTTAGGTTATGCAATGGCATATGACGAATTTTACGATGCAGTCATAGCTTGGCAAAAGACAAGGCATAACTGGGATATTAAAAAAGAATGGATTGTAAATACACCTGGAGTTGTAAGCGCGTTTTTCGCAGCAGTTAGAGCCTTTACAAACCCTGGAGACGGTGTAATCATCTTCAAACCAGTATATTATCCATTTGCTATGGCAATTGAGAAAAATGAAAGAGAATTAATTAACTGTCCATTAATTAATACAGATGGATATTACACAATTGACTACGATAAATTTGATGAATTGGCAAGGGAGTCAAAAAATAAGTTGCTTATTTTCTGCAGTCCACATAACCCAGTAGGAAGGGTATGGAAAAGAGAAGAATTAGAAAAGGTAGCTGAAATAGCAATTAAAAATGACTTGATTGTTGTATCAGATGAAATTTGGAATGACCTTATTATGCCAGGATATGAGCACACTGTAATGGCTGCAGTAAATGAAGAATTAAATGACAGGCTTATAACTTGTACAGCTCCATCCAAGAGTTTTAACCTTGCAGGAATGGGAACTTCAAATATTATCATTTCAAATGAAAAATTAAGAGAAACATTTAAAAAAGCAGTTGATGTTGTACATGGAGGAACAATTAATATACTAGGATATAAATGCTGTGAGTTAGCTTATACAAAATGTGGTGAATGGTTAGAAGAAGTAATAGAGTTGATTGATACAAACCAAAAGATTGTTAAAAAGTTCTTTGAAGACAATTTTCCTAAAATAAAGGCCCCATTGGTAGAAGGAACTTATCTACAATGGATGGACTTTAGAGCATTAGGTATGACAAATAAAGAATTAGAAGAATTTATGCATATGGAAGCTGAATTTTTCCTAGATGAAGGATATATATTTGGGGAAGAGGGAAATGGATATGAAAGAATAAACTTAGCAGCACCAACTGACGTAATTGAAAGAGCCCTAGGGAGACTTGGACAAGCGTTGAAAAAGGTCTATAAATAACAAACCAACTTAAATCCTATTGTATAAAAGTTACCAATTTATATTAATAAAATAAATATTGGGGGGAAATAAAGATGTCGAAACAAACATCGACTAAAGATCTTAACCGTACTTTAGGCTTTTGGGATTTAATGGGTGCATCTATAGGACAAATCATTGGGGCAGGTATTATGTCATTAACAGGAGTAGCCATAGGCATGACAGGAAGAGCTGTTCCTATAGCATTTGTACTTTCAGCAATAATGGTGCTAATTTCGTATTATCCATTAACATTGATAAATACTGTTGCTAGATTTAGAGGTGGAGCATATTCAGTGATAGGATCCTTATTAGGGGAAAAATGGACCGGAGCTTATACAATAATATATATACTTACCAATGTATCCCTATCTATGTATTGTTTATCCTTTGCAGATTATGCAATGCCTTTCTTGCCAATGTTACCTAGAAAATTATTAGCAGTGGGAATACTTGTATTACTGTATGTGCTAAATATGAAGGGAATAGATAAGTTTTCTAAATTTCAAAATGTTATAGTTGTTACATTAGTTTTGGCATTAACTACTTTCTCTGTATTTGGAATAACTAAGTTAGAACCTAATTATTTAAATGAAGCAACTTTTATGACAGGTGGAATGCTTGGACTACTCAGAGCATCTGCACTTCTAACCTTTGCAACAGGCGGCGCATCAATTATTGCTAATTTGTCTGGAGAGGCTAAAAATCCAACAAAAGATATTCCAAGAGTTATGATTGCCTCCACAATAGGAGTTGCAGTTCTGTATGCATTCATGGCTACAATTGCAGCAGGAGTACTACCAGTAGAGCAAGTAGCTAACAAGCCTTTAACAATGGTTGCAGGTAAAACTTTGCCTAAGTCATTTTATGTATTTTTTATAATAGGTGGAGCCTGGTTTGCTCTAATATCAACTCTTAACTCACAATTAGCATCAGCAACAAAACCAATTATGCAGGCGTGTAATGATGGTTGGTTCCCAAATAAGTTAGCAACATTACATCCAAAATATAAAACCCCAATAATTTTATTAACATTCTTTTTTATGATAGGATTTTTACCGATTGTGTTTAACTTAGATATAAGTATTTTATCTAAAATTACAACTACCGTAGGAAGTGTACTTAACTCAATGGTAGCATTATGTTTATTAAACGTTAGTAAAGTAATGCCACAAGCATGGGAAAAGTCACCTCTAAAAGTATCTAGAGCTGTGACTAAAGCGTTAGTTACAGTTGCAGTTTTAATTTATGCACTTCAAGCTGTTTTACTAGGTTCAAGTCTTTCTTTACCATTACTTCTTGGAAATATTGCAGTTGTAGTTTTTGCATTTATATTTGCTCAAGTTAGATATGCTAGTGGTAAAGTTAAGTGCGAAAAAAGTTATGAAATAGAATAAGCTTTTCAGTAAGTACTAAAAAAGAAGCATCAGATTATTCTGTTACTTCTTTTTTACTTACAAATAATATATTTACATGTTATAATTATCATTATTTTATTATGATGAAAAAGTTTAATGCAGACTACGAATTTTATTAAAGTTTTTATTTGAAATTACATTAAAAAATCTTTTAATTAAACTTTCATAGACATGATTTTACAACAACAATAGTTTTTGAGGTGATAATATGGCATATAATATTATTGATTTGCTTAATAAAGCTATAAGCATTTCAATTAGAAAAAGAGAAATTTATGAAAATATAAAGCAAGGAAAACATAATATCCCATCAATGGAGATAATACCAAAGATTTTAATAAAGAAAATCAACAGCACCATTGAGTATTATGAAGCCTTAAAAAAGGAAATAGGTGATGAGAGTTTTGAGGAAATTGATATAAGAATTTATGATAGAATTTCCTTTTTAATAAATGAATTTAGTAAAAAAATATATGAACCAGAAATTAATAATATTAGAGATTTTTTAGAGTTTTCACTTGTTTTAGAAAAAAATACATATTCTTTGATTATTGATATACAAGGGAGATTTACAGAAAATACTAGTGATGTACATACAAAAACATATAAAATTTTATCGGATATGATTAGCAATAAAGCTGACTTTGTAATAACACTTGAAAAGATTCTAAAATAAAATTTGATAATTCTTTGAAATAGTACTTTCATTAGTGGATGAAAATTTATTAATGAATACTAAATTAAGAATTATCTAGCTCTACATGTAATTATTTTGAATTTATGGATAATATATATAAACGTAAGTTAATATATGGTAAAATGATTTTGTGATTATTTTCAAAGCTTACATACATTGGTAAAGTGCTTAACAACTAAAATGTTTTTAAAACAAATATCATTAGTATAAAATATCTTATTTAAGATGCTAATATATAAATTAAAATCTTTAAGGGGGAAAGAGATGAAGTATGATTTTAAAACATTGGTACCAAGAAAAGGCACTGGTTCTGAAAAGTGGGAACAAATGTATGCTTGGAATCCGCATATTACAGATGATATAGTTCCGTTTTCAGTGGCAGATATGGAGCTTAAAAGCCCACCAGAGATAATTAATGGGCTAAAGAAATTTTTAGACAATGCTATTCTTGGGTATACAATGCCGTATGATGGATTTTATAATGCGGTTATAGCTTGGCAAAAGACTAAACATAATTGGGATATAAAGAAAGAATGGATTATAAATACTCCTGGAGTTGTAGATGCATTTTATGCGGCAGTGAGAGCTTTTACTAACCCTGGTGATGGTGTTATTATATTCAAGCCGGTATATTACCCATTTTCAATGGCTATTGCTGACAATGAAAGGGAACTTGTTAATTGTCCGCTTATTAACACCAATGGCTATTACACAATTGATTATAATAAACTTGATGAGCTAGCTAAAGATCCCAAAAATAGGCTGCTTATTTTTTGTAGTCCTCACAACCCAGTTGGAAGAGTATGGGGTAAAGAAGAATTAGAAAAAGTAGCTGAAATAGCTATTAAGAATGATTTGATTGTAGTATCTGATGAAATCTGGGATGATTTAATCATGCCTGGATATGATCATACTGTATTTGCAACAATAAGCGAAGAACTAAATGATAGACTTATCACTTGCACATCACCATCTAAGACATTTAATTTAGCAGGTCTTGCAATTTCAAATATTATTATATCAAATGAAAAGTTAAGAAAAGAGTTTAAAAAAGCAATTACTGTTGTTCGTGGAGGGACCGTGAACATATTAGGCTATAAAGCTTGTGAAATAGGTTATACAAAATGTGAAGGCTGGCTTGAAGAACTAATTGAGTTAATCGATACAAATCAAAAGGTTGTTACAAAGTTTTTTGAGGATAATTTCCCCAAAATAAAAGCCCCATTGATAGAAGGAACTTACTTGCAATGGATTGACTTTAAGACACTTAAAATGACAAATAAGCTATTAGAAGAGTTTATGCATATGGAAGCTGAATTCTTCCTAGATGAAGGCTATATCTTTGGAGAAGAGGGAAGTGGATATGAAAGAATAAATTTAGCAGCCCCAACCCATGTAATTGAAAAGGCACTTGAAAGGCTTGAAAAAGCATTAAAAAAGGTTTATAGATAAAAAAGAAACGTAAAGGAAGTGTTTTTTAGCTTAAGTATGTTAGTGATAAAATCAAATTAAAATAAACTGCTAAATAAATTGCCATGGAGTTAAACTTCATGGCGAAAATTGTTTTAAAGCATTCAGATCATTTCGTTTGACGAGCTGAAATTATAAACATTAGATAATTACGGTAAATAAATTTTATTTATTTTCAACTTCCCATATAATATCTTGAATAAAGTCACTAGCCCCTATTAACTCAACTTGATTATCGGATATGTTTATTATAATCTTTTTGCATAAAAGAGCACTTAATAAATTTGGCTTTATTTCAAAAGTGCCATTTTTTTCTTTGACTATTCTCCAATTAAGCTTAGCTAATATTTCTTTTAAGTTTTCTGTAAAATCGATTTTGCTGTTTATCGATTTTACTATTGTTTTAGGCCTGTATCGAAATATATCTGATATTATACGCAATATGGCAAAAGGAAGTAAAAAAATGCAGTTTTGTCGTGTGATTTTTAAATAAGGAAATACTGTACTAGCTAATATAGCTAAAATTAATATAAGACTTATAGACAACAAATTAAATATAAATGATCTAAAAAACAATTCTTTATATGAAAACATTTCTACCTCCTTAGAATATTCTATATTTATTAAAATAAAAATAATTACAGATTCATATGTTTTTTCAGTATTTCATCAATAAAGCTGTTTTCGTGTTCTTTCACCCTAAGGTACCTGTCAATAACTTTCTCGCCTGTAATTTGAATTTTAAATTGAACTTCATTTGAGGACACCCATTCATAGCTTAAAATTTCATTCCATTTATAAAAGCTAGTAAGATTTCTTCCAATTTCTAAAGATACCCGGTTTGTCCTATTCCTATAGATTGTTTTTGAACACAAATCCTGTATATACCTGTCACTATAAAAAATATACCTGTATATACATTTAAAACATCTATTTGATTTCCTTTTAAATAATCTATAATTTGTTCAATCAATATAATACATACAATTGTTATACATATTGTTATTATAATAGTTGATGCAGTATGCTTTTTTCTTTGCATTTTTATAATAAGTTTATCAGCATGGCCTATTTCATATAACTGTTTTATTATATAGCTAAACGATATTAAACTAGAAATTATAATTATCCATTTCATATCTATCTCCTGTTAATCTAAAAAGATGATTTATACTTTATTTTTATTATTTTCTATATTATACCATAATATTTTATTTGCAAGTATTTGTTTTCATAAATAACCCTATTATCCAACTTAACTATTAAATAATACTGAATTAATATAAAGTTTGTATTGCTTAATTGAGGATGAAATTATTATATGGTAAAGAAGAAGTGTATGGATAAGATAAATATATGTATTGATACTGATGATGTTATTACTAAGCTTTACCAATGAAATAAGCTTGTATAGTAAAACAAGCATAATAAACATTAAATATAACATGCAAAGTGCATACCGAGCATCTCACTATAGTTCTGCTTAATGGTTACAAATGGTATTTAGAAATTTCTGAAAATAAAGGATAAAAAGCTTTTATGTAGAAGTTATATGGTGAGGGGATGTGAAATTTATGGACAAGTACAAAATACCATTAGGAACTTTAGTTGAGGTAGAACATATTGACTTAGAAGCGGATAAAAAGAATCATGGAGTAAGGCTTTATGTTGTAGCACATCATAAAGATGCAAGAGGAATACCAGTATATTCTCTAGGGTTAAAAGGAGAAACCAATGCTTTAAAAATGTATAATGGATATTACGAGGAAAATTTAAGAGTTATTGATAAAATATCTGTTGAGTTAACTAAGGATGAAATAACTGACATAGTTCAGTGGGGAGATACCTGTGAAGAAGAAGGATGGCTCATTGAAAAGGAAGTAAATTTAAAAAATAGATTAAGTAAGATTATTTAATAGATATAGAACTTCAAATCTAGCAGATTACAATACTGCTAGATTTTTTTATTTACTACTTGACGCGTACTACGCATAGCGATATAATGAGTTTATACTACGTAAGACGTAATAGGAAGAGAATTAGTATGAAGAAGCAATAAATCTATGTATGATAGGGTTATTTTTATAAGAAATTCCTTAAATATCAAGTCACTTTAGGAGGTGTAAGAATTGAAAGATAAAATACAAGACTCTCCATTGACGGAGACAGCGTTACTGGTTTTATTATCTATGTACCAACCCAATCATGGCTATGGTGTGATGCAATTTGTAGAGGAAAAGACGAAGGGACGGGTTGTTTTTGGACCAGGGACATTATATGGTGCTATTAATAACCTAGTAAAGAAAAAATGGATTACTCCTTGCCCTGAGATAAAAGGAGAACGAAAGAAAGAGTATATTATTACTGATTTAGGCAAAGCACAAGTAAACATGGAATTAGAGAGGTTGAAGGAAATTTACAATATAGGAATGGAAATTACAAGTGTGGGGGGGTTGAATAGTGATAAACAAGTTTAAGATTTTTATAAATCCAATTGAAGGACAAGAAAAATGGCTAAATGAAAAAGCGAAAGAAGGATTTAGATTATCAAAGGCAGGTAGGTTTATTTATAAATTCGAAAAAAGCGAGCCAATGGAATACCAGTACGCAGTGGATTACGTTGGAAATAAAACCATTTCAGAGTGTAAAGAATATGAGAACTTTTTAGGCGAAGTGGAAATTAAATATTTTGAAAAAACGCTGAACCTTGGACAATTTTCGGTGGGGAGAGTTAAGTATCGGCCATACGCAAATCCGGGTGGAAAGATGGCAACATCTCAAGGAATGATTAATAGAGAACTTCTCATTTTAGAAAAAAGAAATAACGGGAAGCCTTTTGGCATATATAGCAATGTACGCGATAAAATTATGTCTTTAAGGGAAAGAAGGAAGCCGTATATTTATCTATTTATTTTTATGCTTCTTATGGAGTTGTATATCAGTTATATTGGTAGACCACTGATTAATATCTCTTACTGGAGTAATAGAAATATCACTGTTTTAGATAATGCAGCTTTATCAATTTTAGCAGGGGTAATAGGGATCATCTCTGTCATAAGGATAATACAATTATCTCTATCCATGAAGTCACTAAAGGTAAGAGAGAATATTCATGAATAAAAAAGACTTTGATTAGTGCCACCCACATGGCAAGTGGCAAGTGAAAACTCCAGAAATTTATAAAAAGTAGGTTTCTGGAGTTTTTGTTCCATAGTTAATACTATTTTATTCCAAGGGTCTGGTCACATAATTCACAAACCAATCTATAAGCCTTCTAGCAATACTGCCTCCTAAAGGAAGATTAGGAAATTCGTCTACACTATAAAAAGAAGCATCATCAATTTCAATACCATCAACTTTTACCTCACCGCTATCATATTCACAAGTGAAGGCTACCATTAAGGAGTCAGGGAAAGGCCAAGGCTGGCTGCCAAAATACTTTATATTTTTAACGTTTATGCCTATTTCCTCAAAAACTTCCCGCTGAACACAATCCTCAAAGGTTTCACCAGGTTCTATAAAACCTGCTATTACGCTGTACATGTCTTTAGGAAAATTAGTATTATGTGCAAGAAGTAGCTTACTATCTTTAGTGACAGCTGTTATTATAGCAGGAGATATTCTAGGATAATTAATAAAGCCGCATTTAGGACAAATTTTTGCTATTTCATCTTCTTTATCCTTTACTAAGGTTCCGCATTTGCTGCAGTACTTATATGTACTACTCCATTTTAAAAGATGAAAGGCTTTTGCTGCTAAATTAAAAAAGGCGTTATCCATTAGGCTTATAAGTATACGTAATTTATAAAATTTAAATTCACAAGTATTACTCAAGGATGTATGCACTTCTCCAAAAAGAAAATCTTTATTATCCTTTGATGTTAGAAAACATAAATTATCTAAAGTTATATCTAAGGTTTTCAAATCATTACCAGTAGGCATTAATACATGTCCATCTTCTATCTTAGCTAGTAATTGATCATTATTAAAAACAAAATATAATTTATTATTCATAAGTAAATACCTTTTCTTATCCTAAATTTATTCGATATTATAATACTAGTATAAATATTACAACAAATATTATCAATTCCTTATGAAAAAATAATGATATAAAAGATATAATAAATTAAGTTTAATAACAAAACTACAGAAGTTTACTTAGGATAAATTTCTGTAGTTTTTATAGTAAGATATAAAGTAGAAGTTGTATCCTATTATTGCTGAGGAAGTAGTTTCTACAGCAATATTAAATCTCTAAAAACTCTGTTTTTATATCATCCTTGATTTGAGATATTGGAATTTTAAATTCAGGAATTCCCTCATCATAAGTACCGATTTCACATAATGGGAAATATACTACAATATTGCCAGGAGTAATATAAAATGACTGTGTATCTGAAATACTTTTAAAGTTTTTATGATTAGCATATTCCTCTTTGTATATACCTCCATTTTGTTCTATATCTTTTTTCATTTGCTGCTCAGCATCTTGGATTTGTTTTTTTATTTCTTTATTTATCACATCTTTGTATTTTGATTCATCTTTAAATAAATCCTTTAAAGTTATTTCTTCTCCAGTATTAATATTTATATTCTTAGTTATCTTTTCATAATTTTCGTGAGCGCCACCTGTATACTCATGATAATTAATTGAAATACTTAGTAAATCATTATCGTTATAATTTGCATTGAAATGTGTATAGGCATATATTCCATTATCATTTTTCTTTGATTCCTTTTCGCGTTCCCTAGCGATTTTCTCTATCTTGTCACTAAATTTCATTATATCTTTTTCAAAGCTGCTATTTAATTTATTTTGCAAGTTTGTATCCCTGAGGCCGTGTACTATTGGAATCCTTAAATCAGATGTAGTATTTCTTATTATTTTTTCTTTAACTTTTACTTGAGGATATTTCACATCAATATCTTTTTTTACACCTTTTTCGAAAGAAGAGAAAGGAATTTTGAACTCTTGAATGCCTGCTGCATAGGGCGCAATTTCATAATGTCCATAGCAGATAACAATATTGTTATCTTTAACGTAGAAGGATTGAGTATTTGAAATTGAACTTACTACGCTAAGAGCATCTTCAAAATAGCCAGCTTCTTTTGATTCCATCTGCTTTTTTATTTCACTACTTATTATTTTCTTATAATTTTCTCCTTCATAGAAAAAATCCTTTAATGTAGCTTCATTTCCAGTATCTAAATCTATATTAAAATTATTTTGTAATGTAGAGCCATGTGCACCGCCTGTATATTGATAATAAATAACTGAAATACTTAATAAGTTATTTTCAGTAGTATGAACTTTATAATCTACAAAGGCAGCATAGGGGAGCATTGCCCATTCATATTCTTTAGAATCTTTTAACGCAAGTTTTGATGTTTCTTCTAAATCCAGTTTAAATGCTATTATTTCCTCTTCTAACATATCATTTATTTTCTTTTGTATAGATTTGTCCTGAATTCCATCCACTACTGGAATTTTTATATTTACATCTATTGCGTCATTTTTATATTTAATTTCTTTAGTTTTAACAGTTATATTAGTTTCAACATCTGTAGGTGTATTCTTATCATTAAATTGAATTGCTGTAGGATTTTCCTCAGCTAATGCATAGGATCCATTCCCAAGTTCTAAAATACAAATAAGCCCTAAACACAGTATTTTTTTCATTTTATTATATTCCTTTCTTTTAATGTTTTAATATATTTTATACTTATAAGTATATACTTATTTATCCAGTAATTGGTTACAATAAAAATACAAAAATACTATAAGTTAGAACATAGTTGGCAGAAGTGTGGAAAAAATAATTAGGAAGAATGAATAATTAATGATTATAATAGAAATAAGATAAAACAAAATGAAGGACTCAAATTGTTATTAAGTAAACTATTGAAAAATTTAAAGAAAGTTGGTGAGATTAATTGCTTAATAATAGAATTGGATATGCATGCACTCCAATTTCTCTGCCCTATAAAACTTCAAGAAGCTTTATGTTAAAAAATTATAATGAGGATATCTTTAATGAATGCGTTAGAGAAAATATAAAGGATTTACTAAATATATTAAGATGGAATAAAGAAAATGAAATTTATATGTTTAGAATAAGTTCTGATATTATACCCTTTGGTAGTCATTCTATTAACGAAATAAAATGGTGGAATACTCATAGGGAAGCACTCAGAGAATGTGGGCAGTTTATAAAGGAAAATAATATTAGAGTTTCAATGCATCCAGGACAATATACGGTTTTAAATTCTCCAAATGAAGAGGTGGTGAAAAAAAGTATTGCAGATTTGGAGTATCATTGCAGATTTTTAGATAGTATGGAAGCTGATTATTCCAATAAGATTGTACTTCATGTTGGAGGAGTATATGGAGATAAGCATTCTGCAATAGAAAGGTTTAAGTATAATTTCTATAGATTGTCAGATTCCATGAAAAAAAGACTCATAGTTGAAAATGATGATAAAAGTTATAACATAGAGGATGTATTAGATATTTGTAATGAACTCAGTATTCCAGCGGTTTTTGATAATCTTCATCATAAACTTAACTGCTGCTCATTAGAAATAGAAGATATTTTAAATGCTGTGAAAAGCACATGGAAAGCTGAGGATGGACGGGTAAAACTTCATTATTCAGATCAGGATATGGATAAGAAAGGTGGAGCTCACTCTAAATTTGTTATTACTAAAAACTTTTTAAGCTACATAGAAAGTATTAAAAATTTGGATGCAGATGTGATGCTTGAAGTTAAGGATAAGGAAGTATCAGCTATAAAATGTACATATGCCCTTAAGGAGGATTTGGCCATATCAGAGAGAACAAAGCAGTGGGCAAAATATAAATATTCCTTAATGGAAAAGAATTATTCTTACTATAAAAAGTGCAGCAGCTTAGTAAATTCTAAGGTGCATATGAAAGAGGTTTACATGTATATTGACCAGTGTTTACAAGAGTCTTTTGATGAAGGAAATTTTGTAAATACAGCAGAGCATGTATATGGATATATAAAGGACAAAGTAACAATAAAAGAAAGAGAGAATTACAATGACCTTTTAAAAAGTCCTGCTGAAAATAAGGATAAGATAAAGAGTTTATTGAAAAAACTGTGTAAAAAATATAAAGCAGAGTATATAAATAATTCCTATTACTTTATTTATTAGCTTAAGTAAATATATTATAAAGAATTGTATATCAGAAGCAGGTTAATAAAATGAGGGAATAAAATTTAACAAAAGTACAAAAGTATGTTAAGATACAAATGAAAAAGAGTTAGTTAATGGAAGGAAATATTATGTATAAGATATTAGAAATTATAATGAAAATGACATTGGGATTTGTATTATGCGCATGTGGAACCGTAATGGCAATTAATTCCAATTTAGGATTAAGTCCATGGGATGTATTTCATCAAGGATTAACAAACTTAACTAGTTTAACTATGGGGCAGGCCAGTATTATAGTCGGAGTAGCCATAGTGATAATCACAAGTATACTAGGACTTAAGGTAGGACTTGGAACTATAGCTAATATATTAGTGATTGGATATTTTATAGATTTTATAATATATAGAAATATTATTCCTGTTTGCAATAATATATATTCAGGTATATTTATGATGATAGTAGGAATGTTTTTAATAGCAATAGGTAGTTACTTATATGTAGCATGTGGAATGGGATGCGGTCCTAGAGATGGACTTATGATTGTACTAGCAAAGATTACAGGTAAGCCAGTAGGAATTATAAGAGCAGCTATAGAAATTGCAGCATTAACTGTTGGATGGTTTTTAGGTGGATTTGTTGGAATTGGAACATTAATAAATGCACTTGGAATAGGCTATTTTGTTCAAATAGTTTTTAAGATATTTAGGTTTGATGCAAAGTCATTAAAACATAAAAATATGAAGCAAGGTTTTATATTTATGAAAGAGTGCATAACTCACTAAGATCATAAGCGAAAGTAAAGATTAGCTATAGTCATTCTTTGTATTTGAATTCAGTTTATTGTATAGTAGAATTATAATAGAAAGATGATTTGAAATAGTACTAGTGACTAGGGGTGAAGGTTTATGATTAGAGAATTAGAAGCAAATGATATAAATAAAGTTATGGAAATATGGAAACATGCTACTATAGAGGCACATAGTTTTATAGATAAGGAATACTGGTTAGATAAGTATAACGAGGTCAAAGGTGTATATATACCAATGTCTAAAACATTTATTTATGAAGAAAGTAATGATATAAAAGGATTTATAAGCATTTTAAATAATGACTTTATTGGAGCATTATTTGTGGACGTATCTAGCCAAGGAAAGGGAATTGGCAGCCAACTAGTGGATTTTGTAAAGGAAAGATACCATACACTAAGTTTAGCTGTATATGAAAATAATAAAAAGGCAGTAGAATTTTATAAAAGTATAGGCTTCATTTTATATGAAGAAAAAATAGATGAAGATACTAATGAAAAAGAATTAATTATGAGATGTGAATATTAGGGAAACTACAGGAGTTTATGAAGAATAAATTTCTGTAGTTTTTATTTTATAATAAAACTAACAAGAGTGTATGTTTTTAGGGATTTTTGTCGCGCAATTTTGTTAATAAAATAGAGGTTTTTCTATAAAAATAGAGAATTATATAAAAAATAAGTATATGGTAGGATATAGTAATAAAAGCAGAAATAAGGTAAAAATAAGCTATCTTTGATAATCTTAAGAGCGTTGATAAAGCAATTAAGGGGGTATTAAAAATTAATACTAATAGGCTAAGAATAAGCAAATATTTATTGAGATGGGTTATCCCGATGTTTTTATTAGTTGTAATATTAGGCTGCTTTTTTGTAAAGAGGAAGACTAACAAACCAATAATTATTGGATTTGCTTCTCAATTGACGGGAAGACAAGCTGAGCTTGGAGTTCAAGAACGTAATGGGGTACAACTGGCGATAGAAAAAATTAATTCTTCTGGTGGAATTGACGGGCGGAAAATTCAATTGATGACTCGTGATGATTTTGGCATACCCGAAAAGGCTAAGATAGTTGATAGTGAATTAATTAAGGAAGGGGCCGTTGCCATCATAGGGCATACAACAAGTGAACAAACCTTAGCAGGATTAAAGGTAACAAACCCTGCTAAGGTGGTAATGATAGGCCCAACTGTTTCTACTGCCGAACTAAGCAACTTAGATGATTATTTTTTTCGGGTGTATCCATCTTTTGAAGATGGTTTCCAAATTTTTTCAAGATATATTTATGAGAAAATGAATATAACTCAGCTGGCAATTATTTATGATATAGATAACTATGCATACTCCAACAGATATTGTAAAAACTTTGGTGATAGATTTGAAACATTAGGTGGAGATATAACTGGTGAAGCTAAGTTTTCTTCGATAGCTAAACCAGATTTTTTTCCATTATTGTCAAAGTTACGTGAAGCTAAGGCAGAAGGGTTACTTATTATAGCTTCAGATATCGACACAGCCTTTATTGCTCAAAGAGCTCGACTTATGGGATGGAATGTTCCACTATTTACATCATCTTGGGCCGCAACAGATAAACTAATTAAAATTGGTGGTAAGGCAGTTGAAGGGTTAATAATTGAGCAAGCCTATGCATTAGGCAGCCAAATACCAACTTTTAATAATTTTAAGCTTTGTTATGAAGATAGGTTTGGGAATGTACCATCATATGGAGCAACTCTTGCCTATGATGCTGCTATGATATTAGGAGCAGCTCTTAAAAGGACTGAAGGAAAAGCTAAGGGATTAAAGCAGGCATTAATGAACACTACTGATTTTCAAGGTGTGATGGGCACATTCTCTTTTAATCAATTTGGTGATGTTAAGCGGCCTCTTTATTTAAGTACAATTCGTAACGGTGAATTTATTAATATAGATATGTTGACTTACAGCGGCCGTGGGGGTGAGTAGATAATGGGGTGTATGAAAGAATCACCATGCCTTCGGCAATTAGTTTTACATTTATTACTTTTTCGTTTGTTTATTCCATTAGTCTTGGTAGGGGTTATTGCTAATGCAGGTATGGCTTATTTAGCTGAACAAAATCTTGTAAAACAACAGAAACAAGTAATACATTCAGTAGCTGATACAGTAGGTTATCATCTTGATCAAGGCGGAAGAATATTAGATGCTGTTGCTAGGGTAGCTGAAACATCAGGGGAGTCAAACTTATCAATTTTTATGGAAAGCACTTGGAAAGCCTACGGTTATTTTGAAACCATATATCATCTCGATAAAGATAATAAAATTATGTTAATGATGCCTTCTGATTATCGTTATATAGGGTTAGATATGTCTAATATACCAGGTTTCAAAAAAAGTGGAGGTAATAAAGATATTACTATTTCTCTACCATTTATTTCCCCTCGTACAGGTGAACCAACGGTTTACTTAAATAGAGCTCTTTCAAATGGAGGGTATGTGATTGGTGAACTGAACCTAGGGTTATTTCAACAGGAAATTTTAAGTATATCAGATACATCAAATAAAGATTTTGTATTTATTATGGATGGAACAGGTAAGCTATTAGCGCATCCATCTTCTGATATGGTTAAGCAGCAAATTAATTTAAGTAACCTAGAGATTTATCAGAGCATACTAACTGGGAAAGCTAATGATTTTTATATGTATAATGGAAGAAGAGTTATTGGTAGTGCTGCGAGGCTTGAAGGAACTGGATGGATTATTGTAGACCAAGTGCCATTGTCTATTTTTTTTAGTACATATGCGTTAACTTTGGGATTGACATTATTGGCATCAATAATTATTTGGCTGGTTTTGGTACGAAATTTAGGTAAGGAGCTTCAGCGATATGTGGTCACTCCTTTAGAGCATCTTAGTAGAGGAACAAATGCGTTAACAGCTGGAGATTTTAGTCAATATGATTCAATAGAATCTATTCCTACCGCATTTAATGAGTTAAATAAACTTGCAGCAGATTTTCAGTTCATGAATTATAATCTACAAGTGCGAGAAAATTCACTTCAAGAAAGCGAAAAGCGTTACCGAGGGCTCTTTAATAGAGTTCCAATCGGACTTTTTCGGGTTACCATAAGCGGTGAAATATTGAATGTTAACCCAATGGTTGTATTTATATTGGGATATCCAAGTAAAGAAGAATTATTTAAAATAAATATTAAAAACTTACTATATAAACCTTCAATGGATAATACAAAAGAGGAAGCTGTGATTGAAGACATATGGAATGAAAAAAGCTTTGAAACACAGCTTAAACATTATGATGGAACAATTATCTGGGTGCAGATAAATATAAACATTGTTTGTGATTCTAAAGATGAAAAGATGTACTTAGAAGGAAGTATTCAAGACATAACCCAACGTAAACACACAGAAAATATGATTAAGAAGCAGCAAGAACTCTTGCTTAAGGCAGAAATAGAACAGCGAGAAATACTAGAAAAAGCACTTGTTATGAAAGATCAGTTTATATCTTTAATCAGTCATGAATTTAAAACTCCTTTAAATGTCATTTATTCAGCTATTCAATTGATTGAGTGCATATATTTTAATCAAATATCAGATCGTGTTAAAGAACTTATTGGAAGTATAAAGATAAATACATTTAGGCAGCTCAGACTTGCAAATAATTTATTAGATATTACAAAGTTAAATTCAGGGCATTTTAAATTAAATATGAAAAACATTGATATAGTATTCTTGATTGAAGCTATTACTGAGTCAGTAGAGTTATATGCAAACCAAAAGAATATTGAAATATCTTTTGACTCAAATGTAATAAGCAAGATTATTAGTATCGATGAGGAAAAGATTGAAAGGATTATATTAAATATTCTTTCAAATGCTATAAAATTTACGGACAATGGTGGAAGGGTTGATGTTATACTTAATGAAAACAGTGAGTTGAACTTAGTAGAGATTAAAATAATAGACACAGGTATAGGAATTCCAAAAGATAAGCAGGAGTTAATATTTGAGCGATTTGGACAAGTTGATAGCAACTTATCTAGACAGGCAGAAGGTACGGGAATTGGATTATCCCTTGTAAAATCATTAGTGGATATTTTAGAAGGAACAATAGAAGTTGAAAGTGAATTAGGCGTTGGCAGCACTTTTATTATAAAATTACCTGTGAAGGAAGGAATAGTGGATGATGAAGTTGAAGCTTGTTTAGATTTTGATAATAGGCTAATAAATGAAATTAAAGTTGAGTTTTCTGATATTTATTTATGAGGCTTTAATTAATTGAGAATAGTTTTATGATAAAGGGAGATAGTTATGCAATTTATTGGAGATAAAGAGTACTGGGAGGAAAAGTTTGCATGTAGAGGAGATGAACCCTTAAGCGCAGAAAAATCACTGGTTGAAAACATTAAATACTTTAAAAAGGGTTCTGTTTTGGATGTTGCTTGTGGAGATGGTAGAAATGGATTATTCCTTATGGAAAATGGCTTTAAAGTAATAGGAGTTGATTTCAGCAGTAAAGCACTTGAGCGATTTAAAATGTTTGCTGAAAGAAGAAAGTATATTCTTAGTATAAAGCAAATCGATTTAAGCCAAGGTAGTTCACTTAAGGATATTGGTATATTTGATAATATTTTAATTAATCATTATAAATTAAGTAGTGAGCAACTTGCAGATATAGCAAATCATATAACAGATGGAGGCATTTTATTTATATGCGGTTTTGGGCATAAGCACAAGGTTGATCATAAGATAAAAAAAGAAGATTTAATTCAGGAAACGGATTTTATAGATATTAAAAAGTTGTTTCACTTAATTAAATACATTGAAAATGAGGATGACAGGGGATTTTTTGTTACCTATATTTTTCGTAAGATGGGATAAATGAAAAGTAATTGAAGCTAGCTATTACTTCGTGATATAATTTAAATTAAGGTAAGTAAATGGAGGGCAAATATGAACATATTAGTTAGTTCATACATTCGAGATTATTTGAGTGTAGTATGCAATATAACATTCACTTTTGGATACCAAGGGAAAGGCGCGTCCAAAATTGAATATATTGTGAATTGACTGAAGATATAATCCTTCAAACTTAGAATAAAATCTAATGAAATATTAATATATGCCTAAGTGGAAGTGTATCTTTCTACTTAGGTTTTTTTGCGCGCATTTTGGTGGGAGGGTATAAGAGAAAGGTTAATATATAAAAGGTTAACGGAGGGAATTTTTATGAAAATAAATAAGCGCAAGTTAGAATTGAACATAGTTAAAAATTATATATTTATTTTTTTAAGCCGATTAGATTTAACGCAAGGTATATGGATGATATATCTTTCTACAAAAGGAATGAGTTTAACTAAGCTAGGGGTTTTAGAAGGAATTTTTCATTTAGTATCTTTTTCTATGGAAGTACCTACAGGGGTAGTTGCTGATTTATGGGGAAGAAAAGCTAGTAGGGTAGTTGGAAGATTATTGTCAATGGTAAGCATGATAATACTAATATTTTCTGATGATTTCTATATGTTTACTTTGTCCTTTGCAACCTTAGCAATATCCTATAACCTAGAATCAGGGGCAGGAGAGGCCTTAATTTATGATTCTTTAAAAGCAATAGATAAGGAAAAAGATTATATAAAGATTAATGGCAAAAATGAAATGTTTATGCAGATAGGTAGTGTTGCAGCTTTAATTTTGGGAGGCTATTTAGGCTCTAAAGACTATCTACTGGCATTTGGAGTAAGTGCCATAATAGCTGCAATAACTTTTATGCAATCTTTTGCTTTTGTAGAGCCTGTAGAAATTATAGAAACTAAGGCAGCTACAGTATCTGAAGGAAAGACAAGAAATTTATTATTAAAACAAATCATAGATAGTGTTAAAATAATTAGGGATAATAAAAAAGTTGGGTTTTTAATTATCTTTATTAATATAATATCTCTTTTTGTTACTAGTTTATTTTATTATCTTCAAAATTACTGGAAGACTCAGGGTAGTTCTGAATTCAAAATAGGAATATACTTATCCATATCATCCTTGTTAGCTGGAATTGTAGCTACGAGGGTTTATAAATTAGAAAGGATTTTGAAAGAAAAAGGAATAATTATTTTTATGCCTATAATAATTGCTTTATCTATTTGGGGAATTGCATTAACTAGTCTATCCCAGGTCTTTTATATTATAATTGGGATTGCAGATTCTATTGTTTATGTAACTATAAGTGATTATATAAATAAATTAATTCCTAGTCAAAATAGGGCTACTATTTTATCTTTTCAAAGCATGCTTTTTAGTTTGTTTATGATATTGATATTCCCTTTAATAGGGAAGTTAGGAGATTCTTTTTCTCTGAAATTTGCTTTTGTATTTATGGCGTTTATAGCAAGTGTACTAGCTATAATAAATGTTTATATTTTAAGGAATGCAGATAAAAAACAATAGTTAAGATTGATAAAAAAGTAAAGATATATAGAATTATAATCACACGAAAGATGATCAATTAAAAAAGGAAAATTTTTGAAAAGAAAAGCTATTTCTTACTATACATTTTAATAAATAAAAGAGGCTGCCGCACTAAAAATTAGTGCGATATTCTTTAATTGTCGAGCTTATTGGAGAATAAAATATCATTAAATTTTCTGTGAAAAACACAACAAAACGCTGCCGCGTTAGCAAACTTTTTTATGCTAATGCGACAGCCTTTTATATTTATTAAAAAATGCTTGAATTAATTATGAAAATATTAGAGCATATGTAACACCTGCAACACCAATAGCGGCTAGGGTGTATACTATTTTAGCAGGCATTACTCCATCATTTTCAACAGACTTACCAAACATACCAAAAACAAATGGATGAACTAAAAATGGCATAGCAAAGATAAATGGAATCATAGCTGCTGCTTGTGCCCCGAACATACCTCCTTGAACTGCTGCAAACAATCCAAAGTGAGATAAAGCTGATGAAGCTGCCATAGATGCATCGCTTATAGGCATACCGCTAAGGCTTAACATTAAAAAGCTTGAGAATACTGCAACTACCTGTAGCCCAAAGGAAAATTGCATTAAGCCTTTAACTTCGATAGCTTCTTCACCCTTTGCATTTCTAAGTGTTTTTAAGGATATTACTGTTAGCCCAAGTCCAATAATAACTAGTGGAACAACCCAGCTAACTAATAGAGAACCACGTTCTGCGCTTGCTGCTAGTATAGAAAATACAAATACATGTCCGAAGAAAGGAATATTTATCATTATTGGTGCTCTAGATGCTGCATCTGGACCTAAGTCACCAGCAGTGCAAGCTCCAGTTAATCCTGAGTGAGAAAGTGCTCCTGCCATACCAGGTGCAAGGTTACGTACGTGATTAGCTTTTCCAAATAATATAAGTATTGATAAACCACCAAACATCCAAAATAACTGTCCAGAAAGACCATAGGTTAAAACTGCTCTCATCTCAGTAAGCTTTAATGCTTCGAGAATTTGTGAACCACCGACTATAAAGTTAGCGGCAAGCACTACTGGAATTCCAGCAAAAAGTAATGATCTAAGTGTTGGACCGAACTTCCAATTAGAAAGTATTGCACCCAATCCAGCAGACATAATCATAGCAAAAAAGATTTGGGGTAATGCAATAATTGGTTTAATCCACCGAGCAATGTTTGCTGAAATAATTAATATTATAAGAATAGCAAGAATTTCATATATACCTTTTCTTATATACTCTGATTTATCATTTACTGTTGCTTTATAATCAATTAAAATTATTGATCCAGCTATACCAATATAAGCTAAGATTGGATAAAAAGCTTTAAGTGGATCACCTACCGATGCCCCTATAATTAATCTATAAACTCCCTCTATGCCAAGAAGTATAAAAAAGGATCTCAGGATAAATACAAGTTGTGTACGTCTAGTTCCAAGAATAATCTCCTCATCGGATGGTATAAACATATCTTCGCTTTCTAATTTTTCGTGGGAGAGTATTTTTTTAAGTTCCTGTCCTCCAACAAAAAAGGAAGCAATTAGTGCAGTTATAGTTACCTTACTCATTAAAATTACTATAGGAAACTCATCTAAACCAGGTGTAGCAATATTACCTTTAACTAATGCTAATCCCATTCCCAATCCAAAGATTACTATAATTAGAATTGGAGAGTATTTTGTTCCAGCTACAACAGTACGAGCAATCAAAACAATAGGAATTAATAATAATAGTGTCAACCAAAGCTGGTTGAGCATTTGTACATGTACAACTTCTTCAACTAATTGTTCCATAGTGCCTCCTTAACATATAAACATCTTAATTATTTTTATATAATAGTAATATTAGCATAAAGAACGAAAATTATGTAAATTATTAGTGTGGATAGATGATAGATGATATTACCGAGAAAAAGCCACAGAAATTTATACAAACTTTTGTGGATTAAATAGTTGCTGAAATAACTAATCTTAAATTAGTGATGATAACCATACTATGTATACAAAAGGCCTATATTATAATTAGTATATATCCTAATAAGAAAAAACCCTTCAATTAATGAAGGGTTTTAAGTAATAATAAAACAATGTTCGATTTATTATGAAAATATTAATGCATACGCAAGACCTAAAGTTCCTAGAGAAGCTAATGTGTATACTATCTTAGCAGGCATTACTCCATCATTTTCAACTGACTTACCAAATATACCGAAAACAAATGGATGAACTAAGAATGGCATAGCAAATATAAATGGAATCATAGCTGCTGCCTGTTCTCCAAACATACCTCCCTGAACTGCTGCAAACAATCCAAAGTGAGATAGAGCGGAAGATGCCGCCATAGATGCATCGCTTATTGGCATACCGCTAAGGCTTAACATTAAAAAGCTTGAGAATACTGCAACAACTTGTGCTCCAAAGGAGAACTGCATTAAACCTTTAACTTCAGCAGCTTCTTCACCGTTTGCGTTTCTAAGTGTTTTTAAGGATACAACTGTTAACCCAAGACCAATAATAACTAATGGTACAACCCAACCAACTAACAAGGAACCACGTTCTGCGCTTGCTGCTAGTATGGAGAATACAAATACATGTCCAAAGAAAGGAATGTTTATCATTATTGGTGCTCTAGATGCTGCATCTGGTCCTAAATCACCAGCAGTACAAGCTCCAGTTAACCCTGAGTGAGAAAGTGCTCCTGCCATACCAGGTGCAAGGTTACGTACGTGATTAGCTTTACCAAATAATATAAGTATTGATAAACCACCAAACATCCAAAATAACTGTCCAGAAAGACCATAAGTTAAAACTGCTCTCATTTCAGTAAGCTTTAGTGCTTCAAGAATTTGTGAACCACCTACTATAAAGTTAGCGGCAAGCACTACTGGTATTCCAGCAAAAATTAATGATCTAAGTGTTGGACCAAATCTCCAGTTAGATAATATTGCACCTAAACCTGCAGATAGAATCATAGCAAAGAAAATCTGTGGTAATGCAATGATTGGTTTAATCCACTGTGCCACATTAGCTGATATAACTAATATCAAAATAATAGCAATAATTTCAAATACACCTTTTCTTATATAGTGTGATCTATCTGATATTGTTGCTTTGTAATCGATTAAAATAATTGAACCGCATATACCAATATAAGCTATAATTGGATAAAATTTTGCAAGTTGATCATTTGCTGGTACTCCCAAAATTAATTTGTTAACACCTTCGATACCCAGAAGTATGAAGAAAGATCTTATAATAAATACAAGTTGTGTACGCTTAGTTCCAAGAATAATTTCCTCATCGGATGGTACAACCATGTCTTCACTTTCTAATTTTTCATGGGATAGTATTTTCTTAAGTTCTTGTCCTCCAACAAAGAAGGATGCAATTAATGCAATTATAGTTACCTTACTCATTAAATTTACTATCGGAAATTCAGATAAGCCAGGTGTGGCAACGTTACCCTTAACTAGTGCTAATCCCATACCCAATCCGAAAATTACTATGATTAGGATTGGGGAATATCTCGTTCCGGCTACAACAGTACGAGCAATTAACACAATAGGAATTAATAATAATAGCGTTAGCCAAAGCTGATTAAGCATTTGTACGTTTACAATTTGTTCAACTAATTGTTCCATATAGTGCCTCCTTATTCTACAAATAATATTGTGAAATTCATACTAAGTAATAGTAGCATGGGAAGCGAAAAATGTCTACATTTGTCACGCTAAAAAATTATGAACAAATTGAAAATTAAATAAAATGAATAAAATTATTTAATTGTAATAAAATGAAAATATTTACTTTTATGCAGATGCTTGTTTGTAACTTAGTAGTTATATAATGCAACTTAGTATTATACATATTTACTTAATATGTTGAGTTGTTTATAGTTAAATTATAAATAATGCTTTTACAGGTGGTGTTAGATTGAAGATTACAATAGATGAATCCTCTAACAATTCAGAAGTAGAAATAATAATTAAATGTAAGGCAGTTGACGATGAAATTCATAGGATACTAACTATGATTAAAAACTCTGAAGAAAAAATTCTTGGAATAGTGGATGGTGCAACTCATCTTATAGAGGCCGAGAATATCTTTTATTTTGAAAGTGTAGATAAAAAAACATTTATGTATACAAAGTCACAGGTACTTGAAACACATTTAAAATTATATGAGGTTGAGAAAAAGTTAACAAAATATGATTTTTTTAGAGCCAGTAAGTCAACTGTAATTAATATTTCAAAGATTAAAAGACTATCACCAAAATTTAATGGAAAGCTGGAGGCGCTTTTAGAAAATGATGAAAGGCTTATTATTTCAAGACAATATGTGAGTGTTATAAAAGAAATTTTAGGATTATAAAGGAGGGGCTACATTGAAAAAGTTTGTAGAATTTACTGTCCAATTTAAATTTGTGTGGGGATTGTTTTTTACAGCAGCAATGTTATTATATACCACGATAAGTATGATTTTAGGTGCTAAATCTATGGAGTTTGTTGTTGTGTGGCAATTTGTTTTAATAACTCTTATTATTACTTCCTTTCATTATCTTATTTTTGGTGAGTTAATATTAAGTACTACTAAAACCAAATATAAAGTAATGATACATTCTATATTGTGCTATGTTACATTATTCACAGGGGGTACATTCCTTAATTGGGTAAGCATTTCAAATGTTATCTCTGTAATGATATTTACTTTAGGGTATATTACTTTATACTCACTATGTATGCTTTCATTTTATATTTATTATAAGTCAACTGGAGAGGAATTGAATAATAGGTTAACAGCATATAAACAAAATTTAAATAAGGAGAAAAGCCAATGATGAATATAATTGAAATCCAAAGTTTAACAAAGTCATATGGTAAAATTCGTGGCATAGAAAATGTAAGCTTACAGGTTAAACAAGGAGAAATATTTGGATTTATAGGACCCAATGGTGCCGGTAAATCTACTACCATAAAGGTGTTATTAAATCTCATTTTTCCAACCTCAGGAGAGGCGAAAATTTTTGGCTTAAATTGTGTTACTGAAGGGACTAAAATTAAAGAAAGCATAGGATATGTTCCAAGTGAAGTTAGATATTATGACAATATGAAGGTTTCTGAGCTTATCCATTATGCTGAATCCTTTCACAAAAATGTAGATAGTGATTATGTAGCGGAGTTATGCAAAATTTTTGATGTGGAACTTGATAAAAACATTTCTGAACTTTCTCTTGGAAATAGGAAAAAGGTTGCCATTGTTCAAGCCATGATCCATAAGCCAGGGCTTTTAATTCTAGATGAACCTACTAATGGCTTAGATCCTTTAATTCAGCAAAAGCTTTTTAATACGTTGTTATCTTTAAAGGGAAAAGGTACAACTATATTTTTATCAAGTCATAACCTTACAGAGGTGGAAGAGTTTTGTGATAAAGTTGCTATCATAAAGGAAGGCCAAATAGTAGATGTTAAAGATATATATAGTTTTACTAACAGAAAGGTAAAAAGAGTTACTCTAAAGCTTTCAGAAAATATTGAAGATGAAATTAGAAGCATTGGTGGAGAAATCTTAGATAAAGGTAAGGAAAGTTTGGTTTTTGACTACAATGGAAATATAAATAAGCTTATTTCCGTAATAATAAAATACAATTTAAAGGATATTACAATAGAAGAAAAGAAGCTATCGGAAGTATTCATGAGTTACTATAAGTAAGGGGGGAAATAAATGAATGTATTTAAGATGGAAGTAAAAAAGGGTATGAGACCCTTGAGTATATGGAGTATTGTTTGTGTGCTTTTGACTATTTTATTTATGTCTATGTTTCCTTCTATGAAGGATAGTGGTATGAAGGAAATAGTAAATACAAAAATGGATGCTATGCCTCAGGCAATATTAGAGGCTTTTAATTTAAAGAGCATGCCTGATTTTACAAAGTTAAATGAATATTTTGCATACGTTTTTCAATATATAGTGATAGCAGGAAGCATTTATGCAGGTATGTTGGGAGCAAAATCCCTCATCAAAGAAGAAAGTGAAGGAACTATAGAATTTCTTTATGCACAGCCAATAAGCAGGAATAAAATCGTTACAATGAAAATTTTATCTTCTCTGGCTTTATTTTATATATTTGTTGTAATAATGGCTGTTGCTTCAACTATAATATCGCTAATTGTAAAACCATCTGATTTAAAAATAATAAGCTTGATTACAGATATGAAAATGCTTTTTTCAGCATTCATGTTAGTAGGTTTAGTATTTATGGCTGTAGGGTTTTTGCTGTCTTCCTTAATTTCACATCTAAGACTTGCAATGCCTATATTCATGGGGTTTTTCTTTACAACATATCTTTTAGGTATGTTCTCTAATATGATAGATCAGCTTAAATTCCTAAAGTATTTTTCACCTTTTCACTATGCAGTACCATTAGAAATTATAAAAGATGGATTTGATGGAATAAGTATAGCTTTGGCACTGGTGATAATTTTTTTATCTATTTCAGTTACGTACATTACTTACAGAAAGAAAGATTTTAGAATATAAGTGGTCTGTGCTGATATCAATAAAATATATCTAAAGCCTGTGTCAGAATATATAAATATTTAGTATGACATAGGTTTTTAATTTTATAAATTGAGGAAATGTTTTTAATAAACTAATAATTGAAAAGCATCACTACTACTATGTATAATATAATCTAGATAAAACAACAAGGAGGAGATTTTTTGAAAGAAACAATTAAGAGGATACTAAACTTAGATTTTAGATTTAGGGCAGGCTCTAAGTATATTAAGGTATCCATGGCAGCATGTATATCAGCATTTGTAATTATGGGAATGGCTACGGGGTGCACATCTACATCAGGAGATGATAAGGCAACAATAGCTCCAGTTGAAACCAAGGACACAAAGAAGGAAGATAATACATCTAAAGATACTAAAGTGTCAGTAAATGGAGAACTTAAAGTTCATTTCATAGATGTGGGACAGGCTGATTCTATATTAGTTCAACAAGGAAACTCTGCGATGCTTGTTGATGCAGGAAATAATGCAGATAACCAAACAGTTAAGAGTTATTTAGATAAGCAGGGAATTACTGAACTTAAGTACTTCATTGGCACACATAAGGATGAAGATCATATTGGAAGTGCAGATTACATAATAAATTCATTTAAAGTAGGAAAGGTATATTTTCCGAGACAGACAGCAACTACAAAGACCTTTGAAGATTTCGTAAGAGTTGTTAAGGGTAAAGGACTTAAGCTTACTGTTCCAACTGTAGGGGAAAGCTTTAAATTAGGAGATGCTATTGTTACTGTACTTGCTCCAAATAGCTCCAGTTATCAGGACGCTAACGATTATTCAATAGTAGTTAAAGTATCTTATGGCAGTACGTCGTTTTTATTAACTGGAGATGCTGAAAGTGTAAGTGAAAGCGAAATGGTAAGTAAGGGCTTAGATTTAAGAGCTACAGTACTTAAAGTAGGACACCATGGAAGTAAATCATCAACTAGTCAAAGCTTCTTAAATAAAGTAAATCCTAAGTATGCAGTTATTTCAGTAGGTAAAGATAATGACTATGGACATCCTAAGCAAGAAGTGATGAACAGATTAAAAGCAAAGAATATACCTGTTTATAGAACTGATGAAAAAGGAACTATAGTGGCTACAAGTAACGGAAGTGAAGTGAAATTTAGTACAAACCCTGGCAGCTATAACGGTGCAGCTTCAAGCTCAAGCTCATCAAACTCTAAAGGAAATAGCACAACTACAAAAGCTCAAGTTGTACCAGCAGTTGTTGCTCCAAAGTCTACTGCACCAACGGCACCTAAAACATCTACACCTAAAACAACTGCACCAGCAAATAATAATGCTAGGATAGTATATCATACGCCTTCAGGGAAATCCTATCATTATGACAAAAATTGCAAAACACTTTCAAGAAGTAAAACAATACTACAATTTACTTTAGGGGAAGCTATTAACTCAAGTCATTCAGATCCCTGTGATGTTTGTACTTACTAGGAGGTTTAAAAGGCTATGAAAGTAATAATTGATAGATTTGAAGGGGATTTTGCGGTATGTGAAAAAGAAAATAAAGCTATGATAGATATACCCAAGGAAATTTTGCCTGAAGAAGCTAAAGAGGGCGATGTGCTCAATATAAATATTAGCATTGATACTGAAGAAACCGAAAATAGAAAAAAAATTATTGAAGAATTGACTAAAGACATTTGGGCATAAGTGCCACCCACGTGGCAAGTGGCAAGTACTAATATGAAAACATACCTAGATTTATGTGAATTAAATCTAGATATGTTTTCTTTTTAATCTACAAACTCATTATTTTTAAAGTTTCCAACATTAACTTTACCATCAGCAAATATGTACATCCCTTGCCCTTCTCTTACATCATTTTTCCAAGCACCTACATATTTATCACCATCGGACCAGGTATGAATGCCGTAACCATGCCTTAAGTCATTTGACCATTCGCCGGCATAAACGTCTCCATCTGGCCAAGAGCAAACTCCTTCACCAGATCGGGCACCATTTTCCCAATTACCTACATATACTTCTCCATCTGGCCAGGTATAAATTCCATGCCCATGTTTATCGTCATTTTTCCATTGACCTATATATTTTTCTCCACATGACCAGGTAAAGGTGCCTTGACCATCCATTTGATCATTTTTCCATTGACCTGTATATATACTACCATCTTTATAAAAATAAGTTCCTTCCCCATGCATTCTACCGTCTTTACGGTCGCCAACATAAGAACCACCATGAACATGAGCTGTATGCTCTGGTGCAGCAATTTCTACATTTGTCATCTTTAACTTTTTAAGATTGGAATTATTTATTGTAATTTTTTTCATATGAAAATTTCTCCTTATATTCCTTAATTTCATTTTTATTATGCCACAAGTAGAATTAAATTTCATGTTTTTCTACAATATATTTTATTGAAGTATTTACTTTTGAATATTATCTTCTTTAGTTTTATTAAATTTTTATTATTTATACATAAATTATTGATAGGGATATTTATTCGAACTTGATTATTTGTAAATTATAGTATATAATAACATAAATTATAGCGTGATAGATAATATGATAAACATAAGTAAAATAAGGAGTATATAAGGATTCCTGAAGCTGCTTTAACTAATATATATGAATGCAGATATGAAAAAAGATGAATGAATATAAATTGCTTCAATTTATAAGGCAAAGGTTTTATATTTATCCAAGTTTTTTCATGGGCAATGGACCATAAGAACAAGTCCAATTATATTAATATAATGTGGAAGTTATTAGTGAATTTATTATTTGTATAGTGACACTAAATTAAATTTTGCTCTTTTGCAACGTTGAATAATTATTTTTGATATGAAAAAGTCAAATTAAAAAGTCAGGCTAAGGGTAGATGTAGGCTTTAATAAATTATTAATGAAATGCATGGAGAAAATTATTATAGAAAAGTTTATTACTTTAGTGAACTGTTAACCGGATTTTAGATGAAAATATTGAAATTTAAAAATAAGTATGAATAAAAGTAAGTATGTAAAATTTAAAAGAAATATTAACTAGTGTTCCTAATTATTATAAAGGCACTTGTTTTGTAATATTGTTAATGAAATAAACTTAAGAATTTAATGGTGAAGAGCCTGGAAGTAGGGCACGTTTCTTTGCCGGATAGGAGATTAAATGATAACGAAAAACAAACCCAAAGTAAAGGTGATTGCCTTAGGCGGTCTAGGAGAGATTGGAAAAAATATTACTGCTATAGAATATGATGATGAAATAATTGTTATTGATTGTGGTTTAGCTTTTCCTGATTCAGAAATGTATGGTATAGATTTAGTTATACCAGATATAACGTATTTACTCAATAATAGAGAGAAAGTAAAGGGTTTTGTATTAACCCATGGCCATGAAGATCATATAGGTGGTCTTCCATATGTTTTACAAGAGTTAAACGTACCTGTTTATGGTACAAGATTAACATTAGGCTTAGTAAAAAGTAAATTAGAAGAGCATAATATGGTTTCTGATTGTACTCTTATTGAAGTTAAACCAGGAGAAGAGGTTAAAACGGAACATTTTAAAGTTGAATTTATACGAACTTGCCATAGTATTGCAGATGCTTGTGCATTAGCCATACAAACTCCAGAAGGCACCATAGTTCATACTGGAGATTTTAAAATAGATTATACGCCTATTGATGGAGAAGTAATAAATCTTCATCGTTTTGCAAAGCTCGGAAGCCAAAAGGTGCTATTATTAATGGCAGATAGTACAAATGTTGAACGTCCAGGCTATACAGTTTCAGAAAAGATTATAGGGGAAAATTTAACAAGGATCTTTGGCACTGCAAAAGGTAGAGTAATTGTTGCTTCCTTTGCGTCCAATATTAATAGAATTCAACAAATTATTAATTCATCCTTGTTTTACGGAAGAAAAGTTGCATTTAGTGGAAGAAGTATGGAGAAGATTTCTAAAATAGCTATGGAATTAGGTTATATGCAATTACCTGAAGATCAACTTATAAGTGTAGATGATATTGGCAAATATCCTGATGATAAAATAACAATTGTAACAACAGGAAGTCAAGGAGAGCCAATGGCTGCCCTTTCAAGAATAGCATATGGAACCCACAGAAAGATAAGTGTTGATAGAGGTGACTTGGTAATTATTTCTGCTTCGCCAATTCCTGGAAACGAGAAGCCTATATCTAAACTCATAGACGAGCTTTTTAAGAAGGGGGCAGAAGTAATTTATAATGCCTTAGAAGAAGTTCATGTTTCAGGTCACGCTTGTCAGGAAGAGTTAAAATTAATTCATACGTTAATTAAACCTAAATTTTTCATGCCTGTCCATGGTGAATATAGGCATTTGAGACAGCATGGATTGCTAGCTGAAAGTTTAGGTATGGATTCTAAAAATATATTTCTTTTAGAAACTGGACAGACGCTAGAACTAAGTAGAAGTAGTGCTAAAAGATCAGGAAGAGTTACTTCAGGCGCGGTTATGATAGATGGTCTTGGTATCGGTGATGTAGGAAATATAGTACTAAGGGATAGAAAGCACTTATCACAGGATGGTATATTAACCGTAGTAGTAACAATAGATAAAGCTTCATCTACTGTACTTTCAGGGCCAGATATTATTACAAGAGGATTTGTTTATGTAAAAGAATCTGGAAATTTATTAAATGAAGCAACTGAAGTAGTAAAAGCTGAATTAGATAAATGTATGGAGAAAAAGGTTACTGAATGGTTAGTAATAAAATCTAGTATAAAATACTCATTAGGACAGTTCTTATACAATAAAACAAGAAGAAAACCTATTATTCTTCCAATAATTATGGAAATATAAATACTACTAGATATAGTTAATATAATAAGAATTAAAGCACCCCGTAAATATTTTTATATTTACGGGGTGCTTTTTTATTAAAAGGCTAAGGTAGAGCCCCAGGGGATACTATAAGATAGGTTTATCTCATGGAGCAAAATACATAAGTGGAAAACAAAACTAAATAAAGGAAATATATTGAATTGAATGAATATTTGTGTTATATTATTTTTGTAAAGATTTTCCGAAAAAGTTTTTATTTATTTTTTTAAATTTAATTGTTGAACAATTAAACAATTAAACAATTGTGCAATAAGTTGTTTTACTATTGGAGGTAATATTTTGTTTACACAACTAAAATCTAAGAAATTATCAGAAAGAGTATCTCAACAAATAATAGGTCTTATTGAATCTGGTGAATTAAAACCTGGGGACAAACTACCTGCTGAAAATATATTTGCTGAAAAGCTAGGAGTAAGCAGAGGAATACTTAGAGAAGCTCTGACATTACTGCAGTTCCAAGGTATCATTAGTAGAAAACCTAAGGATGGAACTTATATTAGAGAATTATCTAAATATAATTCTATTGGTGAATCAATTTTAAAATCTCTGAAAGAAGCTTCTTATCAAGATTTAATTGAAGTTAGAGAATCTTTAGAGCAAAGAGCAGTGGAACTAGCTGTAAAGAGAGCGAGTGATGAACAAATAAGGGAAATAGAAACCTATCTAAACAACATAAATGTCAATGATGCATATGACAACATAACAGATTATGATTTTCATTTAAAGCTTGCAGAGTTGTCTAAAAATGTATTGCTGATTAATTTTATAGAAAGTTATTATGGACTTATTAAAGAGCTAGGCAAAATGAGCAGTAAGAATCAAGAACGTAGACAAGTCATAATAGAAGAACATAAAGCAATCATCGATTTAATAATTAAAAGAGATGCAGATGGAGCAAAGGCAGCAGTTACATACCACCTAAGAAAAGTTAAAGAATCAATACAAACTGCTGATATAAAATAAACTATAGAATTGAGGGGAGTAAAGTGAAAGATCAAATTAAAATATTATCACCCTGTGCAATTTTAGGATATGGATTTTCCATTGAATCCTTTATAAATGGAATGAAGGAAAACCCAGATGCCGTAGTTGTAGATGCAGGCTCAACAGATGCAGGTCCCCATAAGCTGGGTGCTGGTGTTGCTATAGTTAGTAGACTCGCATGCAAAAAAGATTTATCAGTTTTAATTAAAAAAAGTAGAAAATATAAGATTCCACTTGTAATAGGTTCGGCAGGGGGATCAGGGGCTAAAGTCCACACTGAATGGACTATGGATATAATAAATGAAATATTAGAAGAAGAAAATATTAAGTGTAAGCTTGCTATAATTTGGGCCGATATTCCTAAAGATAGAATTAATGCAGCAATAAAGGAAAGCAAAGTTGAAGGTATGTCAAAAAATATACCAGTGCTTACTGAAGATATAGTAGATGAAACTAATAATATAGTAGCACAGATGGGAGTGGAGCCAATACTTGAAGCTTTAGAAAATAAGGCGGATATAATTATATGCGGCAGAGCCTATGACCCAGCACCTTTTGCGGCCATTGGAATATATAATGGATTTGATAAAGCTTTATCTTATCATCTTGGTAAGATACTAGAATGTGGTGCACTATGTGCTGAGCCTGGCTCTGCAAAGGATTGTATTATGGGGGTATTAAGCAAGGATAGCTTTGAAGTATATCCTATTAACAAAGCTAGAAGATGTACTCCAATAAGTGTAGCAGCGCACACATTTTATGAGAAGGACCATCCGTATATTTTAAAAGGCCCAGGAATAGTATTAAACTTAGAAGATTGCGAATTTGAAGCTGTAAGTGAAAATAGAGTAAGGGTAAAAGGCAGCAGAATAGAAAAAACTCCTGTTTATAAAATTAAACTAGAAGGTGCTAGACAGAAGGCGTTTAGAACTTTTGTAATGGCAGGTGTAAGGGATCCGATTTTAATCGGCAAAATTGAAGAGGTTCAAAATGACGTTGTAAAAAGCGTTAAAGAATATTTTTCAGAAATACCAGCAGAAGATTACACAATAAACTTTTATAACTATGGCAAGAATGGGGTAATGGGTGAATTAGAGCCTATTAAGGATAATCCACATGAAATAGGAGTGCTATTTGAGGTGCTGGCAAAGACTCAAAGCCAGGCATCAACTATATGCAGCTCAGTACGTTCAACCTTTATGCACTATGGATATGAGGGTAGGAAGTCAACATCTGGGAATTTGGCATTTCCATTTGCACCTAGCGATGTGGAATTTGGTATTGTATATGAGTTTTCAGTTTATCATCTAATGGAAGTAAAGGACGGTAAGGAAATGTTCCCTATCGAGTACAGGGAGGTACAGTAATGGATAGGTTAGTTGATATTGCAAAGGTTCTTAGAAGTAAAAATAGTGGACCATTTGAAATAACATTAGATATTCTATTTGATACTATAGAAAAATATGAAAGAGTAGTAAGATCAGGCAAAATAAATAAGGAGTTAATAGCCTCTTTATATAAAATTCCTACTGATGATATTACCAATTTAGTATTCTTCAAAAAGGGGCTGGGAATAAAAATAACATTCAATAGGAAAACGTCTTCAGGAACCTGCGGAGACAGAGATGTTTATGGTGCACAGCAGCATGCTCCTCTTTTTGATATTTTAATACCATGAAAGGAGGGGGACTATGGAGTTAAAACCATCAACAACAGAAAAATACGATAAGATAAAAGCTAAACAGCTAAAGCCTTCAGTAAAGTCAAAACTTAAGAAGATTAAAGAAGATAAAGCTCTTTATCTAATGCTTCTTCCAACACTCATTTACTTTATTATTTTTAGGCTATGGCCAATTTTGAATATGAAGCTTGCTTTTTACGATTATAGATCACTAGGACCATGGAGATGGGCAGGACTTAAGTACTTTAAGCTTATTTTTAAATCGCCATTATTTGAAGTGATTGTAAAAAATACATTAATTATAAGCTTTATGAAATATGTGATACTATTCCCATTTATAGTACTGTTTGCAATATTACTTACAGAGCTAAAAAGTAACATATTTAGAAAATATGTACAAGTAGTTTCATTTTTACCGCACTTTCTTTCTTGGGTAGTTATTGCGGGAATATGGATATCATTTTTATCTCCATCATCAGGAGCGATAAATCAAATACTAGGAATATTTAATATATCACCTATAGACTTCATGACAGATAAGGAAAAAATAAGATGGGTATTATTATTTTCTGAAGCATGGAGAAGTATAGGATGGGACTCAATAATATATTTCACAGCAATAATTTCAATAAGTCCAAATATATTTGAGGCTGCTGAAATAGATGGTGCAAACAGGCTTGATATAATAAGGTATATAGTACTTCCAGCACTAGTTGTGCCAATGGTTACAATGTTTATCTTAAATTTAGGATTCTTTTTAAATGCTGGATTTGATCAGGTATTTAACTTTACTAATGATTCTGTGAACAGTGTAATTGATATACTAGATACCTATATTTATAGGTTAGGTCTTGTAAATGGTCAATATTCATTAGCTACAGCAGTAGGTGTTCTTAAGGGTATTATAGGCGTATTGCTAGTGTTAATAACACATTTCATCAGTAAAAAATTAACAGGTGAGGGGGTATGGTAGTAAATGAAGTATAAAAGCAAACTTAAAAAGTTTAGTATATATCAGATTACTTTAATGATATTTCTATTTATTCTAACGCTTACTATGATAATCCCCTTGCTTAACATACTTGCAGTATCGCTTTCAGATCCATCAGTATCATCTACTATGTCTGGACTAGACATAATACCTAAAAAGCTTAATTTTATTAATTATAAAATAGTGCTAAGTCATCCTGTATTACTGCCAGCACTTTTTAATTCAGTGTTTATTACAGTGGTTGGGACTTTTATAAATATAGTATTAACTACTACAGCAGCTTATGTTTTAACAAGGCCAGGACTCATATTTAAAAAGGCTTTAATGGTGTTTTTAATATTTATGATGTTATTTGATCCAGGACTCGTGCCTGAATATCTGGTAATTAAGGATATAGGGTTAATAGGAAGTCAGTGGTCTGTAATACTAGTATCTGCTGTAAATGTTTATTATTTAATAATAATGATGCGATATTTTAATGAAGTACCAAAGGAGATGTTTGAAGCAGCTCAAATAGATGGATGTGGTCACATTAAAATGCTGTTTAAAATAGTGTTTCCTCTAGCAAAGGCTGGGGTAGCAACTATAACAATGTTTTATGCAGTAATCAGATGGAATGAGTATTTTAAGGCAAGCATTTATATAGGTGATGCTTCAAAAACTACTTTGCAGGTAATACTAAGGCAGTTTATTGTCTTAAATGATACCGTTTCAATTGTAGGAGCTCAAAATATATTAAATTACAACAGCTTAGCTCAGCTAGATTTCAATGCTTTAAAATATGCCACAATTATTGTGGCAATAATACCGATTCTAATTCTCTATCCAATGGTTCTTAAATACTATGCTAAGGACGTTATGGGTGGAGGAGTTAAGGAATAGATTATTTTAAGGGGGATTTATAATGAAAAAAACATTGACTTTAGTTCTGACAGCAGCTCTCATGGCTTCAGTATTTACAGGTTGTAGTAAAAGTAGTACAACTTCCAATGAAGTAAAAGATAATGGGAAAACTATTTCAGCTCCTAAGGAAATAGGAAGTGCGGATAAGCCAGTTAAAGTTAGTATAATCATAAAGGATGTAAGTCCAAAGGAAGAAGATGTAAAAAAACTTGAAGAAAAAATGGAAAAGGGAATGGCAGCAGAGAAAAAATATGTGGATGTACAATTTTTAGAAGCTCCAACGGGAACCTATAAAGATGCAGTGCCATTAGCTTTTAGAACAGGGCAAATTTCTCCAGATTTAATATATTTTCAGGGTGGGGATCAGCCTATAGCTAATGAAGGATTACTTGAAGACTTAACACCATATATTGAAAGTTCAACAAATGTAAAGAATCTTATGGAAGAGCATAATAAAGTGAAAATGAAAAACTATCCATATTTACTATGGCTTTCACCAGCGAAAGTAAACACTCCTGTAATGAGAAAAGATTTATTTGATAAACTAGATAGTTCTAAAGCATTAATTGAAAATCCTACACCAGAAAATTATCATAAAATGTTTAAAGAACTTGTTGCTAAGGGATTAGTGAAATATGCTATCACTGCGGATGGTGACCTTACAAGGCTAGATACTGTATTTAATCATGCTTTTGGAGTTACATCTACAGTGATGAAAGTGGATGGGAAATGGGTATTTTCAAAAGCAACTAAGTTTGAAAGAGATAAACTTGAATTTTATGCTACTTTGTACAAGGAAGGTTTAATAGACAAAGAATATATAACTAAAAAGTGGGATACCATGGAAAAGTCCTTCTATGAAGGAGATGCAGCATTCGTTGCAGCAACTGCAGGAACAGTTATAAATATATATAATAACAAAATGACTCAAACAAAGGGAGCAGGAGCAGAACTTGTTGTTCTTCCACCTGCAAAAGGAGTTTCCCAGGCTTATCAATCTATAGATGTAACTAAGGAATCAAGAGGCTTTGCTATGAGTGCAAAATCAGAAGCCAAGGATGCAGCATGGGCAGTACTTGAGTTTATGGCAGGACCCGAAGGAAGAAAGTTAGATAAGTTAGGAATAGAGGGCGTTAACTATAAAATTGATGGAGATAAAATAGTTTATACTGAAAAATTCTCTGAGTGGTGGCCACGTTTCTGGGAGACACTTAATAAGTTTGATCCTAAACCAGCAGTAGAAAAACCAGTTATGGCTAAGCCAGCTATGAAATCTCTTGAAATGGCACAGCAGTATTATAAAGAGGATACAAATATTTTAATACCTGAAGAGTATTTGCCACAATGGGATGGTATGAATGCTCTTTATAAGGAATATGCTTCAGATATAATAAGAGGGGTTAAGCCTATAAGTGCTTTTGATGAATTTGTTACTAAATGGAATGCAGCAGGCGGTAATGATTTGAATAAGTATCTTGAAGAAAAATTTGCAAATAAATAAATGAAGTAATCAAGATAAGCGGCGCTAAAGTGCTGCTTATCTTGTAAAGGAGGACAAAATGATACCAGAAAATTATCTCGAAAAAACTTATGCAGGTTTTCTTGGAATGAACATAGGAATAAGGCTTGGTGCACCAGTGGAACCAACTATATGGACATATGAAAGAATAGAGAAAACCTATGGAGATATAACTAATTACGTAAAAGATTTCATCAATTTTGCAGCAGATGATGATGTTAATGGTCCTGTGTTTTTCTTGAGAGCTCTAAATGATGAGAAAATTCATGATGAACTTTTGCCGATGCATGTAGGAAATGCTTGGCTTAATTATGCTAGAGAAGGAGTAGGCATGTTTTGGTGGGGTGGTTATGGCACAAGCACAGAACATACTGCATACTTAAATTTAAAAAATGGAATTGAAGCGCCTAAATCTGGATCTATCGAGCAAAATGGAGTAATACTAGCAGAACAAATAGGCGGACAAATATTTGTAGATACTTGGGGACTTGTACTTCCCAATAATATAGAAAAGGCAGCAGCCTTTGCAAGGGCAGCAGCTAGTGTATCCCATGATGGGGACGGAATAAATGGAGCAGCATTTATCGCTGCATGTATTTCTAAAGCATATGTAACCAGTGATGTAGAAGAAATTATATATGCTGGTCTTTCGGTTATACCAGAAGACTGCACTTATGCAAAAGTTACAAATGCAGTAATAGATTTTTATAAAAATCACCCTGATGATTTTAGACCATGCAGAAAATATCTAGAAGAGAATTGGGGATATGATAAGTATAGAGGAGTATGCCATATTATACCTAATGCTGGAGTTTGTATACTTTCTCTTCTTTATGGAAAAGGTGATTTTAATAGGACTGTTGAAATAGCTACAATGTGTGGCTGGGATACAGATTGCAATGCTGGTAATGTAGGAACTATTATGGGAGTTACATGCGGATTATCAGGACTTGCACCACATTATAGAAAACCTATAAATGACGGTATAGTCTTATCGGGCATTTCGGGATATTTAAACATTATGGATGTTCCTAGCTATGCAAAGGAACTATGTTTACTAGGATATAAACTTGCAGGAGAAGGGGCGCCAAAGGAACTTCAGGAAAGCTTTAAAGAAGGCGAAATTTATTTTGACTTTGAATTTAGTGGAGCTACTCACAATATGAGGGTTTCAGATCCATTTTATTGCAGCATTAGACATACCACAGATAAAGCTTATAAGGGAACAGGATCTCTTGAAGTGCTATTTGACAGGATGGAAAGAGGTAAAAAGTGCAAAATATTTTACAAGCCATTTTATAGAAGACAAGATTTTAGTGATGAAAGATATAGCCCTGTATTTTCTCCAACGGCTTATCCAGGACAAACTGTTTCTATGATGGTATATGCAGAAAGATGGAATGGAGAGAGTATATATATTTCGCCATATATAAGAAATACACATACAAAGGAAGATGTAACAATAAGTGGAATGGTTATTAAAGAAGAAGGATGGCAGGAAATTAAATTTACAATTCCAGATATGAATGGCGCAGTTATAGATGAGGTTGGGATAATTCTAGAAGGTAATTCACCTTCAAAAAATAAGGATCTTGGTAGACTATTTATTGATGAATTTAAAATATATGGCAAGTCTTCCTATAGTGTAGATATAAAGAAACAAAAACAAGAATTTGGATCTATCACTCCCTTTTCACACAATCATGGAGCTTGGAGCATAGAAGGAGACTATATGCAAGCAATCACTGTAGATCATGCAGAGGCCATGACTGGAAACTACTTTATGAAAGACATCTCTGTAAAGGGAGAAATAATACCTGAAAATGGGTACAGTCATTTAATATCTGCAAGGGTTCAAGGAGCTATTAGAGGATATTATGCTGGATTTGATGGAAAAGATAAAATCTCAATTTTATTAAATAATAAGTCTATGAAAACACTAGCATCAACAACATTTAAATGGGAATATGGGAAGAAATATGCTTTAGAACTTAAAGTACAAGGAAAGACTATTTTTCTTTCAATAGATAATAAAAAATTACTAACTGTGGAAGATGAAACTTTAAGTTATGGAATGGCAGGTTATGCAAAATACTCACTTGGAAGAACACTTTTTGGGAATTTAACAATTCAGGAACTTTAAAAGGGGAAAATATATGGCGATAATAAATTTTGAATTTGCATCTAAAACGTTGTGTCAAACTGCTAGGGTTAAAATTTTTATTCCCGACAATATACTACAAAGAGGAAATATGAAAGATACAGCGGTTATGTACCTTCTTCATGGGAAGGGTGATAACGAAAAGTCCTGGGGAATAGAAAGTAACGCATATAAATATGCGAAGCAATACGGAGTTATAATGATAATGCCTTTCGCAGCAAATAGTTTTTATACAAATATGGCTTATGGCGATATGTATTGGGGCTTTATAGCCGAAGAACTTCCAAAAGTTTTAGAGAATTCTCTTAAAATATCTAGTTCTAAAGAAAAAACTTTTGTATGTGGGTATTCCATGGGAGGTTATGGAGCTTTAAAGCTTGGATTAACTTATCCAGAAAGATATAGTGCAGTTGGAACTTTATCAGGAAGCTTAAGAAGCATGAAAGAAAATAAATCAAAAATAGTCAGTGGAGAACGCCCGGATTTATTTCTTGTCTTTGGTGATTGTGGAGAAAAGGTAAAAGAAGAAAATGATATATATTATTTGACAAGTAAAGCATTAAAAGAAGGAAAAAATATTCCTAAACTTTATATTTATTGTGGCAAAAATGATAGCTTATATGATGTAAATATTAGGTATAAAAATTTTGCTATAAATAATGATATGGATTTAATTTTTAAGGATGATGATGGCAATCACAGCTTTGAATATTGGGACGAACAGTTAAACATATTTCTAGAAGTTATTAGTAACTTAAAATAAAAAAGTGGAGGGATTGATTATATGTTGAGTAAAAAAGATTTAATAAATAATAGAGAACTTGCTTACGATAAGGCACTAGGAGCAATTGCAGGATTATCAATAGGAGATTCTTTTGGAGATGCATCAAGAAAGCCAGATAATCAATTAAGCTACGGAATAACTACAGATTTTAACCAAGGGGCTTCCTGGAGTACAGATGATACTGAATTTGCACTTTTAACTGCAAAGATATTAATAGACTGCGGTGGAAAGCTTACTACAGATGAAGTTGTAAAGGGTTGGATGGAAAATGTGGTAACTCAAGATGAATTTCCAAGAGGCGGTGCCAGTGAAATAGAAGCAGCTAGAAACTTAAGAAGAGGAGTTAAACCTCCATACTCAGGAAAATATAATTCATATCATAATAGTGATGGTGGAGCAATGAGAATTGCACCTATAGGTATTATTTGTGCTGGGGATCCTAAAAAAGCTGCAGAACTAGCAGAAATAGATGCCAGTGTAAGCCATTTTAGAGAAGGCGTATGGGGAGCTCAAGCTGTAGCAGCAGCTGTTTCTGTTGCAATGGTTGATGGAACAATAGATGAAATAATAGAGGCTGCATTATCTGTTATTCCTGAAGATTCATGGCTATATTATTCAATAAAAAAGGCGTTGAAAATCGTTGACGAAGCTCATGGTGAGATGATGGATGCATGGATGCCTTTACATGATGAGCTTTGGACAAGTTATAAAGCAAGTGTTCCGGAAGCAATTGCAGAAGCCTTTGGAGTTCTTAAATTAGTAAATAAGGATTTCAGAACTGGAGTAGTAGCCGCTGGAAATTTCGGTAGGGATGCAGACACAATTGGAGCTATTGTAGGTGCAGTACTTGGAGCAAAATATGGAGCTGCTCAAATGCCTGAGAGATGGATTGAAAAAACAAGATATCCTTCAGGTACATGCCTTGCTTTTACAAAAGGAATGGATACAAAAGAAATAGGGAAGAAACTTAGTGATTTAATTAAATAATTTAGCAAAGATGACCTAGAGGGAGAAATTCTTCTAGGTTTTTTAATAATACATTGGTTTTATGCATTTTTGAGAAGGAAATTTACAAATTATATCGAATAATATGAAATATAGATAATGCGTGATAAAAGTATAGATATTTGTAGAAATAATTATTTATTTTATATAAATAACTATTCTTTTTATATAAATGATTGGAAAGTTATATAAGGAAGTGATATAGAAAAATGTTTAAACTGGACTGGATTGAGGTTTTTTTAAGAGGCATTCCTGAAATACTATTAATTATTTGGGGAATATATGTAATAACTAAGACTTCAATTAATATGAAAAATTATATGTTTTCCAGTATGATAGTGGTAATAGCTACTTATTTTACAAGAATGCTTCCTATATATATGGGAGTGCATACGTTTATTATTATTTTCTTTACCATATGTATCATGGCTGCAACTGGTATACCAGTGGTAAAATCAATATATGGTGTTTTACTTATGTTTTTAATAGTTTCATTAAGTGAGTTTTTAAATGTAGTAATATTAAATTTACTAAACATTAATACAAATATTGAAGTGATAAATCCTATCACTAAATCTATACTGGGCGTTCCTTCATTGGTTATTACATACTTATTTATTATAGTGATTCGTTATTTTACAGCTACTAAGAAAGAGATAAATATTTTTGAAGATAAAAATTACTGATTTATTTAATTAGTGATTTTTATATTTTAATAAAGGTTTTGTTTTTATCTAAGGAGGTTAACTTATGAAATATGCCATTAATGAAAATGAAAACAGTATTTTTAAGATGCTATCTATTATAAAGATTGCAATAATAGTATTTATCAGCATAATTGTATATATTAACATACCCAATTATTGGTCGATTTTGAGGATAAAAAATAATGGCCAATTTAATTTATACACTACAGCATTTTTTTTATGTACTATGATACTAATCTATGTAAGCTGGACAATAACTAATTTAAAAGTAAAATTATCAATAAGTATATTTAACATTTCATGGTTAATTGAAAACATTTTCTTTTTATCAATTATATCTTTACCAATATACTTATTTTCAGCCTATGATAATGAATATAAGTACTTGTTTTTATTATTAATAGTGTTTTCAGTTATTCAATATGGGTTAAACTATGGAGTTATTACTGCGTTTTTTTCTTCTATATTTATTCTAGGAGTGGACTTGCTATATGCTCCGTCAGTTAGTGGTGTTAATATGCATTTTCAAAAAGATTTAGTAATGGTAGGTATTTTTATTTTTGTTGCGTGGGTGCTTGGATATTACGTGGAATTAGAAAATGAAAATAAAATTAAGAAAGACAATGAACTTCAACTATTAAGTACTGAATTAAAGGAAAAAAATACAGAGAGACGTATTATTGAGGAATCATTAATAAAAAATAAAATATGTTATGATATTTTATTTGAAAACTCACAAAATGCTATTATTGTCCATGCTGATGGGAAAATTTTGTATGCAAATGAGAGTGCGGCTAGGTTGTTAGGATATAATAATCCTTTGAAGTTAAATAATAAATCAATTTATGATTATTGCTTTGAAAAAGATATAATATCTGCAAAAAGAAATTATTCCAATATAATTAAAAACAAGCTTTCTAAGGTTATATATGAAGCAACCATACTAAATTGTACGGGGAAATCTATTGCTGTTCGTAACACATCCTCTTTTTTTGTATATGAGGGAAAGGCTTCAGTAATGACTTTTTTACTTGATATAACATCAGAAAAGCAAATAGAAACATTAAAACAGGATGTAGAAAAGAATATAAAATTATTAAATGAGTCTAGAGAATTTAATACTCTTGTAACGGAGTTTTTTACCAATATGTCTCATGAATTTAAGACACCAGTTAATGTTATTTCTGTTGCCATTCAAACAATGGATATGTACCTGGAGAATTTTAATACTGATAATATAGATAAATTTAAATCCTATTTAAAAATAGTTAAGCAAAATTGCTTTAGAATGACTAGACTTATAAATAATCTCATGGATATAACTAAAGTTGATTCTGGATTTATTAAAATTGATAAAAAGAATGGTAATATAGTAAGTGTTGTTGAAGATATTACCCAATCTGTAGCAGCTTATATAAAAAGCAAAGATATAGAACTAATATTTGATACAAATGTTGAAGAAAAAATTATGGCTTTTGACCATGACAAAATAGAACGTGTAATATTAAATCTGCTATCTAATGCCTTTAAATATACAAATTCCAATGGACATATATATGTAAATTTAGAGGATAAAGGAGAAAATGTTGTAATCAAAGTAAGAGATGATGGACATGGTATTCCAAGGAATATGCTTAATGTCATATTTGAACGCTTAGGACAAGCAAATCGTTCACTTTCAAGACAATGTGAAGGAACTGGAATAGGACTATATCTTGTAAAATCCTTTATTGAAATACATGGTGGGAAAATAAGTGTTACTAGTGAGGAAGGTAAAGGTAGTGAATTTACTATAGTACTACCTGCTAATCTGATAAGTGATGAAAAATATGAAAACAAGTCTTTTTATGAAACTAATGTAGAGATGATAAATATAGAATTCTCTGATGTATATTCAGTGTCAACATAAGGAGTAAAGTGCCCGCGATATTATGAATATTACGCATGACCTAGAAGAATAGTTTTCTAGGTTTATTTTTTTGGATGTTATATTGGTATTGTAGGATAGACTTTAAAAATAAAAAAGTTACAATTAATATAGATGGAATTAATATACCAGAGGGGGAATAAAAATGAAAAAGTTTATACTAACAATGCTACTAACTTCAGTATTAGGTATGAGTTTAATTGGCTGTGGTTCTAAAGAAGCTAACACTAATAGTGCCAAGTCTTCTGACAGCAAGGAGTTAACCGTTTACACTGCTCGCAGCGAGAGCTTAAATAACTTGGTAATTAGTAATTTTGAAAAAGATACGGGTATTAAAGTAAATCTTGTTGTAGCTGGAACAGGAGAGCTACAGAAACGTGTAAAGTCAGAAAAGGACAATCCTTTAGGTGACATACTATGGGCTGCTGATGAAACAATGTTATCATCTTCTAAAGAGCTATTCATGGAATATGTTTCTCCGGAAGATGTGAATATGGAAGAAAAGTTTAAAAATAAAAGCGGTTATTTTACACCTTGTTTTGCAGATCCAACGGTATTCATAGTAAATAAAAATTTAATAGGTGATATAAAAGTTGAAGGATTTAAAGATTTATTAAATCCAGCCTTAAAGGGAAAAATTGCCTTTGGAGATCCAACAAGTTCAAGTTCAGCATTTCAATCACTTATGGCTATGCTCTATGATATGGGCAAAGATGGTGATCCTATGTCTAATGAAGCTTGGGAATTTGTAGATAAGTTTTTAGCTAATCTTGATGGGAAAATGGCAAGTAGTTCAGGACAGCTTCATAAGAGTGTTGCGGATGGAGAATATCCAGTAGGATTAACTTGGGAAGATCCAGCAGCTAACTATATTAAAAATGGTGCTCCAGTAGAAGTAGTATTTCCTAAGGAAGGAGCAATTTTTCCAGGAGAATCTGTACAAATAATTAAGGGATGCAAAAATGCCGAAAATGCTAAGAAATTTGTTGACTATCTGCTTTCTGAAAAGATACAAAATGCAGTAGGAACTGAATTAACCGTACGTCCTCTTAGAAAAGGCGCTAAGCTTGCATCATATATGATTCCACTTGATAAAATTAAAATTACACCTAATTATGATGAAAAATGGGTAACAGAAAATAAGGACAAAGTAACAGCTAAGTTCAATGAGCATATTGAAAAAGTAAAATAATAATTATATTTAAGTAATTTTATAAAAGAGTATTTCATCAAAAGAAATGCTCTTTTATAAAATACAAACAAAGCGGGAGAGGCAGGGATAATAGTATGGGTGTTTCTATTAATATAGATAAAGCAGTAAAAAGATATGGAAATGATGTGATTATTAAAGACTTATCATTAAAGATTAATCCAGGAGAGCTTTTTACCTTACTTGGACCTTCTGGATGTGGTAAAACTACTTTACTACGTATGATTATAGGATTTAATTCTATTGATGGAGGAGAAATTAAAGTTGAGGATAAGGTTATAAACAATATTCCTCCTGCGAAAAGAAATATGGGAATGGTGTTTCAAAATTATGCTATTTTCCCCCACATGTCTGTAAAAGATAATGTAGCCTTTGGACTAAAGAATCGTAAAATTTCTAAGGAACAGATAGAAAAGCAAGTTGATGAAATATTAAAGATAGTAAAAATAGATCACTTAAAAGATAGGATGCCAGCAAATCTTTCTGGTGGGCAGCAGCAGCGTGTGGCTTTAGCGAGAGCAATTGTAATTCAACCAGAAGTACTTCTTATGGATGAACCATTGTCAAATCTTGATGCTAAACTGAGAGTGGAGATGAGAAATGCTGTAAAGAAAATACAAAATGAAATAGGTATAACTACAGTATATGTAACACATGACCAGGAAGAAGCGCTTGCTATATCAGATAGAATAGCTGTAATGAATGGTGGAATAATTCAGCAAATAGGTAAGCCAAAAGAAATATACCAAAGACCTGCTAATATCTTTGTATCTACATTCATTGGACTATCAAATGTTTTAGAAGCAGTCATCAAATTTGACGATAATGGCGATAAATGGATTGAATTTAATAAGGACTATCAAGTTAAAATGGACAATGTTTCGGATGATGTTATAAATGAAGAAAAGGTTTTAATTTCTGTTCGTCCTGAGGAGTTTATTATTAATAGAAATGGAAAAGGAATTAAAGCAACCATAAAAAGCAGTGTGTTTCTAGGATTAACTACTCATTATTTTATTGAGTTAGACAATGGACAAGAAGTAGAGGTTATACAAAATTCAGATGTAGAAGATATTATACCAAATGAAACTCCTATTTACTTAACCGTTGATAGTAAAAAAGTAAATGTTTTTAATTATGAAAGTAAATATACTTTAATAAAAGAGGTGATATAGATGAAATCCATAAACAAGAAGGGTCATAACATATGGAACATATTAACCTTAGCGATTTTAGCTATATTTGCTTTATTTATTGTATATCCTTTAGTCCTAGTTTTATATAAAAGTTTTATAGATCCAGAATCAGGAGGACTAACTTTAAATTATTTCACTAAGTTTTTTTCTAAAAAGTTTTATTGGAGTACGTTATTAAATAGTTTTCAGGTTACTATTTGTGCTACATTAATTTCTGTCTTAATAGGATTACCTATGGCCTATATAATGAAGAGAATTAAAATAAAAGGAAGTGGATTGTTAGGCATTTTAATTGTAATATCATATCTTTCTCCACCATTTATAGGTGCATATGCTTGGATTCAGCTATTAGGAAGAAATGGAGTTTTAACTAATATAATTAATTCTATATTTCATGTGAAAATGAATGGTATATATGGATTTCCGGGGATTGTGCTTGTATTTTCTCTGCAATCCTATCCATTAGTTTACATGTATATTACAGGAGCATTAAAGAATCTAGACAATTCATTAAATGAGGCAGCAGAAAGTTTAGGGTGTACAGGAGTAGATCGCGTTGTAAAAATTATTATGCCATTAATAATGCCGACTATGTTCGCTAGCTCTTTATTGGTATTTATGAGAGTATTTGCAGATTTCGGAACACCTATGCTTATAGGGGAGGGATTTAAAACAATTCCAGTGCTTATATATACTCAATTCATGAGTGAAGTAGGTGGCGATGATGGTTTTGCTGCAGCTCTTTGTGTTATTGTAATAATTGTAACTATACTATTATTCTTTCTTCAGAGATTCTTGGCAAACCGAAATACTTATTCAATGTCTGCGTTGAAACCTATGGAAGCTAAAGAAGAAAAAGGACTTAGAAATGTATTAGCTCATACTTTCGTGTATTTTGTAGCATTTCTTTCAATAATCCCACAAATCGTAGTAATATATACATCCTTCTTAAATAATAATGGAGGACAGGTATTTACAAAAGGATTTTCGCTAAAAAGTTATAAAGCTACTTTGCTTGCAAAGGATAATTCTGTTATAAGAAACACTTACTTATTTGGGTTAGTTGCAATAGCTATTATTGTTATAATAGGAGTTCTGATTTCATATTTAACTGTAAGGAAGAAAAATTTCTTTACTCATTTATTAGATACACTAACAATGTTTCCGTATATAATACCGGGATCGGTTCTAGGTATATCATTTTTATTTGGTTTTAATAAAAAACCTTTACTGTTAAGCGGTACCGCTGCCATTATGATTATAGCTTTTGCAATTAGGAGAATGCCTTATACTATACGTTCAAGTACAGCAATAATAGGACAAATTAGTCCTAGCGTAGAGGAAGCAGCTATAAGTCTTGGAGCATCGGAGATAAAGTCTTTTACGAAAATTACAGTACCTATGATGCTGCCAGGAGTGCTTGCAGGGGCGATAATGAGTTGGATAACTGTAATTAGTGAGTTAAGTTCATCTATCATACTATATACTACAAAAACTAAAACACTTACGGTTTCAATATACACAGAAGTTATTCGTGGAAATTATGGTAATGCTTCTGCTTACTCTACTGTATTAACACTTACAGCTGTAGTATCGCTTCTATTATTTTTTAAGATATCTGGTAAACGTGAAATAAGTATATAATACTTTTTATGAAGAGTAAATAATAGGACTTCGAAAACTGGGGCCCTATTATTTTCGCTTAATATGGTATAATTTATATAAAAGGGTTGTTTGTAGGTGGATAAATAATGAATAAATATTCTAGGTTCAAGGATTATATGAGACATTCATTTATACAATATGCAATAATACTAATTTCTTTTGTGTTCATATTGTTTATTACTTCTATGATTATAAATTTCAAATTATCTTCTATTCAAACTAATAAATCAGGGAATAGGAAAGTAAGTGATTTTTTTGAACAGCAATATGATATATATTATGAAAACACAAAAAAGCTATCGCAAAATAAAATTATAAAAGATTTTATAGGTAGTGGAAAAAACAGAAAGGAAGCCTTTACTTTATTATATAATTTTTCAAATGGACAAGATATTAAATCAAATTTTATAATTTTTGATGCAGATAAAAATATTAAGGCAACTAATTTATATGAATCTAATACTTTGATTTCTGCAAATAGTACTGAAATAAGGGATATTATTAATAGGATAAATGAGGAAAAGGATGAAGTGTTAGCTACTATTAATAAAACACAATATGATAATGGACAAAGGTCTGATTACGCATTTGCTAAATGTATTGTAGATAAGGATGGTATTATAGGATATTTAATGCTTCAATTAAGAGATAGCGATATAAATAATTTTGTAATTAACACAGATGCGGATATTATAAGTATTAATGACAGGTTTGATAATGTAATATATTCTAATAATAATAATTTAATAGATTCTGCAGGGAAGTTTAACCCCGATATAAATTCAAATAACATTACTAAGCTTAATGAGAAATCTTATTATACTAACATAAATAATAAACTACCAAATAATATAAGAATAATAACAATGTCTTCTATTGCTGTGCAGCAGCAAATGCTGATTTTTGGAGTAATAATTATTTGTATTATTGGTTTTTTTGTGATTATCTTAGTAAGCTTTTTAGCTAATAAAATGACTAATAAAAATATCAATGCAATTGATACTTTGTTAGAAGCTATAGATAAATGTGCTAGTGAGAATTTAGAATATAGGATAAGCTTAGATACCTTTGAAGAATTCAAAATACTTTATAATAAATTTAATAATATGATAACTAAAGTGCAATATTTAATTGATAAAAATAAAGAAATTTCTGAGAGAAAAAGAATCATGGAAATAAAACATTTAGAAGGGCAATTAAATCCTCACTTTGTATTTAACGTATTAGAAACTTTACGCTATGAAATACTTTTAAATCCTGAGGAAGCTTCAAAGATGTTAGTTTCCTTTGCTAAGTTGATGAGATACAGCATTAATTACGGCAGTTCTGAAGTCGAATTACAAACAGATATTGAGTATGTAAACAATTACTTGATGCTACAAAAGATTCGATATAATAATCGGTTGGAATACTATATTCACGTAGATAAAAAATTGATGCTTTGCAAAATACCTAAATTAATTATACAGCCAATAGTAGAAAACAGTTTAGTTCATGGTATGAAGGATTCTGCTCAACTTATAATAAATGTTAGGGGAGAAATAGTGGAGAATAGAATTGAAATTTCCATTGAAGATAATGGAAAGGGGATACAAAGAAATGATATGGAAAAGTTATTGAATATATTAAATGATGAGTATGCTATGCCGGAACACATAGGATTATATAATGTAAATAGAGCAATTAAATTAATGTATGGGGAGGATTATGGTTTAAATATTTATAGTAAATATGACTCCGGAACAAAGATAATATTAAAAATTCCAATAATAGCAGGTGATAGTGATGTATAAAATTCTGGTTGTTGAAGACGAGGATATAATACGCAAGGGGCTAATTTATATGGTGGATTGGTTGAAGGTAAATTGTGTTATAGTAGGAGAAGCTAGTAATGGGGAAGAGGGTATAGAAAAAATCAAAGAAATAGAGCCGGACATTGTAATTACAGATATAAAAATGCCTTATAAAGATGGAATTGAGATGTTAGAAGAAACTATATTTGAATATGAATACGAAACTATTATAATTTCAGGCTATAGTGAATTTGAATATGCTAAAAAGGCTATAAAATTGAATGTTACGGAATACTTGTTAAAACCTATAGATTTTGAATATCTTTATGAAACTATTGAGAAATTAACTAAAAAGATTTATTCGAAAAATAAGATTAAGGAAGTTATGAATAAGTTTAGTAATGGACAATCCCTAGAGGTATTGGATATGGGGTATTACGACAAACAGACCTTTAAAACAAAATATGTGAGAAAAATGATTAAATTTATTGAAACAAAATATAAATGTAAAATATCTTTAGAAGACTTAAGTAAGGAAATTAATGTTTCTTCTGCTTATCTTAATACTAAATTCAAAGAGGAAACTTCCTATACTTTTAATGATTTTTTAAATCGGTATCGGATACTGCAATCTATTACATTGCTGAAACAAGAGAATTTAAAGATTTATGAGATAGCAGAAGAAGTTGGGTTTAAGGACTATAAATATTTTATTGAAGTATTTAAAAAGTATATAGGTTATTCTCCAAGTAAATTTTTAGATATAAATAATTGCTGATAATACATTTAATATATATAATAATCTTAGATAAACATATAGTTAAGGATGTGATTTACCTATGGAAGTACATGTATTTATAAAAGGTGAAAAGGAACCTGTGGTTTACAGCGGTGAGAGAATAGATGTTTTAGATTTCGAAATGAATGGAATCAAATACAAACAAATACGATATTTTAGAAAAGGCTTTAGTAAAAGCGAACTTGTGGAAGAAAAAATTATAAATAAAATAGTTCAAAAATAAAAATATAATGACAATATAATCTTGGTGTAGTAATTTTTAATTATATACACCTATAATTTTTTAGTGACAAAGGGGACAGGACTTATGATTAAGTATAAGTGGTGCGTATGTGATATGGATGGAACACTTTTGGACTCAAAAGGTATTATATCACAAGAAAATGAGAAAGCCTTAAAGATCTAGAGAGAAAAGGACTAGAAATAATTATTGCTTCAGGAAGAGTTGATCTTTTAGTGAAATCTTATATAAAGCGGTTAAATTTAAGGGGACACATTATAGCTTGCAATGGAGGCTTAATTAAGAATATAGAAACAGGGGAAATACTTTATTCAAAAATAATTGATAAAGATACTTCAAGGAATATAATATTTTATTGTCTAGAAAACAACATAAATTTTCTTATTTATACAAATGATTTAGTGTATTCTAATAAAAACAATCCTAGAGCAGAGCATTATGAAAAGTTAAATAATGATCTTCAGAAGGACTTGTATGTCCCTATAAAGTATATAGATGATATAACAATTAAAAACATTGATAATATTGATGTTTTAAAAGTTTTATTAATTTGTGATGATCAAGAAAAATTTAAGATTTTAGAAAGTAAGTTCTCAAAGTTTGATAATCTTACAGTAGTAAGCTCATTTAATGGACTTTTAGATATTATGGCATCTGATATTTCAAAGGGTAATGCTTTAAAGATTTTGTCAGAAAAACTAGATGTGGATTTAAGCAAAGTGATTGCATTTGGAGATAATAATAATGATTTAGAGATGTTTCAATGTGCAGGGATGCCTATAGCTATGGAGAATGCTATAGATAGTGTTAAATTACATGCAAAATATATAACTAAATCAAATGATGAATCAGGTATTGCTTATGCTATTAATAATTTTATATTAAAAGATTGATAGTAAAAGAAAAAAAGGAATGTAAAAATAATAAAGCCAACGCTTGATATAATCAAGAATTGGCTTACAATCTTTAAAGATAATATCCAAAATACCGGTACTCTAATTTTGACACCTATCTCTCGATAGGTGGGTATCCTCACAGATGCATCAATCGCCTTCAATGCCGTAAAAAGGACTCATAAGAAGGTGCATTTCCTCATCTAAATATTGGATTCCCGAAGTTAAAATGTAGGTTCAAAATAAGAGCCTAACGAATATTTCAGAAAATGTAATCTATCTAAGTTGTGAGATTATAATAACATATTTAAAGTTTATATGCAAGTGTTATGTGTATGATAATTGAAACCTAATATAGCGTATAAAAAAAGCTAATAAGTATAGGAACTAAAGAACTTAATACCACCCCGTTTAAAAAAGATATTATTGTTACCTCAGGGGAAGTAACCTCCGAAATAAGTGGAAGAGTGGTATCCATAGATGTAGCTCCAGCTGGGGCTATGGCAGTATAATGATTTAATTTTGATGCAATAATAGGAATAGATATTACCGCAATTAATTCTCTAAAAATATTTGTAAGGAGGGCGATGGTTCCTACATGTGCACTATCAAGGTTTGTAAGCATTATTCCAGATAAGCTATACCATCCAAAGCCAGAAGCTATAGATAAACCTGATTTTATTGGTAAATCATAAATTATTGATGTGATAATACCTCCAAGGAGGCTCCCAAGAACTATGGAAAAGGGAACCAATAATATTTTAAAACCTGCCTTTTTTAAATCTTTTATAAGCCCTTTGTTTGAACCTACATCAATTCCAACGGATAAAATTGTAAGATTAAGTGCAAAACTGCTGATAGTGCTAATATTATTTGCTATATTTTCTGGAACGAAGTAGTAGCCGCATAAAATTCCGCCTATCACAGCTGCAAGTAAAACAATTGTCACGTCTAGTCACTTCCCTTCATGAATTTGCTAGTCACTATAAAAACCAATATTATACTAAATAAAGATGTTAAAATTGCAAAAGTAAGAGCAGTAGTCCCTATGTTTTTTAAGTTAGCTACAACTGATTTATTAGCACCAACTGAAATTCCCATAGAAAAGAGTAAAAAAACCACAGCAAACTGCTGGACTTTACTATTTATCTTTTTTTGTTTATGAGATAAATTAAAAAAATACCCTATGATAGCTCCTACTACCAAGGATAAAAGAATTTTCCCCATATAAAATTCCTCCCTTTATTAGAATAACAATTACTTTGTTGTATATTTTTTCATATTTTGAAGTTGTCCAATGTCATAATAATAGCATAGATGTGGTTGAAAATCCAATTTTAAGCAAATAAAAACCCTTAAAGTGTTTAAGTTTAAGGGTTTTACTGTTTAATAGTTGCAATAAAGTTTTATGTTTCAAGATCCTCTGGATGATCATAATAAGTATTTTCAGGTATATCTGTGTAGGCAATTCCATCTGGAAGTCCTACCACATAGTGAAAGGTATTTTCACCTGGATTGGATTGAGGGTCATAACTATTTGTGTATGTACCAATAAGTAGCCAGCCTTCTTTTAATCTTTTATTTGTATCACTCATAATGGTCAAATCTTCAACCTTCTTAATATTTGTAAAATCCATAATAAACACCTCTTTATATTTCTTTTCCGCTTAATTACAGCGTTTTTAATACACTTTAATTATTTTGTGAAGATATATAATCAATTATTCCTATAACAAATGAAAGTTATAGAATAATAAGAATTCTGACTACAGACAATATGGTGAGGTGAAAAAAATGATTACAAAATCAGGGAATGATATGAAGGAAATTAATAGGTTTTTAAAAGGAATACATATGGGTGGAAGTACGTTTAAAGATTATCTTACTAAGGCTGAAGACTTAGAACTTAAAAATGAACTAAAAACAATTCTAGAATCTTTCAAAAGACATGAAGAGGCTATAACTAATAGAATAGAAAAAATAGGCGGAGATGCCGCAGATACTCTTGGGTTAATGGGAACTATGGGAGAATTCTTTGAAAAGGTTAAATTAATACCTGTAAATACAGATTTAGAAGTTTGCCAGCATGCCATAAAGGCTATGGAAATGGGTATTTATCAAGGTGGGAAATTTATAGATGAAAATAAGGACTTAGATTTAAGTTTATTAGAAGAAGTAAAGGCTGTTGTAAGTGACTATGATAACCAGTTAAGAAGAGTAAAGAAAGTAATGGCAAAATATGAAAATAATAATACTACCAGACTGCACTAATAAGCTATATTATAACTTAAAATGCCCAATTAGTTTTAATTTGAACTAATGGGGCATTTTAAATTTTATTAAATAAGAATTGTACACCTCAAAAATAACAAGTTTATACGTATATATTAAAAGATAAGTTACAAGAGATTTAGTACAGAAGGTGGAATATAAGTGAGCAATACTGGAGCTTTTGAGGATGCGCAATTGGTAGAAGGAGAAATATTAGAGGAGTATATAAGAGATAAAGAAAGTTTTAACCTTTATGAAATATATAAAATTACATTAAATTTGTGTGATATCATAGAAAAATTTCATAAAGAAGATTTTTTTATTACCCTTAGAGAATTAAATCCGCGTAATATAATTATTATGGAAAATAATAAGATTAAAATAGTTGAAAAAAACAACTATTCACATATGCTGCGCAATAAGAATGACAATTTAAGAAACTATAAATTATGGAAGTTTAGTAAACAAAATGATTTATACAATGTAGGCAAAATTATGTATTTTATGGCCACTGGAAATATGCCGAGGACAGTGTTAGATATTTTTATAGAAGATAATTATCCAGAAGATATAGATAAAAATTTAAAAAACATAATATATAAATGCTTTGAAGGAAATGACAAAGATACATATTTTTCAGTTGAGGATCTTAGTAGAGAAATTTCCATGGAAATATTAAGAGGTACTAAACATAGAAAAATTATTGATTGTAGCAATTTAAATGCTGAAACAGAAATTGCTAGACAAAAAAGAACAATAAAAGTAAGATCTAATAAAACTATGGATTTTCGCAAAGGGTTGGTTTATTTAAAAGATCTTATTGGAAGAACAGGAGCAAAAGATATTTTGACTTTTGTAAGAAGTCATATTTTATAAAAAGATTTAATGGGGCTGTCGCATTAAGAAATTAAACCGCACTATATTGTTTTAGAATTTAAAAATCTAATACAATATAGTGTAATTTTTATTCTTTGTGCGACAGCCCCATTTATATAAAATAGTTTGTAATAAGATTCCTTTAAAGATAATATAATTTAATAGAAATATGGGGGGATTTTATTATGGATAATTTAATAACATTAGACTATCTTTCAACTTTTGGAGGTATGGTGGCTGTAGTTGTACTTATTACTGAATTTACAAAAGATTTAATTGACAAGGTATTTAAAGGGCTGCCTACAAAATATGTAGCTTTTATATACTCATTAATACTTATTATAGGATATCAAATTATGTCGGGTACATTTGATATATCTAAGCTGTTATTAACTTTTATTAATGCTATTTTAATTACCATGACAGCACAAGGTGGTTATGAATGGGTATTCAAACCTATAGAAGAAAAATCACATAAAAGTAAATAAATTAGAAAATGAGAGAAATCATTAAGGACGGAAAAATTAAATATCCGACTTTAATGATTATTTTTTTGTTAGTAATGTATGAGTTGATTAATGATTTAAGTATTATGTTAGTTAGTTTAGTAATAACGATAGAATTTTGAATTTAATATAAAAGTTTGGTAAAATTAAAAATTTTACAAGAAGTAAAAAAATCAAATATATGTCGAAAAGTTTTGTACCAAAAGGTATTGTGTAAAATATACTTAAATGGTATAATTTACACAAGTATGTTCAAATTGCATGAAAATACTTAATCATTAGAAATAAAAATATATACATTAATTTAAGAGGGCAAACTTATCGAAAGATAAGGACGCAAAGCCAAGGGCCTAAATTGAAAAAAATATGGCAGCCGGTTGCATAGTGTTGTTAGTAATCCCTTTTATTTGTGTTTTTCAAATAAAAGGGATTTTTATTTTTGAAAGGAGGCATTAAAGATATTAAAAAAAATATATTAATTTCGAACTAAAAAATAGGAATATATCAAAAGCAAAATAATTAGCATGAGGCGGGGCATCTAAATGAAAAGAATTAGAATTAAGAATATTAAAAATTCGAAAAGTATCAAAACAAAGATGATAGTATGTTTTTCCATATTGATTTTATTTTCCTCTATTTCGCTAGGGGTGATTTCTATAGTTAGAGCCAGCAATTCTCTTACTGTAGAAGCAGAAAAATCACTGCTTTCGCTATCCAAGGAAGGATCAAAAGTAATACAAAGTAGAATTGAAGTTCAAAAAAAGGCTTTGGAGATGATAGCACTAAGATCAGACATTCAAGGTATGGATTGGAAGATTCAGCAGCCTATACTAAAAAGGCAAGTACAAAGAGCAAATTTTCTTGACATTGCTATTGTTGGTCTTGATGGCACTGCTCATTATTCAAATGGAACAACTAGTAAATTAGGTGATAGAGATTACGTGAAAAAAGCTTTAAATGGTCAAGTAAATGTATCTGACTTGTTAGTTAGTCGTGTGACAAATGAGATTGTTCTTATGTATGCTGCTCCCATTGAAAGGGATGGGAAAGTAGTTGGAGCTTTAATAGGTCGTAGAAATGGGGATTCTGTAAGCAAAGTTATAGATGATACTGGATATGGTAAAGAAGGATACGGCTATGTCATTAATAGCAATGGAACAGTAGTTGGTCATCCAGACAGAGAGAAGGTCTTAAATCAATACAATCCAATTAATGAAGCAAAAAATGATGAAAATCAGAAATCAGTAGCAACAATGATTGAAAAGGTACTTAAGGAAAATACGGGAGTTAGTTCCTATTCTTTTAATGGGAATGATATGTACGCTGGGTATGCTCCTATTGAAGGTACTAACTGGATGCTTATTATCACTGCTAATCAAAAGGAAGTTTTGTCTGAGGTTCCAAAACTAATAAGTATTATCGTGTCAGTTATGTTTATTGTTTTGGTAATAAGCATAATTATTACATATTTAATCGGCAGTTCAATTGTAAAACCTATTATTAAAATAGTAAAACAATCAGAAAAGATAGCTAATTTGGATATTACTGAGGATATTTCTCAAAATTATATAAATAAAAAAGATGAAATTGGAACTTTAGCCACTGCATTACAAAATATAATTAATAGCCTTAGAGAAATAATTAAAGAAATAGGGGATTCTTCAGAACAAGTGGCTAGTGCTTCGGAAGAATTGACAGCTGCATCACAACAATCCGCCACTGCTGCAGAAGAGGTTTCCAAAACTGTTGAGGGAATAGCAATGGGTGCTTCAGATCAAGCACGAAATACAGAAACAGGTTCATTAAAGGCTGATTTGTTAGAAAAAACTATTGAAAAAGATCAAAGTAATATGCAAAATTTAAATGCTGCTTCAAATAAGGTAACAGAGGTTGTTGAAGAAGGATTAAGAGAAATAGATAAACTATCTAAAATAACTGAAGAAAGCAATAATGCAGCAAAAGGGATTTTTGAGATCATATTAAAGACAAATGATAGTTCTATTAAAATTGGACAAGCAAGTGATGTAATTGCCTCTATAGCAGAACAAACTAATTTGTTGGCTCTAAATGCAGCTATAGAAGCTGCAAGAGCAGGAGAAGCAGGTAAGGGGTTTGCGGTAGTTGCAGAGGAAATAAGAAAGTTAGCTGAGCAATCTTCAACTTCTACAAAGGATATTGATAAAATGGTTAATGAATTGCAAAGGAATGCTGAAGATGCTGTAAGTACAATGAAAAGGGTATCAGCCATAACTGATGAGCAGACAAATAGTGTAATCAATAGCAAAGATAAATATATGTTAATTGCTCAATCAATGAAAGAAGTAGAAAAAATAATAGAGCAGTTAAATATTTCAGGAGAAGAAATGGAAAAAATAAAAGATGAAATACTAAATACTTTAAAAAATCTTGCTGCTATTGCTGAGGAAAATGCAGCTTCTACAGAGCAAGTAACAGCTTCTATTGAAGAACAAGCTGCTTCGATAGAAGAAATTGCAAGTTCCAGCGAAGGAATGTCAGAGCTAGCACAAAATTTACAATCTATCATCATGAGATTTAAATTGTAAAATATAGTCGCCATAATAAAATTTGTTTTATAGTATTTAAATTAAACTAATGTTGATATATAATATATACTGATTAAAGTACTAAAGGAGAGAAAAATATGGCGCAGCATTCATTGTCAAGAACGGAGCTTTTAGTAGGGAAAGAAGGTCTTGAAAAACTTAAAAATAGTAAAGTTGTAGTATTTGGTGTTGGTGGAGTTGGCAGCTTTACAGTAGAGGCACTTGCAAGAGCTGGAGTTGGAAGTATAGTTATTGTAGATGACGATGCTGTTTGTTTAACTAATATAAATAGACAGATTATTGCCACTCTAAAAACTGTAGGTAAACCTAAGGTTGAGGTTGCTCGTGAAAGAATTTTAGATATAAATAGGGAATGCAATGTAATAGCACACAGAACTTTTGTTACTGAAGAAAATATTGGTGATATTATAACTGAGGATGTTGATTATGTGGTTGATGCTATAGATACAGTTTCCTCAAAAATTGCACTTGTACTTTGGTGCCAGGATCATAATAAGAAGATTATTTGCTCAATGGGAACAGGGAATAAGTTTGACCCAACTCAATTTAAAATTGCTGATATATATAATACAAAAGTTTGTCCTCTTGCTAAGGTTATGAGACATGAACTTAAGAAAAGAGGAGTAAAGAAGCTTAAAGTATTATACTCTGAAGAAATTCCAACAAAGCCAAAAGAAGATGAAGTTGTAACTTGTAAGGGAGGCTGTGTTTGCACAGCAGAAAGCAGTAAAAGATGCTCCATAAAGAGACAAATTCCAGGAAGTATTTCTTTTGTGCCTCCAGTAGCTGGAATGATTATTGGGGGGGAAGTTATTAAGAATTTACTAGGAATTAACAATAACTAGAAAAGATTAAGATATGAATAAAGAGCAGCCTATAGGAACTGCTCTTTATCTATATCTTAATTAATTTTATGATGATTTTTATCAAGATCTTTACTATCAAGATGCTCATCTTTTAAAGATTTCATAAAAGAAAAACACATCATAATTAAAATTACAGCAAAGGGTAAGGCTGTTATAATTGCCATAGTCTGTAGTCCGTCTAAACCACCGCTCATAAGTAGTGTTATAGCAATAGATGATTGTAAGATTCCCCATATAAGTTTTAATTTATTGCTAGGATTAAGATTTCCATTAGAAGATAGCATACCTAAAACAAAGGTAGCAGAATCTGCTGAGGTTATAAAAAAGGTTATAATAAGCAATGTAGCCAATATAGAAACAATAGTACCTAAAGGAAGTTGCTTTAATGTAATAAATAAAGCAGAAGTTACATCTTGTTCTACAATTTTTGCTATTCCTGAATTATTGAACATCTCAAGGTGCAGTGCGGTACCTCCAAAAACAGCAAACCAAATAAAGCTAAATATGCTTGGAACCAATAAAACGCCAAGTACAAATTCCTTTATTGTTCTTCCTTTGGACACTCTTGCAATGAACATTCCAACAAAAGGAGCCCAAGCAATCCACCATGCCCAATAAAATAAAGTCCACTTTCCAATCCATGTGCCTTGAGTAAAAGGAGTAAGTCTTAAACTCATCTGAAGTAAATTTTGAAGATAGCCTCCTAGTGTTGAAGTAAGGGTATCAAATATAAAAGAAGTTGGTCCAAGAAATAAAACAAATAGCATTAATCCTGCAGCCACCGCTATATTCAAGTTACTTAAAATTTTAATTCCCTTATCAAGGCCTGTTGTTGCAGAGATCATATATAAGACGGTAACAACACAAATAATAATAATTTGAACTTTAATACTGTTGGATATTCCGAAAACTTCCTGAAGTCCTCCATTAACTTGAAGAGCTCCAAGCCCTAAAGAAGTTGCAACTCCAAAGGCTGTAGCTATAATTGCTAAGATATCAATAAATTTACCAATTGGTCCGTTAATCTTATCCTTAAGTAAAGGATAAAATGTTGAGCTTATTAAACTATTAAAGCCTTTACGGTAATTAAAATAGGCTAGGCATAATCCAATAATTGTGTAAATTGCCCAAGGATGAAGTCCCCAATGAAAAAAGGAATATCTTAGAGCCATACGAGCAGCTTCTGCAGTTCCTCCTTGTAATTCCATTGGGGGATTAATATAGTGTTGAACAGGCTCTGCTACTCCCCAAAAGACAAGGCCTATTCCCATACCTGCGCTGAAAAGCATAGCGAACCATGAAACATTAGAGTATTCTGGTCGGTCTTCGTCACTTCCTAATCGTATGTTCCCATATTTGCTAAAAATCAAGAATACTGAAAAACATAAGATGGAAAAGGCAGTTAAAAGATAAAACCAACCAAACTTCTCAATAGTAATATTTAATAGATTTGCAGCGGTTGCTGATAAGTTAGTTGGAGACAAAATTCCCCATAATACAAATAATGCAATAATAATTAATGATATGTAAAAAACCATAGTGTTTCCTCCCTAGTGATATTTGAGTAATGTTTCCTGATTGACTATTATAATAATAAGACAAAAAACTTGTCTATATTTTCGAGATTGTTATTTGCAAAAATAATTATAATATCTTTAGATTTTATAATTATTCCCATACGAGCAATAAAAATTCTTAATCTTTATTATAAAATTTGATTTATAACTTAAGTTTACTTAATGTATAATTTTGATAAAATGATATTAAATTAAAGATAAATAGGATTAATTGAAAAATGAACTTGGTGGGAAGTAAAGGAGAATATAAAGTGGAAATTTTAATAATTAATGATATAGAAATTCAGTTGGAAAAAAAGAAAATAAAAAATATATACTTAAGAGTAACAGCTCCGCAAGGAAAAGTACAAGTTTCGGCACCTAAAAATATAGATAATGAAGCTATTAAAAAGTTTGTGATTTCTAAAATATCGTGGATAAAAAAGCATCAAGATAAATATAAATATAAAAATCAGCCTAAACAATGCATTCGGGAATACGTTTCAGGTGAAAGTGTATATCTTTGGGGAAGGAAATACGTTCTTGAGGTGGGTTATTTAAATAAGAATAACGATATAAAGATTAATGGAGATAAGCTTATATTGCAAGTGCGTGAAAATAGCACAGTGGAGCAGCGAGAAAAGGCACTAAATGAATGGTACCGTGAAAATATTAAAAGTGAAATACCTAAGCTTTTGGAGAAGTGGCAGAAAATCATAGGTGTTACAGCTGAAGAATGGGGAGTTAAAAATATGAAAACACGTTGGGGAACTTGCAATGTAAGAGATAAACGTATATGGCTTAATTTACAGCTAGCCAAAAAACCTCCAAAGTGCCTTGAATATGTTGTTGTGCATGAATTAGTTCATTTGCTTGAGAAAAGCCATAATAATATCTTTGTAGGTTATATGGATAAGTTTCTGCCAAGTTGGAGAGCAATTAAAAAAGAATTGAATACATTTATAGAAGATTAAAGTCAATACCTTATGATATTGGCTTTTTTTATATTTTAAAATCAAGAATATGGATAAAGTTTTAATATTGTTGAAGTTATCCTGTGGGAAGTTCTAATAAATTAGATTATCATTATCAATTGATACCGATGTTCAACTAATAGAATAGTAACAAATACTCATATGTAGACATATGATATGAAGTATAAGATGAAAATAATACTATCAATTGATAAATATATAAAGGAGTCTAATTATGGACAGTAATATAAAGAGAGTTAGAAATGTACTTCTTATTATATTATTTGCAAATATCTTTGTTGCTTTGATCAAAATTATGATTGGATCTGCTGCGAAAAGTACAGGTTTAACTGCTGATGGATTTCATTCCCTTTCCGATGGAGCCTCTAATATTGTTGGGCTAATAGGCATTTGGTTTGCTTCAAAACCTGTGGATGAAGACCATCCTTATGGGCATAAGAAATTTGAAACCCTTGCAGGTCTTTTTATTGGGGGTATGCTCACTATAGTTGGTGTAAAGATATTCATTAAAGCATTTGAGAAGTTTAACAATCCGGTTGCACCTAACGTTAGTTTGGAAAGCATAATTGCTTTATGTATAACCCTTTTGATTAATGTGCTTGTAAGTAAGATTGAATATAAAGAAGGCAAAAAACTTAGAAGTCAGATTCTTATATCTGATTCACTGCATACAAAATCGGATATCTATGTTTCTATAGGTGTGATAATAACCCTTATAAGTATTAAAATTGGATTATCTCCGATAATCGACCCTATAGCATCACTATTTGTAGGTGGTTTTATATTCCATGCTGCTTATGAAATATTTTCTGATACCAGTGGAGTGCTAGTGGATAAAGCGGTTATAGATGCAGAAAAGATAAAGAATATAGCCCTTGAATTTGAAGAGGTTAAGGATGCACATAATGTGAGAAGTAGGGGTACAGAGGATGAAATGTATATAGATTTTCACATAATGGTAGATGCCTATATGAGTGTTGAGGATTCACATACTCTTGCTATTAATATTGAAAATAGAGTAAAAGAAGAGCTGGGTGAAAAGTCTCAAGTTATACTTCATTTAGAGCCTTACTATGAAGGGAAACAACGTTTATAGATGTTAGTATAAACTAAAATGAAAATGAATAAATTGTTAAAAATTAGATGTTTTTGTAAAAATTATAGGTTAATGTCGGTTTTTTGTTGCATATTATATTAGTTAATTGTAAAATAATAATAAAATATTTTGAAAATTCAGGAGGATTGTATATGCAACAAGAAATGTTTTGTTATCAATGCGAGCAAACCGCTGGAGGTAAAGGATGTACTAAAATAGGGGTTTGTGGAAAGACACCAGAAATTGCTGCAATGCAGGATTTGTTAATTTATCAACTAAAAGGAATTAGCTCATATGTTGTTAAATTAATAGAAAAAGGGGAAAAGCTAGATAAGTCATTGATTTCATTTGTTGAAGATTCATTATTTATGACATTAACTAATGTAAATTTTGATCCTGAAGCTCATTTGGACATGCTTAAAAAATCTCAAAAGATTAAAGAAGAAATTAGGAGAAAAGTTGGACAAGAAGATATAAATAGTGATGAAGCATTGTACGATCTAAGTAATTCTAAAGAAGAAATTCTTGAGGATGCTAAAAAAGCAGGAGTTATGTATGATAAAAACTTAGATGAAGATATTCGTTCCGTTAGAGAAACTATAAAGTATGGTTTGAAAGGAATTGCAGCTTATGCTCATCAAGCAAGATTTATAAAATATAATAATGATGAAGTGGATGAATTTTACTTTAAAGCTCTAAAAGCTTTAATTGATGATAGTTTAACACTTCAGGATCTTATAGGATACTTGATAAAAACTGGAGAGATGAGTGTTAAGATTATGGAGGTATTAGATAAAGCTAATAACGAAAAATATAGCTCTCCTTCTCCTAGAAAAGTAAATGTAAATATAAAGAAGGGACCATTTATTGTGGTTTCTGGACATGATTTAAGGGACTTAGAAATGTTACTAGAGCAAGCGGATGGTAAGGGTATAAATATTTATACTCATGGTGAAATGCTGCCATCTCATGGATATCCTGAATTAAACAAGTATCCTCATTTAGTAGGTAATTTTGGAGGCGCTTGGCAAAATCAGCAAAAGGAATTTGATGATATACCAGGTTGTATCTTGATGACAACAAATTGCTTAATGAAACCAAGAGATTCTTATAAAGATAGAATTTTTTCAACAAGCGTTGTTGGATGGGATGGTATTAAGCACATACCTAAAGATGAAAATGGATATAAGGATTTTTCTGAGGTGATAAACAAGGCATTGGAATTAGGTGGATTTAAGGAAGATGAAGAAGTTAAAGAAATTTTAGTAGGTTTTGGACATAAGGCAACTTTGGGTCATGCTGAAACAATTATAAATGCAGTTAAGGATGGAAAAGTTAAACATTTCTTCTTGATAGGTGGATGCGATGGTGCAAAGCCTGGGAGAAACTATTATACAGAGTTTGCGGAAAAAGTACCTAAGGATTGTATTATACTTACTTTAGCTTGTGGTAAGTATCGTTTCAATAAATTAGAGTTTGGAGAAGTGGCAGGGCTTCCAAGATTACTTGATGTAGGTCAGTGTAATGATGCTTATTCAGCGGTTAGAATAGCTTTAGCGTTAGCGGATGCATTTAACTGTGGAGTTAATGATTTACCATTGTCAATAGTTTTATCTTGGTATGAGCAAAAGGCTGTAGCTGATTTATTAGCATTACTTTCATTAGGCGTAAAAGGAATGTATATTGGACCGAGCTTACCAGCTTTCTTAAGTCCTAATGTATTACAATTCCTAGTTGATAATTTTGATATTAAGCCAATTAGCGCACCAGAAGATGATTTGAAAGAGCTATTAGGATAAGACGAATAAGGAAAGGCATCTGTTTTTGAAGTGCACCCCGAATGTTAGAGAAAATCTAGCACTTGGAGGTGCATTTTTATATGAGTGGATAAAAATTATTAATGGGTTATTATAATAAAATATTATATTTAAACTTATAATTTAGCAAAATATAATATAAGGAAAATATTATGTTTTGGAAGTGATTATTATAAAAAATCATGTTAAGACATTAATCGTAAAGCTTGTACTTTTTATTGAGTTAATTATATATTGTGCATTTATCTATATTGATTACACTAATAATCTTAAAACAATGTACTCAGCGGTGTTGAAGTATTTTGGAATACTATTATGTTTGTTTTTATCTATTCTAATAGGAAACAACGGACATGATAAAATTGATACTATATTTTTAAGATTGGCAATTTTTCTTACTGCTTTAGCCGATTTGTGTATGATAATTTTAGGCTTAAATGAATTAGGTATAATGATTTTTTGCTTAGTACAAATTACTTACATAATACGTCATAGGAGGGCTATAGAGCGGAGATATAATTTAAACTTTTTAGTAGTTACTATTATAGTTATTATCTTAATAGTTATACCTTCTGGGAATAATTTACTTATAGAAGACCTAGGATATGAAGGTATAAAAAAGGTCACTCTGATTATAGGATTTATTTATGCAGTTATTTTACTTTATAGCGTTTATATAGGATGGAAAACCCTTAAGGGAGCTTTTTATCCAATGTATAGTAGGTACTTAGTTGCAATAGGTATGATTTTGTTTTTGCTTTGTGATATAAACGTGGCGTTATCAGTTATATTAAAAGACTTATCTATATTGATATGGATATTTTATCTCCCATCACAGATTTTACTGGTCCTAAGTGGATATAATAGAAAAACTTTAAAATAAGAAGCTTCCTAATTTGGAGGCTTTTTTCATATATATTAACGTAATAAAAGACAAATAAATTTCATATATTACTATAACCCACAAAGGAAGAGAGTTAAGCTGTTTAATACTCAACTTGAGATGTATAAGGTCTTTCATTAACAATATGAAAGAAGCTTTATAAATAATGTTTGGGGGTGCTAACTGTGTATGATTTTGTTCTAAAAGACGGCCTAGTAGTGGACGGTACAAGGAAGATTCCCTATAAGGCCACTGTGTGCATTAAAGGCGATAGAATTGTAGAAATCACTAAAAATGAAAATGTTACGGGTAGTAAAATAATTAACTGTGAGGGAAAAGTTATTTCACCGGGATTTATTGACCTTCACACCCACTCAGATGCATGTCCTCTCAATTCAAAAGAAGCAGAAAGCATGTTATATCAAGGAGTTACATTAGAAATTACAGGAAACTGCGGCATTTCTTTAGTTCCATCAAATGAATCCAAAAGAAAAGAAATTAGAGAGTTTTTTTCTAGAACAATTGAAATAATTCCTGAAGATACATCTTTAAAAATGGATAGTATGAAAGACTATGTTGAAATTGCAAGTAAGAAGCAATTGACAATTAATAGTGGTACCTTAATTGGCCATGGCACACTTAGAGCTTGCGTGGTAGGTTTTGATGATAGAGAAGCTACTGCTGAAGAACTCTATAAGATGAAGAATATCCTTGATATGGAATTAAAAAATGGAGCATATGGTATGTCTTTGGGGCTAATTTATCCACCAAGCAGTTATGGAAAATTAGATGAGTTCATAGAACTTGCTAAGGTAATAAAGGAAAATCAAGGTATACTTACTGTACATTTACGCAATGAAAGCAATTTAGTATTTGAAGCTGTTGATGAAATGATTAAAGTAGCTGAAAGTACAGGTGTTCATTTGCACATTTCACATTTAAAGCTCATTGGTAAACCGCAATGGGGAAATTCAGAAAAACTTCTCAATAATATTAAAGCAGCACGTCAAAGAGGATGTACTATTACTTGTGATCAATATCCCTATGAAGCAACGTCTACAGGACTTTCAGCACTTGTACCTGGTTGGGCTCAGGATGGTGGCAATTCAAGGATGTTAGAAAGACTTAAAGCAAAGGACTCTAGGCTGCTTTTAGATATTAAAGCCGAAATGGAACGACGTGGGGGAGCAAGTAAGGTAGGAATTTCTTCTACACATGGACATATTCCCGAATTTGACGGAAAAAACATTGAAGAAATTGCAAGAGTTCTTAACTTACCACCAGAGGAGGCAGTAATTGAAGTTTTAATTAAGTGCAGCGGTGAGACATCAGCTATATATTATTCACTAAGTTTAGAGGATGTGCTTAATATTATGAAGGAAATGGATATAGCTGTAGGAAGTGACGGGTATAACTTTAGTTATGATTTAAGCTATAATCCACATCCTAGATGTTTTGGAACATTTCCGAGATTTTTGCAGATGATCCGTGAAAATAATTTAATGTCATTAGAGGATGCTGTATATAAAATTACAGGGCTTCCCGCCAGTATTATTAAATTACAGGATCGAGGAACGCTAAAAGTTAATAATATTGCTGATATAACTGTATTTGATTTTAATGAAATAAAAGATATGTCTACATTCATACATTCTCCTGTAAAGCCTGTAGGAATTAACCATGTTTTTATAGCTGGTACTCCTGAACTTCTTAACGGCGTAAGAACTGAAAATAAAAAAGGCAGAATTTTATTAAAAGATAATTAAAATTTCGAAGGGGGAAGGAAAATGGAATTAGGAAAATATGCATTGATTTCAGCTCCGTCGCTAATAGCGCTATTACCGTTACTAGCCTATTTGATAATGGTTTTTAGAAATAAATCCAATTTATCGGGTTTGATTATTGGTGTAATTGTAGCTGCAATTTTAACTGGACAGGGAGTTAAAAGTCTAGCCGGAATATTTGTCACTTCATTAGGTTCATTTTTGGCAATAATAGGAATTATAATTATGTGTGGAAGTGGGCTTGGCTACTTGATGAATAAAACAAAGGTAAGTCAAACACTTGTATACTGGATTGTAAAGGGAATTGGAGTCAATACTGAAAAAAAGGGTATGGCAGCAGTTATAATTAGTTCCATTGTTATATGTGGATTACTTGGAACATTAGCTGGCGGCAATGCAATTATTGCTCCTGTTATTATTCCTGTTGTAGCTGCAGTTGGACTTACTCCAAGTACTGTATGTGCTTTGTTTAAAGTTGCTGGAGAAGTTGGATTAATTATGGGACCGCTAACTGGGGTTACTATTGCCACTATGGGTATTACAGGGCTTTCTTACGGTAAATTAATGCTTTGGGCTGTTATCCCATTTAGTATCGTATGGATTGGTGCTACAGTTTTTGCAGCAAATAAAATTCAAAAGAAGCTAAAAGGCGTTGAAGTATATGAGATAACTGAAGACATGATTGATATTAATAAAATGGTTGTAAGTATAGAGCAAAAACGAACAACAATATTATTTTTAATAGTATTTGCTATTTTAGTTGGGTATGGGGTCGTTACAAAACAGGGCACAAATTATGCCATTATTGTAATGTTAATTTTATCTGCAATTCTTACCATTAGCAGCAGAATTGAAATTGATTCAGCAATTGATACATTTGTTGAAGGTGCATCAAAGATGACAAACATGTTCTTTGTGTTTATTTTCTTTGAAGTAATGTTTAGCATGATAAATATTGGCGGTGGATTTGATGCTTTAGGTAAGCTTCTAACAGGATTAGTTGCTGGTGGAGGAAAGGCAGGCGTTTTAATTATTGCTTCTTTAGTTGGAGGATTTGGTATTGAAGCAGCTGCAGTTGCTGAAATTACAATAGTACACAAAATGTTTATAGATCTAGTTAATTCAGTTGGCTTGCCAATGCAAATATGGGCCACAGCAATACTAGCAGCTACAAGAATTACAGGTTCTTTATATCCAACTGCAAATCTTGCAGGGCAGTTAGGTATAGCACGCTGCAGCAATACCAAAACGGTTTTAAAGGCAACCTGGGTTGGAGCGGCTGCACTTTGGATTTGGGTTATGGTTTGGGCGTTCATTGGACCAATGCTTGCTTAAGAGCACTAGCTATATAGCAAGTGCAAGATGAAGGATATTAAATATAAAATAAAAAAGCCAGTTTAGTGAAACAGACAGATAAACTGGCTTTTAATACTTATAAATGAGTTTAATAGAGAAGAGTAACTTCAGGTGCTTTATAGGGTTTGATTAATAGTAACTTCAACTCGGCTAATTATAAACTTTATCTAGTGTATCAGTATATGAAAATTTAAGCATATGGCCGGATAATGCTAAATAATATGTTTATTTTTGTTTAATGGCACTTAGTAAAGGTAGACCAGGAATAATCTCATGGTAAGATAGTCTTCGTCGCTGAGATAGGCGGCAAACAAGAAACAGCAAAAACATTTAAACTTTCAATAGTATTTTGAAAACAAATTACTAGTTGACAAGCTTGAATGAAAATGATAAGATATGAAAGTCGCTTAGGGCGACAGGGTCTTTGAAAATTGAACAGAGAATAGAAACCAGTCAATTACTTAACAGTTAAATGTTAAGAAACGCGATGAGCGAAACAGATTAAACTTTTAAATTGAGAGTTTGATCCTGGCTCAGGA
>NZ_FYAM01000006.1 GCF_900185645.1 Clostridium sp. BSD9I1 | reverse complement strand
TCCACCCCGAAGGGTTCATCGCTCGACTTGCATGTGTTAGGCACGCCGCCAGCGTTCGTCCTGAGCCAGGATCAAACTCTCAATTTAAAAGTTTAATCTGTTTCGCTCATCGCGTTTCTTAACATTTAACTGTTAAGTAATTGACTGGTTTCTATTCTCTGTTCAATTTTCAAAGACCCTGTCGCTCCAAGCGACTTTTATATATTAACATTTTTGTTTCTTATTGTCAATAACCTTTGAAAATATTTTTTCAAGTTGTTATTAACCATTTGATTTATCTATCGCTCATCTCAGCGACGAATGTTATCTTATCATGATTCAATTTGTAGATTAATATTATTAATCGTTATTAAACTAAATTATCTATATTATTCTTAATCATTATTTCATATACTTAATATTTTACATGCAGATACACCTGAGTTCGTTTACCTACCTTTAATAAAATAAAATGCAGCTTCCTTCCTCAACTATCTAAACTCATTACATAATTTTCTTCAAAATTGTAACTATAATTTTAAAAGGAAGCTTGCAAACACAAGCTTCCTTTTAAAATATTAACTAATATTATCTTTTTTTCTTCGCTACTTCAATATTTAATCTTTTGCCACCAAAACTTTTACCGCTACAATTGTTCATAATTGAATCTACAGCATCTTGTGCCGCATCTATAAATGAGAAGTTTTCTAATATACGTATTTCTCCAATCTCATCTTTTCTTACCTTAGCCTTATCTATTAAGAATTGAAGAAGAGTCTTTGGATTCATTTTATCCTTCTTTCCAAGACTTAAGAATAATCTTACGTAACTTGAAGAAGATGACGATGATGAAGATGTTGACTCTATAGCATTTTCTGTATAATCATAAGATATTTCTGTACTATATATAATATTCATAAGCGCTGCTGCTACATCTACAAGATTAAATTCTTCATCTAATTCTGTAGCCATAGGTATAAATCTCTTATATTCTTCGCTCTCTAAAACGCCTTTAACTCTTGATACCATATTTTTATATTTTGCGTTAAATATATCATCTACAGTAGGAACTTCTTTTCTTTTTATTTTACCTTTAGTAGCTCTTTCAATTTGCTTAAGGACCATGTACTCTCTTGGACTAACTAAAGTATATGCTACACCTTCTCTATTAGCTCTTCCTGTTCTTCCTATTCTATGAACATAAGATTCTGTATCTTGAGGAAGATCATAGTTAATTACATGAGTTACATTTTCTACATCTATTCCTCTTGCTGCTACATCTGTTGCAATTAAAAACTCTAAGTTTCCTTCTTTAAACTTTCTTAAAGTGTTCATTCTATGCACTTGAGTCATATCTCCATGCATACCTTCTACACTATATCCTCTTGCTTGCATGGATTCTACAAGCTCATCTACACCCTTTTTAGTTTTGCAAAATATTATAGCTGCAGTTGGTTCATCTACATCTAATACTCTACATAAAGTTTCAAATCTATCTTTGTGCTTTATTTCATAATAATACTGAGTTACTGTAGATACAGTCATAGCATTTTTTACAATAGCTATATGCTTTGCATCTTCCTTCATATATCTTTTAGCAAGTTTTTTAATTTCATTTGGCATTGTTGCAGAAAATAGTAACGTTTGTCTTGACTCATTTGAGTTTTTTATAATTTCTTCAATGTCATCTATAAATCCCATATTTAACATTTCATCTGCTTCATCTAATACAAGAAATTCAATATCTCTTAAATTAAGTACTCCTCTTCTTATTAAATCAAGCACTCTACCAGGAGTTCCTACTATTACATCAATACCTCTTTTGATAGATTTAATTTGTCTATCTATAGGATTACCACCATATACTGGAAGAACACTTGCTTTACTATGCTTTGCTATACGTGCAAGTTCGTCATTTACCTGTATAGCAAGTTCTCTTGTAGGTGCTAATATAAGACATTTTGGCTTATTACCACCTTTGCTTATATTATTAAGTACTGGAGCTCCAAATGCTAAAGTTTTTCCTGTACCTGTTTGCGCCTGACCTATTACGTCATTTCCTTCTAATAATACTGGTATTACTTCAGCCTGTATGCTTGAAGGTTCTTCAAATCCCATATCATCTATTGCTTTTAATATATCTTCATTTAATCCTAAATCTTTAAATTTCATTTCTTTCATTAACATTCCATCCTTTTTGTTTAAATTTTCCATTTTTACTTCTAATTCAGAATAAGCACTTACGACATCACTCACTATATATAATTTCCCACTTTTAAATTATATATAACTTTTTTTCAGGCTATGTTGTGAATAATTACTAAATTTAATAATCATTCATAACACAGCCATGCCGAACAAACTAAAAAGTCCTATAAGAACTGATTCCTATAGGACTAAGTGCTCAAAACTTATTATCTTCTGAATCCTCTGTTGTTGTTGTTCTGTTGCTTTCTTGCTCTTCTGCAATCAGCACATCTCTGTGGTTCGTTTTCGAATCCCTTTTCTTTGTAGAATTCTTGTTCGCCTTCTGTGAATACGAATTCTTTTCCACAATCTTTACATACTAATGTTTTATCTGCCATTTCAACATTCCTCCTTTTATTATATTAAGATCTAAAACGGATTCACATAACTTTCCTTATAAAAAGAGGAATGGTTATTAATCGTATTAAATCTTGGTGTAGTAATGCACATTCGATTACTACGACTTAATTATTATATCATGATTGTAAATAATATGCAACATTTATTTTTAAATATTTATTATTTACACAATTATTGCAAAATTCAAACCCATCCAAAGCATCATATTTCAAGTTTCAAGCAAAATTCTAACAAATGTTTATACAATATATAAAAACCCTATAGAAGTTACCTTCTATAGGGTAAGTATTCAAAAATTATTATCTTCTGAATCCTCTGTTGTTGTTGTTCTGTTGCTTCTTAGCTCTTCTGCAATCAGCACATCTCTGTGGTTCGTTTTCGAATCCCTTTTCTTTGTAGAAAGCCTGCTCGCCTTCTGTGAATACGAAATCTTTTCCGCAATCTTTACATACTAATGTTTTATCTGCCATTTTAATATTCCTCCTTTTATTTTAAAACTAAGATCTAAAATTGATACATAACGTTCCTAAAAAGAGGAATAGTTATTAATCATACTAAATCTTGGCCATAGCGTTCTATTCTTAATCACTACGACTTGATTAGTATAGCATGATTAAAGCCAATATGCAATACATATTTTAAAAAAAATTATTATAAAAATATTTACTATGTTACTTAGTTCATACTTACTGTTATATAAAGTTTATCCATTGTTTATTCTAAACTTTCATACCACATGATACCTTCATTATTAATTTTTCTCTCTTTATTAACTTGTAGAATCTTAATATGATCTGTATTTTCTATTCTTAATTTCTTTTTATAGGTTTCCATCAATTTATTTATATCCGTATTTCCTGATGGAGCATGACTTATTATAAGTATATTTTTTTTCTCATCTTCTATTAAAGCTCTAAACATTCCATTTATATGACTATCATAATCATTAAATCCAAATCCACAAATACATACTATATCTGCCATTTTAAATCTATTATATATATCAACGTATCTTTCAGCCATTCTTACAGATGTTAGAGGCTTTATCCCATTTTGAGTAAAAAGAAATGGAACCGTTAAATGATTACTAATTTTTGCTTTTTCTTCATCTATTATTGTATTTAAATATGGATCATAAAAATCTCTTACAGAACCATTTAAAAAGCAAACCTCTTCATTAGTGATATCTTCTATAAAGGTATTATAATTAGCAGTTCCTATTGCAACTATTTCATAATCCCTTTTAATTTTTATTAGATCATGGTAATATCCATCTCCATTTTTTATATTGTTATAATTTCTTTTTGCAATATTTAGTATATATCTTCTAACAGTATGCAGAAATATAACAACTTTTGTAAACTTAGTCCAATCTGTCTTGGGATTGTATAAATAACTCCAGTTGGAATCTAAAAGAGATTTGTAATCTAATGCTCTAGAAAATAAATCTTCAAGTATCATCCTGCTAAACTCCACTATGATTTCCTCATCAGATCTTAGCTTAAATATATTCTTTCCACTTTTTTCTATTATCCATTCTAATCCCCTCATACCCGTAGCTTCATAGTTTAAGGAAAATATGCTCCCCAAATCATCAAAAACATCTAAAGTATCTGGGCTTCTTTCAAATATTCCATCATTTAATTTATGTATTAAGTTTTCTCCTAAAGATCCAATTAAGAGTTCAAGTAATGTTCTTACCATGTCCTTCATGCTATTCTTAAAAGCTATGTTTGTATTTTTAGTTTCCATAGCAATAAGAAATGCCGAAAAATACTTTGATGCAAATAGCGCATTATGGTTCCCATCAAGTAAAGTATTCAACTTCACATGCTTTTCATAAATTAAGTTTTCTAAGGAACAGGAAAGTATCTTCTCAAATATCTGATCTATGTATACATTTCCTTTTTCTATTTTTTTCGCTATACGTGATACATTCTCATCAAAATTGTCCATATATTTAATAATAATATCTCTTTTACTTTCAAGACTTCCCTTTACAAGTTCTTCATACTGTGATCTTATAAAAGCACTCCTGTTTTTTTCCAAAAATCTATCTGGAAACCATTTAGCATAATCTGAATTCAAGTCTATCTTTTCAAGTGTATTTTTAAATATTTCCTTATCTTCTGCTACATCCATTCTAAATATATCCAGTGCAAATTCTCCCCCAGAAGGAAGTCCATAATCTTGTTCTGCTCCAGCTCCAAAGAATAATGCAACTTTTTTCATATACAATTCTCCCCTGTATCTAGGGCTAAGGCATAAGGTACTAGGAGTAATGATATGGAGATTTTTTACATTTGTAAATAAACCTAGCACCTACTTCCTACTCCCTATTTATTAAATCTTTCTGAAAGCTGTTCTCCCGCTACTCCTATATTATCCGCATTACTTTCACGAATTATAACTGTAATAGCTTGCTTTGGTACAGAGATTGTTTCACTTAATATCTTTGTCATCTTTTCGATAACTTCTTTTTTCTTTTCCTTTGTACTTGGACCCATATCAATTTGTATAAATGGCATAAATACTCCTCCTTGTATAACCTAATATTTTAATTTCCATCCAATTAACTGTTTCATGCCCTACACTATATTAGATATTAACCACTAGTTATTAGAATTCCATATTAAATATATTTAATACATCTTGTTCAGCTAGTGGCTTTATAGAACCTATGTTACCGTATCTTACAGTACCCTTTTCCATAGCTTGAGATTTTTCTTTTTCTATTCCAACTTCGCTTAATTTTACATTTCGTTCATAACAAATTAAGGATTCGTTTCCTTTTTTATGAATATAATCTTCAGTATTCATACATAATATACATAAGAAAGCATCTCAATAAATTAATACATACTAATTTATAACCAAATCATACATTGGAGGGCTGTATCATGAGTAAAAGAATTTCAGTAACTATACTAACATTAATATTGTTAGTATTATTGTTTGACAGTTGTGTAGATAAAACTAAAGATACCCCTGCTCCAAAAGTTTATATTCCTAAAGAGCTCACTGTTCAATTTGTTCCTTCTCATCATAAAGATACTTTAGAAGAAAAAATTAAACCTCTTGAATCACTACTATCAAAAGAACTTGGCATTCCAGTTAAAGTTAGTGTTGCAACTAACTATAATAGTACAGTAGAGGCGATGTCCTCAAAAGAAATAGATGTTGGATTTTTGCCTCCATTAGCTTATGTTTTAGCAAATGACAGAGGTATAGCGGATATTTTATTACAAGCTCAAAGATATTCAATACAAGAGCCAAATGGTAAGACTACTAAAGACTTAGTAGATTATTACCGTTCAATGATAGTTGTGAAAAAGAATTCTAATATAAAGAACCTTGAAGATCTTAAAGGAAAAAGAGTTGCGTTTCAAGGTACTACTTCCGCTGGCGGATATATATGGCCTGTGGCTGAACTGAAAAAGGCTGGAATAAATATAGAAACAGATATTGAACAAGTAACGTTAAATGGACATGATACTGCTGTAATTGCAGTATTAAATGATGAAGTTGATGCTGCTGCAGTATTTGAAGATGCACGAAATACAGTTAAAGAAGATATTAAAGATGTATTTGATAAAGTTGTACCCATTTATTTTTCTAAACCCATCCCAAACGATACTATATCTGTACGATCAGATATGTCTCCTGAATGGAAGGTAAATATCAAAGATGCCTTTATAGATATATCTAAGGATCCTGTTGGGAAAAAAATACTTAATGATGTATATTCCCATGCAGGCTACATTCAATCTACTGATAATAAATTTGATATAGTAAGAGAATATAAAAGACTGGTTGAAAACAACACTCCTTGAGTTTCATAGGCACTTAAAAAAGATATTACAACATTCTTAATGTTGAACTTTACGTATGGGATTTGCATTTAAGAAGGTGTTCACTGCGTAAAGCAGCTCTAATTGCTTGTTCAAAACCTTCTACAATGCAAATCTCATACTAAATTCAACATTAAATATGTCTCAATTTTTCTATAAGCATTTCAACTGCCTTAGGAGCGTTTCCATCCTTAGGTATTATATAATTAAAGTGCCTTATATAATGTTTAGGAAGACTTATCACTGTAACCTCTTTACTTTCTACAGCTCGTTTAGTTACGTACGAAGATATAAGGGTTATGCCAAGTCCATTTTTAACTGCCTCCTTTACAGCATGATTACTTCCAAATATCATTATATTTTCCGGCTCTATATTATTGGATGAAAGAAAAAAGTTCAAATAATCCCTAGTACCTGAACCTACTTCACGGCTTATCCATGTTTGACTTTGTAGCTCCTTCAATGGGGAATTCATCTTAGAAAGCTTATGGTTATATGGAACAGCTAGCACCATTTCATCTTGATAAAATGCATCATACTTAAAATGGGAGCTTGGTACACTTCCTTCCACCAAGCCTATGTCCACTTCCTTGTTTTTTACTAAATCACATATATCCATAGTATTTTTTATCACCACTTCTATATCTAATTTTGAAAATTCCCTGGCAAAGTCTTTCAGAAACTGTGGCAGAAAATATTCTCCCACAGTAAAACTTGCTCCAATCTTTAATTTACCTTTAATAACTTTGTTATAATCTAAAAGATCTGATTTGGTCTTTTCCATTAAATCTATCATTTCTTTAGCTCTTTCATAGAAAAGCTTTCCCGCAGGAGTTATTGTTATCTTTTTTTGTTTACTTGATCTTTCTATTAAGGTAACTTTAAACTCCTCTTCTAGGTGCTTTATATGTAAACTTACACTTGGTTGAGAAATATTCAAGTGTTCTGCAGCCTTAGTAAAATTTTTATACTCTACTACAGCTATAAAATATCTAAATTCATCAAGCATTAGCGATCTCCTCCCAATAAAACTATAAGTTTTTTTAATCGTTACAATTAAAAAGATTTATTTTTATTATGGTTATAAAGGTATTATAATCTATAATAGAGGTTCTTAAAAGTTGGAGGATAGCTTTTTATAGTTAATGTTAATACTTATTGAATAAAATTCACCTTCATTAAATTCCACTAACTGTTTAATATGAACTATTAACTAATATAAGGAGGACATAAAATGAACTTATCTAAACTGAAAAGTAAAATAAAAGATATCTTTCCCGGAGTGCTTATGTGTATAGCTATTGCTTATACGGGTAAATTTATAGGAATGTATATGCCTGCTATAGGGGGTGCATCTTTAGCTCTATTTTTAGGTATGATTGTAGGAAATACCTTTGGAAATAAAAAGATGTATGCTAAAGGCTCTAAATTTTCCGAAAGTGATTTACTTGCATATTCAATAGTACTTTTAGGAGGTACATTAAATTTTAACACCATACTTAAATTAGGGATTTCCGGGGTAGGATTTATAGTTATTCAAATGGCTATTACAATAATAGCTGCCATACTCATTGGTAAAAAACTTGGTTTTTCCGAAAACTTTAGACTACTAATGGCAAGCGGTAATGCTGTATGTGGTTCTTCTGCAATCGCTTCAACTGCACCTGTTATTGGGGCTGATGATAAAGACAAAGGGATTGCAATTACTATTGTTAACGTAGTAGGAACTATACTTATGCTTCTTTTACCTGCAATTGCTAATTTAGCATTTTCTTTAGATACTTTAAAAACTTCTGCTATGATAGGTGGAGTACTTCAATCCGTGGGACAAGTTATTGCCAGCGGAAGTCTTGTTAATGAAGACGTTAAGGATTTAGCAACTATATTTAAAATTGTTAGAATTATATTTTTAATAGTGGTAGTACTCATCTTTGCAAATATGAAGAAAAAGTCTCAAGGCGAAACTCAAGGGAGTGCTAAGGCTAAAATTCCTTGGTATGTTATGGGCTTTTTTATAGCTTGCACACTTTTTAGTGTTGGCGTTATACCTCAAACACTATCTAAATTATTTAAAATTGTAAGTAGTAACTTTGAAATTATAGCTCTAGCTGGTATTGGCATGAGAGTAAAATTTAAAGACTTAGTAACTCAGGGTCCTAAAGCATCAATGTATGGTATTTTAATTGCGACTGTTCAAATAATATCTGCACTTCTGCTAATTAACTTAATTATTTAAAATAATTTATATCTATGATTTAATATTAGACAAAGTTTACTTTATACTATTTTATAAAGCAAACCTAAAGTTGGCACCAATTCCAATAATAACAAAAAATAAAAATAACACAGCAACCGCCTAACATGCAGTGCTGTGTTTATAAAATATTGGATAAGGGGAGCTTATTATGAAATTGTTTAATGATGATTTTAGTGTGTTGCTTGTTCAGCAAATGGATAGATTGTTTTCTTACCTCTATCCATTAATTAATCTTCCCTTATCTTCAGAAAATATTCACATTCTTCATACTTTTTTATAAATTTTCTTTTATTTTTTTAATTTCTGATGATATTAACTCAAAAGCCTTAATATCCTTATTGTCTAAAGCCTGATTAGCCCATATATATAATGTCTGTAAATATAATGCATCTCTCTCAGACTTTCTTATAAAGCCTTTAGAAACACCATTTAAATTTCTTTGAATTTCATTTTCTCTATATACAGCATTTAGTGAAGTTATATAATCTATCAACTCTTCCTTCATAAGTATAAAAAATACTCTTTTTTCTTCATCAAAATTTTGTTTTACAGAACATACCTTTATATGATCATCATTTAAAGAAGTAAGTATTATTTTATCCTTTGAATTCTTAGTAATAAATTCTACTTCTACATTTTTTTCTTCTCCCAACGAATTATAAAAGTCATATAACATATTTATATATGTTTTAAATTCATTAGTTGAAAGTTGTATATTATTAAAAAGCTTGTCTTTTTTAAATGTTAAGTTAAATCCATCTTCTTTTTCGTTTAATTTTTTTAAGACTACTAGCATATAGTCTAGGTATTTATTTAAAACCTTCTCTGGGACAAATTTTATTCCGTATTTAAACCTGTTGTCTATTGTATTTCTTGATAAAACAAAATTGCTTATCTTCACGACAACGACTCCTTTTATATATTTTTTAAGTAATATCCACTATTATATAACAAAAAATACGGATTTTCGCCTTTGTGTCAATATTAAAATTATTCAAACATATTAAGAGTAACTCCCTAATTAAATTCAGATGTATTAATTCAATTCTTCAAAGTTTACATATTTATTTATAATTTCAACTACTTTTTCTAAATACGTTTTGTCTTCTTCATTAAATCTCCCCACTGTTGGGCTATCCAAATCAAGCACTCCATATACCTTATTATTTTGTTTTAAAGGTATTACAACTTCAGAATTAGACTGAGAATCGCAAGCAATATGTCCCGGGAAACTATGTACATCTTTTACAAGCATTGTTTCACCTTTGAATGCTGAAGTTCCACATACACCTTTACCTATTTGAATTCTATTGCATGCTGGGAGCCCCTGAAAAGGTCCTAAGACTAATTCATTATTTTTAATAATATAAAAACCAGCCCAATTTACATCACTAACTAATGCCTTTATAAGTGCAGATGCATTACTTAAATTAGTAATTACGTCTGTCTCATCCTTTAATAAAGAATCCATCATTGAAAGCAAGCTTTCATACTTTTGCTTTTGAGTAAGATTATCAAAAACACTTAAATCAAACATTACTACTCATCCCCCTTAAGTCTTATCTATAAACTATTTATTAAAATAATTGCTTACTTCACTTAGCTTGCCTAGAACCTTTTCTACTACAGTTTCATTTCCTGCTATTATATTAACTCCTATTTCTCCGTTTTCTTTGTTTAAATAAGAAGTCATTACTTTTCCGCCTGCTTCTTCCACTATAAGCGCCCCAGCAGCTAAATCCCAAAGTCCTAATTTAAGTTCCCAGTATCCATCAATTCTTCCGCATGCTACACAGCATAAATCAAAAGCTGCACTACCTGTTCTTCTTATCCCTTGAAGCTCTGTTATTATATTAGTAAATAAATTTACATTATTATGCTTTGATATCTTTTTATCATAAGGGAATCCCGTAGTAAGTATGCATTGTTCTAAATTTCCCTTTTGAGCTACTTCAATTTTTTCATCGTTTAAAAATGCACCTTCACCTTTTATAGCATAAAACATTTCGTCAAGCCTTGGAACATAGATAACTCCAAGTATAGTTTCCTCTCCCTTTTTAAGTGCAATGGATACACAAAATATTGGGAAAGCATGCAAATAATTGTTTGTACCATCTAAAGGATCAATTACCCATAAATATTCACTTTCACTTTTAATTTCTCCTTCTTCCTCAGATAATATAGCATGGTTTGGATAAGTACTTTTTATCTTGTCTATAATAATCTTTTCAGATAATATATCTACTTCAGTCACCATATCTACAACAGTAGACTTACTTGTATATTTTATTTTAGAATTATATTTTTCTAGTTGAAGTTTTCCAACTTCTCTTGTCCACAACTTAACATTTTCTAGTACCTCATAAAGATTCACAAAAACTCCCTCTTTCTTACTATAAAGTTAATTTAGTTTTTTATTAAGCTTTAAATTTATTTATATTATAATATAATACCGTATTAGTCCATTTTCATCACTATTTTTTCTACCTTCCAAACTTTTAGCAATCTACCTAGCTCTCCAATAAAACTAAACTTTCTATTTTTATAATTAAAACTAATATTTTCATCCTTCCATAAAACATTCCAAATAACGCTTTTATCTTTATCCTTTTCATTAGGATTTATACCATCTGTTACTATAATTCCTCCATCCTGAAGTTTATCAATCGCAGTATTAAAAGCTATCTCCTCAAACCAATTAAACGCTGCATTCTTATTTCTGTTATTTCTTCCTCTATAATAAAACACAGATATTTTTTCTATGCTCATTATCCCTAAAAAACCATCATATTTATGAGTATACACTTCTATTTTCTTATTATTTTCATATTTTGTCTTCCATATTTCTTTATTACTTATATCTGAAAACTTAATAAATTCCAAGTTCATTAAAAGACTATCTTCTAAGGATTTCATAGTTTCGAAATTTTTATTATTAAACATAGCTACTGCAAAAGGAACATCCTTTGAATTAAATGTTCCTATATTATTTTCTAGACTATTCCTTTCTTCACTAGTTCTTCTCACTCCACATTCTAAATGAGGAAGGATAATCTTATTACTATCTGCAAAATGGAATTCACTTATAATATCCATAAACAAATAAAGAGGCTCATAGCTGTCTTCTCCACAGCATGGATAAAACAACCCTCCTTCTGGAATAGATATATTAAACTTTTCACTAAATTTTAAATCCGTATTGTTTTTATCATAAACTTCCTTTTTCTCATCTTCATAGTAGCAACATTTTATATATGTGCTTTTGTTTATATCAAAGGCAAGTCCTTGTTTTTTTAACTCTTCAAGCAGATATTTATCTAGAGCATATGGCTTCTTATATTGAAGTCTTTCCACTTCTTCTTTTTCTATTTGAACAATATATTTAAACATCCTAAGTACGCATGAATTCTTTTTCATTATGTAATAAAATTCAGCATTAAATTCCTTTCCTATAAGCATACACACGTATTTAAAAAACATCTCTGGGGTATATTGTTTCAAAACTAAAGGTCTTTCTTCCTGCCAAGCATACATTTTCTCATTCCCCCTATCCCTTATACTATATTTAAAGTATAATCAGAATCATCGTTCTATTGAAAATATACATTCTATGTACTACAATTATACCCATAACATAAAATCTTTCAATAGTTATATTAAAAAATAATGGAGGTGACTTACATGGCTGCATTTTCTATGAGCGATTTAGCTTATAAAGAATTCAAGTTATTTTTACAAGAAAACAATGTAAACTCTGATACAATCAGAATACATTTAGCAGGCGTTGGCTGAGGAGGCCCATCTTTTAACCTTGTTCTGGATGAACAAAAGGCAAATGATGAAGTTGTTAAAATTGGAGATATGAATTTCCTAGTTGATAAGGATTTAGTTAATCAGTATGGTGGTTTTGTTATGAAATCTAGTCAGGAAAATGGATTAAATGGCTTTTCACTTGACCCAGTATTTAAAGAGGATGATGGTGATGGCTGTTCCACTTGTTCTGGATGCCACTAATTAAAAGGAGTTGAGATTAATTTCTCAACTCCTTTTAATTATTTATTTTCAGCTTCTTTACTTTTCTCTACCATTTTAGTAGTATATATATAGTTCCAAAAATATCGGAGGTGACTTAAATGGCTGCATTTTCCATGAGCGATTTAGCTTATAAAGAATTTAAATTATTTTTACTTCACAACAATGTAGTTGCTGATACAATTAGAATAAATTTAGCAGGTATTGGTTGTGGAGGCCCATCTTTTAATCTTGTTATAGATGAACCAAAAAACAATGATGAAGCTGTTAAAATTGGAAATATGATTTTCCTTATTGATAAAGACTTAGTTGCTGAATTTGGCGGCTTTGTTTTGAAATCTGCTGAGGAAACTGGACTAGATAGTTTTTCACTGGAACCACTTTTTAAGGGTGATTATGGCGATGGATGCTCCACTTGTTCAGGCTGCCACTAATCAAAAATTAGGACAAAGGTACTAGGAGCTAGGGTAGGTATTAGAATTAGGGGGCTAGAATTTACAGTAAATCTCTAGTCCTTAGTCCCTAATCGCTAGTCTCTAGGAGTTATTGCTAAATTATTTTAGAGATTAGCGACTGATGAATTAGTTATTAATAAAAAGCAGTTGTAAAAGATTATAATCTTTTACAACTGCTTTTTTATTATCTTGAATGATACGCTTTTAAAAGTTTAGGTAACATAGACACACATAAGGATTCAACTGCGCCGATTATTAAAGTTCCACTCGGTTTATCTGAGTTTCCGATCATGTTGACTGCATCATCGGAAAGTTTTAATATCTATTCAGCAATCGGAAGTAGCTTCTTTCCTTCTGGTGTTAATGTGATATTGTGACCCAGGCGTTCAAATAATCTCACATTCAGCTCCTTCTCGAATATTTCAATTTTACTAAACTTATCTCATATAATACCATATTATCTAACATTTAGAACTATTTATTTTAATCTGAATCGAAAGGAGATTTTATATGCATGAACTTAAGAAAAATAATGAAGAACTTATGATGTTAATTAATGAATGGGAATCAAAATTACTACAGCTTCCAGAAGATATGATAAGAGTAAGAAGGAACAGCCAAAACAGGTCAATTAAACAGATTGTCGGGCATATGGTTGATTCCGCCTCAAACAATACACACAGAATAATACATTTACAATATCAACCAAGTCCTATGATTTTTCCGGACTATGCAAACTTAGGTAATAATGACAGATGGATTTCCATACAGAACTATCAGGAGGAAGAATGGCAGAATCTTGTTCAGTTATGTAAATATTCCAATACTCATATTATTCATGTGATAAACAACTTAAATATTGATAAATTAAATAACGTATGGATCACTACATTAAATACTACCGTCTCTCTAAAAGCAATGATTATTGACTACCTTCGTCATTTTAAGTTACATCTAAGTGAGATTGATGATCTCATAAATTATGAATAATATTATGAGAATAGAGGGTAAACACATACCCGCCATTCGTATTGGTGTCGCAATAAACCCCTAGCTCTGCTAGCAGTTCACTCGGAAACGCCTCCTGATAATCGGGAAAGATAATGCTTCTGATATAAAAATCCTTATAACGTGCAAAAAAATATACACTTTCCGAGCGTACTCCCAGATACAAACATATTGCTTATTTCTTTCATAGATTGTGCGATCTCTATATACTTTCTCCGTACATTTGTTTCATCTTTAGCAAAAAGGTCAAGCAAAAATGCTTTACAGACTATACCTTCAAAGTCTTTCCTATATCCGGTATAAATACCATACGAGGAATACCTGTATTCCTCTTCTTTTTTTGCATATCATTGTAAATACTTAGTATTGTTGTGAATGTAAGCTGACAAGGTGAGGCTTTATATATCATTATCGACAATTTCATTCACACCTTTTTTTATGCCTTACACATACTTGTTACTATTTGTTCAACTTGTTAATACGCTCAATAAGTTTATCTTTTTTCTCTGCCAGTTTAGTGTAATCCACCTCCGCATGAAGTTTTGCAACTCCTGCAGAAGTGCAATCACTGACTATAATGTCTCCCTGTTTAGGACCAGTCAATTCAATAATTCCACTATTGTGATTCAGAACATCTGCTCCCGCATTAATAACCATTTGAAATTTATCAAGTGAATTATCTTGAGCAGTCAAAGTAAATCTCGCTCCCGCCACATTTCCAAGACTATCTGCTGCAAAACCGCTGCCGGTTATAACTATCTCTCCTGTAGCAGGACACTGGATGTCAAATGACATGGGGTCAGTGTTTAACTCATAATACAGCCTCCCGTTACCATAGATATCGTATTTTATTAAACTGCACGAAGAACGGAGGCAATCACCGCAAACGTCAGCGAACAGTTCTGCAATACATCCATTGTACTGATCACCCTCGCTGTTAATGACTCCGGCAACATAGTCATAAGTTCCGTTATAGGTTGTCAGCAGGCTGCATGGGCAAGGGCTGATACACGCTGTTGAAGTCGTTGTAGTCGTTGTACTGGTGGTGCTTGTAGTAGTCGTTTTGGTTGTAGTACTGGTTGTAGTTGTTGTTGTAGTGGCAGTGCAGCCTGTGGTTACCCTTGGTATTTCTTGTACGTTCTTAAAGCTTGATTGAACGGGCATTTCCTTTTTGGTTATATCTTGCAGTACACGCTTTAATCCATCGTTTGCTATATCAAGCTTGGTAATAGATGGATTTTTAACAATTTGACCATCCAGTATGCTGAAAATTGACTGGACCCTATCCGACTCTGCATTTATGAGGTGGTCAAATCCAAGTTCTTCAAAGGTTGTCCTCTCCAAAAGCAGCTCTATCAGATCGTCTTGTGTAAGAGTGTTTCCGAAACCGATATCTTGAAGGATATTTAGATATAGCATACTTAATACTCCTCTCATGAAATTAGTTCACCTCGTATACTTTATGCAAACTATATTCCAGATGTTCATCATTTCTAAAATCCATCAAGGTCAGATATTTATCCATATCCCTGTTTATCTTATTAATTTTGGACGGGCAGTAAATGACCCACGATATGATGCTGAGATGGGTGATTACGCAAACGGCTACAGGCTGGTTTCAAGCCCTAACACAGCTTATCACCAAGAAGATATGAAAAATTATCCGAATAAATATCAGCATTTATACAAATACAATACTCACCATGTTTGGGAGGATTTAAGTATTTGTAAAGTTTAGTTTCGCACGTTCCATCGGTTAACCCTCTTTGTGCCCAAAATGCAGGGATGTCCCGTGTGTGTAGTGTATTTTTCATGTTATTTTTAAACTCATATCCGACTACCTTGAAAGTTGGCTTTTCAATAATTTTTGGTTGCATAACAACGCCTCCCATTTTGTTTGTTTTCAGTTTAGAAAGGTTTACCTTTTGAGGTACTCCAACTGGTGAATGAATTCGGTACAGATTCGGAGGATACCCGTAGTAACGTTTAAATGCCTTTGTAAAACCAGCATGGGTTTCGAAACCGTAATTCATAGCTATATCGATTATCCTTTTACCATTACTCAGCTCATACAAGGCGAATTGAAGTTTTCTCTTTGTTATATATTCCATGACTGATAATCCTATCATGCTATTAAATACTCTATAATAATGGCAAGTTGAAAACCCTGCAATTCTTGCAAGCGTATCTACGGTTATTTCTTCCCGTATGTTTTCATCAATGTAGTCTATGGTCTTTTGAATTAATTCAATTGACACGAAAGGCTTTTGGATCAATGCTGTACGCGTTGTACAGTGTTCACCTCTGTATGGGGTTGGTATTATGAGTTGTGTACAGTGTTGGATACAACCACTGCAACAAAAAAGGACACCCGTCAGGGTATCCTTTAGTTGTCTATATAGTGCCAAAAGTCTTATAATTGCTTGATTTTATCTTATTTAAAATACCTCCCCAGTAAGCCCTTGAAAGCCATTCCATGTCTAGCTTCATCCTTGCACATTTCATGTACTGTGTCATGAATTGCATCTAAGTTTAACTTTTTAGCAAGTGTTGCTAAGTCTTTTTTACCTTGGCAAGCTCCGTGCTCTGCTTCAAGTCTTAACTGTAAGTTCTTTTCTGTACTAGTTGTTAATACTTCTCCTAGTAACTCAGCAAATTTTGCTGCGTGTTCTGCTTCTTCAAAAGCTATTCTCTTATAAGCTTCAGCAATTTCTGGATATCCTTCTCTATCAGCCTGTCTTGACATTGCAAGATACATTCCAACTTCTGTACATTCTCCTGTGAAGTTTGCTCTTAATCCTTCTATAACCTCTGGGTCAACGCCTTCTGCAACTCCAATTTTATGCTCATCTGCCCAAGCAAAATCACCTTCAACTTTTTCTATAAACTTATCTGCTGGTACTCCACACTGTGGGCACTTTTCTGGTGCTGCTTCTCCTTCATGAATATATCCACATACTGTACATACAAATTTTTTCATAATAAAAATCCTCCCTAAAATCATCCATTTATTTTTTATTTCTAATCCCATCTTATGGGGTTATTATCATTTTTAATTATTATTTTAATTTCGCCTCTCTCACTTACATTTATTATTATATAATAATTATTATTAATTATCAATACCCTTTTTGAATTTTTTATGATTACTTTTCATTTTTTAGTATAAGTTTTCTTTTTAAGAGAAATGCCTAATACTTATTTTAGTTTAATTTGGTTTAGTTTACCATGATATTTTAGAAAACAATTTGTTAATATTTAAAATATAAAGGAGGTTCTTTAAAAGTCCTCCTTTAATATAAGATATTATATTTTAAATACCTTTTGCTATATTCACCGTTCTTTTAGCCAAAATATCTGTAGATGATACAAAATTAAAATCCTTAAATAAATCTTTATCCAAACTATCAAATACCAGAGGAAGTTCTGTACATCCAAGTATTATTATATTAATGCCATTACCTTTAAATTTATTTAGTATTTCTGTTATTTTTTCAACATTAAAATTCATATATCCTGCTTTAACTTTATATATTAAATCTAATATATAATTCTTATCCTCATTATCAGGCGAGATAACTTCTATATTGTATTTATCGCAATAGGTTTCATATACTTTACCCTTATAAGTTCCCGTGGTTGCTAAAAGTCCAACTTTGCACTTACCATAGCTTTCATAAATATATCTTCCTACTTCTTCAATCATATTTATAAAAGGCACTTCTACTGCTTCTGTTAACTTATCATAAAAGTAATGTGCCGTATTACAGGGCATTATAATCATATCCGCTCCAGCATTTTTCAGCTTTACTGCGGTTTCTATCATGTATACTATGGGATTTTCCCCTTTCCCTAAAATATAGCTAGTTCTATCAGGAATTTCTACATTATTATCTATAAGTAAATGAATGTTTTCCTGATCACTTTTAGCATTGGTATAGCTTATAATTTTGCTAAACAAATCACAAGTTGCCTGCGGTCCCATTCCTCCTAAAATCCCTACAATTTTGCTCATTTTACTCCCCCAACTTAAAGATTAAGCTGCTATTCTAAACTTCTATACCTTAAGTTTATTTTTTTACAGAAGCCTTATCATAATCAATCTCATTTTCAGTAGCACCAACTACTATAGATCCTGCCACATCTCCTATAACATTTACGGACGTTCTTCCCATGTCAAGTATTCTATCTATACCTGCAATTAATGCAGCTCCTTCAAGCGGAAGTCCTACAGATGTTAGAACCATCATAAGCATCATAAATCCTGCTCCTGGAACTCCTGCTGTACCAATAGATGCTAATAGTGCTGTTAAAAGTACAGTAACTTGCTGCCCCGGTGTCAATGCTATTCCGTATACTTGTGCAATGAATATGGCACTTACCCCTTGATATATAGCTGTTCCATCCATATTTATTGTTGCACCTAAAGGAAGTACAAAACTTGCTATTCCTTCTGACACTCCAAATTTCTCCATAACAGTTTTAATAGTTAATGGTAATGTTCCTGAACTGCTGCTTGTACTGAAAGCTAAAGCCGCTGGACCTGAAGTTCCTTTAAAAAATTCTTTTGGTGATATTTTGGAAAGTGCTTTAACAGAAAATGAATACACTAATACTGAATGTAATATAAATCCTGCATAACAAACTAGTATTAATTTAATCAATGGAAGCAGAACCTTTGGACCGTTAGCTGCAATAACGGGAACTATAAGTGCAAATACTCCATAAGGTGCTAAATTCATTATCATTTCAGTTATTTTATACATAATTTCAGCTAAACTATTACAAAACTTTAGATACATCTCTCCCTTTTCCCCAATATAAGTTGCTGATACTCCTGTAAAAATTGCAAAAAATATAATTTGAAGCATATTTCCCTTTACAAGCGCATCTATTGGATTAGTTGGAATAATATCAATTAATGTTTGAATTAATGATGGTGCCTCATTTACTTTTGGCTGAACTCCCGCTATAAGCTTAACTCCTACTCCAGGTTTAAATACATTTGCAAGAACTAGTCCTATGGCTATAGCTACTCCAGTAGTTAAGAAGAAATAAAGTATGGTCTTTCCTCCAATTCTGCCAAGCTTTTTAATATCTCCAACGCTTGCTGCACCAATTACTAAAGATGCAAACACTAATGGTACTATAGTCATTTTAATAAGATTCAAAAATAGTGTTCCTATAGGCTTTATATAATCTGAAGCAATTTTAGGTGATGAAGTAAAAAATAAGCCTACTATTACTCCAAGTACCAAGCCTATCATTATTTTTGTTACAAGACTCATCTTTTTTTCTTTCATTTGAACGCCTCCTATATTAGATTTTCAATTAAATGTATATTACTTTAGCAATGTAATAATTCCTAAGTTTTGAAAAAACATTCCAACAAACTTGCGGTTCAACATCGATTTATCCATAAAAACCCAATACCCATTGTGTTTTTTTGCACCTTTTTTTTATTATTCTTGCAAAACAAACAAGCTACCTGCAGCTTATTTTCTACAAAGCCACTATTGCTGCCTATGTTTAGCTCAAATAAAAAAGAAGCTTGCACACTTGCAAACTTCTTTTTCAAATTCTAGAACTTTATTTCCACTCTGTAATTCATAACTAAATCAATTATTACTATCTCTTCAAAAGTTCCTTCCCCGAAATTCCTGGTTCAGTCATACCATATGCATCAAATATCACATCTAGTTCTGCTTCTTTTAATAAACCTTCCTTTAAGATAAGTTCTCTTACAGATTCTCCAGTTTTTATAGCAGTTTTAGCTATTTTAGCTGAATTTTTATACCCTACATGTGGGCATATGGCAGTTATTATACCTACACTGTTTTCAACTAAGTCCTTACAACGCTTTTCATTTGCTGTAATGCCATTTACACAGTTTTCTATAAAGGTTTTAACTCCATTTGTAAGAGTTTCTATGGATTCAAACAATTTATAATAAAGTACTGGTTCAAAGGCATTCAACTCTAATTGACCTGCTTCTGCTGCCATAGTAATTGTCATATCATTTCCTATTATATTAAATGCTACTTGACTAACTACTTCAGGTATTACTGGATTAACTTTTCCAGGCATTATAGAAGATCCATTTTGTTTTGCTGGAAGATTAATTTCTCCTATACCTGTTCTTGGCCCTGAAGACATTAATCTTAAGTCATTTGATATTTTAGATAAATTTATTGCACAAACCTTTAATGCTCCAGATACCGCTGCAAAGGTATCTAGGTTTTGAGTCCCATCTACTAAGTCATCGCATTGTACAAGTTCGAGTTCTGTAACTATGCTTAAATTAGGAGTTACATTTTTTACATATTCCTCATCAGCATTTATTCCAGTTCCTATGGCAGTTGCCCCTATACTTACATGCCTTAAATCTTCCATAGATCTCTTAATTCTGGTTATATCTCTTTTTACTGCATCTGCATACGCCTTAAATTCCTGTCCAAGTCTTATTGGAACTGCATCTTGAAGTTGAGTTCTTCCCATCTTAATTACATGATCAAACTCTTTTGATTTATTTAGTAAGGCATCTACTAAATCATTTAACTTCATTAAAGCTCCATTTAATAATCTTATAGATGCAATTTTCCCCCCTGTTGGTATAACGTCATTTGTAGACTGACCCATGTTAACATGGTCATTAGGGTGAACTATACTATAATCCCCCATTTCTCCTCCGAGGATTTGTATAGCTATATTTGCTACAACTTCATTTGCATTCATGTTCATGGATGTGCCTGCGCCGCCCTGTACAGCATCTGTTATAAACTCCTCATGATACTTCCCCTTTATAATTTCATCACAAGCTTTTACAATGGCATTTCCAACTTTTCTATTTAAAAGTTCAATATCCATGTTTGTTATAGCTGCTGCCTTTTTTATTTCAGCTAGTGCTTTTATAAGCTGTGGATGAATTCTACGTCCTGTTATATTGAAATTTTCATAAGCCCTTAAGGTTTGTACTCCATAATAAGCATTTATTGGAACTTCTTTTTCTCCTATTGAGTCACTTTCTATTCTATATCTCATTTTTAAATCCCCCTAAGTATTAATTATTAATTAGCTTGAGCTAGTTCCACCGTTCTCTTTGCCAATACATCTGTAGATGATATAAAATTAAAGTCCTTAAATAGATCTTTATCTAAACTATCAAACACTAGTGGAAGCTCTGTGCATCCAAGTATTATTGTATTAACTTCATTGCGCCTAAACTCATTTAATACTTCTATTATTTTGTCTATATTAAAATTCATATCCCCTGCTTTAACCCTATAAATTAAATCTAAAATAAAGTTTTTATCGTCATCACTTGGCGAGACAATTTCTACATTATACTTTTTACAGTAGGTTTCATATACTTTCCCTTGATAAGTTCCTGTGGTTGCAAGAAGGCCTGCTTTGCACTTACCATAGCTTTTATAAATATATTTTCCCACTTCTTCAATCATATTTATAAAAGGCACCTCAACAGCTTCTGTCAGTTTATTATAAAAGTAATGTGCTGTGTTACATGGAATTATAATCATCTCTGCTCCAGCATTTCTAAGTTTTACTGCTGTTTCTACCATAGGTGTTATTGGATTTTCTCCTTTACCCAAAATGTAGTTAGTTCTATCAGGAATCTCTACATTATCATCTATAAGTAAGTGAATATTTTCCTGATCACTTTTAGCATTTGTATAATTTATAATCTTACTAAATAAATCACAAGTTGCTTGAGGTCCCATTCCTCCTAAAATCCCCACGATTTTACTCATATTAATCCCCCAATTTAAGCTTCTGCATTTTCAGATCTATTTTTATTTTTTATTGAAGCCTTACTATAATCTATTTCGCCTTCAGTTCCTGCAATTACAATACACGCTCCTACATTTCCTGTAACATTTACAGCAGTTCTTCCCATATCAAGTATTCTATCTATACCTGCAATGAGTGCTGCTCCTTCAAGTGGAAGACCTACAGAAGATAAAACCATCATGAGCATCATAAATCCTGCTCCAGGAACCCCTGCTGTCCCAATTGAAGCGAGTAGTGCTGTAAGCAGTATTGTTATTTGCTGCGAAACCGATAATGAAATTCCATAAGCCTGTGCAATAAATATTGCGCATACTGCTTGATATATTGCTGTTCCGTCCATATTTATTGTAGTACCTAGCGGAAGCACAAAACTTGCTATTCCTTCTGATACCCCAAATTTTTCTCTTACTGTTTTAAGAGCTACAGGTAAAGTCCCTGCTCCGCTGCTTGTGCTAAATGCTATCGCTGTTGGTGCTGAAGTCCCTCTTAAAAATTCAATTGGTGATATTTTGGAGAACATACTAACAGAAAATGAATACGCTATTATTGCATGTAATATATAACCAGCATAGCAAACTAATATTACTTTAATTAGTGGAATCAATACCGCTGGTCCATTAGTTGCAATGACAGGAACTATAAGTGCAAATACTCCATAAGGTGCTAAATTCATTATTACTTCAGTTAACTTATACATAATTTCAGCTAAACTATTACAGAACTTTAAGTAAGCTTCTCCTTTTTCCCCAATATAAGTTGCTCCTACTCCTGTAAACACTGCAAAGAATATAATTTGAAGCATATTTCCTTTAGCAAGTGCATCTATTGGATTTGTTGGAACAATATCAAGTAATGTTTGAATTAACGATGGCGCTTCAGTAGCCTTTTGCTGAGCTCCCGCAATAAGTGTCACGCCTACCCCTGGCTTAAATATGTTAGCAAGAACTAATCCTATGATTATTGCTATAGCAGTAGTTACAAAGAAATAAATCATAGTCTTTCCGCCAATTCTGCCAAGCTTCTTAACATCTCCAACACTTGCTGCCCCAACCACCAAGGATGAAAATACCAATGGAACTATAGTCATTTTAATAAGGTTTAAAAACAATGTGCCTATAGGTTTTATATAGTTTGTAGCAATTTTAGGTGAGGATGTGAAAAATAATCCTACTATTACTCCAAGTATTAAGCCTAGCATTATTTTGGTTACAAGACTGATTTTCTTTTTACCCATTTGATCGCCCCCTATAATATTTCTTATTTTATTTTACCAATACCAGTTTTTATAGCTATTTCTCCTACTTTCTTAGAAACAGCTTCTACTACCTCTTTATTAAATGGGTCTGGAATTATATATTCTTCAGTTAATTCTTCATCTTTAACAATACTTGAAATTGCCTCTGCTGCTGCAAGTTTCATTTCTTCTGTTATTTCCCTTGCTCGTACATCTAATGCCCCTCTAAATATTCCAGGAAAAACAAGTACATTATTTATTTGATTTGGATAGTCAGATCTTCCTGTAGCTATAACTCTTGCTCCACCCTTTTTAGCTTCCTCTGGAAGGATTTCAGGTGAAGGATTTGCCATAGCAAAAATTATAGAATTTTTATTCATTGTAGAAACCATTTCTGCATTTAATACATTAGGTCCTGAAACTCCAATAAATACGTCTTTTTCTTTTATAATATCTTTTAATGTTCCTTTTTCGAAGTTTCTATTTGTAACCTTTGCAATTTCTACTTGAGCTTTGTTCATCCAATTTTCTCCTTCTAGCAAAGCTCCCTTTATGTCACACATAATAATATTTCTTGCTCCTCTTGCCATTAAAAGCTTACATATAGATATTCCAGCAGAACCTGCTCCATTTATAACTATTTTTGCATCTTCTATCTTTTTATCCACAAGTTTTAATGCATTTAGAAGCCCTGCTAAAACCACTATGGCTGTACCATGCTGATCATCATGAAATACAGGTATATCAAGTTCTTCCTTAAGCCTTTTTTCTATCTCAAAACATCTTGGTGCTGAGATATCCTCTAAGTTTATTCCACTAAAGGTTGGAGATAAGTACTTAACTGTCTTTATTATTTCTTCAACATCCTTTGTATCTAAACATATTGGAAATGCATCTACATCCGCAAATTCCTTAAAAAGTATTGCCTTTCCCTCCATAACTGGCATAGCAGCTTCTGGTCCTATATCTCCAAGTCCAAGTACTGCTGTTCCATCTGTAACTACTGCTACTAAGTTCTTTTTAGCCGTATACTTATATACATTTTCTATATCTTCATGTATCTTTTTACAAGGTTCTGCTACCCCAGGAGTATAGGCAATACTTAAATCCTCTCTATTTTTCACTGTAACTTTAGATATAACCTCTACTTTACCACACTTTTCTTCGTGAAGCTTTAAGCTCATTTCTTTATAGTCCATAATATCCCCCTTCAATCCTAAACTTAAGTATATAATTAATGCTAATATAAACCAATTGGCCAATTGATTTTATTTGTGTAATTAAATATTATTGTATATTTATTGCTTAAATATATATTATCCTAATTTTCTAACAACTTCTACATTACAAAAGTATTGCAATTGTTTTGTAACTTATGTTATTATCGTTAACGTTTACACATAGACTTTATCAATTTAAAGTATTTGTGAATAAAAAAAGATATATATTTGCAAAAATAAAAAGTTACAAAGGACTTTTATGAGTTCTTTGCAACTTTCACATACATCTCATTTCACTAATTTTTTTTATGTACTACTTCATTGTTAATTTATTATCTATTGAAATTTTATATTTAGTTTTTGGTCTTCCCACTTCTCCATATTCTATGTCTCTTATTAGCTCTCCAAAGGATGACATATATTCTAGATATCTTCTTATGGTAACTCTAGATAATTTCATTCCTTCAGCTATTTCCTCTGAGGTAAAGTATTCCTCTCTATAATCCTTTATAAATTTTTTTATTCTATATAAAGTTCTCTCATTTATTCCCTTTTGAAATTCCTCACTTAAACTTGGAGAATTTTGACTTGTTATTTTATCTATATCCTCTTGATTTAAAGTAGACTTTTCTTTTAAAAGCTCATATCTTAGCTTAAATTTATTTAATGCTTCCTTAAACCTTTCATATTCAAAGGGCTTTACAAGATAATCTATAGCACCAAGCTTTAATACTTCATTTAATTTATTTGTTTCGTGTGCAGCTGTTACCATTATTACATCTGTCATTATATGCTCTTTTCTAATTTCTTTTAAAAATTCTATTCCATCCAATTTGGGCATATATAAGTCTAGTATAACTAGTTGCATTTGTTTGGTCTTTATTGTATTTAATGCTTCATTTCCATTGCCACAAACCCCAATTACTTTAAATCCTTCTATACTTTCCGTGTATCTTTTATTTATTTGTGCTACCATTGGGTCATCTTCTACTATAAGTACATTAATCATCCTTTGCCTCCTTTGTAATGTATATCTTAAACTGACATCCTTCGTTTACGTTAGAAAAAACTTCTACCTTGCCATTTAAATTTTCAACAACTTGCTTTAAAAGCATAAGTCCCTTTCCTCTATTTTCACCTTTAGTTGAATATCCGTTAGAAAACACCTTGGTCAAATTTTCTTTAGATATCCCTACTCCTGTATCTTTTACCTCTATTAAAATACAAGAGGAGTCTTCCTCTATAAGTATATTTACTTCTTTCTTTTCCTTATCACTTATACTCACTGCTTCTATAGCATTTTCAAGCAAGTTCCCAATTATGGTGACTAAAGCATGGCTATTAACTCTTCCCTTTGTTCTTTTAAGATTACTATTTGAGTCAATATAAAGCTCTACTCCCATTTCCTTTGCTCTGCTTATTTTTCCAAGCATAAGAGCTGCAATGGTTGAGTCTTCTATTTTATTCATAACAAGAGTTACCTTTTGCTGCTGCTCCTTAGTTTGACTAACTATATATTTTTTTGCCTCATCAGTTTCACCTATTTGAATAAGACCTAAAATCACATGAAGTTTATTCATAAATTCATGATTATTAGCTCTTAGTGCTTCTACTACTTGTCTTACTCCTGTTACCTCCTCGGCAAGCTTTGTGATTTCAGTTTTATCTCTAAATATTGCCACTACCCCTATAACTTTGTCTTTATTTTTTATTGGAATTCTATTTATGACAACTATTGTGTTATTTATAATTATTTCCTTATTATATTGAGGTTCCCCATCTTTAAATACCTGAGATAGATTGAAATTGGATATGATATTTATCATATTCTCTCCTATTTTATCTTCATCTATTTTTAGAATATTTAAAGCACCCTTATTATAAAAGGTTACCTTTAAACTATCATCTACTGCAATTATGCCATCATCTAAGGAATCCAATACCTCCTGCTTTTGTATAAATAGCTTGGAAATTTGCTCTGCTTCATATCCTAAAAGTGATTCTTTTACACTCTTTGATATTATAAGTGACCCTACACTTCCTATAAGCAGACCTGAAAGTATTACAAGAATTAATGTTATAACTATTTCATATCCAGCTATTACCATATTCTCAGTTAATACTTTTGCCATTACAAAACCTATGGGATCTCCTTTGTCATCCCTTACTACAACAAATGATATTATAAGTTTTCCAAAGCTTTCTATCTTATCCTCTAAAATTTCTTTGTTTTGTATGGATGCTAATTCAGATATGCCCTGAATATTTGTATCATACATTTTTTCAAAATCGGAATTTGCATAAGTATTTCCATTTAAATCTACTATACTTATTGAATCTACATGCTTACCTGATTTTACTATTTCCTTCACATAACTTTGCATTTCATCTGAATCTTTTTTATTTTTCAATCCATTAACTATAAATGGTGATTTAGATATGATTTTGCTTATATTCATCAAATTAATTTCTGCCTCTTTTGTTATCCAGGACATCCTCATTTGATATATTAAAATTATAGTAACCACTAGAGAAATAACTACTACGCTTATATTTAATGCACTAATTTTTGTTCTAAGTTTTACTCTTTCTTTTTTCATATGTGTACCTTCTAAAGTTTATTCTATTACGCTAAATCTACCGGTAAAAAACCTTAAAATTTTAGGCTCATATTCCCATTTAAGACCTTTAATTTCATTTCTCTTTTTATATAAAGATATTATAGCCTCCGCTACATAATCCAAATGAGCATAGGTATAAACCCCTTGAGGTATAGTAAGCTTTACAAGTTCTAACTTTGGGATACGGTCTTTTCCTGTTTTACTATCTCTTCCTGCAAAAACTATTCCTCTTTCCATACCCCTTACCCCTGAGTCTACATATAATGCTGCTGCAAGTGATTGTGCTGGAAACTGCGACTGTGGAATATGTGATAAAAACCTTTTTGCATCTAAAAAAACAGCCTGACCTGCACTGGAATTTATTACAGGTATTAAAGCCTTTTTAAGTCTTTCCAAAAGATATTCTACTTGTTCTAATCTATATTTATCATAGTTACAATTTGAACCTTGACTATTTAATATATCTTGTTTTGATTTGTTATTATTCACTTTATTATGTATCAATAAATCTATATATACTTCTCGTGGTTTTAGAAGAAATGTATTATATCCTGCTCTTTTTATAGCTTGCTCTCTCTGTGCTTTAGGAATTATTCTTAACGGTTCGCCATATTTAGGCTCATAGCAATCTGATACAGCACTTTTCATAAATTATTCCCCCAATTTATAATCAGTATATTTTAAATCATTGAAATATTGTTCCATAGTACTAATTCAATATCCCCCTCAAAATTCCTTCAAAATTTACTGCCTTATATAACTTATTACAAAAGAATATTTTAGCAATTTAAAACTTTTACCTATTAATTATATGTAGCGATAATCATGCATATTCTATCCATGATTTTATATAAATCAGTGGCTCTTAATTTTATCAATAAAAATAAGCACATATTAAAAATATGCGCTATAAAGTATTTTCTTCTGCATCTATACCTGCAAGTTTCATAAGGTACATTGCATTTCTTGTTTTTGATATTCCTTCTCTTAGTTTATAGTCAAAATGTATTTTACCTTCACTATAGTACTCTCTGAAATTATAGTTTTTCACAACTCTATTGCTCTTTTCTAAATCTCCTAACTCTAAATCATGAGTTGATACAAGACCTATTGCATTTTCTTTACTCATTTTATTTATAAGAATTTTAGCCCCAGTATGCCTATCTAATGAGTTGGTACCTTTAAATATTTCATCTAATAAAAAGAGTATAGGTTCCCTTTCCTCTACTGCCTTTACTATAATATTTATTCTTAGTAGTTCTCCATAAAAGGATGATATATTCTTTTCTAAATTATCACTTATTCTCATGCACGTATATATTTTCATTGGACTTAATGTAAGCCTTTCACCACAAATAGGTGCTCCTGTATAAGCCAGTACTGTATTTATTCCTACAGTTCTTAAGAAAGTACTTTTTCCTGACATATTAGATCCTGTTATTAGAAGAATTTTATTTTTATCATTTATTTTCACATCATTTGAAATCCTATTATTACTTAAAAGAGGATGTGCTATATTTTTGCCCTCAAATAAAAGTCCTTCCTCCTTAAATTCTGGCATAATCCAGGTTTCATTTTCATAGCAAAGTACAGCTAAACTCATTAATGCTTCAATCTCTGCAACTGCGTCAAACCAGTCCTGAAGCGCTTCTCCTGAGGTAGATTTCCATCTTTCAAGACGAAACGCTATATAATAGTCTAAAAGAAAAATTATATTTATAGGCATATAAACCATATTAGCTCTATCCCCTGTAAGGCTAGAAATTTTATAAAACTCATCTATTGCTTTTGTTGCTGTACTATTACTTCTTTTTAATTTTTCCTGAATCTCTTTTAAATAAGAAGACTTAAAACTTTGTTTTTCCAAAAGAGCTATTAAATTATAATAATTTCTTATATTTTTTTTATATCTAAATACAATACCTAATGCCTCTCCTCTTTTGCCTCCACCAGGCAGAAGAAGTAATCCTTCAATCAACAATGCTGTAAGTGGCACTCTATACGGAACAATTCCTATAAAAAATATTATTATAAGAGCTATTGAAATTAGTGAGATTATTCTTGTACCTAGGAATATAGCCATATTTTTATATATTGGCATTTTTTCTTTTCCCCATTTAAAAAGTCCTTCTGGGTCTTTATATTCTCCCTTATTTATCATAGCTTCACTTATAAATCTTTCTCTAAATCCAATTTTTTTGCTTAATTCCTTAATAGCCTCTTGCCTTTCGTATAATTCCTCTGTCGAAAAATTAAGTCCTGAAAGCACCGATGCTAATCTTTTTCTTCCTAAAAAGGTATTAGTCTCATTTATCTTTTGAAATAATGAACTTTTTCCAAATATGTCTAAATCATAAGTATAAGGATGCTCTGTATTTATGAATTCTTCTCCCTTATCCTCAAATTCTCTCCATTTATCACTTATTCGTTTTGTTCCCTTGTCATTTAATATAAATATATTCTCTAAAGTATTCTTGTAAGTTATAACCTTATCATGCCAATATACTAATATTGTAAATGCTATAACCGAAGCTAAGAATATAATAGTAGATATGTATTCACTTCTAAGTTTGTAGTAAAGATACATTGTAAAAAATAATCCCGCTACAAATATAATAATTCTTAAAGTACTTATAAAGTTTGCAAGCTGCCTTTGCTTTATAAGTAAAGTTTCATACTTTGATTTTCTTTTATCATAGGAAGCCATTACTAAGTCTCCTTTTCTATTTACCAGCAAACTTTAGGTTTACTTTGATTTTATTTATCCGATGGCAACCATCCGTAATACTCCCATCACACTCTGTGAAAGCGACTATCACCAAATCATAGATTTGTGATATCTGCTTTTCTTAAGTAGGAGATAGCTGCTGATACGCCCCTGGATAAGTTCTTCTAAGACTCAGTTGGAGATAAGTATTCTTCATAAGCAAACTCCACCTGAGTCTAAGAATCACTTGATGTTATTTAAAGTGCTAGTCACTAATCTCTAGCTAAGGATTAGTGATTAGCGGCTAAAAAACGCACATGGTTTTTAATATAAAATAGGTCCACAGTTAAACAACTAATTATTGATGAGCACCTAACAAACGTTCATTAGCATTTTTGAAACACAACTTCTCCATTTATTATAGTATAAAGCGTATTTGTAAATACTTCTAAAGGATTAGCATCAAAGATAGCTATATCCGCATCTTTTCCTATCTCTATACTTCCAATCCTATCATCTACTCCTGCTATTTCAGCTGCATTTATTGTAATAGCTTTTAGTGCTTCATCTATTCCAAGTCCTTCTTTAGCTGCAAGCCCTGCACATAAAGATAAATACTGAATAGGTATTACAGGATGATCCGTCATTATGGCTACTTTGATCCCTTCCTTATGTAAAACTCCTGGAGTTTTAAAGGACTTATTTCTAGTTTCCACCTTTGTTTTAGAAGTCAGAGTTGGCCCTACTACTGCAGGTACATTAGCTTTATTTATATATTTAGCTATAAATTCTCCCTCAGTGCAGTGTTCTAAAGTTAAATTTACATCAAATTCCTTTGCTATTCTTATTGCAGTTAATATATCATCTGCTCTATGAGCGTGTGCTTTAAGAGGTATTTTCTTTTGAAGTACAGGTATTAATGCTTCCATCTTAATGTCTACCTCAAAACTGTCTCCTTTAATCTTTGCAGAGTTCTTTTTTGCCATATAATTTTTAGCCTTAACCAAGGTTTCTCTTAGAAGTCCTGCTGTAGCCATTCTCGTAGAAGGAGCTTTTCCTTTGCCATGATATACTCTTTTAGGATTTTCACCAAAGGCTATTTTCATAGCTGCTGAATCTTTTATAACCATATCATCAATACAAACTCCATAAGTTTTCATAACCACAAACTGTCCACCTATTACATTTGCACTTCCAGGCCCTGTCATAACTGTAGTTATTCCAGAGTTTCTCGCATCCTCAAAAGCACTATCCATGGGGTTTATTGCATCTATTGCCCTAAGATGTGGAGTTATTGGATCTGTCATTTCATTACCATCTGCTCCCTCAAAAGCAATTCCTTCTTCAAATATTCCAACATGACAGTGAGCATCAATTATACCAGGAATAACCCATCCTCCTTTTGCATCTACAACTTTTTCCTTCTTTTCCTCTATATGTTCTGATATTTCTATTATCTTACCATCTTTTATTAGTATACATCCATTTTCATAAACCTTTCCTGTCATGGTAATTATCTTTCCATTTTTAATTAACATTTTTACCCCCCTAATTTTTCCTAATAATATTATTAAATGAATTGCAAAATCATTATGTAAGTAAAGTTTAAACTAAGTAGTAAGGTATCATATGGTTATTATACATCACTGAATCAGCTTATTTCAAACAAAAGCCAATTAGTTAGTATATCATATTGAAGTAGATACAAGTATTAATGCAGTTATACATAGACTTAAAGCTATAGATAGTTTTCTGCCTATAGATGCCCACAAATGATTGGGAAAGCTGTTTCCTATAAGCCAAGATAAATAAAGCATGCCTAGTGAATAAAGTATAGTATAATGAAGTCCTCCACTTTCATCGGACCAAGCTTTTAATCCTATCGATTGTAAAACCAAGTCACCAACTGCGGGAGAACCCTTAAAACTTATAGAAAAACCTATAGACAATATAAATAAAAATATAGATATGCTTCCAATACCTATATCCTTAACAATGTTTTTCATAATATCACCCCACAACTTTAACATTTATAAATATTATATAATATTATTTACATTATTTCCATATAATGTATGTGAATATTCATTAACTTATTTCTATAATCATGAATATAATACTTAATGTAATATTTATTGGAGGTTATATTATGTTTATTTGCCCTTATATTATGGGTAGTCAATTCTCAATGGAAGATTATAATTTTAGAACTCAATCAAACTATAGACAAGGAAACTATAGAATTGTAATTAATACAAAAAACCTCACCTTAACACTATACTCTGGTAATAATGTAGTTAAGACATATCCTGTAGCCGTTGGTAAACCCTCTACTCCTACTCCTTTAGGAAATTTTAAAATAGTAAATAAAGCTGTGAATCCTGGAGGACCTTTTGGAGTTAGATGGATGGGATTAAGTATCCCTCACTATGGAATACATGGAACAAATAATCCTGCATCGATTGGTACAAGAGTATCTAATGGATGCATAAGAATGTATAATAAAGATGTTTTGGAGCTTGCCAATACAGTTCCTATTGGAACACCAGTACAAATTATTAATCAGTAGTTTTTTATTAGGTGCTAGGATGATTTAAAATTACTACTTTTGAAGCTGGAATTATACACCTTGAAGAACTTCAAGCAGCTAAAAAAAGAGTATCCCTTGAAATATTATTATTAAATGATCCGGCCAACATAAAGCTATGGTTAAAAAAAAGAATTTATAGTATAGAAGTTTTCAACAAATCTGAGGTTGTGATAAAATATAAACTTCCTGTGGAATAAATAATAAAGATTCATAGTAATATAATAAGCTATATTGCTATGAATCTCACAAATTAAATTGAGTCCGCACCAAAATCCGCTTCAACCACTAAATCATAACTTTGTTCTTTACAAAAACATTGCATAGAATTATCTCCCTATTTAATTTATAGTGTCAAATATTGCTCATCATAACATTTCTCTTAATTTTGAAATACCTTTTAAAACTTTCTCCCTATTTTTTGAGTCCTGAATCCATTTAGGAATCCTACTTGCAATACTTTGATTATGCCATCCTGAATCATCCTTAACCTGCTCTCTTAATATCGCCTTTACGAAGCCCTCCAAGTAATCTAAATACTCTTCGTTTAAAGCAAATCGTTGAATATGTTTCGCATCCCCTTGAATAATGGAGATTGCAATGGACCATATCCAATTGAAGCTCGATTAATATCACTAAACCAAGGTGTATTAACTTCTAAGAAGTGAATAAATTTTATAATTACTTGATAAAGCCGTTCCAAAGGTAAATTATCTGAAGACTGATTAAGATATGCTTGTAATTCGTCAAATAATGGCTGACATTCTTCAGACACAATTTCCATGCAAATTTGACCTTTTTCTGCATAACGTCTATATAGACTTGCTTGACCTATTTGGGCCATCTTTGCAATTTAATGCATATTTATATTTTCAACGCCTTTTTCGATGAAAAGAGTCCTTGCCGACCCTAGAATCCTTTTTCTAAACACTTCGTTTCTGGGGATTTTTGGTGAATTAGATATTATATCCATTTTAGTATTTTCTCCTATTAATATAATATTTACATACTTTTAGTATAACTTTATAAGTACAGCTAAAAAATCTTTAGTATTATGCAGTCTCTTCCATTATAATAGGAAGAGCTGCTAAGCTTTTGAATGAAAGTGAGCTAACATTTTTAAAAATAGCAGCAGAATATATTTATATTCTGCTAAACATCAAATTTTATAATGTTTATACAAAAGGTCTACCTCATTTATGATACGGTTCTCCGTAATGGTTATAACGTATATTTTTTCTCTATCTTAAATTTTTATAATACAAGTACCCCATACTTTGTTATACTAATATTATTGTGAAACCTGTGCTTTAATAATTGTAATTAATGTTTATGTTAATATGGAAGGAGTACTTACTATGGAGTATAAGATATATATTGTTGAAGATGATTTATCCATAGGCAGCCTGTTAAGAGATTATATAGAGAAATACGGCTTTACAGTGAAACTTTCCAAGGACTTCGGCGGCATTATGGAGGAATTCGCATCCTTCAAACCTGATCTGGTATTGATGGATGTTAATTTACCCAAGTTTGATGGATTTTACTGGTGCAGAAAAATACGAGAAACATCAATAGTTCCCATAATTTTTATATCCGCAAGAGAAAGCGGAATGGATCAGGTAATGGCACTTGAAAACGGTGCGGATGATTATATAACAAAACCATTCTACTCAGAAGTGGTGCTGGCTAAAATAAAAAGTCATATAAGAAGAGCTTATGGCAATTATGCTTCCAATACCGAGGAGCGCGTCGTAGAGCTGGGCGACTTGAAGCTGTACCCTGAAAGACTGGAGCTTCAATTTAAAGATAAAACCTTAATCATAACCAAGAAGGAAGGGATACTGCTGGAATGTCTCATTAAAAGATACCCTAGAGTAGTAAGCCGGGATTATCTTTTAGAAAAAATGTGGGATGACACAGCTTTTGTTGAGGAAAATACCCTCAATGTAAATGTAACACGGTTAAGAAGAAGGCTTCAGGAGTTTGATATTGAAAATGGAATAGAGACTGTGCGAGGAGTTGGCTATAAATTAAATGAAACTGTTTTTAAGGGATAATAAAGTCTGCATATTTATATATTTTTTTGGTACTGTATTAACCTTATTCTACTGTGAGCTTATGAACTATATTGCTTTGTCAGAGATTTTTTATTTAATCCTGGTTAATTCCTTTATACTTCTATGTTTTTTAGCTTTTAGATATTACCAAACCAAAGAGGTTTATAAACTGTTTGAAAAGGGAATGAATTCAATTGAAGAGTCCACTGTCTCTCTCGGAAACTCTTTAGCCGGAAAGAATATATCAAAACTATTCAGTCAGCAATACAGGCTATACGAAGCAAAAATGCAGGAATACGATAAAAAGCAGAAGGATCACCTGACCTTTATCAATACATGGGTTCATCAGATGAAGACTCCCCTGTCCGTAATACGGCTTCAGCTTGAAGAATACGAAAGCGAACCTCTTGCAGAAAATATAAGTGAAGAAGTATATAAAATGGATAAGAATCTGAATCTTGCCTTGTATTTTGCACGAATGGATGCTTTTGAAAAAGATTTTGTAATAGAAAAAATCAACCTGCTGCAGTTGGTTTTAGACACTATAAATAATGAAAAAAGGCTCTTTATTAAAAGTAAAGTAATGCCGAAGGTGGCAATTGTCAGTAGCCTTGAAGTTTATACAGACAGTAAATGGATAAAATTTATACTGAACCAAATCATAACAAATGGAGTTAAATACTCAAAAGGAATAGGCAAAACGCTGAATATAAGGGCGTATATTCAAGACAGTAAAATTATACTGGAAATTATTGATGAAGGCATCGGCATACCAGCTAAGGATATTAAGAGAGTTTTTGACCCTTTCTTTACGGGAGAAAACGGACGAAAGTACGGAGAGTCTACTGGCATGGGCCTGTACATTGTAAAAAAAATCTGTGAAAACCTGAACCACAAAGTAGAAATTGAATCTGAAGTGGGCAAGGGCACCAAGCTGCGTTTAATATTTTCAGAAATTGATAAATTTTAAGGGTTCACTTTGAAGGACATGTATTTTAATCAATATGTGTTCTTTTTTAATATATACTGAAAGTTTTAATTATAATAGAGCTTATTACCTTACATGGATGTAATATAACTGTAAGAAAGTTGAATAGCTTCAATCCATGATACTTACTATAATTAAACATGTAAGCATATAGAGCATAAAAAGAGCCTTGCATTTTATGAGTATGGAATCAGAATTCATTAGACTTTTGGTGTTCTATGCAGCAAACATAAAGGAGTGTTAATAATGGAAATATTAAATGTAAAAAACCTAAGCAAAGTATATGGAAAAAAAGTACTTTTCAATGCTTTAAAAGATATAAGTTTTACTGTGGCAGATGGTGAATTTGTTGGAATAATGGGTCCTTCCGGAAGCGGTAAGACTACCCTGCTTAATATGGTGTCAACTATAGATAGGCCTACTGCAGGCGATATCCTGATTAAGGGAAAAAGCACCCTGTCTCTAAAGGGAGATGAGCTTTCTCTATTTAGAAGAAGAGAGTTAGGGTTTGTTTTTCAGGATTTTAATCTTTTGGATACCTTGACCATAGGCGAAAATATTGTTTTACCTTTGACACTAGATGCTGTTCCTGTAACTGAGCAGGATAAAAGCCTTAAAAGAGCAGCTGAAATACTTAAAATAGAAAAATTACTTAATAAAAGAACCTTTGAGGTTTCCGGTGGAGAAGCTCAAAGAACAGCTATAGCCAGAGCCTTGATTCACAATCCTTCATTGCTATTGGCAGATGAACCTACTGGAAACCTGGATTCAAAAGCTTCAAAAACCGTTATGGAATTGTTTGTAGAGATAAATAAATCCGAGAAGGTTACTACTATAATGGTAACCCATGATCCTGCAGCAGCCAGTTACTGTGATAGAATACTCTTCATCAAAGATGGAAGCATATATAATGAAATTTATAATGGAGGAAGGCGCCAGCAGTTTTACCAGCAGATAATCGATGTACTTTCAATGCTCGGAGGTGCTAACTAATGGAATTTAATCAATTTACCTATAAAAATGTATCCAGAAATGCTAAAGCCTATTTTGCCTATTTTCTCAGCATTTGTATATCCTCAGCGTTATTTTTTTCCTTTTCCATGTTCCTATTTCACCCAAACAAGGGGCAGTTAAAATCCTATATAAACATAGCAATTTTCATAACTGAAATTATTGCATATCTGTTTTTATCTTTCTTTGTATTTTACTCCATCAGTGTATTTTTAAAAAGCAGATATAAGGAATTTGGAATTTTATATATAACCGGTATTTCAAAAAAACAGCTTCACAAGATGTTGTTTCTTGAAAATATTATTATAAACTCAGCCGCAACCCTAAGCGGAATCATATTAGGATTGATTTTTTCAAAAATTTATTTAAGACTCATAGAGAAGTTTTTTAATCTTAATAGCTTGAACTTTTATTTCCCTGTAAAAGCAATAATCATTACTCTGACTTCTTTTATCTTGCTGGGAGTTTTAGTTTCACTTTTTACTTCCTTTATTATAAGAGAAAATGAAGTGTTAAAGCTTCTTAAAGCCACAAAAGCACCTAAGCCCGAGCCTAAATCCTTCAGCCTTTTGGCACTGCTTGGACTTGTAATTTTACTGGTTGGCTACTATATGTCCCTAACTGCCAGAAAGGAAAATCTTGAAAAAATCATGCTGCCCGTTGTAGCAATGGTTGTTTTTGCAACCTACCTCTTATTTTCACAGTTTAGTGTTTTTTTCATTAAGCTCTTAAAGAAAAACCGACAGCTTTATTTAAAAAATACCAACCTGCTTTGGATTTCAAACCTGTTTTACAAATTAAAGGACAATTCAAGAATGTTTTTCCTTGTAGCAATAACCTCAACAGTAGCCTTTACCTCTATAGGAACCTGTTTTGCATTTTGGAAAAACACCTTGGGTAATATTGAAAAAAGACACCCTTACGCTTTTGTTTACTCCACTTTCGGTAAAACTGATATGGTTGCTGAAGAGACCGGTTTTCTTGAAGATATTTTAAAAAAAGAAAATTATAATTATAAAAAAGTAGTATTTCAAAGCGCAACCTACACTTCAAAGGATAATGAAATATTTACTCTGATTAGTGAAAGCACTTATAGAGGATTAGCAGATCTATTAAATATTAAACCTCTATCTTTAAATGAAAATGAGGCTATTCAAATTCCATTTGAGGATGGGAAGATAATAAGAGGGTCAATAAAAATTGAAAACAGCCTGTTAAGTGTAACCCAAAAAGCCGACTCAAGGCTAACATATGTAATTAATAATGATGTTTACGTAGTTAATAATAGTTTGTTTGACAGAGTTGCGGACAAAGATACTTCCACAACCATATACATCTATCAAGTAAATAATTGGGCTGAAAGTTATGAAGTATATGACAGGTTTGCAGAAAAGTATGGAGAGAACAGTTTCAGCTTGTTATTATCCAAGTCCCATATCTATGAATCTGAAAAAAGAGGCTACGGAACCTTACTGTTTTTAACAATATTCATAGGGGTTATATTCTTTGTGGCCTCTGGAAGCTTTATATATAACAGATTCTACATGGATGAAGAAGCTGATAAAAGAAAATACATGCAGCTCAATAAGATTGGTCTTACTTATAAGGAAATTAAAAAGATAGTTACCTTTGAGATTGGAACACTTTTCCTGATTCCTTTTATAGTGGCTGTAATTCACTCTTCATTCGCCCTCACTGCACTAAAAAATCTCTTTGAAATGGAAGTTACTAGTGCAGCATTCTTAGTAATGGGAAGCTTTTTATTAGTTCAAATTCTCTACTTCCTGTTCATAAGAGGTAAGTATTTATCAGAAATGCGAGAGCAGCTGACAGATTAGTATTACAAGGGCCTTTATTTTATGAGTCTGTACCAAAAGTATGTTTATACTATTGGTACAGACTCATAGTTTTATTATGGTCTACATTAGTTATGGTACGGTTCATCATTCCTAATTCTAATAGTTTGATATAGTTAAGTCGTCATATCATACCCTTACGCCTTAAAACTTTATTTATTTTCTTCTTTATAAACTTGTAAAGTAGTTTTCATCTTACTGATTATTTTCTCTTTCTGCCATTTACTTATTTCTTTGCCAAACAAAATGATTACAATAGAAACTGGTAATGCTATTAATGAATTAAATATATCTTTTTTACCGTTAACTATACTTGAAAATGAACTTGCTACATAATTTATAAAAAGAGCTGCTGCCTTTATTGTATACACTCCAAATAATAGCGCCATTCCTATATACATAAACAGGATCAAAATTGGAAGTTTCAACTTGCATTCAATTTTCATTCCATCATCTATTTCTGATAATTTTCCATAATTAATAATTTCTTTTAATCGTGCTTCACAATCGTTGGCTTTTAACAATGTATAGAAGACATATTTCATTATTCCACTGATTCTCTTGACTTTATTAACTTAGTACAACTTATATGTTACTTTCATAATTATGGTCTTACTAATTTAAGTCTTTGTCCACATTTTTCTTATAGCATAGTTATTTTGTATTTTTAGACTCTCAAATGCCATTATGCAATATATTACAATTATACAAAGGACTTCTTTTAAATACTATAAGCATTTTATTCCAAGCTTATATTTACTCAGGTATCAAGTCATTAGGTGAATCCTGGAGGACCTTTTGGGGTGAGATGGATGGTATTAAGTATCCTTCACTATGGAATACATGGAACAAATAATCCTGCATCGATTGGTACAAGAGTATCTAATGGATGCATAAGAATGTATAATAAAGATGTTTTGGAGCTTGCCAATACAGTTCCTATTGTAACACCAATACAAATTATTAATCAGTAGTCTTTTAATAGATACTATGGCAATTGTAAATCGATTGTGTTTTATCACCAATATATTTCCTAAAATTTTACCCTTTCTTATTGACTAGCACCCTTTACACCTGATTCTTGTTTCTTTAATTATTAAATCGTCAAGGTATGCATCTCTTATCTTCAATACTTAAATGTGAACACTGAGGTCATAATATGATAGATGAGAAAAAGAAGCATGTCCCTGACAAAGTTTATATTAGATATGTATGCGGAAAAGAACCTTCTGGAGACACGCTTAAGAAAGGCAAAACATAAACTTAAAAACCAGCTAGAGTAGCTTGAAAAAAAATCACAAGATAAAGATATTGGTCAAAATTAAAACTCTCATCTTAGAGGTATTGAGGAAAATAAAACTAGGATCTATTAATTAAAATGCCAAGTATTCCAAATTTATCTTTTATATCAGCAAAAATTTTCTCAACTTTATCTATTTCGAAAATATAATTGCAAAATGATTTAGCAAAAACTGCTAAATCATTTATACTGTTCTTATCTTATTACAATCATTACTATCTTTCCATACTATGTCAGCATATATTTTAAATCTTCATCTATAATCAAGTCTGCTTCCGTTACTTCTTGCACTTCTTTCACGCTAAATTCAGGATTTATTTCTTTTAAGAGCAAACCTTCATTAGTAACTTCCATAACTCCCATTTCTGTAATAATAAGATTTACTTGTCCTTGTGCAGTTAGCGGAAGAGTACATTTTTTTAGAATTTTCACTTTACCCTTAACTGTATGAGTCATTGCGATAATCACTTTTTTAGCTCCTACTACTAAATCCATAGCACCTCCCATACCTGGTATTATCTCTCCTGGAACCATCCAATTAGCCAAATTTCCTTTCTGGTCCACTTGTAAAGCGCCTAATACCGTAACATCAACGTGTCCTCCTCTAATTATAGAGAATGAGGTTGCACTATCAAAGAAAGATGCCCCTGGCATTGTTGTAACTGGTATGCCTCCAGCATTAATTAAGTTTTTAATTTCTTTTTCTTCTTTGGGAGTTGGTCCAATTCCTACAAAACCATTTTCAGATTGGAGATTTACTTCTATATCATTTGGTACATAATCTGCTACCAATGTTGGGAGTCCAATTCCTAGATTAACAACATAACCATCCTTAAGTTCTTTAGCAACTCTTTTAGCAATTACTTCTTTTGCTTGTAATGTATTCATTTTAATTCCCCCCCTGTACAATAATGTCAACGAAAATACCTGGAGTCATAACATCATTAGGGTCAATACTTCCAACTTCAACAATTTCATCAGCTTCAACAATAACTAAATCTGCGGCCATAGCCATTAGAGGATTAAAATTTCTAGCAGCTTTATCATAATAGATATTTCCTTTCTTATCTACCTTAGCACCTAAAATAATAGCTATATCTGCTCTAATAGGCAGCTCAAGCAAATACTCTTTTTCATTTATATTAAATTTTTGCTTTCCATCTTCTATAATTGTTCCAATACCTGTTGGAGTAAGAAATCCTCCTAACCCAGCTCCACCAGCTCTAATTCTTTCAGCTAAGGTCCCTTGTGGAACTAACTCAACTTCAATTTCCCTACTATTCATTTGTTTTCCTGTTTCAGGGTTTGTACCTATATGAGATACAATTACTTTTTTCACTTGCTTATTGGAAATTAACTTCCCTATTCCTCTATCAGGGAATGAAGTATCATTTGCTATAACTGTTAGATTTTTAATTCCATTAACAATTAATCCATCTATGATTGTTTCAGGAGTTCCAACTCCAAGAAATCCACCAACCATAATAGTTGTATTTTCTTTAATATTTTTTAATGCCTCTTCTAAAGTATGTATTTTTGTCATAATATTTATCACCTCAATTTATAAATACAGGTGCATCAATATGCATATCCCATATAAATGTTTAGTTTCAATTTTAGGCTATTCTTCAAGTAAATCAATGTATATTTTGCTATTAAAATTAATATCCCATCATAATTACAGCAGATGTTAATACCACACAAATTATGATTGGCATAATAACTGTGGTTATGCCTATAAACCTGTAACCTTCCTTGTGATTCAATCCTAAATATCCAAGTACCAAGAAAAGTCCGCTTGAATGGGGAAGTGAATCCAGGCTACCTGCTGCAATTGCTATTAATCTATGCATAATTTCCAAATTTGCGCCGGACGCCTTCATTGTTTCTGCCATTGTTTGAAGAGTGATCGTCAACCCGCCTGATGATGAACCTGTTATACCAGAAATAACTGCTGTTGCAATTTGACCTTTTACGTAAGGATCCATGTTCATGCCCAATACCATACTAACTATTTCTTGGAATGCAGGTGCATTTTGTACAATAGTACCAAAACCAACAACTGCACACGGTCCTGCTAAAGCACCCAGAGTGCCTCCCAAGCCATTGTTTATTGCAGCCTTTTTGTCTAATATTATATTCCAGTTCAAAATCAATGCCAATGCTGTGCCCACAACCATTGCCAATACAACTAATGTAGTTGAGTTAGTCACTATTTTTTTCATTGTAAGAAGCATAACTATAATAACAATCAATGGAATAAATGATGTTATTGTAGAAGGGAGCTTGCTTCTATCTATTTCATACTTGGAAGCATCTGTACCAGGTATAAATGTAAAATGCTCTCCAGCATCCTTTAGTCTTTTCGTTTCCCAATTCAAATACCAAATAGACATAACTATGAACATAATAGAAGCTATAATACCCATTATTGGTGCTGCTGTTAAACTTGTTCCAAGAAATTTTGTTGGTATAACATTTGTAATTGCTGGGGTTCCTGGTAATGCTGTCATTGTAAATCCTGATGCTCCGGCTGTCAAACAGCCTACTGAAATTCTTCTTGGAATATCTCCTTCTTTAAACAATACCATTATAATAGGAGCTATAGCGAATATAACTACGAACAAACTTACTCCACCATATGTTAATACTGCTGTTGCTAGGAAAATAACTGTTACTGCTCTTTTTTTGCCAAACCAGTCTATGAATTTATAGCCAATAGCAATTGCGGCTCCGGATTCCTCCATTAATTTTGCATATAGCGATGACGCTGCAAATATCAAAAAGTAATTTTTCATAAACCCTACATATCCAGTTAAATAGAAATCTGAAAATGCTGACCATACATTCATTTTATTTGTAATAATAACTACTAATCCTGCTAATATAGTAAGTGGTAATGCTCCCACTCCTTTATATGCTAATATTATCAATATCATAATACCTAATATCAATCCTATTGAGCCCATAATTTGAACCTCCATTCTTAAAGTAATCTTTAATGTTCAAGAACTAATTATTTATTAGAAACAGTATTTTTACACAGCTTATTTGAAATCAGACTTAAACCTATTTTTAAATTCTTCTATCAGTTCTTCTCTAAAATCTGGATGTGCAATATTTATTAAAGCTCTCGCTCTATCTCTTAAAGTCTTGCCTTTTAGCTGAGCAATACCATATTCCGTTACTATATAATCTACGTCATTCCTTGAAGTTGTAACAGACGTTCCATGATCTAAGAAAGGAACTATTTTTGAAACTTTTCCTTTTGAAGCTGTTGATGGTATTGCAATTATTGATATACCATCTTTCGCCATGCTTACACCTCTTACGAAGTCAACTTGTCCTCCTACACCACTGATTTGTTTTGAACCTATACATTCTGAGCATACCTGTCCCATTAAATCAACTTGTACACAAGAATTTATAGAAACCATCTTATAATTCTTCATGATAACAGTAGGATCATTTACATAATCCACAGGATACATTTCAACCGCAGGATTATTATTAACAAAATCATAAAGTTTTTGAGTTCCCATAAGGAAAGTTACAACTATTTTCCCTGAATGAAGAGTTTTCTTTTTGTTAGTTATCACGCCTGCTTCTACTAGTTCTACTACTCCATCTGATATCATTTCTGAATGTATTCCCAAATCCTTCTTATCATTTAAGAATAAAAGTACTGCATCAGGTATAGCTCCTATACCAAGTTGTAAGGTTGAACCATCTTCTACTAAAGATGCACAATTCTGACCAATAGCCCTCTCAACTTCACCAATTTTAGGCAACGGAAGTTCCAATACTGGGTGAGACGTTTCAACTATGTAGTCTATTTCTGATACGTGAATAAATGAATCTCCCAAGGTTCTAGGCATCTTAGTATTTATCTCTGCGATTACAATTTTTGCACATTCTGATGCAGGTTTAATATAGTCAACCGATGTTCCAAAACTACAATATCCATGTTCATCTGGAGAACTAACCTGAATTAAGGCAACATCTATAGGTAAATATCCTTTCTTAAATAACTTAGGAATTTCATAAAAGAAACAAGGAATAAAGTCTCCTCTTCCAGACTCTATAGCTTCTCTAGTAGCTCCACTTGCAAAAGTTGTATTACTATGGAAATACTGTTCCATACCAGGCTTTGCATATTCACCTTTACCAAGTATTACAAAGCTAACTATTTCTACATTTCTGTAGTTCTCCTTATTAGCTATCATTGCGTCAATTAATACTGATGGTTCTCCAGCTGCATGCCCTATAACTACTCTGTCTCTAGATTTAATTTTAGAAGCAGCATCTTCCGAATTGACAAGCTTACTTTTATAAATTTCCTTCCAATTCATATAAGTCTCCCTTCAACACATTTCATAAATTCCTGCTGCTCCCATACCACCACCAATGCACATTGTGATAAGGGCATATTTGCCTCCTGTTCGTTTTAGCTCCCCTAGTGCTTTACAAGTCAGAACTGCACCAGTAGCGCCCAACGGATGTCCCATTGCTATTGCTCCTCCATTTGGATTAACCTTTTCCCAATCCATTCCTAACTCTCTCATGCAAGGAATAGCCTGCGCAGCAAAAGCCTCATTAAACTCTATGACGTCCATGTCATTTACTGACAATCCTGTATTTTTCATAACCTTAGGTACTGAATATATAGGTCCCAATCCCATGTAACCAGGTTCACATCCAGTTACTGCATATCCTATAAACTTGGCAATTGGCTTTATACCAAGTTCATTTGCCTTAGTTTCAGACATTAGAACTACAAAGGCAGCTCCATCACTTGTTTGCGAAGAATTTCCTGCTGTAACAATACCATTTTCAATGAAACATGGTTTTAATTCAGCAAGTGAATCTTTGCTAGTACCAAGACGAATTCCCTGGTCTTTTTTAAAAATAATTTCCTTTCCCTCGTCATCTACGCCAGGTAAAGGAATAATCTCATCATCAAATTTACCTGCATCTTGTGCTATTGCACCACGTTTATGACTTTGTGCTGCTAAATCATCCATTTCCTGTCGTGTTATTTCATAACGCGATGCTACATTTTCTGCAGTAAGTCCCATAGACATATATTGGTCAGGCACATTCTCCACAAGCCATTCGTTTTGAAAAGTTGTCCTATCATAAGTCATCGGAACAGCCGTCATTGATTCAACTCCACCAGCCACAATGATATCATTGAGTCCAGACTCAATTTGTCCTGCTGCAAGCGCAATAGCTTGTAAACTAGCTGAACAAAAACGATTAACTGTCATTGCCGGAACACTATCTGGAACACCTGCCCTAGCAGATATAAGACGTGCCATGTTATACCCCTGCTTTAAATCTTGTTGAGCACAGCCCACAATAACATCTTCAATGTTTGAAGGATTTAACTGTGGTATTTTTTTCTCTAGAATCCCTTTTAACACCAAACCACCTATATCCACAGGATGTAGTTCTCTTAAAGCTCCTTTCTTACCAGAACGTGCGATAGCCGACCTTCCATAAGCCACAATTACTACATTTCTCATTTGATTTTTCACAGTAATACCCCTCTTTCTCAATACTAAGTCTATATTATTTGTTAAACTCTGTTCTATCCTTTATCAGATTACCATTTATAGAAAACTTCAATAATTATTTTTAAAGCTTTTTTACTTTAATGTGAATAAAATACATATAAAACGAAAGAAATATCCTTATTTATTCTGACACCTATGAAATAACTTATCACAGGTGTCAGTTCTAATTTTTCCACATATTAGTAATTATACATACCACCCACCATTACAAGCTATAACTTGACCTGTGATGTAGTTTGAATCTTCTGACACTAAAAACTTAACTAATTTAGCAATGTCCTCAGGTAAACCTATTTTTCCTAAGGGAATTTGTTTTAGCATTCCCTCCATTACTTTCTCAGGAATTGCATCTGTCATAGATGTCTTTATTATTCCTGGAGCTACTGCATTAACATTAATATTAAAACGAGCTAATTCTTTTGATAATGTTTTTGTCATTCCAATTACTCCTGCCTTGCTAGTTGAGTAGTTTACTTGACCTACATTGCCCGCTTGTCCAGCCATAGAAGACAGATTTACAATCTTTCCTGAATTTTGCTCTTTCATTAATAATGCAGCAGATTGCGTACAGTAAAATACACCATTTAAATTTATATCAATAACCTGGTTCCACTGTTCATCTGTCATTTTCAAGAATAAACCATCCCTTGTAATTCCTGCATTATTAACTAAGATATCTAATCTTCCAAACTGAGTTTTTATGTCATTAAATAATTGTTCAACCTGCTCTCTAGCACATACATTTGCATTGGAAGTCATTACTTTTCTTCCCATTGCCTTTATTTCTGCCGCTGTTTCTTCCGCATCTTTCATACTTATATCATTTATAATAATATCTGCTCCAGCTGAAGCTAACATTATTGCAATTGCTTTCCCTATTCCTTTTCCTGATCCTGTAATTAAAGCTACTTTTGATTGTAAATTCATACTATTACACCTCTTTAATAATTTAATACAAAGTCAATTATCCCTGTTAAAATACTTTTCTTGTAAGTCCATAAATTTCACGAGCCTCATCTGGTGTTGCTGCTTCTAGTCCAGCTTCTTCTAGTAACCTTTTTGCACGCGCAACAAATTGTGCATTTGATTTTGCAATAACACCCTTTTGATACATAACGTTGTCTTCCATACCTACGCGAAGATGTCCTCCCATTGCAATAGTTGCCATCATTATAGGCATATGTCCGCTACCAATTCCACATCCTGCCCAAGTCGAACCTTCTGGGATAAGATTTTTTAAGTATACTAAATTTTCAATAGTATTAGTCATTCCACCTGGTGCTCCAAGAACTATTTGGAAATGGCAAGGCGCTTTTAACACTCCTGTTTTCATATAATGTATAGCATTATATACCATACCAGCATCAAAAATCTCAATTTCTGGTTTGATATTTGATTCTTGAAGAGCATAACCAAGTTTTTCCAAAAATTTGGGGTGATTTTCAAAAATGGTTGTGTTCATCCAATTTAAACTTCCTGCATCAAATGAAGCTAATTCCGGTAACAATTTCTGAAGTGGATATATACGTCTATTATCATCAAATTCAGCAGCTCCTGAGCTTGTAATATTGATACAAATATCACAGTCTTTTTTTGCTCGAATCAATGCTATGGTTTCCTTGTACTTTTCAAAATCAATTGTTGGCGTACCATCATCATTTCGAACATGAATATGTGCAATAGCAGCGCCTGCCTTCCAACATTCATAAACATCATCTGCAATTTCTTGTGGAGTAATTGATATATTAGGATTATCTTTTTTTGTTGGCCATGAACCAATTATTGCCGCAGTTATCACTCTCTTATTCTTTAAATCTCTCATCTTAAAATCCTCCTAAAAATATATTATTTTTATTTCTTTATAAATTCATTTCCTGCAATCGAAATGCAATAGAAATTAGATAAAAGAAATATCCTTTTTATTCTCACACCTATTAAATAACTTATTACAGGTGTAACCTCTCTATTTTTTCATTTCTTAATATTTTCAAATTAACTCCACAAAATTCTTACCAAGTATATATTCCTTCTGTGAGTCTAGAATATTAAGAGATTCTATCCAACCTTTTTTTTCTGAATAGTCATATTGATTAAAACCCTTTGCTCCATAAGGTCCGTCACATCCATAAATCAATTTACGGTAATCTATTTTACTTACCACTTTCTCAACAATAGATTGGCTAAGATAATCACTTGATAAATCTACAAAAACATTTGGGGTTACGTTGGCATATGTCATCATTTCTTTCCAGTGTGGTACACCAACATGTGCATAAATAACATTTAGTTTAGGAAATTTCTCGGATAAATATTTATATGAATCTTTTTCACCTGACAGATGGATAAGCATAGGTTTCCCTCTTTCCACACAAAAATCAGCTACCTTATCCAACTCATTAATTTTATATTGATGCATAAACGGATGAGCTTTAACCCCTATAAACCCACGTTTATTTATATAGGTTTCAAGTTCTTGCATTACATCTTCCTGCTTTGGATGAGCTGTAATCCATCCATAAAATCTATCTGAATATCTCTCTATTGCTTTATTAACTAAAGCATTATCAGGCTTTGGATACATAGGATACTTATTCCCACCAAGTATAAAATTCTTTTCATCAATAAAAGTATTGTATATATCATATCCATCTGGGGTTCCATCAAGCCACAATTGCCTAAGGTGATCAAATGCTGCTTTACCTTCAGTCGTTTCCTCTTCTGAAAACATTGTTTCATTAAATGGAGCAATAAGTGCAGTTTTATCTATACCATTCTTATCCATCTCTTTTATCATTGTCTCTAGTGTTAACATTGTTTCATCTAGATGAAAGTGACTATCAATAATCATTCTTTCTCTCCTTTTCTATAACATTCCATTAATTAAACTGTTTAATTAATTCTTTGTTGCTATCAGTTGATTCACTTCAAATATAGTGCAGTACAATCTATTTCTTAAATAATCTTAGATTGTCCATTGATAAAGAATATTTTCCAGTTTCTATTCCGTGTACAATTTCTACTATTGAATCGTTTACTGGTGTTGCTATTTTATGCTTCTCACCCAACTTGCAAATATATCCATTGATCATATCTACTTCAGTTTTCTTTCCTTTTTCTAAATCCTGAAGCATGCTTGCTTTTGCTGCACCCATTTTTTTATATACTGATTCAACAAACCTAATCCATGAATTTTGATCTCCATTTTTTAAAATATTATCAATATCTGTGCCAAAAAGAGAAGCAAAGTATTCACCTGCAGCTTTGCATACAAGCCCGGATTCCACACCAATTCTTCCAATCAGCTTCATGGCTTCTTCATTCTTTAGAATATCGCCAAATGTACAACCTAATGCTGCCGACATGCCACTCATGCTAGAATTCGCTACCAACTTTGTCCATCTAGAAGCGATTAAGTTTTCAGTAATTTGTGTTGATCCCATTTTTTCAAGAATGTCTGCCGCCATCTTTACCCTTTCATTGATTTTTCCGCTTATAGTTCCTATTTCAAATAATTCATTTTTTTCATTTAAAGGTTCTGTAACCTCAGATACACCGGGTCCCACAAATGTAGCTCCCCATAAAACCGTACCTCCTAAAGTCTGCTCTTCCCCAAATACTTCAATCAAGCTTGGCTCAGGATAACCATTTTGCAAGGTTAATATTGATGATTCATTGTTAATATGTTGCTTAATTATTTTAAACGCTTCCTTATTTGCAGTTTGTTTGCAAAATAAAATAATTAAATCATAAATTCCTTCCATTTCAGACGGTAAAATCGCTTTTACGGAAGTTGTCCAGTTTTCAAACCCTACCAGTGTCGCGCCATTTCTGTTTAACTGATTTACATGTTCTTCATAAACATCAATTAACTCAACGTTTAATCCTTGCCTACTTAAAAATGCACCAAGTACTGTTCCCATTGCTCCACAACCATAAATACCAATTCTCATATTCATCCTCCTTTTTTATTATCTGACTAAGCTTTAATCATACGCCAACTGTTTTATGTCATTTTATATATAAATATTAAAATACTAGCCTTTCATAATCAATAAACACAATTACATATATGTACAATATTGGTCATATTTAAGAAAATGTACAAATATTTGTTTAGTATAGATTATGATATTTCAAATTCGCTTTCATTCACCTGTTTTATACAAGTGGTAAAGATTACTTAAAGTTTTGCTTTTATAAATAAAATAACTGTATTAGGCACGACAAAATTTTATTACTTGCTATTTAAAAAAATATTATTTATAATAGCTTTAAACAAAATTTCAGAAAGGGAAGTATTTATGGCTAAATGCTATAGCAAAAATTTGACTAGAGTTCAAATACTAATTCGCGATTCTTTTTTGTCTTTACTAAAAAAACAAAGTTTCTATAAAATCCATGTAAAGGATATAATAACTGGAGCGGGTGTATCTCGTGCAGCCTTCTATTCTCATTACGAAAATAAGTATGAGCTACTAGAAAGTATTCAAGTTGAATTTCTTGACGGGCTTAAGGAAAACTTTCACGCTGTTAGAAAAAGTAGTCAAGGAAAAACATTGACTCTGGAATTACCAGATGCTACTCGAATCTATTCATCTTATTTCAATTACATAGAAGAAAATGCTGAAATATTTAAATTGCTCCTTGGTCAAAACGGAGATGGCTTATTTCTTGAAAAATTAACTAATTTAATAATTGAGGAGCAATCTAAAACTCGCAAAGACTGGGATATTGAGAAAATATTTCCTAAGCCATATATTAGCTACTTAACTATACTTCTTTCCTATGGATATGCTGGAGTTTTTATAAAATGGATCAATTCAAAAAAGGACGAAAAGTTTTCCTCCTTAGAAATGGGACAATTTCTTGCAGACTTTTTTACATTATTTAAAAAATAATATTTTTCATTAATTGAAAACCAAAATGCAAACCTTATCTATTTATTCTAATTTTAAAACATATTTATATGCAAGCAGCTAAGAGATTGCATCTTAGATTACAAAAAGATTGGTGTATAACCTGAGGCCACTGAAAAACTATTAGTTTTCAACCGTCATCACGAAAGTGATGACGGTTTTTCTTTTCATCAAAAAAAGAGATTTATACAACAAATGCAGAATAAAATATAAGGTTCATATCAATGTATACTAAGCTACATTAATATGAACCTTATATTTTATTTATTTCTTAACTTTTTATCAATAATATCATTATCAAATGGAGTTTTATATTCAGACTCATTTTTAAAATTTACTACTGCCTTTTTAACTCTATTCATCGATGCTATTGTTCCCGGTCCAGCAATACAGCCACCGGGACATGCCATACCTTCAAGCAAATATCCATTCTTTTTTCCAGACTTTGCTACCTTCATAAGCTTTACACATTCATGTAAAGTTGATACACCTTCTATGTTAATTTCCCTTGACGGGTCAATAATCAAAGCAGTCTTTTTTACTGCTTCAGCTACTCCCCCTGCTATAGCATATCCTCGACCTAATGTTGAAGCATCCTGTATTTCTTTAGATACTTCTATTTCTGATAATTCTATTTCCTTGGCAACAAACATACCCATAAGTTCCTCAAAGGTTATTACAAAGTGTACATAGTCCTTAACATCTTCTCTTAATGCTTCTAATTTCTTGGAAATACATGGCCCTATAAATGTTATATTTGCATCTGGGTCAATTTTCTTAATATGCTTTGCAGTCTCAACCATCGGAGAAGCAGAGTCCGATATATATTCGTATTGATCTGGAAATAGCTTTTTAACCATTAAAGTCCAAGAATTACAACAGCTTGTTCCCATATAAGGAATATCATTAGGTACTCTTTCAAGAAATTCTTTTGCTTCGTGAAGAGTTGTAATATCAGCGCCCAAGCTTACCTCTACCACATCTCTAAAGCCAAGCTGTTTTATACCCTCAAATATTTGAACCGGAGAAGCTAATGGTCCAAACTGTCCCAAAAATGAGGGAGCTATTATGGCATACATATGAGTATTGGTCTTTAGTGATTTGATTAGCTGATATATTTGAGACTTATCTGCAATGGCTCCATAAGGACAATGAGTAATGCATCTTCCACAGGATACGCATCGGTCTCTGTCTATCTGAGCTCTTCCTAAATAATCACTATCTATTGCATTAACACCACATGCAGCGGCACAAGGCCTTTCATATTTTACAATTGCACTATATGGGCAGGTTTCCTTACATCTACCACATTTAATGCATTTTTCCTGATCAATAATTGCTCTATTCTTTCCTATAGAAACTGCATTTGTTGGACATACATTAGTACATGGATGAGCCAAGCACTTTCGACAATTGTCTGTTACATAAAAGGCTTTAGTCGGACATGCTTCACATGCATGGGTAATAACATTTACCAAAGGCTCAATAAATTGAGTTTTATCCACATCTACTTCGGAAATCCCATCAGTAACACGGTGATATTCAGTTGGTTTTCTTGCATCTAAACCCATTGTTAGTCTTAGTCGCTCGTCTACTATTGCTCTTTCTCTAAATATACTATCTCTATATATACCTACCTCATTAGGTAAAATTTCAAAAGATGCTTTCTCTAATTCGCTTAGATCAGAAGCATCGTATGCCATTTTGGCAATAGTAGAAAATACCTTTCTTCTAATATTAATTAGATTAACATAGCTTTCTTTCATGACAAACTTTTCCTCCGTAGTTTTCTTTTACTTCTTTCTTACTTTGTTTATAATTTTCTCCATTACAATCTGGCTAGTAGCATTAAATATTGTCTCGTCATCTATAACTACTACGGGTGATATTTTTTTATTAGTTCCTTTGCAAAACCCTAAACACTTGACTACTTCAACTTCCAATTCTTCAACATTATAGTTATCTAAGTCTTCATTAATAATGTCCTTTAAGTCTTCAATTTGGTCTAAAATACCCATCGCTCCAAGCAGCGTACAGTTTGAACCTACACAAACTTTTACATTCATAATACCCCTCCAAATTCATTCCTGTTTTATCATTTATATTTAATATTAAAGCATATTTCTCTACTACTTTCTACCAAGGGAATAAAAAAACAATATTTAATTTAAAAAGTTTGTTTAATAAATAGTAATTGTACTCTACTTAATTTCAATTAGCTCATACTTCATTGTTCCTAATCCAATTTTTTCTGCATGACTAAGAGATGTCCTACCCTTTTCAAAAAGTTTTTTCCTGCTGTTTTCCTGAACTAAGTCAAGGCATGCTGTATCCAAAGCAACAGGATCTTTTCCAGCAAGAATACCGATATTATCTGCAATTGGTTTCATATGTGTACCTGCACAGTCACACTCCTTGGTAATATTATGTACAAAGGTGATGTATATGTTGTCTTTATCTTTTGACGCTCCGTAGGCATACTCTGAAAGTTTCTCAAAAAAATGAGAGCCTCCCCAGGTGTTTTCAATTGCACCTTGAGGACAAACAGCAATACACCCTGCACAGCCAATGCATTTACTACTATCAATTACCGCAGTGTCTGGAGTTTGAATGGCCTCAAAGTTGCACTTTTTAACACAAATACCACAGGAAATACATTTTTCAGCAGTTACCACAGGAGATATGCCAGAATGCTGCTCCAATTTTCCACCTCTAGCAGCAAAACCCATAGCAAGCTGCTTTAGAGCACCACCAAATCCAGCTTCTACATGACCCTTGAAATGACTCATAATAATAAATTGTTTGAATTTCCCATAACCCTTACCTATTTTACATTTTTTAATATATTCTTTATTTATTTCTATTTCATCATATTCTGTTCCAATATCTCCATCTGCTATTACGATTGGAATCTGTGTGAAGCCATGAGCTTTTGCTGTTTCAATGTGTAGCTTTGTAGTAGTCCTTGATCCCCTATACAATACATTAGTTTCAATATAAGACGGTGATACTCCGTTTTCTTTCAAATAACTTATGGTTTCCTCGTAGCATTTTGCAGGAATAAAGGTTTTGTTTCCCTTTTCACCAAAATGAACCTTTATAGGCACTTCTTTTTCAAACTGGTGTCCAGTTTCTGATACTACTTTTTTTAATAGCTCCAAGGCATCTTTTCCAAGCCTCGCATAATCTGATTCCGAATTTTTAATAAAATATACTTTACTCAAGTTAGCACCTTCCATTTCCACTAATTTATTTTGTTTCTTGCACTAAAAGCATTTTTTCTAACTTTGTTCTCTTACTCATACTCTTTGTTTTGTTTATGGATTGCCTCTGTGCCAGCCTCAATCGCTGTTTCATAATACCATATTTTATGTTCAATAGTTTCCATTACCTTTTTTAATTCTTCCATCTGCTTTTGAACATATTCCTTTCTTTCAAGAAAAATCTCCAACCGATCCTTAAGAGTATTATCCCCCTCTATACACAAATCCATGTACCTTTTTATATCTTTTATTGGCATTCCAGAATTCTTCATACAGGCTATAATACCTAAGCCTTGAAAATCTTCATCTTTGAAAACTCTGGTTCCATCTGGCTTTTTATCCACAAACGGCAAAAGTCCTTCTTTATCGTAGTAACGCAGGGTGGAAACTGCAACCCCCATTTTCTCTGCTACTTGTCTAATGGTATAGCTCATAGAGCACCCCCTTCTCCACTGAGTAATTGCTAATCATAATTAATTGCATCTATAACCATATGATAAGGGGTAAAGTTAACTTTATGTCAACAGTTTCTTTAGAAAAATTAAAAATTAACTAAAGACTATTAAAATAAAAAGAGCCTTCTAATCTTCTCATATTATAGCAAAGACACTCTGTAAATCCAAAATTAAGAATTTACGGAGTGTCTTTTGTGTTAATATTATATTTTACATCCAGCTCAATACTTAACCAATTATAGATTGGTAAACATCCTACTTCTACCTATTAGGAAATTTAAAAAATGATAAATTTCTCTATACTATCTATACGAATATAAAATCTTTCTGATTACTTGCAGCTCTTTGTAAACTACCAAAAGCTGAAATAGGAGTATATGCGCCAGTTACACCACCTAGAGATATACTTGTTATTTTTAATTCAAATTCAATTCCTTGTCCTTTAATCAAAATAACATGAGCATTAGTGGATACTGATGGATCTGAAATCAAAACTGATTTTGTCTTATCAAACCCAAGTCCTGCCATAGCAATTGCAGCATGTACGTTAACATTTCGCGGATACAATTTACATATTTCTTTTGTGGAACCTTCATAAACAACAGTTCTTTCTGTATCCTGTCTTCCAAGGCTTTTAGGACTTTTAGTAGTAGTAATAGTAACACTATCTATAACCATTCTTCCATCAAACAATCCATCTAATCCCAATATTGCACCATGAGGGATATAAACTTTTGTTCCGTATTTTTTAGAACTTTCTAAAATCCTTTGATATAACTCTTCGTTTGAAAATGCTGTAGTTGAAAATGCAAGTAAATCAGCACTTCTTAAAATTTTCTCTCCATATTTTTCAATAATATCTGCATGAGCAACTTCTACTACCAAATCTACTTTTTCAAATAAATCTGAAGTAATTTCTTTCACATAAGGTAATTCTTGTCCATCTTTTTCTTTATCATCACCTATAACAACAAATTCTATGCTGTAATTTTCTTCCTGATTCACTTGTTTTACTATTTGCTTACCAATAGTTCCGTAACCAATAAATCCTATTTTTTTCATAGCTCATCCATCTCCCTTTTATCTTTTTATTTCATCTAAATAACTGTATACAATTATTTTAAGAACTTGCTACTGCTCTTATATACTCATACCTTCAAATTTACCAAACTGATCCATTCCAATGTTACCACCTGAAATAAACAAAACTACTTTGTCATTTGCATTAAATCTAACTGATCCTTGTAAGATAGCACCTAAGGTGATACATGAAGAAATCTCAGCTAATAATTTTCCCTTAGTTAAAAATAACTTAGTTGCTTTAAGAATATTTTCTTCATCTACTGTGACAATTTTATCAACATATTTTTCTACAACAGGATAATTAAGTTCACCAGGTTTTAATGTTTGTAATCCATCAGCTACTGACTTTGATTCTGAAGGCAAGGTAACCGGATGACCTGCTGCAAAACTGTTAGTATAGCGGGCAACTAATGTAGGTTCAGCTCCAATGATTTTTACTTGTGGATTAGTTTCTTTAACTGCTGTAGATAATCCACCAATTAATCCACCTCCACCAATTGGAGAAATTATATAATCTACATCTGGCAGTTGTTCCAGTATCTCTAAACCTGCAGTACCTTGTCCTGCAATGACTTCATTATCATCAAATGGTGAAATAAAACTCAAATTATTTTCTTCACTTAATTTTTTAGCTACATTAAATCTTTCTGCAGGAACACTAAAAATAACTTCCGCTCCATATGATTGGATTCCTTCAACTTTGATTTTCGGTGCAGTTTCTGGAACTACAACATAAGCCTTAGTACCTAGTTGTTTAGCCGCATACGCTATAGCTTTTCCATGATTTCCTGATGAAGCTGTTATAATTCCTTTTTTCAATGCTTCCTCTGCCAAGCTTATTGAAGCATTAAGAGCACCTCTGACTTTAAAAGAATTGGTCTTTTGAAAAGATTCCATTTTGGCATATACTTGACAACCTAAATATTCATCTAGATTATTTAAACGAAGGAGAGGCGTCTTATTGATATAAGGAGCAATACGTTTTTGAGCCTCATAAATTGATTCTATTGTAACCACGATTTTAACCTCCTAAAATTAAAATATTTTATATAACTTAGAAATCGTTATCCATTGTCGTAGCTGCCCTTACTCCAACCTTGAAAGGATGGGAGTCTTAGGTCAGGTACACATCGTGCAAACTATAATTAAATACTATCATCACAATAAATATTTGTAAAATGATGATTTTCGCATTATAATATGTAATAAATGCATATTATAACAATCATATTTAAATTAATTATAATAAAAACGAGGTTGTTACTATGGATATTAAAGATATTAAAATATTTTTGGAAATAAACAATTACCGTAATATTAGTACAGCAGCACGTGCTTTGTTTTTAACCCAATCTACAGTTAGTAGAAGACTTTCTATGTTGGAAAAAGAATTAAACGTCAAATTACTTTTCCGAGGGAAAGGACATGACACAGTTCAATTGACACCATCTGGTGAACGTTTTTTAACAATAGCTGAACAAATATTAGCTCTTTCTATCGAAGTAAATTCACTAGAAGAAAATAATTTAATTGAACATTTATCTATAGCCGTTCCTGATAGTTTAGCCTCCTATATGTTAAGAGATTTTTTTAGGCAATTATCACGAAAAAATCCTAATTTGAAGTTAGAAATCATTTTGCTTGATTCCATCCCTACTTATGAGATGATAGCTAATAGAGAAGTAGATATAGGATTAACTAACGGAGAAGCACCTTATCCAGAATTAAATTCTAATTTAATATTTAAAGAAAATTTTGTTGTAATGAGAAAGGGAAATAAGAATTCTTTTTCTGAAATAGTACATCCTTCTGAATTAAAATCAAATAATGAAATATTTCAATTTTTCGGCCAAGATTATAATCATTGGCATGATTATTGGTGGAAACCTGGATTTGCAAAGTTACGAGTGAATTTAGCACAGCTTACAGTAGAATTTCTGAACGAAGAGGAAGACTGGACAATTCTTCCCGAATCTGTGGCATGCTCATTACTTCCAGACGATTGTTATTTATCACGCTTATCAGATCCACCTCCAGAGCGTTGTTGTTATTCTATAATACATAAAAAGCCACGTTCTGATAGAGCTTTAACAATACAAAAATTTAACAGGAGTTTACAAGTTTATATAAAAGAACGAACAAAAAATAAATAGAGATGTAAATCCTGGTGGACCTTTTAGAGTTAGATGGATGGGATTAAGCATTCCTCACTATGGAATACATGTAACAAATAGCCCTGCTACTATTGGCACAAGAGCATCTAATGAATGTATAAGAATATATAATACAGACGTTATAGAAGCTTTCAATAAATCTTAGGTTATAATAAGATATAAACCAGCAGATATAATCAAACTGCTGGCTTACCTCCTATTTTTATATAATTCCTTACTTTTATCTAGAGTAAATATGCTCTTTCTATAGCATAATAGATTTAATGCTTTATAATCAGCTTGATCTCCTTCTTTTTGATATAGCACAACATGATAATACAATCAACCTTATATTTATTAGAATTTTTTTGCCATGGGTTCATTTATATTTATTCTTTCAGAAGTACTAAGATTACTCTATATCCTTAGCATCATTAGAAATAACTTGACCTAACCCTGAAGTACTTTTCCTATTTTCCCCACTTCCAAGTAAAAAGTAACCCCCTCCTATAATAAGTCCCCCACCAACTATATTACCAAGTGTAACAGGAATTATATTGTTTATATATCCTGCTATTGAGATATCAGCTGTTTTTAGAGGGGACACTATGCTCATTACAAAAAGGGCCATATTTGCAATGCTGTGTTCAAAGCCAGAGGCACAGAATCCGTACACACACCAAACAAGAATAAGCATTTTGGCAGGTTCACTTTTAATCTTACTGCAGCTCCATGTGGCAAGCACTACAAGCATATTGCAGAGGACGCCTCTGAAAAAGCTTTGTGCAAAAGGCAGCTGCATCTTTATTACACTATTTGAGACTATATAGTTTCCAGTCATAGGCACATCCAAAAGCCCTGTTGCCCCTATTATAATAGCAATAAGGGTAGCACCGCAAAAGTTTCCTAAGTAAACAAACGAAACCATCAAAAGTGATTCTTTAACAGAAACCGCCCTATTAAATACTCCTATGGTCATAACCCCCACATTTCCCGTAAAAAGTTCACTTCCAGCATAAACAATAAGGGTGAAACTCAATGCAAAGGAAATACCAAATACTATTTTCGCAAAACCTTTTGTAGCTTCAAAGCTATTAAGGGAGCCTCCAGCAGAGTATGCAAGAATCATACCCAGACCGCAAAAGACACCTGCCATCATCGAATAGACAAAAAACCTTACAGGCATTTCATGAAAATATTTAATTTTTTTTTGCGCTGATAATGATATTTCTGATACTGCAAGTTGTTCCATATATCTACACCTTCTTATTTCTTTAGAATTCATATTGTGTTAAGAATCTTGCTCCTTTTAAGGCTGTAATTTTACACTTTTTAAGGCTATATCCTGCTACAAAAATTGCTGCAAAGAAATGTTTTAGCAAGGTGGAAGTCTCCACCTTGCTAAAAGAATAAATATTATACTTTAGGCGGGACCATAACCTATTGAAATAGCGATAAACAAGAATATAATAGCAAGTGCATATAGAATTACCAGTAATGGCCACAGGAACTTGTACCATCTATTAACAGGCACTTTTGCATATGAAAGAAAAATAAGTAGTGTTCCGTAAGTAAACCATGCCATATTTGCAATACCATCACCAAACTGATAAGCAAAAGTTGTAGTTTGTCTTGTAAGTCCTATCATTTCTCCTAGTGGAATTAGTATAGGCATTAGGGCAACTGCTTTACCACTACCAGAAGGAACAAGACCATTTAAAATTGATACAACTACAAGTACTCCTATTGCAGAACCAATTGGTGGAAGGCCTGAAAGTAAAGTTGAAAGGCTATTAATAATAGGGTCAATAATTCCACCCTGTTCAAGAATCCATTGAACACCACGTGCAGTTCCTACTATCATTGCACCACCTATGGATCCCTTGGCACCTACAATAAATGCATCTGCAATTTCAGAAATCTTTATCTTATTTATAATACCTACTACTATTCCACTTAAAAGGAATGCTGCTGACATATCATCTATAGCCCATCCAAACTTCATCATTCCATATACCACAACCGCAAAGGTTACAGCTAAAATTACAAGAGATAATATCTGAACACCTGTCACTTTTTTACCTTCATCTTGTGAATAATCGATTTTAATTGAAGAAACATCTATGTCTGCCACAAGGCTCTTTGAAGGATCCCTTTTAACTCTTGTAGCATAAATCATTAGATAAATAAAGGAAACACCTACTAAAGTAACAAAAGCTGCAAATCTTAAGCCAAAACCTGAAAACATAGGAAGCTGTGCTATCTGATGAGCTATACCTATTGTGTACATATTTGTAGGTCCTACTGCAAATCCCACCATTAACCCTAAAATGCAAAGAGCTGCTGCTGTCATTGCATCATATCCTAGAGCAAGAACAATTGGAATTACAATAGGTACGAAAGGAATAGCTGCTTCAATCCATCCTAAAAAGCCACCTAGGATAGCGAATATTACCATTATGAGGAAAAGCACTAACCCTCCATTTTTTCTACCAATCTTTTGCACAAGGGTTTTTACACCCATGTTTATAGCACCTGTTCTATTGTAGACCTCAATGGCTCCTCCAACAAGAAGAACAAGAAAAATTATGCTTGAAGAGCCTATAAGTCCTTTAGGGATTGCCCTAAAAATACTAAAAATAGACAAAGGTGCTGCATTTATGTTTTTAAAGCTTCCAGGGACAACGATACTTCTTCCGTTAACTACTTCTCTATCAAAGACACCTGGTGTAACAAGGTAAGATGCTATGAAGCCTATAATAATTACGCAGAAAATAAGTACATAAGGGTTAATATTTAATCGACTCTTTTTCTTTTCATTATTACTCATAAAATTATCTCCTTTAATTAATTGAGATTATTGTGGTAAATTTGAAAGACTTTCTGCAATAGCAAGGCAACCAGCTATCCCCTCTCTTAGCATTTCTAGATCCATGTTGTCCTGAGCTGTGTGACAATACTTTATTTCTGCAGGGGAATATCCAATTACAGCTACCCCTTTTGATGCATAATGTCCACTGTCTGTAGCAAAAGCCCATGGTTTAAGCCTAACTTCTCTGTTAAAGGTATCCTCAAGGGCTTTCTTTGCTGTAACAACAGCTTCATGTTCTTTATCAATAAGAAATGCAGGTAGTCCCTGTATTCCCTCTCCCTTAAAGCCATTATATGTTGTTACATCAACCATAACAATTTTCATGTCAACAGCTATGCCCTTAAATAAGCAGCTGTCTATTACCTTTTGAACCTTTTCCAATATGGACTCATTTGTTTCTGATGGAACACTTCTATAGTCCAAAGTTAAAACTATACTGTGAGGGACTATGTTTGTTCCAATTTCAGAAGATACAACTTTTGTTGGAGTGATTTTTGATGTTCCAAAGTTTTCATCATATTCAAGTGGGTAATGCTTAAGTGCTTCAAGGAATTTATAAAGGTAGTCAAAAGGATTAACACCGGTTTCAGGAATGCTTGCGTGACACGATCTGCCTGTTATGGTTATTTCAAGACATATCCTTCCTTTGCAGGCAACAGCAATATCGTTTTCAGTAGCTTCACCAACAACGGCAAAGTCCGTAAGATATTTTTCATCCATTGCCATATGCATTGCACCAAAGCCTGCTGTTTCCTCCTGAACTACTCCCACAACGTAAATATCACCCTTTGGCATAATTCCTTCTTCCTTCAAAATATAAGGAGTATATATCATAGGTGCAAAGGTACCCTTTGTATCACTAGCACCTCTGCCCCAAATTTTGCCTTCTGCAATTTTCCCAGAAAAGGGAGGGTATTTCCACATATCAAAATTGCCTTCCTCAACAGTATCCATATGGCAGTAGAGCATGGTGCTTTTTCCTCCACCTGTTCCACGCATTATTCCTATGACATTACCAACTTTATCTACTACAACTTCATCATATTTAAGCTCTTTCATTTTTTTAATTGTATATTCCCCAAAATCTTTTTCATTACCTGATACGCTTGGTATTTGAAGCATTTCCGATGCAGTTTTCACGATTTCATCATAATATTGGTTTGCAAGCTGGTTAAAACTTTTTTCCATAATATCCCCCTATTTTCTTTAAAGCAATCTTAAACAAATGAAATATAATTTTTTATTATATTTTTTCAAGAACTTTTTCAAACTCTGCAATAATATCATCAGCATCTTCGAGACCTATTGAGAAACGAAGCTGACCTGTTGATATACCACAAGCCTCCATTTGTTCCTTTGAGTATGCACGATGAGATGTTTTTGCTGGATATGAAATAGTTGTGCTTACTCCTGCAAGACTTGGTACAAACTTAATAGTTTCACATTCTGTAATAAACTTGCTTGCAGCTTCCTCTCCACCTTTTATATCTGCACTCACCATGCCACCGCATCTACCTTCAACAAATAATTTCTGTCCAAGTTCATAGTAATGTGATGATTCAAGACCTGGATAGTAAACCTTCTCAATCTTTGGATGACTTTCAAAGAACTTAGCTACTTTCAATGCATTTTCGCTGTGTTTTTTAACCCTAAGTTCAAGAGTTCTAAGACTTCTTACTAACAGCCATGCGTCAAAAGGACTCATTGTTGCGCCATAAAGTGTACTAAATCGATGAAGATGATTTATTGTATCTTTATTAGAAAGAACAGCACCACCTATAATATCGCTGTGTCCACCAAGATATTTTGTTGCACTATAAACAACAATATCAGCACCAAGCGATAAAGGTTTGGCGATGACAGCTGTAGCAAATGTGTTATCAACAATAAGCTTACAACCATGCTTGTGCGCAATTTCACTAATAGCTGGAATATCCATAACTTCCATCAATGGATTTGTAATTGTTTCAGTGTAGATAACCTTTGTATTCGGTTTTATATATTTTTCAACATCGTCTGTAAGAAAATCAACAAATGTAACCTCTACCCCAAAACGTGTAATTTCGTTTGCAAGAAAATCCCAAACCCCACCATAAAGAACAGGAGAAGATATTATGTGGTCACCAGCCCTTACAGAACCTATAAGTGATGTAGTTATAGCAGCCATACCTGATGAGAACGCAATGCCAGCATCACATCCCTCTGCTGATGCAAGAACTTCACAAACAGCATCTGTTCCTGGATTTGTCATTCTTGAATATACATATCCTTCCGCTGAGCCATCATAAACGGAATCAAGTGTTGGAACATCATCAAATGAGAAGACTGAACTCATAAAAATAGGCATTACCTTTGGAACGGATACAGAAGAAGCAACTTTTTTCATTAGGTCAACTTCTCCAGAATGAATTACCCTTGTACTAAATTTTTTCTCTGACATTCAAATTCCTCCTTAAAATAACCAATTAGAAACATATTCATTTATCTTAATTTTTTAATAAAACTAATGTTACACATACTAATTTAGATAATTTTGCTTAATGCTCATATGTGTTATAATTATAATACCATCCATAAATTTACATGTAAAATACCTATAATTTATGGGAAATAGTAACTTTTAGTTATACGGAAATGGAGGAATGAGGGGATGACCTTTCAACAGTTGATTTACTTAGTTGAAATATCCAAGCAAGGAACTATAAGCAAGGCCGCAAAAAGTCTTTTTGTTTCGCAACCATGCATTTCAAAGGCTATTAAAGAACTTGAAGAGGATCTTAACATAGATATATTCGTTAGGAAAGACAATAAGCGTTTACAATTCACTCTCGAGGGAATGGAACTTCTTATCGCTGCAAGGGAAGTTCTAGAACAAGTAGATCAAATACAGAAAAAATTAATATATAGTGATAAAAATAAGCCTATACGTCTTATGGTAAGTTCACAACATTATGCCTTTGTTGTTAAGGCATTTATAGCTATGCTTAAAAAGCATAAAAATAGTATTTATGAGTTTTTACTCAGAGAAAAAAAGACAAGACAAGTTATAGAGGACGTATACCTTCAACAAAGTCAACTTGGCATTATTTTTATTTCCAATTCAACGAAAAATTTCATGAAGAAATTTCTTGATTCTAAAAACATTGAGTTTAATTCCTTATGTCATGTAGGCTTTCACGCATTTATAAGGAAAGGTCATCCCTTAGAAAAAAAAGATTACATAACCCTTGAGGATCTCTCAAATTATCCATTTATTAGCTATGAACAAGAAAATTATTCTCTTAACTTTTCAGAAGAGGCTGTAAATATCAACACCAACCAATCCATAAATGTACTTGATAGGGCTACAATGAATAATATAATCTGCCATACTGATAGCTATAACATAGGAACAGGTTTTCTTATAAAAGGAATAATAGAAAAGGAAATCATTAGCATTCCCATAAGCGATCTAAGTGATAAAATGGACATAGGTTGGATAAAATTAAGAAATACAATTTTGACGAAAGAAGCAGAGGAATTTCTATATTTTTGCACTAAATATTTAAATGATCAACCTAAATAATACTTTTTCTATAAATGTAAAAGTAGCCCATACTATGCGGCTACTTTTATAAGTTTAGCATGTTCTCATGCTTGTCAATGCAAATTCCATAATTAATCCTTCTTATAATTTCCTTATTGCTTTCTTTGGAGGCATAACCGTTGCCTCACCATCAATAACTACTTTATCATTTTGGTTAGTGCACACAGTCTTTAATTTAAGTCTATTCTTTTCTATGTTTATATCTATAACTTCTACTTCAGCTTTTATTGTGTCACCAATATAAACTGGCGCTGTAAATTTAACATGTTGTCCCATATAAATAGTTCCAGGACCTGGTAAGTACATTCCCAAGCAAGTAGAAATAAGTCCTGTTACTAATATCCCATGGGCTATTCTTCCTTTAAACATTGTTTGTTCTGAAACTACTTGATTTACATGAGCTGGATTTAAGTCTCCAGTGATACCTGCAAATAGATATACATCTGTTTCAGAAATAGTCTTTTCAACATAACATCTATCTCCTAGTTTTATTTCATCAATAGTTAAACCTTGCATAATTTATCTGTACCTCCCAATAAATATATTTTTATTTGATCTTCAATATCTATATGAAATTTCACATTATTTTATAAGTTTACAGATTGTTTAAATAAGCTTACCGCCACTAGTTCCCTTACTCTTCCATAACTCTCAAATCGTCACTAATTATTAACTCAGCTTTAGTTGCTTCCAATATCTCATTAACCGTTACATCTGGTGCAATCTCTTTTAGAACAAGCCCCTTTGATGTTACTTCCATAACTCCCATTTCTGTAACAATGAGACTAACCTTCCCAACTGCTGTAAGTGGTAAACTACATTCTTTTAATATTTTGGGTTCCCCTTTAGTTGTGTGAGTCATTGCAATAATAACCTTCTTTGCTCCACTTACTAAATCCATTGCGCCACCCATACCTGGAACCATTTTGCCAGGAACCATAAAGTTTGCTAAATTTCCTTTTTGATCTACTTCTAAAGCTCCTAAAACAGTGACATCTACATGTCCACCCCTAATAATTCCAAAGGATGTTGCACTGTCAAAGAATGCAGCTCCCTTTATTATAGTCACAGGTTGTCCACCAGCATTTACAATATCTTTATCTACCTCTCCTTCTTTAGGTTCTGACCCTAAACCTACAAAACCATTTTCAGATTGTAGTATTATATTAACACCCTTTGGTATATAATTAGCAACCATAGTTGGAAGACCTATTCCTAAATTCACTACATCTCCATCATTTAACTCTTTTGCAATTCTTTTGGCAATGAACTCCTTTGCATTTTTAGCTCCCATTACTCATTACCTCCTACGATATAGTCCACAAATATTCCTGGAGTCATTACATGACTTGGATCTAATTCTCCTACTTCAACAATCTTCTCGGCACCAACTAATACTAAATCAGCTGCTGTTGCTATTAGTGGGTTAAAGTTTCTTGTAGAACCTTTATGATAAGCATTTCCTGCCTTATCCACTATAGAACCTCCTATTAAAGCTACATCTGCTCTTAAAGGCAGCTCTAATAGATATTCTTTATCCTGTACTTTAATTTTTTGCTTTCCTGATTCTACAATAGTTCCTACACCTGTTGCTGTTAAGAAACCACCTATACCTGCTCCCCCACATCTGATTTTCTCTGCAAGTGTCCCTTGAGGAACTAGTTCTACTTCTAATTCTTTATTATTCATTTGTCTACCAGTCTCCAGATTTGTGCCAATGTGAGATACAATAGATTTTCTTACTCTTTTATTAACAATAAGTTTCCCAACACCCTTATCTGGAAATGAAGTATCATTGCATATAATTGTTAAATCCTTAATTTCTCTTTTTATTATTTCATCTATAAATATTTCAGGAGTCCCTACTCCTAGGAACCCACCTACCATTATAGTCATTCCATCTTTTATTTTATCCATTACTTGATCTATAGTAGCTATTTTATTCATTACGAATCATCCTTTCTTAATTTATGAAGCTTTATACTATATAAAACTTTGTCCATGCCAGTATTTCTAAATCATTAAAAAATTATTGGATCTTTAAAGAAATAAGAAATATTATTAATAATGAACGTTTCCTTTTATTATGATACCGGGAAACGTTCATTTTAAAAAAGAATGAATTAATAATATGGACAAATGACAAGAAATCAGTATTAAATTCCTAATGCAATGGAGGCAACTGTAGCAATAACACAAATAATTACAGGAATGCAGACACTACATACAAATACATGGCGATAAGCATTCTTATGATTTAGACCTAATACACTAAACATAAGAAACAACCCAGGAGAATGTGGTAAAGTATCCAGTCCACCAGCAGCAATAGCAGTAAGTCGATGTAATACACCTAAGTTGGCTCCAGAGTTAACAAAGGTATCTCCCAAGGATTGATACATCAATCGCAATCCGCCGGAAGATGAGCCTGTAATTCCAGAAAATACGCTGGTAGCAAAGATACCTCGAACATAAGGATGCATATTTAAACTCAACACCCATTTCACTATATCTGTAAAAGCCCCGGAGCTTTGAACCACTGTACCAAAAGCTAATACAGCAGCTAATCCTCCAATACCTGATATACCCCCTCCTAATCCATTCGTCAACACTTCTGTCCAATCCTTGCCTTTAAATTTAGAGTAATTTAGTAAAAAGGTTAGCAATGCACCAACCAACATTGCACATGTAGCCAACATATTTGAGTTAGATACAAATTTCCCTCCAACAATAATTATAAGCAAAAGGATAACAATAGGAGTGAATGCCTTCCATGAAACAGGAAGCAAACTACGATCCTTGATCTCAAAAAGGGTTGGATCCATGTTTTCTGGATAAGTCCACACTTCACCAAGTGCTACAGCTTTTTTCTGAGCCCATGTGCAATAAGCCAGACAAAGTACGAATATTCCTATGGTACATAAAATACTTAAAATAGGTGCAGCCGTCATAGTTGTACCCAAATATTCAGTAGGAACCACGTTTGTAAGCTGTGGACTGCCAGGAAGAGTGGTCATTGTATATGTGGCAGACCCTACGATAAGGCAAGCCATAGTCAAATGCCGAGGCAAATTTGCTTCCTTAAATAATAAAAACATAATCGGTGCAACAGCGTAAACAACTACGAATAAACTTACACCTCCATAAGTCAGTACAGAAACGATTAAGATTGTAACTAACATTATGTTCTTTTTTCCAAACCAATCAATAAATTTATAGCCTATTGTTGTAGCACAGCCAGATTCATCCATTAACTTAGCATAAAGAGCTGAACTAGCAAATAGTAAAAAATAACTCATATAGGCGCTAGTATAGCCCTTCATATAATGAATGGAAAAGGAATCCCAAAGGGGCATTGCATTTGTAACGATAGCAACAAGAGAAGCCAAAATCGTTAGTGGAAGCGCACCTAGACCTTTATAGGCACCAATAACTAAAACAGCAATAGCACATATTAGACCGATAATACCAATCATGATAGCTGATACCTCCTTATTTCAATTTTGAAAGGATTGTCCAAAAGACTTAGATATTATAAAGATCATAGGTAAAGAGTTCGCGATCAAAAAGATTTACGTTATTCATTGAAAGAGGAAGCTCTCCATTCTCAATTTTAGATACAATTTCTACAACCTTATCATTGAAAGGTGTATCGATTCCATATTTATCACCAGTCTGACAAACGTAACCATTAATCATTCTTACTTCTGTTGGCTTTTTCTTTTCTAAATCTTGAAGCATACTTGCCTTGGCTGCTCTCATATCAGAATACATATTAAGGAACATCTCCTGGTCTGCATTAAACATAGCTTGATCTATCAAATCTAAGGTTTCAGGAGATTGCTCATGAAGTAAAGTTGGAAGCTTATATCCAGCAGCCTCGCAGCAGAGCTTAACTTCTTTACCTAGGTAGCTTAAGCAAGCACGAGCTATGTCGTTATCCAAAACTTCTCCAAATGTACAACCACAGGCAGCTGACATTCCACTCATACAAGCGTTATTAATGAGTTTGCCCCAACGGGAAGCCATCAAGCTATCTGAGACTTTTGTATGTCCCATAAAATTAAGAACATCTGCTACGGCTTGAATCCTCGGAGTAATGGAACCATCTATTTCTCCTATTTCAAAAAGATGGTCATTTCGTGAGAGATCTTGGGTTAGCTCAGAAACACCTGGTTCTATAAATGTAGCTCCCCAAAGAACTGTACCTCCTACTGTACGCTCTTTACCCACATAATTGGCAACAAAAGGCTCTGGTACACCGTTTTGAAGAGTACAAACTGTACTATCAGGCCCTAGGTATGGAAGTAGCTTAGGAAGAACCTCTTCATTACTTGTCTGTTTGGTGAAGAGAAAAACAATATCATAAATTCCTTCCATTTGATCAGGCGTAATAGCTTTTACCGGAACTGTAAAATCTACTGTTCCCACAATATGAGCTCCAGAATAATTTAGTGCGTCTACATGTTCTTTATAGCTGTCGATGAGTTCAACTTCACAACCTTTTTGGGTAAGATATGCACCCAAGACTGTTCCCATGGCACCGCATCCTAAAATTGCAACTTTCATAAATAAAAACCTCCTCTTAATATTATGTTTATAATTAAAGCAATTTCTGTGCCAAATAAAAATCTATCTTTCTTTTTCTTAATTCTATGTAAACTTTTTTATTATGAATTTAAGAATGACACCTAAAGAACTATCTGCTATATTATTTATATAATTAGATTAACATTCAGAGAAAGGAGTCTTTACATATGGAATTATCTAAGTTTTATGAAACACTTCTGGATAATATGTCACAAGGTATCTACGTACTAGATGATTGTGGTAATTATATATTTGTCAATAGTTCTTACATTCGAATGTTAAACATGCCAAAGAATATTTTATTAAACTATAATGTTCACGACTTCCTGCAAACGAAACAAATTGATGTATGTGTTTCTGATATTGTATATGAGAAAAAGCATCGTATTGTTATGTTTCAGGATGTATATGACACTCAAGGCTATGGCCGAAAACAAATCCGCCAACTTGTTGTTTCTACTCCTCTTTTTAATAGTTTGGGAAAAATCGAAAACGTTTTAGCTATGGTTTATCCTCTTGAAATGCTTAATTCTCTTTATTATGAAGCTAGCCAGTTTGACATTGTTTCAACCTTTTCTTCTTTCCCTTCAGCTGAAGTCACCTGGGATAATGACTCTTTTATCGCTAAGAGTCCTTCTATATTGAATCTTCTTAAAATGATTCAAACCGTTTCTGATGTAGATTCTACCATTCTAATTTCAGGTGAATCCGGCACTGGTAAAGAAGTATTTGCTAAATATATTCATCAAACTGGAAATAGAAAGGACAAACCATTTGTAGTTGTTAACTGTGCGTCTATACCTGAAAACCTTTTGGAAGCCGAGCTATTTGGTTACGAAAAAGGTGCTTTCACTGGTGCCTCTTCTGTAGGAAAAAAGGGACTTTTTGAAGAGGCCGACGGTGGAGTACTATTTCTAGACGAGATTAATTCTCTTCCAATTAGTCTTCAAGGAAAGCTTCTTCGTGCAATTGAAACAAAAACCATCAATAGGGTTGGCTCAACACGCTTTAAACATATTGATTTTCGCTTAGTGGCTGCTACAAATGAAAGTCTTTTAGATCTAGTTGAAAAAAAACAATTTCGTCTGGATTTATATTATAGGCTCAATGTAGTTCCTATTTCTATTCCTCCACTTCGGGAAAGAAAAGAGGATATTATACTACTAGCTAATCATTTTTTAAAACATTTTTGCTACAAATATAATAGAAAAAAAATGTTTTCCCCACAGACTATGGACAATATTATACAATATAAATGGCCGGGAAACGTACGTGAACTAAAGAACTTTGTAGAACGTGCAGTGGTTGTTAGTATAGGCGATATAATTGAACTTAAAAATATAGAGTATATCTCAGGTGATCAACATCACCAGTTTCACACGGATATCCTTAATACTATGCCAATTACCAATAATTCCACCACCACAGAACCTTCCTGCGAAAAAATGCTAGATGAAGGCGTTACCTTGAAGGACTATTTAGAGCAATGTGAAAAGGCATATCTATCTCACGCGTTAAACCGTTATAAAACATCTTATAAGATAGCTGATGCCCTAGGAACCAGTCAGACCTCTATTATGAGACGAAAAACGAAATATAATCTTTGAAGCTTATTCATTTAAGTCAAAAACGGTTTGTACTGAACCAATATCGATTTACAAACCATTTTTGACTTATTTTTTTAAACATATATATACAGAAATAAACATAAAAGTTTGGCATAACTCTTGCTATTATATAAGGATAAAGGAAACATATTTTCCTTAAGATTTTTCATTATTCTTTATCTATAGGAGGTAAACAAAATGTCTGATTTAAAGAAAAAACGTGTAATTACTGTTGCTGTCACAGGTTCTTGGCCAACCCATGATGATAATCCAAATGTACCCTTCACGCCTAAAGAGATTGCTGAGGATGTCTATGAATGTTGGAAAGCTGGTGCCGCAATAGCTCATATTCATGTTCGTAATGATGATGGGTCTCCATCTACTGATTTCAATAAGTATAAAGAAACCATCGAACGTATTCGTGCTTATAAAGACTGCGATATATGTTTGAATATAACTAGCTCCGGCAGTGTGGATTTTGGAGATGAGGAACGTATCTATCCTTTACAACAACTTTTACCTGAGTTAGCTTCCTATGATGCGGGAAGTCTCAACTGGCAGCATCGTACCGTATTCATGAATCCCCCTTCTTTCCTAGAAAAGTTGGGCCATGCCCTTCAGGAAAGCAATATCAAGCCAGAAATCGAAATTTTTGATGCTGGAATGATCTATAACTCCATTTACTACGCAAAAAAGGGTGTCCTAAAGGCTCCTTGCCACTACCAAATCGTTCTAGGCTGTCCAGGTGGCATGACCAATACAGTAGAAAACTTAGTCTTCTTAAAAAATCTTATTCCTGAAGGCAGTACATGGGCAGCTTGCGGAATTGGCCACGGGCATCTACCTATTATGATGGCTACTATCGCTATGGGTGGTCATTTACGTGTTGGTATGGAGGATAATGTATATTATAAAAAAGGTGTCTTAGCAGCTAATAACGCTCAATTCGTTGCTCGTGCAAAACGCCTACTTGAAGAAGCTGACTTAGAAGCAGCAACTCCTGATGAAGCTCGTGAGATTTATGGCTTAACTAAAAAGATATTATAGTACTATAAATCTCTGCATGTGTCAGGGAGCATAACTAGATTTATACAAATTCAAATCTAGTTATGCTCCCACTTTTAAGGTTGTCCATAAAGATGTTATACAAAGATTTTAACACACTCCATCACCCCTATAATTGCGTAAAAAATCCGAGCAACCTCGGATTTTTCATTTATTGTATTTAATTGTTATCCTACTTGTGAGTGTTACAACCACAAGTACTTTTACTTGTTCCACTATGTGGACAACCAATACATTTGACTCCTTTTTTCTTTTCACTAACAATCTTTGAGATTGAAGCACATACTATTGCTAATATAACTAGAATTACAATTATATTTGCCATAATTCCCTCCTGTATTCCTTTCTTTACACGTAACAAGTATCAATTGTTACGCATCCTAAGCACTTAAAGCTAGCTTTTCTTCAGCTCTTTTATCGCCTTTTCTCACAAGATATACAACACAACTAATTAATCCGGTTACAACAATTAAGCCTGGTATGAATCCAGTACCCACTGAACCTGTTGTAATCACCGTACCAATCTGATAAGTAATAAATGCCACAACGTAACCCATACCAAATTGGAACCCAATAGCACCCCATAGCCACTTTTTACTCTCCAACTCAGAATTCATGGCGCCAATAGCAGCAAAACATGGTGGTGTGAACAAGTTAAACATTAAGTAGGCTAACGCTACTACAGAACTTAGTCCCATAACACTTGCAACACTTGCTCCATCACCTATTAGAGCAAATTCTTCACCATCAATAAAGTTTGTTATTCCGTATACAACTGCTAATGTACCAACCACATTCTCCTTAGCGATAAAGCCACTGATTGCCGCAGCTGCCAATTGCCAAGCACCAAAACCTAAAGGTATCAATAATACAGCAAATGGTGATGCGATACTTGCTAAAATGCTTGTACTTTCTGCACCTTCAGCAACAACTTGGAATTGCCAGTCGAAGGTTTGCATGATTTGTACTACTACATTAGAAAGAAGTATGATTGTACTAGCCTTAACAATATAAGCCTTACCTCTTGAAAGCATCTCTAAAGCAGCTCTTTTGATACTTGGAAATTTATATTCCGGCAATTCCATAATAAAGAATGATCTTGCATGTTTCTCACCGGTTATTCTTACTACTATTAGGGCCCCCACAATGATAATTACAATACCTGTGAAGTACATAGTCGTTCCTACCCATGCCGCATCATTAAAGAACACACCGGCAAATAATGCGATAACAGGTAGCTTAGCTCCACATGGCATAAATGTTGTTAACATTGCAGTTGTTCTTCTTTGTCTTTCATTTTTAATTGTTCTTGTTGCCATAACACCTGGAATACCGCATCCTGTACCAATAATCATAGGTATAATTGACTTCCCTGATAAACCCACTTTCTTGAAGAAACGATCCATAACAACAGCAACACGAGCCATATAACCACAATCTTCAAGTAATGCTAATAAGAAAAATAATACCATGATAAGAGGTAAGAAACCAACAACGGCTCCAACTCCACCAATAATGCCATCTAATAAAATTGAAGAAAGTACAGGTGATACACCTTCGCCAAGTGCCCCTTCTGCCCATACATAGAATAAATCAATCCAGCCAACTAAAGCATCTGCCAAAAATGGTCCTACATGGGTTTGTGATATTGAAAAAACCGCCCACATAATCACTGCAAAAATGGGAATTCCTAACCATTTATGAGCCAAAATTCTATCAGCAGCATCCTGTTTGGTTTGACTATTACTACTTATTTGCTTAGCCTCCACCTTTGAAACAATTCCTTTGACAAACTCATATCGTTTTTTATCAGAAGCTTCAACTGAGCTTCTATCCGCCATATTTGCACCTTTACCATCAAATGGTGCAGTTTGAACCTTACCATTTACCCCTACTACTTTAGATATAAGCTTTTCTAAGCCATTGTTACTTCCTGTTGTTGATACCGTTTCAACAACAGGACAGCCCAATGCTTTAGATAACCTATCCACATCTATAGTTGTTTTTTTCTTCTTATTCAAATCACTTTTATTTAAGGCAACAACAACTGGTATCCCTAATTCAAGAAGTTGAGTTGTGAAAAATAAGCTTCTACTTAAGTTAGTTGCATCAACGATATTAATAATAACATCTGGATTTTCATTTCTAACAAAACTACTTGTAATACTTTCCTCAGATGTGAACGGAGACATTGAATATGCCCCTGGAAGATCTACAGCTGTAATTCGAACATTTGTCTTATTAAGATTTTTCTTAATATCCCCTTCTTTTTTCTCAACCGTTACACCTGCCCAGTTACCTACATGTTCAATTCTTCCTGTTATCGCATTAAATAGTGTTGTTTTTCCACTATTAGGATTTCCCGTTAGTGCTACTTTCATGTTTCCCTCCATATTCATGTATATTTACCTCCTCATTTTATATTTGTTAGCCTCAGCTAACTTTTTGCGAGCAAAAAACTCCTACAATAAATTTAATCATATGTAAAGTTAACCAAGGTTAACTTTCGGCCAAATAAAAAGCTATATAATAATAGCTTCAGCCAAATCTTTATCAATACTATATCTTGCATCCTTTACTGTAATAACATAATTGTCTGCAAGTATAGATATAAGAGTTATTGATTCTCCTTCATAACAGCCTAATGTAAATAAGAAGTCTTTAATTTCTTCATCATTAGTATCAATATCTTTTATAGTATATTCTGTATTAATCCTTCCCTGTGCTAGATTCATCACTGGACCACCCAATCCTTCTGTTTTGTTTAAAGTTCTAGGCATAGATTTGCTACCTATAATACTCTCCATACATACACCTCCAAAGTTTGTATTACCTATCAATATTTATATTGTTTTTATGTAGATATGCTCCATTCTATATGCATTTCCATCTGCTTCCCCTGCTGTCAACTCAATGATATCTCCTTAATGCTATTTTTGATATTACTTTCCATATGAATCCATGAACGTTTTGAAAATGTTATTTTTATTCCATATTTCTTAGACTCTTTTTTTATAATATTCATCATTGCATGGTCTACAAAATCAATCAAAACCAATACTAAGTCTGTCTTACAGCTTATTTTTAATCTTCTATCTCCATATTTTCTTCCACTTATATGTTGTATATCTGAAAATCCATTTTCAGATAACTTATGCGTAATGCTGCCTAATTTGTCTCCTCCTATAACCAAAATACTCATACAATCCCTGTCTCCTCTTTAATTAATATATAACTTATTATGAAATATAACTTACATATCAGCCGATATTGATTGTCATTATCAATAAATATGTAAAGCTATATTTATACATTTAGTTTAATCGTAATACTAATATTATCTAATACTTTCCTTGGCTTAATTCCATTTATAATCATTTTAATAATATTGTATTTTATTTCATCATATCTTGTAAAAATCTTCTTTGCTATCTCTATATCATGATAAACTTTCCAATACCCTATCATTTTACACTTTTTATTTGGACAATCAGTAAAAACAATTACATCATCTACAGGGTATCCTAAAAAAATTCCTATTTCATGTGGACATATATGTTCAAATCGCTTGCTTAAAATAACTAAACATTCCTTCAAGCTCATTTCTTTGCTATATCCAAATCTATTTAAAAACTTAATATTTCTTTTTTCTCTTATAGCACTTTCTAATTTCTTTTCATTGTAAAATAGCACAACAATGTGGTCCTCACTTTTTTTCAATTCAAAAAACTTAATATTTAGCATATCTTTTATTTGTTCCTTATTTTTCTGCCAAAGGTTATATATATTACGATTATCATTACTGAAAGTAATCAATGATGATACTTTTTCTCCTGCTAGGGTTGGAGCAGCACTAAAAAGTATTTTTGATAACAAGTACTCTATATTGCTGTATTTATTTACAATGTTTATATAACTATTTAATTCATTCTTACTTATAATCTTTTCCATGTTAATTTCTCCTTGTAAAAATCTTTATTCTATTTGTGTTATTTGATAACGATTATCATTTTCATTCATATTTTATATTATAGTCCTTTTTTTTAAATTTACAAGTGTTTTTATCCATTTTTTTTATAAATCAAGAAATTTAATAAGATTATTCAAAAAAGAAAGATTCATGGCAACATAGTATGCATATATTGCCATGAACCTTTTATTTTACTTATAGACATATTTTCATAATCTTATATTTTTAAGTGATACTAGGCATCTTTGCGGAAGATTTGAAGCACTCCTCCTTTTAATTATTTAACGCCCATCCATCCTGAAATAACCATCATTTGAACTTCTGATGTTCCTTCATAAATTTCTGTTATTTTTGCATCACGCATCATTCTTTCAATTGGATAATCACTTGAGAATCCATATCCACCAAATAATTGTAAACAACGTCTTGTTACATCGCTGGCGTTTCTAGAAGCAACTAATTTTGCCATAGCAGCTAAATGTGTATAATTTTCATGATCATCCTTTGCACATGCAGCTTGATATACTAAAAGTTTTGCAGCTTCTGTATTAGCACGCATTTGAGCAAGTTCAAATTGTGTATTTTGGAATTTTCCAATAGAACGTCCAAATTGAACACGTTCATTAACATATTTTATAGTTTCTTCTATTGCGCCTTCTGCAATACCAAGAGCTTGCGCAGCAATACCAATACGGCCTCCATCAAGAGTTGCCATAGCAATCTTAAATCCTTTTCCTTCTTCTCCTAAAAGATTTTCCTTTGGAACTCTGCAGTTATCAAAGAATAATTCACATGTTGAAGATCCTCTGATTCCCATCTTTATTTCGTGACTTCCAACAGAAAAACCTGGATAGTCTTTTTCAACGATAAATGCTGAAATGCCCTTTGTTCCCTTACTCTTATCTGTCATAGCCAAAATAATATATGTGTCTGCATATCCTGCATTAGTAATAAAGATCTTGCTGCCATTTAATACATAGTGGTCTCCTTCTAGTACTGCTGTTGTCTTTTGCATAGAAGCATCAGTTCCAGCAGAAGGTTCTGTTAATCCAAATGCACCTAATTTTTCACCAGAAGCAAGTGGCTTTAAATATTTCTCCTTTTGCTCTTCTGTACCATATGTGTAAATTGGTGTTGCACAAAGACTTGTATGTGCTGAAACAATAACCCCAGTTGTTGCACAACATTTAGATAATTCTTCCACACATTGTATATAACTTAATGTATCCATTCCAGCTCCGCCGTATTCTTCAGGAAATGGAATTCCAAGCAAGCCCATCTCAGCCATTTTGGGTATAGTTTCTCCTGGAAAACGCATGTTTTCATCAATTTCCTTTGCAAGTGGTTTTACCTCATTTTCAGCAAATTCGCGATACATTTCTTGTAATTGTTCATGATTTTCATCTAGTTTAAAATTCATATTAATTTCCTACCTTTCTTTTTATATGTGTATATAAATTTCAATTGTATTTTATTAATTGTTAGCATCCAATGGACAGCATACTTTACCTGGATTCATAATACAGTTCGGGTCAAACACTTTTTTAATACCTTTCATTAATTCCATATTTACTTCTCCAATACTATCTGCCAAATAGCTCATCTTTCCACTGCCAATTCCATGTTCACCTGAAACAAGGCCACCATATTTTGTTGCCTCTTCGTAAATAATCTTGAAGAATTTATGAACTCTTGACTTAAACTCCTCTTCTTCTAAATCATTACTGCATTGATATATGTGAAGGTTTCCATCTCCTGCATGTCCAAAACTCTTAATAGTAAGTCCACATTCGTCACCAGTTTTATTTACAAATTCAACATAAGAAGCAATTTTATTTACTGGAACTACAACATCACATTCATCTAATAATTTTGTTTCTGCCATAATTGCTTCTAAGAAGCTAGAACGAGCTGCCCATGCATCTTTTATCTTTGCAGGTGTATCAGCCACAAGAACATCTATTGCTCCTGCTTCCAATACTATTTCACTAGCTTGCTCAATAAGGTTATTTAATTCGTCTTCGTTGTCTGCATCTAAAGTAACAAGTAAATAAGCATTTGCAGTTACTCCATCAATTACTTGTGGAAATACACTCTTTCCAACATATCTTTCGCTAGAAAGAACAATCTCTCTTTCCATAAATTCAATTGCTTGTGGATTCATTTGTTCCATTTTAAATTTAGGAACAGTAGAAACACAATCATGTAAATTTTCAAAAGGAATAATTAAACTAGCAACTACCTTTGGTGCTGGCATAACCTTCAAAGTAAGTTCTGTAATAATTCCAAGAGTACCTTCAGAACCAATCATTAAATTTAAAAGGCTATAACCTGAACTTGTTTTTGATACTGTAGCTCCAAACTTAGTAATTTCTCCTGTTGGGAGAACAACTGTCATTGCACGTACATAATCACGTGTTGCCCCATATTTAACAGCCCTCATTCCTCCAGCATTTGTTGAAACATTTCCACCGAGGCATGCAAACTTTTCACCTGGATCTGGAGCGTATAATAATCCTTGTTTTAAACAATCCTCTGCAAGATCGTTCAACAAAACACCAGATTGAACATGAACTACAAAATTTTCTAAATCATAAGAGATTATTTTATTCATCTTTGTAAGATCAATTAAAACTCCTCCGAGTAGTGGAACTGCTCCTCCTGCAAGTCCTGTTCCTGCCCCTCTTGGAGTTACTGGTATCTTATTTTCATTACATATTTTTACTACTGCAGCAACTTCCTCTGTAGAGTTGGCCATTAATACAACTTGTGGAGCCATTTTTCCGTAAATAGGCATTTCATCATGAGAATAATCTTCATTGATATCATCACCTGTTAAAATATGTCCTGGAGCTGCCTCCTGTAATTTTGAGATTATTTCTTCTGTCAACTCGTTATACTTAACCATAATAATCATTCCTTTCCAATTTTATTCTTACCCTATAATATTCTTATAAAAATAATGTTCCTAAAAAACATATGATGCCACCAACAACTACGTAAAATATATAGTATTTAAACATACTTCCGAGTATTTTACTTTCTGAACCTGACTTATTAATTGCACTTGCACCAATTGCAATACTTTGAGGACAAATCATCTTTCCAATACCCCCTCCAAGAGCATTGGCTGATGCCATCCATGCCGCAGGAAGTCCAAGATTTTTTGCTGTTTCTACTTGTAAGCCTCCAAATAAAACACTTGTTGATGTACCTGAGCCTGTAACAAATCCTCCAATGGATCCAATTAATGGGGAAATCAATGGATATGCTCCTCCAGTAGCTACAACTAGAAAACTTGCCATATCTGAAATCATTCCGCTATAGCCCATTATCTTTGCTACTGACATAACCGCACAAATTGTAACTATTGTTTTCCAGTTTCCCTTTAATGTATCCCTCAATACTTCTAACATGGTTGATATTTTTGCACCTTGAACAAAGCCTCCAATAATTGCAGCAACAAAAATAATAACACCTGGTGTATTGATCCAACTAAAGCTTAATTTATTTCCACCCTGTCCAGCATATACAACCATAACAGTTTTGTATTTTGCAATAAAATGATTAATTGGTGGACATAGAGTTGATGTAGCAAGTAGCATTATGAATATTAGAATAAATGAGCACCATGCCTGTAACCCCTTGCCAAGTGATAAAGCTGTTTCTTCCTTTTTACCCTTAACTTCAATTGCCGCAGCACAACACTCTGCTTCAACTTGAGTATTTTTATTAAGGACTTTTGCTGCAATAACTGTACATACCATACAACAAATAGAACCTACTATATTTGGAAGTTCTGCTCCAACTACTGTTGCTGTAATGTACCAAGGTAGTACAAATGATATTGCAGAAATTAATGTAATAAGAAATGCTCCCTTTAATGCCTTTATTCCACCACCTACAATGTATACCATAATAAATGGGCTGATAAAACAGAGAATTGCTTGAATTATTGCTGTATTTGCTGCTAATGTACCGGATTCAATTCCGGTTATTGCTGAAAGCGTTACCAAAGGTATTCCTACTGATCCAAATGCAGTTGGTGTACTATTAGCAACCAAACATGCTAGAACTGCTGAAATTGGATTTAATCCAATACCAGCAAGCATAGATGCTGGAATAGCAACGGCTGTACCAAACCCAGCCATTCCTTCCATGAAATTTCCAAATCCCCATCCAATAATTAATACTAAAACCCTTTTGTCAGTAGAGACTCCAGCCAACATTTGTTTTATAGATTCCATTGCACCTGTACGTAAAGTCAAATTATACGCAAACAAAGCTGCAACAATAACTAAACAAATTGGCCACAAGGCGTTTAGTGTTCCCTCCAATATAGCTGATGCAGCATAAACTGCATTGAATTTCCAAAAGCCAACAGCTAAAACTACTGTAATGGCAAGTGTAATAAGACAAGCTTTATAACCTGGCATTTTCAATTTACTTAATGCAACTATCAGCCAAACAATTGGTATTATGGCTATTAAAAAATTTAAAAACAACATTTTTTTATCCCCTCATTCAATTTTTATATAGTAATGCCTTTTTATTAATTGACTCTAGCACCATATTCTGTCTATATAATTTTTGGGTTGTCACTTAAATGTCACTTTTTACATATGTTGTTTTCAGTGCTCTTTTGTCCTATGCCGCTTCTATTGATTTATTTTTCTTTTACTTTCTTCATTTCTTCAATCATAACCGGAAGAACTTCATTTACATTTCCAACAATAGCTACATCAGCTATTTCAAAAATTGGAGCCTCTTCATCTTTATTAATTGCTATAATATAATTAGAGCCTGTCATTCCAGATGTATGTTGTGTTGCTCCAGAAATACCACATGCAATATAAAGTTTTGGTGCTACAATCTTTCCTGATTGTCCAACTTGGTGTGCACGAGAAACCCATCCTTCTTCAATTACTGGTCTTGTTGCACCTACTACACCATCAAGTATAGATGCTAATTCTTTAACAAGTTTGAAATTTTCTGTATTTCCCATTCCACGTCCACCAGAAACAATAACTTGTGCTTCCTCTAAATTAACAGATTCAGAAATTTCTTTTACTGTGTCTATAATTTTCGCCTTAATGCTACTCTCTGGAATTTCTATTTTTTTCTCTGTAACACCTGCATTTGAACTAGCTTCTGGCTTTGAAAAGCTTCCATTTCTAACTGTCACTACAGCTGTACCTTCTACTTCAATATGTTCTAAAACTGTACCACCATAAGCTGGTCTAGTATATATAACCTTATCATCAGTTTTATTCATTCCTATTACGTCACTTACACATCCTAAGGACATACGTCCTGCAATACGTGGTGCAATATCTTTAGATAGTGCTGTATTTGCAAGTAAAACAATATTTGGATTTTCTTCCTTAACAACTTGTGATAATACTTCTGTTAAACTATCATAGTCTGTAGCATTATCTGCAAAAATAACTGGAATCCCTAAATCAGCTACTGTATCTGCTGCAGTTCTATTACCTACTACAAGAGCTACTCCTTCTGAATCTAATGCTTGTACTGCACTAATCAATTCAAGACTTCCGCCTAATACTTTTTCTCCATCTGTTTCAATATACAATAACGTTTTCATAATTTCGTTTCCCTCCTTTAATAATGAAACTCCTCTTCCTCTTATCAGAGGAGTAAGCGATTCGCACCAAATCGAAGATTTAGGCTCTCTGCTTAAATTGCCTTATCTTTTTTCATTTGCTCCATAGCAGCACTTACTGCCAAAGTAACATCTTTCTCTTGAATCTTGATACCAGCCTCTTTTTTAGGAGGTGCAGCATATTCAATTAAGCGTACTTTTCCTTGTTTTACCTCTCCAATTTCTGATGCTGAATAAGTTGGAATTACTGCCTTACGGCTTGCCATCTTAGTTTTAATAGTAGGATAACGCGGATCATAATCTGGTTTACTTACTGTTACTACAGCAGGAGATTGTATAGAAACTACATTATATCCTTCATCAGTTTCTTGATGAACTTCCACGCCATTATCTTTTAAATTAACTTCAATTGCACTGCTGACAAAGCCTGTTCCCAATTTCTCAGCAAGCATTGGCCCTACCTGACCGGTAATTTCATCTGTAGATTCCTTTCCACAAAGAATTAAATCAAACTCTTTATCTTTATCTTTTTCAATTTTATGAATAGCATCCGCTAGAACTTCAGCTGTTCCAAGGGCATCTAAGTCTTTATATAAATCATCTTTTACAAAGAATGCTTCTTTAGCTCCTACAGAAAGACAATTTTTTAATGTATTTAGAGAATCCTCTGCTCCAACAGTTAATACACTAACATTTCCTCCATGAGCTTCCATAAAACGAACTGCTAACTCTAATGCATAGGTATCAAATGCATTTGCTACCAAACTAACTCCATTTAAATTTGGTTTTTCTGTCTTATTATCCAAATGGATTTCAACAGAATCATCTGGAACTTGCTTTACACATATCAGAATATTCATATTTTACCTCTCCTTTACATTCTTGATTATTAAAATTTTTGATATTACTATTTAAATTAATAATTCTTATGCAATAAATTTTTAAAAATTATTGTCTACTGTTAACTATAATTATCTAACTATAACCGATACTCCATCAGGAATTACCACTACTTTAGCATTCCTTCCTTTAATTTCATAAGCTTTCTTAAGTGCTTCTTCAAATGTAAATGCATGCTGCATGTGCATACTTTTTATCATTTCTGGGTCACACATATCAGTAACCATTATTACTGTATATTTATCTAACATTCTAGCAAGTATTTGGAATTCCCACTGATCTGGAACAGTTTCGTTTCTTGGAACCTTTGCTACTCTATCTAAAAGTTCTCTTGGAGATTTAGCCTGTGCTAAATTATCATAAAAGGATTGTCCACCATGTCCATCATTGCAAGCTGAAACCATTATGATAACTCCGCCTTCCTTACAAGTTGCCTCTGCTGCTGTCATTCCTTTAACTGACTGATAAATATTTTGGTCAAGTGGATATCCACCATTTGTTGAAATTGCTATATCTGCTGGAATTTTATCAACCTTTGAAAGTTCTGTTACAAATTCACAGCCTTTTTCATGAGCTTTTTCCCTATGCCCTGCAAATGCTTTTAGTACTTTTTTTTCACTATCTATAACAACATTTAATATAAAAGCAAGATTTGCTTTTTCAGATGCATAAAGCATATCTTTGTGTATAGGATTACCTTCAAGTATTCCAGTTCTTGCATTAGAACTTCCTATGAACTCGCTGCAGTGATTGGCCATAACTGTTGTTGCTGATGCAATACCTGGAAGTATACTCTTTCTTCCCCCAGAGAAGCCAGCAAAGAAGTGAGCTTCTATAAATCCTTCTGCAATTAATAATTCTGTTTCGCAAGCTAGCTTGTTTATTATAAGTTCTCCACCTGATGGGAGAATTCCAAGCTTAACCATAGCACTATCATCAAAAGCATCGTGAACTATGATATTTTCATTTTTAACTATTTCTTCTCCAAACTTGTTTACAAGCTCTTCATGAGTAGTTGCTCTGTGAAATCCTGTGGCAATAAGTATAGTTATATCTATATCAGGATTTGCTTTTCTTATTCTTCTAAGTAATATTGGCATTGTAACTTTGCTTGGCACTGGTCTAGTATGATCACTGCTTATAATAATCATATTCTTTTTATCTTTAACTAAATCTTCTAATCTTTCACTCCCTATAGGGTTGTCTAAAGCTATTTCGACAAGCTCTTCTTGAGTTTCTTTTGTTTTATAATTTTCTGCTTTTGACTCTAATATTCCAAGTAAATTTTTATCTTCTATTTCAATTTCAAGCATTTGTTTATGATATGGTATTTTAATTTTCCCCATTTAAATTTCCTCCATAACATATAATTTTTTAAGAAATCCGTCGAATCCCCAAGCTAGAATAAGAACCAATATTCTTTTATCTTTGGTAATACCAATCGTCATATTTTAATTACATCCATACTCTTTGTGTGTAGGGATAAATTATAGATAAATACTGTTGCCATTATAACAAGAATTATATGCCTTAATGTATTTGGTACACACTCAAGACTTGACTTAAAAGCATCTAAAACTGACATTTTCCACACAATAACCACCAATAAAAACGTTATCACAAAGGTAATTGGCGTTGTCTTATGTTCAGGTATGTTTAATACCTATATCGAAAACATCTGCCAAATCACTAGTATTAAGTCAATAAAAATAGCTTATAATTATTCATCTTATCTCTGTGTTACGCAAACTGGTAAGACCAATCTGTATTAATTAAATCATACCACTTTTTTACTATTATTCCTAGTATAGTTATTCAATTAACAATATTTCGAAAAATGTGAATTATTCATGAACCTATATGTTGTAACCTTTTCAATAATTTCCATTGAGACAAAAAAATTTTAAATTTTTATCATTATTAAACTCAACTCTATAATATTGTTATTTAATTAACAATATTTTGTATATTATGTTATATTTGATATGGAGTTTTATCTGATATTTATTGATATAATCATATCTAGAAACAAAAAAATACTAATTAGTTTATTCCTTTAAACTAATTAGTATTTTAACTAAATTACTTCATCATAATATATTTATTGGCAAACTCTAAATGTTTTTTCATAGCCTCAGAAGCTTTTTTGGGATTATGATTTTTTAGTGCTATATAAATATCCTCATGTTGGTCTGCAAGGACTTCCATATTTCCTTCATCTACTATTATCTTTTTTCTGGCATCCTTAATAAAGGAATCTATTAATGAAGATATTGCATTTAATATATTTACTATTATAAAATTCTTTGAAGCCTTAGCTATTTCATAGTGAAACCTTTTATCAATTTGTACGTTATCATTTTCATCTTTTGAATTTTTAAAGGCTTTTATAAGTATTTCAAGGTCCTCAAGTTCTTTATCCGTTATCTTTTGTGCAGCTATAGCTGCAGTTTGTACCTCGATAACTCTTCTTACCTCAATAATTTCTTCAGGATTACTATCTTTAAGCATAAACATTATTGATAAAGGTTCAAATAACCCATTTTCAAGGTCTTCACTGATGTAATTTCCTCCACCCTGTTTACATTGAACTAATCCTATAATTTGAAGTGCTTTTAAAGCTTCCCTAATAGATGTTCTACTCACTTGCAGTTGCTCTGCAAGCTCTCTTTCGGAAGATAATTTATCTCCAGCCTTAAGGGTACCATTTATTATCATATCTTTAATTTGATCTATTACTTGCTCATAAACTTTTGTATTTTTTGTTGATGAAGACATCCAATCAAACTCCTTAAGTATTGTATTTAATTCACAATAATAATGATACATTATAGGATTCAAGAGGGCAATAATTATTTAGTTATGCAAGTATATCATCTTAATTAGAGCCTCCCTGAATGCGAACTAGATAATTCTGAAAATTATAACAATATACACATCTTGTATCAACTCTTCGAAAAACCATTCCTAAACCTTTTTTTCCCTGTTTTATCAGTAGATGGAATAGTTGACTTTATATAAATAATATACTATCATATTGCTAAAATATGGAATTTTAGGAGAGTGATCTAATCTATGAGAGAAGTATACAAAAATATTTATTTGGAAGAACTCCCATTACCAAACAATCCCTTAAAGTACTTAAATTTTTATATTATTAAAGGTCAAGAAAAATCTATGATCATTGATACGGGCTTTAACCGCGAAGATACAAAAGAAGATATAATGAAAACTTTTAAAGAATTAAATTTGAAACCAGAAAACACTATTCTTTTTTTGACTCACCTACATTCAGATCATACGGGGTTAGCTACTTATTTAGAAGAAATGGGTTTAACTATATATGCGAGTAAGATGGATGGTGATTTATTAAATAATAGTGTAAAAAAATCAGATTCAATGTGGCAAGATACAATTCAACAGGGAGTTTGGCAAGGATTGGAAGAAGACAAGCTAGATATCGAAGATCATCCTGGATTTAAATTTCGACCGACAGCTCATATAAATTTCATTTCTGCAATTCCAGGTGAATGTATTCAAATTGGAGAATATAATTTTGAAATTATAGATTTAAAAGGTCATACACCAGGGATAGTAGGTCTTTATGATAAAGAACACAAGATACTATTTTGCGGGGATCATATACTAGGAAAAATAACTCCAAATATTACATTTTGGGGTTTCCAATATGGCGATATATTAGGAACTTATTTAGAAAGTTTAGATCATGTTTATAATATGGATATTGATTATTTGTTTTCTTCCCATCGTTTTTTAGTAGACGATCACCGCAGGCGAATTGAAGAACTTTATGCTCATCATGCTAAAAGATTAGATGAATCAAGAGAAGCTTTAAGAAAATCTGGAAGGTCTACTGTGAGAACAGTAACAAAGCAGCTACACTGGGATATTAAAAGTAAAAACTGGGATGAGTTTCCCAAAGCACAGAAATGGTTTGCAGCTGGAGAGGCCCATGCCCATTTAGAACATCTTAGAGCTTTAGGAGAAGTAACTATGGAAGAAGAAGATGGTGTTCTTTACTACTCGATAAAATAATAAGAAATAAGGGGATTTAACTTGAAATTTAAATAACCCGGCAGTTCCTTAAAACTGCTGGGTTACTCCTGTAACGTCACTACAAATTCCACACCTTCCTCAGTATTATCTGCAATTACATTGCCATTATGGGCTTCTATGATTTGCTTTACAATTGCAAGTCCCAGTCCCCACTGGCCGGATTCATCTTTTTTATATCTATGGAAAAGGCACATAGGATCTTCTTGATTAAAATGTGGTCCATCGTTTGCAATCTTAATGACAATTGATGATATAGAATACATAGTCTCCTTTTTTATGCTAATACTTATAACAGATTTCGCATAACGAATCTGGTTTTCTATAATATTTTCAAATGCTGTTAATAGAGCTTCTGAATTTCCCTCAACCTCTACAGGGGTTATATTCACATCCCATCGGAGATTAGGTTTAATTATTTGAAATCTACGAATAAGGCTATTGAGTAGTCGGTCAATACGAATAGAATCTTGTTTACCTTCATTTTCTAATGCATGAGCATATGTATAAAGTTTAAGCAATTGACTGACACGGCGTTCAAGATTCTCAGCTTCTCTTCGTATAACCTCAGCAGGAGATTCAGGTGAGTCTACTAAAAGACCATCAATCATCGCTTGTGAATACCCCTTAATCACCATAACAGGTGTTTTCAAACTATGAGAACTTGATTGAAGAAACTCTCGTTCCCAATCATCTCTTGTTTTTAGCGCTTCTCTCATATGATCTAAGGAATCTGATAATTCTTGTATTTCGGCTGTGTCCGAGATAGGAGGAGTTACATCCCATTTATGATTTGCAATATCCTCAGCAAAAGTTTCTAAATCATAAATCGGTTTTACAATCTTATTAGATATAATTTTTGTCACTATAAAACTTATGATTAAAGTAATCATAAAAGCAATGATAAATGATAAAGATATTAACGGCTCAACTTCAGTTGAAGCAATGAATACCATGATACCCTCTGAATCATCACCGTACTCTGCATAATAATAGTGCAGTTGGTTCCCCAAAGTAATCTTACCAAGGCTATAAGATCCGTTTATCTTTTCTTCAATGACTTTTTTACCAATGGCTTCTAATATATGACTTCGATTGCCCTTATCCATATAACGACTCGCTGTCTTAGGATCTGCTAAAATACCATAATCATCTCCGGATTTCGTAATTAAAAAATGATTTATATATGTGATTTCTTTATCACTTCTTTGAAATCTCTTTTTATCTTGTGCGGCTTCTTTTAATTGATTAAAAAGAAAATCTTCCTTTGATTTCTTAAGAATAACAGAATTTATGATAGTAATTGAAATGAGGAAAAGAAGAAGAATTCCTATGACCATACGCCAAATTCGTGAATTCATAGAATGAATTTTTCTCTTTTCTGTAATCATAAATCTTCTCCTTTCAACATATATCCGTATCCATAAATTGGTTCAATTGAAAGTTTAGGCATCTTCTTTCGCAGCCTTCGAATAGTATCATCAACCACTCTATCTGAACCGAAATAATCCATCCCCCAAACTGCATCAATCATATCATTACGACTAACAGCTTGATTAATATACTTAATAAGAAACTCAAGAAGATCGTATTCTTTGTTAGATAGTGTAACCATTCCATCTTCTACAGAAATTGAACGTTTTGAAGGCTCAAAGATATATGTTCCCAAAATATAACAGTTATTTTCAGCAACTGCTGAATTTTTTCGTTCTAAAATTCTATTGACGCGAATAACTAATTCTCTCGGTAAAAAAGGTTTAGGTAGATAATCATCACTGCCCATTTCCAGACCAACTACCCTGTCAAGTTCTGCATTTCTAGCAGATGTAAAAATAACGGGTACATCTGGTGTAGATCTTTTTATTTCCTTTATTAAACTGTAGCCGTCCATACCTGGAAGCATTATATCTAGTATCCAAAGATCTGGTTCCTCATTGATTCTAGATTTAGCTTTTAAACCATTGTCGAAAACAACTACTGAATAACCAGCTTCTATTAAATATGCACTTAGCAATTGACTCAGTGACTTTTCATCTTCCACTAAATAAATCCTTTTCATACCTTCACGTCCTTAATAATATTAGTATCTATTAAACTGGTCTCCGTCAGGTCTTCTATCATGATAACGACCACCTTCAGGCCTTTCACCACGGGAACGGCCACCTTCTGGCAAGTCATTGACAATAGCTTCTACATTCTTCCCACCTGCATTTATTAAAGCATTGGCAACAGCTTCTTTTATTCCCATTGAAGAGTAAGTCGCTCCAGATACTGAATCCACATCTGCCGTCTGGGAATAAATAATCTCAGAAGCTACAGTACTATATGCCCTATCAAACCATTTGGCATCATCTACCATTTCAGTAACTTCAATCTTGGTAATTTGTTCACTTTGTACAGTGACTTCGGTAGTCATCTCTCCCCTAAACCCTTTCCCAGTTCCTGTATAAACTCCGTCAGCTATGCCAACAGCGTCCCCATATTCCACTGTACTCTCTCCAGTAATAACCGTTGATTTATCACTTAAATTACTAGATAATACACCTATGTTTAAACTGTCATAACTAATATTATTATATACAATAAATGCAAATACTGACAAGGCACTAGCAATAATTAAGGGAAGGACCATTTTCCTCTTTTTGCCCTTAACCGGTATTATACTTACAGTTAATGCGTTACTAACAGGACATTCTGTAACACATTCCATGCAGTTAACACACTGCAAAGATCTTACTTGCCCATACGAAGATACATTTATGTTCATAGGACATACTTTGTTGCATTTATTACAATTAATACATAAATTTTTATCCCTAATTATAGTCACAGTCCTCAACACGCTAAAAACACCATATTTTGCACCTTCAATACATAGATAATTGCAAAATGGTCTCTTAAAAAACACGGATATTCCAAGAAATATTCCAAGGACAATCCATCCTATTACCGTCAAACTATTTCCTGTAAGAACCACTGACAGGTTGCTACGAGGATCTAGACTTAATAAGTTAAAAATAAAATCAGCACTAATAAATATAGTAATGATCAACAACACATATCGTGAGCATACTAAAACTTTATTTAGACTTTCAGAAACTGTACGTTTTTTTATTCCTAGTTTATCTCCTAGTATTCCAAAGAAGTCTTGTAATGTACCAAAAGGGCAGATCCAGCCGCAAAAGACAGGACCCATAATAAGAGTAACGCCTAACAAAAGTGCTTTAGCTACGGGATATCCTCTGAAAACACCAATAGCTGTAAGGAGAATATTAAAAGCTTGCACAACATATCGTATTTTTCCCACCATTTTCTTTTTCATATTTATCTTGTTCATCCCTTTCAAATGTATATTTTAAATTTAAGATTATTATCCTACTTTGCTGAAAATCAATATACATCATAGTGGTGGGAAAATCATGTGAAAATAGTGTGAAATAAATTTACATAGCTAATTAAGTTTCTTCACTTATTAACTCCCTTATATACTCTTTTATATTTCCTTTAGGGTTTTCATATAATACGTGTCTCATAATATACTTATTATCTTCACTGACATTTATCATTTCCTTTTTTATTAATTCTCCTATATCACAATGGATTACTTTCCATAAAGATTTATTATGATTTTTAGATTTAGGACTTTTATAAGGATGCTTTTGGAAATCACCTATATCATGTATAGATTTATACTTAGGTTTTATAAATATAACTATACGAGTACCAGTGTATTCACCAGTTTCCATATTGTATTGCTTTATAAAATGAATATGGTCCCGTCTTCTATTTGAATAAGCGGCCAAATTTAAACACCCCCGTATTTTAGTAAAATGAACACCTTCCTAGATGTAAATTCCATACTTCTAATTCAGCATTAAAAATGCCAAGGACTATATTCTTATTTTACTCGTATACATTAGTAAATAAACCTATTCTTAACTAATTTTATAGGGAGTGAATATTGTTGAAAAAGAAAATATCTTTCTTTCTAGTTTTGTTAACTATAATCTTTTCCATGCTTTCCTTTAATGCCTGCGGATCAAAAAAAGAGGCATCCAGATCTGGAAACCAAATAGCTCAGGATTATAGTCGAATGAATGTTAAGGCTGATATAGCCAGCGGTCAGAATTCAAAAATGAAACAGGAATCTAAAGCTGCCACCACTCCAGAAAATATTGATACGTCTAAGTTATCTCAAAGAAAATTAATACAAAGAGGATATTTAGATATTCAAACAAAGGAATTTCAAAAATCTATAGCTGCTCTTAATGAAAAGGTACAGGTTTTAGGTGGATATATTGAAAATTCAACTATATCTGGAAATAGAGTAGAAAATATAAACAACTCTCAAATGCGACACGCTAATTTTTCCTTAAGAATTCCAACTAAGCACTTTAACTCCTTTATGGCTGGCTCATCTGTTATAGGAAATGTTGTAACCACCAGCATAAGCGGTGAAGATGTAACCTCTCAGTATTTTGATACAGAAGCTAGATTAAAATCACTTAAACTTCAAGAGGAACGACTATTGGAACTATTAAAAAAATCAGGAACCTTAAAGGATGTACTTGAAATAGAAAAAGAACTTGCAACTGTTCGCTATGAAATCGAAAACCTTACTGGAACACTAAAGAGACTTGATAACCTTATAGATTATTCAACCGTGGATGTAAACTTACAGGAAGTTGATGTACTTTCTCTTGGAAATTCCGGAAGTGATTTAGGAGAAAAAATCAAATATAAATTTATAGATTCCATAAACAATGTAATTCAAATACTAAAGATTTCAATTATAGGAGTAATTGCTTTTATACCATATCTTATAATTATAATTCCTATAGTCCTCATAATGAGATATCTTTCCAAAAGAAGCACTAAGAAATTTAGCATTAAAAATCTATTCAAAAAAAATAAAAACGATAAATAGATACCTTTACAGCATCTTATTTTCATAAAAAAATAAGGTGCTTTTTTAAGCACCTTTGTGTATATTAAAAGGGGGAGGTTCTCTGAACAAAACTATTTTTGTTAGTTATATTATATAATTAATTATAAATAATAATTATTAACTAGTAGTTATGAAATTATTAAGAATTAATAAACTATTTTTCACTTTATAAGTTTCTATAAATCATGCAAGGAGAATTACTATGTCAAACTTTAAAATTAAATTGCTTGCGTGCTTGTGCATGCTAATAGACCACATAGGAGCTGCTTTATTTCCACAATATATATTTTTAAGGATAATTGGTAGACTAGCCTTTCCTCTATTTGCTTGGATGATTGCTTTAGGCTATAAACATACTAGCGACCCTATAAGGTATATGAAAAGACTTGGTATTTTTGCTCTTATATCTCAAGTTCCATTTAATCTTGCACTTAAAGCTCAAAGCTTAAATATATTTTTCACTTTACTTCTTGGATTAATAGCAATTTATTTCTATGATAAATATGAAAAGGAACAAAATGAACGTGGTAAACAATTAAGTATAATACTTCCAAGCATTATTGCTACAATACTTAATACTGACTATTTTGCATATGGTATTGCCACTATATTTTTATTTTATTATTATAGCCAAGATTTCAAAAAACTCATTAAATCTCAAGCAATTTTAAATATAGCTTTAATATCACTTTATATCATTTCAGTGATACTTGGAGGAGCTTCTTTTGAGTTAGGCGGAATAATTCAATTATTTTCATTATTTTCTCTAATAATAATAAGATATTATAATGAAAAACAAGGATTCAAAAAATACAAATATGCCTTTTATGCTTTTTATCCAGTACATTTATTAGTTATATATTTTATGAAGATAAGATTTTTCTAATTATTTTTACATAAAAAATAGCCGGTTTGTATACTCTCTTACTATATACAAACCGGTTATTTTTCAGCTTCCAATTCCTGACCACACCCATCAATAGCTATTTGAAATTTTATCATTCCTTTCTTAAGATTTTCCTTAAATAATACTACTTTAGATTAGGTTGTTCAGCTAGAACCATCTATTTGTGCCGAACCCTTATATCTATTAAAATTTAAATCTTTTATTAAACTCCTAATTCAATTTTCATTTACTGGTTTAAGAGAATCATTTAAAGGAATTGGAGCCTTTAATACCACCATCACCTACCTATCAATCTTAAAGATTTCTTTGAAACTTTTTATAATAGGTCTAAATAAAGTTAATTGCTTTGGTGGAATCATCTCCTATCTTTAGATTTTTATGTTTTAGTTTTTGTTTGGTGTCTGATTACATTTTATAATTTTCTGACTATTTTGTCAATTACCTTTATATCCTGTTATCTCTTATTGCCTGTCCATTTTCTTTGATTTTCTTCATTTTCTTATTATTTAATACTAAAATTATTATTATAAAATAAAATATTTGTTCTAATTTCATATTAATCTGTTGTAATATGTCTTGAAAAAGTATAAAAAAATTAATATAATTTATCTATTAAAAATTCTATAGAATCTTTAATTAATTTATACTTTAGGTAGACATGCCATTTAAGGGGGAACTTTAAAATGAAACAGGAACATAAAATGATGATAAGTGCCTTTGGTTATTCAATAGGTCATATAGAAAAAGAAGATGAAAATAATATTATATTTTATCAATCTATGGATGACGCATTTCATAGAAGCTTTAAGGTAGCTAAGTTTTATGAAGAAAAGAATACCATTGAAGTATATGACCATGAGGAAAATTTATTAGAAAATATAAGACTGCCAAAGCAAAAATAAAGCCTTGATTTTCAAGGCTTTATTTTACTACTTTACTATTTTACTTACCCATCTTACAAGTTCTTTCTTTCCTTCATAAGGAATATACATAAGTACTTCCGCTGCTCTTTTATCTTTAAACTTGTCTATTCCTTCATTTACAAGTTCCATTATCTTATATACATTGTTCTCATCTTGAAGGTAACCATTTATTCCTTCAACAACTTTAGTTTGCATACTATCCACATTTATAAACTTTGCCATCATTGGATTCATATTTGATGTAAACTTTACTATTTCCTCTGATATCTTCTTTTTAAAGTTAGGGTTATTTACTATACCCTTTAAAAAACCTATTATATTGTCACGATTATTAAATATATAAACCTTTATCATGTTTTCAAAGCCCTGTGGAAGTACTTCTTTTAAAGTTTTATCACTTTTTTCTAAAGCCTCAAGCTTTCCCCATAATTTTTCTTCCATATTCACATCTCCCCTATTTATTAAAGTAATTACTTCTAATCATCATATCTGAAATATCTATACTTAGTATACTATGTTCTACATGATTTTTATTACTCTTATCTCCTATATAAGTTCTATCTGAAAGTACTGTAAAATCTTCTTTTGTATTTACAAGTATTCTTCCCATTGCAGTATTTTCAAATTTTTCTTTATCTATTCCCATCATATAAGCTACAGTTGGCATAGTGTCTATTTGACCACCATTTACTGTGAATTCCTTATGGCTTATATCCTTATTATATATGATAAGAGGAATTTCCCAGTTATTTTTCATCCACCAGTCTTCTTGAGGTTTTATATCCTTAAGTTCACTTTCATAGTACTTATGAATTCCGCCGTGATCTCCATATATAACAACAACTGTATCCTCTAAAAGACCCTCTTTCTTTAAGTTATCCATGAAAACTCCTATATGCTTATCTGTATAGTGTATACTTTGGAAGTATCCTCCAAGCTTTGTTTCATCAAGTCCTTTATCAATTTTAAGCTCTCTATACTTTGATTCAATATCAAAAGGTGCATGACTTGAGAGAGTTACCATAAATGTATAAAATGGTTTTTTAGCATTTTTTATAAGTGGTATAGTTTGTTTTAAAAAACTTCCATCACTTAATCCAAGCCCTATAGTTTCATCCAACTTAAAATGAGAAGAATCTATGCAGTTATCAAATCCTACAGCTGTTAATCCATTTTTCCAATTCCAAAAAGAAGCCTTATCAGGATGTATAGCTTGAGTATAATACCCTTCTTCTTTTAAAAGTTTCGGAAAGGAATTATAAGTATTTTGTGGAAATCTAAAAAATGTAGCTCCCTTTCTTACGGGATGCATTGAAGTATTGGAAAGAAGGTCTGAATCCACACTTGTACCATTGTATACCTGCTCATGAAAATTTGAAAAATAGTAGCTATTATTTAAAATTTTATTTAAATTAGGAGTAATTTCTTGCCCATTAACCTTTTTACCAATTACAAAGTTTTCTAAAGATTCTACTTGCAAAAATATCACATTTTTACCTTTAAAAATTCCCTTATACTCATTATCAGGTAGGTTTTCTTTATTATCTTTATACCAAGCCTTTATTTTGTCATTTTCTTTATCACTCAGAGTAAAAGGTTTTTTCACTTCATGATAGTAATTATACCCATCATATATGTGATATCCTATAGGTGATAAGTTGGACATAGTTTGATTAGGAGCCCAGCAAGTATAAAAAAAGTACTGTCCATCTTTTCCTGTCTTTTTTATATCTATATTATAATGGATATAATATATTGATATTATACTTATAAGCACTATCCATAAAAATGACATTATATTTCGCTTATAATATTTATATACTATTTTATTTTTAATAAGCATATATGGCATATATAATATATCTAACCAAAATATTATATCTATAGGTCTTGCCATAGATAGTATAGAATCCGTTAAGTTATCCAAGTTAGATGTTTGCTGAAAAATGTACGGAGAAATAAAGTTTCCAAAACCTCTGTAATACCACAGGTCTGATAGTAATAATATAGTAATAGCCACATTAACTAAAAAAAGTACCCAGCCATGAATTCTTCCACTAAACAAATATGCAATACTTAAAAAAATCATTATAAAAGCAAGGTATGCTGCAAGTGGAGGTGGTGCAAAAAATGCCTTAAACATATTTATTCCAGACACATTATCATGAGCTATAACACCTAAAAAAAGTATGGACTTTATAAAAATAAATATGGTTGTTAAATAAAATAACGAATCATATTTAAAATATTCTATAATACTTATGATGCGGGGATGGGTTTTTTCTTTAGTTAACAGCAAATAATATCACTCCTTAAATAATATATTAATCTTTACTTTAAATTTTGTTATATTTATATTAAACCTTTATAATTATAACCTTTTCATGTACCAGTTTTCAAATATAAATTTGTCAAAAGAAGGTGTTTTTTTGAAAAAATGCTCATATAAACCAATAATCTTTGCAGTGATTTTTCTTTTACTATTTATAGTATTAGCCCGCTATACAGAGCATAGAAATTTAGAAAGCTTAAAAGGGGTAACCTATAGCGTTACTGTAAATGGTAAAGATATTAATCTTCCTCAAGTAAGCGATAAAGCAATAGCATATAAAAAATCTAATTTAAACATATGGACTATAAGCTTTATACTTACCTTTTTAATTCCAATATTTTTCTTAGCAACTGGCCTTTCAAAGGGTATAAGAAACTTTATAGAGAGAAGAACTCGCAGATTTTTTATAATATCTGGAGTATATTTTATTATATTTACACTTATAAACTTTCTTATAACGCTACCTTTGGAATTTTATAGCAGTTTTATTCAACCTCATAGTTTTGGACTATCAAATCAAACTTTAGTGAAATGGCTTACAGATTCACTAAAAAGTGTTTTATTGTCTTCTATAACTGGGGCATTGTTTATATGGTTCCCTTATTATGTTATACGAAAAAAAGAAAAGCTCTGGTGGCTTTACATGGGATTTTTATCTATTCCCATTATATTTTTTATGACCTTTGTATCTCCTTTTTATATAGATCCTATATTTAATAAATACGAAGATATTAAAGATAATAATCTAAAGCAAAAGATAGAAGTTCAATTAAAGAAGGCAAATTTAGAAGGAACCGATGTATATCAGGTAAATAAAAGTGTAGATACAAAAGAAATGAATGCTTACATGACCGGTGTTTCGAAATCTAAGAGAATAGTCTTATGGGATACTACTATAAATAATCTTAGTGATGAAGAAACCCTAGGAGTGCTTGCTCATGAAATGGGCCACTATGTAATGGGGCATGTGTGGAAATCTATAATTCTTGGAGGAGTTTTGATTATATTTGTACTTTACTTAACCAATAAAAGTGTGCTTTATATAATTAAGCTTTCTAAAGGTAAATTTGGATTCAATAGGATATCTGATATTGCTGCACTGCCTTTAATATTACTTGTTTTAAACTTTTATATGTTTTTAAGTAACCCAATAACAAATACCGTTTCTAGACGTATGGAAATTGAAGCTGATAGATTTGAATTAGAGCTTACTCAAAATACAGAAGCTACTATAACCTCTACCATAAAACTTCATGAAGGAAGCCTAGCTCTTCCCTATCCTGGAAAGCTATTTGAAGTATGGTACTATTCACATCCACCTTATTTAGAAAGAGTGGAATTTGCTAAGGACTATGCACCTTGGGAAAAAGGCGAACCACTAATGTATGGGAAATACTTTAATAAAGAGTAGTCACTAAATTCTCTTAATATAGTAGACTAAAGGTGCTAGGTACTATGATTGGATGAAACCTTACAAGGGAAAATTTCATCTAGTCCTAATATCTAACACCTTTCAGCTAGTACCTAAAAGTAAAATTAATTATTTTCTTTTTCTAACTGGTATCCATATTTCACTTTTAAAGTTCGGGGAAGTTACATCCTTTTGTTCATTCCACAGGATTTCTGGTCCTTCTGCTATTTCATAGTTTGAAGACGGAAACCATTCAGAGTAAATGCGTCCCCATATATTTTGAAGAGTCTCAGGGAATGGTCCAACTGCTTCAAATACTGCCCATGTTGATGCAGAAACGTCAAGTTTAGCTAAATTGCCTGGGCAATCTTTATTTGTTGCTACACCTATATAATGATCAAGCTCTCCTTTTTCCTCCATTCGATTTTCAGAAAAATTCGCTGACGCACTGATTATTCCAAAAGGCTCCACATTAGAAAGGCTCTTAAAGTCACTTATTATTTCACCATTTAGACTTTGCCACATAGCTGCAATCTCTGGATTCACTCCATTAAAAATTATAGGAACTCTTTTTGTAATACCAACTATGGAAAATGCCTCTTTTTCTTCAATTCTATACTTCATTTCATTTCCTCCCTTAATTGTTAATTGAAAGGTCATTCGTGGATAAGCCTTTAATGATTGACCATTATTTCTGGCTTCCGATGGTGTTATCCCATGCAAGCCTTGAAAAGCTCTAGTAAAAGAATCTGCCGAGCTGTATCCATATTTAACTGCAATATCCATTACTCTCATGTTATTATTACTAAGTTCAAACGCTGCAAGAGTTAGACGTCTGCGGCGGATATATTCCGAAAGTGTAATACCTGCAAGGAAAGAAAACATTCTTTTAAAATGATATTCCGAGCAAACAGCCAGCCTCGCCACTTCTTTAAAATCAATTTCTTCGGTAAGATTCTCCTCAATATAGTTTAATGCTTCATTCATTTGTTTAAGCAAATCCATTTACATGACCTCCCTTTCATCAATAGAATATCAAAAATCAAATGTATCTATCCGACATTTCATGCACAGTTATGTAGGATTGATTAGTTTTAAATTGTATATAATAATAACTAATAACCTAACTCTTTTCCTACAATAATTACCTTTATCCTGTCTTTGACAAATTGTCCTGTGATAATTGAAAAATCGTTACATATTCTATTAGGACTTTTGCAGTCTACACAGTATCCCAAAGTAGTACATGGAGTATTTTTATTTAATCTTTTTGCGTCAATTGGAGCTGAATAATTTCTAACTCTTTTTTCTGCTTCTTTTAAATCCCTAACAATTTTATTTATTCCAGCTACTAAAACAACCTGTTTAGGGCCATAAATCATTGGCGCAACTCTACTTCCATTACCATCAATATTGTAAAGCTCTCCATTTTCAGTTAGAGCGTTTGTACTGCACATAAAAGTATCCGAAGAAAAGTTTTGTATGTAAATTTGCTTCTTTTCTTCACTTGTTATATTTCCTTTATATTTATCTAAAAATTTATAATTTCCTTTACGAAGAAAATCTATAACTCCTGTTTCAAATAGTGTCATAGAATCACCAACACCTACTACAGAATTTTCAGCTATAATTTCTTTTAAAAGCTCTATCAGTTCTACATCATCCTTAACAAAATATCCCGCCATATTATGCTTTCTTAAATTATCTATTGTCCTATCAACTTGTTTTTCTACATACCATGAGATATTGTTATCCATTATAGTTTATTCCCCCCTATTTTATAATTTTTAAACAGTAGCATTACTAAAACAGCATCAATTAATAATATACTCCCATTTATATAAAATGGAGTTGCATGTCCAAAAGATTCATATACCCATCCTCCAAATAAGGGGCCAATAGCTGCTCCCAAACTTGTTACTAATAAGTATATACCATAAGTAGAGCCAAGAGTATCTTCTCCAGCTATGTCTGCAACTAAAGCTTCTTGAGCTGGTGAAGCCATAACCATTCCTATCGATTCTAACATCCAAAGTACAATTAATACTTTAATACTTGAAAGATTTGTAAATCCAAAAGAAACTATGCCTGCACCAGTTAATCCTATAATCATGGGAATTATTCTGCCGACTTTGTCACTAAACTCACCTAGTTTTGATGGTAAAAAAGCATATATAAGAGCGGCTGGAATAAATGCAGTTGCTAATATCCCGATGTCTGTGGTAAATTTATCTTGAAGATAAACCATAAGAAGTGGAGTTATCATAGAAGATGACATCGAACTTATAAAAGTTATAATTAACAGCTTAAAAAAGTCACTATTTAATGCAACTTTATGCCCTATATTTTTTTCATTGTTTACTGTTCTCGTTTCAGGAATGTATTTGTATACAATATATCCTGCTATTATGGATAATACTGCATATCCTTTAAATAAAAAGCTCCATCCACTTATAAGAGTAAAATTGCTTATTACACTAAAACCTATTATACTACCATATAATGCTCCCTTTGCATGGGCACCATCTATTTGACCAATTGCACTTCCTCTTTTTTCATTATCAGCAATATCCACTGCTATGGAATAAGCAGAAATCCACATAAATGAAGAGCCTACAGCTTGAATAAATCTACTAACATATAACATGATAATATTAGTTGAGTAAGAATACAAACCCATAGAAATTGCATAAAATAAAAATGAAGCAGTAAAAAAATTCTTTCTTCCATATCTGTCTATTCCTTTTCCTATCAATGGCCTTAATATTAAAGTCACAATACTGAATATGGAAAATAAGCCTCCAATAGTTATTGCAGTTCCTCCAATCCTCTTACTGTATATAGGCAAAATAAATGAAATAATACCAAATGCAAATGAACCAAGCATAACAGACCTTTTCAAATTATCATTTACTTTAACATTGTAACCCATAAATATTCCCCTTTTTTATTCAACCTTATTATCATCCAATACTTTGCAAACCACTTATTCTATCCAATATCCAATTGCCATCGTCCTTTTTTATAAAAGTACTAGTTCTTTTGAAATGAGATAAAGGTCCACCTTCATCCAACTTACCTGATTCTTCAATTATAAGCTCTTCTACTACATTACCTTCTTTACTTAACTCTTTATACTTTGGAGATTTTATATTTTCTTTTTCAATTTCTATTAAAGGTTTCCATGTTTTTTTAAGTATAGCTATAGCTTCATCTTCTTCTAACTTTATTTCTTTTGTCATATATGGCTTATTGCTTTAATTAAACTTATATGTCCCATAGCCATTATAATAGCAATTACTAGAATTACTATTCTTAACTTAAAAATTCTTTTTTTATTGGTCGTTTCATCTATCTTTTTTATATTTTTCTTTAAAAATTCATCTACTTCTTCTCTTTTCTCTAGGTTTACTTCTAATTCTGTGGTAATAATGCTATTTTTTCTTGTAAAAATTTCAAATTGAACTATATTATCAGATATCCACAAATAATTTTTAATTCTTTTTGATTTAGCGAAATAAGAAAGTATTGACTCATCTGAATACATATCATCTTTAGTGATTTCCGATGGTAATAGCATTAAAATCCAGAGAATACATATCTGTATTTGAATAGTGATTTGCAAAATTTCTTGGACATCAATACTCTTACCTGTTATATAATCTATTAAATTCCTTATTGCTACATAACTCCATACTACTAGTCCTATAATATATATTATCGAAGAAATTCTTTTTCTTGTTTCGATAATAAATTCACCTGCATAAATCTTTTCATATAAGCTAATTAATAAGAAACAGCTTGCTACTATATTTATAATAATATAATAATTTATTCCATCCATATTTCATTTTTAGTAGAAAAGTGTATAACAATACATAAATCTACTAATTCTCCACTTCCCTTCTATATAGCCTTTTGCCTGATAGCTCACGGCAACCGACAAGAATTAATATATTCCCATCTTTATACCATCTATAATTTTATTAAATTTTGCTTCACTTAAAATTTCATGAGTAATAAACTTACCATTGTAAAATACGCTGTAAATACTAAAGGCTGATGGAAGACTCTTTACTTGTTCCCTATTATTAATTTTAATAATCTCTAATGCAATGCCTTCTCTCATTGCCAATTCTTTTATGACTGTATTAGTGTAGTACTCAGTAAAAGGGCAAAGATTTGAATAATATACCGTTAATCCACTTTTATTGCTGCATATATTTTCTTTTGCACACTTATTAAATATAGGATTTTCAACATTAGGATTGTTTTTATAAACTAATAGCTCAAAGTATGGAGGAGCGGTATCACAAACTTCAAATCCGTGCTTTAAGAAAAACTTTTTATCTGACATATATGGTTTCTTTTTATTGCTAGTAAGAACTATAATCCCATCCTTGCCCTCAGAGTCTTTTATGCATTCCTCTAAAAGCCTTTTGCCATAACCCTTTCCTGCATACTGACCTGCAACCCAAAAGCAGTTAATTACCATATAGTTTGGTGCAGTGATAGGCGTCCAAGCAATTTCGGAAGGACAGTATTCTATAAAAACCTTATGATTGACATTAAACTTCTTAAATACATATCCTTTTGCAAATTGCTGCTTTAACCATTCCTTTTTCTTTAGGTAACTCTCAACACATTTTTTATCTGATATAGCACAGCAAATATGGTCCCTATCAATATTTTCTTCATTTAATGTTATAATCTCCATTGACTCCTTTAAATCCTTCATGCAGAAAAACTCCCTTCGTTTATAATAGCTTAATGATAACAATATAAATATGCCAGCTATATGTCATATTAAACTATTCTAATTTTAATTATCACTTATCAAAAATAAAACCTAACTAATTTTACTTAGCCAGATTTTATTTTTATAATTATCTAAAATATATTTTCTATATTACGCAAGGCACCTGATATATTACCCTGATACTCTCCACCATGGTAGCAAATTATCTTTTCTATATCATATTTAAGCAGTTTTGAAACAGATCTCTTTGCTTCTACCATATCTAAAGTAAATTGTGGTGCTGCAATTTCAAGATTTCCATTTTCTATGGCTAAAGCATCTCCACTAATTAAAACTTTAAACTTTTTTAAATAAATAGAAATATGTCCTGGCATATGTCCTGGGGTTTCAACAACTTCAATTCCTCCACACCAAGTAAAATAGTCCCCATCTTTTACAGTTATATCTACTTCTACATTTTTAATTGACCTTAAAATATTTTGAAATGCCTTTCCTGCTTCTTGCTGTTCTGGCGGCAGCATCACCTGAGTTTGTTCTGCTTGCTCAAGGCGTAGTGACTTTAATCCACCAGACACATAAGGAGCATCTTTTTCACTTGCAATAACTTGAACATGAGGATACTTTTGCTTTATTGCAGCTAAACTCCCCATATGATCGTGATCATGGTGCGTTATAATTATCTTTGTCAATTTAGAAAGATCTATATCTTTTTTACAAGCAGCCTCTTCTAATATCGATAAAAAATCAGTATATCCACAATCTACTAAAATCATTTCATTTTCATCTTGAAGTATCACAGGATAAATTATATTTTCACCATATCCAAAATTAAAATTAACATCTAAAACAACTATATTATCCATAAATTTCTCCTCTTTGAAGTATAAGTATCTATACTAATACTCTTTAAACTTCATAATCTACTACTACTCTTTCATTTACAACTTTCTTAATAAATTCTCCAACTTTTATATGTTCAGGATGATTTTGATATATGTTTAAATCCTCCATATTTTCAAACTGTGAGTATAAAACAATATCATATGCTTGATGTGAGCTATTAACATTTATCCCAACCTCTATAAATTTAAGTTCATTAATTTTATCTTTTAAATTTTCTAAACCTGTTTTAATTATCTTAGCATTTTCTTGTTTCTCTTTGCCATCAGCAAATTCTTTTAATTTCCACATTACAATATGTTTAATCATCATTCCCACCTCTTCTTAACTTATATAATAGTCATTAATTTTATTTTTCGCTAAAAGTTTTCTAAATCCTTTCTAAATCAAATTCAAATTAGTTATATTTAATTCTTTCAAATAAGCAAACAATTGCTTTTGTACTATTATTAACAACAAACTGATTCCAAATCCTTAGAAATTGAACAATCATAGTATTTATGATAAAATCAAATTAAAAATTTTTCTACTTTGTTATGTGAGGTAAAATAAATATGAACTATTCCTGTGAAAATAAAAAAGATGAAAACTTATCTTTTTCTAATATAAATCGCAGTAATCTTAGGGCTGACTGTGAGAACTGCTTTGGTTTTTGTTGTGTTGCACTGTACTTTTCAGCTTCAGAAGGATTCCCTGTGAATAAAGATGCTGGTACTCCTTGCATCAATCTACAATCAAACTTTCGCTGTAGAGTCCATAAAGACCTCAGAAAGTTAGGACTTAAAGGTTGTATTGCCTATGACTGTTTTGGGGCAGGGCAAAAGGTTGCTCAGGCCACCTATGGTGGACATGATTGGAGGCAAGTCCCAGAAACTGCTCAGCAAATGTACGAGGTTTTCCTAATTATGCATCAAATTCATGAAATGCTCTGGTATCTAACAGAAGCACTTAGATTGGGGTCATCTCATAATATTAAAGAGGAGCTTAACTCCATGCTCATTGAAACAGAAAAACTTACTATTTTAAGTGCTGACTCTCTCTTAAAGCTTGATATTACATCGCACCGCTTTAAAGTTAATGCTCTTCTTAAACAAACCAGTGAACTTGTACGAAATAAATTTCGTATTGCTCAAAAGACTTCTTCAAAACACCAAAAGGCTCTTGGTCGAGGACGAGATTTTATTGGAAAAGATCTCACTAAGACCAATCTGAGAGGTGAAAACTTAAGTGGATCATATCTTATTGCTGCTAACCTTAGAGGAATGGATTTGAGCGGTACCGATCTCATTGGTGCTGATTTAAGAGATGCTGATCTTAGTGGAACTAACCTTACTAATAGTATATTTCTGACCCAAGGACAAATTAATACGGCAAAGGGTGATTGTGAAACAAAGTTACCTATGTCACTTAGTAGGCCTTTACACTGGTCAAAATGATTGGCTGCCTAACAAAATAAATAATTCTATATACCGCATTATTTAAAATGGATATGCGGTATTTTTTATTCTGTACAATTCATAAAGTTTGACTTTATCCTTTCTTAAAGCTATACTATACTTAATATGTGTATAAATAATGATTATTAATTACATATTAACATTTATTATTTTTTGTATTCATTATGGAAACAATAACATATAATAATCAGTAAATATAAAGTACATTAAAATAGTACATAATTATTAACAAGGAGTGTTATGATGCTAGAATTTAAACCATTAACCTTAGACGATAAAGATTTATTTGAAAAATATATAACACCTTATAATTTTTCTACCTCTGAATATTCATTTTTAAGTTTATTCTTATGGAGAAAAGGATGTGAAATACATTATAGTATAATAAATGATGTTCTTATTATAAAAAAAGTGGATTTCAACCATTCATCTCACTTTATGCAACCATTAGGTTATAAAATGAAAGATCTTAAAGAAATAGTTGATACACTTATAGAATATAAAAAAGAAAATAATATGGATTACCTATTTAAAGATGCTGAATTAAGTTTTATAAATGATTTAAAAGAAGTATATGGTGATTCTTTAGAAATTGAAGAAGATAGAGATGGTGCCGATTATATATATTTAAGAGATGATTTAGTTAAATTATCTGGAAAGAAGTATCATGGGAAAAAAAATCATTACAATGCTTTTGTAAAAAAATATAACTATAAAGCAGTACCTATTACAGAGGATATAGTAGATGATTGTTTAATGGCTGGAAGAGAATGGTGTAATAAAAATGACTGTAAAGGATATGTGCTTTATGAGCTCTTTGGAATAAAAGATCTTCTAAAAAACATAGACAAAATAAACTTTGTAGGAATGGCAGTATATGTGGATGATAAACTTTCCGCCTTTACTATAGGCGAAGTAGTTAACGAGGATACTGCTATAATTCATATAGAAAAAGCAGATGCTGATGTTCGTGGATTATATGCTTTTGTAAATAGACACTTTCTTGAAGAATACCTAATAAGCGTAACCTATGTAAATAGAGAGCAGGATTTAGGTATAGAAGGTCTTAGAAAGGCTAAACTCTCATATAACCCTGTGGAGCTTGCAATGAAATATATCGTGAAGTAAATAATGTTGATTTTTTATATTTAGTCCTAATAGGCAATTTAAGAGCTTCTAATTTCACAAGTGGCAGATACTAAAACTTATGAACTGCTTAAAACGGTTCATAAGTTTTAAAGTCTTAGCCGCTTGTTTATTAAAAACTCTAAGGATTGCTCTAATGATAGATAATAAAAATCAACATTATTTATATTCCATTACCTTAATCATGAATTCTATGCTCCATCCATGTTATAATATCACTTATCACTTCATTTTTATTTACTTCATTTAACATTTCATGTCTTCCACCTTGATAAATTTTGCAAGTTACATCCTGTATTCCTATTTTTTTATAGGTATTATATAAGTTTGTTACGCCTTTTCCCTCTTCTCCTACAGGATCTTCAGAACCTGAAAAGATGTATATAGGAAGCTCTCTTGGAATATTATTTAAAACATGAGGTTTGCTTAGTTCATCAAGACCTTTAAAGAAATAATAAAAAAATGAGGATGTAAAGGCATGCCCACAGTATTCATCTGTTATATATTTATCCACTTCACCTTTATCAGAAGTGAGCCAATCAAATAGTGTTCTTTCTGGTTCAAACTTTGAGTTATATCCCTTAAATATTAAATTATTTAAGCTTTTTCCCTTATTACGCGGCCCTTTCATAGATACCTCAAGTTTTGCAAGAGCCATACCCATCTTTAATTTTTGTCCTTGCTTTCCGTTTGTCCCTGAAAGTAAAGCTCCCTTAAGTTCTTTTCCATAAAGAGCTATATATTTTTGCGTTAAAAAGGAACCCATACTATGGCCCAGGAGAAATATTGGTACATCCTTATAATCCTTTTTTGCAATTAAGGTTACTTCATACATGTCTTTTATCATCCAGTTGAAGCCATCCGTATCTCCTATATATCCTAAATCATCTTTATTTTTTGCTGTTTTCCCATGCCCTCTATGATCATTTATATAAACTGCATAACCATTTTCTATAAGTTTTTGTGCAAAATATTCATATCTCCCCGAATGCTCCCCCATCCCATGAGCAATTTGCACTACTGCCTTTGGAGTACCTTCTGTTTTCCATTTGTACACATGAATTTCTACACCATCAACGTCCTTAATATTAAACTCAATACTCCTCATCTATCCACCTCTAATAATTATGACTTATACTATAATTTTACCATAATTCAAAAAAAAATTTATGAATATTCAGGAAACTTTTTCCTGAACAAAGGAGCTCATAATTAGAGCTCCTTTGTTATAGTTAAAGATTAAATTTTGATATAATTTGTACTAATTGTTCAGCGCTTTCTTTGTTCACTTCAGCGCTTTCTTTTATGCCTTCTAACTTTTCATTTATATTAATGGCTTTACTTGATATTTCAGTAACTCCTTTAGCACCATCACTTACAGTACCAGCCACTTGTCCTACCGCATCTACTATTCCATCAATAGATGAAGTTAACTCCTCAGCCAAAGCGCTAAATTCAAGCATAAATCCATTTACTGAATCCGCATCTTCATTATATTGTTCACCAGTCTCCATTAGCTTTTGATAATCTTTTAATACATTTTCATCTATAAACTTAAGAAGCTTTGATGAATTATCAGATAAGTCTTCTACAGAAGCTATAACCTGATGAACTATATTTTGAATATTTTCAGCAGTTGATGCAGACTCCTCAGCCAAATTACGAACCTCATTGGCAACTACTGCAAAACCTCTACCAGCTTCCCCTGCTCTTGCTGCCTCTATAGCTGCATTAAGTGCTAATAAATTTGTCTGATCTGTAATATCAAGTATAGATGCTGCTAATGAATTTATTTTCTCAATAGACTTAGAGTTTTCAATAGCTTTTTCCAAATCATTTTTAACTAGATGATATATTTCATTTGCTTTCCCACTAGCTTCAACAGCAGATTTCTTTAACCCCTTTGCTCTTTTGGCGATTTCATTTGCATTAGCAGACCCATTTGTTGCTCTCTCAGCCATAGAATTTACTGCGTTACCCATTTCATCTGAAGAAGCAGATACTTCTTCAACAGTAGCAGCATTTTCCTCCATACCAGCAGAAAGGTTTTGGCTCTCAAGTGCTGTTTCTTCAGCATAGATTTTTAATTCAGCAGTTAAATTTTCAACTATTAATGCATTTGAATTTATAATCTGAGAGGCAGAACTCAAATTTTCAACCATTTCTCTTAAAACTGTTCTCATATGTGCTATTGAATTGAAAATTGTACCTACTTCATCCTTATACTTGTAGAATCGTTCAAGACTATTATCATAAGATAAATCTAGCTTGGCTGTTCTATCAATAACTTCTGCTACTTCTATAATAGGCTTTGAAATCTTTAAAGAAAATAAGTATCCTACTCCAATTGCCAATAATCCAACTACAATTGATATTCCTATTATAACATAGGTTAGTGTTTTTACTGGTTTGAATACTTCATCTGTAGTTACTGATGTAACAAGAACCCATTTAGCATCAGGAATTACTGTATAGTATGCCATTTTATCTGTATTATTGTAATTATACTCTATAGCCTCCCCCTTTAGATTTTCGCCTTTAGCTATCCTATTTGCAATAGCCTTTATATCTGGAACCTCACTTGATTTTCCTATTTTTTCTTTAGTCGGATGATAAATCATAGTTGCTTTATCATCAATTAGAAAAGCATAGCTTGACTTATTATCACCAATTTTCACATTTCCTAAGTATTTAGATAGGCTGTTTCCATGTACTGCTACTCCCACATATCCTACTATCTGATTATTCACTTTAACTGGATTAGTAAATACAACGATAGGGTTTTGAGTTACCTTTGATAAAAGCACCTCACTTATAGATGCCTTGCCCTCTAGGCTTGTGTTGTTATAAGATCTATCATTTAAATTTTTCCCAAGATAATTTTTGTCACTATCTGACACTATATTACCTTTTGTATCTACTAAAAATACATGTTCAACATTTTTAGTTTGATTTACATAATCAACTAATGTTGTATTCATTGACTGCTGCTTTTTGATAAAATCCTCGTTATTTGTAGAGCCTTGAACTGTTTTAAGTAAATCTCTAACCACATTTTTTTCTGAAATAATTCTAACAGCTAGTTGTTCTTTTTCAATTGAGGCACTTATAGTCTCTCCTGCACGTTTACCTACGCCTTCCATTTCACTTAATGTTTTTTTATTTAATATAGAATTATAGCTAACTTCATTGACTATAGTTATTACAGATACCAGAACTATAACTATAATTGTTATCAATAAAGGTATTTTCTTTTTTATGGACATATAATTCTCCCCCTTTTTAGTTTTGCATTTAATACAAATATTTTCGTATAGTCTGTAGAAAAATAAAGGGTAAATAAGAAATATATGTTAAATTATTTTTCATCATAATCTTAAAGGTAAAAAGAGAAGTTTGCACATACAAACTTCTCCTTTTATCTTACTCAAATACATTCATTATTTTATTGAATATTTCCTTATTTTCTTTTATCTTTTCTTCGCTTCCAAATACACATATATAATTTTTTTCCATACAATCTTCAAGAAGTTTTGATAAGCCCTTTATCTTATCTACTGAAGCATTTAATATTTGATCTCTTTCCTTTTGAACATCTTCAAAAATCACCTTGCTTAAATAATTAGCTACAGCTTTGTCAGCTTTCATGGATGCACTAAGTGGATTATCTAAGTTACTTATGGTTCCTATTATATATTTTGTCATTTCTCTTTCGTCTGCCTCAAAATTCTTTACGTAATTTACTACATTATCATAAACATCTAATGTGTTTTTAAGATTAGGATCTCTATAGGATGTAAAGTACATATTTCCATTTCTATTAAAGCCTCCAAAGCATCCATAAGCTCCACCTTGAACCCTTACTCTATTCCATAGATAATCAAAGCTTGTTATAGTCTTTAATACTTGAAGTATTCCTGTATACTCATATCCAAGTTTTCTAAAGTTAAATCCCTTAGAATTATATTGAACTTTTCCTGAAGTCATAAGCCCTTCATTTTTAGCAGCAGTTTCAAATTTATATTCATTATAATTAACTTTTTCATCATTTAGTGAATCATATAATAATGGTAAGCTTTCAGTAAACTTATCATAATCCTCTTCCTCTAGAGTTATACTTATTAAAAGATTATTTTTATTAAATACTAATTTACTTATTTCCTTTAAAGTGCTTACTATTTCTTCTTTTTTGCTTTCAAAGTTATTATCTAAGTCAACTAGGAAATGATAGAAATTAAGCCCAGAAATAAATTCTGAATAAGCTGCACTTTGAGAAAAATAAGAAGCTACTCTACCTGCTGCTACCATATGTCCCGCATCAAACAAGGACATTTCCACTCTAGATTTATACTCCTGTATAATTTCTTTAAGTCTCTTATAGTCATCAAATTTACTAGTTACTATTTGTTCCTTTAGTAAATTAAATAATTCAGGAAGCTTACTTACAAGAGCCTTAGATCTAACTTTAAGCATAGGAATAAAGTTATCTATATTATTATTATCATAATAAGGTATTGAACCATAACTTATTCCTCCAGTGTGTATATTTACTTCATTTGATAAGTCTTCATAGCTATAATTTTCTGTACCTACTTTTCCAAGTACTGCACATAAAATTCCTATATAAGGTATAAATTCTTGTTTAACTGCCTTACTATTAAAATAAAAATTCATATATGCTATCTTATTGGTAAATAAAGGATGTTTCAGAACTTTAATATCCTTGTAAGTTTCTTCTACCAATGGAAGCCTTTCCGAGTTCTTATTTATATCTTCTATGGATAGTAGTGGTAACTTTTTCAAGTCCTCTTGATTATCCTCTGAAGTTTGTCTTTCCTCTAATCTATTAGTTTGCTCTATTATTTTATTTAATTCACTTTCACTTAAACTATCTTTATATTCCTTAAGCTCTCTTTTTATTTCCTCTTCTACAGTTTCTGCCATGCCCTTTTTAGGATTTAATATTAAAATGGAACTATGAGAGTTATTTAATATATACTTTTCTATAATCTTTTCAAAGTAATTGGTAGTTAATGCTTCTTTTACTTTATTTAATTGAGGTTCATAAGCTAAATGCATTAATGGATCTTTATCATAAAGCCAACTGTCCATAGCCTTTATTCCATACACAAGGCCCTTAGGATATCCATGATACTCTGCTTCTCTAAGTCTAAATTCTTTAATGTTTATGGAAGACTCTATAAGCTTTTTATTTATACCATTATTAACCAACTCTCTTAAAGTGTTAAATACTACTTCTTTAAATCTCTCTTTTTGGTTTTCACTAGAATTCTTAACTACAATACTAAAGCTAGGCTGAAGTATGCTGCTGTCAAATACTCCAAATACATCCTTACCTAAATTAGCATCTATAAGAGCCTTTTTAAGCGGTGCTGCAGGAGTATCTAATAAAAGATGCTCTAAAATATCAAAGGCTAAGTACAATTCCTTATCTACAACTTTTCCTACCACAAAATTCAAACTCATATACGATTTATCTTCTTCTTTTTCGTTTACGGATATAGGATACTCCACTTTCATTTCCTGCATGGATTCAAAAGGCTTTTGCTCTTTAATTTCAGAGTGGATTTCTATTTTGTCAAATTCTTTTAAATAATTATCATTAATAAAAGCTAACTCTTTTAATGTATCTCCATTACCATATAAATATATATAGCTATTTGAAGGATGATAATATTTCTTATGAAAATCTATAAACTCTTCATAGGATAAATCCGGTATAAATTCAGGATCTCCTCCAGACTCCACTCCATAAGTTGTATCTGGGAAAAGAGATTGAGATATCTTTCTCATAAGCACTGATTCTGGTGATGAGAAAGCTCCCTTCATTTCGTTGTAAACTACACCTTTATAAGTTAATGGATCATTTTTATCTTTAAGCTCATAATGCCAACCTTCTTGCATAAATATTTCTGGATATTTATATATATTTGGATAAAGCACTGCATCTAAGTACACATCCATAAGATTAAAGAAATCTTTTTCATTTCTACTAGCTACAGGATACATAGTTTTATCTGCAAAGGTCATTGCATTTAAAAATGTATTTAGAGAACCCTTTATAAGTTCCACAAAAGGCTCCTTTACTGGGAATTTTCTTGAACCACAAAGAACTGAGTGCTCAAGTATGTGTGCAACACCAGTACTATTTTCTGGAGGAGTTCTAAAAGATATTGAAAACACCCTATTATCTTCGTCATTTACAAGTTTTAAAAGCTTTGCCCCAGTTTTTAGGTGTTCGAATATAAAAGCATCTGAGTTTAATTCCTTAACATGATTTTTTTCTAAAAGTTTAAATCCACTGTATTCTTTATTTAATTCTAAATTCATAACTTTCCTCCTTAATAAAAATTACCAAATATTACTTCGTACTAATTATTATGCCACAAAAATTATGTTCTATAAATTAAAAATTAAAATTTACTAATAATATTAAAATAACTGCGTTATTCTCAGTTCTATACAAAAGCATAAGTAGTTTTATTAATGTTATTTAAACTTGCAAAAATGTATTGACTATTTATGTTATTACTGTTATTATTTAATTAATAAAAGTCGAATATTGTTTTAGGAGGAACCGTGTTATGAAATCTACTGGTATAGTTAGAAGAGTTGATGAGTTAGGAAGAATTGTTATTCCTATAGAACTTAGGAGAACATTAGATATAGAAATTAAGGATTCGTTGGAAATCTTCGTTGACGGAGAGCAGATAATACTTAAGAAGTACAGCCCATCTTGTATATTCTGCGGAAATGCTAAAGATGTTATAAACTACAAAGGTAAAAACATCTGTCAAGCTTGTCTTGAAGAATTAAAAACAGATAAATAAAAAAAATAAGCCTAAAGGGCTTATTTTTTTTATTTCCATTTATAATTTATTGTCGAAAAATATTGCTGAAATTACACTTGTAAATTAATTGAAAATATCCCTTTTATCCAGCTTAAAATACCCTATTTTTTTAGTTAATTTACTTTAGCTTAAAATCTATATTTCTAAATATATATCTAGAAATTACACTGCATAATATAGTTAAAATTATAAAGATAATATTTGTCATTGTATTGGTTATGGTAAAATAAAAGGTTTCAGACACATACCTTATTGCAAATATACCTCCAAAACCTATAAAAGCAATAAATGGACTATTTAACACTAAAAGACTTAAGGTATTGCTTAGAGTTGTGAAAAAAGCAATTTTAATCAAAGTTGAAAACATAGTTGAAATATTAACTTTTTCATTCATTATAAAAACCATTATCAAAAATATACACCAAACTGATAAAGAAATTATTGCATTTAAAATTTGACCAATTTTAAAATATTCATCCCTTGTTACCGAAAAATTCCTCATGTATGCATATCTATTGTAGTATGCTTGAAACAATAGTAATGGTATATAAATATAAGAATAGGCACCTATATTCATTGCCCTGCTCTTTACACTAACACCCATAATTGGAAATGACAGCACTGCACCTACTAAAATAGTAAGCATCATTGAACTGTCCATAATAAACTTTAACTTTTCCTTAAAATCACTCAATTCCCCCACCTTCCTTTAGTACATTTACAAATAACTTTTGAATAGGCATTTTTTCTAGAGTAAGTCCTTTATTTTGAAGCTCTACTTTTTCTTCATAGCTTATGCTATCATATATACCTGCTCTTATAAGGGAACCTACTTTTTCTTTACATATCACTTTTGCATTTCTTAAAACATCTTCTAATTCTTCTTCTCTTCCAGTTATATAAAAAGCCTTTTCATCAATTACATTCATATCTTCATTAAATAATATTTTTCCATTATTCATAAATATAATTTTTTCAAACAAGCTTTCTATTTCTTCTATATAATGAGTTGAAAAAATTATCGTTCTTGGATTTTCATCATAATCCTTTAAAAGCACTTCATAAAATAGTTCTCTATTTAATGGATCTAGTCCTGCATATGCTTCATCATATATGGTGATTGGTGCTCTGCTTGCCAATGCTACTATTATATTCAAACAAGATTTCGTTCCTTTAGAAAGGTCCCCATAGGTCTTGTGAAGCTCCACATTAAATTTTTTTATGAGTCTTTCTTTAAATTCTTCATCCCAATATTTTAAAAACACCTTAGCTGCATTTAATATTTCCCTTCCTGTCATGTCTGCCGGCAAAGCATTTTCTTGGCAAAGATATATTTTACTTAAAGCATTTTTATTTTCAAATACCTCTTCTCCAAAGGCCTTTATACTTCCCCCTGTTTTTATATACTGAGATGCAATACACCTTAACAAAGTGGTTTTTCCAGCACCATTTCTCCCTGCCAAACAATATATTTTATTTTCCTCTATATTTAAATTTAAATCTTCAAAAACCTGTTTGTTCCAAAACCTTTTTTTTAAATTACTTATTTCAATTGCATAACTCACTACTCTAATTCCCCCTTAATTTTAATTTCAGTACTTTTATTAACTAAATAACTTGTTATATAGTTAAATCCTATAATTATAAGGAACATTATATAAAACTCTTTTAATGTAAAATTGGGATAGGAAATTAACTCCTCGTTGAAATTTGTAAAATTATCAGTAACAAGACTTACAGAGTATCTTGCAATAAATATAAATGCATAGAAAAACAACATCCCAAATCTCACCATTAAATAATCGGTATGCCTGAAAATTTGACTAAATGCCAGGGTACTAAAAAATACCAAAACAGCCACAAGATAAAATAAAAATACATAAATAAAATAATTTTTATCTATATTATTATTTTTTACTCTTGTGAAAGCTATTACCATTGATATTATAGTTGACATTAAAAAATCATATATTACAGTCAGTGTATAGAATTCTGTTCTTGTTCCACCAAAGCCTAAAAAAACATTCATTCCTCTATTTCTATTTGCTATCAATTTATATAAAATAATCCATTCCGACATACCTATTATAATTCCTAGCAATCCATCTATTGAATGGCCTTGAAATATTTCTAATATAGATATTATAAATAAAACAATATAAAACCTACTGCTCCTTTTAAACATATATACTAACTTATTTATCAAAGCTCTCCCTCCTTGCCCTAGTTCTTTAGCTTATTTAGCCAAATTATTATATCTTCAGCAGAAATACCTATGCTTTTACCCTCTTCTATAATACTCTTCAACTTATTATTTAAAAACTCCTGCCTTTTCCATGTTTTAATCTTTTCCCTTGCTCCAAGAGTTGCAAACATGCCAAGGCCTCTTCTTTTATACAAAATGCCTTTATCTACTAATATGTTCATTGCCTTTCTTGTGGTGGCTGGATTTATACCATAAACTTGAGCAAACTCCGTTGTGGACATTACCTGTGTTTCTTCCTCTATAATTCCTCTTAAAATGTCATCTTCTATCCCATCTGCAATTTGCATATATATGGGCTTTATATCATTAGGATTAATAAGCAAAATATTTCACCACCCTATTAGTTAATTATTTCAATTTCGCAATCTACTACTCTGTCTGATCTATGGCTTTAATTTGAACATTTTTATGAACCAAATAACTTGTTATATAGTTAAATCCTATAATTATAAGGCAGGTTATATAATATTCTTTTAACTTAATATCCTCATCACTCACCAAATTCTTATTAAAGTTTGTAAAATTTTCAGCAGAAAAGCCTTTGGAATATGTTGTGAAATATATCAATACATACACAATAAAAACTATAATCCTTACTGCTGAATAATCACTATGACCAAAGATTTGATTAAATGAAGATGTGCTAGAAATTACTAAAGTGACTATAATATAAAATAAAAATATATAGTTAAAGTAACTTTCAGGTATACCATCAACTTGTATTTTTGCTAAAGTTATTGCCACTGATGCCAAAGCTGAAAATAAAAAATCATATATTACAGTTAGTATATAATTATGTTTTCTAGTAATGCCCAACAATAAAAACTCATCCAATCTTCCAACTTTCCTTAATATAGGGATAATTATCGTAGTTGCTATTATCGTACCCACAATAAATTCTCGCATTTGATATATTAAGTTTCCTCCAAATATTTCTACCAAATATATTGCAAATAAAATAATGTAAAATCTCCTATCCTTTTTAAGCATGTATATTAACTTATTTATCAAAACTTCGCCTCCTTAACCTATAGAAATGCCTTTATTAACTAATTTCATAGCTTACTGTTCTGCCTCTCCCATAATTTTAACTTCAACACTTTTATGAACAAAATAACTTGTTATATAGTTAAAGGCTATAATTATGCTACAAATGATATAATACTGACTTAATTTAAAATCATCATTAAAAAAGACAGGAGAGTATACATTAGAAAATATTAAGTAATATACAACAACTACTACATACCTTACTGCTGTATAATCACTTTGTTTAAAAAGTTCATCAAATAATTTAGCACTTAAAAATACTAAAGCTAATGTAAAGTAAAATAAAAACATTTTATGGTCATTTTGAGGTACACCATTAAAATTTATTTTTATTAAAGCCAATATCAATGATATTATAGCTGAGAATAAAAAATTATATATTACAGTGCTTATATAGTACTCTTTTCTAGAAATTTGAAATAACAATAATATATTAAATTCACTATATGTCCTTGAAAATATAATTACTATTAGGATTACCATTAGTATTGCTGCCAGTACAAGTACAAAAATATTTGATGTTGGCAAATAATCTTTTATAAATGTAAAAACAATAATAGCATATATACCTAAATCCCTTTTAAACATGTATATTAGCTTATTCATAATTTTCGTTACCCCCAATAAACTACTGATATATATTTAATGGGATGGACGATGAAAATTCATAATAGAAATTACAAATCTTCACTACCCATCCCATAATTTTAATAAATTAACATTCTATTATTTTTTCTTCTACTTTTTCTTCTTTTTTACAAATAGTCATGGTGAACATATATAAATAAATCCCGATACTTGCTGATGCAAAATTCATCAATACAGAGCCTATTGGATTAATTTTAGGACTTATATTTGCTAGTGCCATTACTCCTCCTATGATAGCTAGGATAATACTTACCGTAATGCCTAATAATAATAATTCTCCAAAATGCTTTTTACCCAATGCCGTTCCTTTTTTTAAGGCTTCTCCTACACTTGTATTGTAATATATTAAATACGCATCACATGGAATTAATAACACGTTAAAAAGTATTAATAAAATAACCATAAATGGTATCAATATTCCCCAAAATCCTAAAACAATTAGCCCTGTTGATATAGCAGAAATAATTATATTTAACCCCAAATATCTTAAATAAAAGCCCAGGCTTTCTTTGAAATTTTCCTTATAATTTATATCCTTTTTATTTAGTAAAGCTTTTATAACCACCATTAAAAATGAGTAAAATAATGATCCTATAAATATATAAAATAAAATCGGTATTGCCTCATTTATTATTATTTGCTTGGAAACTGAGAGATTTTTTAGTAAGTTTCCTCCTTTTCCAAAGAAATCATATTTGTCAAATTCTAAATTAAGTCTAGTACTTTCAAACAATACCTTCACTAAAATAAATGGTAGTAAAAATTTGAAACCTTTCTTATAATTGTTCCAAACTTCTTTACACATAAAATTTTCCTCCTAAAATTCATTTAATTTTTAATAATTCTTTATCAATTTTAAAAACAACACTTAGTTGGTTAGTTACTCATGTAACCAACTTAAGTATATCCAAAATAATTTATTTCTGCAAAAACATTTCCAATTAATCTTGCCCGTATTTTCTGAATATTACTATATTTCCTACATATAACACTTAAACGCTAAGTTTTTCATCTATTTCCAATTGACAGCCCACAAAAGTTAGAATAGTATTGTATTTGTTATATAATAAATACTAATTAACAAATCTCCTACTTCTAATTCAACATTATCTTAAAAGGAGTGATTTTTATGGATAAATTAAAGATTAAAATATCAGAACAAGCTTATAATAAAATTTTAAATATATTGAAAAATGATGACCAATTTGACTGTGTAAAGTTTTCTATGGAATCTAGCTGCTGTAATCCTAAGGTAGGCATTTATTTAGATAATTTGAATAAAAAATCTAATGAAGAAATGAAAGATACTATAGAAGACCTAAATATAATATATCCTAAAGCTTTAACAGAAAAGGTTAAAGAAGTTCAATTGGTTTATAGAAATAATGGTTTTATGATTAAATCTATTCCCTTAAAAGAGGACACAGGTTGTTCTGGCAAATCTGGTGGCTGCGGTTCTGGGTGTTCAGGATGCAGTTCAAAGGGGTCAGGCTGCTCTGCTGGATGCCATCATTAAAATAAAGGTGTGCTTAATTTAGCACACCTTTATTTATAATGTAGCATCTTCACCATATGCCATGTCTAACTTATCTAGATAGTCTAAAACCTTTCCAGTGCCTAAAGCTACACATGAAACTGCATTCTCTGCAATATGAGCAGGTATCTTAGTTGATTCTTGAATAATCATATCTAATCCATTTAATAAAGCTCCACCGCCAGTCATGATAATTCCTTTATCATATATATCTGCTGAGACCTCTGGTGTAGTTTTTTCTAAGACTGAATGTATACTCTTAACTATAGTATTCACTGCTTCCTTTAATGCTTCTCTAATTTCTTCCGAGGATATGGTTATTTTCTTTGGAAAACCTGTAATGGCATCTGTTCCGCTTACCTCCATAAACCTCTCTTTTTTTGCCTTATATGCAGAACCTATAGTAATCTTTATGTTTTCTGCAGTCCTTTCACCAATTACAGTCTTATGCTTTTTACGAATGTATTGAATAATTGATTCATCAAACCTATCTCCTGCAACCTTTATGGAAGTGCTTATTACTATTCCACCAAGTGAAATGACAGCAATATCCGTAGTCCCAGCACCAATGTTTATAATCATATTTCCACTTGTTTTTGTGATGTTCAAACCAGCTCCTATAGCAGCTGCCATTGGCTCTTCAATCAAATAAACTTTTTTTGCACCAGCATTTATTGCTGCATCCTTTACTGCCCTTCTATCAACTCCAGTTGCGTGACAAGGAACAGAGATTACTACTCTTGGAGCAGGAGTCCGTTTAATACCGCAGGCCTTATTGATTAAATTTTTAAGCATTTTTTCAGCAGCATCATAATTTGATATTACACCATCTCTAATTGGGCGGATAGTTACAATATTATCAGGTGTTTTTCCAAACATCTTTCTTGCTTCTTCACCTACTGCTAGCACACTGTTATTATTTTTATCTAAAGCAATAATGGATGGTTCTTTAAGAATAATTCCCCTGCCCTTAATGTATATTAAGATTGTCGCTGTACCTAAGTCAATTCCCATATCTTTTTCTATACTAAAAAAGCTCATTAATTTTCCACTCCTGACCATTACATGTATTTTAAAATTAGTTCTGGAAAATTGATTTTACATTCTTCTTTAGTATTTTACTTTTACTAGTTTATATACTTAAACAAATTTAGGATTCTTGCTGCTCAGACAGTCATCACTAAAACAAGGCGTACTAATTCTATTTTAGTACACCACTATTTATTATAAATAAAATATTACTTTTTATATTTGGAAGGCAAAACGCCATTAATTTCTATACCTTTAATTTTCCCATAGTTTATAAATTCTAATAACTCTCTTGCTTCGCCATAAACTAAAAATCCATAAATATTTATTCCATTCTTTTCAACATAATTTAAAGCATTTTTATAGTAGTCTATCTTAACACTATTAAACTCCAATGCAGTAACTGCCTTTTCTCTGTCATTCATATATTTAAGCAGTGAAGTAAAATGTTTAGTGTATGCTTCTACCATTGAACCATTATTAAATTTATTGATATCTTTTTCATCTGTCATGCAATCTATCAGTTGTAAATATGGATACTTATTTTTATCTGCACTATCTGAACTAACAGATCCGTCATTAAAATTAGGATTAAATCCAGACAAATAATTAGTTGGCTTACCTTTATCCTCAGTACGTACTCCTACCCACTTAAAACTTATTTTATTATTATACTTTCTACTTAAGTCATCAAATTCCTTTAGATTTAAATCTTCTGTTAATGCTATATATGCAGAAACATACGAAACAGGATTTAACTCCTTAATATGATTAATAAATTCCTTATTTCGTACTGATATGTCAATATTGGGCTGCTTAATCTCTGTAAATCCTAAATAATCACTACCAAGGATATCCCGAAAATTGCCAAATTTATCATCTCTTTTAATTTTAAAATCAATATACTTTCTTTCACGATTAAACAAATTTAATTGTTCAATATGTATATTATATTTTCCAAATCCTAACTTCTCTGAATCCGCACCCACCACTGCATATCCGGGTAAATTTAATTCACTAAAAACCTTTAGATCAAAATATAAATCCTCATGATATTTACCTACCGATTTTTGACATGGATTATAGTAAAAACTATTTACTACATAAGAAACTGTGTAATAAGCAGAGAATAGTATCAGCACTATAACAGTAATATGAATACTTTTGTACTTATTCAATGAATATTTAAACCTCATTTTATTTCTCCTTATTATTTTGCACAAAATAAAAATATAGAATACATAATAAACATTAATGAAATACACATTAATACTGTGCCACCAGAAGTATCTTCATTATTTTTAACCTTTTTTAACACAAATACCATGCTGTTAACAAATACAATCACAGCAATCATAGAGCCGTAGAAAAATATAACATTCACTCAAAGCACCTCCTTGGTTAGTTTTTAATCATTTCAATAGTTTCTCCTTTAAAAACCTATCTACTTCTTCTTTTTGCCCTGAATTTACTTCTAATTCTATATTAGAAATGCTGCCTTTTCTCGTAAGGGTTTCAAATTCAATGATATAAGCTAAATAATAAAAAATAGCTCGCCATTATATTTAAAACACTCCAAAAATACATTAAAATCAAATACTCCTTTCTATTTAGTAACTCAGCATAAACTTTTATCTTTTATTTATTTTTTATTGTGATCCAAGGCTTTGCACCCCAGTTGTGCTATCCAGTATCCATTCATCATTATTATTCTTTATAAAAGTACTCTTTCTTGTGAAACTAGTCGAGCCATCTTCATATGGCTCCAACAGTTCTTTAATTATAAGTTCTTCTGTAATAACTTGATTATTTCCCTCTATATATCTTGGAGCTTTTATATATGACTTTTCTATGGACATCTTTGTATCATATACAGTTGGTATACGTACCTTTTCTTTAAACTTAATATCTCCATATGTAGACTTGTCTCTATCTACAAGTATTTCATATAACTCATCTATCATTGGTTTAGTCATAGTTTCTTGAAACAGCTTGTCAAACTCTCCTCTCGACTTTATATTTTCTTTACTAAGCTCAGCTAAAGGTTTCCATGTTTTTTTTAGTATTAATATAGCTTCGCCTTCTTTTAACTTTATTTTCCGAGTCATATATGGTTTACTTATTTTAATTAAATTTGCATTCAATCCAACCATAACAGCAATAGTTAAAGTAATTAATACTTTGAGCTTAAAACTTCCTCTTTCATTGACTTCTCTATCTATTTCATTTAAATTATGCTTTAATACTCTATTTACTTCTTGCTTTTGTTCTGAGTCTACTTCTAATTCTTTATTGAAAATTTTACCTTTTCTTGTGAGCGTTTCAAATCCAATTACATTATCAGATATCCATGTATAGCTTTTAATTTTACTCCATTTAGTGAAATAAGAAACCGTAGAATCACCGGAATATATACCGCCTTCAGCTATTCCTAATGATAATCTGCCTAAAAATTGTGAAATACATAGCTGTATCCAAAAAACTCCCTGAAGAGTTTCATAAATATCACCAACTCTACCTGCAAAATAATCCAAAAAACTCCTCACTGCAGCATATCCCCATAATACTGCCATCATAGTGTTTATTACTGGAATCTTTTTTCGCTTTGTCTTAATAATAAACTTCCCTGCATAAATCCTTTCGTATAAGCTACGTAATAAACAATAACTCATTACTATATTTAAAATAATATAAAAATATACACCCATTAAGCTCCTCCCCCTTTTGTATAAAGTACTTGTTACTTTGTTAATAATTCTAGGTAAGCACATCCCCCTATTATTATATATATAATATGGATAAATTACCAATCATTATCCAAGTATGCTATAATTACATTACTTAAGTACACTTATTCCCATTAAACTTAGTGGCCTTTCACCACCAAGCTGTCGACCATACTTGGCGCACCACAAAAAGAACATCCTAAAATCCTAGGATGCTCTTTTACATATATATCTTCTTTGCACTGTAAAACCAAAGACTTAACTTGCTAATTTTTGCTGTTTTAGTATTATAACCTGCGACAAAGGTATAGTTATTAACACCCCTAGAACAAAAAATACTGAAGATATACCGTACATGGTTACTAGAGAAAGCTTAACTTTTATCAAACCAGCTAAACTAGTGGCAATAACCATAGCTGCTATTGACATAAGAGTTAAAATCCCATTAACTCTACCTACAAACTTTTCTTTTGCTGTATTTAATATCAAAGTATTTATCCCGATATGAATACAAGGGGTAAATAACCCATTTATGAACTGAATTGCTAAAGTTAAGTACCAATTAGTTGATAATGCAATACCAATAACATTTATAGCATTAATCAAAAGGCCCATAAATAATAGTCTTTCAGGACTAATCCTTTTAGCTAACATCATAACAAAGGAACCACCAATAAGCATTGCAGATCCATTAATTGATAAAAGCCATTGGAAGTTTTCCTTAGGCAATCCTAATCGTTCTGTAACAATAAAAACCCCAAGAGGTTGGATTACTCCTGCAGCAAATCCAAATGCTGTGAAAACCCCTCCAAGTAAAGTTAAAACTTTTTCATTTCTTATAAACTGCAAGCCTTCCTTAAGTTGAATCCAAAAATCATCTTGAACCTTCTCACTAGGAATTTTTTTATCATTTGGAATTAAAGTCAGTACAGCCGCAGAAAAAACAAAGCACATACCTGTTGCCGCAATTGCCATATTTATGCCAAACTTATTATAAATAAAAGTTCCTATTACAGGACCAATAATTGCAAGTATTGCCATAAAGGTTTGATATGCAGCCATTCCCATTTGCATTTGTTCTTCCTTAAGATGCATCTTAAATAATCTCATTCTAGATGACTGTGAAAACTGTGCTAAACTAGCAGATATAAATACTATAAGATATACCGCTTTCCATGCACCAAGACTAATAGCCATGAGAATAATAAAAACTAACAGCCCACTCAAAAAATCAGCCCGTATCATTGTTGTTTTAGGCAGCCACCTATCTGAATAAATACCTCCAACTAAAGAAAACAAAAATATAGGAAGAAGCTCTACCGTTGAAACTAAAGCTACTGAAGAGGAGTTACTGTTAGTTTGTTCCATAACAAATAGCAAAACTGAAAAATTTCTAATCCACACTCCTAGCTGCAAAAAAACACTGGATAAAATGATTGACTGTATAAATTTACTTTTAAAAAACATTAATTCACTCCTCTATTTATATCAAATCATAGGTAATACATACCGGTTTATTGTCTCTAGGATCTTTCACTACTTCAGCATCTATATTAAATATTTCCTTTAAGTTTTCCTTAGTCATTACTTCTTCTGCAGCTCCATGACAAACTATTTTTCCTTTTTTAACACCTACCATGTAATCTGCAAATCTTGCTGCATTATTTAGCTCATGAATAACCATTACAATTGTTCTCTTTTGTTTTTTATTTAAATCTTGTAACAATTTTAATATTTCTAATTGATGAGCTAAATCTAAATATGTTGTGGGTTCATCTAATAAAAGTATTTCTGTTTCTTGCGCCAGCGCCATTGCTATCCAAACTCTTTGTCTTTGTCCTCCAGATAGAGCCTCTATAGGTCTATTTTTATATTCCTTTATTCCTGTAACCTCTAAAGCCCAATCAATAACTTCTCTATCTTCCTTTTGTAATTTCCCAAATCCACTTTGATGAGGAAATCTTCCATAGGCCACTAATTCATCCACAGTTAACCCCTTAGGTGCCTGTGGAGTTTGTGGTAAAACTGCCATCACTTTTGCTATTTCCTTTGAGCTTTGTCCTTGTATATCCTTACCATTCACATAAATTGCTCCACTTTTAGGTTGTAGCATTCTCGCTATAGTCTTTAATATGGTGGATTTTCCACATCCATTTGCACCAATTATAGTAGTAATTTTTCCTTTAGGTATATTCAAATTTAAATCTTTTACAATGTCTATATTTCCATAGGATATAGATAAGTTTTTTGTGCTTATACTATTCATTTTAATCTCTCCTAACTACTCTTTTATCATTAAGTAAATAAAATATGGTACTCCAATAACTGAAACCACTATTCCAACAGGTATTTCTATAGGTGCTAACATGTTTCTTGAAATAGTATCCGCTGCCAGTAAAATTAGTGTACTAATCAAGGCTGCAGTTGGTATCAATACTTTATGCTTAGGTCCAACCAATTTTCTAGCTATATGAGGAGAAACAAGTCCTAAAAAAGAAATGCTTCCTGCAACAGCAGTAGCACCCCCTGCTAAAGCTACAGTAAATATTAGCAATAATCTTCTTTCTTTTTCCACTTGTACACCTAGTCCTACAGATAGCTCATCTCCTAAGTTTAAAACATCTAAATATCTTGTCTTATAAATAGTTAAACTCATAAAAATTAATATCCACGGCATTACTGCTAAAACATAATCCCAGTTTGTCCCCCATATACTTCCTGAAATCCAAACCATTACTCTATTAAATTCCTGGGTAGTAAATTTAAGTTGAAATACTATCAGCAAAGCATTAAATGCTGCATTTATTCCTATACCCATTAAAATCAATCTTGTTGCATTTATACCCTTTTTCCAAGCAAGAGAGTAAACTAAAAACGCTCCAAGTGCTGCTCCAAACAAAGCTACTATGGGCATGGTAAATATAGTTAAATTACTAACACCGTCATAAACATTTCCATTCATAAAATAAATATATATAACTACAGCTAATGCTGCCCCAGAGTTAATGCCAAGTATTCCTGGGTCAGCTAAATCATTTTTAGTTATACCTTGAAGAATGGTGCCAGATACAGCTAAAGCAGTAGCTACAAAAATTGCTATTACTATTCTTGGAAGTCTTATATTAAAAAGTACTATTTCTTGTTTTTTAGTTCCTTGTCCAAATAAGGTTTTCACAACTTCCAAGGGCTCTATAGAAAAGGAGCCTAGATTTAAGCTTATAATAAATGTTAGAAATATTAAAACGGCTAGTATACCTATTGTCCTAATAAATTTTTTCTCTTTGCTCATCATCTCCATTACAGTTCTCTAGCCTCCTTTCTAACAAGATATATAAAGAATGGTACTCCAATTAATGCAGTTAGCGCTCCAATAGGAGTTTCATAAGGCTGATTTATCATTCTAGCTACAATGTCACTATACACTAGTAAAACAGCTCCTATTATAAGAGAACAAGGTATTATATATCTATAATCTGGCCCTACTAAACTTCTCACTATTTGTGGCACTATAAGCCCTACAAAGGCAATATTTCCTGCTACCGCTACTGCGCTGCCGCTTAATATTATTACAATTACAATGCTTATAAATCTTATTGCATTAGTGTTTTGTCCAAGTCCAATTGCTATCTCTTCTCCTAAACTTAAAATAGTTATCTTAGAAGACATAATCATCGCAGCAGTTACTCCGACGATACCTACAATTAACAACATTTTCACACCTGGCCACTTTGCAGTGGTTAATCCACCAGAAATCCAAAAACTTAATTGTTGTGATAAATTGAAATACATTGCTATAGCTGTTGCTAAAGATATCAATAAGGTTCCTAGGGCAGTTCCAGCTAAAACAAGCTTTACTGGATCTACACCCTTAATAGATCTAGAACTTATAAAATATACTAATAGTCCACTAATACTTGCTCCAATAAAAGCAAAAATCATTAATCCTACACTATCTATTCCCTTTTGCATTGCAAAGGCTATAGATATGGTAAATGTAGCTCCTTGAGTAATTCCCATTATTGAAGGTTCTGCAATAGGATTTCTAGTAATCCCTTGCATAATAGCACCAGATATAGCTAAAAACGCTCCTACAAAAGCTGCAGAAATTGCTCTAGGCATTCTTATATCCCTTACAATTTGAGAGTTTATTCCCTCTTTTCCTGTAAAAATGCTATTAAAAACTGTATATAAACTTATATCCTTAGCCCCTAAGGATATAGATAATCCCATACCTAAAAATAATATAATGAGTCCAATAATAATTATTAGAGAAGTTATAATAATCCTACTCATACTTTTTTTATCATCCATGTATTTTAATTCATTCATTAGCACTTTAAACCTCCTATCTATCAAAACAATAGAGGATGACAAAAGGCTTTTTAAGCCTCAGGTCATCCTAAATAATTACTTTATAACTTCTTCTTTTACTAAATCCAGTAATAATTCTTTTCCCATTGGTAAATATCCTTGACCAAAATATGGGGTACTATCAAGTATTGTTACATTTCCTTCTTTTACAGCTCTCATACTTTTCCATACAGAGCTATTTTCTAAATTCTTTTTATCAGCCTCAGTTGCTATAACTACTATGTGGTCAGCATCTATTTCTGATAATCCTTCCATAGTCACAACTGGTAAGCTTATTCCATCCTGATTTGGTATATTAGAAGGCTTTGCTAATTTCATATCATCATAAATTATTGAACCAATACCTGAATCCTTAAAGATAAAAAATTGATCTCCGCTGGCAAGTACTGTTAAGTAGCTTTTCTTACCGTTCTTTTGAATGATTTCCTTTCCTATCTCTTGAGCCCTTTTGTCATATTCATTAAACCACTTTTGAGCATCGCTTTCTTTACCAAATAATTTAGCCACGTCGGTCATCCTAGCTCTCCAGTCATTAACATAATCCTTCATCATAACAACTGGTGCCACGTCTTTTAATTGATTATAAATTTTTTCTTGTCTTTGGCTCATTATTATTAAATCTGGATCTGCTTCTAATATAGATTCAATATCCATTGTATCCATCATATAATATCCAACAATCTTTACATTTCCCATTTTATCCTTTGTATAGCTTGGAAATTCATTTGTTTTATATGCATCCGAATTTGCAGTAGCTACTGGAGTATGTCCTAAAATTAATAATTCTTCACTTACTCCTGATATATCTACTATACGTTTAGGATTAGCTGGTATACTAACATCTCCCTTTAACGTGCTAACCTTCTTTATATCATCTTGTGTTTTAACCTCTTCACTTTTATTACCGCATCCTGCTAACATACTAAGTGAAACTATAGTTGCTGCAATTAATCCTAAAATTCTTCTTTTTTTCATTTTATGTTGCCTCCTATTGAAATCTATTAACTTAATTAAGTATGTAAAAAATCTAAATATATACTGAAATTAATTATTCTTTGCAATTGATAATGATTTTCATATTCGCAAACTCATTTTACCATTCACCTTAATAATATGTCAACAGCCTTATAATGGAAAATTAAAATACCTTTTTTTGTTTACTTTAGATTATAGTTTCCTAATAAAAAGCTGAACTCTAAACTGCATTATTGCAGTTTAAAGTTCAGCTTTTATATTTTAAAAAATTGAGTATACTTTATTGCTCTAGAGATTAGCTTCAAATTCATTGCTCCATTGATTACTATTTACTTTCCAAGGCTTCCTTCCATAATTATTCCTGCTTGAATAACATTGCCTAAGGCTGGAGAATATGGCGGAGCATAGGCTAAGTCCAAATTAGATAAATCTCTATTATATTTTGCACCAAACATCATACAAGTTGAAAATATGTCTATGGTTTTATCTACTCCATCATCTCCAATAATTTGTACTCCAAGTATTTTATCTGTGTCTTCATCTACTATCACCTTTATAAGCATTTTCCCTGCTCCTGGCATAAAGAAAGGTTTACTTGGCATTTCAAAACTGTAGGATTTAAACTTTTTATTTAATCCCTTAGCCTCCCTTTCGTTCATTCCAACCATAGCAATAGTCATATCAAATACTTTAAATATACCTGTGGACAATATACCTTTAAAGGTTATGTCCTCTCCTGTGGCATTTTTACCTGCTATTCTACCTGTTTTATTTGCAAGCGAACCTAATGATCTATATACATAATCATCATGAGGAAGTGAATAAACCTCTATGCAATCTCCTGCTGCATATATGTGAGGAATATTGGTTTGCATTCTATCATTTACATGTATAGCTTTTGTTTTTCCTATTTCCACTCCAGACTTTTGTGCTAAATCCGTATTTGGTCTAACTCCCATACCTAGTATAATTATATCAGTTTCAATTTCTCTTCTATCCGTTATTACCTTAGTAGCTATTTTTTCTCCTTCTATACTTGAAAGCTTTTCCCCTGTGTATACAATAACTCCCTTATCTTTTATATACTCTTCAAGTTTTAAAGCTATATCCTCGTCTAATGGTCCCATAACTTGATTTTGAGCTTCCAGTACTGTTATTTCTATTCCATGTTCCTGAAGGTTTTCGCATAGCTCTAAATTTATAGCTCCAGCTCCTACAAGCAGTGCCTTTTTAGTATTGTTTTTTAAGATATATTCTTTAATTTCATCTGCACTTACCACATTTCTTAAAGTAAACACATTTTCGTGCTGAAGCCACTGTTTTACTGGTACAAATGGACTAGCACCTGTAGCTATAACAAGCTCATCATAATTGTCTTTAAATTCTTCACCAGTGTCTAAATTTTTTACTGTTATATTTTTATTTTCAGCATCTATAGCTATTACTTCATGCCTTATCTTTACATCTACATTGTATTTTTCTTTAAATCTCTCACTATCCCTTGGAACAATATACTGTCTTTCTTTTACTAATCCACCTATATAATAAGGCAAACTACATCCTGAGTAAGATATATCTTTATCTTTTTCATATATAACAATTTCTGCATTGCTGTCATTTCTTCTAGCTTGAGTTGATGCTGTAGTTCCACCTGCAACTGCACCTATTATTAAAATTCTCATATAAACGTTCTCCCTTCTATTGTAAAACCCTATACTTTATAATATATCATGTGCAGTTTAGTAAAAATGTAAACTCTTATTAATAAAAGTGTAAATTTTTAATTAAAATAAATATCCGAAAATTCCAGACTTATCCTTTCAATATTTACGTCAGTATATTTCACTTCTGATTCTTCATTATTTATATTAGCTACAGGAATTTTAATAATAAACTCGCTTCCTTTCCCTAAATTACTTTTAACTCTGATGCTTCCTTCATGTATTTCTACTAAGGATTTTACAAGTGATAGCCCTATGCCGCTTCCTTCATTATTTCTTGATAATGATTTATCAACTTGAATAAATCTTTCAAATATATTTTTTTGCTTCTCCTCTGGTATGCCTATGCCATCATCCTTTACAGAAATCACAATATGGTTGTCCTCATTTTTAATACTTACTAATATATTTCCTTCTTTGTCCGTAAACTTAATTGCATTTGAAAGCAAATTAAGAATTATTCTTTCAATTTTATCCACATCCACTGCCATTATTTTTTCCTCAACATCAGTATCAAATATTATTGAAATTTCCTTAGACTTTGCATATTCAACTACAGATAATGTTATACTTTCTATGAGGTCTACTATATCAACATTTTGCATGATTAATTTACAGTATCCCGAATCTATTTTACTAATATCCAGTATATTATTTATTAATCTTGTTAACCTATAACAATTTTGTTTCATAGTGCAAATATATTTTTCCACAGTGCATTTATTTTTGCATTTATGCTCCTTTAAAATCATCTCAACAATTTGAATGGCACTAAATATGACATTCACAGGAGTTTTTAGCTCATGGGATATGTTTGAAAAGAACTCCGTCTTAACTTTATCGTATTCCACTATTTCATTTAATTGTTTAGTCTTCTCTTCTACTCTTATTTTAAGTTCTTCATTTTTCTTTTTTTCCGTTACATCTCTTACTACAATTAGAATAGCATCCTTATCTTCAAACTTGTATTTAATACAGTTACATTCCACATCTATTAAGTCACCATTTATTGTCACAAATTTTCTTTCAAGGCGTATAGTTTTATTTACTTTATTACTAGTAAGTTTACTGAATTTCTCTTGTGATATTTCATGATAATCCTTAGATAAAAATCTCCTATAATCCATGCCTATAAGCTGTTTTGGATTATCTACCCCTGCAAGTCTTGCGCCTGCCTTGTTAGAAAATATATTTTTCCCATTTTCATCTAATACATATATTGCTTCAGGCATAACATCTACAAGCCTTTTATACCTTTCTTCACTTTGCTTTAATCTTAACTCAGCTTCCTTCTGAGTTGTAATATTTCTGGCAACTATTAGTATTCCATTTCCACTCTTATCTTTATTAAAGAAAGGTACTTTTACTGTATCAAATATTTTAACACTGCCATCCTTTTGAGGTATGCTGTCCTCTTCCCTTAAAATACTTCTACTTTCCCAAGCTCGATTATGGCAATGATCAAAATAATTATATGTATCTTTTAAAAAGTTATTTACTTCACCAAGTTCTTTATTTGTCTTTCCCCTATAATTATTACCTAATTCTAAAATTTTTTCTGCTATATCATTAGCATATACCCATCTCCCTGAAGCATCTATATAACACACTGAATCTGGGATGGAACTTAAAATTATCTCCCCTGCATTTTTAATTTCCTTTAAAGCATTTTCACTCTGCTCTCTTTTCTCCCTCTCATGTTTCAATTTTTCTCTTAGATATCTAATTTCAATTTCCTTATCTATTAGTTGCTTTTTCAGCTCATCTATTTTATCTATATCCTTACCTTTTAAATCACTTTCCCCAAAGCAATCTTTCATATCTTCCCTGCCCCCTTAAAAAGTATTTCAAATAAATTATACCAAAAGTTTGTAATATTGTGTATTTTTATAATAAAAAAATAAGGCCATTGTGCCTCATTTTTCATAAATATGCGTTTATTACTTTATTTTTTAATTATTATGCTATGTTATTCAGCTTTATTATTTAAATATACTTTAAAAGTAATTGTATCGTCTTCGGAACTAGCATATATAGATCCTTTGTGAAGTTTAACAATATTTTTACATATGGCAAGTCCTAGTCCACTTCCTCCAGTAGACTGTGATCTGGATTTTTCCACCCTATAGAATCTATCAAAAATCTTATTTAGTTCATCCTTTGGAATATTATTGCCCTTATTACTTATATAAAAAACAACTTTTTTATCTTCTTCATACAAACCTACTCTTATTTCTCCAGGTTTATAGCTATATCTTATAGCATTTCCTAATAAGTTTTCAAAAACTCTTGCTATCTTTTCTCCATCTGCGTAGAGCCTAATATTTTCTTTTCTTATATCTTTTATTATCACTAAATTATTTTCTTCAAATACCGGAACAAATTCTTCTAAGAGCTGCTCTAATAATTCATTTAGTGATATTAAAGATATATTTAACTTTACTCCTTCTCCAGATAACTTAGTATATTCAAAGAGCTCATCTATTAACTTTTTTAGCTTAACAGATTTGTTATATGCAATCCCCGAATACTCCATTAGCTGATTTTCATCACTAAATTTCTTATCCTTTATCAAATTTAAATATCCAAGTATAGATGTTAAAGGTGTTCTTAAATCATGAGAAACATTAGTAATAAGTTCGCTTTTAGTTTTCTCTAATTCTCTCTCTACTTCTATTTTATTATTTAGCTCTTCAGCCATAAAATTTATATTTTGTGCAAGTACCGTTAATTCGTCTTCTCCTATTAAAGGTACCCTTTGCTTTAAATCTCCTTTAGACATACTCATTATAGTTGTTGCTATACTTTGCAAATACTGAACCCTTTTTCCTGTAATTATAAAAAACAACCCAATAAAAAACATAACTGCCCAAAGCAGAGCTATAAATGAATTTTGCCTATTTATTTCCTTACGAGTTATATCTCCAATAGGTACACCTTTTAATATTACATAAGACACTTCTCCATCTTTAAACTGCAGTGGATAAAAAGCTATAAACTCCCCTTTATAATTTTCATAGCCTTCGGTATTCATAGATTGATTAAACTTAATAGAATTTTTCAAGGCCATAGATATGTCTATGTAACTTTCTTCAGCATTAGAAGATTTATAAAGTATTTTTCCCTTTAGGTCAGATATAAGTATTTTTGTATTGTTGTTATTATGCTTATTTATTATATTTTCTATATCTTCTTTATCCTTAGAGCTTATCTGTTTATTATAAATCTCACTCACAATATAATAGGATTGATTTTGCATATCATGTATACTTCTTGAATAATCAATATCTGTGTAATAGCTTCTCTTTTGAAAAAACGAATTTCCCAGGAAAAACATCATTACAGAAGCAAAAAAACATATAGCAAATACAACTATAAGCTGCCATCTTAAGTTTTGATTTACCCTTCTTTCAACTTTTCTATAAGGTTTTTTTAAAGGTCTTAACATCAATCTAATGGGTGCAGTAAAGAATCTTACCAAACCATAAAATAACCGTTTCATATCTCACCTCTAAATTATATATTTTCTACTTTGTATCCTACACCCCATACAGTCTTTATGTATTTAGGATTTCTAGAATCATCCTCTAATTTTTCTCTAAGTTTTCTTATATGCACCATAACAGTATTATCTGATTTAAAGAATTCTTCCTTCCATACTCTTTCATATATTTTTTCATTACTGAAGATTATTCCTTTATTTCTTGCTAAAAGCTCTAATATCCCAAATTCCCTTGGAGTAAGCTTTACTTCTCTTTCTCCAACTTTAACTTGATGTGTATCTACATTTATACTAAGTTCATCTATTTCTATAATATTTTCACTAATTACACTAGAAATAGAACCATTAAACTTCTTATATCTTCTAAGCTGAGACTTTACTCTAGCTATAAGTTCTAACGGATTAAATGGCTTTCCTATATAATCATCTGCCCCTGCGGTAAGTCCCAATATCTTATCCATATCCTCAGTTTTTGCAGATAGCATAATTATGGGCATATTCTTTTCTTCTCTTATTTTCATACAAGCTTGTATTCCGTCCATTTGAGGCATCATTATATCTAATAATATAAGGTCAACATTAGTACTATTTAATACTTCTAATGCTCTTAATCCATTTTCTGCTTTAATAACTTCATATCCTTCATTTTGAAGATATATAGCTATAAGATTTGCTATTTCTATATCATCATCTACTATCAAAATAACTTCCTTTTCCATATTTAATCTCTCCCTCAATAATTTAACATATATATTTTAATACATTTATTTAATTTAATATAGTATTATGCTCAAATTATAGCTTAACATAAAAATCTTATTATTAAAGCCTCTTAAATCTTAACAGTTTCTTAAAAATAAAAAGGCATCCTAAATCATTAGGACGCTTCTTGTTTTTCTTATTATACTGCTTATTTATCCTGCTCAGTTTCATAAGACAATAAAATAAATCTTTCATTTCCATTTTCATTTATCTTTTTTATCTTAGCTATTTTTTTACCTTTAAGTTTTATAAATTTACTATCACCTTTTTTAAGTTCTTCAAAAATGCTCTTTAAATCTTCCTCAAATCCATTAACATTATAGATACTTAACTGAGCTAAATATTCTTCATTTCCCAAATCATATAGTTTATCTGTTTTCGAAATCGTTAGTTCCCCTTTGTTTGCTAAAAACACCTTATACTTATTATCTAAAATTTCATATTTACTTGTAGATTCATGCCTTGAAGCTTGTTTGCCAAAGAAATAACTTTCACTTTCTTTTACATACTTTGATTCAATAAGTGCACAACATCTTTCCTTAATAACAGTAAATTTATCAAAGGCATTTATAAAGTTATAATACACTGAGAAATTTATCATTTCTTCTTCTGTCAATTCATTTTCTTTAAAATCCTTTACGTTTGCTTCAGAAAAATAAGTAAAAAATGCATCCAAACTTTGTTGAATCTTTTCATCCATAACTACTTCTTTTTTTAAAGTAGTATTAGAAAATTTACTGCACCCATTAAGAAATAAAATTGCCACAACTAAAACCAAAAGATACTTTTTATTAAACTTCATATTTTCACTCCTACACATGCAAACTTTTATACTACTTTAAGAGTATATCATAATTATAAACTTTATTTCTTTATATTTTGTCATAATAATATATTTATCGAAGTGAAAAAATCTTTCTATAAACTTTAATTAATGAGGTGATACTAATTTTAGTCCAACAATCCCAACTACTATAAATCCAATACAAACTAATCGAGTGATGTCTATCGGTTCTTTAAACAATATTACTCCTAAAATCACAGTTCCAACGGTACCAATTCCAGTCCAAACTGCATATGCAGTTCCTAATGGAAGGTTTTTCAATGCTAATGATAAAAAGTATAAACTTGCTGCCATTCCTACTGCTGTGAATAAACTTGGCACTAATTTTGTAAATCCATGTGAATACTTCAGCCCTATGGCCCACCATACTTCAAAAACTCCTGCTATTACTAAAAAAATCCACTGCATAACTTTCCCCCTTAATAATTACTTATCAGTATAAAAATATTTATTCGCAAATACATTGCTAGCTCTCTTAAAAATCACTAAAATAAAAAAGCCAACGTAGATATTTGAAATACCTCCCAGGCTTTTATCCTTCCGTGTATACAGTTAAACTGTACGTTTTATCTCGGACCAGACCAGCTCTACTTTAAAGTTGCGGAACCCTATAAAACTTTTAAAATGTATGTACTTATATATCTTAATATAACAAAATTTCCTAACATAGTCAATATTTAAGTGCCACCCACATGGCAAGTGGCAAGTTAAAGCTTATAAAAAACATGCTGTATATAAATTTTTTATCAATCTAAATTTTACTTGCCACCTGTCACTTGAGTGGCGCTAAAAATGATATAATAAACTTTATATAGAAGTATAACTAAGGAGGCTAAAAACATGATTAATTTTAGTTATCAAAATGCTACAAAAATTATTTTTGGTAAAGATACAGAAAATGAAGTTGGAAATGAAACTAAAAAATATGGTAAAAAAGTTTTACTTCACTACGGTGGTGGAAGTATAAAAAAATCTGGTCTTTATGATAGAGTAATTAAATCTTTAAAGGATGCAGGCATAGAAATATTTGAACTTGGAGGAGTTAAGCCAAATCCTAGATTAAGTTTAGTACGTGCAGGCATAGAGCTTTGTCATAAAAATAATATAGACTTAATTTTAGCTGTTGGTGGAGGAAGTGTAATTGATTCTGCTAAAGCTATTGGAATAGGTACATCTTACGATGGAAATGTATGGGATTTTTATACAAGAAAAGCTGTAGTAAATTCTACTCTTCCTGTGGGAGTAATTTTAACTATACCTGCAGCTGGAAGTGAAGCTAGTACAGGTTCCGTTATAACAAATGAAGATGGCTGGTACAAAAGAGCTGTTGGAAGCGACCTTATGAGACCAGTATTTGCAATAATGAATCCTGAGCTTACTTATACTCTCCCACCATATCAAACTGCTGCTGGTGCTGCAGATATGATGGCACATATATTTGAAAGATATTTTACAAATGAACCTAATGTAGATTTAACAGATAGATTAAGCGAAGCTACTCTTAGAACTATAATTAAAAATGTTCCTATAGTACTAGAAAACCCTGAGAACTATGAAGCTCGTGCCGAAATCATGTGGGCAGGTACTATTGCACACAATGGAATACTTGGAACTGGAAGAGTTGAAGACTGGGGAACTCATGACATGGAACATGAAATAAGCGGAATTTATGACATCACTCATGGTGCAGGTCTTGCAATACTATTCCCTGCTTGGATGAAATATGTATATAAGCAGGATGTAAATAGATTTGCTCAATTTGCAAACAGAGTATGGGATGTAGAAATTGATACAAATAATCTTGAAGCTACTGCACTTGAAGGAATTGAAAGAACTAAAGATTTCTTTAAGAAAATAGGAATGCCCGTTTCTCTCACTGAAGCTAATGTGCCTTTAGATAGATTTGAAGAAATGGCTGCCAAGGGAACTGAAAATGGTCCACTTGGAAACTTTGTAAAGCTTCATAAAGAAGACATCGTAAACATATTTAACTTAGCTTTATAGAAAAGTGCCACCCACATGGCAAGTGGCAAGTTCTATAAAAAAAGACTACCTCAAACTTTTATTTTGAGGTAGTCTTTTTTAAAACATGAATTTTCCAAAATATTACTTGCCACTTGCCACTTGGGTGGCACTTTAGTGCAGTGGCTATAAAATTATAAATTTAGTTTGTTGTATTTTTTTAAAAACTCAGTAAGCTTAGCCATTATCTTTTCAACTCCGCCTTCTTCATCTGACTCTATATTTAAAGGCATAACAGGCTCGTGAAGGGATAATCTTAATAAAAACCATCCATTACCGTTTTTCTTATCACAATTTACTCTTACACCTTCAAAGTTATTAGGCTCCATATTCCATCCAGAAACACCTTCAACGTATTCCTTTATATCTTCTAAAACAGATAATCCATAATTTTTAAAGTCTTCACAGTTAATCTTAATTCTCTGTTCTACGCTTTCATAAGGCACTTCAAGGTCTGCAATTAAATCTGACAATGTCTTTCCGCCTTCATTTCTAAGCTTAGCCATTTTTATAAGTATTTTAGCCACTAGGTATGCTCCATCATCTAGGAAGTAATTTTCCTTTAATGCAGCATGACCTGAAGTTTCAATGGCAAGATGAGACTCTTTGCCTTCTTTATTAAATCTTATAGCTTCATTGATAACATTTTTATATCCTCTTTTAAATCTATGATGAACTCCGCCTTTAGCTTCTATGAACTTTTTAAGACCATTGCTTGTAACAGAATCTGTAACTACTATAGAACCTGGGTACTCTTCAAGAACAATTGCAGAGGATAGTGCAATAATTAAATTTCTATTTATTTCACTGCCTTTATTATCAACTATAGCTGCTCTATCCACATCTGTATCAAAAATAATTCCAAGATCAGCGTCATTTTTTAATGTAGCTTCTCTAATTGCTTCCATTGCCTTCTTGTTCTCAGGATTTGGTATGTGATTAGGAAAAGTTCCATCGGGCTCAAGAAATTGACTTCCTGAAATATCTGCTCCCAGTTTGCTTAAAATTCTTTCTACAAAAAATCCTCCAACTCCATTTCCTGCATCCACTACTATTTTAAAACCTTTAAGTGGTTTTAATTTATTTTTGTTATCATCTATGCCATCAATTATTTTATTTCTTAAAAACTCACTGTAAACTTCCATAAAATCAACAGTTATAACTTTCCCACTTAAGCTGGATTGTGGAAAATCACCCTGCTCTGCTATTTCAAGTAATTCAGTAACATCGCCGCTTTCAAATCCACCTTTATCTGTGAAAAATTTAAATCCATTATAGTAATATGGCAGATGACTTGCTGTGATTTCTATAGCTCCATCAAATTTATATCCCTCAAGCACTGTGGTCATGAACATTGCAGGAGTTGAACATATTCCGCAATCATATATAGTACATCCTAAAGTCTTAATTTCTGTCATTAATATTTCTTTTAATTTTTCACTGGTTATTCTAGAATCCATTCCTATGGATAGCTTTAATTCCTTTAAATCTTTATTCTTCTTTTTGGATATTAAAACTACAAATGCTTTTCCAATGCTTTTAACCATTTCTTCTGTAAGATTTACAGGTCTATCCTCATTTTCAACTGCTACCCCTCTAATATCCGTGCCGTTTTTCACATTAAGCCATATATTATCCATATAATAATCACTCCCATACTTTAAATATGCAACTTGCCACTTGCCACGTGGGTGGCACTGGTTTTTCTGGTTTTTCTTTATTTTACTACATATTATCTGAAATAAAAACTCACATTTACCAATGTGAGTTTTTATTTGGCTTAATTAACTTTTTCTATTTGTCTTTCTTTTATAAATTCCTTAACTTCTGAGAAATTAGGAAGTGATGGCTAAGTACCTATTTTAGTAACTGTTATTGCACGTACTGCACATGCATATTCTAAAGCCTTAGCATGTTCTACTCCATTAGATAAGGAATAGGCAAATGCACCTATAAATGAATCTCCAGTAGCTGTTGTATCAACTGGCTTAACTTTAAAGGATTCCTTAGATATTTCTTCGTTATCATTTATAAGTAATACTCCCTTAGATTCTAGAGTGATTATAACATTTTTACAACCTAAATCTAAAAGTTTTCTACCTGCTTCTCTAGCAGTTTTAATGGTATTTACTTCAATTCCAGTTAGTATTGCTGCTTCAGTTTCATTAGGAACTATATAATCAACTAACTTTACATACTCTTCTTTTAACTTTACAGCTGGTGCTGGATTTAAAATTATTTGTTAATATAATTTGTGTTAACATTATAACATTCCCCCATCTACAGTAATTATTTGACCTGTTATATATTTTGAGGAATTACTTGCTAAAAATACTGCAGTATTTCCTATATCTTCACATTCCCCAAATTTACACAATGGTATTTCTTCTACTAACCCTTCTTTTTCCTCATCTGAAAGCCAATTATTCATACAGGTATTTATAACCCCAGGAGATATGGCATTTACTCTTATACCGCTTGGTCCTAGTTCCTTTGCAAGTGCTTTTGTAAATGCATTAATTCCACCCTTTGATGCAGAATATATAACCTCACAAGATGCCCCTACATTTCCCCACATAGAAGATATGTTTATAATAGAACCTATTTGATTACTAACCATATGCGGCACTACTTGACGACAACAATTAAATATTCCCTTTAAATTAGTATTCATTATATCATCCCAATCATCTTCACTGCTATCCATAAATAAGTTAACTTTTGAAATACCAGCATTGTTTATAAGTACATCAATTTTACCATATTCCTTTATTATTTTATTTATATTTTCCTCACTATCTTTATAAGATCCAACATCCCAATTAAATATCCTTGCATAACATCCTAAAGCCTTTATTTCCTCCAATGTGGCTTTAGCTTCTTTATGATTACTTCTATAATTCAAAGCAAGAATTGCTCCTGCCTTAGCAAATTCTAAAGCTATTCCTTTTCCAATTCCTCTTGTTCCTCCAGTAATCAAAACTACTTTTCCATTTAAATTTAAATCCACCTTGTTCACCAATCCTTTTAAAATAATAATTAGTTTTACTTAATAAGATTTACTTATCCCAAGAAATCTCACGAGTTAAATTATTATCTATTATTTAAAAATCCATTACTTATTTTTATTATAAAGTATGAAAGTTCAATTTTAAAGTTAAACTAATATAAGTTATTTTCTTAAAGAGAATACTTTGATAAAAAAGTAATAAACTATTAACGTTGTGCTTATAAATTTATTAAAACATTTACCCATAAACATTTGATTTTCTCCAAACTTAGTGCTATTATATACTTAATAATAGCAATTATTACCTAATATTAATTAGCTGGGAGGTATTTAAATGAACATTAAATTTCAAAATAAACCTGTTACTCTTAAAGGAACTGAAGTAAAAGTTGGTGATTCTGCTCCTGATTTTACAGCTATTGATAATAACTTAACTCCTATATCATTAAAAGATACAAAGGGAGTTAGAATTCTCCTTACAGTACCATCTATAGATACTCCTACTTGTGACCTTGAAACACGAACTTTTAATAACAAGGCAACCTCTATTCCTAATGTAACTATATATACAATTTCTATGGATTTACCTTTTGCTCAGGCTAGATGGTGTGCAGCTCATGGAATTGAAAATGTAATTACATTATCCGATTATAAAGATAGAATGGTTGGCGAGAACTATGGTACTTATGTTGCAGAATTAGGACTTCTTACAAGAGCTGCTTTTGTTATAGATAGCAACAATAAGGTAGTTTATGTTGAATACGTTGAGGAAATAACTGAGCAGCCAAACCACGATAAGATATTAGAAGCTGCTAAGAACGCTAAGTAGAAAAAATACGACATTTTTAATGTTGAACACAAGTATGAGATTTGCATTGTAGAAAGCATTGAACAAGCAACTAGAAGCTCTGTATTTCTGACTTTAAAACACCGTTAAGAATTTTCTACTGTTTGAGCGACAGCGAGTTTAGAAAATTTAGTTGGTTTGAAGTCAGAAATATTAGAGCTTCTTTGCGCAGTGAACGACTTTTCTAAATGCAAATCTCATACGACCGGTTCAACATTAAAAATGTCGCAATGCTATCTATTAACTACTATTCTATATTTGGCAAATTCTTTAAATTATTGCTTTCATCATCATCTGGAAGACTTCTCAAATATTCTTCTCCCTTTCTTGATGTCGAAACAGACACACCTTTTATTCCACCTTCCTTTGCCATTGATATAGCTTGTTCTCTTGAAAGAATTTCTCCATTGTCTAATTTATAACTTACTATTTCATTATCGTCATCTTTTCCTACTGCTACTATGCTATTAGCTTGATTATTATCTTTATTCATAACTTACCACCTCCTTTTTATAGTATTTCCTGCCTTCCTAAAATTATTTAAGAATCCATTCTACAAGCTACTGATTTCAAAGTTTATTAATTTTTTTATGTTTTATGTTTATAAAAATAAAAAGTGGGTATAATTTCACTTGTATCCATCTAAAGTAAATTAGTCCGTATTGATTTTTAAGGAAATGCTCCAAAGAAATTGAGGTAAATGATTTGTAGCAAAATCAAAGACTTTTGTAAATTATTAAATTTATAAATTTCCTTAAATCATACAAATAAATTATTATAAGGTATAGGTGATTATATGAAATGTAAACCGAGTAAGTACATTAAGAGCATTTTAAAGACTTATATTATTTCAGCGCTTATTGTATCTATTTTCTTTGCATCAGGCTTCAACTTAGAAAATTTAAATGAACTTTTTATTAAAAGTAAATTATCATTAAATATTAAAAATGAAAATGTGACATGGCTATCATTAGGTGCCTACAAAAGAGTTTCTGATAGTTATAATTATGTAGTGACCCCATCAAAAGATGATGTAAAAAGAACTTCATCAAAACAACTATCAAGGGGAAATCAATCAGTAAGCTCATATCTCAATGCTCAAAATCAAGCTTCAGGAATTCCTACGTACTTTGCTTATCATGATGTAAACACAGCTAGATTACGTAAATACTTAGTAGGTAGAAACTCATTACTTGCAGAGGAACCTTATTTCTCTACTATATTATCTACTGCAGAAGAGTTTAATTTAAACCCGTTGATACTGTTCGCTATAACAGGTGTAGAGCAATCCTTTGTACCTAAAACTAATAAGCAGGCATATACAATAGCTAACAACCCATATAATGTATTTTATAGTTGGCAGCATTATAATACAAACATAAAAGATACTTCAAGAATTGCTGCTAGAACAGTTTTGAATTTATGTAAAAACAAGCCAGCAAACACAGATGCTTTTTATTGGGTAAATAAAAAATATGCTCAAAGCCAAAATTGGTCTAACGTTGTTAGTGCTTTATTTAAGGAACTTTTACTATATACAACATAAAGATAAACCCCAGAGCAAAAGCTCTGGGGTTATCATTTTATAAATTTTTTATACAAATCTATAGCCTTCCAATTAAAAACATAGTCTTCATGCCAAGCTGAGTGAATTTCTTTTCATATTCAGTCATTATATTTTTATCAAAGTCAGATTCATGTAAATCATAAGTTAAATAATTAATTGAAAATCCACTTTCTTTAAAGTACTCCTGTGAAGCATTAAATAAATCTGTGTCATCAGTTTTAAACCAAATTTCACTTCCTGCTTTAAGGAAGTTTTTATATTCCGCCAAAAACCTATTATGAGTAAGTCTTCTTTTATTATGTCTTTCCTTAGGCCATGGATTACAAAAGTTTATATATATCTTTTCAATTTCATCCTTATCAAATACTTCACTTATAAACATTATATTTAGGGGAACTATTCTTACGTTTGTAATCTCTAGTTCTTCAATTCTCTTTAAAACATATATAAGCACTTCATCCTTTAAATCTACAGCAACATAATTTATATCTGGGTTTTGTACTGCCTTTTGAGCAATAAATCCTCCCCTACCGCAGCCTAATTCCAAATGCACAGGATTATCATTTTTAAATTCTTCTTTCCACTTTCCCTTATACTCACGTGGATTTGTTATTACTAAAGGTGATGCTTCCATTTCTGGACGTGCCCACCACTTTTTTCTAAGTCTCATACTGTTACCTCCAAACTATAAATCATAATACATTTATATTCTACAAATTAAACATAGTCATTATAAGCCCATATATCATACCTGCTGGCCCTGAAACCAATATTCTTGAGATAGGAGTCATTATAAATAATAAGAATATTACAAACTGATATCTATATAATACATCTGAATATTTATAAAATACTGATGGCCAAATATCCCTTATAACATGAAAACCATCTAGTCCTGGTATTGGTATTAAATTAAATATTGCCAATATACAATTTATATATACAGATGTATTAAATATTCTAATCAATATATATAACACATTCCTACTGCTTATGGGAAATACATCCCCAATCTTGTAAATTAAAAACATTGCAGCTGCTGATATAACTGCTGCTAAAATATTTGCTAAAGGTCCTGCTATAGAAACTTTTAAATCATCCTTATAATAATTCTTAAAAGCCCTTGGGTTCACTTCTACAGGTTTTGCCCACCCAATACCTGCTATAAGTATGGCTATAAATCCTATAGGATCTATATGCGCTATTGGATTTAAAGTAAGTCTTCCTTGAAACTTAGGGGTTTTGTCCCCCAATTTATCTGCTACATATGCATGAGCGTATTCATGAAATGTAAATGCTATAAGTATAGCTGGTATCATTAATATTTTACTCATTAAATCTATGCCCAAAGTCGTCATCCTTTCCTTTATAATTTATAAAAATCTATGTTCTCCTTATAAATTACCATATTTCAATTTATATATTTATTGTCTTAATTTTATATTATATCATAAAGAAACCTATCTGAATAAATAAATAAATTCCGGAAAGATCCGGAATTTATTTATTAGATAATTAATGTCCATTAATGACTACAAAAAATTTTATTTCAACTCAGTTTTTTGAAGCTTTCCTTCACTAATAGATGCAACCCCATCATCATATATTTGAAGGAATGTACCTTTATACGCCGTTTGTTTTCCTGTAGATGCTTCTTTTATTATACCCTTCAAATTGTCATTTAAAAATATTTGTCCTTTTTTAGATATATATATATCATCTTTGTCAATCGGTTCAGTAAGCTCAACAGTTTTCCATTCAGATGTAGGTTTTTCTATGTTTCCATAGTACACTTTAACTATATTTCCATTTTCCTCTGAGCCTATATATATATTATCTTCTTCATCCACTCCTAAAAGCTTCGGTACCTGTACTCCATCAACTTTAATGGAATTATTTACATTTGTAGCATATATTCTATTATATGTTTTTCCCTCATATAAAAGCTTATCTTCGTGATTTAATGTACGTATTTCCCCTATGAAGTAATCATTAGTATATAGTTGCTTCATATTCTTCATTATATTTATCCAATAAAGACTGCTTCTTCCGCTTCCTCTTGATACTTTAATGTGTATAACATTAGTAAGAGTAGATGCTTCAATGGATTCTACCTCTGACTGTGTATCCGCCCAGGTAAGATCTTTCACCTCTTCTTTAGTATCTTTGTCTATATCATAATATGAAAGTCTAAGTGCCATTCCATTTTGAGTAGAATGCTTTTCTGCTATAAGCATTCTGTTTCTATCCGAAAGCCACTTATAATACGATACCTTAACTCCTTCTTCAAAATATATATCTTTTTTTTCACCTGTTTTAGTACTTACAACTTTTAAAATATCTTCCTCATAGTAAGCCGCGTACTTACCATCAAAAGACATATTAATATTTTCAGCATTTTCCGGTATAGCTACCTCTGCATCCTTCTTCTTATTATTTGATTTATCCTCTATTTTTTTTACCTTTACAGGTGCATTGTTAGATAAATAAATATTATCTATATAAAACAATCCTGCGAATTGAACTATGAGTGAAATCATTATCCACCCTATTATTCTCTTTAAAGCGCTCATAAAATCTTCCTTTCTAAGGTGTAACATATATGATAGAAGGAACTGATCTTTCTCCTAATGGATCACAAGGATTATTTATTACTTCTTCATCATAATACATAGTAGAAGAAGAACCTCCATCTAAATTAGTAGCATTATAAGCTCCATATTCTAACATAATATCTTGTACATCTCTTAAAGTAGCTCCTATACTAGAAACTTGCCTTCCATCAATTACTAAGAGCAGTATTGCTCCATCTTTTCTTTGTCCAATTGCTGTTCTCGGAGCAATTCCCCATCCTCCATCACCATTTTTAATAGTAGGTTGTCCATTTACTACTAGTGCTGGTCCAAAGGTCATTGCCTCTGTTACCTTTAATTGTTCTAATTCATTTAAAGTATATTTTCCAACTAATAGTACTCCCTTAGAAGTAATAGCTACTGTGTCATTTTTGGCGTCACGATTACTAATATCATTATGAATCATTTTTCCATTGCTCATTAAAAGTCCTACAGGCTGTCCACCAGTTCCTGTCCAATTTCCATCATTACTTTGATCCACAAATCCCCCGCCATTTATAGCTGCAACTGCATTGTTAGCCTTTGCTATCTGACTTGTTAGTTCTCCTGACTTACCAATTTTGCTGCTATATCCAACCTTTACCCTAGTAGGATCATGAATAACAAGCATGGATCCATTAAATTTCTTACCTTCTATATCATATCTGTCTATATTTGAGTCATGGTTATTTTCAAATTCTAAGTCTTGTACATCTTCATTTTGATTTATTTCTTCTATTACATCATCTTTTAAAATATCCTTAATCTTTTGATCTGATAGAAAAGTGGTAGCTATATATTGATGAGTTAGAGTGCTCATAGCTGCCCCTACTATAGTCTTTTTTACATTATTAAACGGTCCGTAAAACACTATAAAAGGTCCTGTTGCTGCTGAAAATGCAAATTCAAAAAGTAGGAACAAGAAAAATATCCTAAATGAAAGCTTTTTTTTCTTCCTCACCTTTTTCTTTTTTCCCATACGCTTATCGTTCCTTTCTTAATAAATACATACATTTTTTATTGTACAATAAATTTTGATATTTTTAAATAGAAATTAATGCATTTATTTATTATTTAATGGTAAAAGTAGTTTTCAAGCTACTTAAATACGATATTTAAATTATGTAATTTTAAAAAGGCTGCAATTTACAGCCTTTTTAAACAACCTAAATAGGATGTTAGTTATAACTAAAGCCTCTTAGCCGCCTCATATGCGAGTGGTGACCTTTCACATTCATCATGCTTTAAAGTAACTTGATAGCAAAGCTCGCTTCCTTTCATATTTTCTGAAGCATAGCATAATCCATTAGATCTTGAGTCTAAGAATGGTTGGTCTATTTGTTCAGGATCTCCTATTAATATAAGCTTGGTGCCTTCTCCAACACGAGTTATAATAGATTTCACCTGTTTAGGGGTTAGGTTTTGCGCCTCATCAATGATCATCCAATTCTTAACTATAGATCTACCTCTTAAATATGCGACAGCTTCTGTTGTAATTATTCTTCTATCAAATAGCTCTCTTATTTTATCAGTAAGCTCACTTTCATTTTTATATCTTTCTTTTTCATTTGAATCCACTAATATCTCTAAATTGTCAAATATAGGTCTCATGAAAGGTGATATTTTTTCTTGTTCTGTTCCTGGTAAGAATCCAATTTCTTCATCCATGGTAACATTAGGCCTACAAACTAGTACTCTCCTGTATTGCTTTGTTTGTTCCTCGATTACCTTATCAAGTCCTACAGCTAAGGAAAATAGTGTCTTTGCTGTACCTGCAGGTCCCTTCACTATAACCAGTGGAGCCTTATCTGCATCAGTGTATAGTGCTTCTAACATAAATCTTTGACCTAAATTTCTTGGTACTATTCCAAGAGGTGTTTTATCTTTATAATATAACGGAACTATAGATTTTCCATTATATCTTCCTACCGCAGATTGTCTTGGATTTTCTAGTGAATGTATCAGTATAAACTGATTATTATAAAGACAAGGTTCAACATACTCATTTGTTTCCTTTCTATAATAAAAAACATCCTTTATATCTAGGATTTTTTTTGCATAAAAATCATCTATTTTTAATGAAGATGCATATAACTCTATTCTTCCAGTGTATTGGTTGTCATTTTCTGGAACTACCTTTTCGTGAAAATCTTCTACATCTATATTGGCAGAGTCTGCCTTTATTCTTTCAAATATATCTTTTGTAATTAAACATACATCTTCTCCAGCTTCCTGTAATCCCTTACACACCTGTAATATTCTATTATCTGGCTTAGTTTTATCCCAGGTTGGAGGAATTATAGCATCCTGGTGATTCATTTCCACCCTAAGGTTTCCTCCTCCGGGAAGTACTACTCCCTTATTTAAATTCCCCTCTATTCTAAGTTTATCTAAAATTCTCGAAGCATGACGAGCATTTGCACCTAAGTCATTTTTATCTTTTTTAAATGCATCTAACTCTTCAAGAACCACTTCTGGTATAACTACATCATTCTCGCCAAAGGAAAATATTGCTCCAGGAGAATACAATATTACATTGGTGTCCAACACATAGGTTTTTTTCAAAAAGCATTCCTCCCATTACTTATTAATACATAATATGCAAGAGGAATGTAATAATTTCCTTAAACATTATTAAAATTAAAAACCCACGGAATATTCCGTGGGTTTTTAATTGCAGCTCCTAGAGGAATTGAGTCCACGACTCCACCTTGAGAGGGTGATGACTTGACCACTTGACAAAAATCCAAATCCCTTTAAAATTTCGTTATAATATTAATTAAGTTTAAAATCAGGATTCTTGACCGATTTCCTTTAACAAGGATGGTGCCTTTTTACTTCTACCATATAAACTTCCTAGTATAGCACCTAACGCACATGGTATTATCCATCCAAATCCTTGAGTAGACATTGGCAATTTATTTATGTAATCAGTAACGTAAGGTATATTTATATTTAAAGTATTAAGGGAATTTACAAGACTTATAATTAAAGTTGTATAAACTGCACCTTTATAAATGTATGTATCTTCAATGTAATTATTAAATAAGTTCATAATTATTAAAACTATTACTACAGGATATGCAGTAACTAGCACTGGTACAGCAAAATTAATTATAGTTTCCACTCCATAGTTTGAAATAAATGCGCTAAATATGCATATTAAAGTAACTACTAATTTATAGTTTAATTTGCCGTTAGTAAGATTACTGAAATAATTTCCAGCTGTTGCAGTAAGTCCTATTGCAGTAGTTAAACATGCTATTGAAATTGCTGCTCCAAAAATTATTTTACTTGACGGTCCAAGTATGTTAGATGTTACTCCTATAAGAAGAGCTGTTCTTGAAATATCCTTATCAAATATCCCACTTGCAGTAGCTCCAATATATAAAAGCCCACCATATACAATGGCTAAACATACTGCTGAAACTATACCTGATTTTATTGTTATAGAAACTTGCTCTTTTTTATTTTTATACCCTTTAACTATTAAATCTCCTACTACCATTTGGGCCATTATTATAGATCCTAGCGCATCCATAGTTTGATATCCTTCAGTAAATCCTCTTGAAAAAGGCATTACTATATCATTACTCAATGCTTCACCCATCGGAAAGAAAATACCTTTTACTATTATAATTAAAAGTGATATAAGTAAAACTGGTGTTAGTATCGATCCTACTCTGTCCACTACATTACTTTCATTTAATGTTAAAATAAGTGTTATTGCAAAGAAAACTATGGATACTACTATAGGATTTGCATTTGGAAACATAGGTTGAACTCCTAATTCAAAAGTGGATGCTCCTGTTCTTGGAATACAAAATAATGGTCCAATAGACAGCATTATTATTGAGCAAAGAAACTTGCCAAATTTATTTCCTACTTTATTTGTAAATTTTTCTGTACTTCCCCCACATAAAGCCACTGCTATTATTCCTAATAGCGGCAAACTTATACAAGTAAGTAAAAAACCTATCATAGTAAATATCCACTTGTCTCCTGATATAAATCCAAGTGTTGGTGGAAATATTAAATTACCCGCTCCAAAAAACATAGAAAACAGTGCAAAACCTGTGATAATTATGTTTTTAGTATTTTTATTAATATTCATAAAAAGCCCCCCTGTTTTGAAATAAAAAAACCTCTCATCCAAACAAGGTACGAAAGGCATATTCCTGTTTTGTGGTATTTATTACCGCGAAACTTTTGTATATTTGTATAAAGTTTATACCGTCTAAATTTATACTATTTTATAGAAAAAGCACTCATTAAGCAAATATAAAACTTTTGTTAAGACAAATTTACCTTTACTTATATGAAACTTACTGCCCTTTTCTTCTTTTTTCTACATTCTTCTTGCTTCCATATGTAATCTTTTACACCAAGTAATTTTATATGTATTTAAATAGCTTTATAATTTAATAGTTTTAAGTGAATATGTTTTATAATTTTTAAGCTTATCCTTATATTTTGATAAAATACTTAAATTTACGTCCTTTTCATATATTATTCCTAGAGCATCTCCACTATGAGCTCCAATTATTCCATATCCATTTAATTCGTCACATATATTAAGTATAGTAGGAAGTATCTCATAGGACAGTCTTTTTTCATTTCTTATAATGCTTTGAGTAGAACAATGAGCAATTTTTTTTATATCGCGAGACTTAATTCCATCCTTTAAAATTGGAATCAAATCATCTATATTGCTAAGAGAAGGCAATTTTTTATTGTTAAACTCAATAGTATTTATTGTTTTATTTCCCTCAAATACCAATATATCAAACTCCAAATATTTTCCTAGCTCCTCAGTATACATTCCATTTTTATAGTCAAATATACAAAGTTCTTTAAATATTATGCTATCTGTAGGCTCTATGGCTATACAATTTCTAACAAGCTCTTCCTGATTAAAAGGCTTTTTAAATAATTTAATTAGGGAGTGATAAAGTGCGCATAAATCTGCTGTACTGCTAGCAAATCCTTTTCCTCTTGTTATAGAGGATTTAATAAGAATATCTAGAGTATGTATATATTGCTCCTCTCCCCATTCTACAAGTATATTATTTAAAAACTTAGAGGATTTGCTATATCTATTTTTAACATGTGGAGATTCACTTTCCCATACTTTTACTTCGGTGAAAAGATTTATAGGACATGAACATAATACATCTATTCCATTATATCTTCCTTGAACTATTTCTCCAATACTGCCTGGATAAATGGTTGTCGCTTCCATAATATATACTCCTTTTACTAGTCATCAATTTTAAGTTACCAGAACTTCAAAATGCGAGTTTTTAATTAATGTTAATTTTATCAACGTAAAAAAATAAATGCAAGTACACATCTCAATTTAAATTAATAATTATCAAAAAACTTTCTATGAAAACATATTCATGAATTTAATTCTGTTATCTTGACATATAATATTATAAATGTTAAACTCAATTCGGGTTATAATAAAATTAAATTTATATGGAAATACTACATAAAACAAAGTCAAAATTGTAGGCTTTACATAACTTTTAGTCATATATTATAATATAATTTAATACATAAAATTTATAGGTTCCAAATGGATTAAATGGGAAAGAAGTTAAATACTTCTGCGGTCCCGCCACTGTAAAGATGAGTATATTAGCATTATGCCACTCAATCGGGGAAGGCGTTAATATGCAATGAATCTAAGCCAGGATACCTGCCTGTAAACACAGCTCATTTAGCTTACGTGGATAAGCTAATGGTAGTCCTGTAAAAGAACTCCATTATCTTAATAAGATAATGGCTTTTTATTTATACATATCATTAAGGAGGAACTTTTAAATGTACACTAAGTTCAAAAAATTATCCGCAATAATTTTAACTCTTATTTTAGCATTTTCCTTTGTTGGCTGTGGAAATAATAAAAATGCCACAAAAGATAATCAAGAAAACGCTACTATAGAAAAAAAAGAGAACACTAAATATCCTTTAACTATTAAAGATTCATCTGGAAGAGACATAACTATAGATAAAGAGCCACAAAAGATAATATCTGTAGGTCCAAATATTACTGAAACAATATACTATCTAGGAAAAATGAATAAATTAATAGGGAGAACAGATTTCTGTGACTTTCCTAAAGAAGTAAAAGATGTGCAATCCATAGGTACACTCCAACAACCTAATATAGAAAAAATTGTAGACTTAAAACCTGATTTAGTTATAGGATCAACTCACTTTCCAAAGGAAATGCTAGAAAAACTTGAATCTTTAGGGGTAAAGGTAGTAGTTCTTTATGGAAAGGAAGATTTCGAAGGCGCTTATAATACTATTGAAAAATTAGGTGAAGTTTTAAATGCTAATGATAAAGCCTTTGAAGTAATAAACAATATGAAGAAAAAAGTTGAAGATGTTAAAGCCAAGGTTGCAGGAAAAGAAACTCCATCAGTTTACTACGTTATAGATTTTGGACCATATGGAGATTTTACTGCTGGATCAGATACATTCATAGATAAAATGATAACTATGGCTGGTGGTAACAATATAGCTAAGGATGCTGTTAACTGGAAATATAGTGTAGAAAAAGTATTAGAAAAAAATCCAGATATGGTTATATGTCCCGTATATTTCGATTACAAGAAAAGACTTCAAGAAGCTAAAGGCTATAAAGATTTAGATGCTATTAAAAAAGGAAATTTATTTGAAATAGATAATAACATGCTTGATAGACAGGGACCAAGACTAGCTGATGGACTTGAAGCTATGGCAAAAATTGTTCACCCTGAAGCGTTTAAATAGTCTTTAATTACCTAATGGGGGGATTTTAATGTCTATTGACAAAAAAAGAATCTACTATAGAACATTACTTTTAGTAACTATAGCTATTTTATTGGTGCTAATAATACTATCTAGCACTTTAGGTGTCGCTAATATAACTTTTATTCAAACCATGAAAATACTTTTATCTAAAATCCCTTTTATTGGTGCCTTTATAGATTTAAGTAATGTATCAAATACTCAGATTCTTATTATAACAAATATAAGACTTCCAAGGATATTTATGGCTGCACTTATAGGTGCGGGGCTATCCGTGGTAGGAGCTTCATTTCAAGCTATATTTAAGAATCCTATGGCAGATCCCTATGTCCTTGGAATTTCCTCAGGAGCAGCATTGGGAGCCGCTATCGCAATAGTTATGGGGCTTCAAGTTATGTTTCTAGGAATGAACCTTGTAACTGTGTTTGCCTTTTTCGGCGCTATACTTACTACTATAATAGTGTATAGTATAGCTAAAACTGGTACAAAGATTCCAACAAATGTACTGCTGCTGGCTGGAGTATCTGTGAGCTTTTTATTATCTTCTTTAATTTCACTCATAATGATATTTAATAGAGAGCAAGTAGAACAAATAGTATTTTGGACTATGGGAAGCATAGCTTCAGCCAACTGGAAACAGGTATTGTCATTACTGCCTTTTATAATACTTGGATGTATTTTAATGATTATATATGCACGTGATTTGAATATAATGCTTACAGGTGATGAGACAGCTTCAAGCCTTGGCGTAGATGTTGATAAAGTTAAGAAAATATTACTTGTAATATCATCTATAATTGTAGCTGCCTGTGTTTCTGTAAGTGGAATAATAGGCTTTGTAGGTCTTATTATTCCTCATATGCTAAGATTACTTGTAGGTCCAGATCATAGAACCCTTCTTCCCTTTTCAGCTATAGGTGGCGCTATATTTATGATAATAGCTGATACTTTAGCCAGGATTTTAGTGCCACCTGCTGAAATTCCTGTGGGAGCCATAACCTCTGTATTTGGAGCTCCTTATTTTATATATTTATTAATAAAAAATAAAAAGAAGGTGACTTAATGCCTACTGAAAACTGTTTTTCTCTTATTGTAAAAGATTTAAATTATGGATACGGAAATAAGAATATACTTCATAATATAAATTTAGAATTTACTAAAGGAAAATTTTATACTATTTTAGGACCTAATGGATCTGGTAAGACAACGCTTTTAAAAAACATATCTAGGGCCGTTCCCGTGAGTAATAAAAAAGTATATATAGATAATAATGATATTAATTCACTTTCAAGTAAGGATTTAGCTCAAAATTTAGCTTCCGTTCCTCAAAACACAAATATCGATTTTGAATTCACTGCATTAGATATAGTTATGATGGGACGTGCTCCTTACCTTAAAAGATTTCAGAATGAACAAGAGAGAGATTTTAAAATAGTTGAAGACTGTATGAAAATGACAAATACTTGGGAGCTTAAAGATAAAAATATAAATGAATTAAGCGGCGGAGAAAGACAAAGAGTTATAATTGCTAGAGCACTAGCTCAAGATACGGATATACTTCTTTTAGATGAACCAATATCAAACTTAGATATACAGCATCAAATTGAAATACTAGACACTATAAAGTTCTTAAGTAAAGATATTACGGTTATAACTATACTTCACGATCTCAACTTAGCAGCAGAATACAGCGATTCGTTAATATTATTAAAAGATGGATACATCAAAGCCCATGGCTCTGTGGAAACTGTATTTACGGAAAAAAATCTTGAAGAAGTTTATAATATGCATGTATGTCTTATAAAAAATCCAATCACAGGAAAACCTCATGTGTTGCCTGTAAGTAAAAATATCGCTAAGCAACATAAAGCAGCAAACAGCTAGCAAGAAAAAAACTCCCTAAGACAGGGAGCTTTTTCTTGCTATTTTCTTGCCTTTATTTGCTCTGCAATTCCATTGGCCGCGAGCATTCCTGTTTGAAGCGCTCCTTGAATCCATGCATGCTTTTGAGATATGTGTTCCCCTGCAAAGAAGACCCTATTATTCATCTCAGGCTGAGTAACAACATAAGAAAATAGAATTTTATCCTTAGGCTTTGTAAGACAGCTTCCAGACCATATATATTGAACATCAGGCCAGTATATAGAGGCATAATCTATCATATTTTCTTCTATATATCCTCTAGGAAGACAATGAATCATTTCAGTTTGTTTTATAAAATCCATAATACGAAGGTCTATCTTTTTATTCCCAACTCTTTCTGCATCTTCTCCCCAATTATAGGATACTTGTAAGGCTCCAGGCTGATTGGGAGATGCCCCAGGTTTTAATTCCCATGTATTAAGCTTACCCGGAACAGGCATAGAGTGATCTGAAGGGTAAAACGTAGCTATTGTTTGCAAATCGCTGCCAGTGCTTCCCCCAACAATTCTTTGATTTTTGTTTCCTTTTTCCCAAAATCTGTCTTTAAGAAAAAAGTATGTCTTTTGTCCAGATTCGTAATTTAGGGAAGCAATAGCATGCATTTTGTCTACACTGAATAAAGGAGTTATATTCATTCTTCTAAGGCTTGTAAATGGTATAGCACATACTATATAATCAAAATCTTCATATTTTATGCTATTATCTTGGGTTTTTCTACATTCTAAAATTATTCCCTCCTTATCAGGATCTTTATATATTCCATCAACTGCAGTATTCATTTGAAAGCTAACATTTCCAAGTTCAGTTGAGCTAATTCCTGCAAAAGCACTATCACTCTTATTCATTAATGCTTCACAAAAGGCTGCAGTAAGCTTTTCATTACCTTGAGGGATTCTATAAGTAAATGAAAAATCAGCGGTATAAGCTTCTTGCATTACCTCTACTAATCCAACATTAAAGAATGCTACATCAAAAGTCGATAAATAACTTAACATAGTAATAGCATCTTCACTTAGTCCTGACCTTTCATATGCCATTTCATAGTTCAGCCAATCCATTGCTTCTATGGCTTCCGAATACTTTGGTTTTACTTCGATAATCTCTCTTCTAATTTCAGGCGGCAATGACAATACATATTTATTAAATATTCTTCCTACAAGCTGTTGCCAGGGAGTTCTCCTTTCTTCAGGAGTTAAATTAAAGGCAGGATATATATTTTCCATAACACTAAGGCCTTCAGCATCATTTCTAGCCCATCTCTTCCTAATATAAAATAATCCATTTACATTCCTAGTGACAAATACATCTGTATTAAGCTTAAACAAGTTAATATAATGCCATACAGTTTCATGAGAAGCTGGAATTCTCATGGCACCTAGTTCAGCTGGATATTTCCCTTCACAATCGAAGTAATGAGTATATACTCTGCCTCCAATACGGTTAGAGGCTTCAAAAATAGTAATATCACATCCTATTTTTTTTAATTCAAATGCAGCTGCAAGACCAGCTTCTCCAGCACCTATAACTGCAACCTTAACATTTTTACCACTGTTTTTAGGAGCTATAGTTGTTATATCCTTTGGTGGACTTAAAAGTTCAAGTATGTTTTCATAATCTTCAGGTCTCCCCCCAGCATTAAGGGTGTATTTAAGTTGGATATGCCTTTCTTCATCGGTAGGATTAGGTCTTTGATATGGAACTTCCGAAATATTACTATTCCTCATAATTCTTCCTTAAAAAATTATTACTACAACTAATATATTCAAAGAAGCTATAAAAGGTGTTAAAATTGTTGCAACTTATGAGGATATTGCGACGTTTTTAATGCTCTGGGTTTCATAAAATTTTCATCTAGGAAGACGTTCATTTCGCTAAAAACGGCTAATATTTATAAATTTAAAATTCCTAAACCTCCTAAACTCGCCGTAGGCTCAAACAGTAGGAGGCTCTTAACGGTATTTTAAATCTATAAATAAAGCCGTTTTAAAGCTTATTCAATGTCTTCTACGATGAAAATTCTATACTCCCAGAGCATTAAAAGGTTCTTCATGTGAACTGCTGCAGGAAGAAATTCAGCTAACTGAATTTCTAAGATATCTTAGGAATCAGTACATAAAGATCTTTTAGGACGGCAGTCCTTAACATTACAGGAACTTATACTAAATAAATAAAAAATTTACAAGTTAAAGATATGGTAGTACAATAAAAGATTTCTGATAAAAAATAGAATACTTAATATCTTACGACCTATCGGTCTGCGGGCTTATCAGCCCTTTAATAAGTGTAAATTTAGTATTGGTTCTGCATTGTAGAAAGCATTGAACAAGCAATTAGAAGCTATTTATCTCTCAATTTAAAACACCGTAAAGAACTTTCTACTGTCTGAGCTACAGCGAGTTTAGAAAGTTTAGGTGATTTAAATTGAGAGATATTAAAGATTCTTTGCGCAGTGAACGCTTTCTTAAATGCAGAACCAATGCGGAAGATTTAACATTAAAAACGTCGTAATATTTCTATAGTATATCAATTCCATATTCAGCACATTTAGTTATCATTTCTTCTGGCCATATGGAAGATTGAACTTCTCCTATGTGAGCCTTTCTTAAAAAGAACATACATATTCTTGATTGACCAAGACCTCCGCCTATGGTGTATGGAAGTTTCTTATTCAAAAGCATTTGATGGAATTCTAAGTTCTTTCTTTCTTCACATCCTGCAAGTTTAAGCTGCTTTAAAAGTGATTCTTCATCTACTCTTATACCCATAGAAGAAAGCTCTAACGCTCTACCAAGCACTGGGTTCCATAATAATATATCTCCATTTAATTCCCAATCATCATAGTCTGGAGCTCTTCCATCATGCTTTTCTCCAGATTCAAGTACTTTTCCTATTTTCATTATAAATACTGCACCATGTTCCTTTGCGATAGCATCTTCTCTTTCCTTTGGAGTAAATCCTGGGAATTTATCCTCTAACTCCTGAGAAGTTATAAAGGTTATTTTTTCTGGAAGTATTTTTTCTATAAATGGATACTCTCTATTAACATAGTTTTCTGTTTCAGTAAATGCCTTATATATTTCTGATACAATTTCTACTAAAAATCCTTCATTTCTCTGTTCTTTAGTTATAACCTTTTCCCAATCCCATTGATCTACATATATAGAGTGAATGTTATCTAAATCTTCATCTCTACGAATAGCATTCATATCTGTATAAAGTCCTTCTCCAACCTTAAAACCATATCTATATAGAGCCATTCTTTTCCATTTAGCTAAAGAGTGAACTATTTCAGCACCTGCTTCATTATCATCTCTTACTGTAAAGCTTACAGGTCTTTCTACTCCACTTAGATTATCATTTAATCCCCTATCATTTCTTACAAATAGCGGTGCAGATACTCTTATTAAATTAAGTCTTTCTGATAATGATCGCTCAAAGAAATCCTTTATTTTCTTTATAGCTATTTCTGTTTCTTTTAAATTTAAATTTGATTTATATCCTTCTGGTATAATTAATCTTTCTTCATATTTACTCATAGTTATTTCCTCCAATTTAATTATTTAGATTTTATAAAACTTTTCTTAATATTTAAATTTATGCTCTTTACTTTATAAAACTGGCCAGTTTTATATGTATTTGTATAAAACAAAAAACCTTTCATCCCTAAAAAATAAGGGACGAAAGGTTATAATTCCGCGGTACCACCCTAGTTAGCTTTACAACAAGCTCAACTTTGATAAAAGTATCATAATTAATACTTTCCGGTTTTAACAGTCCGGTTCTCCGTCTAAGCCTACTTTCTAAAATCTAGATTTGGGTTAGAAACTCAGAGATGTTCTTCGGTATAAACTTCGTACTGGTCTTTCACCTTCACCAGCTCGCTTAAACTACATCTTATACTTACTCTTCTCTTCATAGTCTGTGAATTTTTATTAATGAGTCAATTATAAATATTCTCTTTTATAATGTCAAGGGGGTTTTAATAATTTTTCAAAAATTTATTATATTACCCCGTGAGCTACCATTGCATCTGCAACCTTCTTAAATCCTGCTATGTTTGCTCCTACAACTAGGTTATCCTCTTTTCCATATTCCTTAGCTGCAGCACTTGCATTTTCATATATGTTTATCATTATTTGCTTTAACTTTTCATCTACTTCTTCAAATGTCCAAGAAAGTCTAATACTATTTTGAGACATTTCTAATGCTGAAACTGCAACTCCGCCTGCATTAGCAGCCTTTGCTGGTCCAAATAACACATTATTTTTTAAGAAAAGTTCTGTAGCTTCAAGTGTAGAAGGCATATTAGCTCCTTCAGCTACTGCTATAACACCATTGTCTATAAGTGTCTTTGCGGAACTTCCATCTATCTCATTTTGAGTTGCACATGGAAGAGCTACATCACATTTTATTGTCCATACACCAGTAGATCCTTCATGATATTCTGCATCTTTATGGTAACTTAAGTACTCTTTTATTCTCTTTCTTTCTACTTCCTTTAAGCGTTTTACGATCTCAACATCTATACCGTTTTTATCATAAATATATCCAGCTGAATCGCTGCAAGCTACAACTTTAGCTCCTAGTTCTTGAGCTTTTTGAATTGCATATATAGCCACATTTCCAGAACCTGAAACAACTACAGTTTTATCTTTTATAGAATTTCCTTTTTCATTTAGCATTCTTTCTACAAAATAAATCAATCCATAACCAGTAGCTTCTGTTCTTGTTAAACTTCCACCATAGTTAAGTCCTTTTCCAGTAAGAACTCCAGCATCATAGCTGTTTTTTAACTTTTTATACTGTCCAAATAAGTATCCTATTTCTCTTCCACCAACTCCTATATCCCCAGCAGGTACGTCAGTGAATTGTCCTATATGTCTATAAAGTTCTGACATAAAGCTTTGGCAAAATCTCATAACTTCTCTATCTGATTTTCCTTTAGGATCGAAGTCAGAGCCCCCTTTACCTCCTCCTATTGGGAGACCTGTAAGGGAATTCTTAAATATCTGCTCAAATCCCAAAAATTTTATAATACTTCCATTAACTGAAGGATGTAATCTAAGTCCTCCTTTATATGGTCCTATAGCACTATTGAATTGAACTCTAAATCCCCTATTTACTTGAACCTTACCATTGTCATCTACCCATGGAACTCTAAACATTATCATTCTTTCAGGCTCAACAATTCTATCAACTATGCCTTCTGCAACATATTCAGGATGTTTTTCTAAAACTGGTACCAACGAATCTAATACTTCTTTTACTGCTTGATGAAATTCTGACTCGCCAGGATTTCTTTTTTTAACTGTTTCAAAGATTTCATTTACATAACTCTGCATGTTCATTTTATAAATGCCCCCAATTCAACAACATTTTTTGAATTTTTTTTTTGCATAAATTGCATATTTATTTTTTTACTTTTTTATTTTATCAAATTATCAACGGTTTGTATATATAATATAGATTGATTTATGAAACTTTTTATTTCAAAAGTTTCAACTTCACTTTGCTGTGTTAAGTTGTTACTATAGAAATATTAACACATTTTATTCCACAGAGTTAAGTTTCCCCATTACAATCTCTTCTATAACCTTTATTTTTTCTTCTGCTTTTTCTAAAGTATTTGATTTGGTATAAATGTATATTTTTATCTTAGGTTCAGTTCCTGAAGGTCTTACAGCATACCATGAGCCATCTTCAAGCATAAACTTGAGTACATTTGATTTCCCAATAATATTTTCAGTTTCTTTTCCAGTAAATAAATCATAATCCTTACCTTCATCTAAATCAGTATATGATGCAAGTTTTGATTCTCCTATAACCTTTGGAAATTCATTTCTATAAACTTTCATCATTCTACTTATACGTTCTTGACCTTCTATTCCTTCTAATACAAGAGATATCTGCTTTTCTCTATAGTATCCAAATTCCTTATATATTTCATTTAATACATCTATAAGAGACTTTCCTATACTTTTATAGTAAGCTGCCGCTTCACATAAAAGCATGGCAGAGCTTACTCCATCCTTATCTCTTACAAAAGTTCCTGTAACATACCCTATACTTTCTTCATATCCAAATATAAATTTATACATTCCTTCTTCTTCTAACTCTCTTTCCTTGCCACAGATATTTTTAAATCCTGTTAAAGTTTCAAAAGTTCTTACGTTATATTTATTTGCTATAGCTTTCCCTAAATCTCCTGTAACTACTGACTTAATTATACAGCCTTTCTTTGGCATCTTATTTTTTTCCTTCATACTTGATAATATATAACTTATTAAAATAGCTCCTGTTTGATTTCCATTAAAAGCCATATACTCATTATTTTTATCCTTCACCATTATTGCAAGTCTATCACAATCTGGATCTGTAGCTATTAAAAGCTCTGCTCCTATTTCTTTTCCTAGCTTCTCTGAATACTTAAATGCTTTTACATCCTCAGGATTTGGATACCCTACAGTTGTAAAGTCTGGATCTGGGTTTTCCTGTTCAGGAACCACAATTATATTTGAAAATCCTCTTTCCTTTAACACTCTTCTAACTGGTATATTCCCAGTTCCATTTAGTGGAGTATATACTATTTTTATATCCTTATCTATTTCATCTCTAAGGCTCAAAGCTTTGACATTAGCAATGTATTCATCATCTATTTGTTTCCCTAATATCTTCAACAAACCCTTTTCTAGAGCTTCTTCTTCTGTAATCTTTTTTATTTCACCAAAACTTTTTATATTACTTATATGCTTTGTTATAGGATCTGCAACTTCAGAAATAATTTGTGACCCATCTTCCCAGTAAACCTTATATCCATTATATTCTCTTGGATTATGGCTTGCTGTTACAACTATGCCTGATATTGCATTTAATCTTCTAACCGTAAATGATAACTCTGGAGTTGGCCTCAATCCCTCAAAAAGATAAGCCATTATGCCATTTCCAGCTAGTACTAGAGCTGCAGTTTTAGCAAATTTATCAGAAAAATGTCTGCTATCATATGCGATAGCAACTCCTCTTTTCATTGCTTGACTGCCTTGTTCTATTATAAAATTTGCAAGCCCTTGAGTTGCCCTGCTTATTATATGTATATTCATCCTATTTGTACCTGCTGCAATCTTCCCCCTAAGCCCTGCAGTGCCAAATTCCAAATCTGTATAAAATCTATCCTTTATTTCTTCTAAGTTTTCTTTTATTCCTCTAAGTTCTTGTTTAGTTTCTTCATCAATATGTTCATCCGTTAGCCAGTTTTCATAGTTCTTCATATATTCCATATCCCAGGCTCCTTTCAAAAAATAATATATTTACATTTTACCAAACTTTCCCCAAAAGTAAAATGGTATGACTTTTAGCCATACCATGCATGATTTATAGAAATCTGTGATTTCGTTATAAATCAGTACATCTTAATTCATTAAGATGTTTCCTTATATATTTCCTATAAATTTTAGTGTATGAATAATTCATATATAGTATTTCCTACTAAAAATACTAATATTAAAAATGCAGCGATATTAAATTTTACTCTTTTTAATAACCCTGTCTTAAATGTTATATATACATAAGTTCCAAATGCTGCAACCATAAATCCTACTACTACTGCAACCATAGTTAAATTTCCTTCATAATTTCTTGCAAAAATGGATGCGAGTGTTGTAAGAGTAAATAATACATTCAACAATTTTTGATTTCTATTTAGCATTTCTAATTTTTCTCTATTATTCATACTATCTCTCCTTATTTATTGTTCTTTTACTTGTTTATTCTTTAGTACATTCTAAAATATTTATTCCCATTTTCCCAAAAAATATCTCTTATGAAAATATTGAAAATGATAAATTTACACAGCTAATTCTAGCATATTTATATAAATAAAAAAAGCATTATATATTAAATAAGCGATGCCTTACAATTACACAGTAAAAGCATCGCTTATTATTTTATTTAACTTTCAATACCCTTACGTGCAGGTACTCCCTGAGTATAATAGTGCTTTATTTGTTTCATTTCAGTAACTAAATCTGCTCTTTCTATTATCTCATCTTTTGCATATCTTCCAGTAAGTATAAGTTCAGTTTTCTCAGGCTTCTTATCTATTAAAGCTAAAACTTCTTCTACTGTAAATAACTCATAAAATAATGCTATATTTATTTCATCAAAAACTACTACATCATACTCTCCAGAAGTTAAAACTTCTTCTGCTCTCTTAAATCCCTTTTTAGCTTCCTCAATATCAGCTTTAGTAGGATTGCCCATTATAAATGCATTTCTTCCAAACTGCTCCATTTTAAAGTTAGGAAGTATGTTTACTGCTTCTAATTCGCTATATTTCATTCCCTTTGTAAATTGACCGAAAAATACTTTTTTTCCTGCACATACAGCTCTTAATGAAAGTCCAAGGGCTGCTGTAGTCTTTCCTTTACCATTTCCTGTGTACACTTGAACGTAACCTTTTGTTTCCATATGTATATTCCCCTTTCCTTCATTTGAAACGTTTTCTGCATGATTTATAAAAATTTTGAATTTAAAATAAACCAGCACATTTCAACTAATTTAACATGTTTTACTATTATCATAATAGCACAATTGTAAAGAAAATGCGACACTTTTAAATTGGGTTTATACTATTGATAATGATAATATCATAATACCCCATATTAAATTTATTATGGAAAATGTTATATGATATAATATACTATAGTAATTACTAAAGAAGGAGAGTATTTAAATTGGTTTTTAATAAAAATATAAAATTTAAGGATATATTAATCTTTGTGCTAACAGTAGTAGTAGGATATATTATTATAAAAAATTATGGTGTTTTTTTTACATTTATCACAAGATTTTTATCTATAATATTACCTTTTGTATATGCTTTAATAATTGCATATTGCTTAAATCCATTAATGAATATTTTTGAAAAAAAACTTGAATTCAACAGAGGATTATCTATTACGTTAACCTATATAACTGTGCTTAGCTTAATAACTTTAGCATTTATTTATATTTTACCCAATATTGTAAATAGTATAATTTCCATGACTTCGGAAGTGCCTAAATATATGCAAATAGTACAAAGATGGATTAATACTGCATTACAAAATGAAAATCTATATGATTTAATAAAAGATGTAGGATTATTGGATTATTTATCTGTATTATCATCAAAATTTGGCTCAACACTTATGACAATTTTAGAAGGATCTGTTTCCTCTATATTTTCAGCTACTGCTAGTTTAGTAAAGGTTGTTTTGGGATTTTTGATTGCAATATACGTCCTTCTTGATAAAGAAAGACTTAAAAGAGGTACTAAAATTTTGATTTACATGCTGCTTAAGGAGAAAAATGGAACCCATCTTATAAACTGGATAAAAATTTACAATAAAATGATAGGACTTTATATAGGAACTAAAGCTATAGATTCCGCAATTATTGGGACTATTGCCTTAGTCGGCCTATTAATAATGAAAGCTCCTTACGCTGGATTATTATCTCTAATTGTAGGAGTAACAAATATGGTTCCTTATCTTGGTCCTTTAGTAGGAGAAATTATAGGACTGTTTATAGGCTTATTTGTATCCCCTATGATGGCAATTACAATGTTTTTATTCCTATTTGTTCTTCAACAGTTCGATGCTTGGTATTTAGATCCAAAATTAATTGGAGAAAGCATTGGAGTAAGACCTTTTTTTATTATCCTTGGATTAACTATAGGTGGAGGATATTTAGGCATAATTGGAATGCTTTTAGCATCGCCTACAATAGCTACTATGAAGATATACTTTGATCAGAAAGTTGCTGTATTTAAATCTGAAAATGTGAACCTTGTAAAAAAATACATAGAAAATAAGGATGAAAAATCAGGGGATATAAAGAAAATTAGTGACAATAAAAATCCAAAAAATTAAGGAAATTGCTTTGCAATTTCCTTTTGTTTTAACTTCATCTTTAAATTTCCTAAACCCACTTATTTCAAAGTATTATATCAAAAGTTAATTATCAAATCTTAGCTTATAAATATAGTTGACCCGTCAACTATATTTATCTATAATTTAATTAATAAGAAAATTAGTGGAGGAAGATATGAAAGAGAAAAGTGTTGGAAAATTGGTCTCTATACTATATAGACAATCCCATGTATATATAAACTATGCTCTAAAAGATTTAAATATAAGCTCTTCGGAATATATTTTTATGGTAGAGCTATATAATAATGAAGGTATTAGTCAGGAAGAATTATCATCATTACTTTTGATTGACAAAGCTGCTACTGCAAGAGCGTTAAAATCTCTTGAAGAAAAAGGTTTACTAATACGCCAAAAAAACTTAGCTGATAAAAGGGCTAATAAGGTATTTACAACTGATAAGGGAAAGTCTTATAAAGAAACTATTTATTCAGCCCTACGAGGATGGACTAAGCTTATTACTAATGGTATGGATGAAAATACTATCGATATTGTACTCGATTCTCTTAAGTCCATGTCCGAAAAAGCAGGAAGTACAAACTATGCAGAATTATTTTCAAATGGGGGTGAAATTTGTGAAGAAAACAAATAGGCTTGGAGAAGAGAAAATAACTAGTTTACTTGTATCCTTTTCTGTTCCAGCCATGGTGGGTATGGTTGTAAATTCTCTTTATAATATTATTGATAGAATGTATATTGGAAATGCTTCTGACCTAGGTTCCTTAGGACTGGCAGCTATTACTATAAGCTTTCCTATAACACTAATTATAATGGCACTTGCATCACTTTTTGGTATAGGTGGCTCAACGATGTTTTCAATTAAATTAGGTGAAGGACAACCTGAAGTGTCCGAAAAATATTTAGGTAATGCTGTAACACTTATAATTGGTTCTTCAATTATATATACAATTATAAGTGTTATATTTTTAGAGCCTATATTAAAATTACTTGGTTCTAGCCTTGAGGTAATGCCTTATGCTAAACAATATATGATGATTGTACTTTGGGGAGCAATTCTTCAGTGTCTAAGTATGGGACTTAATAATTTTATACGTGCTGATGGAAACCCTAAAATTGCAATGATAACAATGTTTTTCGGGGCTGGGTTTAATATTATATTCGACCCTATCTTTATATATGGCTTCAAGTGGGGAATGACTGGAGCAGCACTAGCAACTGTAGGCGGGCAGCTTTTAACAACTATATGGATTCTTTCATATTTTACGGGAAAAAAGTGTTCCATTAAGTTAAAGTTAGATAATATGAAGCCGGAACTTCATGTTATGAAAAGAATTGTACAAACGGGTATCCCCTCCTTTTTAAGGCAGTTTTGTAATGGTATATTAAATGTTACATTAAATAAAAGTCTTATTTTATACGGTGGAGATATAGCAATTTCAGGTATGGGAATAATCAATAGCATACAAACATTTATGCTCATGCCTATTTTTGGTATAAATCAAGGTGCTCAGCCAATCATCGGATATAACTTTGGAGCTAAAAAAACACATAGAGTAAAAGAAACCTTAAAATGGGCTATTGCTGCTGCGACTGCTATCACAATAATAGGCTGGCTTATAACAAGAATTTTCCCTGAAGCTTTAATTAAGATGTTTAATAGCGATAAGGAATTAATTTTCTTTGGAACTAATGCTCTCAAAATATGGTTTTTTTGCTTACCTGTAGTTGGATTTCAAGTAGTTGGTGCTAGCTATTTCCAAGCAGTTGGTAAGGCAAAAGCATCTACATTCCTTACTTTAATGAGACAATTGATTATTCTTATACCAGCTGTAATGATTTTACCTAAAACTTTTGGGCTAAATGGAGTACTATACGCTGCTCCACTATCTGATTTACTGTCTTCAGTTATAACTGGAATATGGCTTTGGGTGGAATTAAAACGGCTGAATTCTAAGAAAAAAGAAAGTTCTTTACCCCCCCAAGAATCTGATAAAGCTTCCCCTGTACAAGAACTTACCTAAAAACCATTATAAATTCATAAAAACTCTATTAAAAGGGGATATCTCAAAGAAATTGAAAATTTCTTTTGAAATATCCCCTTTTATAAATACTAATTAATCATTATTTACTTCTCACTTGCCACTTGTCACGTGGGTGGCACTAAATACAATCTCTTACATGCTGCACATAAATATCTCTGTAAGCAGAATTTTCTCCTAAGCCATGAAGGTATATGTCAACCTTGAAGCCTTCATTTTCTAATATAACCTTCCATGAATCTTCTTCATCCCCTGCCATGTCATTTTGCGCATGGTCTCCTGCCACAAGCATATATGGCATTAAAGTTACTTCTTCTATTTTCTTTTCCTTCAGCTTTGGCATTACATGTCTAAGTTCTGGGAATCCCTCTACTGTTGCAATATATACATTTTTAACTCCCATATCATCAAGTATGTATTGAAGCATGGAATAGCAAGCATTAGCATAATGTGTAGATCCATGTCCCATGAAAACAACTGCCTTTTTATCATCATATTCAGGAAGCTGCTCTTTTAATGCTTCTACTGCAATTCTATAATCTTCCTCACTATAAAGCACTGGTCTTCCTAAAACTATGTTTTCAAATTTATTTATACGACTAAATTTATGCACATCTCTTTTTATATCATCGTATTCTTCTCCTGGCATTATATGAAGAGGCTGCACAACGATTTCTTCAAATCCGTCATTAACCATTTTAGTTAGTGCTTCTTCTACAGTATCAATATGTATATTATCTCTTTGTTTAAGCTTTCTCATAATCATTCCTGATGTAAATGCTCTTCTTATTTCATAGCCTTCAAAAGATTCTTTTATTTTATTTTCACAAGCTTCTATATTAAGCTTTAAAGTCTCCATATAACTTGTTCCAAAACTTACTACTAATATTCCCTTTTTCATTTTATCCTCCTATATATTAAACAAATCTAAACTTTGTTTAATTTACCTATTATACTTATTTTTTCATTATTTTGTATTTCATTTAATACTTCATCATTTACTGCAGCTATTACAACACTAGAAGGTCCTGCAGTTTTATGTATATCTACTTTTACTTCTTCATTTAATACAAATTTCATATTATTTTTCTTTGCAAGCTGCAATACTTCGTAAAGTATCCCTTTAGAACCTACTGGTACTATTTCATATACTCCACCTAAGCTTAAAAGCTTTCTTAACTCATCATAGTTTGCTATATCTAAGTCTTTATCTAACCCTATTTCTGCTCCTACCTTAGGGATTCCCAGGGAAATAATTTTACAATTTTCTCTTATAGCATTGACCTTTAAATTTTTATTTTCAGCTATTCCTATAACGGTAATTCCAAGGCCTGTAGATATAGATTTAAAGTTCTCTTCTGTACTTCCTGTTAAAACTATATCAGCTATACCTGCTAATTTTAATTCTTCCTTTATCCCCTTTATTATTTCACTTCCTGTAGGTTCCATCTCATTACATACTGCATCTGTAATAGTAATGACCTCTGCTCCAGCACACATTACTTCCATTATTGGCCCTCTCGCAATTAACTTTCCTACATAAAAGGAAGGTACCTTTAAGGTATCTCCCTCTTTCATTCCTATACTCCCACAGCTATCACAAGCTACTACCATAGTTTTATTTTCATCTAAAGTTATTAAAGTTAGATCCCTTACCTTAGTTATTTTCATATTCCTTCAAACTCCTTGGTAAAAAATTATACACAAGTATTGCTATAAGTGCATTTATCGCTGCCACTCCAGATAGTATAGGTACAAGACCCATAATCCCAGCCTTGCCCATCATAGGCACTAAGAGTGGTGTCAAGGCTAAAAGTGCTAAAGGTCCATTTATAATAACTGCAATTATTATAGAAAATATAATTGCAAAAACCTTATTCTTATTTAGAAAGGCTTTATATACTACAGCAAATGCCGCCATGGTTAAAGCCATTGCTGCCATAGTTATTAAATGTACTGGTAGCGTAAGTGGAAATCCGCTAGTTAATGCGGTTAAAAAGTGACCTAATGCTCCTGCTATTGCTCCATATACTGGACCTAGCATAATTGCAGCTAAAAATGCTGGCATTGAATCAAAGGCTATTGATCCCATGACCTTAATATTGGCTCCTATAAAACAAAGCGCTACAAATAGTGCTGTTAATACTAATTTTTTTGTTTTCATTATAATACCTCCGCTATTATAGCTCAAATTCTAATATAATAAGTCCCTCTATTTAAGCTATACCTTCCAATTTTTTCACTACATCCTTAACATCATAAAATATATTATCATACTTTAAAGTTTTTCTTCCAATAATAAAAGTATATATATCTTCATCTACTGCTGCTCTTATTTTTTCTTCCGTTCCACCTTCAGGCCCGCTATCTTTAAGCAGTATTGCCTTTGCATCATATTCTTTTATAAAAGCTCTATTTAAATCATAGCTTATAGGTCCCTTTATAGCAATTATATTTTCTACACTAACTCCTAATTCTAAGCATTCTTGAAGTACTTTTAAGGAAGGAAGAACTCTATGTATTATCCTATTAGGTAATTCTAATCCTAAAATTTTATTTAAATTTCTGCTTCCTGTAGTGTTTAATATATTGCCTGTAATATTTTTGAAATGAGAATAAAGTTCCTCATAACTTTCTACTATTATAACCTTATCCTCATTTATAAATTTATAAGCTACACCTTTTCTTTCTAATCTTATGTATTTTATAGAAGTTAATCTACATACATTCATCAAATTTTCACTAACTTCTACTGCATATGGATGCGATGTATCAATGACAACATTAACTTTATTTTCCTCAAACATCTTCTGCATATCCTGACTATTAAGAGGTTTATCATTTAATAACTTATATCTATATTCCTTTAAAAGCTCTCCACCATAAGATGTTGCTGTAGACACCAAAATATCATCGGTGTATTTATTTAATTCCTTAATCATTTCCCTACCTTCAGTGGTTCCAGCTATAACACAAATCATAATAACACCACCTTATTTAATCGAAGAAATCCCGCCTAAACGGAATTTCTACAACTATTAATTATTGACTATTAACCAACTTTGTATCCTCTTGGAGTTATAAATTTTCCATCTTTTATATAGCTCTGACTATTTCCTATAATTACTATAGAAAACATATCTACTACTTCTTCATTGAAGTTTTCTAGTGTAAATAAGTGTATTTCCTGTCCATCTCTTAATGCATTTTTAACTACTGCTATAGGAGTAGTACCGTTTCTAAACTCACTTATTATATCAATAGCTTCTCTTAAGTAATGAGGTCTTCCATTACTTCTCGGATTATAAAGTGATATTATAAAATCTGCTTCTGCTGCTAATTTCACTCTCTTTTTTATAAGTTCATAAGGTGTCATAAGATCACTTAAGCTTATATTGCAGTTATCATGCATAAGTGGAGATCCTACTACAGAAGCTGCTGAAGAAGAAGCTGTAACCCCTGGTATTATCTCTACGTCTTGATTTTCTTTAAGTTCTAATATAAGTCCTGCCATTCCATATATTCCTGCATCTCCAGTACTTATAATAGCTACTGTGTTATCTGCTGCAAGCTCTAATGCCTTTTTGCATCTTTCCACTTCACCCTTCATACCAGTTGATACTAATTCTTTTCCCTCTAATAATGGCTTTATAAATTCTATGTATTTTGTATATCCTACAATCATATTACTTTCTTCAATGGCCTGCTTAGCTTTTAATGTCATGTGTTCTAAGCCTCCTGGACCAATTCCTATTACATATAGTTTTCCCAAAACTACACTTCCTTTCCTATTGCTAGTGTCATTCCATCAAGTTTCATCTTTGAAATTTCAACAGTTCCTCCTGCAAGTTCAATTGATGGCTCACATACGGATGTAATTCCTAATGTTTTTTCTACAAAGGCACTTCCTTCATATTTATGTTGTACCTTTTTTATTTCTTCTATAGTGAATATTTTCATATCGCAATCTAAGTATTTTGAAAGTTCTATTATAGCTCTTTCATCCTTTTTAACCTCTACTGTAGCAATACATTTTATTGCTCTTGCATCTATGTTTTGCTCCTTTAAAACTTCTAAAACTTTTTCTTTCATAGAGCCTATATGATAATCTTTCCTGCATCCGATGCCGAGTATTATATTTCTTCTTATAAGCTTTAACCTCTTAGGAATTTTCTTTTCCTCTATGCACTCCAATTCATTTTTATTTGTTACATAAACTACTCCGCTGCACTCACTTAGTTCGGAAACATAACCTGATGGGCAGGAAATTAGTTCTTCTTCATCAAGAAATCCAACTTCCTTTCCATCAACTAAAAGAGCTGCTATATCCTTAGCATCTTTTAAGCTATCTATAATAAGATTACTTTCCTTAGCTATCATATCTGGAGCTGTAATCCCTAAATTATCTGTAGCAGTAGTTATTATAGGCTCCGCTTTAAGTGCTAAAGCTATATCTTCCGTAAGTTTGTTAGCTCCTCCTAAGTGTCCGCTTAGAAGACTTATTGCAAACTTACCTAAATTGTCTATAACAATCACTGCAGGATCTTTATCTTTAGTAGTTATGTAAGGAGCTATAGATCTTACTGCTATGCCAGTTGAAGTTATAAATATCACTGCCTCATAGTTTTCAAAAGAATTTCTTACTACTTCTTTAAAATTAAAGTCTTTAGAAAGATTTTTAGAGAATAAATCTATATTAAACTTTTCTCTTATTTTTTTTGCTAAGTTATCCCCATTTTTAGTTATGGAAATCACTGCTATATTCATAGTAAATCAGCACCTCTCAAGTTATTAAGACGGCCCTAGGTTACTTAGACACACCTTCTCTAAACATATGAGTAAAAGTTTTATCATATAAAAGACTCTTATCATACTCAGTATCTATAAAATCACCTACAAGTATTTGTGCACATTTTGTTATATTAGCTTCTTTAACCTTTTCTGCTATATCATCTAAAGTTCCTAGTATAACTCTCTCATCTTCCCAAGTAGCTCTTTCAACTATAGCTATAGGAACATTTTTTCCATACCCACGTCTTAACTTTTCTACTACTTTTTCTATCATGCTTATGGATAAAAATATTGCCATAGAAGCCCCAGTTGATGCTAACTTTTCTAAATCTTCTCCTGCTGGTACTGGTGTTCTACCCTCTACTCTTGTAAGTATTAGTGTTTGAGTAACTCCTGGAAGTGTAAATTCTCTTTTTATAGCTGCAGCTGCCGCAAAACAAGAGCTGACTCCTGGTACAACTTCATATTTAATATCAAATTTATTAAGCTCATCCATTTGCTCTTTTATAGCTCCATACATGGAAGGATCCCCTGTATGAAGTCTCACTACCATTTTATTTTCACTTGCAGCCTTTTTCATAACATCTATAACATCTTCTAATGTCATGGATGCTGAATTGTGCATTTCTACTGATTCCTTACAAAAATCTAAGTGTTCTTTGCTAACTAGTGATCCTGCATATATTACAACATCAGCTTTTTCAAGTATCTTTCTTCCCTTAACAGTTATAAGATCCACATCTCCAGGACCCGCTCCTATAAAATAAACATTTATGTTATTATTCAATTTTATTTACCCCCGCTCTATTTAGTTAATAGTTAACTAGTTCTTATGTGCAATTATAAGTGACATATAATCTTTATTTTTAAGTATCTCTTCTCTATCTTTTATTACTTCCTGTCCTTCTCTGTAAGCTCTTTTTACATATACATATTCATAACCTTTGTCTTCTAAGAAGTTAATTACGCTTTCTTCATTATTATATACCTTCATTATTACTAAATACTTATGTTCTTCTTTTACTGTATCTAGTCTTGTAGATGGTAATATAAGAAGTGGCTCATCTCCTATAACTAAAGCTTCCCCTGCAAGGCTTGCAGATGCACAAAAGGATGTTATTCCAGGTACTGTTTCTGTTTCGTATCCCTTTTCATTTATATACTTTAAAAGATATATGTAGGTGCTGTATACAAATGGGTCTCCTATAGTTATAAATACTACATCTAGTCCATCATGAAGTCTTTCTTCTATTGTTTTGAAAGCTTCATAAATCTTATCTTCTTGATCTTCTCCACCCATAGGGAATTGCTTTACTATTACCTCTGTATCTTCCTTTACAAAGTTTTTCACTATATTTAAAGCAGCACTTTGTCCGTTTTCTTTAGGGGATGGTGCTACTATAACTTTTGCATTTTCTATAACCTTTAGCGCTTTGAGTGTAATTAATTCTTCGCTTCCTGGCCCTACGCCAACTCCATATAACTTAGCCATTATTTTTCTCCTTCTATTATAAATATTGGATTATTTCCAAATAACATATAACTTTCGCCTTTAGTTTTACTTATAGAAACTTGAGTGCAGCTAACTTTATATCCTAATTTCTTTAATGCATCCATTGCTTTATATAAATTATTTATGGTTATAAAGTTTAAAATCATCTTTCCACCAGGCAGTAGTTTTTTGCCATATTCTTTTATGATGTCTTCAATATTTCCACCGCTGCCGCCTATAAATATACTATCGAATGAGTAATTTATACTGTTTATTACTTCCATTGCTTCTCCTTCGATAAGTTCTAAGTTATTCAGCTTAAATTTAGTTACATTTTTCTTTATAGTATCTATTGCATCTTCATCTTTTTCTATAGCAACAACTTTTCCAACTGGACAAAACTTTGCAGCTTGAACGCTTATAGATCCTGTACCTGCTCCTACATCTAGTATATAGGAGTCTTCTCTTAAATTAAGTTTTGCTATGCTAAGTATCCTTATTTCTTCCTTAGTCATTGGACAATTTCCTCTTATGAGTTCCTCATCCTTTATAAAATGAAGTTCTTTATCTTTTGTGTCCATTTCTTCTCTTTCTACTATCATTATAGAAAGTCCCTTAAATTCTTTACTTCTAATATCTTCTGCTGTTCCACTTTCTATTCTTTCATCTTCATAGGATAAGTTTTCTCCTACATAGATATATGGGTTTAATCCATTTTCTAAAAGTATCTTTGCTAAAACTTCTGGAGAGTTTTTATTATCTGTAAGCCAAATACTTAAATTATTTTCTAAAACTCCCTTTATGAAACTTTGTTCTCTACCATGAAGACTTCCTAAAAAAGCATTTTGCCAAGGCTTATTAAGTTTAGCCGCTAAATACTGAAAGGAAGTAATTCCTGGCACTATGTCTATTTCCCCATCATAATTAGATTTTAGGTAATTAGTTATTCCATAAAATAATGGATCTCCTGAAGCTGCCACTGCAATATTTTTATGTTTATTTACTTCTAAATACTCAATAACATCGCTTATTTTATTTACCTTAACCTTTTTACTATCTATAAAATCTAGAGAATTTATTGCTCTTCCAAAGCCTATTATTTCATCTGAGCTTTCTAAGACTTTTATAGCCTGAGGAAGTATGTATTCTTTGCTTCCTGGTCCTATACCTACTATGTAAACCACACAAACACTTCCTTTTACTGTTTTATATATCTTTTTAATCTATGATACTAAGTTGTTTTTCCATACTGTACATAACTACTTTTGGCTTAACCTTGCCATAGGTAAATATTTCAATTCTGCTTTTTACTTTTTCAGCTATAATCTTATAAAGCTTATATTCATCTTCCTTTGTAATTGAAGGAGTTTGTTCTATTAATTTAATTGCTCCCTCTGTAGTCTTTTCATCATATACCTTTTCAACAACTTCTTTAGGATATCCCATTAAAGCTAGTTCTAACGCTATTACTTCCATTCTTACATCACATACTCTGCTGTGAGTGTTAAAGCATCCTGCTGCAATTTTACAAAGCTTTCCTATATGGCCTATTATTGTAATATCATATACTTCATTCTCAATACATGAATTTAAGGCTTTTCCTACATAATTTGAAATTACAACCATCTTGTTTTCATCAAGTCCTAATGACTTTCCTCTAGTTTCTCCCATGTTGCCAAATACTAATATAAGTTCCTTAGCTCCTTTTGCAACTTTTTGATTTATTTCTAACTCAACTGATGCTATTAGTGCATCTTCTGACATAGGCATAACAATCCCTGATGTACCTAGGATTGATATACCTCCTATTATGTTAAGTCTAGGGTTGAAAGTCTTCTTTGCAATTTCTTCCCCCTTAGGCACAAATATGGTTATTTCCACACCTAAGTCTTTTGGAAGTACTTCTGTAACTTCTTTATTTATCATTTGTCGCGGTACAGGGTTTATGGCAGGTTCTCCTTTTTTTACATAAAGGCCTTCTCCCATAACTACTCCTACGCCTTTTCCACCTTTTAAACTATATCCAGAGGGCTTTTTCTCTGCTCTTGCCCATATTTCTGCTCCATGAGTTGCATCAATATCATCTCCGCCATCCTTTATGACGCAGCATTCCACATAGTTTTCTCCTCTTATGAGCTTTTCTACTGGAATTGTAAGCCTAATTCCCTTAGGAGTATCTATACTTATTTCATTAATATCCTTATTCTCACAAAGACATAATGTAGCTGCTTTTGCCGCTGCTGCTGCACAAGAACCTGTAGTATATCCACATCTCAGTCTCTTTCCATCGCAATTTACATACATATCAAGCATTTTAATCACCTAAAATTTATCTTTCTACAATCATATACATAAGAGCATTTACAATGGCTGCAGCTACATTACTGCCTCCCTTTCTTCCTCTTATAGTTATCATAGGAGTATCCATTTTTTCGATCTCTTCTTTGGATTCACTAGCTCCTACAAATCCAACTGGACTTCCTATTATAAACTTTGGATTAGCTTTTCCTTCTAGTGTAAGCTCTTTTAATTTAAATAAAGCTGTTGGAGCATTCCCAAATACAAAGAACTCTACTCCTTCTTCCACTGCTTTTTCAACTGCTGCCATAGAACGAGTTATTCCTCTTTCCTTTGCAACTTCTGCTACATCTTCTCTATCTACAAAGCACTCAACTTTACAATTTAACTTCTTTAAGGCAGCCTTATTTATACCTGACTTTGCCATATTGGTATCAGTATATATAGTTACTCCCTTTTTTAAAATATCAAGAGCTGAGTCTATAGCTCCCTCTCTAATATATGTAATGTTCTTAAATTCAAAATCTGCTGTAGTATGTATAAGTCTTTTTATTATTTTAAGCTCTCTATCATCAAAATTGTGAGGTCCCATTTCCTCTCCAATTATTTCAAAACTCTTTACTTCAATGTCCATTGGTTTTTTTATGTAATCCATTGATAAAAACACCACCCTTTAATTTTTTAGCAGATATTCTAAAAACTCTAAGTTCCCAAAGAAATGTACATGTGCATAACCGCCTAGTGTATTATTTTTTATATAACCGCATGTCCAATTCTTTTCAGTACCATCATACATAGTTTTCGTCAGTTTATATATCTTTTCTTCACTGCTATCTATATATGATTTATGAAATTCATGGCAGTTTATTTTTGTTCCTTTAGGTAAAATACTGTTTTCTTTATCTATAGCTATTTCAGCATAGCCAAAGTTTTGCAGTTTTGTTGTCATAACTGATTTTCCATTAAAAAATTCTACGGTATTTAAATTGTTTTCTTTAGTTTCTATTGCTTCTGTAAGATACATAAGTCCACCACATTCTGCATAGCATCTTGTACCCTTTTGAAGCTTATCTTTAATATCACAAATAAGTTCCTTATTATCACTTAATTGCTCTATAAATACTTCAGGGTATCCTCCACCTATGTAAACAAAATCTGTATTTTCAGGAAGTTTCTTATCCTCTAAAGGACTGAAATAAGTTATCTTTCCGGCTTCTTCTAAGAGTTCTAGATTTTCCTTATAATAAAAACTAAATGCTTTATCATATGCTACAGCTATATTTAAGTTTTTATTTTCTATATGAAACTTATCTTCATAACTTTCCACTTCACTAAACTCTTGCAAAAGCTCATCAAGATTTACATGTTTTTCTATAAGCTCACTACATAACTCAATCTTTTCTTCTAAATCATCTATTTCACTACTTTGTATAAGTCCTAAGTGTCTGCTCCCAAGCTTTAAGCTCTCTTCTTTTGGGATGTATCCAAATACCTTGATATTACAGTTATATTCTATAGCAGCTTTTAAAAGCTTAAAGTAACTTTCAGAAATATTATTTAATATAACGCCTTTTATATTTGCATTTTCAAAATTTATAAGTCCATTTATTTCTGCACATAAAGTAGCACTTTGTGCTTTGGGAGAAATTATAAGCACTATAGGAAGGTTTAAGACTTTCGCCACATGAGCAGTGGAATATTTAGAGTCTATTCCCTTGCCATCGTAAAGTCCCATAACTCCTTCTACTATTCCTAAATTTCCTTTTCCTCTGCTAAAGGAAGCTTTAGTGCCCTCTTCACCCATAAGATATAAATCCAAATTTCTTGAGGTTTTACCTGTTATGCGACTATGAAAAGCAGGATCTATATAGTCAGGCCCAACTTTATAACCTTGAACCTCATTTCCCCTTTTCATAAAGGCTCTCATAAGTCCTAATGTAGCGGTGGTCTTTCCACCACCACTGCTATTTGAAGATATCATTATAGCTTTCATATTAGACACCCGTTAAAACTTTCTTAAAGCATCTAGGAATTTTTCTATATCTTCTCTGCTATGTTTAACTCCAATAAACATAGCTTCAAATTGTGAAGGTGGAAGATATATTCCATTTTCAAGCATGTGCTTAAAGTATCTTGTGAAAAGGTCTGTGTCACAGGTTTTAACATCTTCATAATACTCAACTTTATCTTTCTTTGTAAAGAATAAGGTAATCATTCCACCACACCTATTTACTACTACAGGAAGACCTTTTTCCTTTGCAATTTCTTCTACACCTTTTTTAAGAAGTGTTCCTATTTCTTCAATATGTTCATAATACTTAGGGTTTTTATAAAGCTTTGTAAGCGCTGCAAACCCAGCTGCCATAACCACTGGATTTCCTGACATGGTTCCTGCTTGATAAACAGGTCCCATAGGGGAAAGCTGACTCATAATTTCTCTTCTACCACCATAAGCACCAGTTGGAAGTCCACCCCCCATTATCTTTGCAAATGTAGTTAAATCAGGTTTTACACCATATAAGCTTTGAGCTCCCTTGTAAGCTACTCTAAATCCTGACATTACCTCATCAAATATTAAAAGGCTTCCATACTGATCACAAAGCTGTCTCATACCTTTTAAAAATTCTAGCTTTGCAGGTACTACTCCCATATTACCCGCTACAGGTTCTACAATTATTGCTGCAATTTCATTTCCCTCTTTTTCAAAGAGCATTTTAACACTTGCTAAATCATTATACTGTGCAATTAAAGTGTTTTTCACACTTGCTTCTGGCACCCCAGGGGAACCTGGTATCCCTTCTGTTAAAACTCCTGAACCTGCTTCTACTAAAAATCCATCAAAATGTCCATGATAACATCCTGCAAATTTTATTATTTTATCTCTTTTAGTGTATCCACGAGCAAGCTTTATAGCACTCATAGTAGCTTCTGTTCCTGAGTTTACCATTCTTATCATATCTATATTATCTAAGGTTTCACACATATGCTTTGCAAGTTTAAGTTCAATTTCTGTAGGCGCTCCAAAGCTTATTGCGTTTTTAAGCATACCTTCTATTGCCTTTATTACATCTTCATCATTATGTCCAAGTATCATAGGTCCCCAAGAAGCTACAAAATCTATGTATTCATTACCTTCCTCGTCTACAACTCTTGAACCATGACCACTTTTAAGTATTGGAGGATTCATACCTACACTTTTAAAAGCTCTAACAGGGCTATTAACTCCACCAGGCATGTATTTTTCTGATTCTCTAAATATCTCAAGATTTCTCACTCTACGTTACACCTCTTTCTTTTAAGTAACCAGTTACCAGTCTTGGATGAAACTTTACATAGCAAAGTTTCTACATTCTTTAGTCACTGGTTACTGAATGCTGGCTAACTATTCTTAATCCAACGGCTTGCTTCTACTGCGTAGTAAGTTATAATCATGTCTGCTCCAGCTCTTTTTATAGAAGTTAGCATTTCTAATGCTATTTTCTTTTCGTCTATATATCCAAGCTTTGCTCCTGCCTTCACCATAGCATATTCGCCGCTTACACTATACGCTGCTATTGGATGATCATATCTATCTCTTGCCCATCTTATAACATCTAAATATGAAAGAGCTGGTTTAACCATTATTATGTCTGCTCCTTCATTTATATCATCTTCTATTTCAAGCATTGCTTCTCTTAGATTTGCTGGATCCATTTGATAGCTCTTTCTATCACCAAATTCTGGTGCTGATCCTGCTGCTTCTCTAAAAGGACCATAGAAAGCTGATGAGTACTTTGCACTATAAGCCATTATTGGCACATTCTTATATCCAGCATCATCTAATACATCTCTAATAATTTGAATTCTTCCATCCATCATATCAGATGGTGCTACCATATCAACACCTGCTTCAACATGAGATAATGCAACTTTTCCTATGTATTCTAAAGTTTCATCATTATCCACATCATGATCATGAATTATTCCACAATGTCCATGACTTGTGTATTCACACATGCATACATCTGTTATAACATAAATATCTTTAGATATTTCCTTTATTTTTCTTACAGCCTTTTGAATTATTCCTTCACTGTTAAAAGCCCCTGATCCTATTTCATCTTTATGATCAGGTATTCCAAATAGGATTACTCCTCTTACTCCAGCTTCTTCAACTTCTTTTATAGCTTCTGGTAACCTATCTAGAGAATAATGATAATTTCCTGGAAGGGAACTTATTTCTCTTTTTATATTGTCTCCCTCAACTACAAATAATGGATATATAAAATCTTCTGGCATTAAAACCGTTTCTCTAACCATACTTCTTATGGATTCATTTTTTCTAAGTCTTCTATGTCTTCTAAACAAAACAAAACCCTTCTTTCATTTTAATCATCACTAGTTACTAAATAACTCCTAGTACCTTAGACCTAATTGCTAGCACTTAAGTGCTTCACCATTCCTTCAGTAGTATATTCTTCACACACTTCGTAATTTATTCCATTTTCATCTAATTCTTTTGCGGTTATTGGTCCTATAGCTATGCATCTCTTTTGAGATACCTGCTCCTTTCCAACCATATCAATTAAGTTTCTCACAGTTGTAGGACTTGTGAAAAGCACCGTATCCACTTCCTCAAAAACTCCCTCTTCTGGTGAGGCACCCTTTTCTATATCATAAGTATGTGCTTCATCTACATTACAGCCTTTTTCTGTTAAGGCTTCTTTTAAGAAAGCTCTAGACTTTGCAGAACGTGGAAGAAGTACTTTATCATTTGGTTTTATATATTCTTTCATTTTCTCAAATAAGTCTTCTGCTACAAATTCTTCTGCTACTATAAAAGGAAGTATTCCTTTTGCTTTTAGCACTCTAGCTGTTGCAGGTCCTATAGCGCAGAACTTAGCTTTTATATTTCTTAAATCAATTTCGTTTTTTATTAAATAATCAAAGAATACATTTACTCCATTTACGCTTGTTAGTGCTATATAATCATAATCTTCTATTTTATCCTTATATGTATCTAAAGTAGAATTTGTATTTACTATTTTAATAGTATTAATTTCAGTAACCTGAGCTCCCAAATCTATTAACTTCTCTTTTATTTCCTGTGACTGCTCCTTAGAACGAGTTATGCATATATTTTGTCCAAATAAAGGCTTCTTTTCATACCAATTAAACTCATCATGGAATTTCACTACTTCTCCCACAACTATAATACAAGGAGAAGTTATACCAGACTCTATTGCCTTTTCTTTTACATCCTTTAAAGTTCCTATAACCTTCTTTTGCTTTGAAGTAGTACCTCTCATAACAATTGCTGCAGGGGTATCTTCACTAACTCCATTTTCCATGAGCCTCGACTTTATTATGTCAAAGTTTCTAAATCCCATTAAAAATATAAGAGTACCGTTTGATTTTGCTGCCCCACTCCAGTTTATATTTGCCTTTTCAGCTGTCATTCCCGTAAATATATGAAAGCTTTGAGCAATAGCTCTATGAGTTACAGGGATACCTGCATAACTTAATACAGATATAGCAGAAGTTATGCCTGGAACAGTTTCAAATTCTATGCCTTCTTCAATTAATGCTAAGGCTTCTTCTCCACCTCTTCCAAATACATAAGGATCTCCACCTTTTATTCTTCCAACTACATGGCCCTTTTTAGCGAGTCCTACTAGCATTTCATTTATTTCTTCTTGAGTTTTATAGTGGCATCCCGGTTCCTTTCCACAATAATATATTTCACAATCCTCATTTAAATATTTTAATATTCCTGGGCCTGCTAATCTATCGTACATTACAGCTGTACATTTTTTCAAAACTCTTATTGCCTTAAGAGTTATAAGCTCCTCATCTCCTGGACCTGCTCCTATAAGATAAACCTTTGCCATAATTTCCTCCTTAAGTTATTCCATTATTTTTTCAGCTAATTTATTACCTAAATTTATATAATCCTCTACGTTTCCTGTTATATCTTTTTTCACAACTTCACCATTGACTTCAAATATTCCAACTATATTCATGTCACTTCCAGAAATTTGTGCATAAGCACCAATTGTTGAATGACAATCTCCCTTTAAAGCTCTCATAAAGCTTCTTTCTGCTTCTACGCATATTCTTGTATGCTTATCGTCTAAGTTTTCTATATATTTTATATAAGGGCTTCCACTTTTTATTTCTATCCCTAGAGCTCCCTGTCCTACTGCTGGAACTAAATCCTGTGGATTGAAATATTCTGCTATTACATGCTCCATTTGAAGTCTTTTAAGCCCTGCTGCAGCAAGTATAGTTCCATGAAGTCCTAACTTCTCTATTTTATCTATTCTAGTTTGAACATTTCCTCTTATAGGAACTATTTCCAAATCTGGCCTTAAAAGCTTAAGTTCTGAAGCTCTTCTACGGCTGCTTGTTCCTATCTTTGCTCCTTTAGGCAAGTCTTTAAACCTCATATTATCCCTTGATACTAAAACATCGCGTACATCTTCCCTTTCAGGAATTGCTCCTATTATAAAATCTAAAGGAAGCTCGTATGGCATATCTTTCATACTATGAACCGCAATGTGAGCTCTGTCCTCTAAAAGTGCCATTTCAATTTCTTTTATAAAAAGCCCTTTACCACCTATTTTATCTAACGTTCTATCAAGTATTTTATCTCCGGTAGTTTCTATTAAAAGCTTTTCACATTTTACATTATGCTTCTGTTCTATCTCATTTATAACCAGATTTGTTTGAGTTTGTGCCAAAGCACTCTTTCTAGTAGCTACTATTATATTCATTAAAATCATCTCCAAAAAACATTTTAAGTATTAAATCTTGTTTATTTTTAGTATAAGAGAAATAAAAATCATCACTTGATATAAAGTTCAGTATTTCTTCTCTATTTTCATATCTTTTTAATTTTTCTCGCAGCCTACAGGAATATTCCATAAAATCATCATACTCCGTTAAGGTTTTTTCAAGCTTTTGTCCAATGAATCTAGTGGTTTTAGGGCTAGCCTTCATGGATTTCAAAGCAAAACTCATACTTTTAGTACTTCTTTGATAAGGGAGTACTGCTATTCCCTCTCTAAAACTATAAGAAGCTATGTACAATTTAAACTCTTCTTCACAATGTTTCTTTACTTCAATTGCAAATTCTTCTGGAACTGCAATAACTATTAAATGTTTATCTCGTATGTATTCTCTTTTATATGTATCTTTAATAAATTTAATATTGTTATATTCTTTTAAGGTTTTAAAATCAGAGGAAAGCTCTGGAGATACTACCGTAACATTGCAGCCTCTTTCAGTAAGAGTTTTAGCTTTTATAAATCCCGCTCTTCCTCCTCCTACTATTAAAACATTTATCTTACAAGAAACAATAGATAAAAACATATCATTTATTCCGTCTGGTAAAATATTCTCTCTATTAGCTTCAAGCATTCCTCATACCTGCCTTTCAGCTTCTCTTCTTTTAACACCTCAATAGCTCTATTTATATAAGCATCTGAAGTGCTTTTTAAAAGGACTTCAGCTAACTTTTCACTGTCTTTGGTATCCTTTTTGTTTATAAAAGTTTCCAATCTACTTTTATATACTTTTTCACCTTGAGATTTAAGCTTTAAAATGTCTCCTGAAACTTCTTTAATACTTCTCCACTCATAAAATTCCTGTTTATATTTATGAATTATATCCATATTAGATTTCATTATCTCTTCTCTTCTTTTGCAATTCTCATCGTTCATAAAACTTATTTTATCTATATCATAAAGCTTAATATTTTCCATATAATTCACTTCTTCATCTACATCTCTTGGCACTGCTAAATCATATATACTAAGAGACTTTAGTGGTAATTCTGAACTATATACCACTGTATGAGGTGCAGAAGTACAGCTTATTATAGAATCTACGTACTTATAGTAATCTGCTCTCTCATTAAAACTTATCACCTTTACCCTTGAATCATCTATATTTACAACTGAAGTATTTCTTACTGCAATATATAGCTTTTCGAAGCTGCCTGACATAATGTATTTACATGCTAAACTTCCTACTTCGCCATAGCCAAGCACCATAAAACTTTTAGCTCCATCTCTTCTTGCTTGACTTACAGAAATAGATGCTGACGACACAGGCACTTTATAGAGTTCAGTTTTACATCTAAATTCCTTCCCACAAGTGATTGCCATTTGAAAAAGCTTTTGAAGATCTTTTTTTATGCTTTTATATTCTAGTGCAATTTTATACGATTCTTTAACTTGTGCAAGTATTTGATCTTCTCCAAGTATTAAAGAATCAAATCCACATACAACCTGCATTATATGATTTATTGCATTTTCTTCTTCATAATGAAATATGTACTTAAAATAATCTTCATGCCAGTTAAGCTTTTCAAATATCTTAAAAATTACTTCTTCATAACTTTTAGTTGAGTTATAATATATTTCTGTTCTATTGCAGGTGCTGAGTATTAGCACTTCTTCACAGACTTCCATTAAACCCTCTAGGGCTCTTCCATAGTGCTTTGGTATTATAGAAAGTTTTTCTCTTATCTCCAATTTCACATTGGACTTTAAACCTATGACTCCTAACATTTAAGCCACCATCTCCATAAATTATTTAAAATAAAATGCTAATGTAATTAAAATTAAGTCGTACATCATTACAAACATAAATCTCGGCATTGAAAAATGAAATTCCTTAGAAATATAAGGCATGTATCCTCTATACCCTCTGCTGTATATTCCTTCTTTTATATTTTTCCATCTCTCCATTGTATTTACAAATAAAAGCGCTGCTAGTTTTCCCGTACTCTTTATTTTTAAACTAAAACTGTCAAATCCTCCCCTAGATTTCATGGAGTTGTACATTATGCTGTATTCTTCATTTATTACTACAAGAAATCTTTCCATGGACTTAGCTATATCACATATATCCCTTAGGCTTTTTCTTTTAGATAAAACATAAAATATCTGATCTATGGGAGTAGTTAATGAAAAAAAAGAAAGACATAATCCTGCAGAAATACTTCTCAAAATTATTACCAATACAAACCCCCATCCATAATCAAGCACAAAAGTAATGGATGAAAACACAGAAAATAAGGCAATTTCTATTGAAAACTTCCTTACTATCTCCAAGTTATTATTAGTTTTTATATGTAATGTTATAAATATCAAAATATTTATAATTATAATAATGGGATTTTTAACAAATCCCATTATTATTATAGGAATTATTGCAAGACATGCCTTTTCTAAAGGATGTATATATACAAGCTTACTCCTTCTGGCAAGAGCCATTATAAGCTTTAGCATTTTTCTTCTTTCCTATGTAATATCCCATAAATCCCGCTCCTATGGATGCTTGTGCTGCAAATAAAAGACTCTCTATTTCTCCTGAAGGTGGTGTCCATACACTTTCAAACCATGGAGTATAATTTGGATTCACTTCACTTATAACTTCCTCTATTTGTCCATCTGCTCCACCAAATTCTCCTCCTCTAGCAGTTCCAATAAGAAGAGATAATCCAATTATTGCAATACATAATGTAATTAAACCTAAAGTTCTTCTTTTCATTATCTTGCCCCTCCTAATATCTCTAATTCCTTAGAAGAATATTTAGAAATGAATTCAAATAATATAACTGTAATAATTCCCTCTATTATAGCTAAAGGTATTTGAGTTATGGAAAATATAGATACAAATTTTATAAATGAGTGCATTAATCCTTCTGTTTGAGATGGAAATGCTAATGCAAGCTGTACGGAAGTTGCTAAATAAGTGGCTAAATCTCCAAAGCATGCTGCCGTAAAAACTGCTACTTTCTTATTTTTATTTTTTAATACAGTATATAAAAGATAAGCAACTATCGGTCCCACAATTCCCATTGAAAATGTATTAGCGCCTAAAGTAGTAATCCCTCCATGGGCTAGGAAAAGTGCTTGAAAAACAAGTACTACAAGTCCTACCACTGATGATATAAATGGTCCAAATATTATAGCTGAAAGACCTGTTCCTGTTGGATGAGAGCAGCTTCCTGTAACGGATGGAATTTTCATAGCTGAAAGTATAAAGGCATAGGCTGCAACAAGCCCTAAAAGCATTTTTAAATCTCCATTCTTTTCAGTTTGCTTTCTTATGTGTTTAAGTCCAATAACTATAAAAGGTATTGAAAGTACGAAATAAATCCCTGCCCAAGCTGGAGGCAAAAATCCTTCTGCTATGTGCATAGCATATGCATTTGGAGCAATTGTAACTATTATGCCAAGCGCTAAAAATAGCATAGTTTTAAAGTTATTTTTGAGAAATTTCATTTTAACACACCTCATCTATATTTAAATTTTTAATAGCTTCTATGAGAATATAATTGGTACTTCTATCTTTTATTGCAAATCTTACATATTCCTTCCCAAGTCCCTTATAATTATCACATTTTCTTATAACTATATCCTTTTGTAGGCACACGTCATAGAACCTATGGCAACTTAAACCTTTTAGCTTACATAATATAAAATTACCATGAGTTTTATAAACCTTTTGTATAAAAGTAATAGCATTTAGTTCGTTAGTCAAGTAATCTCTTTCTTCTCTTATCCAATTTAGGGACATTTGTATATACTCTTTATCCTTAAGTACATACTTTGCAGCTACTTCTGCAAAGGAATTTATATTCCATGGGTTTTGTCTTCCTTTTATTTTTTCTATAAATTCTATATCACTGCATAATCCAAAACCCAATCTTATTCCCGGCATTGCATAAAACTTAGTTAAAGCTCTTACTATAAATAGACATTTATAATTTTTAATTTCATCTACAAAGCTTTGATTTATATCTCCTACAAATTCTATAAAAGCTTCATCTATTACTACCTTTTTATTATTTTCCTCGCAAAACTCAAGTATAGCTTTAAACTTTTCTCTATTTATTATGGAACCGTTAGGATTATTCGGATTACCTATTATTAAAGCATCTACACTAGAAAGTTTTATCATTATATCTTCATAATTGTATTCCATATCTTCTGTAAGCTTAGAATATCTTATATTAAGTTCCCATTTTAGGGCATCTTCTTCGTATTCCCCAAAGGATGGAGCCATAATTAAAATGCTCTTAAATTGGCTTATTACTAAGTCAATTACTTCCGCTGCTCCATTTCCAACTACTATGTACTCTTCTTTTACAAAATCCTGCTCTTTTTTATCATTAAAGAGAATAGGACTTTTATTTATATATTCCTTTAAGTTATATCTAAGCTCTCTATATTTAGCATCTGGATATCTATTTAAATTTTTTACCGCTTCATCAATACGGGTTATAAAACTTTCTGGTATTCCTAAAGGATTTATATTAGAGCTAAAATCTATAAGCTCTCTTCCTTTAAGAAGTCCCTCTGTATATATATCTCCACCATGTTGCAATTCCATCACCTCAAATTAAGCATTATAAATGCATATAATATAATCATTAAAATTTCTGATGCATACATAAGCTTTATGCTTCCAAATATATGAGTATAACTTAACTCATCTATCTTATCTCCAATAGTAGGCTTATATACTATCTCTCCAAAATACCTATTAATTCCCCCAATTTGTATTTTCAAAGCTCCTGCTGTAGCTGCTTCAGGATAGGCACAATTAGGGCTTTTATGATTTTTTCTATCTCGAATCATTATTTTAAAGCTATTTATTATATTTCCATTAACAATTGGAGCTGCAAGACACATTAAAATTCCTGAGATCCTTGCAGGTATTAAATTAAATAAATCATCCACCTTAGCTGGAAAAAATCCTATATGCAAAAACCTTTCATTCATATATCCAAGCATTGAATCCATAGTGTTTATTCCCTTATACATCATGGCTAATGGTGCTCCCCCAATCATTGCATAAAAAAGAGGAGCAATTATTCCATCAGAGGCATTTTCAGCTACGGTCTCCACATCTGCTCTGATTATTTCTTCTTCACTTAGCTCATTTGTATCTCTACCAACTATGTAGGAAAGTTTTAGTCTAGCATCATTTATATCGCCCATCTTCAATGAATCATATACCTTTTTCGCCTCATTACCTAAAGATTTACAAGCAATCGTAGTCCATAATATAAATATATTTAAAATGTGATAAACCCAAAAATTATCTCTAACTATGTAAAGTATCAAAAATGGAATTATAAAACTGATACAAGCTACAATTAAAACGATAATTCCTCCAAATGTCTTCAATGCTTTATTGGTCTTGCATATTTTTCTTCCTTTGCTCTCTAAAGCCCTTATAAGTTTTCCTATGTATATAACCGGATGAGGAAACCAATATGGGTCTCCTATTATCCAATCAATTATTACTGCCAAAGTTAAATCTATTAAATGTATCATTTAAAAACTCCTATTTTTTAAGTCCCATTATTTCATATATCTTATCCATATCAAGACTTCTTCTTACTATGTCTGCCAGCATATCTAAGTTCTTTTCTCTTATATTCTCATAGTCCTTAGATTTTTTAAGTTCTATTCCTTTTTTAGCTCTTAATTTATTCATAAGCTTTTCTCTAAACTCAACTCCATCGAATACACCATGTATATAAGTCCCAAATATATTTTTTTCTTTATTTACTGCTCCATCTAATCTTTCTTGAGCTTCTCCATTGCAATCATATATACTAAACATTGGTTTTGCATTTTCCCCATAAGTACAAATACCCATGTGAATTTCATAACCATATATGTCACATTCATGTCCTTTAGCCTTAACTCTTGTAGTAACCTTTTCCTTTTCAAACACTGTGTCTACATCTAAAAGTCCCATACCCTTTGTTTCTTCACAATTAGATTCTACTCCATAAGGATCTTTCAATATATTCCCAAGCATTTGATATCCTCCACAAATACCCATAAGCATTCCTTGTTTAGAATAGTTTTTTATAATTTCTTCAAGACCAGTTTCTCTTAATTTAAGTAAATCTTCTATGGTGTTTTTTGTTCCTGGAATTATTAAGAAGTCTGGATTTCCAAACTCTTCTTTTGAAGTTATATATCTTACTGAAACATCTTCCTCAAGCTTTAACGCATCAAAATCTGTAAAGTTTGAAATATGAGGAAGTTTTATAATTGCTATATCTATGTCATTAGTTTTTTCCTTATTAAATGTTGTTGCGCCATCTTCATCCTCTAAATCTAATGTAAAGTATGGCACAGTTCCGATGCAAGGTCTATGTATTATATCTTCAAGCATTGTAATTCCTGGTTTTAATATATCTATATCTCCGCGGAACTTATTTATTATTGTTCCCTTAACTCTATTCTTCTCATCATCACTTAATAAAAGAAGTGTTCCTGCCAGTGATGCAAATACACCACCCTTGTCTATATCTCCTACCAGAAGCACTGGTGCATCTACCATTTCTGCAAGACCCATGTTTACTATGTCTCTTTCTCTTAAATTTATTTCAGCTGGGCTTCCTGCGCCTTCAATTACTATTATCTCAAATTTCTTTTCTATTTCTTCAAATTGTTCCTTTAACTTTTCTGCAAATTGAAGTTTCATATTATGGTATTCCATAGCAGTGCTGTTTCCATATACCTTACCATTGAATACGATTTGACACTTTTTATCACTAGATGGTTTTAAAAGTATAGGATTCATGTACACTTCTGGTTCCAATCCTGCTGCATACGCCTGAAGTACCTGAGCTCTTCCCATTTCCTTACCATCATGAGTTATATATGAATTTAACGCCATATTTTGTGATTTGTATGGACATACACTATATCCATCCTGTTTAAATATTCTGCATAATGCTGTTACTAGTATACTTTTTCCAACAGTGGAGCCTGTCCCCTGTAACATTATCTTTGGCATAAAGACACTTCCCTTCAGTTATCTATTATCTATTTTAAAATTTATTTATTAATTTAATTTTCATTAATTTTTAATTATCAATGGTTAGTTTTATGGACAAAGCTAACCATTGATAGTTTGATAGGAGATTTATTTTAAATTTCTAGGAGTTTTATAAATAAGAAAAACAGCAGACTTTCGCCTGCTGTTATCAACAAATAAAAAAACCGGGCAAAGCCGGATTTTATCAAACATATTTGTGATCTTTCCCGCCGAAAGCTCTTAAAAGTACACAGGCAGGTTTCCTGGCTTATGAATCACTCTTACCCTTCCCTTCCCCTTTATTAAAGAGTGGATATGAAAGGCTCGTCATCACTTACAGTAGCGGGGGCTGCCGCGGAATTTAACCGCATTCCCTTTTCACCTAATTTTAAATAGGCACCTGAATACATAATATTCAATTGACGATATAATCTTACTACTATATATACTATATGTCAAGATAATAAAGCTATAAATAATTAACTGCAGTCATTATTAATATTGAAGCAATATAAGTTAAGTTTATTAATACAAAATTTTTAACCGCTAAAACAAATGTCTTGCTTTTCACTGGCTGGTTATAAAATAATTTTATATTTTTATTTATTGGAATTAAAGTAAAGAGTGTCAATAAAGAGGTTACTGGCAAAATACTTAATATTACTAATATTATTATATCTAAATAACTGATATAATATAAAATCTTGAATAATTTCAATGCAGATTTTTTTCCTATATAATATGGAAGTGTAAATCTTTTATTTATAATATCTTCTTCAACGTCGCAAATATTATTAGCAAGCATTATGTTTGCAATTCCATTTATAGATGGTATGCAAACTAGAAATATGTAAAGCACTTCAAATATATTTATGTTAATTTTTAATATACTATTTTGATACATTATCGTTATAATATTTTCATTATATATATGAATATATATGGATAAAAATGTAATTATAAATCCCATAAATATTCCTGAAAAAACTTCTCCTAAAGGCATTCTGGAAATTGGAATAGGCCCAAATGTATATAAAATGCCCGCTATAAAGGAAACAATACCTATAAGCAAAACGATAACATTTGTGTTAAGGGTTAATGTTATTCCAGCTGCAGTTGCAATTATTAATAAAGTAAATATTATAGATACTGCTGTAGATTGTTTTATATTGTATTTTTCAATTGCATTTTTTACTTTATAATCATATTCATCATTTGTATGTGCTTTTTTATAGTCACAGTAATTATTAATGGCAGTGGTAGCCATATCAAAGGTTATTAATGATATAAACATAATTATAGAATTTTTTAAATTAAAACTATCATATTTATATATAGAATAAATTGTACCTAATGTAAATGGTATTACACTTGCAGCCTTTGTTTGAATCTCTACAAATCCTAAGAAACTCTTTAATGTCACTGTTCATTCCTCCTAGCTAGTTCATCATTTTAAACTCCTCATTTATAAGTTTAAAATTATTCTTTAATCCATTAGTTATATATACTTCTTTGTTTTTAGTTACAAAAATAGCTTCTATTCCTTTAGTCTCATTAACAAACTTCATTCCACCATTTAGTCCCTTTGAAAATACTGTGGTAGAAAGTGCATCTCCATCTATTGATTTATCGCTTACTATAGTTACTCCAGCAATTTCATTATTATATGGATATCCATTAAATGGACTTAAAATATGATGATATCTCTTTCCATCCTTTTCAATGAATCTTTCATATATACCTGACGTTACAATAGACTTATTTTTCACTCCAATAGTTCCAATAATTTTCCCTCTTACTTCAAACGGGTTTTGAATACCTATTTTCCATGGCTGCCCATCCGTCTTGCTCCCCATTGCAAATACATTCCCACCTAAATCTATAACTGCACTTTTTACACCATTTTGCTTAAGCACCTCTACAACTTTATCTGCAGTATATCCCTTTGCTATACCCCCTAAATCAATAATCATTCCTGCTTTTTTCAAAAAAACAAATCTATCCTTGTTTACTTCAAGATTTTTATATCCTACAAGTTTAAGTTTCTCATTTATTTCGTATTCAGTCGGAACTTTAGCTTCTGGCAAGCCAATACTCCAAAGCTTCACAATCGGCCCTATGGTTATGTCAAAACTTCCTTGTGATAATTTAGAATACCCTAGACCATTTCTTATTATATTATAAGTGTCCTCTTTAACTTGTAAAGGTTCCTTGCCTGCTAAACTATTTAGCTTAGTGAGCTCTGTACTCTCTTTATTTATACTTACTTCATTTTCAATTTCCTTTATTCTATCAAAGGCCTTCTTAATTATATTTTCATCTTTTTTATCGTATAATGAAATTTTTACTACTGTCCCCATAAAAAAATCAGTTCTACTTATAGGTGAACTGTATTTAGTGAGGTTTCCGCTACTGCATGCCACGGTAGTTATAGTAACTATAATTGATATTAATGTCAAATATAACTTTTTTATATTAAACATATTATAATATCCTCCTTATATATTCTCTAAATAAAAGACCCTAGGTTTATTAACCTAAGGTCTTTATATATAATTATTTCATACATCTTATTATTTAGCAAAATTAACTTTTAATACTGCTGTATCACCTTTTTTTGCATTTTCAAGTAATTCTGTAGAAAGCTTCTTGAAGTTTTCTACGGAATGAGTTGCACCAGCTACAGTATCAACTTTAGCAGGATCTTGTTTTTCAACTAATGCAGCAGCTAAATCTTTAGTATATTTAGCTGGACCTATTTTAACTTTTGCTTCCATATTCTTGTTATATTCTGCATCTTCGCTCTTTAACTTTCCTTCTTTATTAGTATAGTCAAATTTTGCTACAGAAATCTTTCCGTCTTTTACTTCTATTTCAACGAATGGTTTCCATCCCTTATCATCAAAATCTGAAGCTTCTGCCTTATATTTTCCATCCTTTAAAGCTACTGCTTTTTCTTCAGTTTCAAAAGTAACCTTTAATACTGAAGTATCACCCTTTTTAGCGTTTTCAAGTAATCCTGTGGAAAGTTTCTTAAAGTTTTCTACGGAATGAGTTGCACCAGCTATAGTATCAACTTTAGAAGGATCTTGCTTTTCAATTAATGCAGCAGCTAATTCTTTAGTGTATTTAGCTGGACCTGTCTTAACCTTAGCTTCCATGTTCTTATTATATTCTGCATCTTCACTCTTTAATTTTCCATCTTTATTAGCATAGTCAAATTTAGCTACAGCAATTTTTCCACCCTTTACTTCCACTTCAACAAATGGCTTCCATCCTCTTTCATCAAAATCTGAAGCTTCTGCCTTATATTTTCCATCCTTTAAAGCCGCTTGAGTTGTTTCATTTGATGAAGCAGGTTTTGTTTCCTCCCTCTTCTGACATCCCACAAATAAACTTGTACATACGATACTTAAAGCAAGCACTCCTGATAACCATCTTCTCTTCATTCAATTCTTCCCCCTTAATAATTAAGCTAATAACTTCATGAAGTTTGTTAAATAACAAACCTACCATTAAAACCTTTACAATGAAATTATACACAAATATATAAGTTTTTGCTAGTATATTTTTCAATATTATAACTATTTCTATTTATATTTACTATTAAAACAAATTTACGCATCCACAAATTCACATATGAACATATATTTACTCTTGATATTACATAACATATTATTGTATCATATATATGTAGTTAAGAATGTAGACATATTCTTAATTTAGATATAAAATTTATTTATAAGGATAATTAATTATAAATATATTAAAGAGGTGATTAAATGTCGACCAATACAAAAATACTAATTTTAGGTGCTGGGTATAGTGGTGTACATGTAGCAAAAAAACTGGCAAAAAAGTATAAGAAAGATAATTCTGTGGAAATAACATTAATTGATAAAAATCCTTTTCATACTTTAATGACAGAACTTCATGAAGTTGCAGGAGGAAGAGTTCATCCTGAATCAGTTCAAATTGAACTTAGCAAGATTTTTAGTAGGACAAAGGTTAATGTAGTTACAGATTATATAGAAAATGTAAATACTGATCAAAAGGTTGTAACTACTACTTATAGCAAATATGAATATGATTATCTTGTAATAGGTACTGGTTCAGAACCTGCATTTTTTGGAGTACCAGGAGTAAAGGAAAACGGATTTACACTTTGGTCATTTGAAGATGCAATAAAAATAAGAAGCCATATTCAATCAATGTTTGAAAAAGCTTCAAAGGAAAGAAATGAAAAGAAAAGACATGAAATGCTTACTTTTGTAGTAGCTGGTTCTGGATTTACTGGAATTGAAATGGCTGGAGAACTTCTTGAATGGAAGACTAAACTAGCTAAAGAGCATAATGTTGATGAAAAAGAAGTCAAGCTATTAGTTGTAGAAGCGATGTCTACTATCTTAAACATGCTTGATAGACAGCAAGCAGATAAAGCTGAAAAATATATGGCTAAACATGGAATTGAGCTCTTAAAGAACTCTCCAATAGTTGAAGTAGGTTCAAATAGTATAAAGCTAAAAGACGGAAGAGAAATTCCAACTCAAACTCTTATTTGGACTTGTGGTATACAAGCAAATCAAGAATCAAAAGAATATGGCTTAGAAAGCGGCCGTGCTGGCAGACTGGTTTCCAATGAATATTTGCAAGCAGCCAACAAAGAAAATGTATTTGTAGTTGGAGATATTGCTTATAACGAAGGGGGTTCCTGCGGTGTAAATCCTCAAATAGTTGAAGCAGCACTTCAAACTGGTGGTACAGTAGTTAATAATATAGTAGCATCAATAGAAAAGAAAGAAATGACTAAATACGATGGAAAATATCATGGTTTTATGGTTTCAATTGGTGGAAGATACTGCGTTGCTAACCTTTCAGGTATGAAATTAGCTGGATTTTTTGCAATGGTAATGAAACATTTAGTTAACCTTCATTATCTATGGGGAGTAAATAATATTAATGCTTGCTATCATTATTTAGTTCATGAATTCTTCTCCATGGAAGATAAGCGAAGTATAATGAGAGGACATCTTTCCTCAAAGGCAAATAGATTATGGCTTGTTCCACTAAGATTGTTCATGGGTTGCATTTGGTTACTTGAGGGCTTAAAGAAATTCATTGGTGAAGATACTTGGGCAAAAGAAGGATTTAAATCATTAATGTATGGCCCAAATACGGACAGCTGGATTATGCCGGGAAATATAAAAATGCCTTTTGAATGGTTATACACAGCAGCTAATTCTGGAGCTTCAGCAACTGCCGAAGGTGGTGCGGCGGCTATGCCAACGCCAATATTAAGCAGTATGCCAAGTTTTTATGCTGCAGTTATGAAGGTTATGATACCAAATCCTGAAATGGCTGTTTGGTTTCAAAGAATGGTTGTTCTTATTGAAGTAGGTGTTGGACTTGCCTTACTTGCTGGATTATTTACATTCTTAGCGAGTGCCGCGTCAGCATTCATGGTTGTTAATTTTATTCTCTCAGCAATGGCTGGCTGGGATATACTTTGGTACTTCTTTGGTGCTATTGCACTAATGGGTGGAGCTGGTAGAACCTTCGGCTTAGATTACTGGGTAATTCCATGGATAAACAAAGTAGTCAGTAACTGGTGGCTTGGAAAAAGAGTACCTGTTTACAAACAAAAATAATATAAAATAATATATAAAATAAATAACTAAAGCTAACAATAGGTAGAGTGAGTTTCACTCTACCTTCTAACTATTTATAAGTTGATATTTAATGTAGAGGACTGATTATATGGATAAAATCTGGAATCAATATGAAGATATAAAAACTGAATTGGCTTCTGTAATTTCAATTATGGAGAAAAACACTAAATGCAAAAATAAAAAGATAGAAACTTCCATAAGAGATTTAATTCACTCTGGTGGAAAAATGCTGCGTCCAGCATTTGTGATTATCTCTTCGCATTTTGGTAACTATGATTCTAACAAAGCTACATCCTTAGCTGCTGTAATGGAAATGATGCACATGGCTACTTTGGTTCATGATGATATTGTAGATGATTCTAAAATTAGACGAGGTCAACCAACAATTCAATCAAAGTATGGTACAGATTATGCAGTTTATATCGGTGACTTTTTATTTTGTATTTGCTTTAAGATTTTAGCCTCAATGTCATCTCTTAAAAATATAAAAATAGATAGCAATTCTATGTCAAGAATTTGCTTAGGCGAAATAGATCAATTGAGTTCAAGATTTGACACTGAGCTTTCCGTAAAAAGCTACTTAAGCAGAGTTTCTGGTAAAACTGCTGAACTATTTTCACTATCATTATATATTGGAGCTGCTGAAAGTGGTTGCAGCGACGCCCTTTCTAGGAAGTTCTGGAAGATAGGACATAATATTGGAATGGCCTTCCAAATTATAGATGACACTTTAGACTATATCGGAACAGATGAATCAATAAAAAAATCTGCAGCAAATGATATAAAACAAGGAATATTTACATTACCATTTATTTATGCTGCATTAAATAATAAAAAGGACTTTAATCCCTATTTTAAAAAAGACTTCTTTTCAGATCAAGATATAAGAGATATATTTATGTTAGTAAATAAATATAACGGTGTAAATAAATCAATAGAACTTGCTGATAAATACACAAAAAGGGCCTTTAAATTAATAAATAGCCTTCCAGAAAATCCTTATAAGATAGTTTTAAAAGAACTTGCAGAAAAACTTCTTACAAGAAAATATTAATAAGCACTTAACTGAAAGAGACAATATCCTTATTGGATATTGTCCCTTTTTTATACTCTTAAAATAGCCGTAAAGGCTATTAAAATTGCAAGTTCCACAAATTCATTATTAGCGCCTAAGCAATCCCCAGTAATTCCCCCTATTTTGCTATTACAAAGTTTTAAAAATAGTAGTGTAACTATAAATGCTACAGGAATTACTATAATAGTACTTTTAACTCCTATAAACACTATTGAAAGTGCTATAGTAACAACGAAGCTTATTATAAAATGCCAAATACTTACATTGCCTATGAACAAGTTACCTGTCCCATTTTTCTTAGCATTTTTACCTATTAAAAATAAAAATACTAATGTACATCTACTGATAACTGGCGCAATTATTATTACAAAATGCCATCCCTTAAGTATTATAAAATTTAGTGCTGCATACCTTGCCAAAATATCAAACATAAGTGCTACGGAAGCAAAGGTTCCTATACGGCTGTCCTTCATTATTTCTATTATTTTATCTTTATCACCTTTAAATGAAAAGAAACCGTCAAATATGTCTCCAAATCCGTCTTGGTGAAGGCATCCCATTATAAGTACCCCTACTGCTAAAGTTAAAACAGTAGTTACCTCTACAGGAAATAACCTCATACAGCCATAGTATACTATCCACTGTATTCCTCCAACTAATAATCCTACTAAAGGAAGCATAGCTGCCCCATCTCTAAAGTTTTTAGCCTCACAAGGAAGACTTCTTTTTACAGGAAGCCTTGTTAAAAACTGAACCATCAATAAAAAATCATATATATATTCTTTCATCCTATTCACCTACAATATAAATTAAATTAATATTTATTCACTATTATCTATTATTTAATTTTCAACGGCTGTCCACAGCATACAAGATAAACCTCATCACTTAAGCTTCCTATGTATTGGTTTATAAAACCTGCAGTATCTCTAAATATTCTCCCAAGCTTATACTCTGGAACTAAGCTCCATCCAACTTCATTTGTAACTAATACTAAAGTTCTATTGAGCTCTCGTGACTTTTCTATTAGTTTTTTAAATTCTTCCTTTAAAAGTGCAGTTATTTTATCCACATCCTCCATAGATATAAAATCAAAGTCATTATCAAGCCCTATAGAAAGTAATCCCTGTTCCTGATCAAATAATGTATTTGTAGTCATTACTGTCACACAATCTAAAAGCATGTATTTGTTATCAAAGTTTTCAATTTTCTCTGCAAGATTTTTGTATCCCTCTAAAGTGTCCCACTTAGGATTTCTTCTTTCCTTATGCTTTATAACTCTATCCTGCATTTCTTCATCTGTTATAACTGATGTTGCAATGTATAGCACATCATCCTTATCGTTTAATAAGTTTTCTGCAAAGGTGCTTTTCCCACTTCTTGCTCCACCTGTAACTAATATTATTTTTCCCTGTTCCATACTAGCTTCCTCCTAAACTTTATATATCTGCATGAATAATAAAATCTATGTATAAGTTTTCATACTCATATTTCACTAATGTTAAATCACCATTTTTTGAACCAAATTTCCAGAATACATCTAAATTTTCTCCCATAACATAAGTAAGTATAGATCTTATCACCCCGCTATGAGTTACTAAAAGTACATTTTTATCTTCAAGTTTCAGTATTTCTTGAAAGAATTCTTTTACTCTTTCATAAAATTCTACATAGCTTTCGCCATCTGGAGGCGCATAATGCTTCCAATCATCTGACCACTTTTGAAATTCTATAGGATATTCCCTTTGTATATGCTCATAGCTTTTTCCTTCAAATACTCCTAGATTCATTTCATTTAATCTTTTATCTTTTATACACAGTATATCCTTATCTTTTGATACAATACTTGCAGTAGATATTGCTCTTTTCATATTGCTTACATATATTTTATCAAAGTGTATATTTTTAATTTCATTACTTATATACTCTATTTGATTTATTCCCTTATTTGTAATATCTACATCTAAGTTACCATAGTAAAATCCTTTTGAATTTTGCTCTGTTTCTCCATGCCTTAAAAGATATATATTCAACACTTTCACCTCTAATATTACTTATAAATACATTTAATATTATCAAACTAATAAAAATATAGCACTTATTGTAGTCCATTGCAAATAATGTCTTATAAAAATACATAGTTTTTTGATATTATATAAGTTTAAATGAAGGATTTTTTGCACTTTTATAGAATACTTAAGTATATTTAGCGGATTTAGATTTATGAAGGGAGTTAATTATTCATGTTGAAGGTACAAAATTCTAAAAATAAGACATATTTAAATTCAAGCATGCCTTCCAATGATGATGTTATAGAAGTAGTATCATCCAACTTTTTAATGGATAAATTTAATGCTTCTCTTTTAGAATCACTTCTAATACATACAAATGTGGGCATTACTGTCATAGATGAAAACTTTAATATAATTATTTGGAACAAGACCATGAGTAAAATTACAGGGATGCATAAAAGAGATGTAGTAGACTCATGCCTTTTCAAGGCTTTTCCTTTTTGGAGAAGATTCCAGATATTGAATGGTTTGTTGAAAATAAAACTATGAATAAGTATTTACCTTCTGAATCTTATGATTCCACTCCTCTATACTCTTTTTGTCATAAATTTACAAACAGCCAAGGTATTCTTAGAAAGGTTGAAATAGAATTTTGTCCATCTCAGAAAAAAAATGAAAATTGGACTTTGATACTGGTGAAAGATGTAACAGACAAGGAACTTTTAAAGGAATTATCTGAAAAAATAGAGGAAGAAGATAAACTTCTTAAAAAGCTTCAAGAAATAGATAAAATGAAAACAGAATTTTTTGCAAACATATCTCACGAACTTAGAACTCCTATTAATGTAATATTGAGTGCTACACAACTTTTAACTATGGATTTGCACGGACAACTTTCAATGCATCATGATAAAAAAGAAATTTATTATAATAGCATAAAGCAAAATTCATTTAGGCTTATTAAAATAATAAATAATTTAATAGATATAACTAAATTAGAAGCTGGTTATTATAAGCTATCTTGCTCCAATTATAATATCGTCAGTGTAGTTGAAAACATAACACTATCCATAGCTAGTTATGTAGAAGATAAATCCATTGACCTTATATTCGATACAGATGTAGAAGAAAAGATAATATCCTGTGATCCTGAAAAAATCGAGAGAATAGTATTAAACTTAATATCCAATGCATTAAAATTCACTAATCCCGGCGGCTGCATTATGGTTACCTTAAAGGATTTAGGCGATAAAGTTAAGTTATATGTGAAAGATACTGGAGTTGGCATTCCCGAGGATAAGTTAGAGCTTATATTTGAAAGATTTTCTCAAGTGGATAGAACTTTAGAAAGAAATAAAGACGGCAGTGGCATAGGCCTTTCCTTAGTAAAATCTTTAGTCGAGCTTCACGGTGGAAAGATAGATGTTAAAAGCACATTTGGCCAGGGCTGTGAATTTATAATCACACTTCCTGCAATACTCACAAGTGAAAAAATTAACACGTATGAAAATAATTTAGGCGATAACTTAGTTGAAAGAATAAACATAGAATTCTCGGATATATATAAATAATCCTACAAGGAGCTATTTATGAATGAGCTAAATTTAATAAACCATAATATTTATTATCTATTTTTATGCTTTACTGTATATGCTTTTTTAGGTTGGGTTTTAGAAACTATATATGCTACCATTAAAAATGGCTGTTTTATAAATAGGGGGTTCTTAAACGGGCCCTTTTGTCCTATTTATGGCTTCGGAACTGTATTTTTGATAATATTTCTAAGGCCCTTTATGAATAATGTATTTACGCTATTTATATTTTCTATTATACTCACTTCACTTTTAGAATACTTTACCGGATATATTTTAGAAACCTTATTTCATAGTAGTTGGTGGGATTATAACAATAGAAAATATAATATAAAGGGTAGAATTTGTTTGGAATTCTCAATATATTGGGGATTACTTTCAATTTTTATATTAAAAATAATTCATCCAACTGTAGACTTTATTATAAGGTGGATTCCTTTCCCAATTGGGACTTGGTTTTTTTCTGCATTACTTGCATATTTTATAGCAGATTTTACAGCTACTTTAATAGAGGTAATTCATATGCATTCATTATTTAAAGAACTTCACAATATAAACTTAGAACTAAAAGAGAGGCTTGAAAATTTAAACTTTCATATAAAATCACTAAGAAGGAACAAACAAATTGATGCTAACTCAGAGGATTTAATAGCTGAATTAAAAACTAGATATGAGTATATAATATCTAAAGCTATCAAGAGATCTTCAAGAATCCGCAATGCCTTCCCTGAATTTAAATCTAAAAAATTTAATGGAGTGTTGAAGGATATAATGGAGAAAATTCATGAAAAAAAATAATTCCTTTTAAATCCTAGGTCCTACGTTGCAATCACTAATCTCTATAAAAATTGCACGTTTTTAATGGTGGATATAGTATAGGATTTACATTTTAAAAAGCAGTGAACTGACTTCCTGCATGTAAATCCCATACTCCAAATTCAACATTAAAAATCTAGCTGTACTCAATTCTTACCTTACTTCCACCGATTCCCGATACTGGAGGCTCTACTATAAGTTTTACAGGTACTCTATTTTTAAGCTCTTCCACATGGCTTATTATTCCTACACTTAATTTATTGCTTCTTAATCTTTCAAGAGATGTCATAACAACTTCTAAAAGAGTATTATCCAAAGTTCCAAATCCCTCGTCTAAGAAGAAAAACTCAAGCGGTGTACTTCCCTTTAACTGAATCTGAGAAGATAATGCAAGCGCAAGGGCAAGTGATGTAACGAAGGTCTCCCCCCCTGAAAGTGTAGCTGTGCTTCTTATGCTTCCACCATTATTATCATCTCTTATGACAAAATTGCTATTTGGGTCAAGCTGAAGTGCATATCTATCTCCTGTTATTTCCTTAAGTCTCTTGGATGATTCCAAGGCTATATACTTTAGATGATGTGTTGCTACAAACTCCACAAATTTATTCCCTTCCACTAGCTTTTCTATGTCTTGAATAAGACTTAATTTATGCTTTATTTTCTTTTGAATTTCTAATAAATCCTCAACACTTTTTAGTGCTTTTTCCATGTCTTGAAGTTCTTTCTCCAAAGCAGCTATTTCCTTTATCTTTAAGGTTAAAAGTTTCGATTTTTCCTCTTTATTCTGTATAATCTCAAGCCACTTTTCTTCTTCAATGCTTTCTCCATTTAGCCTTTCATTAACTCTCTCTATGTTATTTATGGTATTTTTAAACTCTTCCTCAAATGATTCAATGGCATTTTTTAGCCTTTCCATTTCCTTAACTTCCACTAAAGAATCTCTAACATCTCCTAGGGTTACAAATTCATTTTCTATAAGGGATTCATTTAATTTTAACTGATAGCTTTTTAAAGATTCATTAAGGCTTTCTCTTAACTGCTCTTCTCCCCATTTTCTTTCTTGAATAAGCTGTTTTTCAGTTTTTTCCTTTTCAAGAGACTCTCTAAGCTCCTTTTCAACTTTATTTATAAGCTCTATTTTGCTTTTTACCTCTTTTATATATTCCTCAATATTTCTTCCCTCAGAAAACCTATTTATTTCTGCCTCTTCACCCTTTATAAAGTATGTTTTTTCCAATCCACTTTGAGTTATAACGCTCATTGCATTTTTAATTTGGTTTAATTTAACTTCTAACTCACTCTTTTTAGCTTGAAAATTTTCTAATTTATTTCTTTCTTCTTTAAGTAAAACTTCCTTACTTTCTCTTTCCTTATCTTTTTTATTTATGTTTTCTAATTCCTTTATTAAGCTTTCTACATTTAATTCATTTATACTATTACTCCACTGCTCTTTTAGCTTTATATGCATTTCCTTCAAGCCATTAATTTCAGAGTTAATTTCATCTATGGAAACTTTAGAAGAGTTAATCTTTCCCTCCAATGTGATTATTGATTTTTCAACAGTTAACTTTTCTTCTTTTAGTCCATTTATTTTATTTTCTATTATTTCTTTTTTAGATTTATATTCCTTAATAGATTTATCCAAATCTTGAACCTTATCATTAAGCTTATTTAATTCATGCTGAATTTCTTCGATTTTTACATCCTTTAAATTACTTATATATTCTCTTAACTGCTCATTTATATTATCTTCCTTAAGCTTAACTTGAAACAATTGTCCTTCAACTTTCATTTTATCATTTTGTAAAAGATTAACTATTTCCTTAAGCTCCTCCTCTGTATTAGATAAATAGTCTAATTTATCCAAAGAAGTGCTTCCTGCTAAAGATGGATGGTGAATGGAACCGCACACCGGGCAAGCCTCTCCCTCTTCAATTTCCCTAGCTAAAATAGATGCCATATTTTTCTTTTTATATTTTTCTATATCATTTTTAATGTTTTTAAGTTCATTTTCCTTTATATTAAGATTTGCCATAAGCTTTTCCAATATATTTTCTAGTAAAGCTCTCTGTTCTATAAAAGGCTTCAATTTACCTTCTAGCTCAAATTTCTTTCCTTGTTGTTTTAGCACTTCTTCAAGTTTTTGATTTTTTAAATATCTTTTTTCCTTTAAAGATAATAAAGCACTTTCATCTCCAGGATTTAAATTTTCAAGTTCCTGCATTTCCTTTTCGAATAAGCTTAATGCTTGAAGTAATTCTTCTTCCTTCTTCTTTGAAACATCATAATCATCAGTAAACTTTTTAAACTCATCTATTTTCAAATTCAACTTATCCTTTACATCTTGGAGTCTTTTAGATAACTCCTTTAGTTCCCTCTCCTTTAAAGCTCCTTCTTGTACCTTTTCTTTAAACTCACCTTGAACTTTTAAGCTGCTTATACCCTCTTCCAAACTTTCAATGTTTAATTTTATAAGCTCTGTATCTTTATTTGTCTTTTTTAGTTCATCTTCATTTAAACTTTTTTCAGCTGCTCGTTTTTTCCATTCTATTTGCAGCGCATCTCTATCTTTTATTATAATATTTAACTTTTCCCGCCTATCTTTAGCTATTAAAAGATCTGATTCCTTTTTAATTAAAATCGGCAGTTTGCAGTTTTTTTCTTCCAGTGCATAATTATATTTATCTTCTAATTCCTTTAGGATTACTTCCTTTAAATTAAGTTGTGTACCTAAGCTTTCTATGTTAACTTTATTCTTTTCCAGCTTTTCTTCTGTATCTATTACACTTTCAAGGAATGGTTTTACTTTAGAAGATCTTATGCCCCTATCCCATTTATGTTTTTTTAAGTTTATTTCTTCCTCTTTTTCTTTAATAATTTGAAGCTTTCCTAAATACCCATTAAGCTCTTTTTGAAGCTCCCAAATTCTCTTATATTTTTCATACTGATTTTCAGCAGAGGATTTATCCATACTTAACTTTTTTTCTTCCACATGAAGCAAATCCATTTTTTCTTTTAAATAATCATATTTTTCCTTTGATATTCCTTCAAAACTTTTAAGTTGACCCTCAAGCTGCTGAAGCTTTGTATATGTCTTAACCCTAACCTTTTTTATCTTCTCCGAAAGATTTTTCCCGTAACTTTCAAGAAGGAATATTCTCTCAAGCATATCACGTCTTTCTCTTCCAGTAAGCTTTAGAAATTCACTAAACTTACCCTGGGGAAGAACCACAGAACGAGTAAAATCATCTAATGTAAGGCCTATTATGGATTTTATACTTTCCTCTACACTCCTAACCCCTTCGGCTACTATTTCCCTTTCATCATCTTTAATATATACCAATCTTGAGGATGAAGTTTTATATTTACTTCTATCCTTTTTCTCTCTTTTTATAATTCTCTCCACGCTGTAAGTTTTTCTTTGGCCTTCATTCATCACCTGAAACTCATAGTATACATACATATCTTCTGAAAAGCTGTTTATGTACTCATTACTTCCTCTAGCAATTGAACCATACAAAGATAAGGTTATAGCATCTAATATTGTGGATTTACCACTTCCTGTGGGTCCAAATATTCCAAAAAGCCCTCTTTCCACAAGCTGATCAAAATAAATATCCTGCTCTTCTATAAAGCTATTTAATCCCCTTATCTTAAGTCTTTTAGGCTTCATCCTCTTCATCTCCCTGTATTATACTTAAAAACAAATCCATAACTTCACTCTCAGGCTCTACCCCTCTTTGGTTTATATAAAACTCCTTAAATATTTCATCCATTGATTTTTCCTTTAAGCTTTCAAATGCAATTTCCTCTTCAACTTCACTTTTTATTTTAGGTTTTATTTCTACAATATCCTTCTTTAACTCTCTAAGGGTTTTTATATCTTCTTGAGATAAAAAAGTATCCATAGTTATTTCTAAGTATACCCAGACTTCTCTCGAGGAATTTTCCTCACATTTCTTTATAGCTTCTTCTATTCCGCTGCACTTCCATATTTCAATTGGCTTGTATGTATTTATCATAATAGTTTCTATATTTGCTTCTTTCTTAGGCTTTACATCCACTATATAAAGACATTTAGCATAGTTTATCTCACTTTTGCTATATTGAAGAGGAGAACCTGAGTAATATACAGGATAATCTCTTCCTTTAACCCTTTGAGGCTTATGAAGATGTCCTAATGCTGCATATTGAGCATTTTTAGGAAACTTATTTATATCTACTGCTAAAGTTCCACCAAGCTCAATAGGTCTTTCAGAATCACTTCCTTCTCCTCCTCTTATAAACAGATGAGAAACTATTATATTTATAGTATCATCTCTGAACTTACAGGATAAGTTTTCTAAGATTTCTCCTACCTTGTCTGAGTAATCCCTTCTTCTAAGTTCATCTTCTTGATTATCAGAGATGATCTCATTTAATCTCTTTTCACTAGGATAAGGAAGGGTTATAATAACTGCTTTTTCATCCTTTATCTTAATTTCTATACATCCCTCACAGGAGTCTATCACTTCCATTTCACCATAATTCCCTACAGGTACTACACTTTTAGGAAGTCCAACCATTATAATTCCCTGTTCCTTAGCTAAAGGATTTGCAGCAACAAGCCTTTCCGGATTATCATGATTGCCTGAAATTATAAGAATTCCTCTTTTCCCCCCTTGAGAAATTCTATTAAGTGCTTTATAAAATAAATTTTCTGCCCTAGCAGGAGGATTTGAATTATCATATATATCTCCTGCAATTATAACTAAATCTATATCATTTTTTTCTACAACTTCTATAAAGTCCTCTAAAAACAATTCCTGCTCTTCCAACCGGCTATATCCTTCTAGGCTTTTTCCCAGATGCCAATCTGATGTATGAAGTATTCGCAATCTTATCCCTTCCAATCTTAATTATTTAAATTTCTCTTTATTTCTACTTTTATGATTCTAATCCATATCTATATTCACATTTAATTCTCAAAATATTATTTATCCTAATTATACTAAACTTATATTTCTTTTTCTAGCCAACTATTGTAGTATCAAAGCTGCATGTATCTTCATATAATATAATAACCTTGGATAATAGCCTCGGTCTTTTAAAGAGGAGGTGAAATTTATGTGGTGCTGCTGGTGGATATGGTGCTTTATATGGTGGATTATAGTTATTGCTATAATTTGTGCAATATTAAGATGCCTATTTAGTTGTTTTTCATGGTGTTAACTTAATAATATATTTAATATGATAGTAAATACTTGCATAGATTTTTCAGGGGTGCCCTTCACGGCATCCCTTTTTTAACTTCAAAAAATAAATAAAAAACTTCCATGCTGTAATTAAGCTTGGAAGTTTTTTATTTATTTTTTGATAAACTATATTTTATCATATATTTAACCATGGGAGCCTAACCTCCTATGGCTTTTACCCCTTCCTAAAAATTTTATTAGGCGCTTTTTTTGTAAGCAGAGTTTTCTTCTTCTGGCTTTTCCATGCTTTCTTCTAAACATTCGTCTATAACGTCTTGTGTCAAGTTAAATATCTTTTCGTCTTTCATTCAATGTCACCTCCCTCTAATATTATGTTAACCTGTTTTAGTACATATATTAGTATATCACGTTTGTATTATTTTGCAAGATATTTCGTATTACAGTTCATTACAAAACATTTTGTAAATATTAAAAACATCCAAAAATATTGTCAAATAAGAAAGAACAGGGGTTACCTGTTCTTTCTTATTTGACATTTCCACTCAGTAAATCTGAAAGTTCGAGCCCTGATAATTCATTTTTTTCATAATTTGCCCACTGTGGCTCCACTTCTTTATCAGTTTCTCTATTAATTTCATTATGAGTTTCATTAACATTTTCTATAGGAAAGGTTATTAAAAATTCGCATCCTTTTCCTAGTTCACTTTTTAATTTAATATTTCCATTATGAAGTTCTACCATTGATTTCACTAAGTAAAGCCCTAAACCGCTGCCTTTATCTTTACTATCTCTTGCCGCTCCTTCTATTTGCTTAAATCTATCAAATATTATTTTTTGTTTATCCTTTGCGATACCTATCCCCGTATCTTTAACACTAATTTCAACTTTATCTTTTCTTTGATAAATATTTACATATATTTTTCCATCCTTAGGAGTAAACTTAGCTGCATTAGACAATAAATTAAGCATTACCCTCTCTATCTTTTCAGGGTCACAATTCATATACATTTCCTCTACTTCAGTATCGAAAATGCACTCTATATTTCTACTTTCGACATATTCTATCATGGACAATACACTTTCTTCCACTACAGATACTATATTACAATTTTTAAGCTGTAATTCATAAAAACCCGAATTCATCTTCGTCATATCTATTAAGTTATTTATAAGTTTTAAGAGTCTTAATGAATTTTGCTTAATTACATCTATCTTTTTATGTAAACTTACGCCTTCTTCTTTTATCATTCCCTTTTGTATGTAAAGTTCTATGAGTTGTACACTACTAAGCATTACATTTAAAGGAGTTCTAAGTTCATGTGATACATTTGTAAAAAACTCCGTTGTAATCTCATCCTGTACTCTAACTTCATCTAAAAGCTGTTGAGTTTTTATAAGCATTTCTTCAGCTTTTTTTCTTTTATATATGTTAATTATAAGCATAATTATTGCAAAAATAAAAATTATAAACATTAAAACCGTATAAATATCCTGCTTGGCAAGCCAACCTTCTAAAGTTTCCATGATTTCAACTCCCTTTTGCTTTCATAGTTTAATATTAACATTGTTTTTTTACTTTTTCAACAAATTACAACATATTTTTTCAAAATAATTGTTATTTTTTACACTTAATACAAATAATATAAAAAAAGAAAAACATTAACCCTTCTATGATTAATGTTTTTCTAAAAATATAATTTTATTAAAATATTATATTTTAGAGTTTAGTTGTTTTTTCTACTACTTTAAGTATTACTTCTACTGCCTTTTCCATAGATTCTACAGGTATAAATTCATATTTTCCATGAAAGTTATGTCCGCCTGTAAAAAAGTTTGGCGTAGGTAATCCCATAAAGGATAATCTAGCCCCATCAGTTCCTCCTCTTATAGGAGTTACCTTTGGAATTACTCCTGCCTCTATCATAGCTTCATAAGCAATGTCCACTATATATTTATAAGGCTCAACTTTTTCCTTCATATTATAATACTGATCCCTTACTTTTAAAGATACTAATTCTTTTCCATACTTTTCATTTATTTTATTTGCTATTTGTTGTATTACATTTTTTCTATTTTCAAAACTTTCCTTATCAAAATCCCTTATTATATAGCTAAGTTCAGTACACTCTACCTCTCCTTTTATAGAAGTTAAGTGATAAAATCCTTCATATCCTTCTGTGTTTTCTGGAACTTCATTTTCAGGAAGACCTCTCATAAATTCTGAAGCTATAAGGGCAGAATTTATCATGGCATTTTTAGCAGTGCCTGGATGAACATTTCTTCCTTGTATAGTTACCTTTGCTGAAGCAGCGTTAAAGTTTTCATATTCTAACTCCCCTATAGCTCCTCCATCCACAGTGTACGCAAAATGTGCATTGAATTTTTCCACATCAAAATGATTTGCACCCTCTCCAATTTCCTCATCTGGAGTAAAAGCCACTTTTATAGTACCATGTGGAATTTGAGGATTATCTATTAAATATCTCATAGCAGTAACTATTTCCGCAATTCCCGCCTTATCATCTGCTCCTAAAAGCGTTGTTCCATCAGTTGTAATTAATGTTTTGCCTATATAGTTTTTAAGATCTGGAAATTCACTTGGCATTAGTACTATATTGTTTTCCTTGTTTAAAACTATATCTCCCCCATCATAGTTTTCTACAAACTTAGGGTTTACATTTTTTCCACTCATATCTGGACTTGTATCCATGTGAGCTATAAATCCTACTACTGGAACCTCTTTATCTATATTTGAAGGAATTTCAGCCATTACATAAAATTTTTCATCCACTGTTACATTTGTAAATCCTAAATTTTCAAGCTCTTTGCCAAGTTCCTTTGCAAAAACCTTTTGGCCTTCTGAACTTGGAGTAACTCCTGATTCTTCATCTGATTTTGTATCAAACTTTACATATTTTAAAAATCTTTCTACTACTTCTTGCATTTATATTCACGCTCCTAATTTATAATTTCTAGTTATCATAAACCTATTTTACCAATTTGCCCAAATAAAATCAAAGAATCCTAAAATAAATTTGTAGATTAATAATTTATAATTGAAACTTAATAATTTAATAAGCATATAAATATATTGATAGCATTTTTAAGAGGAAGTGATGAAATGAAGTTTAACGGTGTTTTTGAAGGAGGAGGGCTTCGAGCTATTGCCTTTGTGGGTGCACTGTCATGTTTAGAAAAACATGGACATATATGGGAAAATGCTGCAGGTACCTCTGCAGGTTCTTTAATAGCCTCTTTAGTTTGCTCAGGTTATACTTCTAAAGAATTAAAAGATTTACTTATAAATGTAAACTTTCTTAAATTTATAGATAGTGACACGCTTATAAAAAAAACTATGGTGACTAAAGCTATAAGTTTTTTTAAAGACAAGGGTATATATTCAGGAGATTATTTAGAAGAATGGATTGATAAATTACTTAAAGAAAAAGGAATAACTACATTTGGGGATTTAAAAAGTAAAAATGGATGCATTTTAAAAATAATAGCTTCCGATATAACTAAAAAAAAGATGATGATTTTACCTGATGATTTGCCTGAATACGGCATAGATCCAGACAGCTTTCCTATTGCTAAAGCTGTTAGAATGAGCTGTAGCATACCTTTTTATTTTAAACCTGTTGAACTGAACCATAAAGATGGAGTAAGTTTCATAGTAGATGGCTCACTTTGTTGTAATTACCCAATAACTATATTCGATAATATGAATACTTCCATTTCCACATTAGGATTTAAATTCAAAATATCTAAGGTAAGTTATACCGCTCTAGGTAAAACCGATCCTCTTTCTCTTTTATTTGATATGGCTGACACCATCAGAAGTCAAAACATAGAAGATGACTGGGTAAAGGAGGAAAATATTAAACGTTCCATTTTAATTCCTATAGAGGATGTAGACTCTAAAGAATTTGATATTACCAAAGAAAAAAGCCTAAACCTTTATCGGTCAGGCTATAGAAGTGCTCAAGAATTTCTCGAAACGAGAAATTTTTAGGGACTAGGGACTGGTTACTAGCTTACTGGTAACTCAGCCCTAGCACCTATCACCTTTGCTATACTAAAATTTTATTTCACTAAGACTTTCCTTTAATACTCCTGAAGATTCTTTTAAGTTTCTTTTTTCTTCTTCATTTAAGTTTACTTCAAGTATTCTTTTCGCACCAGTATCCCCTACTACTGTAGGTACTCCCATATACACATCTTCAATACCATATTCCCCCTTTAATAAGGTAGATACTGTAAGTATTGAGTTTTCATCTCTAAGTATTGCTTCCACTATTCTTACAACGGCTAATGCTACTGCATAAGAAGTATATCCTTTTCTATCTAGTATTTCATATGCTGCATTTCTTACTTGATCAAGAATACCCATTTTAAAGTTTCCATCACAATTTTTGCATATGCACTTGCAATAGTTATCTACATCTATCCCTGCTATGTTAGTCAAACTCCAAGCAGCTATTTCAGAATCACCATGTTCTCCTAATATATAAGAATGGACATTTCTTACATCTACATTGAAATGCTTACTTAAGAGATATCTAAATCTTGAACTGTCAAGTACAGTGCCTGAACCAATTACTCTTTCAGGTGGAAATCCTGAAAGCTTATAAGTTACATATGTTAATATATCCACAGGATTTGAAACCACAAGTAATATTGAGTTAGGACTATATTTTACTATTTCAGGTACCATTGATTTAAATATTTTATAATTCTTATCTATCAAATCAAGTCTTGTTTCTCCTGGCTTTGGTCCTGCTCCTGCAGTTATAATTACAATATCTGAGTCCTTTGTATCCTTATAATCTCCTGCAAGTATATCCACAGGTTTTACAAAGGGAATTCCGTGAGCTAAGTCCATAACTTCCCCTACGGCTTTTTCTTTATTTATATCAACAATTACTATTTCTGAAGCTAATCCTTCCATCATCAATGCATATGCAGTGGTAGAACCCACAAAACCTGCACCTATTATAGAAACTTTTATAGTATTTTTCTTCATAATATTCACCTCTAGTTTGTATTTTGTTTCTAACTTAGGTATATTATAACACGCTAATAATTATTATCCAGTAACATTTGTTACAATTTATAATTTTCTTCCTTATGAAATGAATAAATATAAACTTCTTTAACTTTCTTTTCTGTTATTTTTTCCAAAGCTCTTTTATAATATTTTAACTGGAGGGAATATTTTTTCTTAAATTCTTCTACTTCTTCTACATAATCTGTCTTATAATCCAAAAGTACTAATTCTTCTTCTTCCTCAAAGAATGCATCTATCACTCCTTGTATAAGTATCTTTTCATCCTTATATATATTAGAAGGAAGTTCTTTATAAAGCTCACCACTTGGTATTTCTATATAAAAAGGAAGTTCTCTTTTTACTTTAGCAGACTTCTTCATTCTCTGTCCTAAATCGCTTTTTAAAAATTTAAGTATTTTATAAATATTTATAGACTCTGCCTGATCCTCGGTTAAAAACTCATCTATTACCATTAAATTTATTTGCCTTTTTATATCTTCTATACCTTCAGTATTAGCTATATCTAAATGTTGCATTACAAGGTGCATAAAAGTTCCTTTTTCCGCTGCTGTAAATTTTTTTATCTTTTCTAGGAACAGTGGCTTTTTAAGTATAACTGATTTAAACATATCCTGAGAATTTTCCTCATCTAAAGGTGAAAATCTTCTTTTAATTTCTGATACTGAAAATTTTGCAGGTATAATAGAAGCCTCTTTATAAGGATACAAAAACTGAAGTCTTCGTTCTATTTCAGCTTTGAACTTGCTTATTTCTTCAGTTCCTGAAAAAACTTCAAGTTCTTTTAATATGTCTCTTTCTTCCCTTTCTATTATTTCCTCTTTAAAATCTTCCTTACTCCATAAATTTATTTTCCAATGAGAATTATCCATAGACCAATGACTTGAAGAAATATCAAGTCCTATTCTTTCTAATAAACACCTGCAATCACTATGACGAGTTAATGGTGGCACTATCCAATCCAAATAACTTTTACCCTCCATTACTGCATAAGTAGGTATCTTTTCTCCCTCTTCTTGAGCTTTATCGCACCATTTTTCAAGAGTTTTATCTAAATCCTTAACCATTCCAGTGATGATTAATTTCTCCTTAGCCCTTGTAAATGCAACATATAAAATCCTTAGTTCTTCAGAAAGTGTTTCTAAATTAATTTTCTTTTTTATAACTTCTTTCATTATAGTATCATAGGATACTCTTTTTTCTAAATCCACATATTCTGGTCCAAATCCAAGCTTATGATGAAAAAGTACACTTTTTTTAGTATCTTGAAGATTAAATTGCTTACCAGAGCCCGCAAGTATTACCACAGGAAATTCCAATCCCTTACTCTTATGAATACTCATAATTCTTACTACATCTTCATTTTCTCCAATTATCTTTGCACTTCCCATATCTCCACTGCTGTAGCGAAGTTTATTCATGAAATTTATAAAATTAAATAATCCTCTGTAACTTGTGCTTTCATATTGCTTTGCTCTTTCAAATAATACTCTTAAATTTGCTTGTCTTTGAATTCCTCCAGGCATTGCTCCTACATAACCATAGTAACCAGTTTCTGTGTATAAGGACCATATAAATTGATCTAGAGGATAATTTACAACTCTATCTCTCCATTTTTCAAGTTTTTTATGGAAATATTCTATTTTTTTAATAAAGTCTTTGTTTAAAGCCCTAATGTTATCTTTTTCCTCTATTGCTTCTATATCATCCATGCTAACTATGTTGTTTATTATTTCATAAAAACTTAATTCCTTATTTATAAGCCTTACGTCTATTATCTCCTCTGCTGAAAAAGAAAATATAGGACTTCTCAAAACCGCTAATAAAGGAATATCTTGCCTTGGATTATCTATAACTTGAAGAAGAGCAAGTATTGTTTTTACCTCTGCTGTTTCAAAATATCCTGAGGTGGAATCCGCAAACACTGGTATACCTGTATTATTCATTTCTTCTGTAAATGTCGGAGCATAGCTTTTAGTAGCTCTCATAAGTATTACTATATCTCTATATTGAAGTCTTCTATAAATATTTATATTTTTATCCCATACCATATACGGATTTTCACTTGAGCTCATAAGATTTTTTATTATTTTGCATACCATATTTGCTTCAAGCTTAATATTATCTGGAGCATCCTCTTCTGTTTCTTCTTCTACATCTTCTCCTTCTAGTGTACTTTGATTTTTAAGAGAGTTTTTTTCCATAAGGTGAAGTTCTACAGCTCCTGCGTAATTTATGCCTTCCTCAGGCTCTGGATAATATGCTCCTGGATTTAAAGCTTCCTCATCAGTATAGTCAAGTTCTCCTAGATTTTTAGACATTATTTGCTTAAATATAAAATTTACCCCGTGTATAACATTTTCTCTACTTCTAAAATTTTTAAATAACTTTATCTTTCTATTTTCTCCTTGGCCTTCTTCATAGGTATTATACTTTTCTAAAAAAAGCTCTGGTTTTGCTTGCCTAAAACGGTAGATACTTTGTTTTACATCGCCTACCATAAATAAATTTGGCACAGTCAATTTAGAATCTTGTAGCTCTATATTAGGCTGGCGTGATACTGAATTTAATATAACCTCTTGAACCAAGTTACTATCTTGATATTCATCAACTAGTACTTCTTCAAATTTCCTTCTATACTCAACAGCTATAGATGAAGGAATAATCTCATCTTTTTCTGTAAATTGTGTAAGTATATAAAGACAAAAATGTTCTATATCATTGAAATCTATTATATTTTTTTCTCTCTTTTTTTCAGCATACCTCATACTAAAGTTTATTACTAAATCCTTCAAAACCTTCATTCTTGGGTATAAACCTTGAAGTTGACTTTTTATATCCTCATGTCCCTGGAAATAACTCTCCCTTATGCCTTTTAGCTTGTCTTTTACATCATTTCTTACTTTAACAGCCTTTTCTTTTATTTCTTTTAAATATTCATCTAGCTTTTTACGAGGCAGCACTGAATGTGAATATAAAAATATCTTTTCGGCCATACTTCCAAAACTTTCTTCCATTATAAGATCTTCTACAAAATTTAAATCTTCGTTAATAATTTCTTTATAAGGATTTAAGAGTTCATCTTCTTCTAGCATATTTACTGCCTTTTTTAGTCTGTTTTTAAATCCCTCAAGCTCTATTTTTATATTTTCTACTAAGATCTCTGCCCAAGTAGTGTTTTCAAAATTGAAATCTTCTTTTACATTAAAAACTTCAATTGCCTCTTCAAGCCAGCTTTCAGGCCAAGGCATACTTTGAGAAAAATGATAAATGTTTTCTACCATTTCCATAACCTTTTTATCGTCTCTTCCCCCATAAGATTCCACAAGACTTAAAAATTCAGAACTTACCTTATCTTCTTCATAACTTTCATCAAATATTTCATCTAAGGCTTCCTGTTTTAATAAAATTGTTTCCGTTTCATCTGCAACTCTAAAGGACGGGTCTACATCTAAAATATGAAAGTTATTTCTTATTACATTTAAACAAAAGGAATGTATTGTAGTTATATTAGCCTTACTTAAAAGCGTTAACTGTCTTTGAAGCACCTTGGAATCTGGATTCTTATCCAGTTCCCTTGTAATGGCCTCCCCTATTCTTTCCTTCATTTCAGCCGCTGCTGCATTTGTGAATGTAACAACTAATAATTTATCTATATCCATAGGATTTTCTTCATCCGTTATTTTCTTTATTATTCTTTCCACCAGTACCGCAGTTTTACCAGAACCCGCTGCTGCTGCAACTAAAAGATTACAACCCTTGGTGTATATAGCACTTTCTTGTTCCTTGGTCCACTTAGTTTCCCCCACCTTATACCCTCCTCTTTTGTAGCTAATGCTTAATACTTAATATTTAGCACTTTATTAGATTTTACTATGTTTATATTTTAACACAAAATAAGATATATATAACTTTGTACATTATTTACATTTAAAACTAGTAGAAAACCAATGTTAAAATTGCTATCATATATATGAATATCGCTATACTTTTTTTCACTACATGACAAATCATAAGTCTATCCTATATAATAGTAACATACTAAAAATTTGTGGGAGAAGGTTAGGAATTAACATGAGAAGAATAAATGAAATTTTTAGTGATTATGAATCAGGGGGTAACATAAATACTGCACTTGTAGAAGCAGTAGTCTTAAAGAAAAATACCAAAACCCTAGAGATCAAAATCAGCTCAGATAAATATATTGAGATAAGAGAATTTGAATTCCTAAATAAGTTTATAAGAGAAAGATTTGAATTAAAAGATTCTAAAATCACTGTAACATATGTTGATGGAACAGAAAAAAAACCCATAAAAGATGAATTAGAAAGCATCGTACTTTCACTCGCAGATAAATACCCTGCATTAAAGGCAGTGATAAATAATAGTGAATATGAAGTGGATAATGATACAATAAATTTTAATTTTAAACTTGCAGTATCAGACTTTTTAAAATCCATGGATTATGATAAAAGACTCCATAATGCCATTAAAAACCTATATGGTACAGCATATAAAATAAATTTTATTGATAAAGTAAGCAGCGAAGATTTAATAAGGATGCAAGAGGATATACGTGAAAAGGAAATGCTGTTTATTCAAAAGCAAGTTGAGGCAACTTTAAGTAATGTTGTCCCTAACTCACCTAATGAAGTTTCAGAAAAAAGACAGGAAATAAAAGCCGAAACTGATGTAAAAAAAGGTGATCCTTTCTTGATATTAGGCAGAAGCTCTAAAATTAAGGATACTATAATAAAAATTACTGATATTACACCAGATGAGGGAAAGATAGCTATACAAGGGGAAATATCCAATATAGAGGCAAAGGAATTAAAAAGCGGAAAAACATTAATTTCTTTTGACTTGTATGATGGCTCAAGTTCTATGACTTGTAAATCCTTTATTAAGCCTGGTGAAGACGGTGAGGTATTATCTAAACTTAAAAAGGCTAAGAGAGTTAGGCTTTGTGGAAATGCAGGCTATAGTAAGTTTTCTGGAGAAGTTGAGCTTATTGCCAATACTATAATAGAAATAGAAGGCATGAGAAAAGTTAAGAGACAGGACAGATCTCAGGTAAAGAGAGTAGAGCTGCATATGCATACACAAATGAGTCAGATGGATGCCATGACCAGTGCCACTGATTTGATTAAAAGAGCAATGAGCTGGGGCATGAAATCTATTGCTATAACGGATCATGGAGTGGTTCAATCCTTTCCCGAGGCCCATAAGCTTTTAGGTAGAGATAATCCTGATATGAAGGTCATATATGGAGTAGAGGCCTATTTAGCACCGGATAAAAAACCTTCTGTAACAAACCTTAAGGGACAGAGTATTGATACCACCTATTGTGTGCTGGATTTGGAAACCACGGGCTTTTCACCAGTAACAGAAAAAATTACTGAGATAGGAATTATGAAACTTAAAGATGGAAAGGTAATAGAGGAATTTAGCTGCTTTGTGAATCCCGAAAAACCTATTCCTGCAAGAGTTATTGAGGTTACTAATATAACCAATGATATGGTAAAAGATGCAGATACCATAGAAAATGTATTTCCTAAAATGTTACAGTTTATACAGGGAAGCGTTTTGGTTGCCCATAATGCTGAATTCGATGTAGGCTTCTTAAAGCATAACGCTAAGGTCTTAGGGTATGACTTCGATTTTACATACTTAGATACCTTATCATTAGCAAAAGAGCTCTTTCCTGATTTTAAAACCTATAAATTAGGGAGAATTGCTAAGAATCTTGGCATAAAGGTTGAGGTTGCTCATAGAGCCTTAGATGACGTGGCTACCACAGTTAAGGTCTTTAATATAATGCTTGAAAAGCTAAAGAAGAGAGGCGCAGAAACTCTTCAGGATATAGATATATATGGCTCCGATGAAGAATCTAAAAGGGAAGAATATAAAAAACTTAAGACCTATCATGCAATAATACTGGCAAAGGATTATGTAGGATTAAAGAATTTATATAAGCTGGTATCCTATTCCCATTTAGATTATTTTTATAAGAAACCTCGTATATTAAGAAGTCTTTATAAAAAATACTCTGAAGGTTTAATACTTGGTAGTGCCTGCAGTGAAGGAGAGCTTTACCAGGCAATTTTACTTGGAAAATCAGATGAGGAAATTAAAACTATTGCAGAGGAATATGATTATTTAGAAATTCAACCCCTAAAAAATAATGATTATTTAGTAAGGACAGAGCAGGTACCTAATAGAGAATATCTAAAGGAAGTCAATAGAAAAATTGTTGCTCTTGGTGAAAAATTAAATAAACCTGTAGTGGCAACAGGAGATGTTCACTTTATAGACCCTGAGGATGAGATATACAGGCGTATATTAGAAGCAGGACAGGGATTTAAGGATGCAGACAATCAGGCTCCTTTATATTTAAAAACCACTGAGGAAATGCTTGAAGAGTTTTCCTATTTAGGAAGTAAAAAAGCCTATGAGGTGGTAGTTACAAACACCAATATGATATCTGATATGTGTGAACAGATTAGTCCTATTTCGTCACAAAAGGCTACACCACACATAGATGGATGTGAGCAGACCATTAAAGATATTACCTATGGTAAGGCTCATGAACTTTATGGAGACCCTCTTCCTGAAATTATTCAACAAAGGCTTGATAGAGAGCTGGATTCCATTATAAAAAATGGATTCTCCGTAATGTATATAATTGCTCAAAAGCTTGTATGGAAGTCTAATGAAGATGGGTATTTGGTAGGCTCTAGAGGCTCCGTTGGTTCCTCTGTTGTGGCATATATGACTGGTATAACTGAGGTAAATGCCCTGCCGCCTCATTACAGATGCCCTAGCTGTAAGCATTCAGATTTTGCTGACTATGGCTATAAAATCGGTTTTGACTTACCAGATAAAGTTTGCCCTGTTTGCGGAGAAGCTTTGGTTAAGGATGGCATAGATATCCCTTTTGAAACATTCTTAGGTTTCAATGGAGATAAGGAACCGGATATAGACTTAAACTTTTCAGGAGAGTACCAGGGAAAGGCGCACAGATATACAGAGGTTATCTTTGGGAAAGGCACAACCTTTAAAGCAGGAACTATAGGTACCATAGCAGAAAAAACAGCTTTTGGATATGTAAAAAAGTACTTCGATGAAAAAGGTATCACAGTAAATAAGGCAGAAATTCTCAGAATCTCAAGAGGCTGTACAGGTATAAAGAGAACCTCTGGACAGCATCCTGGGGGTATAATAGTTGTTCCCAAGGGAAGAGAAATATTTGAGTTTTGCCCAGTACAGCATCCTGCAGATGATTCCAGCTCAGATATTATTACAACACATTTTGATTATCACTCCATTGACCAGAATTTATTGAAGCTTGATATACTAGGGCATGATGATCCAACAGTTATAAGAATGCTTCAGGATATTACAGGAGTAGATCCTAAGACGATACCTATGGATGATAAGGAGACCATGTCTATATTTTCATCTACACAAGCTCTGGGAGTAACTCCCCAGCAAATAAATTCTAAGGTAGGAACCTTTGGAGTTCCTGAGTTTGGCACCAAATTCGTAAGGGGAATGCTTCTAGATACAATGCCAAAAACCTTTATGGACTTAATATGTATATCAGGACTTTCCCATGGTACCGATGTGTGGCTGGGAAATGCTAAGGATTTAATTGATTCAAAAATAGTTACCAGCATAAGTGAGGCTGTATGTACTAGAGATGATATAATGGTTTATCTAATCAAAAAAGGTTTGCCACCTAATACTGCCTTTAAAATAATGGAGCTAGTTCGTAAAGGAAAGGCATTAAAAGACCCTGAAAAATGGGCTGAGTATGAAGCAATGATGAGAGAACATGATGTGCCGGAATGGTATATAGATTCCTGCAGGAAAATAAAATATATGTTCCCTAAGGCCCATGCTGCAGCTTATGTTATGATGGCCTTCAGAATAGCTTGGTTTAAAGTGCATATACCTAAGGCCTATTATGCAGCATACTTTAGCATTAGAGCAAAGGCCTTCGATGCAGAATTTATGATATTTGGAAAAGAGAAAGTTAAAGAAAAGATGAAGGAAATTGATATGATGGGTAATCAAGCAGCTCCTAAGGATAAGGATATGTATGATGACTTAGAAATAGTTTTAGAAATGTACGAAAGAAATATTAAATTCCTTCCTATTGATTTATATAAATCCCATGCCTCTAGATTTCTAGTTGAAGAGGATGGCTTAAGACCTCCTATAAACAGTATATCGGGTATGGGAACGGTAGCTGCAGAAGGAATATATAATGCGCTCCAAGAAGAACAACCTATTAGCTCTGTAGAAGATCTAAAGAAACGTGCTAAGATTGGAAATTCTGCTATAGATTCACTTAGAAAATTTGGCTGTTTAATAGGTCTTCCAGAAAGTGATCAACTGAGCTTTTTTGATGTAATTTAGCCAGTAAAAATTACTACCAATACGAACTAAAAGTTATAAAGATTTATCTATAGACACTTTTACAATCTTTATTTATAGAAAAACACCTAAAGAATATTTTTTATTCTTTAGGTGTTTTGTTATTACTCATTTTTATTCAAGAAATCTATTGCCACTTGTGCATAACTTGCAGCTCCAAGTGGAAGTGCGTCTTCATCTACATTGAAGAAGTTTGAATGATGGGAATACTTACATCCTTTTTCTTCATTTCTTCCCCCTAAGAACATAAATGCTCCTGGTACTCTTTGTGCGTATTCTGAGAAGTCTTCTGATCCCATTGCCTTATCTATTGCAATTATGTTTTCCTGACCTACTACTTTTGCTACAGATTCTCGAGCAAGCTTTGTAGACTTTTCTTCATTTATAGTGGGACTGCACATAAATTCATACTTATACTCATACTCACAACCATGAGCTTCACAAGTATTTTTAACCATTTTTTCAATCCATTCAGGAAGCATTTTTCTAGAGTGTTCAGTAAATGCTCTATTCATTCCTTGTATTGTTGCTTTTCCAGGTACTACGTTAAATCTTTCTCCAGCATGAAAGGTTCCTACATTTATAACTATAGGTTGTCTTGCATCATTTACTTTTGTTGCAATAGTATGTAGTCCTTGAACTACTGCTGTTGCACAAGTTAAAGCGTCAACCCCTTGCCATGGTGAAGAACCATGTGCTGACTTTCCTGTTATAGTTAAATCAAAACAATCTGCTGATGCCATTACAGGTCCTGGCTGAAGTGCTACTTGTCCTGTAGGTACATCTGACCAAATATGCATTCCAAATATCATATCTACTTTAGGATTTTCTAGTACTCCACCTTCTATCATAGCCTTTGCCCCACCCGCTACTTCTTCTGCAGGCTGAAATATAAATTTTACTGTTCCTTGTAGTTCTTCTTTCATTCCTGATAAAATTTTTGCTGCTCCAAGTAATGTTGCAGCATGGCAGTCATGTCCACAAGCATGCATTAATCCAGGTGTTTCTGAGCTAAATGAAAGCCCAGTTTGCTCATTTACAGATAATGCATCTATGTCAGCACGTAAAGCTACAACCTTTCCTTCTTTTCCTCCTTTTAATAGCCCTATAACGCCTGTTTTTGTTACCCTTAAAGTTTCTATTTCCATTTTCTTTAATTCTTCTTCAATTTTATCTGTAGTTCTAAATTCCTCAAAGGATGCCTCTGGATGCCTGTGAAAATCCCTTCTTAAATCTACCATCCATTCATAATTTCCTTTTGCAAAATCTAAAGTTTTCATATCTAACCCCCCCGTATATTTAGTACCAGCTGCTAGTAATCAGTAACTAGTAACCAGCTTGTGATTATTGATTTTGATAATTATTTGGTAATACTTATATTAGTATATAAAAAGCCCCTATATATCCTTTAGATATATAGAGGCGTATATTAACGCTGTACCACTCTACTTCACCACAAACTAAATCTATTTATGGCCTTTGAAAGTTTGTATAAAACTCTTACATTATAACGGATGTTACCGTAAAAACTTACTTAGGTTTCAGTTTTTATGTTCAGGGTTGAGTATTACCTATATCATTAGCACCAATTCTCAGCAACCATTGGATCTCTGTAACTAAATTTATATAGCTTTTTCCCATCATAACTATTTGAAATTATTTACTTTTAACCCACATGTTGTTTGGAGTTATTGTTATTTATCTTATCATCTATAAAAAGAGGTGTCAACGGTATTTGGGTAAAAAGTTCCAATGTTTTACAATTACTTTTCTATGAATAATTACTTGCAAAACAAGCACCTTCTTTGAAAACGACTACTGAAATATATTAATTCACTTATACTCAACACTATAAAATTATAAGAACTTATGGTATGATTTTCTATCACTTATTTTATCAACATTTACATTATTGCTTCATAATTTTAATAACATGCAACATAAAATTCTTATATTTTATTCTACTATAATGCCTTATTTTATATTATTTTTGATTTATTTAGAAAAATATTATAGTTTAGTATATATTTTTCCTAAATTTGGATAAGATAATATTTGTATGCTATTGTATGTATAATGAAAAATCATAAACTAAATCTAAATTTACAAGGAAGGAGTTTTCCACTTATGAAAAAAACTATCATAATGGCTGTTACCGTCGACGGAAGAGATGAACATGCCCCAAGGGTACAACAAATTTTAACTGAGCATGGCTGTATAATTAAAACACGAATAGGATTGCATGAAACTGAAGAGGATTCTTGTTCTCCAAAGGGACTTATACTTCTTCAAATATTTGCTGAAAAATCTGATGTAGAAGCGCTAGAAAATGAGTTAACCTCCGTTGAAGGAGTTCATGTAAACAAAATGGATATTTAAAAAAAGCTTGCATCATTGCAAGCTTTTTTATTTTAAATTAATTATTAATCATTTAAATCAAACATTAGTTATTCAATAACTCCTCCACCAAGAACCATGTCTCCATCATAAAACACTACAGATTGACCTTTAGTTATAGCTCTTTGATTTTCCTTAAAAGTAACCTTTATTTTATGTCCACCATCAATTGGCTCTATTAATGCCTTTTGAGGTTGTGCAGAGTATCTAATTTTAGCTTCAACTTCCATTGGAGCTTCTAAAATATCCATGGAAATTAAATTTATATCCTTTGCTACAAGTACTCTTGTAAATATATCTTCTTCGTCTCCTAAAACTACTTCATTAGTTTGAGGCTTTATATCTGTAACATACATAGGTTTACCTAGAGCTATTCCAAGTCCCTTCCTTTGACCTATTGTATAATACACTATTCCCTTATGCTTTCCAAGTATTTTACCACTCTTATCGACAAAATTTCCTTCTTTAACTTTTCCAGGATAGTTTCTATTTATGTATCCGCCATGATCATTATCATATACAAAGCATATCTCTTCACTATCCTTTTTATTATGTACTCTAAGACCTATCTTTTTAGCTATTTCCCTTATTTGATCCTTTGTATATTCTCCACAAGGCATAAGGGTTCTGCTTAATTGAAATTGGGTAAGATTATAAAGTGCATAAGTTTGATCCTTTCTTGAGTCATCAGACTTTCTAAGGGTATATCTATAGCCATTTTGACCTATTATTGCATAATGACCTGTAGCTACATAATCTATTCCCATTGCCATTGCTTTTTTTAGAAACAAGTCAAATTTTATGTGTTTATTACATGCTATACATGGGTTTGGAGTTCGACCTACAAGATATTCATCCACAAAATAATCTATTACCTTTTCTTTAAAATCCTCTTTAAAATTCATTACATGAAAAGGAATATCTAGTGCTTGTGCAACTCTTCTAGCATCTGCTACAGCACTTAGTGAGCAGCATCCTCCCTCTCTTTCCTCGAATTCCTCATCATCCTGCCATATTTGCATTGTGACCCCAATTACATCATACCCCTGCTCTTTTAAAAGATAAGCTGCAACAGAGCTATCCACTCCTCCGCTCATACCGAGTAAAACTTTCTTCTTCAACTTAATTAATACCTCCTATTAAATTTAATCCTAACACCTAATAGTTCCCTGCATTTTATGAGTTCGATATTACTAACTAACAACCTCTTAACTTTTGTACACAATCCCTAACCACATTAATAACCTTGTCTACATGTTCCTTCGTAGTTTTATATCCCAAACTAAACCTTATAGTTTCCTTGGCTTCTTTATTTGAAAGCCCTATAGCTTTAAGTACATGCGAAGGCTCTACAGCCCCAGCTTGGCATGCACTACCTGAGGATACAAAAATCCCTTCCCTATCCATCATCATAAGCATTAATTCTGCTTGAGCATCATTAAATGTTATATTTACACTTCCAGGAAGTCTTTTCTCACCTTTAGCACCATTTAGCTTAGTCCCAGGTATTTGTAAAAGTTCATTTATAAGTATATCTCTTAAATAAGTTAATCTTTCTCTATGCTCATTTAGATTATTTAAAGCAATTTCCGAAGCCTTTCCAAATCCAACAATAGAAGCTAAATTTTCTGTGCCTCCTCGTTTTCCTTTTTCCTGCTCTCCTCCATGAATTAAATTATCTATTTTAGTACCTTTTCTTATATATAATGCACCAATTCCCTTTGGACCATATATTTTATGAGAAGCAAAGCTTAATAAATCTATATTCATATTCTCTACATCTAAATGTATATTTCCCACTGCCTGCACTGCATCTGTGTGGAAAACTACATTTCTTTCCTTACAAACCTTTCCTATTTCACTTATAGGCTCTATAGTTCCTATTTCATTATTTGCAATCATTATTGAAACTAAAATAGTATCTTTTCTTATGCTACTTTTTAATTCTTGTAGATTTACCATTCCATATTCATCTACAGTAAGATAAGTTATTTCAAAACCAAACTTTTTTAAATACTCACAGGCATTTAAGACTGCATGATGTTCAATAGAAGAAGTGATTATATGGCGTCCCTTATTCATATTGGCAAAGGCCACTCCTTTTATTGCCCAGTTGTCACTTTCAGTTCCTCCTGAAGTAAAATATATTTCACTACTCTTAGCATTTATTAAATTTGCTAACGCTTCTCTGCTTTCATCTATAATCATTTTTGCCCTATTGGAAAGAGAATATGCAGAAGAAGGATTTGCAAAGTATTCTTTTATGTAAGGTTCCATTGCTTCTACTACTTCTGGCTTTATATAAGTTGTAGCGCTATAATCCATATATATTTTATCCAAATTATTCACCTCCGTACAACAATATAGTATAACACAAAGCACTAAGTTCTAGTATAAGGAATTATTAAATTTTACACCTTTTTTGTGAACTATCCAAAATTAATAACCAGTAAAAAAGTAACCAATACCCAGCTATGGATGTTTTGCAAAGCAAAACCACATTTTACTGGCTACTGGTTACTAACTACTGGTTACTAATCAAATATTCCCATGGATAAATATCTTGCTCCTGTATCAGGAAGAAGTACAACTATATTTTTATCTTTGTTTTCTTCTCTTTCCGCTATTATCTTTGCTGCATATAGTGCCGCTCCAGAAGATATTCCAACAAGCATTCCTTCTAAATAAGATGCTTCTTTTGTAGTTTTAAGTGCATCTTCATTTGTAACTCTTACTATTTCATCAATTACTTCTGCGTTTAATATACTTGGAATAAATCCTGCACCTATCCCCTGAATTTTATGAGGGCCTGGTTTTTCTCCTGAAAGTACTGCTGAAGCTTCTGGTTCCACTGCTACTATTTTAACATTTGGATTTTTTTCTTTTAGGTATTCGGAAACTCCAGTTATAGTTCCGCCAGTTCCTACCCCTGCTATAAATATATCTACCTGGCCTTCAGTATCTTCCCATATTTCTTTTGCTGTAGTTAGTTTATGAATTTTAGGATTTGCTTTATTCTCAAACTGCTGAGGTATAAAAGAATTATTATTTTCAGCTGCTATTTCTTCTGCTTTTTTAATTGCACCCTTCATACCTTCTGCTCCAGGTGTTAATACAAGCTCTGCTCCATAAGCCTTTAGTAAATTTCTTCTTTCAACACTCATTGTATCAGGCATAGTTAGTATTAATTTATATCCTTTTACTGTAGCTGCAAAAGCAAGCCCTACACCAGTATTTCCGCTAGTTGGTTCTATAATTATAGAGTCCTTATTTAAAAGTCCTTGTTTTTCAGCTTCTTCAAGCATTGCAAATGCAATTCTATCCTTTACACTTCCTGCCGGGTTAAAATATTCCACCTTTGCAATTATATTCCCCTTTAAATTGTATTTTTCCTTAAATTTATCAACTCTTACAAGTGGTGTATTTCCTATTAATTCTGTTAAATTATTATATACCTTTTTCATATAACATCTCTCCTCTATTATACATATTTGTTTACTATGCTTTTATTTAAAATTTTAGTTGGGATATATTTTTGCAGAAATCTTAATTTTCCTATAAACCGCGCATCCCAACTGAATAATATTTATTTTATAAATTATCTATAACCAAAATAGAAATTAAACTTTATAAATAATCTTTAATTTCTATATATAATACATGGTTACTTCATTATTATATTTCTTATAATCTTCTACAAGTTGTTCTAAAGTTATAGAATCTACAACTTTATTTATATTTTCTCTTAAATTACCCCAAACTCTATCTTCTATACATCTTTCTATCTTAGAGTTTTTTTCTTCTTCAGGAACATCTACTTGAAAAAGTTCCCCTTCTAACGCCCTTAATATTTCTCCTACCGTAATCTCTTTAGGTTCCTTTACTAAAGTATATCCTCCTTGAGAGCCTTTTCTTCCCTTTACCAATTCTCTTTTTCTTAAGAGAGAAAAAATTTGTTCTAAATACCCTTCAGATATGTGCTGTCTTTCCGATATACTTTTTAGCGTAACCACATCATTAAATGAATTTGTAGCTAAATCTAGTATTGCTTTTAACCCATATATTCCTTTTGTAGATATCTTCACTTCAACAACTCCTACTAAACAAATAAGTTTTATATGTTATATTAATTATATTAATTTCCACTTAATTTGTCAACATTATTTTTAAGTTTTTTTACCTCTTCTCCAATTATTTTTATGCCTTTTTCTATCTCGTCAAATGAAACCCTGGAGAAGCTGAGTCGTAATTCATTATATCCTCCTTTGTTTACATAAAACATATCTGCTGGAGTAAATATTACGCCTCTATTAAAGCAGTTTTTCAAAAGTTCTCTTGAACTTATACCTTTGAGCTTTATATATACATATAAGCCTCCATCCCCTAATATATATTCATGAGGGATGTATTTCTCAATAAGTTCTTTTGTAAAATTATATTTTGATTTATATATACTTCTAGCCTTTTTTAAATACTTTTCAAAGCTTCCATTCTTCATATATTGATACAAAAGTGCTTGATCTAGAAACGAAGTGTGTATATTTCTGCTTCTTTTAACACTTTGAAGGATATCTATAAGTCTTTTATCTCCAAATATCCATCCAATTCTGAGACCTGGAAAAAGTATTTTTGATAGACTTCCTATATAAATTACTCCGTTTCCCTCGCCACCTATACTAGCTATAGGTGCAATGTGAGATCCTGAATGCTGTAATTCTTCATTAAATCCATCCTCAATTATAGGAACATTATATTCCCTAAGTATATTATATACATTTTCTCTTTTTTTATAAGACATGACCATACCTGTAGGATTATGATATGATGGGATGAAAAAAGCAAACTTAAACTTATGTGTATTAAGTTCTTCTTTAAGCTTATTTTCGTCAATTCCTTCTTTGTTTATAGCTATTCCATGAATATCGATTCCTTGAAGTTTCATTATTTTTATAGCTGTATTATGGGTAGGATCTTCACAAAGTATACGGTCTCCCTTATTAGTTAGGGTACTTAAGACTATATCAAATCCCTCAGTAAAGCCATTAGTTATAAGTATATCCCTATCTCTTGTACTAACTCCCTTTTTATTCATATAATCCATAAGATAGTTTATTAAAGGCTTGTATCCCTGAGCATATCCGTAATTTAAAAGTTTTTCTCCCTCTAAGGACATTCTATCTAAAAAGGCCTTTTTAAATTCTTCTATGTCAAACAAACTTTCATCTGGAGCAATACTTTTAAAAGATATCATACCTTTTTTAAAAATAGCCTCATTTTTCATAATATCTAACTTCTCTGCCTTTTTAGCAAAAGAATTTACAGCTTCTTCCCAGTTTACATTCCAATCTTTAGTCTTTATGTTTTTTATTTCACTTACAAAACTTCCCTTACCTTTTATAGTATATATGTATCCTTCAGCCTCTAAAATTTCATATGCTCTTACCACTGTATTTCTACTTATATTTAGGTTTTCGCTTATTTCTCTTGTAGAAGGAAGTTTACTAGAGGATGAAAGCATTCCATCCTCTAACATATTTTTTATATAATTATAAAGCTGTTCATATATAGGCTCTTTTTTATTAAAATTTATATTTCTAAACATATTAGCTCCTTATATACCAACTTAATTATATGAATCTGCTAAAATTGTTTTCCTGATAACTCTATTATTTTATCCAAAAGGCTTTTAAAACTTATACCTGCTGCCTTAGCACTTTTAGGAAATAAGCTATTTTTAGTCATACCGGATAGAGTGTTTACCTCAAGTACATATATTTCTTCGCCTTTTATCATTATATCGATACGTGCATATACTCTTAAGTTTAAACCTTTCCAGCATTTTTTACAAATTTCTTTAACTTTCTTATCAATATGCTCAGGTAAATTTACTACAATTTCTTCTGCACCCTCGTCCTCATATTTCGATTTGTAATCGAAAAACTCATCTCTCTTAGGCTTTATAGATAATATAGGTAAGATTTCTCCATCAAGCATACAACAAGTTATCTCTTCGCCCTTTATATATTCTTCAATCATTACTTCTCTATCATGCTTTAGAGCTTCTTTTACAGCTTCCTTTAAGTTTTCTTTATTTTTAACTATAAATATTCCTATACTTGATCCACCACTGTTTGGTTTAACCACTATGGGATATTTCATTTCATCTACTTTCTCATAATTTATATCATCTTCATGTTTTACCATAATCCACTTAGGTGTAGGTATATTTTCTCCTAAAAATATTTTTTTACATATATTTTTATCCATGCACAATGCACTTCCTAGAACTCCACATCCTGAATATGGTACTTTAAGACTTTCAAGAATTGCTTGAATTTTACCATCCTCTCCAAACTTCCCATGGAGAGCAATAAATGCAAACTCTAAAGATTTTGCTCTGTCTATAAGTTCGTATTCTGTATTTATAGGTACAGGAAGCACCTCATACTTTTCTTTATCAAGATTTTCTATTATTTCATTTCCTGTGAGTATTGATATTTCTCTTTCATCAGAAACTCCACCCATTATAACGCCTACATGCATAATTTTTCTCCTCCGAAGAATTAATAACACCATTTGGTAATTATTATCTATATATTTAAACATCCTTACTTATATTATATATAATTTAATTTTTATAGAAAGCTCCACTTAATAGGTATTTTTTATTATTAGTGGTACTACGATAATAAGAAAGAGGATGAAACTTAAAATGTCCTTGAAATAGGTTCAATTTAGTTCCATCCTCTTTTTTATCTAGTTCTTGTTTCTTGTTCCCTGCTGTGCAGCATACTTGCTAGCATTCCCATTTTGCATATATCCATTATTTGCATTTCTGCTGTCATTACTATTATCTATCATACTCTGATTTTGTGCTTTAATATTTTTGCTTTTTCCCATTTAAATCACTCTCCCTTCACTAAAATTTTCCCCAGGGTAAGAGTAATTTATTCTATAATAAAAATTACTTAATTTCTAAAATACTAATAAACTTCTATTTTTATATCATATTGCGAAAACATGTTATTAAGAAAATGTCTTATTGTATTTTTTGTTCTTTAAATTCTTTGTATTCATTCCAAAGCTTCATAACAGGAGTCGATAACTTGAGTAAATCAATACTGCTATTATTAGTTTCACATAATTTATCAACTAATTTACTTATAACTTTTCTATCTAAATTTTTAATATGAAAATCTATTTGATCATTTGTTAAGTTTTCTAAAAATTTTCTTAATACAAGGGAGTTGTTATAGTTTTCAAATAAAGGTTTAGTAAGTTCTTGATAAGATCCTATTTTGCAAATATCATATGCTGAATATACTCCTGTTAAAATTGATGGGAATTGTCCAAATCCGAGCCCTGGAGAAATGGTACCAAAACAGTTCCCAACGAAATATGTATTATCAATTTTAGGCTTATTGCATATACCCATCATATATCTTGTAATTTCAAACTTATCAGTTACTTTAAAATTTTGGCCAAAACTTTTGCTCACTAAATTGTAGAATTTATCCCACATATCATTTATATTTAATTTTATATTCTCAGGATAATCAGGATAAGCAATAGATAAGTTTGCTTCATTTTTAGAGTATGGTATTATCCATCCATATCCCTTAGGTATTATATCGTAGTTAATCCATACATGAGGATTACTTGTTATAAATTCTCCTTCAATAGTTGCTCCTCTTATAGTACAAGTAAGGTCACATCTGTAATTGCCTAAGTGAGATGCATATTCTCCATCTCCGGTAGCTAATACTACATAATCGAAATTTTTACATAGTTCTTCATATTCGTAGCTTGAGTTAAAATTAATATTGCATTTTACCTGCTTTGCCAATTGATTTTCATAAGAATTTTCATGTCTGCCTCTTATATTTGTATATCCAATTTTATCTTTAATATTTCCAATCTCATTTTTAGAGTGTATTGACATCTTATTAATTTCATCTATAGGTTTTAAATTTATCTTATAGTTCTCTGATATGTAAGATAAACTATCTTTAATGGGTCTATTTAAAATACTAAACATTGATTCTGCATTAACAAATCTGTCTCCTACTTTACTTCTTTTTTCAAAAATAGTTGGCATAATTCCGTGCTTCTCTAATGTTATAGCACAGGAAAGTCCCGCCATTCCAGCTCCCATAATAGCTACTTTCATTCAATCACCTCCTATATGATATAATGTATATCTTAACAATTTTTTTATGCATTGCTTAGAATTAAAATAGCAATTTATTATTAAACTTATATTATATATTCTAATAAAAATAGGATGCCTAATCGCATCCTATTTTTATTATTTATTCTTATTATTTATTTTTTCAGCATTCTTTGTTTCATTTACTTTTTCTACTGCTTTTTTAGTTTCTTTCTCTTGTGATTCTTTTAATTTCTGTTCTGCTTTTTTAGCAACTTCCTTAGCTCTCTCTTCTGCTTCTTTTAGCTTTTCTTCTGCCTTTTTAGCTTCTTCTTTAGCTTTTTCAGCCGCTTTCTTTTGTGATTCATTTAGTTTTTCTTCTGCCTTCTTAGCTTTTTCTTCAGTTTCCTCTTCAGTCTTATTCTCTGGTACCTGTACCTTTGTTTCTTGCTTTTTAGCTTTTTCTATAGCTTTCTGTTCTGCTTTGTCTGCTTTCTCCTGTACTCTTTTCTCAGAATCTAGGGCTTTTTCTTCTACCTTTGTAATCTTTTCATTTGCTTTTTCTGTTTGTTTAATTCCTGAGCTAATTGCCTTTTCAGTTTGTTTAACAATCTCTTTTACTTCTTCCTTCGATGCCTCAGCAGCATCTTTTAATCCTTCAAGTTCATCTTTTAAATTTTCTGCTGCCTTTACCTTTTCTTCAGCCATTTTGATTGCTTCTGCATCACCGCTCTGCTTTGCAACTTCAAGTTCTGCCTTTGCCTTCTTAAACTCTTCCTTAGCAGCAAAAAATGCTTTTTTTGCTGCATAGAAACTATTAACAGCAGTTAGTGTCTTATCCTGTTCATTTAACTCATTTTCAATAGCTAATCTAGTATCCTCAGGAAGCTTTTCAAGCATAGTCTTTAATATTTCTTGACTCTTTTGATAATATTCATTAAGAACTGCAAGGTTTTCCACCGCTTCATCCTTGGCTTTAATTGCCTTATTTATATGTTCTGTAGCTGAAGCTAGCATATTAATATATTCATCTGTTACCTTACTAGCAAGCTCTTCTTCTCCTTCGCTTGTCATAATAGCTGCTTCTGCAACTCTTTCCTCAGCAAATTTCGCCTTAAGTTCAGCTAACTTCTCTTCGCTTTGTGTAATTGCAATTTGAAGTTGTTCTATTCCTCGTTCAATGCTATAAAAAAGTGAATTCGGCAAAACACCTGCTGACTCCTTAACTTCCTCTTTATCTACTTTTACTTCCTCTTGGGTTTTCTCTTCATTTCCCTCTGCTGTTGTAGGCGTTTCAGATGTTACTTCTGTTGTTGTTTTAACTATTCCTTCATTCATAGTTTCACTTGCCGTTTCAGTTGTTACCTGGTTTATACCCATAACCCCATCTCCGCTTGCATATACAGTACCAGATATCCCTGTTAAATACGCCGCCAATGTCATTGCAATAATTTGTTTTTTCATAAATTATACCTCCGTATCCATATTATACTCATTTATACGTATTTTCCTTTTTATTTAAGAGGGTACTTTAAAAATATTGGCATTTTTTTAATGTTATTATATCTATAATTAAATTTGCCTTATTTTATATAATCGATGAAAATATTTTTTTCTTTACCAAATATATAGCAAATTAACCTATGGAAAAAGGTAATAAAATTAAGACTTTTAAAAAATACTAAATTTGAAGGGGATGCCCTAAAATACATAAATATGCATTTTGAGGCATCCCCTTTTATTATGCTTCACTAGAGTTCATAAGTAAATTTACATAAGCCTCTCTTGAAAACTTTAATGTGCTAAGTATCATTATTGGTTATACACATATACAATCAACGTATCACCATTGCTAACAAAAGCTTTAACAAATGGACTTGTATGAACAGAGTTTGGCATTTCTAGTGCATAGTCAATATATATTAAATTACTCCATGCTTCATCGCGTCCTAAAACTATACTCATTGCTCTAAAAAATAAACTTTCTTCTTTATCTCCCCAACTCTTTACAGCAAGCTGCCAAAACCCTCCTCTATCCACTAACCCTATAGAAATACCATCTTTATTGTACATGGCTGTGGTATTAGAACTAAATATAAATCCCATCTTCTCAAACTCTTTTTTTACAGCAGTCGGATTAGAAACAGTAAGGTATCCATTAACAACACCATTTGCTATCCTTTCAGAAACTACCCCTGTACCGCCTAGAATTATGACGTTATTGTATTTATCATGTCTAGATTTTATTGCAGACATTACTGAAGCATCAATAGAGTTTCCTGTTAGAATTAAAGGAGACTTACTTAGTGATGCTAATACGCTTCCAGATAAGGCATCTGGATAATTTTGACCTGAAGCAACATAAACCTTATCATAGGTAAAATCACTTGCAAAATGAGTCAATACTGCTGCATTAGTTTCATATCTGTTATTTCCTCCAAGTCTTGTAACCATTTTTAATTCTGAAGCTACCTTATTATCTACAGTTCCACTTCCTCCAATTATATGAGTTTCTTCATAATTTTCATTAAGTAAAAACTCTTTAACTTTGTGCGGTAAATACGCTTTATTAGTAAGTAATATTGGGACACCCTTCTGCGCTGCTACTGGTGCTATGGATAGAGCATCGGCAAAACCAAGTCCATTGGTTATAAATATCTCCTTAATATCTCCTAACATCTTAGCTACTTCTACAGATGTTTCAAATCTATCTTTCCCATATATCCTAGTAGTTTGAATACCCATGTCTTTTATCTCAGAATCTACATTATCTGATACAGCACCAGATCCTCCTATTATAAATACATTTTTCACACTAAGTCTTTGCAGTTGATTTTTAGCATTTGAATCTAAAGTACTTTTTCCAGTAAGTAAAATTGGTGCATTATATTTTTTAGCTAAAGGTGCGGCACAAAGTGCATCCGCAAAACCTTCCCCACTAGCTATTACTGCATACTCTGATGTTGTCCACCCTTCTATTGTAATTTTAGATCCTGTTTCATACCTATTTTCACCTGATAACCTCTTACTCAGTGTTGCAGCATTAACTTTAGATATTAACACTATAGGTAAAGATAATGCTAAGGCTAAAGCAGCACTTAAAATTCTTTTTCTCATTTTTTTCCCCCTTGCTAATATTTTGTTGCAATTTTATTGTATTTTATTTATATACCTCTAACAATCAGAATAAATTGGTAATATAAATAGTTTGAATATCTTTGATGATTGTATGTTTCCACCTTTAAACATGTTACCTATCATGCAGACAGAACTTGTATGCTATAATTAACCTAATGAGGATATTACAAGGGGGTACATTATGAATAAAAAAGTTAATACAATGTATTTTAGTGCTACTGGTACAACTAAGAAAATAGTATGCGGAATTGCAAGTAAATTTTTAGACAATACTAATAAGACATTGACTGTAAATACTGTTGACTTTACATTACCAGCAGCTAGAGAAGAATCAGTAGCTTTTACAAAGGATGATGTTGTGATTGTAGGGGTTCCAGTATATGCTGGAAGAGTTCCTAATGTATTGCTAAAATATTTAAGTTCTGCTAAAGGTAATGGTGCGTTAGCAGTTGCTGTAGTTGTTTATGGAAATAGAAATTATGATGATGCTTTGATAGAGTTAATAGATATCCTTGAGTTGAATGATTTTAAGGTTATTGGAGCCGCTGCATTCATAGGAGAGCATTCATTTTCTAAAATCCTTGCTAAGGATAGACCGGATCAAAAAGATATGTCCATAGCAAATGACTTTGCTGATAAAATATATACAAAAATGATAACTGAAGACAAATTTCAATCTATATATGTAAATGGAAATAAGCCCTATAAAAAATATTATATGCCTAAAAATAAAGAAGGCCTACCTGTGGATATTAGGAAGGTTACTCCAAAAACAAATAGCAATTGTATTAATTGTAAACTTTGTGCGAGCATATGCCCTATGGGTTCTATTGATACTAACGATGTATCTAAATTAAATGGAATTTGCATTAAATGTGGTGCTTGTATTAAGAAGTGTCCTACTAATGCAAAATATTATGATGATAAAGATTATCTAAGACATAAAGAAGAATTAGAAATTGACTTTTCTTCTAGAAAAGAGCCAGATTTATTTCTATAAAATATTATACTTAGAACAAGTATTTAGTGATAGTATAAAGCCTATAGCTTAAATATCATTATATTAACAGTATAATGAGCTGGGAATAAGTTCTCAGCTCACTATATTATTTAACATTCCGTTACAAATTCAATATTGTAGTTATTTATTATTTTTAACAAAGAGAAGTTTATAAATTTGCACTAAAACAAGTGGCGTGAAGGATAAAGCATATACAATTCCATACTGTTCCCCAGTTAATGGTGTAATCTCCATTATACCCATGAGTGGGTCAAAGGTTAATACAGCCATCAACATTAAGTAACCGAGTATAATAGCAATCCATATAAATTTGTTAGTGAAAACACCTATCTTGAATATAGATTCTTTAGACCTTGAATTAAACCCATGTAAAAGCCTAGATAGACATAGGGTAGCAAAGGCCATGGTACTTGCAGTTCCTGTATTACCAGCAGATAAACCAGTGTGAAATGCTATCATTGTTCCTAGGGCTATTAAAAAACCTTCAATAATAACTTCTATAGCAAAGGATTTATTTAGTATTGGTATATTTATATCCCTTGGCCTTTCTCTCATCATGTTTTCATTATGAGGTTCAAGTCCTATTGCAATTGCTGGAAGACTGTCTGTTACCAAATTGATAAATAGTAAATGCACAGGTGCAAAAGGATTTGGCAGTGCACTTATGGAAGCATAAAGTACTGATAGTATTCCTGCCGTGTTTCCTGAAAGAAGAAACTTTATTGAATTTTTAATGTTTGCATATATGCTTCTTCCATTTGAAATTGATTTAACTATAGTAGAGAAATTATCATCTGTTAGCACCATAGCTGCAGCATCTTTAGCAACTTCTGTTCCTGTAATACCCATGGCAATACCTATATCCGCTTGTTTTAAAGCAGGTGCGTCATTTACTCCATCACCAGTCATTGCCACAACATTTCCTTTTTCCTGCCATGCTCTAACTATTCTAATTTTATGCTCTGGTGATACTCTTGCATAAACAGAAATATTTTCAACCCTTTGTTTAAGTTCATCATCTGTCATGTTTTCCAATTCAAAACCTTCCAAAGCTTCTGATTCATCCTTTAATATTCCTATTTGCTTTGCTATGGCTGAGGCAGTTACCTTATGGTCTCCTGTTATCATTACTGGCTTAATTCCTGCATCTATACAATCTTCTACTGCTTGCTTTGATTCAACTCTAGGTGGATCCATCATAGCTATAAGTCCCACAAAGGTTAATCCATTTTCATCTTCAATACTAAGTTCCTTCACTTCGTCAATATCCTTGTATGCAAACGCAAGAACTCTAAGACCATTCATAGAAAACTCTCTGTTTATTTCTTCGATTTGCCTTTTATGTTCCTCAGTAAATTCCTTTATACCCTCTGAAGTTTCAATTTTTAAAGTTCTTGATAAAAGTACATCCAATGCACCCTTTGTTATCATTCGGTTTTTATTTCCAACTGTGTTAATTGTGCTCATAAGTTTTCTATCAGAGTCAAAAGGCACTTCACCTAATCTTGGATACTCCTTTCTTATAACTAGTTCATCCAAGTCATATATGTCACCTAAATTAACAAGTGCCACTTCTGTTGGATCGCCAATTTCCTTTTTCTCAATTGTAACTGCATCATTACATAGTAAAGCCATTAATACCAAGCTTTTTTCTAGGGTCTTATCATAATCAAGCTCATCATACTCTACTATTTTATCGTCTACAAAAACTTTCTGTACTGTCATCTTATTTTGTGTTAAAGTTCCTGTTTTATCAGAACAAATAACACAAATACTTCCAAGGCTCTCCACTGCATGAAGTTTCCTTATTATAGCATTAGCTTTTGCTATCTTTTGAGTTCCCAGTGCAAGTACTATAGTTACTATGGAGCTTAAAGCTTCTGGAATAGCTGCCACTGCAAGGGATACCGCAAACATAAAGGAATCAATAATTTCTCGACCTCTATATATATCTAACCCAAATATAAAGGCTGATATTACAAGTATAACAATTGCAAGCTTTCTTCCAAAACTATCTAAGCCCTCTTGCAGTGGCGTTTTCTTTTCTTTTGCACCTTCAAGTAAATTTGCTATCTTACCTATCTCAGTTTTCATACCAATATTAGTTACTAAAACAACTGCTCTACCATAAGTAACAAAACCTCCTGAGAAGACCATATTTTTTCTATCACCAATAGCTATATTATCTTTATCTATGGCTTCTGTTATCTTTACTACGCTTTCTGATTCACCTGTCAGTGAGCTTTCATTAACTTGAAGGTTATAGGTTTCAAGTATTCTACCATCTGCACTTACATAATCACCTGCATCTAAGTAAAAGATATCGCCCACAACAAGTTCTCTAGAAGAAATCTCAGTCTTCTGTCCATTCCTTAAAACCTTAGCTGTTGGAGACGAAAGGGCTTTAAGACTCTTTAGTGATTGTTCAGCCTTAATATGCTGTACAGTACCAAGTATTGCATTAATTATAACTACTATCATTATTACAATGGTACTTTCCAGCTTTCCAAGAAAAGCAGATATTATTGCCGCTCCTAATAGTATTAAAACAAGAAAATCCTTAAACTGATTGAAGAAAACTTGTATAGCACTTATACCTTTTGCTTCCTCCAATTCATTATAACCATACTTTTCCCTTTGCCTTGTAATATGTGTATCATTTAATCCTTCATTATTAGCCTCAAGTATTTTCATTGCCTCTTGAGAGGATTTTCTATAAAACTCACTCATCTATAGCACTCCTTCGTAAAGTTAATTTAAATTATTATGTATTAACTATTATCTTTCCTAAATTATTAAAGTTTTATAAAACTATTTTCCTATGATGTAATTATCACAACTTCTTTCTCTCCTCTCGCAGTAAAATAAAAAGACTCCATAGCCAGAACACTTCCAGCTATGGAGTCTTTTTAAATCAAAACGATGAAATAAATAAAAGACTCTTTAACTAAAGCATTTCTAGCTATAGAGTCTCACTAAACTAAATGCCCATCAAAGCCGGGATTTCTCCGAAATGACGACTTTGAAACCTGTAACTTACAGGCAGTTACTCCCTCTATTAATATAATTTTTATTATATTAGCTTTGTAGAAATATATTATCATCCACATAAAGGCTTGTCAACAGTACACTATCTATATATTAATTCAGAAAAAGTCCCTTCTGCAAAATAATGGTTAAATTCTCATTTGATAAGAACTTATATGCTTTTTTACCTGTTTAAACTTATCTTTTTTACATTGGTATCACCATTATTCCCATTCTTTTACCAAATATACAGCAATAACTTTTTGTGTTTTAGAATCATATGGCACATGTAAAACTAATCCTTTATAGTCAAAGTTAATGTATGCCGATTCCTTATCCTCTAATACTGGTTTTCCAAAGATACTTTTAAACTTCTCTACATTTTCACCAACCCTTGCTCCGTTAAAATCAATATCCTTGCTATTCATAAAAACTTGATTCACAGTTTTTCCATCTTCTCCAAACCAAACTCTGATGCCTGCACTTTGAAATTCTAATCCACCTTCATCAACAAGATTTGGATTTTCACCCAGTTTCTTAAGAATTTCATCCCTAGTTAAACCAATTAGTTTTGTATACTTGTCAACAGTATTTTTTTCTTCTTTTTCAGTTTCTTTTGTCTTTTGAGATATGTCTGATGTGTCTTTGGATACGCCTGAACTCAATCCAACTTGCTGCTTGGCTGTGCATCCTATCATAGATAAGCTTAATAATAATGCACTACATATAGCTGTTATTTTTTTCATACCTATCTCCCTCCTGTTTATTATTACGATTATTTATGGAAAAAGTTTAATATTAATTCCATTTATTTTAAAATAAGCAAAATAAAACCCAACTAGATATTATTTAGTTGGGTTTTATAAAATATATTATTTATTTAAACTTGCCACTTGCCATGTGGGTGGCACCCTAAACTTTTCCTATATCTTTTCTATAATACATTCCTTCAAAATTAACCTTTTTAATTTCATTATAGGTATTACTTCTAGCTTCTTCTAAGGTATCCCCCAAAGCAGTGACACATAATACCCTGCCCCCAGAGGTTAAAAGAGCATTTTCTTCAAATTTTGCTCCAGCTATAAACACCTTACCTTCTGTATCGTTAACTCCATTTATTTCAAGACCTGTTTCATATTTAGCTGGATATCCTCCTGAAGCTGCAACTAAACAGCAAGAATGTTTATCTTTCCATGTTATTTTATAATTGTTAAGGCTTTTATTTAAAGCACACATAATCAATTCCATAAAATCACTTTCCATTAGCGGAAGTACAGCTTCTGTTTCTGGATCTCCCATTCTCACATTGTATTCTAAAAGATATACTCCTTTTTTAGTTATCATAATACCAAAGAATACAATTCCAACGTAATCCATATTTTCTTCTGAGAACCCTTTTAAAGTTGGATTCATTATATTCTCTATAAAGCTTTCTAAAACTTCATTTGTACAATAAGGATTAGGACTGATTACCCCCATACCACCTGTATTAGGACCTTTGTTATCTTCATAAATAGTCTTATGATCCTTTGCTGATAAAAACGGAATCATAGTTTCTCCATCTGTTATTGCAAGTATAGAAGCTTCAACACCTTCTAAAAACTCTTCTATAACAACTTTGCTTCCTGCTCCGTCAAATACATCTTCGATCATAAAGCTTTCAATACACGCCTTTGCTTCTTCAAAGCTTTGGCAAATGGCAACTCCTTTTCCTGCTGCAAGTCCATCTGCTTTTATAACTATTGGATAGGAACAACTTTTTAAGTACTCAATGGAATCAGAAGCATTTTCAAAAACTTCATAGGCTGCTGTTTTGATTTCATATTTTTTCATAAAATTCTTTGCAAAGGCTTTGCTTCCCTCAAGAGCTGCAGCATGTTTTGAAGGGCCAAAAATTTTAAGTGATGCTTCTTTAAACATATCTACTATTCCATCAACTAGCGGTGCTTCTGGTCCTACAATAGTAATATTAACATTATTTTCTTTAGAAAATTTTAAAAGTTCTTCATTTTTAGTTATATTTATATTTTCACATTTATTTTCTAACGCAGTTCCTCCATTGCCTGGAGCACAGTATATCTTATGTACCAAAGGGCTTTGAGCAAGCTTCCAAGCTATGGCATGCTCCCTGCCCCCAGAACCTATTAGTAAAACCTTCATATCACTTAACCTCCAACCCTTTTTTAGTGTTTAAAGTGTCTAATTCCTGTAAACACCATTGAAATTCCATATTTATTACACGCTTCCACAGATTCATTGTCTCTTATTGAGCCACCTGGCTGAATTATTGCTTTTATATTGTATTTTGCCGCTTCTTCTACTACATCTCCAAATGGGAAGAATGCATCTGAAGCCATTACTACTCCATCGTAAGCTCTATCTAATGCTTGTGCTGCTGCCCATATTCTATTAGTTTGACCTCCAGCAATTCCCTTTGCCATTCCATCTTTAACTACTACAATAGCATTGGATTTTACATATTTACAAACCTTCATTCCAAAGATTAAATCTGTCATTTGATCTGTACTTGGTTTACTTTCTGTTACATATTGTATATCTTCTATAAGCTCATTGTCTCTCTCCTGTACAAGTATTCCTCCATCTACAGATACAAATTCAAACTTATTTTCAGGTTTAACTTCTCCCTTTATAACTCTTAAGTTCTTCTTTTTAGTAAGAACCTCTAAAGCTTCTTCATCAAAGTCTGGAGCTATAACTATTTCTAAAAATATCTTTTCAAGCTCCTCTGCAGTTTCTTTATCTACTTTTTTATTGAAGGCAACTATTCCCCCAAATATGGACACATCGTCACATTCATAGGCCTTTAAGTAGGCTTCTTTAACAGTGTTTCCTAGTGCTACGCCGCATGGAGTATTATGTTTTAGCGCACAGCATACAGTTTCATCAAATTCACAAGCAACTTTCCAAGCAACATCCATATCCTTTAGGTTATTGTAGGAAAGCTCCTTTCCATTTAACTGCACAAAATTTTTCATAGCACCCTTGCCTGTAGTTTGAGTATAATAGGATGCGCTTTGATGAGGGTTTTCTCCATATCTTAAATCTATTTCTTTTTTATAAGAAACAGTTAAATATTCTGGATACTTTTCTTCTTCTAATAAGAAATTACTAATAGCTGCATCATAAGCTGACATAAGATTAAATACTTTTCCAGCTAATTTCTTTCTAGTTTCAAATTTTACTTCATTATTTTCTTGAAGTTCATCCATAACTACCTGATAATCTGTTGTATTTGTAAGCACAATAACATCTTTAAAGTTTTTAGCTGCTGCTCTTATCATTGTAGGGCCGCCAATATCTATAAATTCAACCTTTTCATCAAAGGATATATTCTCATCTACTTTATTAAAGAAGGGATATAGATTAACTACTACCATATCAATAGGAGTTATTCCCTTTCTATTTATGGTTTCCATATGTTCACTGTTATCTCTTATGGCAAGTATTCCACCATGTATTATTGGGTGAAGAGTCTTAACTCTTCCATCTAGAATTTCTTCAAAACCTGTTACATCAGAGACTTCTGTAACAGCTATTCTATTTTCCTTTAAAAACTTATAGGTTCCTCCAGTAGATAATATCTCTACATCTCTTTTTATTAAAAACTCTGCTAGTGGCAATAAATTACTTTTATCGTAAACGCTTATTAATGCTCTTTTTAACATAAATCTAGCCCCCCTAAAATTTAAATTATGGTTACCTTCCTGCCTTCCACCTTAACTCTTCCTTCACTTATCAGCTTAATAACCTCCGGAAGGGCTTTATGTTCTTCTAATAAAATTCTTTTTTGAAGTGTATCTGCAGTATCTTCTGAATAAACAGGCACTACACTTTGATATATTATAGCTCCTGTATCTGTGCCCTCATCTACAAAGTGTACTGTACATCCTGAAAATTTCACCCCGTATTCCACTGCTCTCTCATGAACCTTAATTCCATACATCCTTGGTCCGCAGAAAGATGGTATTAGAGAAGGATGAATATTTATAATTTTATTTTTAAAAGTAGATATTAATTCACTATCTAAGATTGATAAAAATCCTGCTAAAACAATTAAATCTACTTTATTTTTAGTTAAGCTAAGAATCTTCTTTGAAATTTCTTTTCCATATATCTTTTTATCCAATACATAAGTTTGTATACCCTTTTGTTTTGCTCTTTCAATTCCAAAAATTCCTTCTTTATCACTTATAACCATTTCTATGGTACATTTTAATTCTTCAGCTTCAATGCTATCAATTATGGATTGAAGATTGCTTCCGCTTCCTGATACTAGTACCGCTATTTTAAGCAAACTCCTGCACCTCCAGCCTCCACATTACCAATGTGATATGCCCTTTCGCCTAGTTCTTCTAGTGCCTTTAATATATTGTCCTTATCTTCTTCCTTAACACAAAGAATAAAACCAAGTCCCATATTAAATGTGTTAAACATATGCTCTTCTTTAACGCCTAATGACATTAAATGTTTAAATATATCTGGAACTTCAAAGCTATCTTTATAAATCACTGCAGTTAACTTTTCCTTAAACATTCTAGGAATATTTTCAAAGAATCCTCCTCCAGTAATATGAGCCATGCCTTTTATTTCAAAGCTTTCTAAAAGTTTTAAAATTGGCTTTACATATATTTTTGTTGGAGTTAAAAGTACTTCTCCCATGCTCTTTCCATTAAAGTCAACATTTAAATCTGTTATTAGTTTCCTAACTAAAGAATAACCATTACTGTGTATTCCTGAAGATGCTATACCTATAAGAGCATCTCCTGGTTTAATATTGCTTCCATCAACAATTTTATCTTTATCAACTATTCCTACTCCAAAGCCTGCAATGTCATATTCTCCATCTCTATAAAAGCCAGGCATTTCTGCTGTTTCTCCACCAATCAATGCACATCCTGCTTCCATACATCCCTCTGAAACACCTTTAACAAACTGCTCAGCAACTTCTGCTTCAAGCTTTCCACAAGCTAAGTAATCTAAAAAGAAGAGTGGTTTTGCTCCATGACATAAAATATCATTAACAGACATGGCAACGCAATCTATACCTACAGTATCATATTTTTTTGTCTTAAAGGCTATCTCAAGCTTTGTGCCAACTCCATCTGTTCCTGAAACAAGTACAGGATTTTTGTATCCACTTCCTATTTCAAACATTCCTGCAAAGCTTCCTATATTGTTTATAACCCCTGGAATAAAGGTTTTTTTAGCATGTTCCTTTATAAGACTTACTGACTTGTAACCTTCTTCAATATTTACTCCTGAATCCTTGTAAGTTATCATTTACTATCCTCCAAGACTATTTATTTTTCCAAACGATCTTTTGCTGATTCCATTGGAGCTGCAACTGGATAAACTCCATTAAAGCATCCTAAACAGAACTTATTTTTTCCTCCTAATGCTTTGAGCAGTCCTTCTATACTTAAATATCCTAGGCTATCTGCACCAATTTCTTCCCTTATGCTATCAATTTCTTTACAAGCACCAATCAATCCATTTCTATAAGGTGTATCTATTCCAAAATAGCAAGGATACTTTACTACAGGTGAAGCAGCTATAAAGTGAACCTCTGTAGCTCCTGCTTTTTTCAAGGAATCTACAAGTTTTCTGCTAGTAGTTCCTCTAACTATAGAGTCATCAATAAGTACTACTCTCTTTCCTGCCACATTAACCTTTAAAGGATTTAACTTTACAGCAACAGCTCTTTCTCTAAGTTCTTGAGAAGGAGAAATAAACGTTCTTCCTACATACTTATTTTTTATAAATCCTGTATCATAGGGTATTCCTGATGCTTTAGCATAACCTATAGCAGCTTGTAATCCTGAGTCAGGAACTCCTATAACTATATCTGCTTCCACAGGATGCTCTTTAAAAAGCTGCTTTCCTGCTTCTATTCTCGAAGTATACACATTTATTCCATCTATAACACTGTCAGGTCTTGCAAAATATATATACTCAAAAGCACAGGTTTCTGGCTTTATTCTTTCTCCAAAACTTATGGATTTTAAACCTTCTTTATCAATGATAACTATTTCGCCAGGGGCTACATCTCTAACAAATTCTGCTCCAACTGCATCTAATGCACAGCTTTCAGAGCAAAGTATATAATTTTCATTTATCTTTCCTATACAAAGAGGTCTTATACCAGCTGGATCTCTTACACCAATTAGCTTATCTTCTGTTAAAAGAACTATAGCATAAGAGCCCTTAACTGCTTGGATTGCATCCACTACAGCTCTTTCTATTCCTCTTTTTGCACCCCTTGCTATAAGACTTAAAATAACTTCAGAATCTATAGATGTCTGGAATATACATCCTCCATCTTCCAATAACTCTCTTATAACATCAGCATTAACTAGATTTCCATTATGAGCTATAGCAATTGTTCCAAGCTTGTATTTACTTACTATAGGTTGAGCATTATTTACATTACTTGAACCTGTAGTTGAATATCTAACATGACCTATTGCAATAGATCCCTTCATATTTCTTAAATCCTCTTGATTAAATACATCTGCTACAAGTCCCATGTCCTTGTAGCAGTGTATTTGATTTCCATTTGAAACAGCTATCCCTGCACTTTCTTGCCCCCTATGTTGGAGAGCATACAGTCCATAGTAAGTTATAGAGGATACATCAAGGTCTTCATTTGCAAAAATTCCAAATACTCCACATTCTTCTTTGAACTTATCCTCATCTTCAAATATCATAATATCCCTACTCTCCACATATTCTTTTTAACATTTCAGTATATGCTTCTTTTACATTTCCTAAATCTCTTCTAAATCTATCCTTATCAAGCTTTTCATTTGTTTCTGCATCCCAGAATCTACAAGTATCTGGGGAGATTTCATCTGCAAGAACTATTTCTCCATCCTTAGTCTTTCCGAATTCAAGCTTAAAGTCTATAAGCTTAACATTTTGTTTTATAAAGAAATCTTTTAATATGTTATTAATGTTTGAAGTCATTACATATATAGCTTGAAGCTCTTCAAATGTTGTAGCTCCAATTGCTACTGCATGATAATCGTTTATTAACGGATCACCTAATTCATCATTTTTATAGCTAAGCTCAAAAACTGTAGTATTTAACTTAAGACCTTCTTCAAGTCCTAGTCTTTTTGCCATACTTCCTGCTGCTACATTTCTAACTATAACTTCAAGAGGTATTATCTGTACCTTTTTGCAAAGCTGTTCTCTATCGCTTAATTTCTTTATAAAGTGAGTCTTAACTCCCTTACTTTCAAGAAGACTAAAAATTGTAGAAGTAATAGTATTGTTAAATACGCCCTTATCTTCGATTTGTCCTTTTTTCTCTCCATTAAAAGCTGTTGCGTCATCTTTATAATATATAACAACCTTGTCATTGTCCTCTGTGCTGTATACTTTTTTTGCTTTTCCTTCATAAATCATTTCTAATTTTTCCATTATAATTCCACTCCTTCATTATTTTCATTTATAAATTTTTCTTTCATTGTTTTTCTATACTCTACTAAAGCTTCCTTTAAATCTGGATACTTAAGAGATAACATCTGTACCGCAAGCATTCCAGCATTATAACTATTATTTATTCCAACGGTAGCTACTGGTATTGACTTTGGCATCTGAACTATGGATAAAAGGGAATCTAATCCATTAATAGCAGCATTAATTGGTACTCCTATAACTGGTAATGTTGTATGAGAAGCTATTACTCCAGGCAAATGAGCAGCAAGTCCTGCTCCTGCTATAATACACTCGCAGCCATCTTTTTCAGCCTTTTCTAAAACCTCTACAAGTTTTTCTGGTACTCTATGAGCAGAAAGCACAAAGGCTTTAAAATCAATATTAAATTCCTTTAATGCTGTTGCTGCTCCCTTCATAACATCCGTATCTGATTTACTTCCAAATATAATTGCAACTTTCATGAAAAATCCTCCTTAATTCTTACTTAAAATAGTCAACTCCTGCTTTAAATAACTTCTGATCTTTATCTCCTGGTATATTTTTGTATAACCATTCCCCAACTCTTTCGCTGTGGGCCATTTTACCAAATACTCTTCCATCTGGACTTGTTATACCTTCTACACTATGGAAAGAACCATTTGGATTATCTCCTACATATTGAGTAGCTATTTGCCCATTTTCAATTAATGTCTTTATTTCCTCTTCACTGCACACAAATCTTCCTTCTCCATGAGATATTGGTATAGTGTGTATGTCACCAAGTTCTACATTGCTTAGCCATGGTGAAAGCTTTGATACTACCTTTGTGCTTACCATAGAAGATATATGTCTTCCTATGCTATTGTAAGTAAGTGTTGGACTGGTTTCATCCAAATCTCTTATTTCTCCATAAGGTACTAGTCCAAGCTTGATAAGTGCCTGGAAGCCGTTGCATATACCAAGCATTAATCCATCTCTGTTATTTAAAAGTTCCATAACTGCATTCTTTATTCTTTCATTTCTAAATACAGTAGCTATGAACTTTCCTGAACCATCTGGTTCATCTCCTGCACTAAATCCACCTGGAAGCATAATAATTTGTGAATTATTTATTTTCTTAACCATTTCATCTATAGATTCTTCAATCGCTTTAGATGATAAATTTCTAAATATAAAGCTATCTACTACTCCCCCCGCTCTTTCAAATGCTCTTTGAGAGTCATACTCACAGTTTGTACCTGGAAATGCTGGGATAAATATTCTGGGTTTAGCTGTATGGATTACAGGTGTCTTTATATTTTTCTTATCAAAGCTTATATTTTCTACTACTTGACTGTGATCTTTAGCTTTTGTAGGAAAAACTGCTTCTAGTGGCTTTTCATATGTCTTATAAGCTTCTTCCAAGTTAATTTTTTCACCGCAAACTTCAATTACATCCTTATCATTTGTGCATCCTAATAATTTATATTGAACTTCACCAAAAGTTTCTTTTAAATCATCTACTTCATTTAATTCTAGAATAATTGAGCCGTAATCTGAACTAAATAATTCTTTTCTTTCTATATCTTTCTCAAAAGTCATTCCTATTTTATTTCCAAAGCACATTTTGCTAATAGCTTCGGAAACTCCGCCGCCCCTTACTGAGAAGGCTGATAAAACTCTGTTAGCATTTATAAGTTCTGTTATCTTATTAAAATTTTTCTTTAAAACTTCAAAGTCAGGAATTTCTTCATTATCTCTTAAAGCAGATACTAAAACTACCTTGCTATTTGCTCTTTTAAATTCAGAAGATACAATATTCTCTGCCTTATTTGTTGCAACTGCAAACGCTACTACTGTTGGAGGTACACTTAAGTCCTTAAATGTTCCAGACATACTGTCTTTACCTCCAATTGCAGGTATTGCAAGTTCTCTTTGTGCATGCAATGCACCTAAAAGTGCTGCTAAAGGTTTTCCCCATTTTTCTGATTCCTTACCAAGCTTTTCAAAATATTCTTGAAGGGATAATCTTATCTTTGAGTAATCTCCACCCATAGCTACCATTTTAGTTACAGCTTCAACAATCGAGTATATAGCTCCATGATATGGGCTCCATTTTCCTATTTCAGGATTATATCCATAGGTCATCATTGAAACTGTACTTGTTTCTCCATGTAGCACTGGTATTTTTGCTACCATACCTTCTGCAGGTGTTGCCTGATATCTTCCACCAAAAGGCATAACAACTGTGCCTGTTCCTATAGTGCTGTCAAATCTTCCGGCCATTCCCTTTTGAGAACATACATTAAGCTTCTGCAAATTAGAAAGCCAAGCTTGCTTAATACTTAATTCTTTTACAGTTTCCTCTGCCTTCTCAAAATAATTTCCATCTAAGGAAGGAGCTTTTATAACTGCCTTTATAACTTGTTTAACTCCATTGGTATTTAAGAAGTCTCTGCTTATATTTACAATGTCTTTTCCTCTCCATGTCATTTTAAGTCTTTCGCTATCTGTTACTTCAGCAACAACTGTAGCTTCAACATTTTCATCTAGGGCTAAATTTATAAGCTTTTCTACATTTTCTTTAGCTACAACCACAGCCATACGTTCCTGTGATTCTGATATAGCAAGCTCTGTTCCATCTAGTCCCTCATACTTTTTAGGAACTAAATCTAAATTTATATCAAGTCCGTCTGTAAGCTCTCCTATAGCTACTGAAACTCCCCCAGCTCCAAAGTCATTACATCTTTTAATCATCTTACTTACTTCAGGATTTCTAAATAATCTTTGTATTTTTCTCTCAGTTACTGCATTCCCCTTTTGTACCTCAGCACCGCAATTCAAAATTGATTCTTCATCATGCTCCTTTGAAGAACCTGTCGCACCACCTAAGCCATCTCTTCCTGTTCTTCCACCAATTAAAACTACTATGTCCCCGCGCTTAGGTTCTTCTCTTACTACATTTTCCTTTGGTGCAGCAGCTATTACTGCCCCTACTTCCATTCTTTTAGCTATAAAGCCTTCATCGTATAATTCAGAAACTTGTCCCGTAGCAAGTCCAATTTGATTTCCATAAGAGCTGTAACCTTGAGCCGCACCTATTGTTATCTTTCTTTGAGGAATTTTTCCTGAAAGAGTGTCAGAAACCTTCGTTCTAGGGTCCCCACTTCCTGTGACTCTCATAGCTTGATAAACATATGCTCTTCCAGATAGTGGATCTCTTATAGCCCCTCCAAGACAAGTAGCTGCTCCACCAAAAGGTTCTATTTCAGTAGGGTGATTGTGTGTCTCATTTTTAAACATCAACAACCACTTTTCATCATTACCATTCACATCCACATCAATTTCTATGCTGCAAGCATTGATTTCATCTGATACATCTAAATCCTCTAAAAGGCCTTTTTTTCTAAGCTCTTTCATAGCTATAACAGCTATATCCATAAGACACACATCTCTCTTATTATCTTCATAAACATATTCTCTAGCTTTTAAGTATTCCTGATAAGATTTTAGAATAGGTTCATTAAAGATTCCCTTTTCTATCTGTATATCTTCTATAGATGTCATAAAAGTTGTATGTCTGCAGTGATCTGACCAATAAGTATCAATAACTTTAAGTTCAGTTAATGTTGGATTTCTTTTTTCAGTTTCTTTAAAGTAATCCCTACAAAAACATAAATCTTCAAAGCTCATAGCTAAATTTAACTTATTTAAAAATGCAGTTAATTGTTCTTCGTCATAATCTATAAAACCTTCTAAAATTATTACATCCTCTGGATTTTTAGTTTCATTGCAAATCTCCTTTGGTTTTTCAAGGGAGGATTCTCTAGAATCTACAGGGTTTATACAATAGCTTTTTATCTTAATAAAGTCTTCTTCACTTATTTCTCCATCTAATACTATGACTTTTGCTGAAGCTACTTCTGCTACTTCCCCCTCCGTTAAGATTTGTATACATTGACAAGCTGAATCTGATCTTTGATCATATTGCCCAGGCAAATATTCCATTGCAAAAATCTTATTGCTTTCTTTAACTGGTAATTCTTCCTCATAAATTTTATCAACAGTTTTCTCTGAGAATATTAAATCCTTTGCTTTTTCATACGTACTTTTTAAAATACCATCTATATCATATCTATTTACAAGTCTTAATTCTCTAACTCCAGTGATTCCGAGATTATCTCTTAAATCACTTAACAAATGTTTTGCCTCAACATCAAAACCAGGCTTTTTCTCTACATAAAGTCTTATAACATTATTTTTCATATTTGACTTCTCCTTATTTTTATTTAAAAAAATAATCCACCCCAAGCCTTTAGGTAAGCCCAAGATAGATTTTTAAAGATGCCAAATACACTACATAAAATGCAGTTAAAAATCTGGACTTACCCATAGCCTGAAAATTTACGGTCTTCTAGTAGAAACTCTCGAACCTTATTATCGAGATTATATGGGTAATTAATATTTAATTATCTTGTATTTATAGTAACACTTAATAAACTTTTTTTCAATACATTTTATTATTTTTTTATATAATCATTCGTATTATTCTAGATATTTTATTTAATTTATATTTTATTGTTCGTAATACAATGGTAAATTAACCAAAAATGTTAAGGTCCTACATCTAATTAAAAATGTAAGACCTTAAATCACCAACTTTTTATTCTATTATTATTAACCTATTATTTCCTTTACTTCTATACATCCGAAGCCTTGTGAATTTTTCAATCCTAATCCTGTGTCGTAAGCAATTTGTAAGAGTTCTTGAGAACCTTCTAATAAAAATTCTCCATTCCATCCCTTTATTATGTGACCTTGATAATTGATAGAACTAGACTTAGGTTTTTTAGTATCTAATACATTTATTTTAAAATCATTACGCTCAGGCTTACATCCATAAATTGCTTTATATTTATTCACCAGGTTTTCTTTTAATATTTCTTGAAATTCATCTTCAAATGGACTATAGTATAAAGTTTTCCTTCTTTTGTCATTCTCTAATGTTTTATATGCAACTATAGGTGATTTTGTATATATTACTTCAGAACTTCCAAGCTGAGCATGAGAGTTTTCTATTTTCTTTATTTTTATATCATTCCATCCTATTTTAAAATTAGGATTTTTTAAAACTCTATTTATAAGATAGTTTAAAAATGTATAATCTGGACTAGATACCGTAAAATTTGCTCTATCAAAATATGTTATAGTGCTATTTTCTTTGTCCATCTCAAACTTTCCAAAAAGCTTTGAAAAGGTAAAAAGCTTATAACTCCTATTTTTATACTCATACCTCTTATCATGAATTAAAGTTTCATATCCCTCTTTACCCATACAATTTAATATCATTTCGTGCAAAATATAGTTGTAATCAATTGGTACTGTTAGTTCGTTGTTAAAACTCATCTCAATATTTGCTCTCATTCTCCATATCCCCTTTGTGCCATAAATTTTCTTGCGTCCTTTTCCATATAATGTATTCGACGCATGTAAAATTTTTCCTCCTTATAATATAATTTTTTTTGATTTTATTAAAAAAACAACTAAAAAAACAGGTAGTTTTTTTCCACCTGTTTAATTGTATTCACTAACTTTAAAAATGTGCATAAAATTTAAAAAAATATTAACTTTCATTAGAAATATATTTAGAAACGCTTATAAGTATATAAACCAAAATATATACTACAAAGTTTAATGTACCGAAAAGCATTGCAAATTTTAAGGATTTAGTATTTATGTGATGAATAAACATGTTTATTATATTTATAGGATTTAATATTAAATCCCAACTATTCCATCTTAAGAATCTTCCTAAATATATAGCATATCCGCTTGTAAAACTTATAGCTATAACGGTTATCCAGGAAAATACTTTGTTATATTTTTTCTCAATAAGATTTTGAATTATATAAAGAGATAATACACCGAGGCTTAGTCCTATAAAAACTCCTAATGATATAGATAAAAAATCATACCATATTGTTATATTATCACTAAAAAAGTACATGCTCTCATTGGCTGTTGTATATGGCTTATAGTTAGGATTTATAACCATATAGGAATTCCCACTTATATGAATAAAGTCTGTAATTATATAAAAGCAATTAGGCAAAAATAATACCCAAAGTACTGCACACGAAATCAGTAAAAACTTAGATGACCCTTTTTTCCTTGAGTTATTCCTAAGAAAAAATAAAGATAATTCAAAGGGTATCCAGCAAAGTATTATATTCCATATCATATAAAACTCTTTAAATCTCCCTTTTCCTATAAGCCATATAAAATACATAAGATTTATTATCATGAACCCATTTCTTAATTTTCCCCAGGTGTCCTTTGTTTTTTTTACTTTCTTCATTTAAAGTAACTCCCCAAATTTAATATTTTTATGAAAATAATTTATATTAGTTATAAAATAAATTTTTTCTATAATTCTCAATATTAAACACCTATTTTTTAAAACCCTCCAGCTCCTCCACCTCCTGAAGCACCGCCTCCTCCTGATGAAAAGCCTCCTCCTGCTCCAGTTGATGGCACTGTGCTTTGAAGCGCTGAGTTTAAAGAGCTGTTAAAGCTATTTCCTGAGGTGCTGTTAGCTAAATAATACCATGCAAAAAATCCTGTATTATATGAAGCTCCTTGAGTTCTAATTTTGAAGTTTTCCACATGTTTATGATTTAACCCCATTACTATAAAATAAGGTAAATAGTTTTCAAACAAATATACATCTCCTGCTTCATCCCTTTTCTTAACTCTTTTAAACAATCGCTGCCATTTAGTATATTCTTCGTATCCGATGTCACTTTTGCGATAAAATAAGGTTATCCCCGTTATTAAGCTCATAATTGAAATTATCATTAAAAGTACTCCAAGCATAGATTCATTTACTAATGCAGCTATGCTCACTCCTAAGAATATAAATGAAGTAATCATTAATGGAATTCCATATTTTTTCCCTCTTTTATCTATATAGTTATTTTCATCAAATTCACTCTTTACTATATTTTCCCATTTTTCCAATCGTTCTGCAAACTCTTTTTTATGTTCCTCTGCATATTCTTTCAACTTTTTTGTGGTTATGCAGTTATTATCTGATATTTCCCCAAATATCCAATTCATAAAAAAAGTTTCATGTTCTTCTAATTCCTCAGTATTTTCTTTTATTCTTTGAATTAAATAATCCTTTGTCTCTTCATCTACTTCTCCTATTTCATTAACTTCTATATACCCCTTTTTATTTAAATCTAAGAGAGTTGCAAGTATGCTTTTAAAGTCTAAAGTGTTATAGTAAAATATACTAAGCATGGCTGGAGTAGAAATTTTAGGACGAATATTATATTCATCTGATAGATTTACTTTATTTCTCTTTAATTTGTTAAATATATAGGCTAAAACAGCTAATATAGATATTGAAAGTATTATTGATATATTATTAAAGGTATTTTTAAAAGCACTTTTTCTTTCTAGTTTCTTTTTTATATTTTCTGCAGACTTTAATTCTTCTTGTAAAATTTTCTTGAAACTATCTTCACTTTTAGCCTTAGGATATAAATTCTTATCTAAAAACTCTTTTGGAAATAAAATCCTTCCACTTACCAAGGTTTTTTTAGGCACATCTTTAACATTTAAATTTACTGTATTGTTATTTATAAACTTTACAGTCCCGTTTAAAGGGCCATGTGCAAATATCTTAACCTTATCCTTATCAAAATTATATAAAAATCCTATGTTAACATTAAAGTTTTCTATAGAAGTCTCATTTTCTTTGCCCAAAAAACTATAATAAAGTTCTGCTGTATCATTATATCTAGTAGAAACCTTTGACATCATATAAACTAAATTAAAAGTTTTTTGTTCCTTAGACTTCGAAGGAGAAAATATCTTTATTTCAGCTGTATCTTTCTTAATGTCAACAGTATATACACCCTTATCTCCTTTAGATGCCTTATCAACTTTTTTATATTCTATATCCTTATAAGGAGTTTTTTCATATATTTTCAAGTTACTTATTCCTTCTGTTCCTGTAAGTACTATACTTCTATATACGCCATTAAATTTATCATTAAACTTAAATGTAATATATTCATTTATGTTTAGGGAACCATCTTCCATCACATTAGAATTTACATTCCAATTAGAAATGACTATTTTTTCCTCTGCCAGTACAGTACTTTTCCCAAAGATTAAAGCAATTAATATTATAAACAAACAAAAACTTAGTTGATATTTTTTAAAATCTCTCATAATTTACCTCCTTTTACTAATAACTTTATTTTATATCAGTTGAGTTATGAAATCTATATAACCTTAACTTATTTTATTATAATTAAAAAAACTTAACTTATTTAATAAATTTTATTTACTACAAAGACTTGTGTTTTACCAATGTATATAATATAATTTTAAAAATATACTTTCATTTGAATTTATTGATTATTTATTTAATATTATATAAAAAGAGGGGGCAATTTAAATGAACGACATTAAAAAGATACTAGTTGTAGATAATATTGATCCAATGGGGCTTGAGCTTTTAAAGAAAGAGAAGGATTTTCAATTAGATATAAAGATCGGCATTGAAAGAGAGGAACTTTTAAATATAATTGGAAATTATCATGCTCTTATGATAAGAAGTGATACTAAAGTTGATAGCGAACTTATGGATAAAGCTGTTAACCTTAAAATTGTAGGAAGAGCTGGTAATGGAGTTGATAATATAGACATACCAGAAGCTACAAAACGCGGAATAATTGTAGCAAATACTCCAGATAGTAATAGTATTTCAGCTTGTGAACTTGCTATAGCACTTTTACTTGCTCAAAGCAGAAATGTATGCAGTGCTGATAAGTTTTTAAAAGAAGGAAATTGGGATAGAGATAGCTTTATGGGAAATGAGCTATATAGCAAAACTCTTGGCATAATAGGTCTTGGAAGAATTGGAGCTTTAGTTGCTACTCGTATGCATGCATTTGGCATGAATATAGTTGCATATGATCCTTATATTTCTGAGGAAAGATTTAAAAGATATAATGCAACAAGAATGGAAACCTTAGATGAGCTTTTAATGCAATCTGACTATGTAACAATACATACTCCACGTACAGAAGAAACTATTGGTATGATTGGCGAAAGAGAACTAGGAATAATGAAGGATGGAGTTAGACTTGTAAATGCAGCTAGAGGAAAGCTCATGGATGAAAAGGCACTTCTTATGGGACTTGAAAGCGGCAAAATTGCAAGTGTTGGCTTAGATGTACATGACAAAGAACCTAGATACAGTTCTCCTCTTTATCAATTTGATAATGTAGTTGTAACTCCTCATATTGGAGCAACTACTGTAGAAGCACAGCAAAATGTTGGAATGACTATAGCTCAGCAGGTTATTAACGGACTTAAGGGCGGAATTGTTCCTAACGCAGTAAATCTTCCTGTTATACACAGAGATGAGTTAAAGGAAATAACTCCTTATATAGATTTGATGGAAAACTTAGGTAAAATATACTATCAGCTTCATAAAGCTCCTATTGAACTAGTGGAAATAAACTATCGTGGAGAAATAGGAGTTCAAGATACTGAAATTGTAACTATAGCCTTTTTAAAGGGACTTTTAGAGCCTGTTATGAAGGATAAGGTTAACTATATAAATTCAAGAGTAAAAGCTAATGATAGTGGAATTGCAGTTAATGTTAATAATACATCTGAAGCTTATGATGGATATTCAAATTTAATTACTGTAGAAATTAGAAGCAATAGAGGCTTCACTTTTACCCTTGCAGGTACAATTTCAACTAAGGGAGAGGGCAAGTTAGTTGAAATTGCTGGTTATGAAGTAGATGTAAAACCTACAGAACATATGTTGTTTATACAAAATAAGGATGTACCAGGAGTAATCGGCCAAGTTGGAACCTTTATTGGAGATCAAGATATAAATGTAGCTACTATGCAGGTAGGAAGAAAGCTTAAAGGCGACAAGGCCCTTATGATACTTACAATAGATGAAAGAATAGCTAAAGATGCCTTAACGGAACTTGAAAATATTCCTGATATAATATGGGCCAAAAACATAAACCTATAATATTAGTTAATAATTTTGTTGGAGTTTTGAATAAACAAAGCTCCTTCATATTTTTTAGAGAGGTGATATAACTTGTTGAACCCTATAGGTTACGCAGCTTGCTTAGGAGAAAAAAGCATATATGATACCATTGATTTTGCAATTTCAAGTGGCTTTAATGCAGTAGAAATAAACATGAACGTTCCAATGTTCTTTCCTGAAAATTATTCTAAAGAGGACAGACTTAACATTAAAAATTATACTTCACATAAAGGTATAACTATAACATTACATGCTCCTGAGGATATTTCACTACTTCAGCTTCAAGAAGATATAAGACAGTCAGTAATAAGTCGATTTAAGACCATAATTCAATTTGGAATAGATATTGGTGCAAAGAATTTAACTCTGCATGTAGGTCCTTCTGTATGCTTTACTTTGACAGATAAGAAAAGCTACATGGACGAATCTTATGAAGCGGAATATAAAAATGTTCTAAATAATAATTTAAAAGAAATTTTAGATTTTGCAGGAAATAAGATTAAAGTATGCGTAGAAAACTCAGGAAGATTTCCAAAGAAAGTTGTTCAAGAAGCTGTTCAAGAACTTCTAAATAACGATAATTATAATTTATACTTAACTTGGGATATAGGTCATTCCCTTGAAAATAAGTATGAAGAAATTCAATTCTTCATTAAAAATATAGATAAAATACGCACTTGCCACATTCACGATAACAATGGCAAAAGCGACCATCAAATTCCGGGAACAGGTCTTATTGATTTCAAATGGCACTTTAATCTTATGAAAGATAAACCTATAGTTTATATAATAGAGGTAAGACCTAGAGAACTAGCAGCTGAAAGTCTTAAAGCCCTCTTCAAAGTTCTAGGTGATTAGGGTAAAGGTACTAGGAACATGAGTGACCATTGTGTATAATATATTATAAGCCAACAGAACTTATATCGTTCTATTGGCTTATTTCTTTTTTTCATATACAATTTTTTATAATTCAATAAAAATACTAGATAATGCACATAATTATTTTTTAATACTACTATTTTTAAACTTTGTAGTAGAAACTATATTATTATCTTTAATATCAAGGTATTCAATTTCTACGGTATCCTCTTCTTTAGTTAATACAATATCAATTCCAGCGGATTTGTTAACCATATAAATATTTTCTGATTCTACAAGCTTCACATAAAAAACATCACTTCCATTTTCTGCTACAGCATTGATTCTTGAAACTTTTCCTATGATATTCTTTTTGTCAGCTTTTATGCTGTTTGCATTTTTATTAGTTGCGTCATTTATTTTTCCATAAGCAATGGCATTTTTAAAGGATTCAATGGCTAAAGTCTTATTATCTTCTAATACCACATAACTATTTTGTGCTGCCACTATAGCCACCTTTACTAGTGCTCCATCGGTCTTATTTACCACAGGAACTACCCAAGCCTCATAACCAAATATGTTATAAAATAACGGTTGTACAGGAGCCCAATTTGCCTTATTAGCCCCAAGATTCTTGTCCACAGCATTCATAGCACCCTTTCCGTTTACATAGCCTGCTGTCTTGTAGTAAATCATGTCTCCAGTCCTCATATCCATAAGTGTGTATCCCGTCATAGTAGTTGAATTACTTGATGTATTAGTATGATCAGTAAACCACTTCATTTTTCCGTTACTATCTACAACTCCTGATACTTCATAAGAATTAACTTTAAGTCCTTCTACACTTGTATCCCCACTCCACTGTGTCGGAACATGCACTCCCTCTTTTGCAAAGAATTTATTTATCAATCCCTTAGCAAGAGTACCAAAATAACTGTTATAGGCTTCAGCAACGTCAGAAGGATATATTTCTTCTACCCATGAAGGCACCTTGTCTTTGCTGTAATCCGTAATCTTTCCATCCTTAAAATCTAAAAGCAAAGCACCATCAACTATAGGCCCCCTGCGACCATACTTGTAATGACCATAGGTGCCTACATAATATGGATTACCTGCGTCATCAAGCTCAACATTTGCCTGAAAAAGTATTGCTTCAGGTTTAGCCTTACGTAAAACTCTTTCAAAATCTCTCCCAAATACCAAAGATTTAGCATAACCTACTGGCATATTTATGATTTTTGCCTCTGCCTGCTTCTCAGCTGAAACATATATTACCCCTGGTATCTCTTTACTCCTAAAAGCTCTAAAAAAGCTATCAAATTCTATTGTAGCTACATATAGAGCTCCGTCCTTTGTCATTGTAATACCAATTTCTCCAATTTCATAAGCACTTGGGTTAGGAAGTGTTCCAATCATCTTCTGCATCTCATAATATGCAGTTTCTGGTGAAATAACAATAACATGCTCTGCATTAATTTGAGAAACCTTTTCTGTACTTTCCTCTACAGGAACCATTTTAGCAAAATTCTTTGCCCCACCTGTTATATACGGAAACTGGTTATATAAAGCACTTAAGATTATGACTAAGATCAGAAATATTCCAATAAAGGCTGAACCTTTTCTATTCTCTTTATTTTTCTTGTCCTTATTTACTGCCTCTGAAAGTCCATAAAATAGCAACTGAATAATTGCTGGCAGCCAAAGCATAGATAAAATGAAGGAAAGAGTATGGTCAAACTTAAACACATATAAAACCAAGAATGAAACTATTCCTCCAATAATTCCTCTTCCTATCTGTTCAGGCAAGTCTTCTTTTTTAATGCTAGGTTTTAAAAATAACAAAATAACTAATAAATAATACATTTTATCCCCCTAAATTATAATACTTTAAATTATACTTATTGAACTATAAAAATAAAAGGGCTATGCCCTAAAATTTTATATACGTTTACCCTGACAATTAATATTCTAATTCCTCTTGTGCTAATTTTAAGTTTCCTTTATCTCTCCATCCTTATCAATTTCTACATAGGAATCTTTATATTTTAATGTTTTACCAAAGTCAACAAAGTTAGGATGAATTTCAGTTGTGGGACCCATTGCTTTTATTACTTCTTCAAAGATATAATAATATCTATAAGTATCACGACTTGGTTCATCTTTATCAACAGGTTTACCCATAATTTCTAAAACTTCATCTATAGTCATTCCTAAAGTAACCTTTTTATTTGTTGGTCTTTTCTTCGTTATTATCCTTTGAGCCACATAGTCGGGTACCATACCTGTTCCCCCAAGTATCACAAAATTTCCCATAGGTGAACCAAGCTGATAAAAGCCGTATATATAATCTTCTGTTGCTTTGTTAACCTGTGGTGAAACTAAGAACATAGGAGCAGATCGTTTTGCTACATAAGCCGCTCCTCCTAGAGCATCTGGGAAGTATTGTCCTGATACAATAAAAATTTCTCCCCCATTAACTCTGGTTCTGCCGAAACCCTATGTATAGGAACTAATGCATTTGAAATAAGTACAGTTGCTAACAAACACAATATTTTCTTTGCCTTTTTCATAAAATCCTCCTATAACCTATACTTCTGATTAATTTACTAAAGACTTGTAACTTAGTAAAAATAAACTTAAATAGCTAGTGCCTTATAAATATATTTTTTGCTCTACTATAGTACTATAATTTTTATCGATACAAAAGCTTTATTTCTTAACTTGTATAATATTCCTCATATCCCTCCAATTACAAATTAAATTTTGTAAAATCCCATGCTATACTGAATTGAATATAATTAAAAACATTTAAAAAAGGAGGCGTATTATGAATAAAAAGTTAAGATTTTTTTGGACAACTTTTGTAGCACTTATTTTAATCTTTAATAACTTGTTTGGATTTTTCGCATTAAATATCGGAAATTTACCAGACAACGTACAAGCAGCAAATTTAAAGGTAAATATTCCCTTAAGTTTCACACCCACTTACTCTATTATTCACCCAAATAAGCCTATTTTATATTTTACAGATAAATCAGGCAAAAAAGCTCATTCAATCAATTACGAAACAGGTGAAACTAAAAGTATACAGTTTGACTTGCCAGTAGAAGGAATTACATTTGCTAATGATGAGGTTTATGTAACCCTTTTAAAAAGTGGACATCAGCAATATCTTCCTTCATCAGATTATGGAACTGGTGCTGTAGCTATAATTGATGCTAACAATTTTACACTAAAGGATAGATTTGATGTGAACATAGACCCTTTTGCTATTGCAGTAGATATGGAAGGTTATATATATCTGTTTGGTGGATCAAATTCATACACAATAGCGAAAAGTTATTCTAGGGAAACTAAGCTAGAAGTAGATACTATAGGCGGTGTTGAAGTAGAAAGTTATATTCAGCTTAATCCTAACAAGAATAAGATATATACTGTAAGTCCTATTTATATGCCAACAGATATTAATGCATATAAAATAAATAATGGAAAATTTGAAGCTGATTATGACTCTCCTTACCATGGAAATTATAAAATGTCTTCAAAGCTTAGAATATCACCAGATGGAAAATACATATTCAACTCCGCAGGAACTATTTTTAAAGCTTCAGATAATGAACCTGATGATATGAATTATGTTAGTTCACTAAATGCTACCTTTTCTGATGCAGCTTTTAACATCGAGGAAAATAAGATTTACACTGCAATAGAGGGCAATAAAATTGCTGAATATGATTATACAAACTTTGACATACTAAAATATTATTCTACTCTAGGTAAAGTTGATAGCTTGTTTTTTCAAAATGACTCTCTTATAGCAGTCTCTAAGGATATTAATAATAAGTATTTTATTGAAAATATCTCCTTAGCTTATTCATTACCTCTTGATGAATCAGATAACTTGTTCAATAAAAATAAATATGACATTACTACTGGAAAATATGATAGCAGTAGAAATAAGGTATATGCACTAAACAAAACTTTAAATAACTTATTTGTTATGGATGCAGAAACTAATAAATTAGAAAATACAATTAAGTTATCATATAAACCTTCAGACTTAGCTATATCAGAAGACTTTAGTAAGTTATATATAGTAAATGAAGATGAGAATTGTTTAGTAAGTATCTATGATTTAAATGATTTTTCAAATATCAAGGATTTACCTTATAAAACTAGCAAAAGTTCAGTATTAGAAGGTACACATAGGCACATATATGAGAAAAATAACAAACTCTATGTAATAGATGGAGAATGGTTTCCAAAGCTATTGATATTTGATTCAAATAACTTTAACGAAATAAAGTACAGCCCTATAATGGAAGAGGTAGGAGACATTGCTTTTAGTTCAGATGATAAATATATTTATAAATGGAAGCAGTCGGGCTTTGTATACTCTCAACTCATAAAGTACTCACTAGATGGGAATAAATTAACTCAGGTTGAAATATCTAAAGCAGGTTATCCAATGGATGAAAAACTAATGCTAAATAGAGAGCCACTAGATACTCCAAATATAATATTAGAGGATAAGGGATTACTTATATGTAAGGATAAGGCTTTTACTCTAAATTATTTAGCTGAGCCAATAAAAAGTTTCGATGAACCTATTTATGCAGTAGATGAAAAAAGAAACCTAGCAGTGGGAAGTACAAAAATATATAACTTAGATACTATGGAAGTTGTTAGATCTATGCCAGGTCATAGTACTAACAGTATGTTTTTTGATAAGGATGGAAAACTACACCTATTTAATGGAAAAGACATGTATTCTATAGATCCTTTAGCACCTGTAGGTAAAATTCAATCAGTTAAATCTATGCCTGAAAATAAAGAAAAAGATACTCCTATAGACTTTCCTATAGTAATTCAGTATCCTGAAAAAATAAGTTTAGCTAATGAAAATAATATATCAATTTCAGATGGAAAAAAACACTATAGTGTTAAAGCATTTGTAAGTGAAAATATGCTTATAATTTCACATGAAGATCTTCCCTATAGTTCAAATATTAGTTTAATAGTTGGAGAAGATGCTATAAGTGATCTTCAGGGAATGAAATTTAATAACAAACTTACTCTAACCTTTTATACGGGAAAAGAATATACTCGTATAGCTGGGTTAAATAGATATGAGACAAGCGTTAAGGTTTCACAGCAGTGGACTAGCTCTAAATATGCAGTACTTGCTTCAGGACAGGATTTTGCAGATGCGTTAAGTGCTTCACCTCTTGCTAAAAAGTATAGTGCACCTATTTTACTAACTAATCCTAAGGAATTAGATTCTAAGACAGAAGCAGAAATACAGAGACTTGGAGTTAGTGAAATTTTTGTTATAGGTGGATCTGCCTCTGTGTCAAAGCAAATAGAAGATAAAATAGCTTCAAAAGGAATCAAAATTACAAGATTACAGGGAAAAGATAGATATAAAACATCCATGGCTATAGCAAATTTCATAGGCACAGATGGAGAAATATTCATTGCTGCAGGAAGTAACTTCCCTGATGCATTATCTATAGCTTCCTATGCTGCTGCAAAAGGAATTCCTATTGTACTTACAAAAAAAGATACACTTCCAGAAGGATTAGATGATTATGTATCAGATTACAATATAAATAAAACTTATGTAATTGGTGGGTCTGGAGTTATTAGTGATAATCTACTTCATAAGATGCCTAGCTCCGAGAGAATATACGGCAGCAACAGATATGAAACAAACCTTAATGTGTTACGTAGATTTGAATTTTATTTTGGAACTACTTTTTTAGCTTCAGGACAAGGTTTTGCAGATGCCCTATCAGCTTCTGCACTGGCAGGATTATCACAGTCACCTATTGTACTTGCAGACAAAAGCTTACCATACACAAATGAAGCTTTCATGGGATTAAAAAGTATAAAAGAACATATGAAAATGAAGTATACAATAGGAGGAGAAGGCTCCGTTCCATCCTATGTTATAGACAAGCTATTTAAATAATATCAATGAAAGACAAAAAATGAATTCATTAAAAATATATAAAAGGGACGAATATTATGAGTAAAATACAAAAAAACTTTTTGACAACTTTTATAGCAGCTATTTTAATTTCTAATGCTTTATTTAGTTTTTTTCCATTAAGTAGCAGAAGCTCACTAAATAAGGTATACGCAGCAAATTCAAAAATAAATATACCTTTAGGCTTTACCCCTACTCATTCTATTATTCACCCAAATAAGTCTATTTTATATTTTACAGATAGATCCGCTAGAAAAGTTTATTCAATCAATTATGAAACTGGTGAAACTAAAAGTATTCAATTTGATCTGCCTATAGAAAGACTTACTTTTTCTAATAACGAAGTCTATGTAACTATTTTAAAAAGTGGACATCATTATTCTAATCTTTCAGCTGGAGATGGAGCTGGAGCTGTTGGTATAATTGACGCAGATAACTTTACGCTTAAGGACAGATTTGATGTAGACATAGATCCTTTTGATATTGCAGTAGATATGGAAGGTTTTATATACCTCTTTGGTGGTTCAAATCAATGGACTGTGGCCAAAAGTTATTCAAGAGAAACTCATTTAAAAATAGATACTGTAACTAGTGTTCATATGCGAAGTTACATTGAGTTTAACCCTAATCAAGATAAATTATATACTATAACCACTGACGTTTCTCCAAGAGACTTTACTGTATATGGAACAAAAAGTGGAGATTTTACAAGAAATATTTATGGTTCTCCTTATCATGGTGATTATGAAATGCTTCCAAAGTTTAGAATATCTCCAGATGGAAAGTATATATTTAATGCTGCAGGAACTATATTCAAGACATCGGACAGTATGTATGGTGATATGACTTATGTTACCTCATTAAATGCTAATTTTTTTGATATAGCATTTAATACTAAGCAAAATACGTTTTATGCTGCTGTAGAAGGCAATAAAATTGCCGAACATGATTATAGCAACTTTAATATATTAAAATATTATACTACCTTAGGTAAAGTAGATAGTTTATTTTCCCAAAATGATACTCTCATAGCAGTTTCAAAAAATAATAATAACGAATATTTTATTGAAAGTATCCTCTTGGAATCTTCGCTGCCTATTGATGATAATGATGAGCTGCATAATAAATATAAAGATATTTTTGCTACTGTAAAATATGATGTCAGTAGAAATAAAGCATATGCTTTAGATAAAACTCTAAATAATTTATTAGTTATGGATATAAAAACTAATAAATTAGAAAGAACTATTAATTTATTATATACTCCATCAGATTTAGCTATATCAGAAGACTTTAGTAATTTGTATATTGTAAATGAAGATGAAAATTATTTAGTAAGTGTATATGATTTAAATGACTTTTCAAATACTAAAAATCTATCTTGTAAAATTGAGAAAAATTCAAGTATATTAGTTGGTCATAGGCATATATATGAAAAAAATAATAGACTTTATATAGTGAATGGAGAATGGTCTCCAAAATTATTGGTATTTGATTCAAATACCTTTAATGAAATAAATTATACTCCTAGAATGGAAGAAGTCGGAAATATATCTTTTAGTTCTGATGGTAAATATATTTATAAATGGACTCAATATGGTTGGTCAGCAGGTTCACTAACATCTGAAATAGCAAAGTATTTAACAGATGGAGATAAAATTACGGAAATTGAAAAATCCAATATAGGTTATACAAGTACAAATGAAAAATTAAGCATGTATAGAGATCCATTAGATACTCCAATTATGGTATTAGAAAAAAAAGGCCTAATTATATGTAAGGATAAGGTTTTTAATATAAATAACTTATCTAAGCCAATAAGAAGCTTTAATGAGCCTATTTATGCAGTGGATGAAGATAGAAGCATAGCCGTGGGAAAATCGAGAATATATAACTTAGATACTATGGAAACTGTTAGATATATGCCAAACTATAGTAATAATATATTTTTTGATAAAGATGGCAAACTGCACTTTTTTACTGGAAAGGATATGTATTCTATAGATCCCTTTGCATCTGTAAGTAGATTTGAAGCACTTAGATCTATGCCTGAAAATAATGAAAAAGATAACCCTATAGACTTTCCTATAGTAATTCAATACCAAGATAAAATTAATTTAGTTAATGAAAAAAATATATCAATTTCAGATGGCAAAAATTATTATAAAGTTAAAGCATCTGTAAGTGGCAATATGCTTATAATTGCCCATGAAGATCTTCCCTATAATTCAAATATTACTTTAATAGTTGAAAAAGATACTGTAGGTAGTGTAGATGAAGATAAATTTAACGGCAAATTTACTCTAAATTTTTATACAGGTGAAGAATACAACCGCATATCTGGACTAAATAGATATGAAACAAGCATTGAGGTTTCAAAGCAATGGTCTAGTTGTAAATATGCTGTACTTGCTTCAGGGCAAGACTTCCCAGATGCTTTAAGCGCTTCTCCTCTTGCTGCAAAGTATAATGCACCTATTTTACTAACTAATCCTAAAACTTTAGCTACCAAGACAGAAATGGAAATAAAGAGACTTGGAGTTAGACAAATATTTATCATAGGTGGATATAGCTCTGTATCGAAAGAAATAGAAGATAAAATAGCTTCAAATGGAATTAAAATTACAAGATTACATGGAAACGATAGATACCAAACAGCTCTATCTGTTGCAAATTTTATAGGCACAAATGGAGAAATATTTATTACTGCAGGAAGTAATTTCCCTGATGCTCTATCCATAGCTTCTTATGCTGCAGCGCAAGGAATTCCTATTATTCTAACTGGAAAAGATAGTCTCCCAATAGGATTGGAGAAATACGTATCAGACTATGATATATCTAAGACATATGTAATTGGTGGACCTGGAGTTATTAATGATAATCTACTAATTGATTTGCGTAATCCTGAAAGAATATATGGTAATAACAGATATGAAACAAATCTAAAGGTTTTGAGCAGATTTAAGTTTTACTTTGGAACGACTTTTATAGCTTCAGGACAAGGTTTTGCAGACGCCTTGTCAGCCTCTGCGCTAGCAGGATTAGTACAATCACCTATCCTCCTTGCAGACAAAAGTTTACTAAGTAAAAATGAAATTCTTTTAGAATTGAGAAGTATACGACAATATATGAAGATGAAGTATACAATAGGAGGAGATGGCTCTGTTCCATCCTCTGTTTTAGATAGGATATTTAAATAATATTGATAAAAAATAAACCCTAGCTAATTTTATTTAGCTAGGGTTTATCAAATATATCGTAGATAAAAGCCCCCTTTTATCTAAACTCATAGACTACAGATTATTATGCCCCAAGATATGCACTTTTTACGCTTTCATCATTTAAAAGTTCTGAAGCGTCCCCTTCCATTTCCACATATCCATTTTGTATTACATAAGCTCTATGAGCTACTTTAAGTGCCATAGAAGCATTTTGTTCTACAAGTAAAACTGTAGTACCATTTTTGTTTATATCCTCTATTATTGAAAATATTTGTTTAACTACTAACGGCGCAAGCCCCATGGAAGGTTCATCTAGAAGAAGCAATTTAGGTCTTGACATAAGAGCACGCCCTATAGCAAGCATCTGCTGCTCTCCTCCTGATAAAGTTCCTGCCATTTGATTTTTACGTTCTAATAATCTTGGAAATGTCTCGAATATTTTCCCATAATCCTTTTTTATTTCTGCTTTATCTTTTCTTGAAAACGCCCCCATTTCCAAGTTTTCCATAATCGACATGTTAGCAAAAATTCTTCTACCCTCTGGTACATGAGCCATTCCAAGGCTTACCATATTGCTTGCATTAACTTTACTTAAGTCTTTTCCATCAAATGTAACTTTCCCAACTTTAGGCTTTAGCACTCCAGAAATTGTCTTAAGAGTTGTAGTTTTCCCAGCTCCATTTGCACCTATTAAAGTAACAATTTCGCCCTCATTTACTTTTAAACTTATACCTTTTAAAGCATGAACAGCTCCATAATACACATTAACATCAATCATTTCTAACATGCTTCATCTTCACCTCCAAGATATGCCTTAATAACTGCAGGGTTATGTCTTATTTCTTCTGGCGTTCCATTTGCAATAAGCTTCCCATAATCAAGAACATAAAGTCTATTACATACAGACATTACAAGTGACATATCATGCTCTATTAAAATTATAGTGATATCAAATTTATCCTTAATCCATCTTATAAGTTCCATAAGCTCATGTGTTTCATTTGGATTCATTCCCGCTGCTGGTTCATCAAGAAGTAAAATCTTTGGATTAGACGCAAGAGCTCTTGCTATTTCTAGTCTTCTTTGTTCCCCATAGGATAAATTTTTAGAAAGTTCTTCTCTTTTTTCATCAAGGTTGAATATTTTTAAAAGCTCCGTAACCTTTTTATCTGCATTTTCTTCTTCTTTATAATAAGAGAGAGTTCTAAATAGGGAAGAAATAGCTTTATACTTAATGTTCTTATGAAATCCTACTCTAACATTTTCCTCCACTGTCATTTCACTAAAAAGTCTTATATTTTGAAATGTCCTACCTATTCCTGCTGCAGCTATTTCATGAGGTTTCATTTTATTGGGATGAACTTTTTTGTCAAAATTATATATTATTTCACCTTCTGTTGGATTATATATGCCTGTAAGCAAATTGAAAAATGTGGTTTTTCCTGCCCCATTTGGTCCAATAAGACCAATTATTTCTCCATGCTTTATTTTCATATTTACATTACTTACTGCCTTTACTCCACCAAAAGACATTGAAATATTATTTACTGTTAACACTGGCATTTTGAATACCTCCCCTCTTAAATAACCTAAATCTATAATTACCCATAATTCCTTGTGGTCTATAAACCATTATTAAGAAAAGTATAACTGAATATATAACCATTCTAAGTTCAGGAAATCCTTGAAGTAGAAGAGATATTACAGAAAGTGCTATGGCTCCAACTACTGAACCCATAATGCTTCCCATACCTCCAAATACTACTATTACTAGAATATCAATAGATTTCATGAAACCAAAGGCATCTGGCTTTATAAAATAGAAATACCCTGAATATAATGCTCCTGCAATTCCTGCAAAGAAAGCACCTGTACCAAAAGCAAGTACCTTATAAAAAGTAGTGTTAACCCCCATGGATTCCGTTGCAATCTCATCTTCACGAATTGCAATACAAGCTCTTCCACTCTTTGAATTGATAAAGTTCTTTATTAAAACGATAGTGAGTGCGACCATTGCAAACATCCATGCCCAATTTGTATATTGTGGTATATCATTTAGTCCACTAGCACCACCCAAGTATTCATTATTAAGAATTATTATTCTAACTATCTCCCCAAATCCTAATGTTGCTATAGCAAGGTAATCTCCTTTTAATCTCAATGTAGGAATTCCTATAGCAATTCCTGCAATTGCAGCAATTACTGCTCCTGCAATTATTCCTGCTCCAAATGGCAGGCTAAATTTAGCTGTAACTACAGCAGAAGCATATGCTCCAATGGACATAAAAGCTGCGTGTCCTAGTGAAAATTGTCCTGTAAAACCTGTGATAAGATTTAAGCTTACAGCAAGTATTATATTAATACCTATTACTATTAAATTAAGTAAAATATAAGAATCAATGATGCCAGCACTTATTAATATTTGTCCTAATACATATAGGAGAAGTACGAGAACCGCTGTTACTATATTATTTTTATTAAATACCTTCATACTATTCCCTCCTATACCTTTTCTTTTACATTCTTACCTAAAAGTCCATTAGGTCTTACTAAAAGTATTATAATTAATACTGCAAATGCTACGGCATCCTTATATAAAGATCCACCATTAGCACTAACTATAGTTTCTGTCATTCCAAGGAAGTATCCACCAAGAACCGCTCCTGGTATAATCCCTATTCCTCCGATTACCGCAGCTACGAAAGCCTTAAGTCCAGGAAGAACTCCCATTAAAGGATTTATTGAGTTATAATATACTCCAACAAGTACACCCGCAACTCCTGCTAGTGCAGAACCAAGAGCAAAAGTAAAGGATATTGTTTTATCAATGCTTATCCCCATATATTGTGCTGCTTCTTTATCCATTGAAACAGCTCTCATAGCTTTACCCATTTTTGTTTTATGAATTATAAACTGAAGAGCTATCATAAGTACAATAGTAATTACTAGTATATATATATCTGTAGTATTAAGTACTACTCCACCATTGAATAGTTTTATATTTTTACTTGCAAGCTCTTCTGGAAAAGTTCTCGTTTCCGCCTTAACAAAATACATTGTTCCATATTCTAAGAATAATGAAACTGCTATTGCAGTTATCAGTGCAGCAATTCTAGTTGAATTTCTAATAGGTTTGTATGCTACTTTTTCCACTATAATCCCTATAACTGCACAAGAAACCATTGATATAATGATTGCTGGTATAAAACCAACATGTAGAAATGTGGTAACAGCAAAACCTATATAAGCTCCTAACATATATATATCACCATGAGCAAAATTTATAAGATTTATGATACCATAAACCATTGTATATCCTAACGCAATCAATGCATATATACTCCCAAGTGAAAGTCCATTAACTAACTGCTGTAAAGTTTGTTCCATCGTTTTCACATCCTTTTAAAATATATTAGAGAGCACAAAGTGTTCATTTAATTTCATATTGTGTCCTTTGTGCTCTCTAATCCTAGCTACTCTTATAGTTTATTTATTATTGTGGATCTAGCTTCTTTAAGAAAGTCTGCTCTCCATTCTTCATTTCAAGAATTGTTATTGATTTTACTGGATTATGATTCTCATCTATAGAAAACTTACCTGTTATTCCTTTGAAATCTTTAGTAGCTGCCATAGCCTCTTTAACTTTAACAGGGTTAGCTTCCCCAGCTCTCTTTACAGCATCTGCAAAGAAATATCCTAAATCATATCCAAGAGCACTAAATCCATTTGGCTCTTTATTATATTTAGCTTTGAATGCTTTTTGGAAATTTACAACCTCAGCTGAAGTATCCTTTGAAGAATAATGATTTGTAAAATAAACTCCATTTAATGCAGCCTTCCCAGCAAGTTCTGCAAGTTTTGGTGACTCATAACCATCTCCTCCAACTATCGGAGCAGTAATTCCAAGATCCCTAGCTTGTTTTACTATCAAACCTACTTCTTCATAATAACCTGGAAGATATATTACATCAGGATTTGAACCCTTAATTTTTGTAAGTACTGCTTTAAAGTCTGTTTCTTTCGCTTGATATGCCTGTTCAGTTACAATTTTTCCACCATGTTTTTCAAAGGTTTCTTTAAAGCTTTTTGAAAGACCTTTACTATAGTCACTAGTAGTATCCACAAGAATAGCTGCATTCTTTTTACCTAAATCCTTAGCTATAAAGTCAGCTCCTATAACCCCCTGGAAAGAGTCACTAAAACAAGTTTTAAATATAAATTCTCTTACCTTACCATTGCTATCTACGGTAACATCATCTGCTGTAGCAGAAGCTGATACTAATGGAACTTTGTTTTGTACAGCAATTGGTGCTGCTGCCTTTGTATTACCAGAAGTTGCAGGTCCAAGTATTGCTACAACCTTATCTCTAGTTGCAAGCTTAGTTGCAACGTTAGCAGCTTCAGCAGTTTCAGACTTATTATCTACCTTTACAGCTTCAATTTGTTTTCCTAAGACTCCACCTGCTTTATTAATTTCCTCAATTGCAAGTTCAATACCTTCACTTAAACTTTGGCCATATGTAGCCACATTTCCAGATAGTTCATAGTTAAGACCTACCTTTACGGTCTTAGCATCTGCAGATGTTTGTTTGCTTCCACATCCTACTAATGCTCCTGTGACAAACATTGTTGCGAATAATAATGATAATTTCTTTTTCATAAAATTGCCCCCTTTATTTTTTAAAATAGCCCCCTATTTAAGGTTATAGGTTATAAAAAAACGCCTCTACATGTGTGCTTAACACATGTAGAGGCGATATTTAACGCTGTACCACTCTACTTCACTACTCTCATCATAAGAATAGTCTTTTTCAGGTTCTATTAAACCTCAGCTTTTTAACGCAGCCCCGCGGTATAATCTACTTAATTTCGACTATACAACTCAGAAGTGAGTATTGCTATCCAGTTAACCCGGTTCTCAGCTTATCCGGTTCTCTGTAATTAACATGATGATAGTTTTGTCTTCGTCATAATTTTTAAAATTTATATTCTATTGTGAACTAACTTAACATTCTTGATTTGTTATTAAAGATATTATCACGTTCTTAAACATGTGTCAACGTACCGAAAACATTTACATAAAAATTATTTTTATAAAATATAAAATCCACTTTTTTAATGTAAAATTTAGTAATTAATCAAATCATTGAAAATTTTATTTCTGTTATGTGATATAATATCTATTGTCATTTTGATAAACGTCAGGAGGTTATATTATGCAACTTATACAAATGACTATAGACTTTATATTACATATTGACACGCATTTAAGTGCTATCGTGCAAAATTATGGAATGTGGTCCTATGCTGTACTATTTCTTATAGTATTTTGCGAGACAGGCCTTGTAGTACTTCCTTTTTTACCAGGAGATTCACTTATATTTGCCGCTGGCGCCTTAGTTTCTGTAAGCTCTATGAATATTTTCACTTTACTTTTAGTACTTATGGCTGCAGCAATAATTGGCGATACAGTAAATTATGAGATAGGAAAACTTTTAGGACGAGGTCTTTATGAAAATCAAAATATCAAATTTATAAAAAAGGAATATTTAGATAAGACCAATAGTTTTTATGATAAGCATGGTGGCAAAACTATAATACTTGCAAGATTTGTACCAATAATACGTACTTTTGCTCCTTTTGTTGCAGGTATGGGAAAAATGCATTACAGCAAATTTATATCTTATAATATTGTTGGAGGAATTACTTGGGTAGCCCTATTTACTTTAATGGGATATTTCTTCGGAAATCTACCAGCAGTACAACATAACTTTACATTAGTTATATTTGCAATAATCCTTGTATCAGTTTTACCTGGAGCTTTTGCCTATCTAAAAAGCAAGATAAGCAGCCGTGATACAGTTCTTTAGAATATAATTAAATACCAATTATAAAAAATAGAAGTTTGCAGTTGCAAACTTCTATTTTTATCTCCCTACTCCCTTCCACTTGCACTTCTACTCAGTTTTGCTCTACGGTAATAGAATAGGTTGCTCTACTTGATAAAACTAAAAAATGTGAAAAATGAATAGGCTTATCTTCTTCATTATAGATAATTTTTTCAACTAAAAATAGCGCCTCACCAGGTGAACAATTAAGTAGCTCGCTTTGCTCAACATTTGCTACAGTAACGCTAAATTCCTTATAAGCTTTTTTCATTACAACTCCATATTCTTCCCTCATAACTTTAAAAGTCGATACATGGTCGGAGATTTTATAAATTATATCTGGAAAAAGGTCAGTAGGGAAATAAGCTATATCAATACTAAATGGTGATCCTTCATACACAATCATACGTTTTAATTCTAAAACCTTGGATCCCTTAGGTAAATTCAAAGATTTTAAAACCTTATTTGATGGTTCTATTATTGCTTTTGATAAAACTATTCTTTCAGGATTAATACCTTCTGAAGTTGCTAAGTCAGTGAAGCCATCTAAACTCAAAATCTTTGAATGTATCTTTGAAGATTCTACAAAAGTTCCCTTTCCCTGCCTAGATACCAATAATCCCTCATTTACTAATTCCTTTATTGCTCTTCTAACAGTTATTCGACTTACTCCATATCGCTCACCTAGTTCCGCTTCAGTTGGCATCTTTTGGCCTGGTTTGTAGGTTCTTTTTACAATATCATCTTTAATCAGAAACTTTAGTTGCTCATACAAAGATATTGAGCTATCAGCTACTAACATATATTATTTCTCCTTTTTTTTAATATTTAGTCATCAAATGGATGAGGATATCCAAACCCTCCATGGAATGTGCATGTTTTTGCTGCACAAGTGGCTGCAAATTCTAGAGCCTCTTGCATATTTTTATTTTGAGTATAATTTGTTAAAAATCCTGCAATAAAACTATCTCCTGCACCCATGGTATCAATAACTTCCGTTTGCTTTATGCCCTGCTCAAATAGTTCACCATTTTTAGAAAATAATGCCCCTTTTCCTCCTAGGGTTACTCCAACTATATCAGTTCCTAACAAGTGACATGTCTTTATAAGACCCTTTACTTCTTCCAATGTCAAATCTGAACCTGAGAAAAATGCAAATTTCACATTAGGACATACTCCTTTTAAATATTCTATATCTCTATTATCGGAAAAATCGAATGAAATATTACAGTAATCTTTAATTTTCACAAGTTCCGCTTCAATATTTGAATAACAACTGGTATGGCATACATCAAAATTAGAAATATAATTTAAGTCCTCTGGTGTTAAACGTAATCTAACAATATGTTGTACAGTATTCTTAGGACCACCAACAAATACTCTATCTCCCTCAGAGGTTAAATTCACTCTTGGTTGTCCACTTATTCCTATCACATGGCGCGACTTTTCATAATTTATTCCTTCTTGATTAAGTGCCCAGGTCAAATGTTCAGCTTTTTTGTCAGTTCCAAATATTCCAATATAAGAACATTCATCAAATCCATATCGTTTACAATTAACTACAACGTTTACAGCATTCCCACCTGGATAATATAGATTTTGATCTAAATAACAATCAACTACATTATCTCCTACAGCTATCATTTTCATATTACATACCCTCCAATTAAAATATTAACCTTTTACAGACCCGGCCGCCATACCTCTTATGAAATATTTTTGCATACATATAAATAGTATAATTATAGGTAGTGCAGAAATAACCATACCTGCAAGTAACACTCCCCAATCCGTTTGAAGTGCATCTCTAAAATTCATAAGTCCTGAAGGAATGGTTTTTAAGTTGTCTGAATCTATAAATATAATTGAAAATAAAAATTCATTCCAAGAATAATATGATGTAAGTATTACACTTGTAAGTAAAATTGGTTTTGAAACAGGCATAAATATCCTCCAATAAATTCCAAAAGCACTGCATCCATCTATTCTTGCTGATTCTTCTAATTCCTTTGGAATTGCAAGAAAAAATGATCTAATAAGTAATACGGTTAAAGGTAATCTAAATGCTATATAAGGAAGAATCATCGCAAAACGAGTATTATGAATTCCTAGTTTTTGCAAAAGAACATAAAGTGGAACTACACATACCTGGGGATTTAACATCATTCCACCCATACAAATTATAAGCGCTATACTCATACCTCTAAATCTATACCTACTAAGTCCATATGCACATAATGAGGCAATTATAACTACTCCAGTAACTGTCGAGACTGTAACTATTAAGCTGTTTAAAAAGTATTTTGATATTCCCTTCTCCCATGCGATTGCATAATTAGAGAATTTCCAAACTGAAGGTAATCCCCACACATTCCCATAGATTTCTTTATAGCTTTTTAAAGAAGACATTACCATCCAGAATAAAGGATATGCAATGCATACAACTCCAATCAAAAGAACTGCTAAAACTAAAATTTCACCTATGCCAAATTTATTACGGCGATAAGAGGAAGTTTTATATCTAGGCATCTTAGGCATTTTATTTTCAGTGCTTAATTGCATATCACTATAAGAAGAAACTTTTTGTTTATCCATCTCTATTCCTCCTTTCCCGTTCTAAATAATAACATTTGAACCACAGCAAGCGATGCTGTTATAACAAATATTAGTACAGCTAAAGTAGCAGCGTATCCCATTTTATCTTTAAAAAAGCCTGACTGATACATATGAACTGCAATAGTCATAGAGCTTGTTCCAGGTCCTCCACCCTTTGTCAAAATATACGGCTCATTAAATACCGTAAATGCACCTGTAATTGTGATTAAGCTAGTTACAAAAAACATTTCTTTAACTTGTGGTAAAGTTATGCTTATAAAACGTCTAATTTTTCCTGCCCCATCTATCTCTGCTGCTTCGTATAACTCCTCTGGTATCTTTTGAATTGCAACAATGAATAGCATCATAATGTATCCCAAACTTTGCCACTGAGATACTGCAATTACTGCATATGGTGCGGTAGAAGGTAAACCTAGCCAAGGTTTTGCTAAGCTGTCGAGTCCTATAATTCTAAGAAAGCTATTTAGTAGCCCTGTCTGAGGGTTGTATATAAAACTAAAAAGCAAACAAATTACTGTCATTGAGATTATAACCGGCAAAAAGTATATAGTTCGAATAGCAGGAGAAATTTTTCTAAAAACCTTATCTTCCAATACTGCTGCCACTACCAGGCCTAAACATACTTGCCATATTACAGATATTACGGCATAACGTACATTATTTATTAATGCTGTAACCACAACTTTATCAGATAGTAGTGTTTTATAATTTTGCAATCCAACAATTTTTCTTATAGGAGATAATGTTGAAAATTCTTCAAAACTATAAAGAATATTTTGAGCTAGCGGAATGTATATAAACACTGCTAACATAATAATGCATGGAGCTATAAATAAATATGGAGCTAATACAACTTTTGATTTTTTCATTACCACCACTCCTAGCAAAATAGATTACTATAAACTTATATAACACAAGAGGGGAAGCCCCCTCTTTTCAAATTTGTAATATTATTTTAGATTATTTTGCAGATTTACGTTCTTCGGCAGCTGCTTTTTGTACATCCTTCATTACATCCTGCGGAGTCTTTTGTCCTGCTGCTATAGATTGACCTCCACGCATATAAGCATCAGCTACACTGATTTTCACTGCATTGTCAAGCCATGGGGTAGTTTCAGAAGAATTCATAATTAAATCAACAGCTTCTAAAATTTCCTTTGATGCATTATCAGCTGAGACAGCGCCTTTTATTGCTGTAACCTGTCCATCTAGTTTTGTAAACTTGGTAGCATTTTCCTTGGAGATTATAAACTTTAAAAGTTTTTCAGCTGCTTCTGGATTTTTACTTACATTACTTAACATAAAGCCTTCTGGTGCTCCAGTAAGTGCTTCTGGACTTCCCTTTCCATCAGCAAATGTTGGGAAGTTAAAGAACCCAAATTTGATATCTCCGTTATCTTGAACTTTTTTAATTTCTGCAAGCTGCATGTACATAACAGGAACCTCACCACTTGCAAACATGTTACGTGCAGTTTCATGGTCGATTGCAGTTGCCGTTGTTCCCATATATTTTGTTAATGTTTTAAAGTGCTCTAAGACCTTTACATATGCTGGATCAGTAAATTCTCCAGTTTTTGCATTATAATCCTTCTTAAGAACTGCTGGCTCAAGCATACGCTGATTCATTGTTCCTAAGTAATGCGCTATAGTCCAAGGATCTGTCAATCCTTCAATAATTGGGGCTTTATATCCAAGAGTTTTTAGCTTTTCTAATAATGCTATAAGTTCATCAAATGTTTTAGGAACACTAAGTCCATTCTTTTCAAATACATCTTTATTATAGAAGAATGCTTTCCCATCAATTGTAAGAGGCATTCCATAAAGCTTACCGTCAAATGTAAATGCACCCTTTTGTGAATCCATAACTTGGCTAGCCCATTCTTTATCCTTTTCAACTATATCATTAAGTGGTTTTACTTTTCCTGAGGCTACAAGATTTTCAGCAAAGGAATCTGACCAGGATACAAATACATCTGGAACATTATCTGATGATACAAGTACACGAATTTTTTCTTTGTACGAGTCATTTAAAACTGCATCTGTCTCAACTTTAATATCTGGATTTTGTTTTTCAAATTCAGCAACCAATTCCTTAAAATATGAATTTCTAGGTTCGTTAGGCCATCTATGGAAAAACTTAATTACAGTTTTTCCATCAGATGATTTTGTTGGTTGGCCGGCAGTATCCTTAGCTCCACCACCACAGCCTACTAAAGACATCACCATTACAGAACTTAACGCTACCGCAAGAATACGCTTTAACATTTTTACCCCCCCAATTAATATCTTAATATATATTTAATTAATATATCCTATTATCAATATTCCATTTTCCACATATATCTTCTAACAGATAACGGATGTCCTCTATGTTCTGCAATACGGTCTGCATATTGACGAAGAACAACTCCAACCACAAGTGGTGCAAAGTATCCACGAAGATCTTCATCAATTCCTTCCATATCAAATGTTTCAGCATCGATAAGAGTTATCTTATCACTATATTTCTTGCAAAATGCATGTGCACGTTCATCAAGCGGACGAGTTTCATCCAATCCTTTAATTATAATAAATGGCACATCATAGTCTGTAACTTCAAATGGTCCATGAAAATATTCTCCTGAATGAATTGCACTAGAATTTATCCACTGCATTTCCATAAGTAAGCAAATGGCAAAGGAATAAGCTACCCCATAACAACCACCACTTGCCATTGTATATATAAGCTCTTCACGTTTATATTTTCGTCCAAACTCATCTGCAGCTTCATAGGTGCTTGTCTTATTTAATTCAAATACTCCGTGTAAATTATTAATGGATTTTACTGCACGAGTATATTTTTCATTTGGATTAACAACGTTAAGCATACTAAATATAAGATTATATAACATTCCATTATTTAATTCTGATGCATTTGCTTCTGTTCCCCAATCATAATGTATTGTATATTCAGCGGCCTTCCAAAGTGGTGAATCTACAAGATGTGAGAATGCTATTGTTATCGCACCTTTCTCGCGTGCAAATTCAGCAGCTCTTACTGTTTCTGGTGTATTACCTGAATGTGAACAAAGAACCACAACTGAACCTTGTCCTAAACCTTTTGGTGAACGATGCACAAACTCATTTGATGAATAAACCGCAGATGGAATCTCTGTTTCCCTGTCCATTATATACTGTACAGGTTCAAATATTGCCTTTGACCCACCACAAGCTACAAAGTAAAAATTTTTAACACTAATGCCTTTAATTGCCTCAATTGCAGTTTCTAATTGTTTTACATGTTCTGGTTTCATAATCAATTCCCCCTTAAAATCTTTCCAACATCCCCATGTTGTTATATATTATATTATGTTGTTATATGTTGTTATATTCACTATATGATTATATTAACTTAAATTACATTAATTGTCAATATAATTTACTGATAATTCTATCATTTTTCTATAATCACTTTTCACTCTAAAATATGGCTTTACTCATAAATCTTTTTCCAATATGGCTTTCTATTATTAAATGTAGTTATATACTTAAATCCTACTTCTTCACAAAGTTTCAAAGCATCTATAATATTTTTACCTACATCATTTTTATTGTGTGAATCTGAACCAACAGTTATTATTTCCCCACCTAAACTTTTATATAATTTTATTACATCAAGACCTGGCATTGTTTCTTTAGGAGCTTGTCTTAGCCCTGATGTATTAATTTCAATCCCCTTTCCATTTTTAATAATTTTTTTTAGTATATCCACTAGAAAATCATAGTATTTTATTAGCGTTATTCTTTGTTTATAGTAATCTGTACTATATCTTTTTATTAAATCAAGATGACCTAAACAATCAAACTTTCCACATACCACCATTTGATCTAACTGCTGAAGATACTCTACACATAAGTTATCTAGTGTAATAGTTGTCAAATCTAATTTCCCAAGATCTATATTATTAATCATCTTATGAAGAGAACCTATAATATAATCATAGTTGAAAGAACCTATCAGTTCTTCTGATTCTTTTAAATTACGATATGGTTGTCCTAATTCTAATCCTGCCCTTATTTCAATTTTCCCCTTAAAATTTTCCCTAACCTCTAATATTTCATTTTTATATTTTCCCAAGTCGTAATATTTAGATGCCCAGTCTTTCCTGTGCATTTCGCAATGTTCCGTTATAGCTATTTCCTTTAATCCTTTGTTTATGGCACTTTCACAAACCTGCATAATTGAATCTTTACCATCAGGTGAAATACTTGTATGAATATGATAATCAATTAGATAATACATACTTTTTAATCATCCTTTCTCACTCTATAATAAATGCTTTTTTTTACAGTTTAATTTTTTTAATAAAAAATGCACCCCTTTTGAGGTGCAAAAGCCGCTTATTAAACCCAGTCATCAAAACCACTTCTTCTGCCTGTATAGAAGAATTCTGTATGCCTACACTTTGGACAAACATATACAGCAAAAACTAGGTGTTCTTCAATATCAAATAAAGCACCTAGAATTCCCCTTTTATCATCTTGAGAGTCAAATCTATAATCCTTTAAGTACTCCATTTCTTCTTTACATCTTAAGCACTCATAATTCCTTGCCATTTTAACTCACCATCCTCTAATACTCTATACCAAATTATACCACAAAACTTAGCGATTAGCGACTAATGGAATAAGACGACATTTTTAATGTGAACTTCCTTCCTTTTAGTTAGTAGCTCTGAATGACCTTTTTAATGCTCAAAAGTATAGAATTTTCATCGTAGAAGGCATTGAATGAGCCTTAGAACCGCTTTATTTATAAATTTAAAATACCGTTAAGAGCTGCCTACTGTCTGAGCGACAGCGAGTTTAGGTGGCTTAGGGATTTTAAATTTATAAATATTAGCCGTTATTGGCGAAATGAATCGCCTTCTTAAATGAAAATCTTATACGCCCCTGAGCATTAAAATGTCGTAATATCTTTTTTAATCATTTCCCACACTTCATCAGTACTTTTTTCTTGTATGTTTTTATATGAATTTCCATCTAGTGATGAATCAAATTGACAAATTGGAGAATACTCACAAAAGCCACAAGGGGTTGACTCCTTCTTCTTATAAGGTTTTATTGAAATATTTCCTTCAAGCATCTCTTCACATAGATTTACTATTGTCTTTTTCACATAGGCTCTTAATATATCAAATTCTTCTTTCGTAGCAAGAGACCCCATTACATTTTTATAAAATTCACCCTTACTACTTAAAGCCACAGGTAAGATATCTGAGTATTTATCAATTTGTCTATCCATAGCCTTGATTATATCTACATCTTCAAGTAAGAGTCCATTCATCTTTAGTCTTGAAAGTATTTTCTTTTCTATCTCTTCATAAGTTTCCTTACCTGTTCCCTTTACTATAGGATCATCTATTTTAAAGTAAAGTACTCCTGCTGGCAGCGTATTGTTCTTTATTTTTTCTTCCAAATCAGTTAAAAGTGCATCTAAATATACTAAAAGTTGAAGCTGCAGACCATAATATACATCTATCAAGCTAAACTTTTTGTTTCCTGATTTATAATCTATTATTCTTATATATGTGCCTTCTTCTTCCTTCAATGTATCTAATCTATCAACTCTACCTATTAAATTTACTTTTTCTCCTGAATGAAGTTCTACAGAAATAGGCGGAAAATCTCCATTAAAATTAAATGAAAGCTCTGATCCTTGCGGCTTGAAATCTCCTCTTTTTATTTGCTCTCCAATTACTTCTAGAGTCCTTATAAGAATTTTTTTTATTCCTCGTGTCATGTGCTCATATCTAGGAGAACTATTAAAAATTGCCCCTGGAGTACTTTGTATTTTTTCATCTACCAAATTTCCAATTGCTGTTTCATATAAACTTTTATCTGCATTTTCCCAGGACAAATTTTTTTCCCCTAAGTATTTAGTGAAATTATCTAATATTTCATGCATAAAACTTCCTAGGTCTGGTGAGGTAAGCTTATATACCTTTCTATCCTTGGCATTAAGCCCATACTTTACAAAATATGCAAAAGGACAGGATGCATATTTTTCTAAGCGTGACACACTTATACTCATATTATGTCCATAAAGTTTTCTAACCTTTTGGGTATCTAGTATTTCTGCATCATTACTATAACTAAATCCCTGCAGTATAGTATTTAACTTTCTATTCCACTTATCCCTGTCTCTATACCACCTGTATACGTCAAGCCAGACCTTACTTAAATTTATTTCTTCACTACTTCCTCTAAGCTCTGATATAAGTTCGTTAAATGTAGCCTTGGGAGTGCTAATCATTTCTATATCCTCCTCTTCAGTATGCTTAGCTATTATATTGCTCTTTTCACAAAGTTGTGGAAATATCCTTTTCATTCTTGATATCACAATAGATGGTCTTAAACTCTTTCCTTCTAGACTTGCTATAGGATAGCTTAATCTTAAATATTTGCTCATAATAGTTAAGGTAATGTAAGTTAAAAATTGTTCTTCAAAAGCTAAACTCTTTGTATCCTTTGCAAGTTCCAAGCCATTTTCCCTTAAGCTCTCCCTTTCCAAATCTGTAAGTATTCCTTCATCTGCTATGGCTCCTGGGAAAACTCCATCATTCACTCCAACAATATAAAGCGCTTTTATATCATGGCTTCTAATCCTTTGAACACTACTTACAAGAATTTGGTCAATAGCTGGAGGAATTAATCCAAGCTCATATTCTTCAAAGCCACTTTTAAGAATTCTACCAAATACTTCACTATCTATCTTATCTTCATTTATGACTTCAGCAATTTGGTCCATTATATCCACAATAGCATCCCATATCTGCCTATACTCATTTACCTTATCTAGTAAGTTTTCTTCCTTAAACACTTGTATTAAAGCTTGAGTTTTTTCTTCAATATTGAGCTTCATTAAAAAGTCATATAAGGCATGACACATTTCTTTACCTGTTTTTTTACCCTTTATATTTTCATGAAATTCCATCAAAGGCTTAGCTATTTTAAATCTTAGTTCATTTATCTTGTTTAAGCTTTCCTGCTCTGCCTCGCTTATTTCATCCCCAGAAAAACTATATTTTATTCGATAACTCCAAGGTTCTTCTGTAGTCCACTTCTTTCCACGTATTCCATTTGCTAAAACATAGTTCTCTATAAGATCTATATCTTTTCTTGAAATATCAGTAAGTCCAGTTTTCAAGTATCTAAAAACAGCTTCGTAGCTCCATCTTTTAACTATAACTTCAATTGAGGATAATATTAAAACTATAAGCGGATTACTAACTATTTCTCTTTTTTTATCTATAAAATAAGGAATGGAATGCTCATCAAAAATTGCTCTTATTAAATTTTCATATCCATCTAAATCACCTGTAACTACAGCTATGTCCTTAAACCTATATCCCCTATCCCTTACTAATTTAAGTATATCCCTTGCAGTATCTTCTATTTCAGAATACTTGTTTAATGCTTTGAACATGCATATATCCTCTGTATCTCCTTTAAAAATCCTATAAGGATATGCAAATATATTTTGCTCCATATGGCTTAATTCTTTGCTTTCCTTAAATCTATAGCAAGGAGAACAATTTAATGCTATTGGTTTATCAAAGGATATATTATTTCTTTCAGCTATCTTTAAAATCTTATCTTCAGTGCTCTTTGTAGGATAAAAAAGATCTAAGTTATCTATTGCTCTTGTTTCATTTAAGCTATTTGTAGCTAAAGTAATATTTACTCTCTTAGCTTGGTTCATTATTTTTTCAAGTATATTATATTGCTGAGGTGTGTAGTCAAAAAACTCATCTATCCAAACCTCTGCATTATAAAACAGCTTTGATTTATCTAATCTTTCTAGAAGTAATGATAAGTCATCTTCTGAATCTATATATTTTTTATGTAGATTTTCTTCAAACTGAGAATATATAAGCGATATATCTTCCATCTTCCACTGCAAATTTTGATCCTGAATTGTATTATTAGCTCCATATAAAATTTGTGGACTTATATTATATCTCTTAAATTCAGTTATAAGTTCTGACATTGTACTAACAAAGCCCTCTCTTGTTGCAGCTTTATTAAAAATTTTAAGTCTATGTGCATGTTCTTGCATTATTTTATATATAAGCATACTTTTCCCTGATTCATTTATATGTTGATGAATTATTCCACCCACTTCGTTAAATACCACTTGAGCAAGTCTTTTAAAACTCAACACTCTTGCCCTTTCCATGGCATTTTCTCCTATATAGTGAATTAGGTTTTTTTCTGTTTGAAATGAAAACTGTTCTGGAACTAAAAGTATTAGAGGATGCTCTTCATCTTTTTTTAATTTCTTTTTTATATCTTCAAAACAATAATAGCTTTTGCCACTGCCTGATCTTCCGTATATAAACCTTAAACTCATTTTTATCACCCTTTGTTAATTTCATTATTAACTTGAATTTATAGTAATAATTTATTATATCATAGTTTTCAAAACTCAATTATTCCTTTACATATTTTAACCATAATCTTATTTATCCATAATTTTATGTTATGATCTATACACAGTACACTAAAAATAAAAAGCCGATCTAAAAGATCGACTTCTTAGCTTAACTTTAATTATTGTTCCCTTACTGCATTCCTTTGTTTTGTCTAGACTGTTCATTTAGTTTTTTAGCTTCTTCTATTGCAGAATCATAAGTGCTATTTGTAAAGTTTCCCATAGAATTGTTTGAAGAACTTCCCATTGCGCTGTTATTCATGCTAGACTGGGCATATCCCTGTTGCCCACTGTTCTGTCTTGACTGCTGATTTAGTTGCTTTGCTTCTTCTATTGCAGACTGAGAAGTACTATTAGAAAAGTTACTAGTTGTGCTACTTGTCATTCCACTATTTATACTATTGGTCATACTAGTTGCAGCATATCCTGGTTTACCCTTATTTTGTCTTGATTGTTCATTTAATCTTTTAGTTTCTTCAATAAAGTTATTATCCATTTTTATTTCCCCTTTCAAAATTCATATTTTGTACTTTATTTTTCAGTACAAAATATATTCTCTCCTCTAATCATTAATATATGATGAAACATTATGGGCCATATTGATTTCAATAACTTTAAAGTATAATTTAGGATGTAATTCCAAAACCTTAAGATTTCGCTTATTACTTTTTTAACATAATAAATTGTATTTTAAATAGCACAAAGGAAAGCCCCAAAAGGAACTTTCTACAAAAACATTAACCAATATATGTTAAATATTGAAAGTTATTTAAGAATATACGCCTTCTCAAATCCCTCTCTTACCGCATGAGCTATTTTTCTTGAAGATGCCGCATCGCCTATTAGATATACCTTATTAAAATTATTTTTCATTTTTTGATACAATTCATTATCTGATTTAACTCCTAGGGATATTACAACTTTATCTATATCTAATTCAACTTCTTTATCTTCTTTTAAACTTTGAAGCTTAATAGATTTTTCACCTATACTATTTAATTTATAATTTGTAAGTATTTCTACATTTGCTACAAATAAATGCTGCATTAAATCAATCTTATTAATAAGTCCAATCCCAGTACCTATTTCTGAAAGCATTTCTATAAGATAAACTGCATTCCCTTGATTTGCTATAAACTCAGCTATTTCACTTCCGGTCATTCCTCCGCCAATTACAGCTACAGCTTCTCCTTCAAAGGTAACCTTTCCACTTAATGCATCTTCTGAAGTATATACATTTTCTCTATCTATTCCTTCTATATTAGGCATGAAAGGCATTGCACCAGTTGCTACAATTACAGCATAAGGATTTTCAGCCTTTACATTTTCTAATTTTCCTTCTGTATTTAATCTTATCTCTACTCCTAAGTTTTCAAGCTCATTTCTTTGATAATCTATAAGCCAATGAAGTTTTTCCTTTCCCTCTGGCTTATAACCATATTTTATTTGCCCCCCAATTTCACTGTCCTTTTCAAATAAAACCACCTTAAAGTTTCTTTCTGCCAAAATTCTTGCAGCTTCAAGTCCTCCAGGTCCTCCACCAATTACAACAACTTTTCTCCCATCTCCTGATTTTTCTAGGTTTCCAAATTCCAATTCACGTCCTGCTCTAGCATTTATAGCACATTCCATGTGATGACCAGCAAAAGCACTATCCACACAATGAAGACAAGATATACACTTTCTTATATACTTTTCTCTTCCTTCCTGTGCCTTATTGCACCAATCAGGATCTGTAATATGACTTCTTCCTATGGCTACAAAATCAGCTTTACCTTCTTTTAATACACTTTCTGCAAACTCTGGCTCTCTTATAACCCCTACTGCTATAACAGGTATATTTACAGCCTTCTTTACTTCGTCTGCTAAATAAACTCTCCAACCTTGTTCATAGGTTATCGGCTCCATAACTGTTGGAAGGCTTTCATAATTACCACAGCTGGCATTTATAGCATCTACACCTATACTTTCCATGTACTTTGCTATTTTAAGTCCCTCTTCTTCAGTTATTCCTCCTTCCATAAACTCATCTATGCTAAGTCTTATAGTTACAGGATAGTTTTCTCCACAGGTCTTTTTTATTCCCTTAACAATTTCCTCTGCAAATCTCATTCTATTTTCAAAGCTTCCACCGTATTCATCAGTTCTTCTATTTGTAAATGGACTTAAAAATTGACATATTAAATATCCATGGGCGCCATGAAGCTCCACTCCATCAATACCTGCCATTTTGCATCTTAAGGCTCCTGATATAAATCTATTTATTAGGTCTTTAACTTCTTCGATATTTAAAGCTCTTGGAGTTTCTCCTGTAATGTGGCTTGCTACAGCACTTGGAGCAACTACTTGTTTTCCACCTGTAAGCATGGAATTCCCAACCCTACCTGCATGATGAAGCTGCATAAATACCTTTGTGTCATATTTATGTAAAGTATCTGCTAATCTTTGAAGCATTGGGATAAACTTATTGTCATCTACCCTTGGATGGCAGGAACCTGCCTTACCTAGTAAGTATTCCACAGAAGTAACCTCAGTTATTATAAGTCCTACTCCGCCTTTTGCTCTTTCTTCAAAATATGCAATTTGGTGGTCTGTTACTTCTCCATCTGCTGAAGCAAGCATAGTACCCATTGCAGGCATTATAACTCTATTCTTTAATTTAAGTTTACCTATGTTTCCTTCTTTAAATAAATATTCATACTTCATATTCAATTCCTCCCTAGTTAAATCAACACTGTAAGCTTAAAATCTCTATTTAATAAATACATCTTAATATTTACCCTATTAAATAAAAAAATATTTTTTAGTTTAACACTAATATCCATTATCCACATTTTCCCAGAACCCTTTAATTGTTTGTGCCAAGCTGTAATCCATTACTTTAGTATACGGAAACCATTCTTGCGGAAACAACCTTTGATAGTTTGAAGTTACAAATCTTTCATCAATTAAAAGTATAAGCCCTTTGTCTTCTTCTGAGCGAATAACTCTTCCTGCTGCTTGAAGCACTTTATTCATTCCTGGATAGGTATAAGAATAATCATATCCCTTACCGTTTTCCTCATTAAAATAATCCATTATTATATCTCGTTCAAAGCATATTTGAGGAAGTCCCACTCCAACTATAATTGCCCCAAGTAGCCTATCTCCTTTAAGATCTACGCCCTCTGAAAATATTCCACCAAGTACTGCAAATCCAACTAAAGTTTCACAGGTATCTTCCTTAAAATTAAGTAAAAAGGCTTCTCTATCTTCATCCTTCATATCTGTACTTTGAGCTATAGTATTTACTCTTAGATATCTTTCCTCAAATACCTCCTTTACATTTTGCATATAAGTATAGGAGGGGAAAAATACCATATAGTTTCCTATCTTTCCTGATATAAAAGTATTTATATAGTCTGCTATCTTTTCGTAGCTCTTTTCTCTAACTTTATATTTAGTAGATATATTTGAACTAACCATTATTGTCCTATTTCCCTTGTTAAAGGGAGATTCAAGCCTCATTTGATAATCCCCTTCACTTCCTCCTAATACTTCCTTAAAATAATCCATAGGAGTAAGTGTTGCAGAAAATAAAACACCTGCTCTCCCCATGCTTAAAGAATCCTTAAGTAAGGTTGATGGGTCCAAGCAAAATAGCTTTAGTTTTACATCCCCATCCTTTGACTTTTCCACATAAGTCACAAAACCTTTTCTATAATATTCACTTATCCTTAAGAAAGCCATAACCTCAAAGTATAAATCTAAAACCTCATCATAGCCTTCCCTATTTTCATTTTCTTTAAGCCATTCTTCACCCTCTTTTATAAAACTCCTTAAGTAAGGATATATTTCATCTGGCTCCTCATCTTGAAGATAATATCCGTTTTCATCACACTTTTCTCCAAGCTGTAATATTTCTCTATTTATACTGGCTAAAGCTTTATATATTTTACTGGTACCCTTTTTAATTAACTCCTTACCTTTATTAAACTTGCTTTTATATAACTCAGCAGAATACATCTCTCTCCCTCTATCCACTAAGTTATGAGCTTCATCTATTAAAAATACGTAATCTGTTTTTCCTGTATCAAAAAACCTTTTAAGATAAACTCTAGGGTCAAATACATAATTATAATCACATACAACGCAATCTGCCCACAGTGTTAAATCCAATGCAAATTCAAAGGGACACACTTTGTATTCTTCAGCATATTTGACTAAGGACTCTTTTGTAATTATATTTTCGTTTTTCAATACGTCCATTAGTGCTTGATTTATCCTGTTATAATGTCCCTTTGCATATTCACACTGCTCTGGATTACAGCTAGAATCCTTGCAAAAACAAAGCTTTTCCTTTGCAGTTATAAATACAACTTTAAGCTTAAGTCCCTGTTCTACCATTTTATTAAATGCTTCTAGTGCTACAGTGGAGGTTATAGTTTTAGCTGTTAAATAAAAAATCTTAGAGGTTAATCCTTCCCTCATAGCCTTAACCGTTGGGAAAATAGTAGACATGGTTTTACCTATACCTGTAGGTGCATTTATAAATATGTTCTTTCCATCTCTTATAGTTCCATAAACAGAAACTGCCATTTCTCTTTGTCCTTTTCTATAATTTTTAAAAGGAAAATTTACAGTTCCTATACTTTCATCTCTTTCATCAAGCCACTTTTTATTAAAGTCTGCCCACATAAAGTATTTATCTATAATTTCATAAAAAAACTCTTCAAGTTCTTCAATGGTATAAGTTTGAACTATTTCTTTTGTTTCTTCTGTATCAACACTTGCATAGGTTAATTGCACATTTATATATTGTAATTTCTGCTGCTTCGAATATATGTAGGCATAACATTTTGCCTGGGCAAAGTGCAAGGGGTTATATTCTTCATCTATATTCTCCAAGGGCATTGTAGTACTTTTTATTTCATCAATTGTAATTTCTCCATTTACATTTATTATTCCATCTGCTCTACCTTCTAGTGTCATTGTTATATCTTTATAATCAAAGGTGTATTTTAGAAATACTTCTGAGGAATATTCTTTACCCTTAGACCTTTGTATTCTTTGATGAATTTTAGTACCTTCTACTGCTCTTCCGCTTCCTGTGAATCCTGCATTCAAGTCACCAGAACGCAGTATAAATTCAACTAAATTTCTAACTGAAATCCTTATTTCTTTATTATTACTCATAAAATCAATCCTTCAAGTAGATATTTTCACTTGCTTTTTATAAATAATTATATCATATTCATATCGAAAACTTAGATGTTAATTAAATCATTAAATTAATTGAAAATATTGGGATTACAACTATAATTGATATATACTATTAGTATATATTTGTGCAATGTTATGCTAAAGGCAATAATAGGTGGTCGTATAGAATATACGTTAAACTTCTTGACCATTTTACTTATATATAGTAATTACAAAAGTTTATATGGCAGTGGCAAACTATATAGTTGAAAAATTAGGCCTTAGAAAACTTTTCATACACTTATTTTAAAAATTAAGAAGAAATAAGCCTTGATCCGGAAAAAATATAAAGGAGAATGAAAATATGAAAGCATATGAGGAAAAACTCAAAAATTATATAATTGAAAACAATATACAAGCAGAGCAGTTAATATTTAATGAGTCCTGTCATTCTGTAGAGGACGCAGCAAAGGCTGCTGGTACTTCCCCAGATGATTTTGTTAAAAACATATGTATGATAGACAACAATAATAACTTAATTGTAGCAATTGTAAAAGGTGAAAATAGGGCAAGTACTTCAAGGGTTGGTAAAGTTTTAAATATAGATGTACCAAGAACTGCAAATGAAAATGAAATTCTTGAAAAAACAGGATTTCCCTGTGGAGGTGTTCCTTCTTTTGGATATAAGGCCATCTTTATAATAGATCCTAAAGTAATGGAAAAAGAGTTTATATATACTGGTGGCGGATCCCCGTATTCATTAGTTAAAATATCAACTAAAGAACTGCAAAATATAAATAACAGCCGTATATTAAGAGTACGAAAATAAAGTGTATATATCAGGTATTACTTTAATTTACAAAAATAACCGCCATCCACTTTGGTGACGGTTACTACTTTAAAAAGTAATCTTTTCGAAATTTCCCTTCATATCCATTATTTCAGCAATCCCATTTTTTAAATAGAAGTTACCTAGTGTTAAACCATTTTTGTCGTTATAAATATTTTTAAGCATTGGCATTGTTTCAAAAGCCTTTGCCATTGTTTCTTCACTATTATCAAATTCAACAACACCGCTTATTCTAATCCATTGTCCTTCATCATTTGCAGTACATATTTCTACATTGGGATTTTCAGTTATTTGTTTATAGGATTTCTTATGTTTACCTATACCAAAATACAATCTTCCATTATACTCCATAAAGAAACCTAACGGCCTAATTTTAGGCTCGTCCCCTTCTATTGTTGCAAAATAAAATGTAGGATTATCCTTCAAAAACTTTATGATTTTTTCCATAAGATTTACCCTTCTTTCACTTTTTCTAAATTTGATTATATATATATTGTAAAATTTTAAAATTTATATATCAAGTAAAATTTCTCCGATTTTCCTATAAACTTTACATAGTATATGATAGTATTTCTATATAAGTCTTGGTTATATTCCGCAAATAAGGAGATTTTTATATGATTAAAGAACTTGACCTAACCAATATGAAAACAGCAGCCTCTGTATTACAATTGCAAATAGCATCCTATAAAATTGAAGCAGAACTTATAGGTTTTTATGAAATTCCTCCTTTAAAAGACACTCTTGATAGTTTAACTGAATGTGATGAAATTTTTTATGGTTATTTTATAAATAATATCTTAGCAGGAATAATTTCTTATAAGATTAATGAAAATATTTTAGACATACATAGAGTTGCTGTACATCCATGCTTTTTTAAAAGAGGAATTGCTGGGAAAATGATACGCTTTATAGAAAAAATTGAAGATACCATAAACAAAGCCGTTGTATGTACCGGTCAAAAAAATCTGCCTGCTGTCAACTTATATTTAAAAAATGGTTATCAGAAGGTAAAAGATATTGAAATTAGTAAAAGGATTTATTTAACAGAGTTTGAGAAGATATTTCAATAAAATTATCTTTATAAAAAATATATTTTAAATTAAAAAGATGATTTCTGCAGTGAACAGGAATCATCTTCAAAATCTTTAAAAAATTAGTACTATATCTCACTAGGTCATTTTAGCCTCCCATAAGAAAGTCTAAAACATTCCATCCAGCAGATGCTTGTGATTTGTACAATTCTGTATATCCACATCTTTTACAACTGATAGTAGTAAATTTCTTATTTTGCACGTCAAATATTTTTGCTAGATTTCCTCCAGTTGCTTGAAATTGGTCAGCTTCATATTGGTTGTTGCCACATTTTGGACAAACATACTGTTTCTTTTGCATTTTATCCCTCCTCTTAATAAATATTATACTTTAAATATAATTCTTTTAAAACAAACGTATACTTCTATTTAATATTCATTATAATTTCATTCCACTTTTCAACATAATCTCCTGTAGCCCATTCAGCCATAACAATTGAATCATCTTCCTCAATCTCTATCTTCCCCATAGACTCTTCTGACAATTGTTCATTTATAATTGAGTATATATAAATATAGTTTTTACTAACTACTAAAGCAATTTCCTTATTAGGTGAAGTAAAAACATCAATCGCTTCAGGTACTCTTGCCTTCACTTCACTCCAAGGCACACATAACTCATCATAGTTAATAAGTGTCGATGGTGGAACTCCATATATAATAAAATCTTCAAAGTTTTTATTGTCAATAGAAGAAATATAATTTAACCTTCCCTTAAGCATCCAATGTCCATTTCCTCTTGTCAATGTAAAATTATCTTTTCGCATTTGCTTTTCTAATTTATCAGCTTCATTCTTCGAAGCACGAAAAACATTAACCGAGCGAGTTATCGTATTATTAATCTCTTCTGACATTAAATCTGAAATATTAACTCCCTTTGCCATGGAAATATTATCAATGGGTAGTACCTGCAGCTGTCCATTTTCTTCAATTTCTGTACATATATAATCGTTGCCTATAAAAGTAATATTTCTTTTTAGATATTCTTGAAGAGTATTTTCATCATTTGATAAAGTACCTTCTTTAATAAATTCTATAACTGGATGTGCATATAGCTTTTGCACAAGCTGTCCATTACTCGTTTCTTTGTTAACGCCTACTTCCCAAAAACCACTTCTTCTAGGAACCAAAAGCTGAGAAAGTTCTATTGTATTTTGCAACTTTCTATTAAGAGATGAAATCCATAATGTCTTATACCTGGATTTGCTATTATTTAAATTACTAGAACTCAATCCCAAAACTACTCCAGATCTCAATAATTTATCTTCTTTAGACTGATTCTCCAACTTCTTGTTAGTATTGTTTAAATTAAGTTTATCTATATATCCATCAGTATCATCTGATATCTTATTCATTAATAGTAAACTCTGATCTTTATATAAAGCCAGCTGATTATTACTTATTTTAATAAAATCATAAAAAAGCTGCCTGCTATCTGATGCAGAAATTATATCTACATTTTCTCCTTTTATTCCAATACTTTTATGATCTATATTATGTCTATATTCAAAAAAGTTATTAGATGATACGCTTTTAATCTTATATTGAGGATTTAAACAAATCTCCTTATCAACTACAGTAATGTTTTCATCGATAATTACTATTTTATCTATGTAATTTTTAAATTTTTCTTTATCTATTTCATTATTTAAGGACTTATATTTTTCAATCTTCCAAACGCCTTTAACATGTAATTCTGAGTATTTAGGAGGTATAATTTTATTTTCCACATCAATATCAATTTGGCTGCATCCCTGCAGAAAGATTGATATTAATACTATAGCAACTTTTATAAACTTCATTCTTTTCTATCTCCTAATTTTATTATTAATTGCAACTGGTATTTTAACTAAAACCGTAGTTCCTACTCCGAGCTCGCTTTCTATGATTAGCTCTCCATCATGCATACTTATTATCTCATCACAAATAGATAATCCTAATCCATTTTGAGCTTTACTATTTTTCCCTTTATAAAACTTATCCTTAACTCTAGGGAGATCTTCCTTGTTAATGCCACATCCACTATCTTTCACTAAAAAAATTATATATTTTTCTTGATCTAGTACTTCTAAAGAAACATTTCCTCCAATACAAGTAAACTTAAATGAATTATCAAGCAAGTTAATTAGTACCTGCTTAATTCTGCTTAAATCAACTTCTACTAACGGTAAACCTTCTTTAAGCTTAACACAAAAGTTAATATTTTCTCTTTCTGCTCTAGGTTTCATATATTTTTCTATATATTCTATAGTATCTTCAATTGCTACTAATTCCTTATGAAGCGAAATTCTTCCCGAAATAAACTTGGAGAAATCTAAAAGTTCCTCCACCATTGCAGTTAACCTCTCACTTTCATTTTCAATTATTTTTAAACCATCAGTAAGAATCTCCTTGTCTGAACCTCCATCACTATTTAGTGTTATTGCCCATCCCTTAATAGCTGTAAGAGGAGTCCTTAATTCATGAGATACAGAAGATATGAACTCATTTTTTATTGTCTCTCGTTTTTGAATCTCATCTGCCATATAATTAAAGGTTTTCCCGAGCCTTCCCAGCTCATCATTTCTCATCTCTTTTACACGTATATTCAAATTACCATTAGCCATTTCCTCGGCGGCCTTCTTAAGTTCTTTAACTGGATGAATTATACTATAGGATAAAAATATACTTACAATGCTACCAATTATTATTACAGTTAAACCTATAAACAAAAATATAAAGTTGATCATATTTATAGTTTTATCTATTTCCTCCAGTGAGGTTTTAAATCTTAATACACCTACAATATTGTTATTAGACATTAAAGGGTATGAAATAGACATAATCCTTGTTCCATCATAACTAGATTTCCCTATCCACTTCCCCTTTCCCCCCTTTAATGCCGCTTCAAAGTCAAACCCATCTATGTTTCTATCTGGTATAACACCAGTTGAATCCATTAAAATTTTTCCATTTAAATCAATAATCTCAACTTGAGCTGTAGTTTGCTTCCAAAATATATCTATATTATCTATTATGTTATCTTGAAGGGAAGTGTTTGAAAAATATCTCTTATAAAAATCAGCTGATAGTTTTATTTGATTAGTTAAAATACCTTCTGCATTGTTATAAAAATAGTATCGTGTAAAACCAATTAATAAAGCTTCAAATGCAACTACACTTATGAATATTACAAGCATGAAATTAACAATCATTCTCCTTTTTATACTCTTAAATTGTTCCTTTTTATCTTCTTTCCCCTGCATGCACCTTATTCCTTTCTCCAGCGATACCCTGTTCCCCATACAGTTTCAATATACATTGGACTAGATGAAGAATCCTCAATTTTTGTCCTCAGCCTTCTAATATTGACATCGACAATTTTTGTATCACCAATAAACTCATATCCCCAAACCAAATCTAGAAGTTCATCTCTGGTAAATGCTTTACCTGGGCTTTTAATAAATATTTTCATAAGTATATATTCTTTGGGTGTTAAGTATAATTCAACGTCATCCTTATATACTATTTGGGAATAGGTATCTATCTTAAAAGGACCATTGTTAAGTATTTGCTTATTGTCATCCTTTTTTATTTCTTTCATACGTCTTAATATTGCTTTAGTTCTTAATAAAAGTTCTATAGGATTAAATGGCTTTACTATATAATCATCAGCTCCAAATTCTAATCCCATTATTTTATCCGTATCCTGTCCCCTTGCTGTAAGTATAATTATACCTATGTGGGGAAATTCTTTTCTTATTAACTCACAAGCATCGAACCCATTCATACCGGGAAGCATTACATCCAATAAAACTATGTCTGGCTTTTCTAAGTTAATTATTCTCATTCCTTCTTCTGCTGAAGTAGCTTCGAGTACCGTAAAGTTATCTCTTTGAAAATTTACTCTTATAAATCCTCTAATATTATCTTCATCCTCAATTATAATTGCTTTATTCTTCATAACTTCACCTCTACCTTAAAATATTAACCTTATCTCCTTCATTGTTCAAGTATCTAATTAAACTTAAAAAGCCAGCGTGAGCTGACTTTTATGCGTTTTATATAAAAAACAATCATTAAGTATTAATTATTTTTTCTGTTTCTTCCTTAACTATATCTTTAGCTGCTATCTTCTTTTTTCGTGGTGTTTTTGTAACTTCTTTCGTCTTTTGGGTTTTAAGAGCTTTAGAAATTTCACATTCTTTAGCTTTGTCTGCTTTTACCTCCTGTAATTCTTGAAGTTTCTTTTTAAGCTCTGCCACTTTTTCTTTTTCCTTCTTAAGTTTTTCTTGTAATTTTTTTCTTTCTTCCTCTTCCGCCCAACTTGCCCAGACACTTCCTTCAACTTCACTTATTACAGTTTTATAAAGGTGTTCTGTGATTTTAGCACTATTGTACCATGAATATCTCTTATCTACTTCTTTCTTACCACTTTTCTTAAACTTTTCTATTAAATTCTCATCATTTAAAATCTCTAACAAATTGTCCCTTAAACTTTCTCTGACTCCGCAAATAAACTTTAATCCGTTTTGTTTATGCTCCACTATTTGGCTAAGTCCACCTATGTCAGAAGCTAGAACTGCACAATTAGCTGCCATTGCCTCTAATGCTGTTGTACCAAAATGTTCATATATAGATGGAACTACCGCTATATCTGATACTCTATAAAGTTTGATCTTTTCCTCTTCTTCTAAATATCCAGTGAAAATAACCTTGTGTGCTAAATTCATGCAATTTATTCTATCCTGGAGCTCTTCTGTCATTGGTCCTTTTCCTACTATTAAAAATTTAACTTTAGAATATGAAGAAATAACTTCTGGAATAGCCTCTATTAAAAGATGAATTCCCTTTTGATAAGAATGTTTTCCTAAAAATAATATAATCTTTTCCTCAGATGATGCATATTTGCTTCTAAACGCTTCCTCATCAAATGGCATATTAAACTTTTCCGTGCTTATTCCATTTGGTATTGTCCATATATTTTCCTCAGGAGTTTTGAACAAGTCTACTACTTCATTTTTCATATTTTCATTACATACTATAGTTTTCCATGACTCGTAAGTTAAAAGCCATTCTGCATTTGATATATATCGTTGCAGTTCTGTTTTTATCCCATTATTTCTTCCTTGTTCTGTAGCATGCATGGTACATACAAGGGGGATGTTAAATGACCATTTCAAAGATTTTGCAGCATATGTTGCAAGCCAATCATGAGCATGTATTATATCAAATCTTCCAACTTCTCTAATAAGTCTTGTAGCTTCTTCAATCATCGCAAAATTAAGATGCATTACCCATTTTGCAAAATCTGTGGTATCAATATTATAAGGGGCAACCCTATGAACCCATACACCATTGTCTTTTTCATGTAATGATGATGTACCTTCTTCACAAGTTATAACATGCACCTCATGTTTTAATTTGCTAAGTTCTTGACTCAAATTATATACATGTTTAGATAATCCCCCTATGTTATTAGGTGGGTACTCCCAGCTTAACATTAATATTCTCATTTTTGCCACTCCCATCCTATACAGTAAATATTTAGAAAATAACTATAGTAAAATTATAAAATTTTACCAGCATTATTTCAACGTTTATATTTAATTTTTACTAATTTTCCTTTAAGTTTTTATTTTTTTACTTTATAAACTTATCCACAAATTTGATTCTTTCTCTATATAAGTCTATACTTAAAAGGAATTATTTAAAATTTTATAGAATAGGAGGCTAAAAATATATGCAAAAGTGTACTAAAAATGATACCTACTCAACTTTATCCCACTTTCACAACTTTAGACTTAAACTTATGATTGAAGGAATTTTTGTAGGCATTTTGTCGGGATTTTTAATTGTTCTCTATAGAATCACATTAGAAAAAGCTGAAGAGCTGCGTCAAAAATTTATTTTAGATTTCACTGGAAATATTAAACTTATAGGTATATGGTTTATATTTCTAATAATTGCTGCTTACATAGTTGGATTACTTATAAAAAGCGAACCAATGATAAGTGGAAGTGGTATACCTCAAGTAGAAGGTATATTAACGAGAAAAATTAGCATGAATTGGTTACCTGTAGTTGTTAAAAAATTTATAGGCGGAGTTATATCAATAGGAGCTGGTTTATCCTTAGGTCGCGAAGGTCCTTCCATACAACTCGGATCCGCTGTAGGGCAAGGCGTTAGCAGAGTTTTTAAAAGAATTAAAATTGAAGAAAAATACTTAATCACCAGTGGTGCTAGTGCTGGGCTAGCTGCTGCATTTAATGCTCCTCTAGCTGGAGTAATGTTTGCACTTGAAGAAGTTCATAAACATTTTTCTCCCTTAATATTATTATCTGCCATGTCTGCATCTTTAACTGCAGATTTTATCTCAAAATACTTTTTTGGTTTAAAGCCTGTTTTTAACTTTGAAAATATTATACCAATGCCCCTTGAAAGTTATGGATATATTATACTTCTTGGAGTTATCGTAGGGGTTTTTGGGGTTATATATAATTATACTTTATTGAAGGCTCAAAATATTTATGCAAAACAAAAGTGGCTTTCTGTAAAATTTAGGCCTATGATTCCTTTCTTAATCGCAGGAGTACTTGCTTTAATTCTTCCTGAGGTTCTAGGTGGTGGTCACCCAATTATAGAGTCATTAATTCACGGCAGTTTTTCAATCAAAGTGTTATTAATTATTCTACTAGGAAAGTTTATATTTTCAATGATAAGCTATGGTTCAGGAGCTCCCGGTGGAATATTCTTTCCACTATTAGTCTTAGGGGCTTTAACCGGTGCCATTTACGGAAATGTATTAGTAAATTTCTTTGGATTTAATCCTGAGTTTGTTAATAATTTTATAATACTTGCCATGGCAGGATATTTTACTGCTATTGTACGAGCTCCTATTACAGGAAGCATACTGATTACAGAAATGACTGGTTCATTTTCTCATCTGCTCTCTTTAAGTGTTATATCTATAGTTGCCTATTTGGTAGCTGATTTATTAAAATCAGAACCTATATATGAATCACTATTGGATAGATTACTTAAAAATAATGGAAAGGAACAGACTTCAGGGGATAGTAAAGATAAGCTAATCTTAGAAGTACCTGTTTGTTTAGATTGTGAGATGGATGGAAAAGAAATTAAAGATTTAGATTTACCATCGGATTGCTTGCTTGTGGGTATTAGACGTGGTGAAAAAGAAATTATTCCAAATGGATCCACTACAATACATTCTGGGGACTACTTGCTTGTACTAGTAAATGAAAATAAAGCAGCATTAACTAACGAAGAATTATTAAAAATAAGTGGACAGCCTGGTATATAAATTATGATGAAACTAACTGAACTAGAAGTTTGGGCTGACAATTTACAAGAAACTGGGTAACATTGATGAATAAATAAACAGCAGTAATATAACTAGTGTGTATTAACTTGTTATATTACTGCCGTTTATTATAACTTATTCTAACCGTTTTAGTATACTCTCCGTAATTTGCACTGAATTTAATAATGTCGTTAAATCCTGTTTGGATAAAGTTATAAGCTTATGTCTTAGATCCTTCTTAAATGTCTCTAATAAGTTTTTACAATATTCATTACCCTTTTCAGTAAGATTAATATTTATAGTTCTTCTATCCTTATTATTATAAATTCTACAAACAAGTTCACTCTTTGCTAATTTATCCACAATAATTGTCATTTGAGGTTTGGAAATGACGAGCTTCTTGCATATTTCAGAAATAGACAAACTTCCATATTCATGAAGTGTTCCTAATACCATTAGTTGATTTATAGGTATTGTCTCGTTAGAGTTCATCTCAACTCGAATTATTTTTTTTGCCATAATTGGACCAATAGCAAGTAATTTTTCAGCTAAAATATCTACTGTTTCTATACCCATATATCATCCCTCTAATACTTAGATTTAAAATAATAGTCAAAAAACTTATTTAACCACGTTAATCTTGTCTCCACTACTTAATAAATTTTGGCCTTCCACAATTACTTCCATACCTGCTTTTATATTTCCACTTATCTCTGTAACCTTTTCATTGGAAATACCAGTATTAACAGATATTTTTTTAACTTTTCCACTATCCGCCACATAAAGGTAATTTACATTGTTCTCCATTTTAATCGCCTCATTTGAGACTGTTAATATCTTGTCTTTCTTTTCAGATGGTAATGACACCCTTGCAAACATACCTGCTCTAAGTTCGGCAGTTGAATTGTCAATCTTTACTTTTACAGTATAAGAGTTATCTTTAGAATTAGAATTAGGGCTAATTTTGTTTATTACTCCAGTTACTTTTTTATTATCTAATGCACTTACACTTACTTGTACTGACTGCCCAATCTGAATTTTTCCAACCACCTTATCAGGTACACTTACCTCTGCAATAAAACTACTGCTATCTATTATAGTAACTGAACCAGATTGACCTCCAGCAAGTTGACCTACCTTAACATCTTTAGCGGATACCACTCCAGCAATAGATGAAGTGATGGAAGCATTATTTAATTGAATTTGTACAGCATTTACTCCTGCTTGAGCTTGTGCAACCTGTGCTGATGCTGCTTGTATAGATTGAGGACCGGACTTTTCTGTTAAAAGATTTAAGTTGTCTTGAGCAGACTTTAAATCCAAAGATGAGTTATCATACCTTAGCTTTACATTATCTAGCTCTTGTTTAGATATAACTCCCGCATCATACAATTTTTGCATCTTATCATAGTTACCTTTAGCATCATTATAAGCTAGTTGAGATTTATTGACTGCCTGCTCTGAAGCTGTTATTTGTTGTTGAAGCCCAGAATCACTTGTTCTAGCTAAGTTAGCATTTGAAGCTGTTAAGGCTGCCTGCTGAGCTTGAAGTTGTGCTTGAAGCTCAGCTGTATCTAACGTAAATAATACTTGCCCTGCAGTAACCTTATCACCTATATCTACATTTACACTAGCAACTTTCCCTCCAGTTTTAGGAAAAATTGTTACCTCCTGTACGGGATTTAATTTACTTGCATATTCTACTTCATTGGATATTGAACCAATAGCTATTTTTTTTACCTTTACATTTTTAACATCTTGCTGCATTACTTCTACTTTTTTGTTTTTGCCAAAAATGGATACACATCCAGTAATAGCAAGTATTAACACTACACCTATTATCAAGTTTTTTTTATTCAAAATATTAAACTTCATATTGCATAACCCCCTTGTCATTTCTTTTTTTCTTAAATAAAGATTTAGTTAAGTCATCCATTAAAGTATAAACTACTGGTATTACTATTGGGGAAAGTATAGTTGATGCTACCATACCACCAATTATTACTATAGCCATACTTTGTTTTAATTCACTTCCTTCACCCATAGATAATGCAACAGGAAGCATTGAAACTATCATTGTTGCACTTGTCATTATGATAGGTCTTAATCTAGTAATACCAGACTCAATAAGAGCATCTTTTAAACTCATACCCCTTTTTGTTAATGTGTTTGTATAGTCTATTAATAAAGTACCATTTTTAGATGATAAACCTTCAAGCATTATAAGTCCGATCATTGACATTAAATTTAAAGTTTGCCCTGTTACCGCTAATAAACCAAAGGCACCTATTATAGCACAAGGCAAAGATACCATTCTTATAGCTGGAGTTAAGAAGGACTCATAAAGTACTACTAATATCATATAAACAAGAACTAATGACGCTCCTAGAGCTAATCCAAGAGAACTAAATGATTCTGCCATATTCTTTTGAGTTCCACCATAATTTATGCTATAACCTGTAGGTAAAGATAGATGGTCTAATTTAGCTTTTATATCCTTAGTTACATCTCCAAGAACTCTACCTTGCAGGTTTGCTGTTATAGTTACAATATCTTGTTTATCTTCTCTAGATAAGGATGGCTGACTGTCTACTTTTACAACTGAGGCAATTTGACTTAATGGTATCTGTTGTCCAGATTGATTTGAAACTTTTATAGCTTTAATGTCTTCAGCATTTCTTATTTGACCATCCATAAATTTAAGTGTTATATCATTTTCTTCATTATTTGCTCTATAAACCCCTGTTTTAGTACCTGCTAAAGCAGTTCTGATAGAAATTCCTATATCTGATGTAGCAATACCATATTGTGCGGCCGCTAGACTATCTATATTTACCCTTAGTTCAGTGCTTTTTATACTGGAGGAATTACTTATATCAATAACTCCAGGTACTGTTCTTACCATCTTTTCAACTTCTTTTGCTAAAGCTTCTAGAGTTTCATGGTCATTTCCTTTTATACTAATAGAAACAGGCTTACTGCTTCCACCACCAGACTGAGATTCCGTTACAGTAAAATCTACTCCGGTCATTTTTTTACCAAAGTCACGAACTTGTAATGCAAGCTCTGACTGAGTTTTTTTACGTTCATTTTTAGTAACTAGATTAACCATAATTTCAGCTGAGGCCTTGTCATTACTTCCTGAGCTACTTGATCCAACTATTGAAAAATAACTTTTTACTTCTTTCATATCCTTTAAGTATTTTTCAACTTCAGTAATTTTTTCATCCGTTTGCTTTAAGGTTGAACCTGGAGTAAGATTCAGATTAATTGTAAAACTGCCTTGGTCAGCTGTAGGTATAAACTCAGACTTTAATATTCCCATCGGAATAAGAGCCACGCTGAGTACAATACATATAATAACAGATGATAAAACTTTTCCCCTATTTTCTAGAGACCACATAAGAGTGCTCTTATATTTTTCTAAAAATTTGTTGTAAAATCCATCCTTTTTAATTTCATTTTCTTTATTTTCTCTCTTTAGTATGCGAGATGAAAGCATTGGTGTAACTGTAAATGATACTAAAAGTGAGAATATTGTAGCTACAACTATTGTCAGTCCAAATTCTCTAAATAGCTGTCCTATCATACCAGACATAAGGGAAATAGGAGCAAATACAACTATGTCACAAAGACTTATAGCTACAGCAGCCATTCCAACTTCATCACGTCCATCAATAGCCGCTGCCATAGGGTTCTTACCTAATCCTAGATGTCTTTGAATACTTTCTATTACAACTATAGAGTCATCTACTAGAGTACCTACAACCAAGGACATTCCCATAAGAGACATCATATTAAGTGTAAAGTGAAGCTTGTACATCATAAAGAAGGTAGCTATAAGGGATGTAGGTATAGCCACTAAAACAACTAAAGAAGAACGAAAACTACGGAAGAATAAGTAAAGCACAATTGCAGTAGTTATAATTCCTTCTATAAGATTATGTTGCACTTGTTTTAATGAAGAAGTAATAAATGTAGTAGTATCAAATGCAATATCAACCTTAATTCCATCTGGAATATTGTTTTTAATTGATTCTAATTCTTTTTTCACACTATTTGCTACTTCTACTACATTTGCATCACTTTGCTTTCCAACAACAACTGCAGTAGTTTTATTACCATTAAATCTTATTAGTGAAGTTGCATCTGGAGCTTCCAAGTTTATTTGTGAAATTTCACCTAGGCGTACCATCCCACCATTTGATGTAGGCACTAGCATATTTTTAACATCCTCTATGCTTTGAAATTGACCAATAACTCTAACAGATTGGTCTAACTTGTCCTGTTTAATTTCACCAGCAGGCACATTTAGGTTAACTGATTTTAATTTTCCCATTATGGTATTAATACTTATACCATAATACTCCATAGCAGTTTTATCAAGTTTTATCATTAACTGCTTTTTATCACTACCCATTAGGCTCACGTTTCCAACGCCAGGTAATTTCTCTAACTTCTGTTTTAAGATATCTGATTCATTATAAAGTTCATCATAGCTTACATTTCCATTTAGAGAAATTGCTAAAACTGGTATAGCATTAGTATCCATCTTAAATATAGTAGGTTTGCTAGCATCTTCAGGAAGTTGTGCTGAAGCATTTTCAACTGCCTTTTGCATATCTAGATATGCAGTTTCCAAATTAGCGGTGGATTTAAAGGTTACTGTAACAGTACCATAGCCTTCTTTTGCCGAGGAATTAATAGTATCAAGACCGCTTATTCCTGATACTGCATCCTCAATAGGCCTTATAATATCATTTTTAATATCGTCAGCACTAGCACCGCTGTAGATTGTGCTGACTGTTATAATAGGATTATTCATAGAAGGTAGTAAATTTGCACCCATCTTTTTATAGCCAAAAGCGCCAAGTGCAATTAGCAAGATTACTACCATCCACATTGCGGCTGGTCTTTTTACTGATACTTCAGTTATCTTCATTTTTATCCTCCTAGTATAGTAATTATCCATAGTTAAATATTAATATATGTTAGTATTTAACATATATTAATATTTAACATGTATTAAATGGTAACATATGCTAAATTATAATATTATCCCATGTGGAATTCAATGGTTTTTTTTACATTAATCAATAACTATTGATATTTTTTCATTTATATAGAATGTACTTCTAAAAGGAAAACCTATTTTGTAGTTAAGTTTCATGTTTTAATAACATTTCATGAATATCTAACTGATTTTATTATATATAAAAACAAATAATAAAAAGGAGTACGGCCTTTTATAGCACATACTCCTTTAAACTTATCAAGTTTTATTTCTTATCCTTTAACATTTCAGCAATTGCAGCTATACTTCCAAGTGAAGAAACTGCTTCGTTAGGTAATATAAGCTTGTTAGCTGGATTTTTAGCCATTTCTTGTAAGGCTTCAACCTGTTTTAAAGCAATAACTGTTTCATTTGTACCTGACTCTATAATTGCTTTAGTAACTTTTTCTATAGCCTTTGATTCAGCTTCTGCAATAGCTTCTATTGCTCTAGCTTTACCTTCAGCCTCAAGTAACTGAGATTCACGAAGACCTTCTGCACGTCTAATATTTGCTTCTTTTTCTGCTTCTGCTTGTAAAATTTTAGCCTGCTTTTCCCCTTCAGCTCTTGCAATTTCAGATTGCTTTTGACCTTCTGCTTGAAGAATTGTAGCTCTCTTATCTCTTTCTGCTCTCATCTGCTTTTCCATTGCCTGCTGAATTTCTGATGGTGGGATTATATTTTTAATTTCAACTGACAATATTTTAATTCCATAAGCATCAGTAATCTCATCTATTACCTTTAAAAGCTCATTATTTATTTTATCTCTTCCTGATAAAACTTCATCTAAACTCATATTACCAACTATATTTCTCATATTTGTAATAGTTGAGTAAACTATACCAGATTTATAATTTTCTATATTATATACTGCATCCTTAGAATCCATAACTTTGTAAAATATAACATTGTCTATGGATATCTTAACATTATCGCTGGTAATAACGCTTTGTGGCTCAATGTCTAATATCTGTTGCTTTGTAGAAACCTTTTTTCTTACAAAGTCTACAAATGGAATCGTAAAATGCCAACCTGGCTCAAGCACCTTGTAAAATTGTCCAAATCTTTCGAGAATGTAAACATATCCTGTGTTAACTACCTTTATGGACGAAATGACCATTGATAGTAAAATCACAAGCAAAATAATAAAAAATATTTTTCCAAATAACATAATTGTCCTCCTCTATATCTTCTTTATTATTAGTTTATTGCCCTCTGTTGCAGTTACTCTAATTTTGTCACCTTTAATTATAGGTTCTCCTTCATTTTTAACTGTCCAGTAAACGCCGTCAACTTTAATCATAGCTCTTTCTATCACGTCATTGTTAACCACAAATTCCCTTCCTATATATCCTGCTTCCATTGTTGGAATTTTATCCACAGACTTCTTTAGAATTTCTTTTGCAAGAGGATACCCTATAGCCAAGAATACTACGCTAACAGCTATAAAAGCTATAACTTGCACTGTAAATGAATAGCCCAGTATTAGTGCTAATAGTGCTGAAAGGCTTCCCACCGTAAACCATACAAATAACAAACTACTTGTAGTTAAGTCCACAGTAAGCGCCACTGCCCCTATAATTACCCACATTATTGCAGCTGCTGTTGTCCCCATAGTATTTGCCCTCCTTTACTAATTACTTGCGAGGGAATTTGTAAAAAAATTTTGTTTTTTTACAAATTCGCACGTAAAACTTCATTTATATAATTTTATTAATATCATTATACATCAATTGAATAAAAATTGCGACCTCATTTTTAGCCTCAACGGTTCAAATCTAATATTTTATCATTCCTGTTAATATATTTTCAACAGCTATTCTATTTTATTCTTCATTTATAGAACTTCTACATTCTAAATAAGTAAAGACTAAAAGTAGGTAGTCCAACCTAAATTTAGACTACCTTCTTTTAATACACAGATAATTAAGAATATATTTTTGTACAGTCATCCTTAAACAAATACATCAGATAGCATTTTAACTAACAATAGAACTAACACCGCTACCATCGTTGGGCGAATAAACTTGGCTCCTTTTTTTATAGCAAAACCTGCACCAAGATAGTTTCCTAAAATCCCGCAGAAAGCAGCTGGAATTGCTATTTTATAGTTAATTGTGCCTGCAATTACAAATGTTACTAAAGATGCATAGTTTGATGCAAGATTTAAAAGTTTTGAATTACCTGAGGCAGTTTTTAAATCGTATTTCATAAGAACTGAAAAAGCAATAATAGCAAAGGTGCCTGTCCCAGGGCCAATTAAACCATCATAAAAACCAATAAGCAATCCTATTAGTACTGCTATAATAAAACCTTTTGCTTTACCAATCTCTTTAGAAGCATTTTCATGTCCATAGTTCCTATTAAATATAATAATAACAGCTGCAATTGGTATGATAAAAACAAGCATCTTCTTTAAAATTTCTCCATCAAGGATTAATACAATTTGTGATGCTATGGCAGAACCTATAAACGAACTTACAGCAGCAACCACTGCAATATAAATATCTATTGAACGGTTCTTTAAAAATCTAATAGTAGCAATGGTAGTCCCACAAGCAGAAGAAAACTTATTACATCCATAAGCTATATGAACGGGCATACCAGTAATTAGATAAGCAGGAAGTGCAATTAACCCACCGCCGCCAGCAATAGAGTCAATAAATCCAGCTATAAAAACTAAAGAATACAGCATAAGTAGTGCTGGAATTGAAAGTGAAACCATAAATATCAGCTCCTTAAATTATATCATTTACTTGATAATACCACATCTAAATGATATAATCCAATTTATATATTTATATAATTATTATACAAATTTAATTATACACAGGAGATAACAAAATGTTTCAAGGAATGGATTATGTTTACGAGGTTTATAAGGAAGGCAGCTTTTCAAAAGCCGCAAAGAATCTTTATATCAGTCAGCCAGCATTAAGTGCTTATATTAAGAAAATAGAAACATCATTAGGTGTTCCTTTGTTTGATAGAAGTACAACACCAGTACACTTAACTGAGCCAGGTAAGATGTATATACAAGCTATACTTCAAGTTAAAGCCATCCAAAATAATCTTGAAGAGTACTTTCAGGATATAACAACTCTAAAAACAGGAAAAATTTCTATTGGCGGTGCAACTTTCTTTTGCTCCTTTGTGCTTCCTGACATAATAGCAGAATTCAAAAAGCAGCATCCTGGCATAACTGTGGATTTGGTTGAAGTAAATTCCTTTGGTTTACAGGAAGAACTGATGAAAGAAACAATTGATTTAGGAATAGAATGCTGTTATTTAGATACAAAGCAATTTGAAAATCACGTAATTGGAAAGGAAAATATTATTTTAGCAGTACCAAAAGACTACAAAATCAACGATGAATTAAATAACTACCGCTTATCCTTTCAAGATATATCTAAGAATAAACATCTGTCACCAGATTTTCCATCTGTACAGTTAAATAAATTTGCAAATGAGCCCTTTGTGATGCTTAAAAAAGGCAATGATATGTATACACGTGGTATGAAACTTTGTCAGCAAGCTGGATTTGTACCAAAAGCAGTAATGCATCTAGATCAATTAATGACATCTTATCATATTGCTTGCAAAGGTATTGGAATTGCATTTATACGAGATTCTTTAGTACGCTATATGAACTTTAATCAAGATGTTTACTTCTATAAACTAGATGGGGAACTTTCTAGTAGAGAACTGGTTTTGATACGAAAAAAGAATCGATATTTATCTAAAAGCGTTGACGTATTTATAAATTCGATTACATCTTTTTTCCCAATGTAATAGCTTGATAAAACAATATTATTTTTCATGCCGTTTATGTTAAATTTACCAACTATGAGTTATACTATTATATATAATCAAAGTGGGCCTTCAGCCAACTTTTTTACATTAATTATTATTTGTTTATCATTTATTCATTATTAATTATAATTACTGGTAACTAGTCACTGGTTACTATTTAAGTTTGGAGGTTTAACAATGACTAATACAACTTATTCTCCTTCCAAGGATTTTATAAACGTTGCAGCTGCATGTCCTATTACGAATGTGGCTGATATAAGCTTTAATTTAAAAAATATAAAGGAATGTATAGATAAAGCTTTAGATACGAAATCAAAGCTTATAGTATTTCCTGAACTTTGTATAACTTCTTATACCTGTGGAGATTTATTTTTAAACAGCAAATTATACATCTCTTCCATGGAGGCTTTAAATGAATTATGTAATTTTTCAAGAGATAAAGATATACTAATTGCAGTAGGCGCTCCCCTTATAATTAAGAACTGCATGTATAACTGTGCTTTTATAATATTTAACGGGGAAGTTTTAGGAGTTATTCCAAAGAGCTTTATACCAAACTACTCTGAGTTTTATGAAAAAAGATGGTTTACTGAAGGACTTAATATAACAGATGAAATGGTAAATCTCCCATTCCAAAAGGATGTACCCTTTGGAACAGATTTATTATTTTATTCAGGAATATTTAAATTTGGATTTGAAATCTGCGAGGATATCTGGGTTACCATTCCCCCAAGTAGCTATCTTGCATTAAATGGGGCAAATATAATTGGAAACCTTTCCGCTTCAAATGAAATAGTAAGTAAAGCTTCCTACAGAAGAAACCTTGTTAATTCCCAAAGTGCCAGATGCATGGCAGCTTATGTGTACTCATCTTCTGGAGTATTTGAGTCCTCGACTGATTTATTATTTAGTGGGCATCTTTTAATCTCTGAAAATGGAGCTATGCTTAAGGAAAATGATAGATTCCAAAGGGGAAATGAAATCATAGTATCTACTGTTGATGTAGAAAAACTTATGAATGATAGAATAAGAAATATGAGCTTTAGAGATGGTTCTAAAACTTCCATATCAAAAGTTCGCGAAATAGAATTCCAGTATTTGTCTAATAAAACTATAAACTTTCAAAGATACATAAATAAACATCCTTTTGTTCCTTCTAATTTAAGTGAGAGAATAGAAAGATGTAAGGAAATATTTAATATTCAAGCTTCTGCTTTAGCTAAAAGAATTTCTCATACTGGACTAAAAAAATCTGTTGTAGGAATTTCAGGAGGACTAGACTCAACTCTTGCACTTTTAGTTATACTTAAAACTTACGAGATGCTTAATATTGATAGAAAAAATATAGTTACAATAACTATGCCCGGCTTTGGGACTACTGATAGAACTTATAATAATGCAGTAGATTTATGCAAAAAATTAGGCACAGATTTTAGAGAAATAAATATAGTAAAATCCTCACTTCAACATTTTGATGATATTGGTCATGCTGCAGATATTCATGATGTTACTTATGAAAATGTTCAAGCAAGGGAACGAACTCAAATTCTTATGGATATAGCAAATAAAGAAAGCGGTCTTGTCATAGGCACAGGAGATTTATCAGAGCTTGCACTAGGCTGGGCAACTTATAACGGAGATCATATGTCTATGTATTCTGTAAACTGCTCTATACCAAAGACTTTGGTTAGATATTTAGTTAGATATGTGGCCGAAAATGAAGTTTCAGCAGATATTTCAACAATCCTTTTAGATATACTAGATACCCCTGTAAGCCCTGAACTTTTGCCAAAGGATTCTAAAGGTGAAATAGCACAAAAAACAGAAGATATCGTAGGACCTTATGAACTACATGACTTCTTCTTGTATCACTTTATGAAGGGTGCTGCACCGGAAAAAATTTTATTCTTAAGTGAAAAAGCCTTTGAAGAAGATTACTCTAAGGATGAAGTAAAAAAATGGCTTCAAATATTTATTAAGAGATTTTTCTCTCAACAATTTAAACGTTCAGCACTACCTGATGGTCCAAAGGTTGGAACTATAAGTCTATCCCCTAGAGGAGATTTAAGAATGCCATCAGATGCAAGCAACGCCTCATTTTTAATATAAAAAAATCTATATAAATTTTCACCTTATAAATAAGGAGATTAATATTATGGAAAATAGTTTAAAACCTACAGTTGTAGTTAGTAAATGTCTTGGCTTTGCCAATTGTAGATTTGACGGTCAAGGAACCCATGATGATTTTGTAAAAAAATTAGAGCCCTTTGTAAATTTTATAACTGTATGTCCTGAAGTTGAAATTAAACTTGGAATTCCTCGTGAAACTATTAGAGTGGTTTTAGAAAATAGTGAATATATACTTTATCAACCTGCTACTGGTAAAGAGCTTACAGAAGAAATGAACCTTTTTTCTAATGAATTTTTATCCTCTTTGACTGAAGTAGATGGATTTATTTTAAAAGGCCGCTCTCCTTCCTGTGGAATTAAAGATGTGAAAGTATATCTGGGGAAAGAAAAGACTACAGGTTCTAAAAAAGGGATGGGCTTTTTTGCAAAATCCGTTACTGAAAAATATCCCTTTAAAGCTATTGAAGAGGAAGGAAGGCTTAAAAACTTTAGATTACGTGAACACTTTTTAACCAAGTTATTCACATTGTTCAATTTTCAAAAGGTAAAGACCTTGGGTTCCATGGCTGAGCTTGTAAAATTTCAAAGTGATAACAAGTATTTGCTTATGGCTTATCATCAAACTCATCAAAAGACCCTAGGTAAAATTGTTGCTAATCACGAAAGAAAAAACTTTGATGAATTAATTAAAGAATATGAATATTATCTTGAAATGGTTTTTTTAAATCCTCCACGGTATACCTCTATAATTAATGCGCTTCAGCATATTTTCGGATACTTTTCAAAGGACTTATCTGCCAAAGAAAAGGATTTTTTATTAAATACCTTTGAAGAATATCGCAGTAAAAAGGTACCTTTAAGCGTTCCACTGCATCTTTTAAAATCCTATGCTATACAATTTAAAGAAGATTACCTTTTATCTCAAACCATATTTAACTCTTATCCTGAAGATCTTATAGATATAAGCGATTCAGGTAAGTAGAAATATTATAATTATTAAAATAAAACTAATAGCAGAGTTTTATTTTAAACTCTGCTATTAGTTCTTAAGCATATTTTCGCATTCTACGATTTTTTTTAAATGCAAAATAATTATGACCTTCAATCCAATAAGAAAGTAATTTTGGTTTATATCTTATTACATCTTTTAAAAATTTATCATAAAGGTGCAATTTTAGCAGCATTTTAATAATATCTTTTGGATATGGCATATTGGTAGTAAAAGGTTTTCTTGGATCAATAACCTTTATCTTTCCACTAGAAGTAACAAATGTATGTGAATTCCTTACATTCAGCTTTTTGAAGTTTAGCCTTTTTAAATCTTCAATCAATTCAATAATTTCTATAGAAAGACTATAAGGTAATCCATTCCTACTCATGTATTCGTACAGGTTTTCACCATCAACATATTCCCTTATTAAAATATTGCTAACTCTTAAAATAGTATTTGGAAAAAAAACACTGTCTTTAGCTATGTTAAGTATTTCTTCCTCACTTTTAGCTGCATTTAGATCATTAAAACATTTAAGTGCATATCCTTCTTCTATTAAGTATACACTACCTTCAGTTCCAGAACCAAGAAACGTACAATTTTGAATTTCTAATAAGTTGTTCATCTTTATCAACTTTACTTAGTGCTTTAAAATATTATATGCAAATAAAATTAATATGACATTAGTAAAATAGAATGAAGTAATCTGACTGAGAATAGGTGGAGAATCTTTTTAAAGCAACAATTAAGGGAACTCTTTTTCGAGTTCCCTTGAAAACATGTATTTCAACACTATTCTTTAACAAAACCTAAATTGATAAATTACTAAACAGTTTCAGGTTCCCCATATTGTTCACCAAAAGTATCTACAGTTACTTCTTTCATAACCTGTGGTTCTAATGGTTTATCCATGTAATCTGCAGGAACTTTAACTATCATTTTTGCTAAGTCCATTCCTTCTATTAGCTTTCCAAATGCTGCATAATCTCCATCTAAGTGTGGAGCTGCTGCTACCATTATAAAGAACTGACTTCCAGCTGAATCAGGGTGTCCTGCTCTTGCCATTGAAAGTACACCTTCTGTATGCTTCAAATCATTTTTTACGCCGTTTCTCTTAAATTCTCCCTTTATACCATATCCTGGACCACCCATTCCAGTTCCCTCTGGACATCCTCCCTGTATCATAAATCCAGGTATGATTCTGTGAAATGTAAGTCCATTATAAAATCCTTTATTTATAAGACTTATAAAATTCTTCACTGTATTTGGTGCAACCTCTGGATATAATTCAGCTTTCATTACATCTCCATTTTCCATAGTAAAAGTAACAATTGGATTCTTTGTCATTATGTATTCCTCCTTTATTTTCAAAGCCTTATTTATATAAAGCTTTCATTAGCCATTTAAGGCGATGTTTAATTAAACATCGCCTATTTTATACACATATGTTTTTAAAAGTCTTAACAAGCCTGTAATAACAAATCATCTACTTTACAGCAAAGTATACTTGCTAAAACCACTATCTTCTGAAGACTGGGGTTTTTCTTATCTCCTCTCTCAAGTTCCTCAAGATAAGATTTAGATATAGATGTTTCAAATCTCGGGTTTCTCGTAAGTATTTCCACGTCTGCTGCGGTATATCCGAGCCTTAGCCTATACTCTCTAACCTTTTTTCCATCTAACATATAAAGCCCCCTTATATAAATAGTAACTATATAAGATCCTCTAAAGCAATTATATCATTTATTTATAAAAAATCCTATGCTTTATAGTTAATTGTATTTATTGCCAAGGGACTTTATTACTTATTTGCATGCTTTAGCAAGTTTTTCCTCAACCTTATGCCTAAACTCTTCTACGTGGTTTTTTTCTTTTTCTATCTTTTCTTCTGTCATTTCCCCTCTTCCAAGCCTATCACAAAGAGAAAGAAGAGCTATTTCATCTAAATCAATTTCCTCAGACATCTTATCTATATCTGCAAAGGGTAAATTTTTAGCTACAAACAATGGCTGCATATGCCATCTTACAAATGCCACTACTTTTTCTATAAAATCTTCATCATTTGTAAAACATCTTAAAAATTCCTCTGCAAGCTTTTTACCTTCCTTATCATGATCATAGGAAGTTAGTCTACCCTTTCTAAGTTTAGTAGTTGGTGGCTTACCTATATCATGAAGAAGTGCCCCCCACATAAATACTTTAGGGTGTTCACTTAAACTTTTTTCCTTTGCCGCAGCATCAACTACCATCATTGTATGATTCCACACAGAGCCTTCAGGATGATGAGTTGGGCTTTGCTCTGTTTTTATCATAGCCTTAAGTAGTTTAAAAGGGTATTCATTAAACACTTCTCTTTTTGCAAGTTCATTTAAATATATAGAAGGTTTTTCATCCTCCATAAGATGCTTAGTAATTTCTAAAAAAATTTCATGAGTAGTCATATATACACTCATCCTTCATTATTTTTTTGTTTCTACAACCTGGTTTTGTTCATTATTGTTTCTTTTCTTAACTCTTTTACCTGGCATATTATCTGGTGCTGGTCTTGTCATACCTTTCTTTGCCATATAAATCACTCCTTTTAAATATAATTAAGTACATTATTAATTTGCTTATATTTAAAAGAATTTATACTAGAATCTTCAATTTACTCTCTAACAAAATCCCCTGATTTTCCCCCAGTTTTTTTTAAAAGTTTTACATCTGTTATTGTCATTTCCCTATCTATTGCCTTGCACATATCATATATGGTAAGTGCTGCTACAGATGCCGCTGTAAGTGCTTCCATTTCCACGCCGGTTTGTGACATGGTTTTAGTGGTTACATATATATCAACTTTATTATTTTCTTCATCTAAATTAAAATTTACATCACAAGAAGATAAATTTATATTATGGCACATAGGTATAATGTTCCATGTATTTTTGCATGCCATTATTCCGCCTACTTGAGATACAGAAAGTACATCTCCCTTTTTTATGCTTCCTTCCTTTATTCTCATTAAAGTTCCATTTTTCATATAAATACATGCATAAGCGACTGCTTCTCTTTCAGTAATTTCCTTAGAACTTACATCCACCATTCTTGCTCTTCCTTGCTCATTTATATGTGTAAGTTTGTCCTTTTGCATAGTTATCCTCCTATTTGAAACATCATTCTATGTGTATTTGTTTTATGTACTTCTTCAATATGATGCTCCTTTGGTTTTTCCATTATTGAATATCCTATTCTACTTAAAAGCTCTTTTTCATTATCTAAATATGGCATTATATCTATTTCCTCATCTGAATGAAGACAAGGCTTTATTTTCCCCTCTGATGTCAACCTTATCTTATTACAACTATCGCAAAACTTACAGCTTAGTGGACTTATAAATCCTACCTTTCCAATTGCATTTTTTAATGTATATATCTCTGCAGTAGAAACTTCATTCCTCTTTTCTTGTATAAGCTCAGGAAACCTTTGTAAAACTTCTCTTGACGTCATAGAAAACTTATCATAATATTTAATACCCTCTCCTAATGGCATAAGCTCTATAAACCGTACATGAATTGGATACTCTTTTGTTAAGTTGATGAAATCTCTTATTTCATCATCATTAATTCCTTTTAAAAGCACTGTATTTATTTTAACGGCTTTAAAGCCAAGACCTAAAGATTTTTCTAAAGCTTTAAATACCTTATTTAATTCTCCACCACGAGTTATTTTTTTATATCTATCACTTCTTAATGTATCTAGACTTATGTTTATTTGGTTTAACCCTGCAACTTTCAGGTCATAAATCATCTCTTCTAAAAATATTCCATTTGTAGTTAGTGCTATATCTTTTATTGCATTTATTTTATGCGTTTCATATATAAGTTTATCTATATTTTTCACAACAAGTGGTTCTCCACCCGTATATCTTATCTTCTCTATTCCAAGCTTTGAAACAGCATTTATCATCTTAATCACATTATTAATTTTAAGCTGTGGGGGATTTTCTTTATTTGATTTTAGACATATTTCAGGCATACAATATATGCATCTTAAATTGCACTTATCTGTTAATGAGACTCTTAAATAATTTATTATTCTTCCATGCTTATCTATCATACCTATCCCCCTTGCCTAGTTATCATCTAGCACATTCACTTGCTTCACCTTTTAAAATTTCTATCCCATGTTTTAATGCTGGGAGTACTACTTGTAAATTTTCCGATGCACCTTTAGGGCTTCCTGGTAAATTTATTATAAGAGTATTTCCCCTTATTCCAGCTATCCCTCTTGTAAGTATTGCTTTGGGAGTTATCTTAAGACTTTCCATTCTCATAGCTTCTGGAATTCCTGGAACTTCCTTATCAATAACTTTTAATGTAGCTTCTGGAGTTACATCCCTTTTAGCAAAGCCTGTCCCTCCATTTGTAAGCAGTAAATCTATATCTAATTCATAACAACAGTTTACTATTTCATTACTTATTTGATCAATTTCATCTGGAACTATATTATAATAGCATACGTCATACTCTTCTTTAATAAGCATTTCTTTTAAAACCTTTCCCGTTATATCTTCTCTTTCTCCTCTTGCTCCTTTATCGCTTACAGTAATTATCCCAGCCCTCATTATTTGTACCCCCATTTCTTACTTTCCAAAGTGACAATTTGGATATGTACATTCTTTACACATTGGACAATAACCACCATGCCCTAATTCTACTATCTCTTCTCTCCTTATTTTTTCCCCTGCTAGTACTCTTGGGAGAAGAATATCTAAAGTAGTGGTTTTAAAGTACATTGCAGCTCCTGGTATTCCAAATATGGCACACTCTCCTCTATATGCAATCATAAGCATGTTTCCTGGAAGAGCAGGTACTCCATAGGATATCACTTCTGTTGCTGTATCTTCTATTGCCAGAGGGGTTACATCATCCGCATCTACAGACATTCCGCCAGATACAAGCACTACTTCTGCTCCATTTTTAATTAACTTTTCTATTTCATTTTTTATTACTTCCCTATTATCTGGAGCATATACTAAATCAATAAGTGTACTTCCATATCCCTTTACTTTATCAACTAACACTGGTGCAAATCTGTCTTTAATCACTCCCTCAAATACTTCAGTCCCTGTAACTACGACTCCAATTTTCAAAGCTTTAAGAGGCTTTATATTTATTATATCTTTGTTATTTAATCTTCCAATTTCTTCAACCTTTACTATCTTGTTCTCTTTTATTACAAGAGGAATAGTCCTTGTAGCTCCTACAGCTTGATCCTTTTCTACCAAAGTATTATTATGAAGAGTAGCTACTATTATCTGGTCTATATTATTTATTTCTTTTAATGCTTCTATGTTAACCTTTACGATGCCTCTATTCTTAGCCTTTAGCTCAATCTTACCTTCTTTAGGATCTCCGTAATATAATTCTTCTCCTGCTACCGATAGTACTATTCTTTCTGCTGCTTCATTTTCATGAAGCTCTCCCTCATTTATTTCTACAACATTTATATGATTTTTACCCATGCTTTTTAACATGGGTATATCTTCTTTTTTAATTATATGTCCTTTTTTAAATGCAGCTCCTTTGAATTCTCCCGGTACAATTTTAGTCAAATCATGTCCAACTATCATTCCTATAGCATCTTCAACTTTGACTTGTTTCATATCTATACCCCCATATATATACGCATTTGTTACTTAATAGTATTATATCCTTTATAAAGAAATTTCTCAACTGAATTATCTGACTATTCTTGTGCCACTTGTTTCATTCAATGCTTCCATTGCTTTACTTAATGATGCTATTATAGCTATTTTATTCTTATCAAATTGCACAAATTTTTTAGCTGCCTCTACTTTAGGTAGCATACTTCCTGGTGCAAATTGGCCTTCTTCTATATATTCATTTAATTTATCTATATTTATATTTGAAATTTCCTTTTGATTAAATTTATTATAATTTACACAAATCTTATCTACTGCAGTTAATATTAAAAGTATATCTGCATCTATTACTTCAGCCAACTTTTCTGCTGCAAAATCCTTATCTATTACAGCAGCAATTCCTTCTATCCTGTCTTCTTCATATATTACAGGTATTCCGCCACCCCCGCAGGATATTGTAATCATACCTGAACTTATCATAGTATGAATAATTTCTTTTTCAACTATATCAATTGGCTTTGGGGATGCAACAACCCTTCTCCATCCTCTACCTGCATCATCTTTCATCACATATCCTTTTTCTTTAATAAGTTTTTCTGCTTCCTCTTTACTATAAAAAGAACCTATAGGTTTGGTTGGATTTTTAAAACCAGAATCCTCTTTATCTACTAGCATCTGGGTTATAACCGTTCCTACAGGCTTTTTTATTCCTCTTCTTTTCAATTCTTCTTCTATACTCTTTTGCAAGTGATATCCAATATATCCTTGGGAAAAGGCTCCACAAACATCAAAAGGCATAACAGGAATTTGTGACCCTGATGCTTTGTTTGCAGTTTCTAGAGTATTTATTATTTGTCCAACTTGTGGTCCATTGCCATGTACAATTGCTACAGTATGCCCTTCTTCAATTAAATCAACCAATGATTTAGCTGTTTCTCTACTTGTAAAAAGCTGTGCCTCTGATGTTAAATCCTTTGGGTTTGCCTGAAGTGCATTTCCACCAAGTGCTATAACAATTTTCATAAAGATCCCCCTTTATTTTAACTATACAATTCAAAGAAAGTTTTAGTAGTAATTTTCATTTTATTTATGACTTTACAAAGAAAATTACTACTAAAAATCAAGATTCTATTTTCCACCCATCAAAAGTGTCATTACAGCTTTAGCTGTATGAATTCTATTTTCTGCCTCATCATATATTACAGAGTGCGGTCCATCTATTACTGAATCTACAACTTCATTTTTTCTATCTGCTGGTAATGCGTGCATATATATGCTATTTGGTTTTGTAAGTGCCATCATTTCCTCTGTACATTTCCATGCCTTGTTTGCTTCAAGCAGGTCATCTATAACATCTTTACTTTGATTTGTTACCCAGTTCCCCCAATTCTTTGGTATTACTACATCTGCATCCTTATATGCTTCTTCCATGTTATTAGTAAGTGTTATGCTGCCACCATATTGTGCTGCATAAACTTTTGCCTTTTCTATTACCCAATCTGGTAATTCATATCCCTTTGGATATGCAAGAGTTACGTCCATTCCAAACCTTGGGAAAAGCAACACTTGACTTAATGGCACAGATATTGGTTTCTTGTGTGTTGTTGCATATGCCCAAATTATTGATACCTTTAGTTTTTTAGTATTTTTAAACTTCTCCTCCATGGTCATAAGGTCTGCTAATGCCTGCATTGGATGATATAAATCACATTGCAAATTGAATATTGGAACTGATGAGTGCTTTGCCATTTCAGTTATATATTTATTTCCTTCTTCCCAGAAACAGTTTCTACAAGCTATTCCATGACCAAATCTTGAAAGTATTACTGCTGTATCCTTTGCACTTTCTCCATGGGATACCTGCATTGTACTTGTATCTAAGTAATTTGCATGTCCTCCAAGTTGAGCTATTCCCGCTTCCATAGAATTTCTTGTTCTTGTAGATTGTTCAAAGAACATTAAAAACATTGTCTTATGTGGTAAATATGGAGTATCTATTCCCATTGCAAATTTTCTCTTTAAATCATAGGATACATCTAGCATTGTTTCTATTTCTTCATTTGTGTAATCCTGTAATGTTATAAAGTGTCTTCCCCTAAATACTGTTTGCATTTTTATATCCCCCAATCTTTTACTTAAACTATCTTAACTTCATCCCCGGCTTGTATGTAGCCTTGTTCTAATATCCGTGCAAATATACCTTCTCTTGGCATTATGCACTTTCCTGTAATCTTACTTATTTGGCATCCACTATGACACTCTTTTCCTATTTGAGTGACTTCCATAACTACTTCACCTATTTTGAGTTTTGTGCCTATAGGTAATGTATAAAGAATTATTCCTTTGGTAGTTATGTTTTCTGCAAATACCCCAGGGGTCAGCTCACTTAGCCCTAGTTCTTTCATTTTATCTATACTTTCTTCAGCTAAAAGACTTACCTGTCTGTGCCAATTCCCTCCATGAGCGTCACCTTCTAGCCCAAAATCCTTTTTAAAAAATCCCTTTTCTATAGGATTTTTTATAACTCCTTTTTTTTCACTAATATTAATTGAAATAACTTTAGCCATAGAGCATCCCCCCGTCTTTTTACCTTTTATTTCTCTCAATTTTAACTATATCTTCTGCAATTTTATGTGCTTCTTTTCTTACACTTTTTGTATTCACAGTTAATAATTCGCCGTCTTTTACAACTATCCTTCCATTTACCATGGTCATCTTAACCAAACTTGTGTTTCCACAGGTAACTAATCCTACTAACGGATTATGGCATCCTGCATAAGCTACGTCGTCTAAATCATAAAGTACTATATCTGCAGCCTTTCCACCTTCAAGTATACCAATATCATATCTTCCCAGCACCTCTGCCCCTCCCCTAGTTGCAAGTCTTAGTATATTATAAGCATCTAGCCCCTCAGTACCATATTTTAAGTGATTTAAAAGATAAGCACGTCTAACTTCTTCCCACATATTTGACCCATCATTTGAAGCACTTCCATCCACTGCTATGCTAACCTTCACTCCTGCCTTTAGTAGATCTGTAGTAGGACATATACCACTATTTAATTTCATATTTGAAGATGGACAATGAGCTACCCCTGATCCCTTAAGCTTTTTCATTTCCTCTTCATTTACATGAATTACATGAGCAAACCATACGTCTTCACCAAGCCATCCTACACTTTCCATAAGCTCCACTGGCTTTCTTCCGTACATTTCTAAGCAAAATCTTTCTTCATCCTTTGTTTCTGCTAAATGAGTATGAAGCATAACCCCATTTTTTCTTGCAAGTTCTTGAGATTTAATCATTAAATCTTCAGTTACAGAAAATGGTGAGCATGGTGCTAGTGCTATCCTTGTCATAGCTAAATCTTCTTTATCATGGTATTTATTTATAAGTCTTTCACTGTCCTCAAGTATCCTATCTCCACTTTGAACTACGCTATCTGGTGGTAGTCCTCCATTACTTTTCCCAAGCGACATCGAACCTCTTGTGGCATGAAATCTTATCCCTATTTCCTTAGCTGCTCTTATCTGTTCATCTATTAAGGTAGATGGTTTATTTTCTGGAAATACATAATGATGATCCATCGTTGTTGTACAACCCGTTCTCAAAAGTTCACTAAATCCAACCATTCCTCCATAATATACAGCCTCTGGACCTATATGCTTCCAAAATTCATAAAGCCCAACAAGCCATGGGAAAAGGGGCTTTTCTTGAACTTCATCTATACCCCTAAATAAAGTTTGGTATAAATGATGATGGGTATTTACAAAACCAGGCATAGCTAGAAGTCCTCTACAATCTATAACCTCCATGTCCATCTCCGGCTTAATATCTTTATCTATCTTCTCAATTACCCTATCATTAATCAAAATGTCATAGCCATCAAAAATACTATCCTTATCATCAAAAGTTACAACTTTACTCAAGCCTTTTAATAACTTCTTCATTGAAAATCACCGCCTGTTATAATCAACTAATCTCTAAACCTACACCCTAATTACTACTTTACTTTCCGCCCATAAGTAAAGTCATAACTGCCTTGGCTGTATGAATTCTATTTTCTGCCTCATCATATATTACAGAGTGTGGTCCATCTATTACTGAATCCACAACTTCATTTTTTCTATCTGCTGGTAATGCGTGCATATATATGCTATTTGGTTTTGTAAGTGCCATCATTTCCTCTGTACATTTCCATGCCTTGTTTGCTTCAAGCAGGTCATCTATAACATCTTTACTTTGATTTGTTACCCAGTTCCCCCAATTCTTTGGTATTACTACATCTGCATCCTTATATGCTTCTTCCATGTTATTAGTAAGTGTTACGCTGCCACCATATTGTGCTGCATAAACTTTTGCCTTTTCTATTACCCAATCTGGTAATTCATATCCCTTTGGATATGCAAGAGTTACGTCCATTCCAAACCTTGGGAAAAGCAACACTTGACTTAATGGCACAGATATTGGTTTCTTGTGTGTTGTTGCATATGCCCAAATTATTGATACCTTTAGTTTTTTAGTATTTTTAAACTTCTCCTCCATGGTCATAAGGTCTGCTAATGCCTGCATTGGATGATATAAATCACATTGCAAATTGAATATTGGAACTGATGAGTGCTTTGCCATTTCAGTTATATATTTATTTCCTTCTTCCCAGAAACAGTTTCTACAAGCTATTCCATGACCAAATCTTGAAAGTATTACTGCTGTATCCTTTGCACTTTCTCCATGGGATACTTGCATTGTACTTGTATCTAAGTAATTTGCATGTCCTCCAAGTTGAGCTATTCCCGCTTCCATAGAATTTCTTGTTCTTGTAGATTGTTCAAAGAACATTAAAAACATTGTCTTATGTGGTAAATATGGAGTATCTATTCCCATTGCAAATTTTCTCTTTAAATCATAGGATACATCTAGCATTGTTTCTATTTCTTCATTTGTGTAATCCTGTAATGTTATAAAGTGTCTTCCCCTAAATACTGTTTGCATTTTTATATCCCCCTCTTATTTACTTGCATGCTCTTTAACATATAATATCGGAATTATTGCATACATAGCTGCACATTTTACAAGTTCACTCTTCCAATTCTTCTCATTTGGTGCATGAGCTTGATCTTCATGTCCTGGACCAAATCCTATGCATGGTATTCCATATCTCCCCATAATAGATACTCCATTAGTTGAAAATGTCCATTTATCTACTAATGGTTCAGATCTAAATAACTTTTTATATCCTTCCACTAGTGTTTCACATACTGGGTGCTCTTCTGGTAATACCCAAGTTGGGAAATAGCACTCTGTTGGATATACAAGTCCTGTATAAGAAGCTCTGGCATAATCATACATTGAAACTTCGGCCTTAGCTGCCTTCACTGCTGGAAGGTTCCTTATTTCTTCTAAAGCACCTTGCCAGGTTTCCCCATCTGTTAATCTTCTATCTATTGAAACTGTACATCCATCTGCTACAGCACATCTAGATGGTGATGAGAAAAATACTTCTGATACTGTAAGCGATCCTTTTCCTAAGAACTCATCATAATGTAAGTTTTCTGCTAAAGCTCTTAGTTCAATAAGTATTGGAGCCATTTTAAATATAGCGTTGTCTCCTCTTTCTGGTGCCGAGCCATGACAGCTTATCCCCTTAGTTGTAACCTTGATTTCCATTCTTCCCCTTTGTCCTCTATATATGTTGCATGAGGTTGGCTCAGTTGATACTACAAACTCAGGTCTTATGTTATCTTCATTTATAATATACTGCCAGCATAATCCATCACAGTCTTCTTCTTGAACTGTACCTGTAACAATTAATGTATAATCATCTTCGAGTCCTAAATCCTTTATTATCTTGCCTGCATAAACCATCGAAGCCATACCGCCTTCTTGATCTGTTGCACCTCTACCAACTATAATCTCTTCATCTTCATATCCTTCATATGGATTATAGTGCCAAAGATTTGGATCACCAATTCCCACTGTGTCTATATGTGCATCCATAGCTATTATGTGCTTTCCATGTCCAATATAGCCAAGTACATTTCCCATAGGATCTATTTCTACTTTATCAAAGCCTACCTTTTCCATTTCCTCTTTAATACGTAAAACTACTTCTCTTTCCTGTGTACTTTCACTTGGAATTGAAATCATATCTCTTAAAAATTTGCTCATATCTTGCTTGTATTCCTCAGAAAGCTTTAATATCTCCTCTGCTTTATAATCCTTTGACATATTCCATACCCCCTAATGTTTTTACATGATTTATAAAAATTTATAATTTTGTTGTAAATCATTACATCTCAATTCTTTGAGGTGTTTCCCTAGTAATAATTTTTTACTCTTTTCATAAAATTTCCATACCCCTTTTTGCCTACAAACTTATTATCTTTTACTACTATTTCTCCTCTGGCTATTGTATATATAGGATATCCTTTAAGCTTAAATCCTTCATAAGCAGTATAATCCACATTTTCATGCAACATATCTTTACTTAACTTCACTTCCTTATCAGGATCTATAATTACTATGTCAGCATCTGATCCAACTTGTATAGTTCCCTTTTTAGGATAAAGCCCAAATATCTTTGCAGGATTTGTTGAGCATACTTCCACAAATTTATTTATGCTTATTCTCCCCTTCACAACTCCCTCCGAAAACATAAGTGGAATTCTTTCTTCAATTCCTGGCGCTCCATTAGGGCATTTTGTGAAATCGTTCCTTCCCATTTGCTTATCTTTATTAAAACTAAATGGGCAATGATCTGTAGCTACTACCTGTATATTACCCTCTCTTATCCCCTGCCATAATGCCCCTTGATTTTTCTTATCTCTAAGAGGAGGACTCATTATATATTTAAGTCCTTCATTATTTGGCTCATTATACCTATCTATATCTAACAAAAGATACTGTATACAAGTTTCTGCAAATACCTTTTGTCCTCTCCTTTGTGCCCTTTTTATATGCTTTAACCCATCTTTATTAGTTAAGTGGACTATATAAAGTGGAGCATCACCTGCCATATAAGCTAAATCTATCATTCTATTTATTGCCTCAGATTCACACCTTTCAGGTCTGCTTAGTGCATGGTAAATAGGGGCTACCTTTCCTTCCTTTACGAACTTTTCCCTAAAATAATTTACTATTTCATGATTTTCAGGATGAACAGTAGTTATCCCTCCTAGCCCTTTAAGCGTTTCTAATACCTTAAAGGCTTCTACATCGTTTACTCTATAATCATATGTCATGTAAATTTTAAAGCTTGGTATTCCTTCTTCTTCAACTATAGTCTTCATTTCTTGTAATATACCTTCATCCACGTGTTGAATAACTCCATGAAAGCTATAGTCAATTACTGCATTCTTATCTGCATACTCATGATATACACTCACTTGATGCTTTAAGTTGCACCACTTTGGACCAAAGCCCATGTGGTCTACAATTGAAGTCGTTCCTCCACAGGCTGCGGCAACCGTACCTGTATAAAAGTCATCATTTGCCCTTGCAAATCCTACATCTAGATTTAAGTGAGTATGAACATCTACACCACCTGGAACTACATACTTACCCTCCGCATCAATAATTTCATCTGCTGTGTATTCGATATTGGTTCCTATCTCTTTAATGATTCCATTCTCAGAATATATATCACCTTTATATATGTCACTAGCAGTTACTATAGTGCCATTTTTTATTAATAGTTTCATAAAATCACCTTATTCTTCAGGATAAGGATAGGCTCCATCCCATACTATTTTTCTATAATTATCTGGGTCTGTATCTCCTTCCGTACTTATTACAAGTATTGAGGAGTTTTCATCTATACTAAGGGCTTCTCTTATTTCCTTATATTTCTCATCTTTAAGTATGCAATACATAAATCCTGCAGGTGCTGCTCCAGACTCTCCAGATATTACTTTTCTATCATCTCTTAATGGATTACCAAGAACTCTCATCCCCTCTGCTGCCACATAATCTTCACAGGATACAAACATATCAGTATATGCATCAAGTATATTCCATCCAATTGGATTTGGCTCTCCACAAGCAAGTCCCGCCATTATAGTAGGCATATCTCCTGTAACATTAGTCATTTTTCCATTTACAGCTGACCTATATATACAATCTGCTAAATTGGGCTCGACTATTGCAGTTATTGGCCTATCCTCACCATAATATGCAGTTAAAAACCCCTGAACTGCTCCGGCAAGTGCACCAACCCCTGCCTGTATAAATACATGGGTTGGCTTTTGAGTTCCTGCTTCTTTTAATTGCTCTACTGCTTCTACCATCATAGTTGCATAACCTTGCATAATCCAAAGTGGAATTTCTTCATATCCTTCCCAAGCAGTATCTTGAACTATTTCCCATCCGTATTTTTTAGCATTTTCAAGTGAAAGTCTCACTGCATCATCATAATTTAAATCAGTTATATAAGCCTCTGCTCCAGTCGCCTTTATATTATTTAATCTGGTGAGTGATGATCCCTTTGGCATATAAACAACAGCTTTTTGTCCCAGCTGCTGTGCTGCCCAAGCAACTCCTCTTCCATGATTTCCATCTGTTGCAGTAGTTAAGGTAATTTGTCCTATCTTATTTTTAACTTCCTCACTTCTTAGATATTCAAAGCTTACATCTGAAATATCTACACCAAGTTTTTTTGCAAGAAGCTTTCCTATAGCATAGGAACCTCCTAGTACTTTAAATGCATTTAATCCAAATCTATAGGACTCATCCTTTACAAATATGTTTTTCACTCCTAAGTTTTTAGCTAAATTATCAAGTCTTGCTAGTGGAGTTTTATTATAAACTTCAAAGCTTTCGTGAAATTTATTCACCTTTTTTATTTCATCCATTTCAAAGTCTCTTACCAAAGTCCTTTTAAAATTTCCACTTCGACATTTGCCATTACTTTTATATTTTATATCCATATTACCTTCCCCCTTTTTAGTAACAAGCTATTAGTGATAAGTTACCTACTTTAATCTCTAGTATCTGATATCATAATTTATTTAGAAGCATTAACCATGCCAATAATTTGTTACATTATTAGCTTTAACAATAAAGCAAAAATTTTTGTGTAATTCTATCAAAATATAATCTTTTAAAAGCTTTATAGTGCTTTATTCTTTACTTTATAATGGCATAATAGTTTTATACACAGAAAAATCATAAGAAATAGTTATCAATATGATAATACTTACCAAATTGATAACTAAAATTGAAGATTATAACCTTAAAAAAATTAGTATGAAAGAGAAATTGCTTATCACATTGATAATTCTATTTTAGTTAGAATTATCATAATGACCTTAAACCTTATTTTATTATTTTATCTAGAAAACTATTAAGTAAATTTAAACAAACAGCTTTTCTATAATCTTTAGTAGATCTTTGGTCGTCAATTGGTCTTATAAGTTTGTCATATAGTTTTATTAATTCATTTCTATCTATCTCTTCACCATTTAATGATTGTGCAACAACTCTATTTTCTATTTCTTTAGATTTCACTATTGTTGGAGCTACTGCTCCAAATGAAATTCTTATATCATGAATTTTATTGTCCTTAATTTCAGCTATACCAAGGAATGATAGCTTTGCAAGCGCTGTTGATTTACGAGTTCCTACTTTATGATAATCTTTAACGCTAAAATCCTTCAAAGGTATCTCTATAGAAGTTATTAATTCTTCTTCCTTTAAATCATTTACTCCTGGTCCTAATATAAAATCTTTTATATCTATTTGTCTTTTTGAAGTTTCCGCTTGTAAATTTAATTTTGCTTCTAAGGCATATAGTAAAGGAAGTGTATCTCCTACTGGCGATGAATTTCCTATATTTCCACCTATAGTTCCCATATTTCTTATTGCAGGTGATGCCACCCCACTAAATATACTTCTCATATATTCAGGAATAACTGTACTTTCAATAAGTTCAGTATAGGTTACAGCACTTCCTATTGTAAGCTTATCTTCACTTCTTTCTATTTTCTTAAGCTCATGAATATCTGCTATAAATACTATTGCTTTTTGAAATTTAGGTGTCATTCCTGACCATTGTTTTCTTTTAACCATAAGATCTGTTCCACCAGCAAATATTACTACTTGCTCTTTATTCAATATTTGAAGAGCTTCTTTTAATGTTTTAGGTTTATATATTTCTACCATAGTCCGTCACCTCTTTTTGCTGCCATTTGTACCGCTTCTATTATCATGTTATACCCTGTACATCTACATAGATTCCCTGAAAGCCCTTCCTTTATTTCATCTATTGTAGGTTTTGAATTATTTCTTAATAGTACTTCTGTGGCCATTATCATACTAGGAGTACAAAAGCCACATTGTACTGCTCCTGCTTCTTCAAATGCTTCCTTTAGAACTTCGTATTTATTTGTGCTTTGAATACCTTCAATGGTTAAAACTTCCTTGCCCTCTATCCTTCCAATGGGCATTAAACATGAATTTATAAGTCTTCCATCAATGATAATTGAGCAAGCTCCACATTCTCCTTCGCCACAACCTTCCTTATGCCCTGTTAAATTAAAATCTTCTCTTAGTACATCTAACAGCCTTCTTAGGGGATTTGTATCTATTTCTACCTTTTCAAAGTTTAAAACAAAGCTAATTTTGCTCATTTTCCATCACCCCCATTAAATGTTCAGGTCTCACTGGAATTTTATAAATATTTTTATCTATTGCATCTTGAATAGCTAGTGCATAAGCTGGTGCTGCACCTATAAGTGTTAACTCTCCAAGCCCCTTTGCTCCAAATGGGCCATTAAAGTAAGGCTCACATATAAGTTCATTTTCAATTTTAGGAGCATCTTTAATAGTTGGAATTGTATAGTCACTGCTGGTCTTCTGCATTATGCGTCCATTCCTGATTTCCATAACTTCTATGCCGCCATAGCCTAACCCCTGAAGCATTCCACCTTCAATTTGTCCTCTGACTATTCTGTCATCTATAGCACAACCTATATCAAATACTGACCATACTCCTTTTATATCTGGTAAATAAGTTAGTGAATCAACCTCTACTTCCACCACATTTACTCCCCAAGAATATGAGTTATATGCATCACCTATGAAATTATCTCCATCCCAAGAATAAATCTCTGGAAATTTGTAATTTGCTTCCGTTTCTATTTGCCCTTCTTCGTTCCACCTTGCTTTAAGTTTTGAAGCTGCTTCTTCTAAAAGTTTTCCAACTACAACTGTAGTGCGAGATGCAACTGTAGGTCCTGAATCAGGAACTCTATCTGTATCAGGGTTTTCATAAATTATAGTGTTTACTGGTACATTTAAAGTATGAGCAACTATCTTTCGCAGTGCTGTTTGAGTCCCCTGACCCATTTCTACATTAGCTATTAGTATTTCTACTTTATTATCAGGGTATCTTACAAGTTTAACTTTAGCCTTTATATGATCTCTTTCTCCACTGCCAGTAAAGCCTCCACCGTGGAAAAATAGTGATATTCCAATTCCATTAAGTTTTCCATCTTTCTTATTATTTTTAAATACTTGTTTTTTATCTTTATATCCTGACATCTGTATAGCTCTTTCAACCATTTCAGGCATTCTTATTTTATCTCTAAATACTCCTCCTGTTGAAGATTTATCACCTTGTTTTACCATGTTTTTTAGTTTAAATTCTAATGAATCAATACCTAATTTCTTTGCAATATGTTCCATATGCATTTCCTCTGCAAAGAAAGCCTGTGGTGCTCCAAATCCTCTAAAAGCTCCTGTAACCACAGTATTTGTGGCCATAACTCTTCCTTTAATATTTACATTTTCTACATTATAGACTCCAATTACAGCAAACATAGTTCTTTGAAGTACTACACTTGAAAGTCCTTCATAAGCTCCGCCGTCTAAACTTATATCTGCCTCTCTACCAATTATCATGTAATTTTGATCTAGATAGCTTTTAATTTTAATCTTACTTGGGTGTCTCTTAGGAGTACATTCTAAGTCTTCATTTCTATCAAATATAAGTTGTACTGGTTTCTTAGTTTTTAATGCTGCAAAAGCTACATGACCTCCTATTAATGAAGGATAATCTTCTTTTCCCCCAAAAGCTCCCCCTGTTGTGGCTTGCACAATTTGAACCTTATCTTCTGGTAATTTCAAAGCATCTATTAAGGCATTTTTAACATAATATGGACACTGAATAGAACCATACACAGTAACTTTTCCATCCTTATAAGTACCTATTACTCCTTGTGGTTCTAAGTAAAGTTGCTCTTGATATCCTGTTTCATATTCCCCTTCTATAACATAGCTTGCATTTTTCTTCACTTTTCCTAAATTTCCTTTTGAATACTCAAATTCTACAAAGCAATTATTATCTTTATACATTGATTCCTTTTTACATTCTAAGGATTCTTCTAATGTTAAAATAGGGTCTAGGGCTTCATAGTTTACCTTTGTATTTGAAATTATATCTGAAATTATACTTTTATCCGGTCCTACTATTAATGAAATAGGCTCCCCTACATAATTTACAATATCCTTTGCAAAAAAAGGTTCTTCATAGGTTATAATTTTCACTCCATTTTCTCCAGGAACATCATTTTTATCTACTACATAATACCCTTCAGGAAATTCTGGATACTTTATGCTTTTTATTTTAGCTCTTGGTTCGGTAGATCTTAATGTTTTCGCATAAAGCATATTATGGAATTTATAATCCCCTATATATTTAGCCTTACCAGAAATCTTGTCTTCTGTATCAAATCTTTTTATGGATTCACTGATGCATTTCATATAAAACTGCACCCCCTTAATCTTCCCCTAAATTTTTCAAAGCTTTCTTATAATCTTCTATAGTATCTATGTCCATAAGTATTTCTTTATGATTAACCTCTATAAAACTTGGATTTTGGATATTTATGAAATCTCTTAAAGTTTCATATTTACCTTCTTGAAGTATTTCCTTTATAAACTTACTCTTTATGAGTATTGGATGCCCCTTTCTCCCCTTATATGTAGGGATTATTATATCACCAGTTTTACTTAGAATTTTTGAATACACATCCTTAGAAATAAGAGGATAATCCCCCGGAGTAAAGAAAAATTCATCTTCTCTCACAGCTTTAATTCCGCACTTAACAGAGCTAAACATTCCTTCCTGATAATTTTCATTAAATATAAGCTCTACATTTCTGTATTTTTGAATAATAGGCTGTAAAAGTTCTATCTTATAACCTCCTACAACTATTACCCTTTGCGAAAACTCAAGCATATTATCTATGGTGTTTTCAATAACACTCTTACCGTTTAAGGGTAAAAGCATTTTAAATGTCTTAGTTCTCGAGGACAAACCTGCCGCTAAAATTATTCCTTCTCTACTCACTTAAGATTACCCCTCTCCTCAGTGCCTATTTTTTCATTTCCAAAAGCACATCTTCAGATGTTATTGGAAGCTTTTGAATTCTTACTCCTACTGCATTATATATAGCATTTGCTATGGCTGCTGGTGGAGTATCTATTCCTATTTCTCCTACAGATTTTGCTCCATGAGGTCCTGTAGGTTCAAAGCTGTCTATAAACTCTACAGTAAGTTTTCCTACATCTTTTCTTGTTGGAATATTATAAGTCATATAATTATTGGTCAAAAGCTTACCTTTTTCTGTATGCTTAACTTTTTCAAACATTGCTATGCCAATTCCTTGCATAAGTCCACCTTCTACCTGTATACGACAAAGATTTGGGTTTATTGTAGTTCCACAATCAACTACAGCTGTATAGTTAATCAAATCAACTTTACCTGTTTCTGTATCAACCTCTACTTCCGCAAATCCTGCCATAAATGGAGCTGGTGAAATTTCTCCTGAGAAAGAGCCTGATGCTATTAACTGTTTATGATGTTTATTATAATAAAGCTCCACCGAAAGCTGTTCTAAACTAATTTGTTTCTGTCCATTACAGGTTTTAATATATTCTCCATCAAATTCTATATCTTCTACTGCTACCTCTAAGTTTTCTGCTCCTGCATCAATAATCATATTTCTCATATTTTCAGCAGCCCTTTTTACTGCGTTTCCTGAAACATAGGTAGTGCTTGATGCATATGCACCTACATCATATGGAGTTAAATCTGTATCTGAAGAATAAACTACAATCTTTTCTGTGGGAATTCCTAAGGTCTCAGCTGCAATTTGAGCAAGTATAGTATCGCTTCCAGTTCCTAAATCTGTAGCTCCAACTAAAAGATTGAAAAATCCCTTATCATTTAACTTTAATAGTGCGGACCCCATATCTATAGCTGGAATACCTGAACCCTGCATTGCAATAGCACAACCCATGCCCCTAACTTTGTTTGGTGCAATCTGTTTCCTTGGATACTGTTCCTTCCAATTTGAAAGTTCTAATCCTCTTTCTATACATTCAGGAAGTTTGCAATTGTCAATTATCATATCAACTCCCTCTGTACCTTCTCCCATTATCTTAAATACAGGTGATCCTTCTCCCTGTCTTATCATATTTTTCTTTCTAAATTCCATAGGATCCATTCCTATAATTTCTGCCATTTTATCTACAGCAGATTCTAATGCAAAGTTACCTTGTATGGCCCCATATCCTCTATAAGCTCCTGCTGGAGTTAAATTAGTGTATACTACTTTTCCTCCAAATTTACCTGCTAGAACTTTATTATATAAAGGAAGTGTTTTAGAACCTGCTACCATAAATACTGTAAGAGCATGTTCGCCGTAAGCTCCTGTATTTGATAAGATCTCCATATCTATGGCCTTTAAATTTCCTTCCTTATCACAACCAAGAGTCACTTCAACCTTCATAGCATGCCTGCAGTAGGTTGCTTCAAATACTTCTTCTCTAGTATATATAAGCTTTGCAGGTCTTCCCGTTCTTAAAGCTACTAAGGAAACTAGGAATTCTCCATGCAATCCTTGCTTTCCACCATATCCGCCGCCTATTCTAGGTTTTATAACACGAATTCTATCTATTGGCATATCTAATGCTCTTCCTACTAGCCTTCTTGCATGATATGGTGTTTGAGTTGAAGATACAATGGTAAGTCTTCCATGTAAGTCTAAGTATGCGAAGGATGCATGTGTTTCCATTGCAGTGTGAGCTTGAGCTTGAGTATAATATGTCTCTTTCACTACATGTTCACAATTCTTTAATGTTTCATCAAAATCTCCAAAGCTCATATTATATGCAGCAGCTATATTTTTCTCAGGTTCAAATCCTATGGGAAACATTTCATGAGCTTCTTTTTCAGGATGTATTATGGAGGTATGTCCCTCTGCCTTTTCAAAATCCAGTACTGGCTCAAATACTTCATATTCAACTTCTATAAGCTTTAATGCTTCTAAAGCTATACTCTCATTTTCTGCAGCTACAGCAGCTACTTCATCTCCCACATACCTTACATACTCATCTAAAATATATTTGTCATGAGGTGATGGTTCTGGAAATCCTTGTCCTGCACGGGTAAATATATTTCTTGGTACATTTTTATAGGTTAAAACTAAACTTACTCCTGGTAGTGCTTCAGCTTTTTCTATATTTATGCTCGTAATTTTTGCAAAAGCATGAGGGCTTCTTAAAACCTTAACTATAAGCGAGTTTGCTGGTGCTAAATCATTGGTATAAGCCGGTCTTCCCTTTATAAGTCCCATACCTTCAAACTTTGGTATGGATCTTTTTACTTCCTTCATTTAGTCCACCCCCATAAACTTTTTAACTGCTCTTAAGTGTCCTTGATATCCTGAGCATCTACATAAGTTTCCTACTAAATAGTTCTTCATACCATCCACTGTGGGATTCTGTAATTCTCTCTTCATAGCTATTACTGTAAGTACAAATCCTGGGCTGCAAAATCCACATTGTTCTGCTCCTTCTGCAGTTATAAGTTTTGCTATTTCTTCAGCTTCTTTTTCTACTCCTTCAATAGTAGTTACCTCATGACCTTCTGCCTTTACTGCAAGGTAGGAGCAAGATGGAACAGGTTTGCCGTCTAAAAGCACTGTACAAATCCCACAATTTCCTGTATCACAAGCTTTTCTAACGCTTGTAAATCCACAGCTTCTTAAAACATCATGAAGCACTTCATGAGCTTCAATTTCAATCAATCGTAGAGTACCATTTATCTTTAAATTAATCTTCATTAAATCACCCCCATGATTCCTCTCTTAACTAGTGCCTTGCAAAGTTCTTTTCTATATATCGCAGAAGCTCTTAAATCCTCTCCAAAACTTAAATGTTTCGCAGCTAACTCCCCGGCCTTTTTAGCATTTTCTTCACTTAATTCTACTTTACTTATAAATTCCATAGCTTCTATTGAAAGCTTTGCCATAAGTGGCCTTGCCCCTACAGCAATTTTAAATTTATTATCTTTTTTTGATACTGCTACATTTAGTATAGAAAAATCTATGGCTGTATTTCTTATACTTAAAAACTTTCCACGTTTTCCGTCCTTTTTTATAACTATTTTTACTAAAATATCATCTATCTTAGACTTGCTTTCTAAAAAATCTTCTAATGGAACTCTCCCCAAATTATAAAATTCTAGATAAGTATCCAGTACCATTAACGGAGTTATAACATCAGAAAAACCATATCTTCCACAAATGCTTCCACCTATAGTTGCTATATTTCTTATTTGAACTCCAACTATTTCAGAAACTGCATCTGATAGCATTCCATCAAATGCAGTTTTTAAGATCTTAGAGCATTCTATTTCTCTTAGAGTTGTCATAGCTCCTATTTCTATTTCATCACCTTTTTCTTCTATAAAACTTAAGTTTAAATTTGATAAATCAAGAGCCTTTTGTATTTCTCTATCTCCAAGTCTTATAAATGCTCCTCCACCAATTACAACAGCTTGTTCATTTTTTACAAGATTATAAGCTTCTTGTATACTTACTGGCTTTAAATACTCTTTTATTTTCAAATATCCCCACTCCTCTCTATAAAACCCCACTTATAGCATGTACAGCACACTTAGATTCACACAGCCCACATCCAAAGCATTTGTCATTATTTACTTCAACTATTTCTTTTACTTCTATTGCAAAATAAGGGCATATCTTTTCACAAAGCTTACACTTTGTGCACTTATCTTCATCAATTACAGGATGATTTGGTTCATATTTAACTTCACCCTTTTGAAGTTTTGTGTTTACAACTTCCTCTATACTATTAAAGTTATACTTTCTCAAGATCTCTGGAAGATCTTTTATTATCTTTTCATATAAATCCTTACCTCTAAGCATTGCAGCCGATAACATTTGCACAGCATCTGCTCCTGCAAGTAAAAATTCGACTACATCTTCGGCTGTTGCTATACCGCCTACCCCTATTACTGTAAAATCTGGCATAGCACTTTTTATTTTATTTACTATGGCAAGTGCTACAGGTTTTATAGCAGGTCCTGATGTCCAAACTTCTCCTTTTTCATTTCCAACTAACACTTTTCTATTTTGAATATCTATTTTCATAGTAGGTCCAAGAGAATTTATAGCTACAACCCCACTTGCTCCATTATCTCTGACTGCCTGTGCAAAGGCTACAGGATCTGGAATATGAGGACTTATTTTCATAAATACAGGTTTTTTTGTATTACTTCTTATTGCTTTCACAGTTTCTCCTATAACACTTAAATCCTTTCCCACATAGTGAGTTGAAACCTCAAAGGCATCTGCATAAGGGTCTAACACTGGAATTAATTTTTCCACATCCTCTTTAGTGTATCCAACGCTTATTATAAGAGGTATATTTAAATCTCTCTTTAAATTAGGAAGTATATACTCTAGCCAATGTTTTAGTGAATACTCCGACCAAAGCTCAGCATTCATTATGCTGTCTTTATTACCATATATACATGGTCTTACAACTTCTGCTCCCTCTATAGATATTGTTTTTGTTACCATTCCACCAAGTCCAAAGCCTGCAAGTGCCATCATCTTTTCATAATCTCCAACTAATGGTCCCGAAGCTGGCATAACTGGATTCTTAAGCTCAATACCTGCTATAGTTGTTTTCAAATTCATATAAAAACCCCCTACTGATTTACTCTTTCCCACACCTTTTCTGCTACTTTCGCAGACTTTTCATATAAAGCTTCTGTATCATATTTAACCTTATAGTTTTCCATTAACATTTTCCCATCTACCCATACATCTTTAGGATGAAAACTTTCAAAAACTCCAAAGAAGATATGACTTAAAACGTTATCATCATTTAATGGTGTTGGCGGCTCATAAGGAACAGTTATAAAGTCTGATTTGTATCCTTCTTCTATTTTTCCTATTTTTATATTTAGTATATTAGATACATAATCATACCCATTTTGTATAAGTTCTAATAAATCATTCAAACCAAACTTTGTTGGGCTGCCTAATCTATTTTTCATAGCATATACTACATTTAAATAATCACGGGTTATATTTGCTCCCAGACCATCATTTCCTATCATGCATTTTATTTTGTTTTTCCTGAATACTTCATAATTTGCTATACCTACTGCATTGTTCATATTTGAAGTTGGATTTATAGCAATTCTACAATTCCTGTCTCTAATTATTTTTGCATCTTCATCATTTATATGAACGCAATGAGCTAAAATAGATTCTTCATTTAAAAGATTAAACTTATCAAGTCTTTTTACTATTGACATGTTATGTTTTTCCATGCAATCTTCTACATCTTCTTGACTTTCTGCTACATGAATGTGTATAGGTAGTCCATTAAGTTCCTTTGATATGATGCTTAATGATTTATCACTTAAACTTAGAGATGCATGCATTCCGAATAGTCCTGCGAATTTCTCATCTTTTTTTCTTGAAAATTCTATATTTTCTTTGATACATTCATAAGTATTAAATCTATCACTAGTTTCAAAGCAAAATATTCCCCTTAAGCCTAACTCATTTGAAATAGCTTTTTTAATTTCACTTAAGGAGTATATTATCTCAAGTCCACTAGCATGATGGTCTATTATGGAGGTCACTCCGTTTTTTATACAATCAATGCCATAAACTAATGCACTGTAATAATTAGCTTCGTTATCAAGTTTTGCATCAAGTTTCCACCAAAGCTGATCCAAAATATCTAGAAAACTTTTGGGGTTAAATGGAACATTCATTCCTCTTGATAAAGTAGAATATATATGAGTATGACAGTTTGTAAGCCCTGGCATTACTATCGATCCTTTGAGATTATATATTTCATTTATATCTTCATCATTAAAGTTTTTCATCTCCCCTATTTCTTCTATTTCCGAGTTAAACTTTATATAACAGTTTTTCCTTAATGAATGAAAATCATATATAGAGACATTTGTTAATACTTTCACCTTCATCCCCCCTCGTATTAAATTTTAATCTCCACTATTCATAGCATTATTTATGCCAATATAAGTTTTGTTGTCATTCATAAAAAAACTGTTATTTAAACTTCTTTACATCATTAACAATAAAGGTATTTTTATCAATATCGTTCATAAGATTTCTATTAGCAGTATAGAGTTCATTGATGTTTAACTAATTATTATTTTATGCATATTATCAAGTTGATAAACTTTCTTATATTGATAATTAATATTTAAATCAAACATCTCAATGAATTGAGATGTGCTAATTTATAAGGAAATAATAGCTTTCTATAAATTATTCAATCCATATTCATCTATCTTTCTATATAAAGTCGCAATTCCTATCCCAAGTTTTTTTGCAGCTAACTTTTTTCCTTGAGTTGTATCCCCAAATATATTAATCGCCTTCAATATTTCTCTTTTTTCAAGCTCCTTTAATGTCATTATTTCTTCCTTTCCCTTTTGAACCTTTCTTTGAGAATTTATTATACTCCTTGGAACCATATCTAATACCAAAACTCCACTGGTATCAACCATGTTTATCATAAATTCCACTGTATTTTCAAGCTCTCTTATATTTCCCGGCCAGCTATATGCATAAAATAAATCCATAACTTCTTGGTGTATATCCATCTTGGTAAAATTCTTTCCAAGTATCTTCATATATTTATCTATAAAGTGTTTTACTAAGAACTCTATATCTTTTATTCTTTCTCTAAGTGGTGGAATATTAAAAGGTATGACATTTAATCTATAATAAAGATCTTCTCTAAATTTATCCTTTTCAATAAGGGCCATTAAATCCTTATTAGTCGCCGCAATTACTCTTACATCTATATCAACTGGGGTATTTGATCCTATCCTTATTATCCTTCTATCTTGAAGTACCCTTAAAATTTTTGTCTGAAGTGCTAAGGGCATATCTCCAATTTCATCTAAAAATATTGTTCCATGATTTGCTAATTCAAATTTCCCAATCTTACCTGATGCAGATGCTCCAGTGAAAGCTCCTTTAACATAACCAAAAAGTTCACTTTCTAGCAATTCATAAGGAATAGCTGCACAATTTATAGCTATAAATGGTTCGCTTTTTCTTACCCCTTCATTGTGAATTGCACGTGCAAACATTTCTTTACCTGTACCACTTTCCCCTGTTATAAGTACCGTGGAGCAGGAAGATGCTATTCTCTTTATATTATTTTTCAACTCATACATTGCAGGTGAATCTCCTAAAATATCATTACATTGTATATCCATTTTTATATGAGATGTAATTTCTCCTTTAGTAATTTTCCCTTCCTGAAATATAAATAGTTTATCAAATTGGTCTTCATTTAGTCCTATAGAATAAAATTGACCATAGACAGTAAAAGTTTGCTTATCTATAGTTAATTTATATTTGCTCATCTCTAATATACTTTCATCTATTTTTTCTATTTGTATGGTGTGCCTAAAGTTTCCATCTATAAACTTTAAAATTTCAATAGCTTTTTTATTAATATGAGTTACCTTGTCTTGATTATTTAAAATGATAACTCCTCTATCCATCTTGTCTATTACTAAATTTAAGCCTTTTACTAAAGTATTTTCTCTAAGCTTTTCCTTTCTCTCATAGGCAGTGATACTTATAAACTCAGAAATTTGCTGCAAGAATTCCATATATGTATTAAAGTCATTTAGAAGGTGGTTTTTTTGTTCTTCTCCAAAGCATATAAGTCCAATTACTCCTACAATTTGACTACCAAGTTTTATTGGCGTACATATTTCATATTTTTCGCTGCATTTGCCATATTTACTGCAAGGTATACATAATTCACTTTCCCCTGGCTTATCTATTATTTTAGGTTGTCCAGTTTTTAATATATGCTTATATATATATCCTTCCTTTTCCATACTTCTATTTATAAGGTTCCTGTACATTCCTGTACCTGCAACCCTCACAAGATTGCTATCAGCAATTTCAACATCTACCTTTAAAACCTTTGAAAGTATATCCGCATATCTTTTTATAGAAGGCTGTATTTCCATTAGAATAGATTTCATAGTTTACATCCTTTCTAAATTTTTTGAATTATTTGTATATCCATTATATAACAATTATAGAGCAAATACAAAATAAGTTCCTAAAATCAATACCATTATGTTTAATAGGTATCTAATGTATAATAAGTAACTTTATAAATTATTTTCTCTTTAACTGTCTTTACAAGTTTAAATACTTCTTTTTTAATGTATTGGCTTTAATAAATATAAAAAGGCTGTTGATAAAATGTTTTATCAACAGCCTGAGATGCCAATAAAAATTGGCATTTATTTTATGATCAAGATATTTTTTTAAATAACTCAATCAATTTTTCTTTATTAAAAAACACTGGATTTGCACCTGCACAAGCATCTTTCATTGCATTTTCAGCAAGTAGCTGAAAATCAGGATTGTCTACTCCAACATCCTTTAAGGATTTTGGAATTCCAACTTCTTCTGAAAGAGCTTTCATTTTACTAATTACAAATTCAGCACACTCTTCATCTGATTTGCCCTTAACATCCATTCCAATTACTTCTGCTATATCTCGGAACTTAGTAGGAGCGCCCTTTGCATTTTCTTCTTCAACTATAGGTAATAACATAGCATTGCATACACCATGTGGTAGATCATATAATCCACCTAATTGATGTGCCATAGCATGTACATTTCCAAGTCCAGCATTACTAAATGCAATACCATTTAAGAAGCAAGCATAGCACATTTGTTCCCTGGCTTCGATATCATTGCCATCCTTAACAGCTCTTGGGAGAAACTCAAATATTTGTTTTATAGCATATAATGCAGTTGAGTCTGTTACATCATATGCACCGCTAGCTACTACCGCCTCCACAGCATGGGTCAATGCATCCATACCTGTTGCAGCAGTTAAAGGCGCTGGCTTACTTACCATAAGATCTGGATCATTAACTGTAATTGATGCTAATGAATTAGTATCAACCATAATCATTTTTACATAGCGTTCCTCATCAGTTATAACATAATTAATTGTAACTTCTGCAGAAGTTCCAGCAGTTGTTGTAATAGCCACAATTGGAAGACATTTTTTAGTAGTTTTATTTACGCCTTCATAATCTTTTGTAGAGCCACCATTTGTAGCAAGGATAGAAATAGCCTTACCGCAATCCTGTGGCGATCCTCCCCCAATTGTAATAACAAAGTCACAACCTTCTTTTTTAAGAATTTCTAACCCATTGTTAACATTGGTTACAGTTGGATTTGGCTTAACGTCATCATATACAACATATTCTACTCCTACTTCAGTTAGCAAATCTGTTACCTTTTTTACTGTTCCATTAGAAGTTAAAAACTTATCACTGACCACAAAAGCCTTTTTAGCTCCAAGTGATTTAATAGGTTCTTTTGCTTCATCAAGACAACCTCTTCCAAGTAAATTTACTGGTGGTATATAATAAATACTCATAATAACTTTCTCCTTTATCCTTATCTATATATTAATAATTTCTATAAAAGATTCACTTCTTTCATAATAGCTATAATTTTTTGAGTTTGCTCATAACTTGCTTGAATAAATGGCTTTGTACAGTAGTCTTTCATATCAATTCCTCTTATCATCATTGCCTTCTTTATAATTGGTATAAACGGAGTTCCTATATCATAAATCTTCATCATTTTATCAACAATCTTCTGATATTCAGCTATTTTATCAAAGTCCTTTTCATTAACAGCTTTGGTCCATGCAGCAAATATTTCTGGTGCAAGATTTGAAAGTCCGCCTATACATCCTCCACCACCGCAAAGAATATTGTGTGTAAAGTTTTCATCAAATCCGGATAGAATATCAAACTCAGGAAACTCCGGTTTTATTAATGAAATTAGTGATCTCGTATGCGCCATTACTGTTACTGTATCCTTGTATCCAACAATATTTTTATTCTTTTTAACAAGTTTAAGTGTAAGTTCTGGTGATAAATCATGCCCAGTTCTATCTGGGAAGTTATAAAGGTATATATGTGCTTCTGTTGATGAAGCAACCTGATTATAAAACGACTCTATACTCTCATCAGAAAGCCTGAAATAATAAGGACTAATAATCATAACAGCATCAGCCCCTGCGCTGTTTGCATAGTTAGCCATCTCAATTGTATCTTCAACTGACATGCAGCTTGTTCCAATATAAACCTTTGTTCTTTTATTTATATAACCTACAGCTAAGTCAATAAGTTCTTTTTGTTGAGCTAAAGGCATATTAAAAAATTCACCTGTACTTCCCATTACAACTATGCCATCTACCCCACCATTAATAAGATGATCATATATATTTTTATTAGCTTGTATATCCAGTTTTCCGTTTTCATCAAATGCTGTTACCACTGGTGTTAAAAATCTTGCTTTCATTAAAAACATCCCCTTTAATTAATATCTATATAATATTCTCTTAAATTTTTAATAACCCGCACCTTTCATTGCTGACAATGCAGAATCCGTATATCTTTTAAATATACCTTTTCTTGGAGGTCTTGGAATTATTCCTTCCCTAGCCCTTTCAGCAAATACTCTATCAACTTCTTTAAGAGGCATTTCCACTCCATTTATGCCCACAACATTTAATGTACGTTTTTCAATATTATATTCTATGATATCTCCTGTAACTACCCATGCAAGCGGACCACCTGATGCAGCTTCTGGAGAAACATGTCCAATTGCAGCACCACGAGTAGCACCAGAAAATCTTCCATCCGTTATCAGGGAAACCGTACCATTTAAACGTTTGTCACAAACAATGGCTTCTGTTGTCATAAGCATTTCAGGCATGCCACTTCCACGAGGTCCCTCATAACGAACAACTATAACATCACCTGGATTAATATCTCCATTAACAACTGCATTATATGCATCTTCTTCACAATTATAAACTCTTGCAGTCCCCTTATGAAAACGCATATTTTCAGCACAAGCAGAGTATTTAACTACAGAACCTTCTGGAGCTATATTCCCTTTAAGGATGGCTATGGAACCTATTTCCTTAACATTTTCTACAGGAAATATTACCTCTTCTCTCTTAACTCCATAATTATGTAGGTATCCAAGATTTCTTTCAAAGTAATTTTCTCTTTGTAAATCTTCAAGATTTTCACCTAGAGTTTTTCCTGTAGCTGTCATGACATCAAGGTTTAGATAATCCTTAAGCATAAGCTGTACCATTGGAATACCACCTGCAAACCAGAATGTCTCTGTTAAATGTTGTCCACTTGGATTGATATTCCCAATGTGAGGTATTCTATGATTTATTTCATCAAATAATTCAGGTTCTAATTCTATCCCAAGTTCTAAAGCTATAGAAGGAAGATGAATAGTTGCATTAGTAGATCCCCCTATGGCACTATGAATAATAATAGCATTTATAAATGCTTCTTTAGTTAATATCTTACTAGGTGTTATTCCTTTTTCAACAAGTTCCATAATAATTCTTCCAGCTTTTCTGGCATTACGAAGTATATCTGTCATGGTTGCAGGCATAAGAGCTGAACCTGGTAATGCTAATCCAAGAGCTTCTGCCATGCACTGCATAGTGCTTGCTGTTCCAAGGAATGTACAAGCACCTACTGAAGGACATCCCGTTAATTTATAATCCCTTATTTCTTGATTTGTAATTTCACCTTTACGTTTTTGACGAAGTGATATATCTCCTGCCACTAAAGATGTTGTCATATTAGGGCCTGGCCTCATACTTCCACCTGGAATAAATATTGCTGGTATATCAAGCCTTGCTGCAGCCTTTAAGTGTGCAGGAATGGATTTATCACAGGAAGCTGCTAAAATCATACCATCCCAAGGACTAACTGAAGCATGAATTTCTACCATATCACAAAGTACTTCACGGGAAGCTAGTATGTAATTCATACCATCATGTCCCTGTGCACATCCGTCACAAATATCTGTTGCATGAAACTGTGCTGGGAAACCCCCACGTTCGAATATACCGTATTTTGCTTGATCCGTAAGTTTATTCAAATGAACACTACCTGGATGGCTATCTCCAAATACATCTTCTACTAATATTTGAGGTTTTGTAATATCCTCTTCATCCCATCCTGATCCCATTTGTAATGCATCAAATTGTGCCCACAAAAGTCTTTCTGGAGCACTTTTTTGTTTTATATTAGCCATTATTAACATCTCCTTTTCTGTTAAATATTATTTTTCCAAATCAAGTTTGGGCAATACTTTATTGCCCAAACCTGAGAATCTAACTAATTAAATTATCCCAAAAGTCCAATTGTATTAAATGCAAATACGATTATGAATAAAATTACACTGATAATTACACTAGGAAGTGTTATATACTTCAATGCCTGTTTTGGATTTAAATTATAAAATCCGCTAAATACCCAAAACCCACTGTTATTTACATGGTTAGGTCCAATTGCACCTGCACCAATAGCTAGTACTGTTGCAAGCGGTGATAGCCCAAGTGCTGGTATTAATGGTAGTACTAGAGCTGTCGCTGTCATTTGAGCCATTGTCATGGATCCTAGGCAAGCCATCATAACCATAGCAATTAACCATGGAATTACAAGTGCTGGTATTCCAGAACCTGCTATTATGCTTGCTAAGTCTTTAGCTGCTGGCGCTGCTGCAAGAACTTTACCAAATGCTCCCCCCATACCTGTTACAAGTAGCGGAACTACTGCCATGTGTAATGCTCTTGTTACCCATTCTCCGAATATACAATCAAGTAAAGAAACATTTTCTCCGAGCTTTGGATTATGTTTTTTAGCTATATGTTTAACTTTATCTTCCCTTCCAATTACAAGGGTCATAGCAGCGACCACTCCAAGAAGTAATGCAACTACACGGTCACCAAGGAATGTGATAATTGTATAAGATAAACTATTTGGATCTAATGCTACCTTTATAAAAGAAGCAACTGTAATTAATACTACTGGTAAAAATAGTGGTAAGAATGAGTGTATTGTTGATGGTAAGTTGCTAATCACAGCATCACTAACAGCTGCAATTTCACGATTAGCTACAGAAGTTGTTTCTTCTTCAGATTCGAGATATTCATCAATAGGCTGTATCATTTCTTTTCCTGCCCAGTTCCTAAGCAAGAAATATACTGCAAAGAAACCTATAAGACCTATAACTGTACCAAATAATATTACTTTACCAAGATCTGCACCTATTTGAAGTGTAATTGCTAAGATACCTGGTGTTGGTGGTACTAGACAGTGCGTTATATTTAATGCAATACAGATAAACACTGCCATTTTAGCCATGCTTATTTTATGTTTTTGTGCAAGATTACTAGCAATAGGTGCTAATAGTAAAGTCGTTATATCACCAAACACTGGAATTGAAAGTATATATGCAGCCATAGATGGCCCAAGTTCAACATTTTTTCCATGTACAAGCTTTACAAAGAAGTTCGCTATTGGTATAGCTGCACCTGTATCTTGTACGATAACTGCTATAATACTACCTAGAATAATAACTATACCTATAGATGAAAGAGTTGCTCCAAACCCATTGTTGATAGCTTCAATTGCTTTAGTTGGTGAATTTCCAAGAAGTATTGCCATAGGAAGTGTCACAAGCAATATTGCCAGCACTGGGTTCATTTTAAACTTTAAGATAAATAGCATAAGAAACGCCACGGCCCCAATTAAAATAAGTAAAAAAGTACTTGGTAACATAATTTTATTTCCCCCTAATTTTTTATAGTTTTACCTTCTTTCTTTTCCCTATCCCTTATTTTAAATCTATGTATTATCACTCCTTTAACGTTTACATATTACACACACCTGTATGATGTATGTTGTCATACAGGTGTTATTATAGAAAAGTAGGTCTTCTACTCTTCTTTTTCATCATACTTTCTAAATGAATTTACTGTATCTTCCATATGTTCATCCATAAGCCTTCTTACTTCTTTTGAATCACCTTTTTTCATAGCTTCCAAAAGTAGATTGTGATAGCAAAGACCAGCTGAATTACCCCTTTGGATAACAACTTTGGTCATGGCATCATATAAAATATCATGAATGATATTATATATCTCTATAAACAATGAATTTTTTGTTGCTTCTGCTATAGTCAAATGAAATTCAAAATCCGCCTTAGAAAATTGTTCTAAATTATCCTTATATAACTCCATATTTCTATAACATTTTTCAAGCTCTTTTATATCATCCTCAGTGATCTTTTCTGTTGCTAGTTCTGCTACTACGCCTTCTATTTTTCTACGAAATTCTAAAACTTCTTCAAATGAATTTTGTCCAAGATAAGCAATCGGAATAATTGTATTCATATATAATCCTGGCTTTGCTTCCTTTACGAAGGAGCCTTCACCTAATCTTGTTTCTAATAGTCCTAAAACCGTAAGTTTTTGTATCGCTTGCCGTACTGTTGCACGACTAACTCCAAAGGCATCTGCCAAATCATTTTCTGATGGAATTTTTTCGCCCTGCTTCCATTCATTATTTAAGAGCTGATTTTTAAGTTGTTCAAAAACTTGTTCTCCTACACTTGATTTTTTAACCTGTTTAATAGCCATTCTTTTGTATTCCCACTCCATTTTAATGAATTTTGAAATTAATTAAGTTGATTATATCACTTATTTATACGAAGTGCTACATACAGGATAAAATCTTTGCAATTAGTATTTAGTATCATATGACCAAGGCTTTCCTCCAGCTAAATATCCTCCATCTACATGGTAAGCCATACCAGTCATATAGCTTGATGCATCTGATGCAAGCATAATAGTTATTCCTACAAGTTCTTCGGGATTTCCTGGCCTTTCCATTGCAGTTCTTTCTTTTAAAAATTTACTGCGCTCAGGATGTTCCCAAGTGACTGTTGTTAAAGGTGTTAAAATATGTCCTGGTGCAATTGCATTTGCTCTAATTCCATATTGAGCAAGCTCCACTGCCATTGACCTTGTTATACCTAAAAGAGCACTTTTGGTAGCACCGTATACACTACAACCACCTAACATTCCAAATGAGTTATGAGATGCTATATTTATGATATTTCCACTTTTAGCTTCAATCATAATCTTTATAATTTCTTGTGAAAAAAAGAATAGTCCTTTTAAATTAACATCCATAATTTTATCATAGGTCTCTTCTTCTACATCTAAAAAACCTTCTCTTTTGTTAATTCCTGCACAATTGATAAGAACATCAATCTTGGCATATTCCTGGTTGATATCCTTTACACATTGTTTTATAGAATCCATATTACCAATATCAAGCACAAAACCTTTTGCTTTTCCATTAAAATTTTCAATTTCCTCTTGAAGCATTGATAATTTCTCCATGCTTGTACCACAAAGTACCATTTCAGCACCTACGCTAGCAAGTCCTTTAGCTAAAGCACTTCCTATGCCACCTGTAGCGCCTGTTAAAACTATTACTTTTCTCTCTAATGAAAAAATTTTTTCAAGATTTTCCCCAATCATAACTATTTACCTCCCTTCTATCATATTACAGATAACTGTTGTCACCTGTCATACAAGTGTTATCCTTATAATACAACTTTACCTAATTAATGTCAATACTCTTTTTATAATTTTCCGAAATTTTTAACTTATATGTTAATTGTAATTTTTTTATTATATAACTTTGTTAAAATTAACTTAATCTTTAATACAGTATATTAATAAAAAAACAGCCCGTTTTAAAGGCTGCTTTTGAATACTATTTATTAAGGATTACACTCTAAATTTTTTAATCCATTGCAGTTACTGTATTTATGAAGTAATATTAGCTATTTTATTTGTTAATTATATAATTCTTTATTTATTATATATATGAATTATTAGTTAAAATTATATGCTTTCTGAAATCTGAAACATTGATTTATAAAACCTTCGTAAATTAAGTCCTTGTTTTCAATTGAAAATAAATCATCCGGCTTAATTAATGCAGGGTTTTTATCAGTATCATAAACGCCACTTTTAATTAAAACTTCTGAAACAAACTGAGTACAAAAATAATAATTTTTTCTTTTAACCGGTTGATTAAGCAAAACTCCAAATAAGCCTAAAAAATTATACTTATATTCATCCCTTTTTTCTAAAAATCCTTCTATTTCATTTTTTAAGATATTATACTGTTCTTCTGTAACTTCTAATTTATATATTACACACTCACTTCTAGAGAACTTTTTATATACTCCATCATATAAACTTTCTTCAACAAATCCACCTGAAAAAGGATTGTCAGGGTTTGTCCTACCAAAAGAATACATCTTAGTAAAACTACTATCAAAACTAATAGAAGAATGTATATATTTGCCTTCAGTGAATAAACTTATTAAATTTGAAAGCCAGGTGCCTGTTCTAGATAAAACTAGATAAATATTTTTATGGCTCATTTTTTATAATCAAACTCCTTAATATTACTCATATTTTCTAATCACTTGACCTATTATATCAGCTAATTCTTAAGAATTTCTTTATTTAATATTAAAATTTGATTAGAAATTTGTGTTTTATTAAGATATTTAATGTATTTTTTGACGTTATAATTATTTAGTATATTAATATAGACTTAAGAAATCCCTTCTTAAGCCTACATCTAACTCAACTATTCTTTTACTATCTTCCTGTTTATATATTTATTTTTATATACTAGGTAATGTTATATTTATCTTTGTACCTACATTAACTCTGCTTTCAACAGTAATCCCTCCATTGTGCTTAAATATAATCCATTTTGCAATAGATAAGCCTAGTCCTGTGCCACCTGTTTGTTTTGTTCTTGATTTATCTGCTCTATAAAACCTATCAAAGATATGTGGTAAGTCTTCTTTTGAAATCCCCATGCCTGTATCTTCAATAGAAATTAAAACTTCATTATCTTGAAGTGAACAATTAATCTTTATTAATCCTCCCTCTGGAGTATACTTTATACTATTATCTATAAATACTCTCAGAGCTTCTTTAAGCATTTTATAATCTGCATTAATCTTTGCTAAATCATTCTTTTCACTTTTTATTTCATGAGTGCTATCAATAAGCTTTGTTTCTTTAACTATTTCATCAATTAATTTATTTAAATAAAACTCCTCTTTTTCAACCTTTTGAGTATTCTTGTCTCCTCGTGCTAAAAACAAAAGCTTTTCTATAAGTGATTTCATACTTTCAGATTCAGTTTTAATTGCAGAAATAGATTCCTCAAGAACGCTTTTATCGTCCTTTCCCCATCTATCTAGCATATTTGCATATCCTTGAATAACTGAAATCGGAGTTCTTAATTCATGAGAAGCATCTGATACAAATTGATTTTGTTGCTCATAGGACTGCTGTATTCTATCAAGCATAGTATTAAAAGTTCTTGCTAAATCTTTAAGTTCATCTTGAGAGCCTCTAATATTAAGTCTTGTATCTAATGCTTTAATAGTTATATTTTCAACTGTATTTGTCATTGTTTGAATTGGTTTTAAAGTTTTTCTGCTAGCCCTTGTACCAGCAAGTAGAACTATGATTATAACAACTATATCTATAAATAATAGTGTAGAAGCTAAAACTATTACACTAAATATTTCATTTATTATTTTATCTTTAACTTGAATGTAAATATCTTTTGATTGCCAGTTCACTCTATTACTAAGCATCATCGCATATCCAAAATTATTATCATTATGGTTAAGATAATCCCAATTCACATAAACCTTATCTCTATCTTTTATAACCATATAGTTTTCATTAATAACTATACTTTGGTTTTGTTTACTTTCATCATAAAAGATTATAGAATCTTTCTCACTTTCTGTTGTATATAATAAATTTCTATTTTCATCAAATACGGATATTGAAATATTGTCAAGCCTAGAGATCCTATTTAACTTCTCTGCTGGAATTTCGGTATTTTCTTTTAGATAATCTGAAATTAACTGAAAATCTTTTTGCAAATTACCTTCGGCGTTCCATCCAACATATATAGCAAATCCACCTATTATTGCACCACTTAACAGCATTAGAATAAGACTTATTATAAACATATACACTATTGTTATTTTAAAAGTTAAAGAAAACCTTAGTTTTTCAACAAATCTATTTTTTAAATTCTTTACTAAACTTATTATCTTCTTAAGCAATAAAAAAGGAACTATGGATATCCATCTTATTATCTGTTTGATTAATTGTAAATACTTCGCCTTATTTTCCATCTTTTAATAGATATCCCACCCCTCGAACAGTATGAATTATTTTTTTATTATATTTATCATCAATCTTACCTCTTATATATCTAACATATACATCAACTACATTAGTGTCACCCATATAATCATATCCCCACACTGCTTGAAGGATTTTATCTCTTGTAAGAACAATATTTTTATTTTCTAGGAAATATTGAAGTAAATCAAATTCTCTTTTAGTAAGCTCTATTACCTCATTATTATATGTTACTATATACTTATCTAAATCAACCTTTAAATCACCTAACTCAAGAATATTTGATACTATTATTTGAGTTACTTTTCTTTTAAGTGCTGCTCTAATTCTTGCAAGTAATTCCTCAATTGCAAAAGGCTTAGTTACATAATCATTAGCACCCATATCTAATCCCACAACTTTATCCATAATTTCATCTTTAGCCGTAAGCATGATGACAGGAACTTCCGAACCTTGCCTTAATCTCCTTAGCACTTCAATGCCATTCATGGAAGGAAGCATAATGTCTAATATTATTAGATCAAATTCTTTCTCGAGAGCCTTGTCAAGTCCCTTCCTTCCATCATGTGCTTTATCCACTTCGTATCCTTCATGTTTAAGCTCAAGTTCCAAAAACCTAGCTATTTTAATTTCATCTTCAATAATAAGAATCCTTTGATTATTCATTTATGATAGTCCTCCACTTTAACCATATATATAAACTCAACCTTAATTATTATTAAATCTAAATAACCAAACTATTGCAAGTAAAAAATTGCACTGGTATATAGCCAATGCAATTTATATTTAACCTACTAAATCATTTTTAATTTCTTGTATTTCATCTTGTACTTTATCAAGAGTTTGATTTATTTTTATATCTTCACCCTTATTAGTTTCAAACTTCATCCTAAACCCACATAGTAAAGCTAGAATTAAACCAATAAAAGCTATATGAAACCCAAATACCGCTATTAATATAGAAACGTTAAGAGATAAATTCAGAACTATTTTCTCTTTCTTTTTAATAACAAGCCTAATATTGTTTCCCTTCTTTATAAGTGCTTTAATTTTGTCAAAGAGACATCCCTTTTCGTCATCATTTTTTTCAGCTTTAACTTTATTGTTTTTTTCTAAATATATTATTGCTTCTAACATATCTCCATCACAGTTTTCTAAAGCTTCCTTTGCATCTTCATAACTTACATTAATTCTTTTTCTTAATTCATCAATTTGTTCTATTTTTATTGACATTTTAATCCCTCCAAAATTTATTGACTTAACTTATGATTTTATTATAGAGTAGATTAATTAGAGAACAATTAATGAAAGATTAGAATTAGATTAGAATATCTCAGTATTATAAATAAAACAAGTGATAAAGATCTTGCCTTACCACTTATTTTATAATCCTATATTAACAAAACAAATCTATAAATTTATAATCCTTAAAATAAAATAGTCCTCTTGCTGTTATTTTCAACTCAGGTATTACAGGAAGTGCCATAAAACCTAAAGTTAAAAATATATCCTTATCTTCATATTTTTCATGAGTTTTTATGAAACTATTCATATTAGAAAGTTTATCTATAACATAACTTGGTTCCTTGTATGTCATTAGACCTGCTATTGGAAGTTCTAACTCTTCAATTACTTTTCCATTTGAAACTAAAACTATTCCTCCACCAATTTCTATAAGTCTGTTTACAGCAAGTGCCATGTCACTATCTAAACTTCCAACTACTATTACATTATGGGAGTCATGTGCTATAGTCTGCGCTACAGAGCATTCTGTAAGTCCTAATCCTTCAATATATCCTAATGAATATTTACCTGTATTTTTATGTCTTTCAAATACAGCTATTTTTAAAATATCTTCTCCCTTTACACTGTTTACATATCCATTCTGGATTATAACTTCTCTTTCTTCCTTTTGGGTTTCAATAGAATTTTCTATAACCTTTATAATATTTATTTTAGATGATTTAGCTTTTATCTTAAAGCTTTCCTCGGTAACGACATCTAAATTCATAGAGTTTTGCAAGTTGGGATTTGTACCTTTAAAATTAAATTCATTATTATAAACTACTCCATTTTTTATAATTTTATCTATAGCAACCTTTTTTAAATCACTTAATATTACTAAATCAGCTTTATAACCTGGACCTATAGCCCCTCTGTCCTTTAAATTATAACACTGAGCTGCATTATACGATGCTATAGTATATGCTATAATTTCATCCAATCCATGTTCTATCGAAAGCTTTATATTTTCATTTATAGATCCCTTTTCTATAAGATCTCCTATATCTTTATCATCAGTACAAAATAAAAATCTTGAGTAATTTTTTTCATTTACTGCTGGTAGTAAACTTAATAAATTTTTAGCAGCAGAGCCTTCTCTAATCATTACATACATACCCTTTTTAACTTTTTCTAAAGCCTGCATAGCATCACTGCATTCATGATCAGTTTTTACTCCCGCCGCTATATATGCATTTAACCAATCTTCACTTATTTGAGGACAATGTCCATCTATAGTTTTATCTTTATACATATTTATCTTTTTTAATATCCATTCGGTACAATTTATAACTGAAGGTACATCCATCACCTCTGCTAGACCAATTACATTTTCTCTATCCTTGTAGGATTCTATATCTTCTGACCTGAGTAATGCCCCATTATCCTCAAATTCAGTAGCTGGAACACATGATGGTATCATATAAAATATATCCATCAAACTCTTCTTGCTATTTTCCATCATAAAGTCTAAGCCCTTTTCTCCCAAAACATTAGCTATTTCATGTGGATCTGTAATACAAGTAGTCACTCCATTTTGTAGCAATACCTGAGAAAAAATCTCAGGTATTGCTTTGGATGATTCTATATGAACATGAGCATCTATAAACCCAGGGGTTACAAAAAGTCCATTGCAATCTATTTCTTCCATTCCTTCATAGCTGCCGATACCTGCTATGATTCCATTATTTATAGCAATATCTCCTTTTTCAAACTCCCTAGTAAATACATTTAGGAAAAAAGTATTTTTTAATACCAAAGGGGCCTTTTCTCTACGGGCGGCAATTTTAATATTACTTTTCATACTTTCTAGCATATTTCATTTCCCCTTTATAATTAAAATACCTTACTTACATAAATATCATCTTTAATAAAAATAATAGCGCAAGTATATACATAGTTCCAGATATTTTTTCTTTTTTACCTGCAAGTACACTTAATATAACATAAGATACAACTCCAAACATAAGTCCAGTAGCTATACTATAAGTTAGGGGCATGAGTATTATTGTTAAAAATGCTGGTATTGCTTCTACATAGTTATAAAAATCTATTTGAACTACATTTTGCATCATAAATAATCCAACTACAATTAATGCTGGTGCTGTAGCACAGCTTGGAATTGACATAAATATAGGAGCAAATACTATGGCTACTAAAAATAATAATCCTGTAACTACAGATGTTAGTCCTGTTCTTCCACCTTCAGCAACTCCAGCTGAACTTTCTACATAAGTTGTAACTGTAGAAACTCCTATCATTGCACCGAAGGTTGTTCCTATAGCGTCACTTAAAAGTGCCTGTCTTGCTCTTATAACGTTTCCATCTTTATCAAACATATTAGCTTTAGATGCAACGCCAACTAATGTTCCTACTGTATCAAAGAAATCTACAAATAAGAATGTCAGCATTACAGTTAAAAACGTGATAATACCCTGAGAATGAGTGAGCAAAGAAAAATCTAGTTTAAATGCAATTGGTGATATACTATGAAATGCAAAAATACCACTTGGAACAAATATTCCATAATTTTTAGCAGCTACATCTGCTCCTATAGCTAATGCATAGCCCCAAGCCGCTACAGAACAAATAAGTATACCCCATAGTATTGCACCCTTTATATTTTTATAAGTCATAATTGCTATAACTATTACACCAAGCATACATATAACCGCTCTTGGGTCTGTCATTTTTCCTAAGGTAATAAGTGTGGCATCATCGTTTATAACTATTTTTGCATTTTCAAATCCAATTAAAGCTATAAATAATCCAATACCTGCACTAACTGCTATTTTAAGGGTGGTAGGTATTGAATTTACTACCATTTCTCTTACTTTTGTTAATGACAACACTATAAATATAATACCTTCGAAAAATACTGCTGTTAATGCAACTTGCCAAGGAACTTTCATCCCTATACAAACTGAAAAAGCAAAGAATGCATTAAGTCCCATACCCGATGCCAATGCAAATGGTAAATTAGCATATACACCCATTAGTATTGTAGTTAATCCTGCTGCGATACATGTAGATGTAAGTATTGCACCCTTATCCATTCCAGTAGCAGATAAAAATTCTGGATTTACAGCTATAATGTATGCCATAGTAAGAAATGTAGTAATACCTGCCATTACTTCTGTTTTGACTGTAGTCTTATTTTCTTGCAATTTAAAATACCTTTCAAGAAAGCTTACATCATTACTGCCTCTTAATTCTGTTTTCATACAACTCACCCCTTTTTTATTTTTAATCATATACATAGCATTATTTATGCCAACTTTTATGCTTAATAATCAATGCTTTCTAATAAAAATCAGTTAGCATATTTTCTCTAATTTACCTGTTACCTATTAACTACATATATTAAATATATGATCTTCCTATGTTAAAAATTAGCTAATTATAAAACAAAATGACTATCAATATGATAATTTTTATCATATTGATAGTCATTCAAATTTCTTCCATGCACTAGTAATTAGCAATTTTTGCTCGAAATTGGCTAATAATTCATTATATCTAATTTAATAGTATGTTTCTTCATATTGACAAACAGTTTCTAGATACATACAATTATATTGTACGCATTAAAGAAACACTTGTTCTCACAAAGAGTACATAATATTTAGACTATTTTTAATTTAGGGGGTATAACCATTGATTAAAGAAGAATTGAAGAAAATAGTATGTGACGTTATTGATAAAAACGTAGATAAAATAAAAAACTTAGCTGCAGCTATAGAAAATGAGCCAGAGCTAGGCTTTAAGGAAATAAAAACTTCTAAAAAAGTATGTGACTTTTTTAAAGAATTAAATATCTCCTATGAAAGTAATTTAGCTATTACTGGAGTAAAGGGAAAGCTTAAAGATAGTAGCGATGGTCCTAATGTGGCAATTCTTGGAGAACTAGATGCAGTAATAACTTTCGATAGTGACAAGGCTGATAAACTTACAGGTGCTGCTCATACTTGTGGACACAATTTACAAGTAGCTTCAATGCTTGGAGCTGCCTTAGGGTTAAAACTTTCAAATATTGAAAATGATTTATGTGGAAATGTTTCCTTTATGGCAGTGCCTGCAGAGGAATACATAGAAATTTCTTATAGAAAAAAACTTAAAGAAGAAGGAAAGCTTCACTTTTTATCTGGAAAACAAGAGCTCATATATAGAGGAGCTTTTGATGATGTAGATATAGCAATGATGGTTCACTCTTTAAAAAATTCACCCGAGCCTATTGTAGCCCTTGGAGATTCAAGTAATGGATTTGTTGGAAAAACTGTACAATATATGGGAAAAGCTGCCCATGCAGCAGAAGCACCTCATGAAGGAGTAAATGCTTTAAATGCGGCCATGCTTGGAATGATGGGAATAAATGCTTTAAGAGAATCATTTAGGGATGAGGATTCTATAAGAGTACATCCTATTATAACTAAAGGTGGAGATACGGTAAATAGCGTTCCATCAGATGTAAGAATGGAAACCTATGTACGTGCAAAATCTGTAGAAGCTATTAAATCTACCAATGAAAAAGTAGATAGAGCTTTACTTGGTGGTGGATTTGCCATGGGAGCACAAACTATAATAGATACCATTCCAGGCCATATGCCATTAATATCTTCCTCACTTTTAAATAATATATTTAAAGAAAATGCAGAAATGCTTTTACCAGAAGATAAAGTTATAAATGCAGGACATTTTGCAGCTTCAACAGATATGGGGGATGTATCAAACTTAATTCCTTCAATTCATCCATTTATAGGTGGTGTATCTGGCGCACTTCATACTAAAGATTTTAAAGTAGAAGACTTTAATGCAGCTGTTATTTTACCTGCAAAACTTATGGCTATGACAGTTATAGATTTGCTCTATAAAGATGCTGTAGAAGGTAAATATTTAATGAGCTCATATACTCCAACATTTAAAAGCAAAGAAGAATATATAAAATTTTTAGAAGCCCGTTTTGAAAGGAAGGTGCAATAAATGAAAAATTGGAAAAACCATGGTTTAGTTCTTATATTAGTTATAATTGCTGAAATGATAGGCGTTATGAAATTTAAGTTTGGTCCTGGTACAATAGTTCTTTTACCTATGCTTTATGCATTAATAATGGGAATATCTTTAAGCCCTAAATTTTTAAAAGTATTAAATGATAAAGATATGACTGACGCTGGTTCCCTTATTACTATATCTCTTATGCTTTTAATGGCTAAGTATGGTTCACAAATCGGACCTACTCTTCCTAAAATAATCAAGTCCAGTCCTGCTTTAATACTTCAAGAGTTTGGGAATATAGGCACTGTACTTTTAGGTGTTCCTATAGCAGTATTTTTAGGATTAAAACGTGAATCTATAGGTGCTGCTCACTCAGTTTCTAGAGAACCAAATGTAGCTTTAATAAGCGATGTGTATGGCTTAGATGGTGATGAAGGAAAAGGTGTAATGGGTGTTTACATTTGTGGAACAGTACTTGGAACAGTATTCTTTGGAGTAATAGCAAGTTTATGTGCAGCTTATACTCCACTCCATCCTTATGCACTGGCTATGGCATCTGGTGTTGGGAGTGCTAGTATGATGACTGCATCAGTTGGTTCATTAAGCGCAATGTTCCCTGAAATGGCCGATACTTTAGCAGCTTTTGGTGCAGCAAGTAATATGCTATCAGGTCTTGATGGATTATATATGTCACTTTGGATTGCGTTACCTTTTGCTGAGTGGCTTTATAGAAAGAGTTATAAATTAAAATATGGCGTTCCTGCCCCTGAGGTAGAAAAAACTCAGCCTAAGATAGCAAAGGAGGTATAATCTATGAGAATTAAAGATTCATTATTTGTATTAATATTAATAGGATTACTTTCCCTTGTTGGGAACATGATAGGACCTAAGCATAATATATTTGAAGCTCTTCCTGGTATGCTTATATTAATTGCAATATCCATTGCTGGAATTTCTTTAAGTAAGGTGTTGCCTGGTAAAATTCCAGCAGTAGCTTATATAGTAACACTAGCTTGTATATTAACTTACCCAAGTTTTCCTGGTGCGGGTCAAATGTCTAAATATATTGCAAAAGTAGACTTCTTAGCTTTAACTACTCCAATACTTGCTTATGTTGGACTTTCTATAGGTAAAGATTTAGATAGCTTTAAAAAATCTGGATGGAGGCTTATTGTAGTTTCTTGCATAGTATTTGTAGGAACTTATATTGGCTCTGCAATAATTGCTCAATTCATTTTAAAAGCACTTGGACAAATATAAAACTCATAAATTTTTAATATTGAATACTCCGTATGGAATTTGCATTTAGGAAAACGGTTCATTGCACAAAGAAGCTCTAATATTTATGAATTTAAATCACCTAAACTTTTTAAACTCGCTGTCGACTCAGACAGTAAAAAGTTCTTAACGGTGATTTAAATTCATAAATAAAGAGCTTCTAATTGCTTATTCAATGCTTTCTACAATGCAAATCCCATACTATTATTAAACATTAAAAATACAATCTACAAACACCTACTAAATGGAAAATTTCAGTGAACTGAATTTCTACAATAGGTTTATAAATATTCCTGCTATGATAACAGAAGTTATAGTAACAGTTACAAATCCTCCCACTATCATCTGTGGAAGCATCTGATCCATGAGATATTTCTTTTCATCTTCATCCTTAGCAAGCGCCTTAGAAGCTTCTTCTGTTAAAACATAATTTGGTGGGAACCCATATAAAGCTGTAAGTGAAGTTGCAAAAGCCATTTCCTTAGTTATTCCAAGGAATTTTCCCAAAAGCATTGAAGTAATAGCCATACCTATTACCCCTACAACTATAATTATTATGAGTGGCCAAGCTATTTGTGCAAGCATTGCTGGAGTAGCTTTAGAAAGTGCTCCAAATATATACACCATAAGCACAAACATTAAAAATCCAAATGAATTAGAAGCATGTAATATATCTCTTTCTAAAAATCCTATTTCTTGAAGTATAATACCAAAAACTAAACATAATACAAATGGTGAGACCTTATTATGAGTAAGTGCAGCCACTTGTACTGCTAAAAATGAACTAAAAGCCATTTTTGCAAACATTACTGCAGAAGTATTGTACTTTGTAGGAACCTTAGGTATAAGTTTTTTCTTCTCTACCTTTGTTTCTATTGCTACTGAGGCCTGCTCTGAAGCTTTAGCTCCTTCAGCTCCTCCATTTTCATGGTATATCTTTAAAAGTCTTCTTCCTTCTTTCTTTAAGCAGATAGCAGTAAGTGGGTATCCAGCAAACCCCTGCATTACATACATTACTATTGCAAGAATTGAGGCAAGTTCTAAGCCCTTCTTAGCAGCGCCTTCCTGCATCATAAGCGCAGCTACTATCCCTCCTGTGAGTGATGGAAGTCCTGATACTACATATTCTCTTCCTATTAATGGAATACATACAAACCAACATGCAATTATCATTCCAGTAAGTCCAGCTAGAGTTACCGCAATGACTTTCCACTGTTTTATTAATTCTGAAATACTTATAATAGTTCCCATATGAGTAATACACATATACATAGCTATACTTGCAAAAGGCATTCCAAATCCAGGCAAATCAATTAAATTTTTAGGTAAAAAAGTCCAATAGCCTGCTAAAAATAATACCGCTACTACAAATACCGATGGTATCCATGCTTTTGTCTTTGTTCCTATAAAGTCTCCAAGTGCAAAAATAACTGCAATAATTAAAAGTGCCGTTACAGGAGCCATACATATCCTTCCTTTCTTCATAGAAATTTATATTACATATATATTCAACAAAAATTTAATTATCCTTTTAATTTTAAAAAATATAGAACCATGTTTAAAACCCACATAGAATGTAGATTTTGAACATGGTCACATAAGATAAATTATTATAACATGGATATTTAATTGTGAAGTTAAATTTTTATACATAGCTAACCTTAAAACATACTAAATATATTTATTTATAAATATCTACTATAAGTCCTGAGATGTCATCTATAGTTTTTGCTATATCTAAATTCTCCTTTTCATTACTTAAAAGCATTTCAGTAAGTTCTTGTAATTTTTCATCAATAGTATCTACTGTAATAAAATATTGCGTTTGCCAAAAGCTTACGTCCTTTTTTACACCATACATATATGATAATACCGAGTTTAAGTATTCTTTTATCATTTTTTTGTACGCAAACACATCTGAGTAACATTTTGTTACAGCAAGCCTGTTACCCTTTTTTTGTATCTCTTCTAACATTTCTTTTAACTGTTGCTCATTTCTTCTTTCTCTTGCAAAGCTAAAGTTCTGAGAAAAGTCCTTTTTTTCACTTATAGCTTTATTATCATTTTTATTTATTAAAGAAGAATTTCTAACTCTGGATATCTCCATGCCACTATCCCCTCATCTTTATCTAATATATGAACTAAAGTTAAATATTGGTTACATGAATGTATTTTACTATTTTATTATATATCATGGTTACAGTTTAATACAATTAAAAATACTATAAAAGCTTTAACAATACAACTTGTCCAATTGTCTTGTCCAATATTTTAATGAAGTTTGCATAACAGGTCCAATTAGAAGTACTGAAATAAATGTGCCAAGTGCAACAGGTCCTCCAATTAACCATCCAATCGTTAATGCTGTTATCTCAAGTAAAGTTCTAGATAATCTAATAGAAATGGAGAATCTTTTCGCTATAAATAAAGTCATACCATCCCTAGGTCCAGCTCCTACTTTGGATGCTACATACATTCCTGACCCAATTCCCATAAATACAATACCTAGTACTAATAATGCAGATTTTGAGATTATTCCTGTAAAGGACGGTATTAATTCTAAGGTTAAAATACCGTTAAGAAAAAAACCAACTAGAAGTATATTTAATATACTACCAATAGCAGGAATCTTCTTTTCCAAAAAAGATGTCATCAAAACCATAATAATCCCTACTATTTGAACCCATCTGCCTATAGATAAGTTAGTTAAATTAGCTAGTCCAATATGCAAAACATCCCATGTTGCTACTCCAAGACTAGCTCTAATTACAGTTGCAGCTCCTAAAGCTAAAATAAATATTCCAATTATAAATACTATAATTCTAATTAAAAAATTAAAATTTATTTTTGTGACATTGTTATTCAATTCATAATTCTTTCCTGACATATTATTTCCCCTCATTCTAAGTTTTTTATCATCTTTTTTAAAACATCATTAAATACTTCCAATTCTCCCTGGGAGATATCACGTATAGCATCCATTTCTAAATTTGTTGAAACTTCATGCCATTGAGGGAATGCTTCAAAAGCTTTTTTAGTTAATTGTATATGCCTTTCCCTTTTATCTTTTCCCTCTTCTCGAATTATCCATCCCATTTCTTCCATTCTCGTTAATGTCCTAGTAATCGTTGGTGCTTCTACACAAAGATATTTACTCAATTCAACTTGTGTACAGTGCCTTTTTTCATATAAGTATAATATAATTCCCCATTGTGACGCATATAGTCCAAGTGGAGAAATCTTCTCATTTAATTTCTTAGTAAAATATCTACCTAATTGATTTACCTTATGACCATATAAATTTAATTTCATTTTGTCCTCCATATACTTACCTATGTAATTATTACCTAGGTAAGTATATCATATGAATTTATAATAATCAAATTTTCACCATATCGGTTTTTGATGTTAACAGGTATGAGATTTGCATCGTAGAAAGCATTGAATAAGCTTTAAAACGGCTTTATTTCAAAATTTAAAACACCGTACAATTATTTCAGTCAAACGAGTTTAGAAGGCTTAGGTATTTTAAATTCAAAAATATTAGCCGTTTTTAGCCAAATGAACGCTTTCCTAGATGCAAATCCCATACTGATGGTTCAACATTAAAAATGTCGCAATTTCCTTTATTTAACTACTTCCCATGTGATTCCTTTATCTTTAGTTTTATATAGTATACCCTCCAATATCAATAGCCCTGTATCTTTATCTATAAACTGTACCTTTCTTCCTCTAAGATTTATTTCAGTGGTTATTTCATTTACATTGCTATCATTATAAAAAATTCTATATATTTTATTTCCTCCTCCATCTACAATCCAAAGTATGCCATCTTTATCTACTCCATAGATTATTTCTATGCCTCCTTGGGCCTCAACAGGAATTGAAGGATTCCAAGTTACTCCTCCATCTATAGTTTTATAAAATATCATAGATGATTTGTCCTTAGATTTAAATTCTACTGGAAGATATCCTTGTTTATTATCTTTGCTAAACTTAGGTGGAAAAGTGTTTATACTATATTCATTATTTTTCAAGTATTCTTTAGGTACATTTAATTTTTGAACTTCCCAGGTTACTCCTCCATTCTTTGTATTATATATAAATGGATATTTTGTTTTTTCACCCTTAATAGTGTACCATCCCATATTATTACTAATGAATTTTATACCTGTTATACCCTCTATATTATAAGAACTATCCTTATTATTTAAACTATCTATAACATTTTTAGTTACCTTTGACCAATGGCTGCCTGAGTCATCTGTTTTATATATTTCCATTCTTAGCTTGTTTGATATCTTAGGCGATGTAACCATTACAAAAGTTTCTTTAGAATTTACAACATCTATATTAACTTCTATTGTTTCATCATTCCAATTTCTTTCTAGATTTAAAATAGTTTGTTCCCATTTTTGTCCTCCATTGAAAGTTTTAAATATGTTTATCTTATTTTTTTCTTTATAAGCTATAAAACCAATTTCTTTATCTAAAACTGTATAAAATAATGAATTGTTATTTACACTCTTACTATTACTAGCTATATATTGTTTATCGCTTACGTTAATCCCTTTTGGGGTAATATTCTCCCAGGTAAATCCTCCATCCCCGGTTTTAAGCATTCCCTCTTTTGAAACTGCCCATCCATGTGTGCTATCTATCATATTAAAATCTATAAAATTATATTTATCTGATCTTTGTACTTTAGATGCTGACTTTACTTCAACATTTCTACTATCATTTTTCTTTAAAATTTGAGTACAGGCTATAGTTGAAGTTATAAATGCTAGGCCTATGAATATATAAAATACCCTTTTCATAATTTATCTCCTTTAGTCTTACTTTATTTCTATTATTGACTAAAAGACTAAATATTATAGCCTATGTATGGAATTTAATCCAATAATTGATCATTACCTTACTCAGTATATAAAAGAATAAGAGGTACTATCTTTTAGATAATACCTCTTATTGTTATGCATTGTCTCTTGCTCTTAAGAATATCTTTGCTATTTCATTTACTACAAGTGGAACTACTGAAAGTATTCCTACAAACATCCAATCCCTTCCATTTAAGTCCCAAACGTCGAATATATTAGCTAAGAATGGTACTGTTATTACAACATCTGTAAGGAATATTCCAAATAGTACAGATGCTAGTAAATACTTATTGGTAAATACTCCAACTTGGAATATAGACTTTCTTGGATTTCTTAAGTTAAATGAATGGAATAACTGTGATACACTTAACACAACAAATGCCATTGTTTGTGCATGTCTTAAAGCTTCTTCTGATATCTCACCCTTAGGGAATAGTGGGAATAAGTTTGCATCTCCAGTGTATACCTTAATTCCAACTATAAATGCCGCTAAAGTTAGTATACCAATTAGTAATCCATTCAGTACTAAGAAGTAACCTGTTCCGCCAGCAAATAAACTAGCTTTAGGATCTCTTGGCTTTTCCTTCATGACGTCAGGGTCTCCTGGGTCTGCACCAAGGGATAATGCTGGTAAACTATCTGTAACTAAGTTAACCCATAATAAGTGTATTGGTCTTAATGGTGTTGCCCATCCAAATAGTATTGCAAAGAATAATGCTACAATTTCACCTATATTACAAGAAAGTAAAAATACTATAGATTTCTTTATATTGTTAAATATATTTCTACCTTCTTTAATAGCAGCAACTATAGTTGAGAAGTTATCATCTGTAAGTACCATATCTGCTGCACCCTTTGCAACATCTGTACCTGTAATACCCATAGCAACTCCTATGTCTGCCATCTTAAGTGATGGAGCATCATTAACACCGTCACCTGTCATAGAAACTATATTTCCATTAGATTTAAATGCCTTAACTATTCTAACTTTATGCTCAGGAGATACTCTAGCAAATACTCTTAAATCTTTAACTCTACGAGCAAGCTCTTCATCACTCATTTTATCAAGTTCCGCTCCGAATATTGCTTGATCTTCTCTTTCTGCAATTCCAAGTTCCTTAGCTATTGCAAAAGCAGTATTTTTATGGTCACCAGTAATCATTATAGTTATAATTCCTGATTTTTTAGTTTCAGCTATAGAGTCTTTAACTTCCTCTCTTGGTGGGTCTATCATCCCAACAAGTCCTATAAATGTAAGATCACTTTCTAAACTATTAATATTTACAGCTTCAGAGTCTAAAACCTTATATGCTGATCCTAAAACTCTTAAGGCATCATTTGACATACTAATAGAGGCCTTATTTATACTATCTTTAATTTCATCTGTTAATGGAACTATTTCTCCATTTATATATGCATTATTACAAAGATTGATTAAATTATCTGTAGCTCCCTTTGTCATTACATAAAATTTATCATCATATTTATTTACTGTAGTCATAAGTTTTCTATCTGAATCAAAAGGAACTTCATTTACTCTTTTATGATCTTCATTCAATCCCTTTTTAAACAAATCATACTTTACACCAGCCTCAAGTAAAGCTATTTCTGTTGGATCTCCTGTTTTTGATTCTTCACTGTAAGTTGCATCGTTACACAATACTATATTTTCTAGCAACAACCTTTGAACTGGATTTTTTATATCTAAGTCATTTATATTTCCTAGTACATTATCCCCATAAAACTTAATTACAGTCATCTTATTTTGAGTAAGTGTACCTGTTTTATCGGAACATATTACATTAACTGCACCTAATGTTTCTACTGCTGGAAGTTTTCTTATTATAGCATTTTCCTTTATCATCTTTTGAACACCCATAGCTAAAACTATGGTAACTATAGCTGGAAGTCCTTCTGGTATAGCAGCTACTGCCAAACTTATAGCTGTTAAAAACATTTCAAAAAAATCTCTTTTTTGAATTATAGCAACTATAAACATTACAATACATATTCCAAGAGCTCCAAAACCTAAAGTTTTACTAAGCTCTGCAAGTTTTTTTTGTAGTGGTGTTTGTTCATTTTCTTGCTCATCAAGCAATTTTGCTATTTTACCTATTTCAGTTGACATACCAGTTCCAACTGCTATACCAACTCCTCTGCCATAAGTTGCAAGAGTAGACATAAATGCCATATTCTTTTGATCTCCTAATGGTATTTCATTAGTATCAAATTTTAAATTAGCGTTCTTATCTACTGGAACTGATTCTCCTGTTAAAGCTGATTCCTCAATTTGAAGATTTACTGTTTCTACAAGTCTTAAGTCACATGGAACATATCTACCTGCATCAAGTATTACTACATCTCCAGGGACTAACTCTTCAGAAGCTATTTCCTTTAACTCTCCATCTCTTTTTACTACAGCTTTAGGCGTAGACATTTTCTTTAAGGCATCTAATGCTTTTTCAGCTTTAGATTCTTGTATAATTCCTATAACAGCATTAAGAATGATTACTACTGCAATTATAATTGCATCACTTATTTCTCCCATAAATCCAGAAATCAATGCTGCACCTAATAATATAAAAATCATTGGATCGTTTAATTGTTCAAAGAACATTCTCATCATTGTCTTTGGCTTTTTACCTTCAAGCATATTTAGTCCATACTTTTCTTTTCTATTCTCTACTTCCTGGGAAGTAAGACCGTTATGCTGATCTGTAGAAAGCTCTTTTAATACCTCTTCATTGCTTTTTTCAAACCACATTCTTCTTCACCTCATACATTATTATTTGTCGTTAAGGTTTTATTTATTAAAAAAATTAATAAAAAAAACCTTTGCTCTATTGTGTGCACAAATAGAGCAAAGGTCTTGCTAACTCTTTTGGAGAATAACTATCCGGGTAAAAATCTTACCGACATGACGAATAGTTAAATAATTGCTACTCCCCTTTGCAAGGTAATTATATCACAGAGTTTTTCCACATACAAGAAATTTTTGTGAAGATTTTCTAATATAATATTACTCCTAGTACACCTGCTACTACAATTACCATAATTGGATGTATTCTTTTAGATAATAGCATTACCAATGTCAATATACCTATTATTGCACTTTTAACATCAGTATACGATGTCTTAGCTAGTGACCAAAATGCTGATAAAATAAGTGCTATAAGTGCTGGTCTCATTCCCATAAAAGCTGATTTTATTACCCTGGACTCTTTAAATTTCATTATATAGTGAGTAGCAATAGATACTAGTATAAATGACGTTGTAACCACACCTATGGACGCTGCCGTACTTCCTAAAACTCCTCCTACTTTATATCCTACAAAAGTAGCAGAATTTATAGCAATGGGTCCTGGAGTCATTTGTGAAATGCCTATTATATCTATAAATTCCCTATAGCTAATCCAATTGTGATTTTTAACTATTTCTCTTTCAATAAGTGGAAGCATAGCATATCCTCCACCAAAGCTAAAGGCTCCTATCTTTAAAAAGGACAGAAAAAGCTGTAATATTATATTCACTTTCCCACCTTCTCTCTATAATAAATAACACCGAAAGCACCTGAAAGAATGATTACAACCACAGGATTAACATTTAAAACTTGCAATAATATTAATGCAATTATAACAACTCCCAAGTTTAAGTAACTCTTTTTAACTGACTTTGAAATACTAAATATTGCAATTAGCACAAGCATTGGCACTGCTCCATTTATTCCTTTAAAAACCTGTTCAACATAATAGTTACTTCTAAATTGCATAAAGACTGAAGCTATCAAAAGTATTATTATAAAAGAAGGAATAACCGTCCCTAGTAGCGCCATAATAGCCCCCAAAATACCATTTATTTTATACCCTATAAATATTGAAGTATTTACTGCTAAGGCTCCAGGAAAGGATTGTGAAATAACTACAATATCCACAAACTCCTCCTTTTCTATCCACTTTTTTTTATTAACTACTTCTTCTTCAATGAGTGGGATCATTGCGTATCCCCCTCCAAAGGTAAAAGCTCCTATTTTAAAGAAGCTAATAAACATTTGTAAAACTTTTTTCATATTCCCACCTCAGTTTTATAAATAATACATAATAATTAATGTTTAAAGTCAGCCGCAGGGCTGACTGTATTAGTTTGTCGAAATATTTTCTTCCATGATTTAATTATAAATCGGCATGTCTTATTCATCTGAACTATTTCATTTTCAAAATACACTGAAACAAAAATAAAAGCTATACCATATATTTTAACATATTTATTTACTAAAATACTAACACTATTAACTATTAACTGGAGTAATTGGAGGTTTATCATGGATAGATATGTTATTGTTTGTTTACTTAATGAAGAAGCTTTAAACTTTCATGAGAAATTAGTAACAGATGTTTGTTCAAAATTTAATGTAAAAAGACAGAAGCTTCCTGGGCACTTTACTATAAAAGCTCCCTTTGAAACTGATAAAATTAGCGAAGTTGAGTGTGTTATAAAAGACTTTGTAGCTAATAATAAAAAAGAACGTATGAAAATAGATGGAATTAATCACTTTAGAACAGATACAATTTTTATGGATATAAATATGTCAAATGAAGGCCTAAAGGTTCATGATGCTTTTATAGATGCATTAAAAACTTTACCTTGGCTTGAGTGGAAAAAACATGATGGTAAAGGAAAAACCTTTCATGCTACTATAGTTACACGTATCCCTAGGGAAAAATATGACTCTATTTGGAATTATACAAATAACTTTAACCCTGAATTTAATATTTATTTTGATAATATTACTATACTTAAATGGGGAAATTATAAATGGGAAACCTATAAGGAATATCAATTAAGATAACGATCCATAGAATGCTTATAAAAATAAAGAGAGGATTATACCTCTCTTTGAATACATATCTTTACTTTATTTATTCTTTTTTCTTTTACCTCTTGAATCTTAAACACAATATTATTATGCTCAATAACTTCTTGTTCTCCATTTTCAGGTATTCTTCCCAATAAATCAACTAAAAATCCACTGATAGTATCTTGTTCTTCCGAATCTAAATTTATATGAAGATCATCATTAAGCTCATCTATTGCAAGTAAACCATTAACGATAAATGTGTTATTATCTATTTTTTCTATATCTGGCTCATCATTATCATATTCATCTTCTATGTTACCCATAACTTCTTCAATAAGATCCTCTATAGTTACTATTCCTGAAAAGCCGCCATATTCATCTATTAATATTGCCATATGTTTTTTAGAAACTTGAAGTTCTTTAAATAATTCATCAATATTTTTTGTTTCTGGAACGAAATAAGCTGAATGTAGTATACTTCTGATATCTACATTTTCAAATCCATGTTTCCTAGCCTCAATGAAAAAATCTTTCATATAAAGAATACCAATAATATTGTCACTATCCCCTTCATATACAGGTATTCTTGAATACTTTTCTTCCATTAATTCGTCTAAGTATTCATTTAAGGGAGTATCTATATTAATTAAGTATACCTCAGTTCTTGGTGTCATTACTTCATCTGCTAATTTATCATCAAACTCGAATATACTATTTATCATTTCTTTTTCAGTTTCATTTATAACGCCATGTTCCTGTCCAACTTCCACTAAAGATTTAATCTCTTCTTTTGATACCCTTTCCTCTAAATCTTCTCTATCAAATCCAGCTAATCTAACAAGAACATTAGTTGATGCTGAAAGTAATTTTATAAAGGGCTTAGTTACTTTAGATATATACAATATAGGTATTACAGAAAACATTGCTATGGACTGTGACTTTTGCATTGCTATTCTCTTTGGGAACAGTTCTCCAAATACTAATGTTATATAAGACAGTATGATTGTCACTACTATTAATGCTATTTGTCCACTATAAGGAATATTAAACGTATTTAAATACTGTGCTAAATCTTCTGATATTCCAGTAGCAGCAGAAGCACTAGAGAAAAATCCAGCAAGAGTTATTCCTACTTGTATTGTAGATAAAAACTTAGTTGGCTCTTCCATGAGTTTTATTAAAAGCTTTGCCTTTTTGTTTCCTTCTTCTGCAAGAAGTTTTATTTTATTTTTATTTAGTGATACTATAGCCATTTCTGCTGATGCAAAAAATGCATTAAGCATTGTTAAAATGACTATTAATATTAGTTGCGAAGTAATATTCGCAGGGTCAGGCTCTAATTCCATTGTAATTCCTCCTAAAATTGAAAACTTTTAATTTTAATTATATCATAAAATATGATAACTTTTACTAATTACTAAAGATACTTCTATTATTTATTGATACTGTATTAAATAAAAAGAAGCATCAGATTATAACTCCATTGCTTCTTTATACTTTATAACCTCAATAAACTCTCTTAATAGTTGTGGGTCAAATTGAGTTCCCGAGCATCTTATCAACTCTTCTATTGCCTCTTGTTTACTTATACCCTTTTGATAAGGTCTATCACTAATCATAGTATCGTAAGCATCCATTATATTAAGTATCCTACATTCTATTGGTATATTATTACCCTTTAACCCATTTGGATACCCTTTACCATCCCAGCACTCATGATGATGAAGTATAAGTTCTGCCATGTTTTCCAATTCCTTGCTTCGATGTGCAATTTCCCATCCTATTTTAACATGCTCTTTCATCTTTTTATATTCTTCTTCTGTTAATTTTCCTTTTTTAAACAGTATCTGATCTGGAATACCTACCTTTCCCAAATCATGTACCTTAGCTAATACAATAAGATTTCGGCGTATATCATCATCTAATCCTATTTTATCAGCCATAATTTCTCCCATCCTAGCTAATCTTTCCCCATGTCCACTAGCCATATAGTCACGTTCAGCTAAAGCTGCAACTAATAAATCTATAACTTTACTTTTAGGACTTGTTGCTTGAGCCAATTTATACTCATACATATTGTCATCTGATCTTTTATAAACATCATAAATGCTTTCTAAGCTTCTTGTGGTAGCTGTCCCGATAGACATACTTATAAGAGTTGAGGGGTTTTCTTTATTATGATTTTCTATCAACTCTAAAATATCGCTTCTTTTTTTTAGTGCAACTTTGTTATCAGATTTAGGAAGAATTATACAAACCTCATCTCCCCCTACTCTAGCAATAACATCTGTTTTTCTAAATGCCTTTGCTATTATATTTGCTGCAGCTTTTAGAAAATCATCTCCTGACTTATGTCCGAAGGTATCATTTACAATTTTAAGACCATCTAAATCTACAGATATGATACTTACTGGAGCGTATTCGGTTATATTTTCTTCTATCATTATCATTTGCTCATCAAAATATGTACGGTTATAAAGGCCTGTCAAACTATCCTTATAGGCTAATTTTTTAATAGATTCCTCTGCTTGGTTACGCTCAGTAATATCTTGGGCAGTACAAACCACATACTTAACTTCTCCGCCTTCCCCTAGCTTTGGAGTTTTCGTGACTAACATTAAGCGTTTTTCACCTTCATAATTTGTAAGCCACTCTTCCTTTTTAACTTGCACTCTTTTTTCAAAAACTTCCTCAGTTCCTGCAATGCACATATCTGCTTCTTCCTTGCTCCATGAACTATAGATGCTTGCTCGTTCTAATTCACACTTTCTCTTGTTAAAAAACTTTGCATGTGCTTCGTTAACTATAGCGTATGTTTTAGGATCAGTTAAATACCATATATGTATATCAATATTATCAAGTAATAATTGTTGTTCTTCAGCTTTTTCCTTTAATTCCTTTCGACTTTCAATTAAAGCCTGCTGAATTTCTTTGCATTTTTCTATTTCATCTTCTAACTCTCTTTTCTTATTTCGAAGAATATCCATTGCTTTACCTAACGCTAATCCTATAGTGAAATAGGTTAATGCTCCTGATATAAGATTGCTAATACGAATGTGTTCAGTAAATATTACTCCAAATGTTAACATAGAAGTAGCCCATGTAGCCATAAGAATCCCACCTTTAATCCCCCATTGTGTAGCGGCAAAAATCACTACAATGCTATTCAAAGGCCCCCTTATGTAAGTGTTTGCAAAATAAGTAATTAAAGCTATTGCAATTGCATAAACAATAATGTGTTTAATTACGTGCTTTTTAGCCACTCAATCGCTCCTCCTTATTTCTATAAATAATAAGAACAATTTATCACCCTATTTTAAATATTTGTCCGTTACTACGTGACTCATATGATGTTTTACTAACTAATTGTAGAAAAAAGTCTTTTAAAGTCTTTTTTTGCTTATCCTTGTATTATATCATCTTATTTAATTCTTTGATATTAACTTTTTCTAAAATTCTTCATTTATCACTACTTTATAGCTTTTTTAATTCTTTTAACAACTAAAACCTTTATTAGCTCCTATAGTATATCTTCCTATTACCATAGCCTCCAATATTGCATGATAAAATGTTCAACCACAAGTTCATGAATATCATTGGGCTTTATATTAGCATATACAATTGAATCTGGATGAACTATAATAGTTGGGCCTGAAAACTAAATACTTAGATAATTTTCCCTACAAATTAACCATATATTCTTGTAAAATCGTTTAAAATTCTGTTTTCAATAAGATAATAGGAAAACATTTATTTCAAATAAATTTATTCATCTTATCAGCATCCTTTTTATGCAAAGTTCTTATTAACAATATTACAAAAGGAGATAATTATGAAGATAAAACCAATATTACTTCTTACAATTTTAATTTCATCAGCATCTATATTATATGGATGTAACAATTCTAAACTTAGTAAAACTTCTTCTAAAGAAAATAATCCCATTAAAAGTGAAATAGCTTTAGAGACTAGTACACAAATAGATGATATGGACTTAACTTTCAAAAGCAAGTTAGGATTTTCACTTAAGTTTCCTTCTAATTGGAAAAATAAATATACAATTAAAGAAGATGATAATTCTGTATCTGTTTATTTTAAATCATCTGATCCAAATACTCCTCGAGGATCTGGATTATTTTTTGTTATAATGAAAAATAATGATTCATCAACCGAGGCTATGTATGATTCTATTGATGGCAAAAAACATCTTACTATAGGTAATGCAACTTATTTTCTAGGGGGACCTACAGATGTAGCTTTAAGCCCTGAAAATGCTGATTTCAGTACATTTTTATCTATGAATAAAGAACGTAAAAAAGTAATAGATACAATAAAAAGTTCAAATTAAATTCATAATATTAAAGGTGTAGAAGTTTTCTTCTACACCTAAATTAAGTTACTCAACATATATTAAATTTTTCAGACTTAAATCTAAAACTTTAAATGAATGTGTTATAGCGCCTGTCGATATGTAATCTACACCTATTTGGGCAATGACTTCTATTGTGTCTAAATCAACGTTCCCTGAGGCCTCAATTTCTGCTTTGCCATCTATGATTTTTACCGCTGCCTTAAGTGTCTCAATATCCATATTATCAAGCATTATTATATCAGGATTCATTTCTAATGCTTCTTTAAGCTGTTCTAGGGTTTCAACCTCGATTTCTATTTTTCTAACAAAGGGAGCATTACTTCTAACCATTTCAATTGCCTGTTGAATTCCTCCAGCAGCATCTATATGATTGTCCTTTATAAGGATTCCATCATTTAGTCCAAATCTATGATTTGTACCACCTCCAATCTTTACTGAGTATTTTTCAAACATTCTCATATTAGGGGTAGTTTTTCTAGTATCCAAAAGTTTTACGTTAGTTCCCTTTAACTTTTCTGTAAACATTTTTGTAAGAGTAGCTATGCCGCACATTCTTTGCAAAAAGTTTAAAGCAACTCTTTCCCCACTTAATAAGGTTTTTATATTTCCATAGACTTTTCCAATTTTTTCTCCCTTATGAATATTATCACCGTCTTTTACATAAAACTCAGTTTCTGCATCCCCAAGAGTTAGGAAAACCCTTCTAAAAACTTCAAGACCAGCTACAACACCATCCTCCTTAGCTATCAAATCTATAGACGCATTTTTATTATTAACCACTATGGACTCAGTAGTTATGTCCCCATAATATAAGTCTTCATTAAGAGCCTTTTTTATAATATCATCCACAAGTAACCAATTCATTTTTTATATCTCCCCTCAACTTGGCAATTGTATCTACTAATATTTTCTTGTTCATTTCTTGATAATATTCAGAGTTATGATCGAGCTCACAAACCTCACTATATATAATTTCAATATCATTTATAGATTTATTTATATTTTCTGCTCCTCGTTTTGAGAAAACCAATGCTTCTAAAAGAGAGTTACTTGCAAGTCTATTTGCTCCATGGACTCCTGTGCAGCTAACTTCTCCGAAAGCATATAAGTTTTCCATGGAAGTTTCACCGTATAAATCCACCTCAAGTCCCCCCATGAAATAATGCTGTGCTGGGGTAACTGGAATAGGCTGTTTAGAAATATCTATCCCATATTTCAAACATTCCTCATATATAGTAGGAAATCTTTTTTGTAAAAAATCCTTAGGCATAAAGCTAACATCTAAATAAACATTATTAGAATTGGTTTTCTTTTCTTCTTCTATTATAAATTTACTAACCACATCCCTTGGAAGAAGTTCATCTACGAATCTTTCCCCTTTGTTGTTTATAAGTTTTCCTCCCTCACCTCTAACAGACTCAGAGATTAGAAATCTTCTCTCATTATTATTGTTTTCTGAATAAAATACTGTAGGATGAAACTGAATATAATTTATGTTTTTAACTTTAATATTATTTTTTATACCTATAGCAATGCCATCTCCAGTAATAATTCTCTCATTTGTTGAATTTTTGAAGACTCCTCCTATTCCACCAGTAGCTAATATAGTTACCTTAGAATATATGTTAATTTGTTTATTATCTTTGATACATATACCACCCATACAAAGGTTATCTTTCTTTAATATATCCACTAAACAACAGTTTTGGTTAAATTTAATATTTTTTCTATCCCTTACATTATTTAAAAGGACCTCTTCTACTCTATTTCCAGTTTTGTCTTTATAGTGAACTATTCTATTTATGGTATGTGCACCTTCACGAGTATAATTCAACTCATCTCCACTCCTATCGAAGTCTACCCCAAGTTCTATTAATGCATTTATATTTTCTATAGATTCTTCTGCAAGAACTTTAACTGCATTAATATCATTCTTATATCGACCAGCTTTTAGAGTGTCCTGTACAAATAGTTCTACATCATCATATCCTCTAGCTACGGATATTCCACCTTGAGCCCAATTCGAATTACATTCATTTACTTCTCCCTTTGAAACCATAATAACTTTTAATTTTTCATCTAAATTTAATGCTGTGTAAAGCCCTGCAACTCCAGCGCCTATTATTAGTACATCAGTTATAATATTCATTTCGCTACCTCCCAAGTTCATGCATCATAGCTAAAGAATTGTACGCTTTTTGTCTTATACTTTCATCAATTTTGATATCACATTCCATATTAAGCAAACTATTATAAACATCTTCTAAGCGAGTCATTTTCATATTCACGCAAGTCATTCCACCTCCAGGAACATACAAGAGCTTATCAGGATTTTTTAATTTAATTTGATGAAGTACCCCTTCTTCTGTAACAATAAGAAATTTCTTGCCTGAATGATTAGTAACATAATCTATAATTTCTCCTGTACTTCCAAGGAAATCAGCATTTTCTCTAACTGATTTTTCACATTCAGGATGAGCAGCAATTACAATATCTTCATGAATTTTTCTAGCTGCCAGTAGTTCTTCAACTCTAACCTTCTTATGAGTTATACAAAAACCATCCCATAGGATAACATTTTTTTCAGGGACTTGTTTTTGAACATGTTCCCCTAAATTTTTATCAGGTAAAAATATTATTTCATCTTCTTTAATATTTTTAATTATCTTTACTGCATTAGATGATGTACAACATACATCTGATACCGCTTTTACTTCCGCTGTAGAATTTATATAACAAACAACCTTTGCATTAGGATGCTTAGCCTTCAATACTTTCACACCTTCAGCATCTGCCATATCTGCCATTGGGCATCCTGCACCAGCTGCAGGCAATAGCACAGTTTTTTCAGGAGAAAGTATTTTAGCACTTTCAGCCATGAACTTTACACCACAAAATACTATTAGTTTTTCACTACAATCTTTAGCTACTTTGCTTAGATGATAAGAATCCCCAATAGCATCAGCTATATCTTGGATATCACCTCTCTGATAATAATGAGCTAATATTATAGCTTGTTTATCTTTTTTTAATCTTAGTATTTCATCTTTTAAGTTAATCTTCATACAGTCCCCTCCAGGTTTTATAAATTAATCTTCATTATGTACATATTTATTTACAGGTGTATATACACATGTAAATAAATATATCACTAACAGTATATTATTTCAACTTAGTTTTTATAAAATTTATTTACATTTGATTATTCATATAATACAATTCATATGGGTGGTTTGCTATCTAAATTAAATCTATAGATATTAATCCACCTTTATTTTTATTAAGTTATTTTCTAGTATTGAAAGGCGAAAAAAATTAAACAAACTTAATAAATATATATACAGAATAACAAATAAAATAAAGGGTAAATTAATTTTAAAATCATAAAATCATGTTAGGAGATTTTATTTTGGAAAACATTATAAAAGATAAAAAATATGTACCGGTAATAGAATCAAGACTTAGAAAGAGAATTGTAGAGGTTCCAAAGGAAATATATGATGCAAGTGGTATCAATATTTTTGGAAAAAGAATAAAGTCGCTAATTTTTTCAACAGACGTTGCCATAATCAAAAATTGTAATGCAGATGGAGTAATTGCCGTTTATCCCTTCACCCCTCAGCTTTCAATAACTCATGCTATTATAGAGGTATCCCCTAGCCCAGTTTTCGTAGGCGTAGGCGGAGGACTTACAACAGGGCAGAGATCTATTGATATTGCTCTCCACGCTGAACTACATGGAGCTTTTGGTGTTGTTTTAAATGCTCCTACGCCAAACGAGCTTATTGTTGAAATGAAAAAGAAAATCGATATTCCTATCGTTATTACTATAGTATCAGAAAAGGAATGTATTGAAGAAAGAATCAAAGCTGGAGTTTCTATATTTAATGTTTCAGGTGGCGCAAAAACAGCTGAGCTTGTTCAAAATATTAGAACAAGATTCCCCCATATCCCTATAATTGCTACAGGGGGACCTAACGTAGAAAGTATTCGTAATACAATTAAAGCTGGAGCCAATGCAATTACATATACTCCTCCAAGTACTGCAAAAATGTTCTCTAATATAATGCATAACTATAGAGAAACTCTATAAAAAATATTATACAAGTGCCTTATTCCTTCCTCCCTTAATCTCTCCTTCTATATAACAAAGGCTAAAGGGTGATTTCCTTTAGCCTCTGTTATTTCATGCTAATTTCTTAAAAGTATATAAATATACATATATCTACACTTATCTTACCTTGAAAACAAGCTATGTTTATACTAAAACATCTTTCCACACATTGGTTTTTCTATTATATAACGCTTTAAGCTAATAGCGTATACTAATTTCGAAAAATGTAGCATATTGCATATAAAAAATTGAATTATAATATAGAATTTAACATACTCTTGCTATATAATATATTATATGGTTTAAATTAAAACTATTGAAAATGAGGGATGGAGAAAATGACCTTATATGATGAAAACAACATCAATATCATAAAAAACGATTTAAGATATTTGAAGTTACTAAGTACAAAATATCCTACTATATCTTTAGCTAGTAGTGAAATAATTAACCTTCAATCTATATTAAATCTTCCTAAGGGTACAGAGCATTTTATTAGCGATATACACGGCGAATATGAATCCTTTACCCATATGCTTAAAAACGCTTCTGGAGTTATTAAGCGAAAGCTTGATGAAATATTCGGAACATCCTTAATGGAAAGAGAAAAGGCAGCTCTTGCTACTTTAATATATTATCCTGAAGAAAAAATGGAGCTTCTTAAAAGAACAGAACAAGATTTAGAAGAATGGTACAAGATTACTTTATACAGGCTTATTCAAGTTTGTAAATCAGTATCCTCAAAGTATACAAGATCCAAAGTTAGAAAAGCTCTACCTGAGGATTTTTCATATATAATCGAAGAACTTTTAAATGAACAAATTGATAGGATTAATAGACAAGAATATTATACAGGCATAATAGATACCATAATAGACATTGGCTGTGCTAGTGAATTCGTGGTTGCTTTATCTAAAGTTATTCAAAGACTTGTAGTAGATAGACTTCATATTATTGGTGATATATACGATAGAGGTCCTGGTGCTGAAATAATAATGGATGCTTTAATGAATCATCATTCTATAGATATCCAATGGGGAAATCATGACATTATTTGGATGGGAGCAGCTTCAGGCTCTAGAACTTGTGCTGCTAATGCCCTTAGGGTAAGTTTAAGATATGCAAACCTTAGCAGTATTGAAGATGGTTATGGCATAAATCTACTACCTCTTGCTACTTTTGCTTTAGAAATTTACGGCAATGATCCTTGTAAATATTTTATTCCAAAAACATTAACCAAGAAACTTCCAGAAAATGAAGTGTCTCTTTTAGCTAAAATGCATAAAGCAATAGCAGTTATTCAGTTTAAGCTAGAAGGCCAAAAGGTTAAAAGACATCCTGAATTTGAAATGGATTATATGCTGCTTCTAGATAAGATGAATTTAGAAAATAAGACCGTAACTGTCGATGGAAAAACTTATCCACTAAGGGATACTAATTTCCCTACATTATTTAAAGATGATCCATACAAACTAACTGCCGAAGAAGAAGAGTTAATAAACAAACTTACTCACTCCTTTGTTAATAGTGAGAAGCTTCAAAGGCATATAAGGTTTTTATATAGTAAGGGCAGCCTATATCTTGTATATAACTCAAATATATTATTTCATGGATGTATTCCCCTTGATGAAAATGGAGACTTTAAAACTGTTAACTTTGAAGGGAAAAGTTACAGCGGTAAATCTCTTCTAGATATGTTTGATCGTTATGCAAGAGAGGCATATTTTTATAAGAAAGATAAGAATGTTAAAAACTATGCCATGGATATAATGTGGTATCTTTGGTGCGGACAACATTCCCCACTATTTGGTAAAAACAGAATAACTACCTTTGAAAGATACTTTATTGAAGATAAATTAACTCATATAGAAGAAAAGAACACTTACTATAAGTTAATAAATGATGAAGAGTTAAGTAATAGAATCTTTGAAGAATTCCATTTAGATAAAGATTGCTCTCACATTATAAATGGACATATCCCTGTAAAAACAATACGAGGTGAAAGTCCAATAAAAGCAAATGGTAAGCTTTTAGTTATTGATGGAGGCTTTTGTAAGGCTTATCAACCTGAAACAGGGATTGCAGGGTATACTTTAATATATAATTCCTATGGGTTCCTTCTTACTTCTCACGAGCCCTTTGATTCTATTAGAAAAGCCATTGAAGAAGAAAAAGACATATTATCATCTACAATAATTGTCGAGCATGGCATGCAAAGAAAAAGAGTTGCAGATACTGATATAGGTAAGGAACTTACTGTTCGTATAAAAGATTTAGAAAAACTTTTAATGGCTTATAGAAAAGGACTTATTGATGAGATTTAAAAAGTGCCACCCACATGACAAGTGGCAAGTGCCTGTTATTATACTAAAAATAAAAGGAATTTTGCTTTAGCAAAATTCCTTTTATTTTTAGTACGTAGAATGTAACACAATTCCTATTCGAACTGTTTCTTAATTTCAATCTTATTTTCTAAACCTTCATCTTGTACTTCTTCATCAATTAATTGTTGTTTTTTATTCCTTTCTTCCTTTTTGATATCCTTGTTTAAGGCTTTTATATCCCTATATAGTAAAACGCCTGTAAGTATTGCAGAAAGTAAATCTGCTATAGGTGCACTTGCCCATACTCCATCCAACTTAAATATTGGTGGTATTATGAGTAATATAGGTATAAGTATAAGCACCTGTCTAGATAAACTTAAAATTATTGATATCTTTGCTTTTCCAACAGCTTGAAAATAATTAGAACTTACTACTTGAAATCCTATTATAGGTAAAAATATCATGTCTATTCTTATTCCTCTAGACCCTATTGCTATAAGCTCTGCATCATTTTTATTAAAGAGTCCTATAAGTTGTCTTGGGAAAGCCTGTATTACTATGAATCCTACTATAGATATAAAAACTGCTGCCATAATTGCAAGTTTTAAAGCTTTCTTTACTCTAGCATAATTTTTAGCTCCATAGTTATAACCTATTATAGGCTGAACACCTTGATTTATACCAAATATAGGCATAAAAAACAACATTATTATACTGTTTATTATTCCCATTGATGCTACAGCTAAATTCCCCCCATAAGTTAAAAGACTATTATTGTAAATTGTTGTAACTACACTTGCTGCAATTTGCATTGCAAATGGTGACATTCCTATAGCAAGTATGTGCTTTATGGTTTCAAGTCTTAACTTAAAGTTTTCTTTATGGAACTTTAATGTACTTCTACCACTTATAAAGTGTGCAAGTACCCAAATTGAAGAAATCCCTTGTGAGATTATAGTAGCAATAGCTGCTCCTTGAACTCCCATATCAAATATAAATATAAATATAGGGTCAAGTATTGTATTTATAATAGCTCCTATTAGCATAGTGGCCATAGCAATACGTGGACTACCTTCTGAACGTATTATATTATTCATACCAAAGCCTATATTTTGAAGCAATGCCCCTCCAATAATAAATTTCATATAATCTCTTGCATATGTAAGAGTTTCGGCACTTGCACCAAATATAATTAATAATTTATCTAAAAATAATAATCCAAAAATTGTGAACACCAAAGATAATATTATATTTAATACTAACGCATTTCCAAGTATTTTTTCTGCTGAATCTTTATCTTTCTCTCCAAGCTTTATAGAAATCATAGCAGAGGAACCTATTCCAACAAGCATTCCAAATGCCATATTTATAATTGATAATGGGAATCCTGCAGCAAGTCCCGAAAGTGCTAAAGAACCTACCCCTCTTCCTATAAATATTCTATCTACCATATTATAAAGTCCATTTACTAACATACCGATAATTGCAGGCAAGGAAAATTTAAATAAGAGCTTACCTATACTCTCTTCACCTAGTTGTTTTGAACGATCCATAACATTTCTCTCCCCTTTTCAAACTTAGACACATAGTATACTATTATATAATAAATTAAACTTTTTATCAAACTTTAATCTTGAAATACTACTTATTAGACATAATATAGGAAGTCTCTCAACGTATTGAGAGACTGTGATTAGTATATATTAATAATTTTCATTAGCAATTTTACAGCATTCCTGCTAATATAAGCATTTCTTCATTATCTTCATATATTTGGTGAAATTGTGTTAATGGCAGAGGATTTTTCCCCCATCCTACTTCAATAGTATATCCTGGCCTTTTAAACTTATCTATAAACCAATCTTTATAACCCGCATAGGAAGCAATACCTGTTACTTCTCCTAATTTATATCCACTTACCTCTGTAAAAATTTCTCCTATTGATCTTGCTATTGGCGGGGTTGAATCTCCATATTGCCAATATATTTCCTTACCTTGGCTATGATAGGCCATTACAAGCTTAAAATCTTCTTTCCGTGTAAAATCTGCTAAAGCCTTCGTTTCTGGTTCAGACTCAGGATATTCTCCAGAATAACGGGTAGGCCCTGGTCCTACTATACAATGCTCCTTTTCTGCTTTTTTAGAAAGATCAAACGAAGCATCATAATTATGATTTAAATCCACTCCTCTTGCATTGGCCTGCCATACTCTTGAGAAATCTGAGCCTCCATCATTCCACCTTAAAAGCTCACTATAATAAGGATGACTTTTTTTAAGACCATTTATAACTAGCTCTACCCCATCAGGATTTACCATAGGAACTATATATATGGTAGATTTTTTTAATAACTGTCTTATATCATATCCTCTTATTCGCTTTCCATTTTTATAAGCCTTACAAATATTTTCTGTAAATTTCATAAGCAACAAAGACGTTACCCATTCAAGTGCATGATGGGCTCCATTATAAAGTACTTTATTAGATCCATCACCAAGTTTAATGTAATATAAGTTTCTTCCACATACACTTACTCCTATTTTCCCTACTGTTATAAATGGGAACTTCATTTTTAAATAGCTTATATCTCTTTCTAATAGATCATATGAATACTTTTTCTTTATACTTACTATATGATTTTTAGATATTATTTTCCATCCACTCCCCATAAATTTTTCCTTTTTTATCGCTCCATTATCAGTTTATTTTGATATTATAAAATATATGAAAGAAAAACTAAGAAATCTAATGATAAAGCTTTGCAAACCCTTTACATATTAATATTATTTTATTATATTAATTAATAGCGATACTTTTTTGTAACCACTTTGTATATTAATTATACTATAATATAAAAGGTGCATTTAATATAAAACATCTCAATTAGATTTGAGATGTACTGTTTTGTAATAAATTTAAAAATTATGTAACTTATTCAAATATGCAAGGTAAATAACTTAAAATAAATTGTACTGGAGGTACTTACCCTTGAAGAGAAGAAAAAAGAAATTTAATCTTAAAAGATTTGCAATGTCACTTACCGTAATTGCATTATTATCTGGTGTTTTAACTGTATCCATAAAAAATTTTATAAATAAGGATACTCAAGCCTATACAGCTGTTAAAGAAGAAACTAAAAAAGAGGTAAAAGATGGGAAGGAAAATGTACAAGCTCCTTCTTCTAATGAGGATAATAAAGATACCTCATTAGATAAAAACGGACAAACTTCTTCCAATGGTGTAGCAACTGGAACTTCAGTTACTACAAATGCAAATTCTTCTACTAATAATTCTTCTAATAATACAAATACTACAACTAGTAATTCAGCTTCATCTAATAAAGAAGTTAATAAGGCCTATTTTAATACTTCCATGTTTTTAGGAGATTCAATTACAGAAGGAATGTGGTATTATGGAGCACTAGATACAGCTCACGTTATTGCAAAAAAGGGACTTTCAGTATTTCACGCTACAAATGAAGTAACAAAGCTTACTGCTTCAAATCCTAAAGATATATATATTTTACTTGGTAATAATGATTTAGTGGACAAGAACCTTACTCCTGAAAGATTTACAACTCAATATGGAGTTTTAATAGATTCTATAAAAAGTAAAGTTCCAAATACTAAAATACATGTGCTTTCTATTTTACCTGTTACACAAGCTGCTGAACAAAAAAATTCAGCTTTTGCAAATTCTCGTATTAATACATTTAATTCTGCACTAGCAAACCTTGCTTCTCAAAAGGGGGCTGACTATATAAATGCTAGATCAGTAGTTGATAGTAATCCAAGTTTACACGAACAAGACGGAATACATTACAAGGCCAGTTTTTATAATGTGCTCCTAGATTATATAAGACAACATGCATTAAGCTAATATAACTAATTAAACTTTACAAAGGAGAAGGATAAAAATGATAAGAAATTCAAGAAAATCTAAGGTAACTTTATTATCCCTACTATTACTACTTGTATTTGCTGTAGGAAGCCTTTATGGTTGTTCTTCTAAAAAGACTGCTAAAAATCCATCTGTAGACGAGATACTAGCAAAGGTAAAAGGTGCTACTGATATTTCCCAAATGCCAGAAATAGATGGCGAAAAATTAAAGATGTTATATGATATAGATGCTGCTGACTTAGAAGGTTTTAAAGTTTATATAGCTCCTTCTAATATAAAGGCTGATGAACTTGCCATAATTAAAGTTAAAGATGAAAAAAAGGTAACTGAAATAAAAGATAAAGTAGCTAAAAGAGTAGAAAATCAAAGCGCTAGCTTTAAAGATTATCTTCCTGAGGAATACTCCTTAATACAAAATCATGTATTAAAAACTCAAGGAAACTACGTATTTTTAACTATTTCAAAAGATGCTGAAAAAATTGAAGCTGCTTTTAATGAAGCTTTCAAATAACTTAAACTAATGTTTTAGGAGGAGACTATTTTGGTTTTTAGTAGTTTATTATTTATATTTGTATTTTTACCAATAACACTTTTATCTTACTATTTAGTGCCAAAGTCTCTGAAGAACTTAGTAATACTTATATCAAGTCTTATATTTTATGCTTGGGGAGAGCCCATTTATATTTTTCTAATGATGTTCTCCACAACTTTCAATTACATAATTGGGTTAATAATAAACAAATATAAAACATGCAAGAGAATTTCTCTTGCAGTTTTTATATTGTCTGTAGTTGTAAATTTATCCATACTAGGCTTCTTTAAGTATTATGGTTTCTTCATTGATAATTTAAACGCACTGTTGGGTCTTAGTATAGAAGCAAAAAAATTAGCATTGCCATTAGGAATTTCTTTTTATACTTTCCAAACTATGTCCTATGTAATTGATGTATATTGGGGCAAAACTCCTGTGCAAAGAAATATTATATCCTTTGGAACTTACATAACTATGTTCCCTCAGCTTGTTGCAGGTCCTATAGTTAAATATGATGACGTTGAAGAACAACTTAAAAATAGACGTGTCACCTTAGCTAAGTTTGGTTCTGGAGCTGAAATGTTTATCATTGGCCTTTCAAAAAAAGTTCTTTTAGCTAATAATATAGGAATACTTTGGAGGGCTATAAAGGATACTCCTGCTGGTGAACTTCCTGTCCTATCAGCTTGGCTTGGAATACTAGGATTTACGTTTCAAATATACTATGATTTTAGTGGATATTCAGATATGGCTATAGGTCTTGGTAAAATGTTTGGTTTCGAACTTATGAAAAACTTTGATTACCCTTATATTTCAAGAAGTATTACTGAGTTTTGGAGAAGATGGCACATATCCTTAGGTTCTTGGTTTAGAGAATATGTATACATACCTCTTGGTGGAAATAGGGTAAGCGCTATAAAAAGATATAGAAATTTATTTGTAGTTTGGTTTTTAACGGGATTTTGGCATGGAGCCAACTGGAATTTTATACTTTGGGGATTATACTTTGGAGTTATTTTAGCCTTAGAAAAGGCATTTATTTTAAAATGGCTCGAAAATAAGCCTAAAATAATAGCACATACATATGCTTTTCTTCTTATAGTATTTGGATGGATATTGTTCGAATTTGAAAATATGAGTTTAGGATTAGAATTCATTAAGACATTATTTGGTTTTGGAAGTCGTACTTTTATGGATACCACTACCCTTTACTATATTTCAAATAATGCCATATTATTTATATTACTTATACTTTGCGCAACCCCATTACCATGGAAACTTATGCAAAAGTTAAAAGGAAAAGTTAAATTTATTGGAGCTATAATTATTCCTCTTATTTATCTTTTACTTATATTTATTTGTACTTCATATTTAGTAAATGCAAGTTATAATCCATTTCTATACTTTAAATTTTAGGAGGTGATACTTTTGAAAAAATACAAGAATGTATATAAATGCGTACTGGGAGCCTTTGTGTTCTTATATATAGTTGTTATATTGGCAAGTAATATAGTAACAGCAGATAAAAACTTCTCTGATTCTGAAAATAGAACTCTTCAGCAAAAACCTAAGTTTTCTATGGATCGTCTGATAGAAGGAAAATATACCTCCAACTATGAAAAATATATTTCTGACCAATTTGTAGGAAGAGATTTCTGGATAGGCGTAAAGTCTGCTACAGAAAAACTTCTAGGAAAAACAGAAAATAATGATGTGTACTTAGGAAAAGACGGGTACCTATTTCAAAAATTTGAAAAACCAAATATTAAAAACTTAGAAAATAAATTGAATACAATAAATAACTTTGCTTCAAATAACAAAAATACTCATGTATACTTTATGCTTGCACCAAACTCTACAAAGATACTTGAGGATAGACTTCCTTCTTATGCTTCTCCTGCTGACCAAAGAGATTACATAAATCAAGTTAATCACGGATTAGGTAAAGATATAAAATTTGTGGATGTATTTGATACTATGAATTCCAATAAAGACAAGTATATCTATTACAAAACAGATCATCACTGGACAACAGAAGGTGCCTTTTATGCTTATGAAGATTTAGGTGAATATATGGGCTATTCCCCTCTAAAAAAAGAAGACTTTAAGATTACAAAGGTTAGTGATGAGTTCTATGGAACCTTGTATTCAAGAAGTGGATTTAGAAATATAAAGCCTGATACCATAGAAGTTTATACTCCTAAAGAAGAAACTCATTATAAAGTTTGGTACTCTGATGAAAAAAAAGAACGTGACTCTTTCTTACACCTTGAAAATGCTAATAAAAAAGATAAATATACTGTGTTCTTTAATAGTAATCATCCACTTGTAAAAATAGAAACTGGAATTAATAATCATAAAAGGCTTTTAGTTATAAAGGATTCCTACGCTAATAGTCTAGTACCATTTTTAACAAATCACTATAGTGAAATATATATGGTTGATCCCAGATACTATACAGATAGCATAACAGACCTTGCAAAGGCTAACTCTGTAGATGACATACTTTTATTATATAATGTAAATACCTTTTCTGAGGATGCTTCTATAAACACTATAAGATAAGAGTGGCACCCACATGACAAGTGGCAAGTGATAAAGTCACTTGCCACTTGTCATGTGGGTGCCACTAATGATATAATAGTAATTGGAATTATTTCCTATATGACCTTATATATTAATAAGTTACAAGAGGTGTAATTATGTCTGAAAAAATTATTACCGAAATTAAGGACAAAGCTAGGAGAACTAATGCAGATATTGCTTTTGTGGCAGTAGTGGCTGGAATAATTCTTCAACCTCTATGGGAATACTCTTGGATACTTGCTATAACAGGAACTCTTTTTATAAAAGATAACAACCTATAAATAAAAGGGACTTAAAAATTTAAGTCCCTTTTATTTATAGGTAAGGTAATGTTTCAATTCCTGCATTCATAGCAAATACAGGCGTAATATTTGCTATGTGAAAATGCCATGCTGAAATATCTATAAAATGTATGTCAATTACTTTTTTAACTCCTCTAAAGTAATCTTTTCTAGTTCACTAGAAAGAATCTTTTGTACTTTTTCGAGACCTTTATGAATTGTACAAAATGAACGTCTATTTGCATTACATACTCCATCTTTTATTAGACATCTATTTATAGCTATGGGACCTTCCACAGCTTCTATAATATCTCTTACATTTATATCCTTACTTCTTTTAGCAAGCGCATATCCTCCATTTACCCCCCTATAGGATTTAACCAACTCTGCATGTATAAGCTTTCTTAAAAGTTTTAATAAGAATCTTAATGGAATGCATCCTCTTTCTGCTATTGTTTTAGCGTCAAGTTTAGCCTCTTCTCCTTCTTCTGATAAAATCAGTAATGCTCTTACTGCATAATCTGCTTCCTGAGTAATATTCATATATATCCACCCTTACTTTAAATTTCATACTTATTTAGTTGATTTTATATTATTATCTATTATTTTAATTGTCAATATATTATCAATGTAATTAGTAAATAATAATGAACATCAGTTATTATCTATTATTCATTTATTATTATTTACTATGTAATTATTATTATATGCAAATTTGAATTTGTATATAAATTGATGATTTTGATTGTTTTTCCTATATTACTAGTATTAAACTAAAAATTTGTATTAAAACTAGATGTTGTGTATATGATTATAATGTACTACAATATATATTGTTTGCACATTATATTTGTAAGATAATTACAAGCAATTTTGCTTGTTAATCCTATTGTATACTAAAACAGTCTTAATTAAAAGGGGGAATTTATATGCCGTTTTTAAAAGAAATTAATTCTTTAAAACACATAGTAAAAAGATATTATACAAAAGCTCTGGAAAGTAGTGAAAACTTAACTGTTTATGATTTATTTAATTGGAAAAAAGTAGATGTATTTTTAAAAGATCATAAAACTTCAAAAGTACTAGTGGATATGAAGGATTTAGAATTTCCTGAACATTATTCTCAAAATGCCTGTGATATTATTGCTTCTAAGTATTTTAGAAAAGCTGGAGTTCCAAACGAGTGTGGTTATGAAAACAGTATGAAAATGGTAGCTCATAGAATGGTGAATTTTTGGACAGAAGCTTTAATAAATGAAGGCCTTTTAAAAACTGAAGAGGAAAAATCTATATTTTATGATGAAATGGTATATGGTTTACTTAATCAGATGTATGCCCCAAATTCTCCTCAATGGTTCAATACAGGGCTTTCTCATTCCTATAATATAAAAGGTAGTAAACAAGGTACTTATTATTATGATGAAACCCTTGGAAAAATAGTTGAAAGTGAAGATAATTACACGAGAACTCAAGCTTCAGCTTGTTTTATACTTTCTGTAGAGGATAAACTTTTAGGACCTCATTCTATTTCAGAACAATATGTAACAGAAACTAAACTATTTAAGGGTGGTTCTGGTACTGGTAGCAATTTTTCAAGCATTAGAGCTAGAGGTGAACATCTTTCTGGTGGCGGAGTATCTTCAGGTCTTATGAGCTTTTTAAAAGGTCTTGATCGTAATGCAGGTGCCATAAAATCTGGTGGTACAACAAGACGTGCTGCTAAAATGGTATGCCTTGATATAGATCATCCTGAAATAATGGATTTTATAACTTGGAAAGCCCATGAAGAAGAAAAGGTTAAAGCTCTAGGAAAAATGGGTTATGATATGGATATGGACGGCGAGGCTTACGAAACTGTCTCAGGACAAAATAGCAATAACTCTGTGAGATTTTCTAATGAATTTATGAGCAAAGTAGAAAACTTACATAAAGATCCTGAAGCAATTATCGATCTTAAGGGACGAGTTGATAAAAAGCTAGATAAAAATGTTAAAGTTAAAGCTCTATGGGATGCATTTAATAACTCCGCATGGGCTTGTGCAGACCCTGCTCCTCAGTTTTTAGATACCTTTAACGCTTGGCATACTTGTCCTGCTGGAGAAGATGGAGTTTATGGGGCCCACTATAATAAAATAAATTCAACTAATCCTTGCGGGGAATATGCTTTTTTAGATGATACATCTTGTAATTTGGCATCAATAAATCTTTACAAATTTTATGATGACCAAAAGAAAAATATAGATTTAGAAGGATATGTTCATATTATAGGACTTACTCAACTTATACTTGAAGCTTCAATACACTGGGGGCAGTTCCCTACAGAAGACATAGCAAGAAAAACATATATATTTAGAACCACAGGGCTTGGAGTAAGCAATCTTGCATCACTTCTTATGGTGATGGGATACCCATATGATTCTGAAGAAGGAAGAACACTTGCCGCGTCCCTAACAGGAATACTTACAGGCCATTCCTATTTTGTATCATCTTTAATGGCTAAGGAAATCGGAACCTTTGATAAATATGACATAAATAAATCATATATGCTTAAGGTTATAAGAAATCACTCAAGGGTTGCTGGCGCTATTAATACTGATGGTACAGATATTGATTTAGATTGTGAGGATTTAAAATATAACCCTATTAAAATCAATCATGATATACTTTCAAAGGAATGTTTGAAAAATGTAAGTTTGCTACTTAAGGAGTGTTGGACTAATGCCCTTAAAAATGGTGAACAGTATGGTTATAGAAACGCACAGGTATCTGTAATTGCACCTACAGGAACTATTTCTTTTGCCATGGATTCTGGAGCGACTTCAATTGAACCATTCTTTAGCCATATTGTTTATAAAAAGCTTGTTGGTGGCGGAATGATGACAGTTATAAATCCTGTTATAAAAACTTCACTTAAGAACTTAGGCTATAATGAAGTTCAAATTGGAGATATAATGGATTATATACTTAGAAAAGAACATGATAAAGTAATAGATGGCAAAATCGAAGGTGCTCCTCATTTGAAAGATGAACACTTAGCCATATTTGATACTGCAAATCGCTGTGGTAGTGGTGAAAGATATATAAATCCTATGGGTCATGTGAAAATGGTTGCTGCGCTTACCCCACTTATATCTGGAGCTATCTCGAAAACAGTTAATCTTCCAAAAACTGCTACAGTGGAAGATTTTAAACAAGTTGTTTTAACTTCTTGGAAACTTGGAATTAAGGGTATTACTCTTTATAGAGATGGCTCTAAGGCAAGTCAGCCTTTAAATACAAGTTTAAATTCTGATACAGAAGTAAAACTTGAATCTTTAACCTATAATGCATTACTTGAAAAAGCAAGGGAACTTCAAAAGGGTGTTAAAGGACCAAGACGTGACAAAGCAGCAGGTATTAGACGCGGCACTACTCACCCTGCTCAAATAAATGACGTTAAGATATATACTACAGTTAATAGACGTGAAAATGGAGAAATATCTGAAATATATATAACTACAGATAGAGAAGGAACTATAATTACTGGACTTTTAAATTCACTTTCTAAGTCAATCTCAGTAATGCTTCAATACCATGTACCACCTCAGGACATTGCAAGAATGCTTAGAGGCCAAAAATACGAACCATATGGCTTTGTTCAAAAGCATCCTTATATTAAATATGTATCCTCTATATCTGATCTTATAAGTAAGATTATAGATATAGAACTTGATGATTATTCAAGGTGTCAGGTAAGACCTGAAAGCTACGACTCAAACACGAATAAGACAAATATAATTTCAACTGAGGATATTATTGAAGATCAAAAAACTACCGATTGCCCCGAAATAACAGCCATATCTTCTTCATCATCAACATTGGAAGCAAGCTTTACAACTTTTGGGGGTGAAAAAGTAGATGGAGAAAGAGTTTACGGCTCTACCTGCCCTCATTGTTCTAGCACAAGAATGGTTAGAAATGGAACCTGCATGGTTTGCTTAGACTGTGGCTCCACTACTGGATGCAGCTAAAAAGGATATTACGACGTTTTTAATGCTAAATCTTCCGTATGGGTTCTGCATTTAAGAAAGCGTTCACTGCGCAAAGAAGCTCTAATATCTCTCAATTTAAATCACCTAAATTTTCTAAACTCGCTGCCGCTCAGACAGTAGAAAGTTCTTTACGGTGTTTTGAATTGAGAGATAAAGAGCTTCTAATTGCTTGTTCAATGCTTTCTACAATGCAGAACCCATACTAAATTTAACATTAAAAATGTCTTCATCCACACTGCTGAATGAGGGAATTTCGATTTGACGAAATTCCTTTGAATTGACACTTAGCAAAGGGCTGGTAAGCCCAAAGACCGACAGGTCGGAAATTATTAATCATCCTATTTTTTTATTAAGAACCTTTTATCATACTCTCATATCTTTAACTTGTAAATTAAATTTCGTCATTTATTTCGTATAAGTTCTTGTGACTTCCAAGACTACCGCCCTAAAATATTTTTATGTGATAAGTCTTAAAATATTTTAGAAATTCAGTTCACTGAATTTCTTCCTTCAGCAGTTTTCATGAAGATACTTTTAATGCTGGAGAGTATAGAATTTTCATCGTAGAAGGCATTGAATGAGCTTTAAAAGGGCTTTATTTATAAATTTAAAATAACGTTAAGAACCTCCTACTGTTTGAGCCTATGGCGAGTTTAGGAGGTTTAGGTATTTTAAATTTATAAATATTAGCCCTTTTTAGCGAAATGAACGCCTTCCTAGATGAAAATTCTATACGTCATCCAGCATTAAAAGTGTCGTACTATTTCTAAATTATTTTCCTATAAGCTTGTCATTTGAAAAGATATGTCCTGTTAACCAGTCATTTAAAAGTTGTAATATGCTAATTATATATTCATCTTGATCTTCATCAATCTTTGAAAAATTTACATCATTAATTCTTTTTATAAATGCATCATGCTCAACCTTTTGAGTGAACATTCTTTTATAATTAATACTTTTCATGTATTCTTCTTCAGCTGTAAAATGAAAAATAGTATAGTCTTGAAGTTCCTTTATTAATGCCACTATTTTATCGTATTTATCAATTGCAAACTCATTTTTTAGTAAATTATAGGTTTTTTCAGCTATTTCAAAGAGTACTTTATGTTGTTCATCTATGAAATCTATTCCAGTCTTATATTCTTCTTTAAATTCATACATTAGGAATCCCCCTCTTTCACCATAATATATTATATTCATTATACATCTAATTTCCAAATTAGTCTATAATTGATATTAATTAATAATCATTATTTTTGCATCTGAAGGATTATTGACGCAATTATATCTGTTGCATCATTTAATTCATCTGCTGTTAGGGCCTTGGAATTAAATAAATGCCTATCCTCATTCCTAACTTATACTAATGGAAATTAGACTTATTAAAAGTGTTACTGCTGAAAGTATCAAAGCTACAATTAGAACCCCTGTTATCAAAATATTATACTTTATTAAATCAATAGCTAATATATATTTTGATAAATTTAAAGCATTCAGTACAAGTAATATTAGAAATATAACCCCTAATCCTCTGGAAGCTCCCTTTATGTCCGCATAACTTAAAGATATATGAGATGATATACATATAGCTATAAATAAAAATACGTAAAAGTATGGATTCTCAAAGTTCCTGAAGGAGAAAATAACTTTTACTAGCTCTGAATAAGAATTAATTATTTCTTCAATTGTACTTTTATTTAATACTGTAACATGTAGGCCTTTAACTAATATATTAATAAAGCTGTTATAGGCTTGTGGTATTATAAACCTTATTAAAGCTATTATAGAAAAAGCTCCTCCAAATATAGGTGCTATACCTATAAAAAGATTTCCTGCCTGCTGATAAATACTACCTTGGTTATAGCTGTGTTGTACATAACCCATTACCCCCTTTTCATCTGGTTTTTGAAGTAATTTTATACGAGTAATCTTATGTCCAAATAATAGAGCAAATATGGCGTGACTCAATTCATGTATTGGAACACCAATAACCCCTGTTATCATTACTGCTTTAGTTCCAAAACTTCTCTGAAAATTTTTCATAGAATTATTTCTTAATACTCCCAGAAGTAATCCAACTAGAATAACCATTCCTGTAAGATATACTGTTTCTATACAAGTTCTAATTAGCAATTCAATTATAAATGTCATTGCACATTTTTCCCTTCCCAATATTAATAGTGTTATTTATAGAAAAAACACCTAATATTTTTTTCTGATTCTATATTTATAAATATGATACCACATTCCTTTATAACATAATATTATCTAATATTAATTTAAGAATAGCAAGAAAATAGTAGCTCGAACTACAAATGGATAGCTACTATTTCTTTAAATAATCATTTATGGTTGAAGCCTTGTTCTATCCCTTGGGAAAAGAGATGTTTCTCTTACATTGCTCAGTCCAAGTATCATAGCTGTTAACCTTTCTAGTCCAATTGCAAGCCCTCCATGTGGAGGAATTCCATACTTGAAAGTATTTAAATAGTACTCATAATTGTTAGGATTTAGCCCTTTGTAAAGCATATTATTTATAAGCATATTATAATCATGAATTCTTTGTCCTCCTGTGGTTATCTCTATACCCCTAAATAAAAGGTCAAAGCTTTTAGTTTCTTCTTCGCCACTTGGCATGGTGTACATAGGTCTTTTTTCTCTTGAGTAGTGGGTTATAAATACAAAATCCGAATTATATTTTTCCTTTACATAACTACATATTAACCTCTCTCCCTCTGGATCTAAATCTCCTGATAGAGTTTTCTTATACATTGTATTTAATATATTAATAGCATCATTAAATTTTATCTTTGGTATTTTATTCTCTATAACAGGAAGAGAAGCTCCTAAAAGTTCTATATATTTTGCTCCTCTCTCGTCTAAACTTAATAGCATGTGTCTTATAAATTTTTCTTCAATGTCCATAATATCTTCAAACCCATCTATAAAGCCCATTTCAAGGTCCATACTTACATATTCATTGAGATGTCTGTTTGTGTTGTGCTCCTCAGCCCTATAGGCATGCCCTATTTCAAAAACTCTCTCAAAGCCTGCACCCACCATCATTTGTTTATAAAATTGAGGACTTTGAGCTAAGTAAGCATTCTCCTCAAAATATTTAACTAAAAAAACCTCACTTCCTCCCTCTGCGCCTTCCGCAACTATTTTAGGAGTAAATATCTCTGTAAATCCCTCTCCTTTTAAGAATTCTCTGAATGCCTCTACTATTATATTTTGAACCTTAAATATAGCATTCTTCTTCTCATGCCTTAGACTTAATACCCTATTATTTAGCATCACATCTAGATTTACCTCAAGGTCTTTTTTATTTATCTCTATAGGAAGTTCTTCTGTCACCTGGCTTAATATCTCCATGCTTTTAATTTGTACTTCAAATGGATTATATGAGTTGTTCCCTTCAACAACACTGCCTATAATTGAAACTACTGTTTCAAGCTTTATAAACCTAGCTTCCATAAATTCATTAGTAGCAATGCATTGAACTAAACCAGTCCTATCCCTTATTATTAAAAATGTAACTGATTTTAGCTTTCTTATTCTAGCAACCCATCCTTTAATCAAAACTTCTTCATCTATATGATTTTTCAACTGTTCTACAAGCACTCTTTTCATAACTTGATCCTCCTTATTATTTCTTAATAAAAAAACAAAACCCCTTGGAAATACTCCAAGGGGCGAAACGTCGCGATGCCACCCTTATTAACCTAAATACAAATTAAGCCTTTCGGGCGGATCCATTCCCGATAAGGATATTATAAGATACACCAAAACAAAAACTCTCACTCCTATACAAGGAGTGAGAGTACATACTTCACGGTGCCATCCTACTTAACTTAGTAATTTAAGTTATCTCTATTCCATATAACGGTGGATACCGATTTACCCTACAACATGTTTTCAAGTAAACTTTTCCAGGATGTCCTTCAATATTAATCTTAACACGGAGCTTTCACCATCCCCCACTCGCTATAGTTGATAATTAATATCTACTTTTCCCTTCCTCAAATTTATAAAATATAAATTTATATCATTATATTATAATTATGTTCATTTGTAAACAAATTTTACTTAAATTATGACCCTACATCCTGTGCTTTTTTTAATTCTTTGCTTTATCGTTTCAATTCCTTCCTCACTTCCACTTTCCACTTTTAAAGTTACTGTAAGTTCTACTTGGTTAAAGGAAGGATTTTTCTTTAAAGTTATTCCCTCTTCTCTGCAATATAAAGAAGCTATATTTATTATTTCATTCATATTTGATGAATTTGATATAGACATGTTCCATCCTGTTTTATTAGCTATTTGTTTTATTTTATCCTTATATTTTTCACCTATAACAGGTGTTATAAAGGATAGCTCAATATGTTGTCCTAAGCGATTATTTTTAATCCCTTTTTTGTAAGGCTTAAACTCTTCTTCTCTAAAATCTTCATCTATATAACTAAGTGCTTGGTTTTGTTCCATTTTAAAACTACTGCTACTTTCTTGTAGATTTTCCTTTAGAGCTTCATTTGCATTCGCACTACCCTTTGTTAAAACTTCTAAATTACATCCTGTGATTTCTTTAAATTTCTCCCTCTCATCCATAATATTATAATTAGAATTTAGAGTTACCACAGTATCATTTCCTCTAAAAGATATCTTTTTTACATCTGCATTCTTTAAAACTTCCCTTACAACTTGCTCTGCTTTATTTATATTTAAAGCATTGCTTATTTCTACTCCCCACCCTGTCTCTGCTTCAAAACCTTTGATAGATTCATATATGGAATTTGGTACAATTCTAGGAAAATCAAAGCTAAGTATCACCTTCTTTTCCCCATATATAAATCCAGATTTTTTATAAGCATATTCCTTAAAATGCTTTTCCACCAGTTGTGAAAGTTCATTTGGTTTTAATTCCTTTGGGGTTAAGGCATCTTTAACATCCTCTTCCGATTTTGCCTTAAATAAAAATAATCTTTTGTTATCTGTATCAAAATATAAAGATTTTAAAATAGTCTCTTGAAGCTTTTCCAGGGAACTTATAGTATGCTTGTTACTTCCACTCCATAAGTACATAAGCTCTTCTACAGTAAATAACTTTTCTCCATAATTTTCTCTTATAAATTTCCACAAATCCTTTATATTTTCTTCACATAATTCCACTTCTATGTTCAAAAGCTGCTGAAATTCTTTTTTCCACTGCTTTCTTGGACTTTTTATACTAATGCTATAGTTGTCTCCAAGCTTTGGAACGAATATATTTGCCCTTATTTCTGGTATAAGCTCATGCCCCAAATTCTCTATAATTTCTCCATTACCATGAACTAAAAACACATTTTTAGGCGCTAGCATATTGATAAGCGCCTTTATTTCACTCTTATCTCCATGAGCTGAAAGCCCAACCTTTTCTATAAAACATTTTACAGGTATGCTTTTATTATTTATTTCAAGAACTCTATCACCCGGCATAGCTTCTAGAAGACTTAAAAGTTTTCTACCTGGACTTTCTTCATCTTGGTATCCAGTAAGTACTATGTATCCATTTTCCATAGAAACTATCTTTTCCGCATAGGCTAAGCTAGGCCCTCCCGTTAACATTCCTGAACTTGAAATTATAACAATTGCATCATCTTTTTTAAGTATTTCTTCTCTTTCATCAGGAGTTTTAATAGGCTTTATGTAATCATCATAAAAAGGCTCTATACCTCTTAATATCTTTTTCCCTAAAGAATTTTTAAGATATAATGGATTGAGCATATATGTACTGTTTATATTTCTTATCATTCCATCCACATATATGTTTATATTTTTTAACTGTCCCTTATTTATTGCCTTTTTAAGTATGAGTATTATTTCTTGAGCTCTTCCTAATGCAAAGGCTGGTATAAGCATTTTACCTTTATTTATAGCACATTGATTAACTACCTTTATAAGCCTTTCTTCTTCTAATTCTCTATTTGAATGAAGCTTATCTCCATAGGTTGACTCAAATATAGCAGCATCAGGTCTCAGCTTTGGAACCTTTGCTCCTTCTACAGTTCTTTGAGGAAACAGTGAAAAGTCCCCAGAGTAAAATAATGCTCCTTCTTCTGACTTAACGTATACTAAAGAAGCTCCTGCAATATGACCAGCATTATAAAATGTAACTGTTAAATCATCAAACATTGGAAATTCAACTTGATAATTTATAGTAAATACTCTATCTAGCATATTTTTCACATCTAGTTCAGCATATAAAGGAATTTCTGCTTCACGATTATTCATAATCTTTAAACTGTCATAAAGCAACACCCTTACTAAATCTTTGGTCATGATATTCATATAAATTTTAGCATTTGGATATTCCTTACTTATGATAGGGAGGGACCCTGTATGATCCATGTGGGCATGGCTTATTATTATAGCATCTATTCCACCCTTTTCTTGAATAGTCCTAAAATCAGGTAGTGAATCTTTTGCTACTCCCTGTCTTATTCCTGAATCAAGCAAAATTTTTTTACCGTTTATATTGATTAGGATAGAACTTGCCCCAACTTCATAGGCTCCCCCTAAAAAACTAAGCTCCATAAAAAACCTCCGATAATATTAAATAATAATTATGCCGTATTCACTAGTTTTTCAATTAATATCCCAATTATTATAAATAATAATCCTATAAAAGAAGATACATATATTCTATCGCCTAATATAAAATGAGTATATATTAGTGATATAAACGGAGTCAGAAAAATCATATTTGACATTTTAAACGTATCTCCATGCTTTAAAGCCAAGAACCACAATACCGATGCAATTCCTCCTGAAAAAGCTCCAAGCCATATTAATCCTAAAAACTCTTTAAAATTTATTGCTGGTATATAATAAAATATACATAAATAAATGGATATGTATATAAAAGTAAATGCATAGTAAAACATCATAGATAAAAATTTATCATAATTATGTTTTTTACCAAGTACTGAAAATATTCCATAACATACAGCTCCCATTAAGGCCATTGCATATCCTTTCATATTTCCAATTTCCACAGCCACATTCATCTTTCCTTTACTTACTACAAGATATATTCCTACAAACCCCATGCCTATAGCAATTGCTTTTTTAATACTAAACTTCTCCTTAATTAAAATACAAGAAAATATACCCACCCATACAGGCCATGTGTAATTAACTATAAAAACCTCTTGTGCTGGGGCATGCATAAGCGCTCCATAAAAAAATATATCGTATAAAAACACTCCTATAAAACCCATATAGGCAAAATTAAAGTAATCTCTTTTAGTATAACTTTTAACCTGATTTAGACTTCCCTCTTTCCATGAAATAATAAAAAGGCTAACGAAAGCTATAAATGAAATATAAAATAGTATTTGAAAGTTACTTAAGTTTTTTAACACGATTTTCCCAACTGTTGCCGATGAACCCCAGAGTAGCGAAGTTAAAATAACCAATATATATGCTAATTTTTCTTTAGAAGAAACTTTAATCTTTATATTTAAAATTCCCACTATGTCATCCATGAAAACTCCCCCTATTTCAATGCTATTACTATTATATAATAATTTTTACATATCTTATATAATATTATAATTATAATAGTCCTTATAAATTAAAAAAGCCAGCTAAACACTAGCTGACTTTTATATAATTAATATTTATTATAAGGATATCTTTTTTTATATATAAATTTTCATTTTTTACTTGTATATTAGCTTACAATTGAATCTGGTAATAAAAATAAATTCAAATTATTAAGCTTATTTTTATAAGAAAGATTATTTGCTATAAGCTTTGCCTCATCTAAACTTCTGGCCTTAAATGTAAAATGTCCGCCTTCCTTATTATAAAATCCTCCCCCAATCAAATACTTCGCAGCATCTCCTTCGGAAATTCCTTTACCATTAACATTATAATATATCTTGACAAACAATTTATTATTCATACGTATACCCCCATTTATTCTTGCTTTTGTTATAAATCAACACCTCTTATTCCTTTAAGATGTTTTTCTATATAACAAATATATGAGTAAAGCTTATATAATATTCCTGTATTAACATTATTTATTATACAGAACACATGTTCGTTTGTCAAGAAAAATTATATTCCGACATTGAAAAAGGAAAATGCGACATTTTTTCTATAATTGTAAGTACCTTTTCAATTTATCAATATTAAAGTATGCTTTTTCTGCAAATTCCTTTGGGGTTATTTTCTTCTCATCTTCTCTTGTATAAAGCTCCATACCTAAAATTCCCTTATATGTGTCTATTGGAAAATCTTTTTTTAATGTAGCCCAGTCTATGTTCCCGTTATAAGGTATCCAGTGCCTATCCTTTAATCCATCATTATCAGATATATGCGTTGCAAATAATCTATGTCCATGTTTTTCAAGTAAGTTTATTTTTTCTCCTTTTGAAATCACATTATGAGAGGTATCAAAACAAAATCCTAAATTAGAAGAGTCTATATTGGAAAGTATATAGTCCACAAATATATTGTAATCAGTATTTTCTATGGCGACCTTTACACCTAAAACCTCTGCTGCCCTTACTATTTCTAAAAAGCACTCTATTCCTAAATGGTTTGGCTCTTCTACTTTAAATAATTCCGATACATGCATAACCATTATAGGGATATTAAATTTGCTGCACTCCTTAATCCATCCTATATGCTGATTTACAAGAGTTTTTCTTGTAGTTAAATCACCCTTCCAAAAATCACTGGTGTTTGTAAAAGGGGCATGAATATTTTCTAAAATAAGTCCGTACTTTGAAATAATTTCAGGAATATTATCCTTTTTAAGAACTATACTATTCTGCGTATCTTGAAACTCATCTTCCCACCAAATTGATACAGCATCAAATCCTGATTCCTTTATAATTTTTATTCTTTCTTCAAAAGGCATTATATATCCAAACCATGAAAAAATGCCCACCTTCAATTCTTTCATTCTAATCATCCTTTACTTTAGTATATCTTTTATAACTCTTTCTATGTTTTTATAGCATATTTTTTCTATTTCATCTTCAGAAAATTTTTCCTTTTCAAGAGCATAAATGAGCTTATGCATTTTAGATGCATCTTCTATCTCAACTTTAGAATGTATACCATCGAAATCTGTTCCCAATGCTATAACATCTACTCCACCAATATTTTTAATATGCTTTATATGCTTAATCATGTCTTCTATCTTACTTACACTGTCTTCAGTAAGAAATTCTGTACAAAAGTTTATTCCTGTAATTCCACCTTTGTTTGATAGAACTTTTATCATCTCATCTGTTAAATTTCTTTGATGCTTTTGTACTGCCCTAGCATTGGAATGAGATGCTATAAATGGATATTTCGAGTGCTTCAATACATCATAAAATCCTCCATCTGAAAGATGGGATACATCTATTATCACTCCAAGGTTATTCATTTCTTCTACGACTTCTATGCCAAAGGAAGTTAATCCTTTATGACTATTTATCCTATCATAAGCTGGATATCCTATTTCATTTTTGAAATTCCATGTAAGTGTTATCAATCTTACTCCTAAATCATAAAATCTTTTTAAGTTATCAATGTTACCTTCTAATACACCTCCCTCCTCAATAGTTAAAAACGCTGAAATTTTATTGTGCTCTTCATTATATTTAAGATCTTGGTAGTTTGTAGCCAAGGAAATATATTCTTTACTTCTTTCTATTTCTATATGAAATCTATTAGCCATATCCAGTGCCCTATTTAGTCTATTAGGAGTTTCTCCTGCATCTATAAACAATGCAAAGAATTGTGCCTTATAATTTCCCTTCTTCATTTTTTGTATATCAACAGAAAACTTATTTTTGTATAAGCCAAATTTTGAATCATCCATAAGTTTATATATAGTATCGCAATGCATATCTATAAAATTCATTACTATCGCCTCCTTACTTTATCTTATTATATAACTTATGGTATTAAAACATATACATGAAATTCTAAAAATAATTTTTTATAACCTATATAAAGCTTTTATATTTTCATAAACTTTCTATGCGCATAATAGTTAAAAGAATATATAAATTTTCGGAAAGTATAATCTACGTTATTCTCCCCATATTTTTAATTTTACATAGGAATTATATTAAGTATGTAGAATATATTGAAAATAAAGGAGGGATATATATGAGTCCGTTTAACAATACTTTTGACAGTTTCTTATTTAGCTATTTTGCTCCTATTTTTATGATTATTGTTTTTTGTCTAGTTATTGGTGGCTTTATATTTACTATAGTTAGCTCAATCAAAACAACTAGATATAATAACGCACAACCTGTGCTTACCGTTTGGTCAAAAGTCGTAGCTAAAAGAACAAGTGTATCTAGTCATAATCACCAGGTTAATGATAATATACATCATACGAGCCACTCAACCACTTATTATATTACTTTTGAAGTAGAAAGCGGAGATAGAATGGAGTTCAGAATTAATTCAGATGAATTTGGAATGCTAGTTGAAGGAGATATTGGTAAGCTTACCTTTCAAGGTACTAGATATAAAGGCTTTGAAAGAGAAAGATAGAAATTTTACTTTGGCAAATTTCTATCTCTCTTAAATACTTAATTGTCATAAAATATGCTGTTTATCTTATAGTAATGTTTTGTATTTTTCATTTACCTGTCTTTATCTATTTTATTTTTTTCCACCATGCTTCCATTGTAACAGCTTCTTTTAAGTCTAGTTTTTGGCCAATCAATGGATATAATAATGGCATGTTTTTTCTCTTGCTTTCTTCTATAACTTTAATTATAGGTTCATCCCAATCATGCATGGACAGAGCAAATTTTGCCCAGTGTCCAGGCATTAGCTTTTTTGCTTTTAAGTCTAGCGAAGCCTGAACTACTTCCTCAGGCATCATATGCGAACTTCTCCAATATTTACTGTATTGACCGCATTCCATAATAGCAAGGTCAAAAGGTCCATAGGTATTCCCTATATCCTTAAAATGCGGACCATAACCTGTATCTCCACTGTAGAAAATTTTCATACTTGGCGTTTTAAACACAAAAGATCCCCATAAAGTTTGATTTGACTTCACCCCTCTACCAGAACGATGCCTTGATGGAGTTAAAGTTACCTCAAAACTTTTATCTAAAACTATAGTCTCACTCCAATCTTCCTCTACTATAATATTATTATCATAGCCCCAATGTTCAAAATGAGACCCTACTCCAAGTGCTGTGATAACCTTTTTGATTTTAGGCTTAAGCTTTGTAACAGTCTCATAGTCCAAATGATCATAATGATCGTGAGAAATAAAAAGATAATCTATATTAGGTATATCATCGGCGGTGTATACATTACTGCCCTTATAACTTTTATTGAAAAACTTTACAGGAGATGCATATTGACTTAAGACAGGGTCAATTAAAACTTTCTTTCCATCAACTTGTAAGAAGAAAGATGAATGTCCTAGCCAAACTATAATATTTTCATCTGATTTTAAGTTTTTCAAATCACTCTTTACTGATGGAATTTCTGAAGCAGGTCTAATTCTTTTACTTTTATTAAAGAAAAATTCGTTAAACATTTCATACATGCTAGTATCTTCTCCTAAATCAGAAGTTTCTACAGCATACTGAAATTTTCCATTTTTATAATTAGGTGAATTTTTCATTCTTTCTAGTCGATCTCCTGTAGGATTATTACCAAACTGAGGCTGATGCATAAAAATATATCCTCCAATCATTATAAAAATAATAATCATAGTAGCTACTGATACTATTTTAAATAGCTTATTTATTAACTTATTTTTGTAGTAATTTTTATTAGAGCTGCTACTAGTATCAGTTTTTTTCAACTTTATCCTGCCTCCTTTTATGATGAAGTTATATTCTCAATTATATCTAGGATACCCTACTATGTAAATTTATTACAACCATTTTTATAATAATATAAATAAAATTAAAAAGCCAGCATTAAGCTGACTTTTTAGATAATACAATTATTTGAATTGGATTTGCTTGTGCAGGAATACTTTTTGTAGATATGCTATAAATTACTACAAGCTTTTTGTTTTTAAGCTTTCCTTTAAAAGGTTTTCCGTCTTGTGTGATAATCTTTGTATCATTAGAAATATTTAACTTCAAATATTTGTCAGAGCTAATTAAATTCTTATCAAAGCTATCAACTTTAATATTTTGATCCTTATTAAAAACAGCAACAACTTCAGCATTATATTGAGGTGGATATATCATTATCATAGGCTTATCTGCATCGTAGAATCCAGTTATAACAGATCCTACACCAATGTTTTCATTATTTACAATATACGTGTCTTTAGATACTATAATGTTTGCTTCTCTTCCCTCTGCATCTTCTACCAACACATATTTTAAATCCTTTTTAGCTCCTTGAAAATCTGTTACTGTTTTAACTGTTCCAGTAAAAGATTTAAAATTATATTGTTTTTCTTCTTTTACTTCACTACTTATTGGAACAACCTTACCAATTAATTTAATATAGTTAATTAGTTTTAGATTATCCCTACTAGCTGCAAAAGCTGTAGATGTAGACGCTGCTAAGATGGCGAGAGATAAAATCCCCGTAAATCCTCTTTTGAATTTCATAAACTTTCCTCCTTTAAATTTGATCTATACTTGTTATACGTATAAAATTACCTAATGTCATACTTGAAGTATAAAAAATCCCTGAATCTTCCTAAATATAATAAGTGCTAAAGACTTTGGAATTTACAAATTGCCTAAATGGGACATTAGTTTCTGTAAATTCTTAGTATTTAGCACTTATAAATTTAGAAATTCTTAAATTACAAGTTAGGATAATAGAAAATACAACGTTTATTTAAACTTTCCTATAAAGTCACTTAAACTTTCTATTTTACAATCATAAGTCTTAAGATCATGTTTTTTGAAAGCTGCAGTATATTTAAGGCCACTACCAGTAACTATACAAGCAACAGTATCCGTATCCTTTAAGTATCCTTCTGCTACTAACTTTTTAATAGAAGCTAGTGGAACTGCAGATTCAGGCTGCCCGAAAATTCCTTCTTCAGCCATTTCCTTTTGAGCTTTAACTATTTCTTCATCAGTTACAGCAATACATATGCCTCCATTTTCTCTTATCTTTCTTAAAACCTCATTTCCACTTGGTGGGAATGGGTTTTCTATGCCATGAGCTATAGTTTCATGTTCTATTACTCTCTCGATATTTTCCTTATCATCCTTAAAAGCATTAAATATTGGAGAGCATCCAGAAGCCTGTGCACATATCATCTTAGGTATTTTATCAATTAATCCGCATTGTTTAAATTCTTCAAAGCCCTTAAGTATTCCTCTTATATTTCCACCAGCACTAGTTGGAACTATAACATAGTCAGGAACATCAAAGTTTAATTGCTCACATATTTCAAAAGCTATAGTTTTTGAGCCTTCAACTCTATATGTAACATCAGAGTTTATGAAGTATATTCCATATTTCTTGCCTATCTCTAAGCTTTCGTAATATAAGTTTCCATAATCCCCATCTACTTTAATTAAATTGGCTCCATATATAGCTACAGGATTAAGCTTTTCTTCTGGGATATTTTTATCTACAAGTATAAATGTTTCAAACCCTGCTCTTTGTCCATAAGCCGCAACAGATACTGCCATATTACCTGTAGAAACCGCCCCTACCTTTTTATATCCTAAGCTATATGCATGCTGTATTCCTGCTAAAGTTCCTCTATCTTTAAATGACCAAGTAGGATTTTGACTTTCAGTTTTAAAATAAATCTTCTTAACTCCTACACCTTTTGCTATTTTAGGTGAAGGCACTAGTGGAGTAAATCCTTCATGTAATGATAAATCGTTATTTACTTTATCAAATGGAAAAAAGTCGCTGTATCTTTCAAGCATAGTTTGTCTTAGCGGATTTCCTTCTTTGATCTTTCCTTCTTTAACAAGTTCAACTTCTAATGGTTCATTACACTCTTCACATCTTGGATGAACATTTTTTATAGGATATTCCTTACCACATTTAGTGCAGTACATTTTTATATCTCTCATTTTTATTCCTCCCTTAATAAACAATATATATGCTAAATCCCTTGGTTAAACGGACAAAAGTTTATATATTCTGATTTTTCCCGCTACTTAAATAATATTCTATGTGTCTCTTCTAAATCCTTCTTTCAAACTATCAATTTTTATACTCTTACAAATTATTCGTAGATAATTACCTGTTTATCATTTATAATATTATTAATCTCAATAATGTTGGAGGTTTTAAGTGAACTGAAATAGATGGCATCCTAAATATGCAACGAGAAATATCAAAAATAAATTTACCTTGGGTACTTATATTTCGGGCTATAGTAAGGCTTATTTATAAATAAATCATCTCTTAGTACTTATAAAAATCACTTATGAATATTATTAATAATGAAATAATACGATGTAAGCATATTAAAGGGGGGGATTTAATTATGCTTAAAAATTATATAGAAATTGTAGTTGATGAATTGTTGCCTCATGTTCTTGACAAGTATTCTGATATATGTACATGTCCACGATGCGTTGAGGATATAAAGGCTATAGCCTTAAATAACTTAAAGCCTTTATATGTAGCTACTGAAACAGGATTGGTATATGCAAAGGTAAATGATTTGAGAACTCAATTTACTACTGATGTAATAAAAGAACTTATGAACTCAATTGAAATTGTATCTATAAATCCAAGACATTTTCAAAATTAGTAACTATAAAAGTTAACTATCTATCAATAAAAAATAGAGAAAGAATGCCACTTACTGCATTTTTCTCTATTTTTACCTACTTGTTATCTTTATTTTCCTTATCTTTTATTCTATTAGGTTTTGCTTTAGGCTTTATCTTTATATTATTTTTTTGACCTTTACTTGTATATCTTTCTTCATTAAATAAATCAAAAAACCATAAAAATAATATTACAAATATACCTGAAGGAATTAATCCCCATATAGTAGTATTGAAACCAGGTCTTATGATAGATGGACCTGTTAACGATGCTATGGCTAAGCCAAATATTAACCATTTATTTGGTTTAAATTTTTGTAGCACATAAATTTTTAAAACATTATATATTACAATCACTACAAAGGAAAAAAGCACAAGTCTTAATATATATCCTAAATTACCTGACATCTGACGACCCCCTCTCATATTAAATCAGCTATTATATATATTATTGTATATTTTTTTAAATATATCAACAATAATTTTAAAAAGTTATTATACTTAACTATATGCTGCTATGCTTTAAATATTAATAGTAAAATCTTTAGTATAAAGTTAGTGAATTTGGAAAAGATATAGATGTAATAAAATTACTTATAAAGGAGATGTAATTATGAGGGGATTAGATGTTATTGCACTTATATTAGTAGTAATAGGAGCTATAAATTGGGGATTAATAGGTTTCTTTGACTTTAATCTGGTTTCAGCATTATTCGGGAGTATGACCACATTCAGTAGAGTAATTTACTCTCTTGTTGGCATAGCAGGATTATATGCAATATCTTTCTTTGGAAGAAATAATGAAAGAGAACCTAGATAAAGCAAAAGTGCATTTTCAAATTTTGAAAATGCACTTTTAAATTTATTACATTTCTTATACTGCTCTTTTATTGAATGCTTCTTCTACTTCTTTATTTTCAATCGGCTTTCCAAGTATATAAACCGTAAGTATAGTTGCTACTAAACCTAATGGAAGGACTATAATTATTGGAAGTCCAAATCCCGCTGGAATATATCCAAATAGTATTGTTATTACCCCAACTGATAAAGAATACCACATTTGTGTTCTAACATGATCAAGATGATCACAAGCTGAACCCATAGAAGATAATATTGTTGTATCAGATATTGGTGAACAATGATCTCCAAATATAGCTCCTGTTAAAACCGCACTAGTACTTAATATGATATATTGAGCATCCCCTGGTGCAATACCATTTGCTAATGGTATTGTAAGTGGCATAAGTATTCCCATGGTTCCATAAGAAGTTCCAGTTGCAAAAGATATTATAGCTCCCATTATAAATATTATAGTTGGAAGTAAGAACTTTGGTAATGTGTCCGATAATATAGCAACTAAGAATTTAGCTGTTCCAAGTTCTTTTATAACTCCACTTAAAGACCATGCAAGTAGAAGTATTACCCCTGTTATAACTAATGATTTCATTCCTTCTACCCACGTATCAATAGCTTCGCCTAATGTAAATATCTTCTTTGATATACCTATCGCCATAGCAACAATACTTGCAAGCAATCCTGCTTGGAATAAAACAATGCTGGCATCAGATGCACTAAATGTCTCTCTTATAGCTGCAAAAGATGATGGTGCTGAAGCTACTATAGCTTTTACAGCCTCATCTTCTCCACCCATTATTGAATTGTATCCATCTAAGTAAAATCCTCCAAAGGCTCCTATTAAAAGTACACCTATAGGAATTATGGCATTCCAAATACTTAATTTGATTCCTTCTCTTGGCTCAAGTCCTGTAGCTTCTGAAGATACCATAGGTTTTGCTGTATCTGATAATAATTTGCCTTCATATCTTGCTCTTCTTTCTGCTTTAAGCATTGGTCCAAATTCTCTTAAAGTAACTGCTGTTACTACTATAAATACTAATATTAGTATATTATAAAATCTGTATGGAATTGTTTCTAAAAATACTCCATAGGCATTTACACTTTGTCCTATTTGAGAATATCCATCCTTTATTAAACTTACTTCATATCCTATCCATGTGGATATTAAAGCAATACCTGCAATTGGTGCTGCAGTAGCATCTACTACAAAGGAAAGCTTCTCTCTTGAAATTTTCATTTTATCTGTAACTGGTCTCATTATAGGTCCAACTATAAGTGAATTTGCATAGTCATCAAAAAATACAAATATACCTAAAAGCCAAGTTATAATTTGCGCACTTACTGGAGTCTTCGCTTTTTTTGCAAGAGATTCTGCTACTGCTTTTGCTCCACCCATTTTCGAAACTATTGCTATAAGTCCACCTATAGACATACATTGTAAAATTATTCCTGCATTCCACGGATCTGCTAAGGAATCCCTAACTTTGTTTATAAGATCTAAAAATCCATAAAATATTGCATATCCTATACTATGTCCTGAAAGCTTTATTAAGAATGTTCCCGAAAGAACTCCAAGTGTTAAGGAAAGTACTACGTTTTTAGTAACAAAGGCAAGTATAATTGCAACTAGCGGTGGTAATATTGTAAGTATTCCAAATTTATCCGCATTCATTTGTGCTGGATCTGGTTCAGCTGCAAATACTGTAGTAGTCAATACGAATAGAAATAAAAGGGTAAGTGTTGAAATTAAAGTTTTCTTTTTCATAATCTTTCTCCTCCTCATTTTTTTATTAATTAAACCTTAGATTTAATTAATAGGTGAATACTCTGGGAGGAGAGTCCATCATAACAAAAAAGCCCTTGAAACTTTTCACTCAAGGACATCGATACACTTAAATACTAAAAGTGCATGCTCTTTGAATGATAGCTCTCCACAAATTACTTTGTGACAGTTTTACTCATATTATGAATAAAACCAGCTATATAGCCTTAAAGCTTTAGCTATACGCTTCGGCAATATTTCCTTTCACTATGTTTCCCATTGCTTATATCCACACAGATACTCTTAAATATCGCACCTCTATCGTCCGTCATATATTCACTTTTATTAAATTATAGCATTCACCTTATTATAATGCAATACTAATTGAGTACTTCAGCTTAGTAAATATATCCTTATATACTACTCCTTTAGAAATTGATTTGTATTTCCACATATTATATACTTAATAATATGCCCAAAAAATAGAGGAGGAATTATTTTATGGATTCCAAAGTTGAAATTAAAAGCTATAACAAAAAACTCCAATATAGACTTAATAACATATTTATAAACTTTAAAACTGATAGGGATTTTTCATTATTTCTTATTGTTGGTATATTGACTGGAATTGCTAGTGGCATAAATTCTACAGTATTTAATAACTTTTTAAGCGATTCATATAATTTATCAGCTTCAGCTAGAGGTATAGTAGAATTCCCACGAGAACTTCCTGGAGCACTCATTGTAGTAGTTTTAGGAGTACTATCCTTTCTTGGAGACGTAAGGATGTCCATAGTAGGCATGGTCTTTGCATCATTAGGAATGGTAGGCTTAGGTATATTTTCTCCTACTTTTGGAACAATGCTTATATGGATGATGATATTAAGTTTAGGAACTCATATTTTTCTACCTTTATCTGCAGGTATTGGAATGAATCTTTCTGAAAAAGAAAGCTATGGTACTAGACTTGGCAGATATAGTGCCTATAATTTATTTGCTACAATTATAGGATATGCAATAGTATGGTTTGGCTTTAAATATCTTGGCCTTACTTATAAAATTGCATTTATAATTGCCGCTTTTTTTTATATTTTTGCAGCTATATTTTTAGGACTTATGACTTCTAAAAAGCCTGCAGTTAAAAAGGTGAAATTTGTATTTAGAAGAAAATATACTTTATACTATATTCTTAGCTTTGTGAATGGGGCAAGAAAACAGATCTTTTTGACCTTTGCTCCTTGGGTGCTTATTCAGGTATATCACCTTGATCCACCCACTTTCGCAATACTTGGATTAATAATTTCAATGGTTAGTATTCTTACTAGAACAATTGTGGGAAATGCAATTGATATAAAAGGTGAACGCTTTGTTCTCTCTTTAGAGGCAGTAGTTCTTATAGTAATATGCCTTGGCTATTCCTTTGCTGCCGATGTAGCTCCAACAGGAATTGCTGTTGTTGTTATTGCAGCCTGCTATGTAATTGATAACTCTCTAAGTGTTGTAGAAATGGCCAGATCCACTTATATAAAGAAGATAGCTGTTGATCCCGATGATGTAACCCCTACTTTATCTGCCGGCACAAGTTTTGATCACGTTATAGCTATGACCATCCCCTTTCTAGGAGGATTGTTGTGGACAACTATGGGCTATAAATATGTTTTCATCGTTGCAGCTTTTATTTCACTTATTAATTTATTCTTATCTTTGAAAATAAAAATAATATAATTACTTTTGAGTGCTTGTGATCTATTTATAACCTCTTAAAATTTTCCTCCTTATTTCCATAGGTTGGTACAGTTTTTTGACTAATGCATAAAATAATATTGTAGTTAATTTATTTAGGAGGAAACCATTTTGTACGATATGGATTCTAAGAAAAAACCTGCATTAGATAATCCTGCACTTCAAAGATGTTTAGAAATTATAAAGGAATCTGTACAAGGAGAGAAAAATGATGAGTTATTTTACAATTATCTTATAAGTACAGCTCCCACAGATGAGGAAAAGATGATAATTACAAGTATACGAAATGATGAAATTAAACATAATAAAATGTTTAGGGCAATTTATAAATACTTTACTAATAAGGATATAACAGCTTCTGAAGATGAAACCTTTCAAAGACCTGCATCCTATATAGATGGTATTAGAGTTGCTTTATTTGGAGAATTAAGTGCCGTAGAAAGATATAGAGATATTAAAAAATGTCTTCCACTTGGAACCTTTAGAGATATGCTATTTGAAATAATTACTGATGAAATAAAACATGCCATAAAATATAATTATATTTTTACGTTAAATAAAGAATGTGTTTGCGAGCCTACATCTGTGTCTCCTGCTGTTGAAACACAACCTGCACCACAAACAAAGACTCAAACTAAAACTAAACCTGCAGAAACTGCCCCTGTCGCCGAAGCTCCTACGCAGGAAGCTCAAAATGACACCATGGGTAAGGCCGGAAAGATTATTACTCCTATAGATATGGGAGTATCACCTGAAACTACAGAAGTTCAGCCTGTAGATTTAAAAGGTGCAAAAGGGTAGAATTTAAAAAGAATCGCTAATCCCGATTACTAATTAACTTTAATAGTTTAACAATAGCAATCCGGGATTAGCGATTAATTAACTTCTCAATATTATCATACATGAAAGTTTATTTAACGACATTATTACAGCTATTTTATTATTTCCATTTTAGTTCCTCTTTTTAATGTATTTTCATAATCTATGAAATCATAAACATCTTCTATAAAGAGTTCGCTAAATCCTTTAAGTTGATCAAGAGTTAGCTCTTCTATAGCCCTATTTTCTTTTTCACAGTAAAGAACTATTTCACCTATTACTTTATGAGCATCTCTAAATGCCATTCCCTTACCTACTAAGTAATCTGCTGCTTCTGTAGCATTTAAGAACCCAGCTTTAACAGCCTTTATGGTATTTTCTTTCTTAACTTTTAAACTTCCAAGCATTCCATCCATTACTTTTACGCACGCAAGTACAGTATCTAATGCATCAAAAAATCCTTCTTTATCTTCTTGCATATCTTTATTATAAGCAAGAGGAATTCCTTTCATTGTAGTTAAAATTCTAACTAAGCTTCCGTATACTCTTCCAGTTTTACCTCTTATAAGTTCTGCTGCATCAGGATTTTTCTTTTGAGGCATGATAGAACTTCCTGTGGAAAATTCATCACTAATTTGTATAAAGTTAAATTCTTTACTGCTCCAAAGTATAAGTTCTTCACTTAATCTACTTAAATGCATCATTATTATAGAAAAAGCACCGGTAAGTTCTACTACAAAATCCCTGTCACTTACTCCATCCATAAAGTTATCAACTGGTTTACTAAATCCTAATTCCTTTGCAGTAAATTCTCTATCTGTGCTATAGGTTGTTCCTGCTAATGCACAGCATCCAAGTGGGCTTTCGTTCATTATTTCTATTGCATTTTCTATTCTTTTCTTATCCCTTGAAAGCATTTGGTAATATGTCATTATGTGATATTTAAATGTTACTACTTGGGCTCTTTGAAGATGAGTATATCCAGGCATTATAACTTCATTTTCCTGACCCACTCTTAAAATAGTTTGTTGAAGAGATTCTATATACTTTATTACTTCCTTACTCTTTTTTATGCTATAAAGTCTTAAATCTACCGCTACCTGGTCATTTCTACTTCTTGCTGTATGAAGCTTTTTCCCAAATTCTCCTATGCGCTTTGTTAAATTCATTTCTACAAAGCTATGTATATCTTCATAGTCGCCTTCTATTATAAGCTTACCTTCTTCAATATCTGCAAGTATTGAAGAAAGCCCCTCTATAATTTTATCTCTTTCTTCTTCCGTCAATATATCACACTTAGCAAGCATTTTTACATGTGCTATACTTCCTGTTATATCCTCTTTATATAATCTTTTATCAAAACTTAGTGAGCTATTAAAGTCCTCCATAAGTTTACTTTCTTCCGTTTCAAATCTTCCGCCCCAAAGCTTCATATTTTTACTCCCTTCATCTTTTACAGTAATTTTTATAGAATAAAGGAAGCTTGCAATGCAAACTTCCTAATTTTATACATACTAATACATTTCAGTCTATAGTGGCTAAAAGCATTTTTACCATTCCCTAGCAATTAGTGACTAATGACTATTATCAACGCTTATTACTTGTTACTGTTCTTAAGTGCTTTTATTCTATATGGTAATCCAAATAATCTTATAAATCCACCTGCATCTTTGTGGCTGTATAAATCGCTAGCCCCAAAGGAAGATATATTCATATCATATAATGCATAAGGAGAAGTTACTCCAGCATTTGTTACATTACCCTTGTAAAGTTTTAATTTTACATCTCCTGTAACATGTTCCTGAGTAGTATCTACAAAAGCATCTAAAGATTCTTTTAATGTAGTAAACCATAATCCATTATAAACAAGTTCTGCATACTTTTGAGAAACTAATTGCTTATAGTGATATGTTTCTTTATCTAAAGTAAGTCTTTCAAGTTCCTTATGTGCCTTGTAAAGTATAGTTCCAGCGGGAGTTTCGTATATACCTCTTGATTTCATTCCTACAAGTCTATTTTCTAAAATATCTACTACCCCTACTCCGTTTTCTCCACCAATCTTGTTTAACATAGTCACAATTTCTACAGGAGATACAGTTTCTCCATTTACTTTCACAGGTATACCTTTTTCAAAAGATATTTCAACATAAGTAGGTTCATCTTTTGCCTTTTCAGCTGGAGTAATCATATCATACATTTCTGACTTATGTTCATTTGCTGGATCTTCTAAATCTCCACCTTCATGACTTGTATGCCATATATTTTTATCTACAGAATATATTTTTGCCTTAGTTACAGGTACTTCTACATTATGAGCTGTAGCATAATCTATAGCATCTTCTCTAGATGCTATATCCCATATTCTCCAAGGTGCTATAATTTCTATGGATGGATCGAAGGATGCAATTGCAACTTCAAATCTAACCTGGTCATTACCTTTACCAGTACATCCATGACATATATATTTAGCACCTTCTTTATGAGCAATTTCTACTAATTTTTTTGCCATTAAAGGTCTTGCAAATGAAGTTCCAAGTAAATAATCATCTTCATATACAGCCCCTGCTTTTAATGCTTTAAACACATAGTCTGAAACAAATTCTTCCTTTGCATCTTCAATATAAGCCTTTATTGCTCCTGTTCTTAAAGCCTTAGCTTCAACGTCTTCCATATTATCATCTTGACCTACGTTTATACATACTGCTATAACTTCTAAGTCATAATTTTCTTGAAGCCATGGAATTATTATTGAAGTATCTAATCCTCCTGAATATGCTAAAACAACTTTTTCCTTATTCATTTAAAAGCCCCCCGATTTATTTATTAATATTTAAAATTCGAAACTTAACAGAATTAATAACTATAAAATTGTTACTTTGCCCCAATTATATTACTTTCTTTAAAAATTCACGTGTTCTATCTTCTGCCGGATTTGTAAACATTTCTTCTGGTGTTCCTTCTTCTACGATTTTTCCACCATCCATAAATATTACTCTATCCGCTACATCCTTTGCAAAGCCCATTTCATGTGTTACAACTACCATAGTCATACCTTCTGACGCAAGTTCTTTCATAACATTTAAAACTTCTCCAACAAGTTCTGGGTCAAGTGCTGATGTAGGTTCATCAAATAGCATTATATCTGGTTCCATAGCAAGTGCTCTTGCTATAGCAACCCTTTGCTTTTGTCCACCTGATAATTTTGATGGATAATAATCCATCTTATCTGCAAGCCCAACCTTTGTTAAAAGTTTTTTGGCTCTTTCTTCTATAACCTTTTTGTCTTCCTTTTTTACTGTAATAGGTGCTTCCATTACATTTTGAATAGCTGTCATATGTGGGAAAAGATTAAAGTTTTGAAAAACCATTCCCATTTTTGTAGTTATTCTTCTTATAAGAGCCTTATCATTTTCTTTTAGCTCTTCGTCTTCAATTATTATTTTACCTTCATTTATTGTTTCCAAGTGATTTAAGCATCTTAAGAAGGTACTTTTCCCTGAACCTGAAGGTCCTATTATAACAAGCACTTCTCCTTTTGATACATTTACACTTAAATTTTCAAATACAGTTAAATCACCAAATCTTTTTGTTACATTTTTAGCTTCAATCATGTACATATAAGAGCCCTCCTATTAATATCTTGATAATTTCTTTTCCCAAACTGAGAATATCCCTGTAAATACAGTAGTTAATCCTAAATATATACATGCTGCAATGAAGAATGGCTCCATTGGTCTAAAGTTTGAAGAATAAATCTGTTGTGCAGATCTCATAAGTTCAACCATTGCTATAGTTGAAACCAAAGAAGTATCCTTAAGCATTGTTATAAATTCATTTCCTACTGGTGGTAATAATACTCTAATAGTCTGAGGTAAAATTACTCTTATCATGGTTTGAGAATAAGTAAATCCTAATGCCTTACATGCTTCAAATTGCCCTTTATCTACTGAAATTATACCACCTCTTATTATTTCTGCCATATATGCACCTGAGTTTAAGCTTAATCCAATTATCGCTGCACTCATCGGCTCTAGCTCAATTCCTACAAATGGTAATCCATAGTAAAAGAAGAACAATTGTAATAGCATTGGAGTTCCTCTTATAATCCATGTATAAAATGAAGCTATGACATTTATAAATGGATTTTTAGTTAGTTTCAATAATGCTACAATTATACCTATTAGTGTACCCAATACTACTGATATAACCGTCAATTCTATAGTTATACCTGTAGCCTTAATAAGTATAGGAAATATCTCCTTTAATAAATTAATTTCCAATGTTTTAGACCCCCTAATAAAATGTTATTTATTTATATATATCTTCTCCAAACCACTTCTCTGATAACTTAGACATTGTTCCATCTGCCTTAAGTTCATTTACAGCCTTTTGAACTGCCTCTTGTAATTCTTTTTCACCCTTTTTAAATGCAATTCCAATTGGCTCTTGATCTAGTACAACAGCTACTTCAAATTTATCTTTTTCTTTTGATAAATAATATCTTCCAACAAACTCATCTACAACTACTGCACTAAGTCTTCCTATTTCAAGATCGTGGAATGGTTGAGTTGCTTTATCATAAGTTTTTATTTCTTTAATCCCCTCAACTTTTTTTGCAGCTTCTTCGCCAGTTGTTCCAAGCTGAGCGCCTACAACCTTACCCTTTAAATCATTAACACTTTTTATATCTGTAGTACCCTTTTTAACTACAATCACCTGACCACCTTTAACATATGGATCTGAAAAGTCAACTTCCTTTGCTCTTTTTTCTGTAATACTTATAGCTGAAATTCCAACATCAAATTTTCCTGCATTAAGTGCCATTGTAAGTCCGCCAAATTCAGTTAAAATGAAATCTGCTTCAACGCCCAATTTCTTTGCTATTTCTTTTGATAAATCAATATCAAATCCAACTAATTCATTTTTACTATCCCTAAACTCTAGTGGTGGATATGTGTCCTCAAGTCCTATTCTAAGTTTTTTCTGTGTCTTTACAGATTCCAATGCATTTGCTGCTTTCTTTTCTTCAGTTTTCCCGCATCCAGCAAATATTGCTCCCGCCACTACCATACTTAAAACTAATGATAATATCTTTCTAGCTTTCATTTTATTCTCTCCTTTTTTATTTTTATTTTATGTACTATTTCTAATATTACAACATATTTAAAACTTTGTTAATATTAATTGTTTAATAAACAGTCATTATTAACAAAGTTTTTTACAGTAGCTATCCCTGTGCATTGGAAACACAGGGATAACTTATATAATTATTATAAAAGGGGTCTGCTAATTTTTATATATATCAAATCCAAACCATTTTTCTGATAACTTAGACATTGTTCCATCTGCCTTTAATTCATCTAATGCCTTTTGTACTGCATCTCTAAGATGAGTATCCTCTTTTCTAAAACCTATTCCTACAGGTTCCTGAGAGAGCTTAGCATCAAGTATAACTAGTTCATCTCCCTTTTTCTTTAAGTAAAAACCGCCTACCTGACCATCTGCAATTACAGCATCTATTCTTCCTACAGTCAAGTCATTAAAAGCCTCTGTTACTCCATCATATTTTTTAAGATCTTTTATACCTTCTATTTTATTTGCTGCCATTTCTCCAGTAGTTCCTAATTGAACTCCTATTGTCTTACCTTTTAAGTCTTCAGCAGTTTTTATGCTAGTATTTCCCTTTTTAACTACTATTCTCTGTCCACCTACTATATACGGCTCTGAGAAGCTTATTTCCTGCTTTCTCGCATCTGTTATAGTCATACAAGAGAGAATCATATCAAACTTTTTAGATTTTAATGAAAGTATTATTCCTTTCCAATCATTTGTTTTAACCTCTACTTGCACTCCTAGCTTCTTTCCTATTTCTTGACCTAAATCAATATCAAAACCAACTAACTTTTGACTTTCATCTCTAAATTCCATTGGTGGATATGTGTCATTAAGTCCCATAGTAAGTACTCCAGCCTTTTGAACTCTTTCTAATGAATTTAAGTTTTCAGTACTCTTTGCCCCTTGAGTACTTTGAGTTTTTTGGCATGCTGCAAGCACACCACCTGCAAGAATGATAGTACATAAAAGACTTATAATTTTCTTAGTTTTCATTGCCCCCAACTCCTTATCTGTATTGCCCTCTTATGATAAAGATTATACATTTATATTTATATTTATGCAATAGCTTTTTTAAAAATTTTTAAATATTTTTTTCATAAAATAATTTATTTATTTACCCCATATTCCTTTATTCCCAGTGAGGACATTTAATTTTACGTTTACAAGCCCTAGATTTAATCTTTTGTATCTTTTTCAAACTTTTCAGATAACTTATGAATATTTATACATGCATGCATAAATAAAAACTCTCTATATAAAATAGTTTCTATAGAGAGTTTAATAATTTTTTATATTAAATTAATCATTAGATATATTTATAACTTTAATGTTAGCCTATTACCTGCTAAAATATAATTTTGCTTTAATTAAATTGCTTTCAATTCTAGTTACTACTATGCTATATGGATGCCCCTCTAAAAAACTTTTTAAAGACTTACTCTTAAAACTTTCTATAGTTTTGATTTCAGTACCATCCTTCAATGTTACAACTAAAAAATCTTCCCTTGTTTTTATATAAAGATTATCCCACTCTTTTACATTATAATTTTTATTTACTATAGAAAATATTAAACCATTTTTTAAGATAACTTCTTTTATTACAAAATACTTTTTATCTAATTCTTTATTTTCCTTTTGAAGCTTATTTATCTCAGTTTCTTTCTTTAATATATCAGCTTTCAAATCATTTATAGACTTTAAATACTTTTCTATATTTTTTTCACTATTTAAAATTGATTTCTCTTTCTTTTTACGTAAATGTTCTATTAATTTGTTCCCATTCATAACTTTCCCCTTGGTATATAATAATTTTTCCTATAAAATATATATATGAACATGAAATGAGGTATTTGTAATGAAAAAAAGATTAGATATATTTATAGACGTTATTTATAATTCTTTTGAAAAAGTTCAATATTTAATAGAAGAATATCTAACAAAAATAGGAAATAAGGTAAATACTTTTAAAAATAAAAGCGAACTAATAAATGCTAGCTACAATTCATTAATTGCAGAAAAACAAACTATGGAAAAAAGTTTATTATCAGAGCTAAATTCCTTAGAGGAAACTGATAATAAACTTATACTACAAATTAAAGAATATAAATTCAAAAATGAAAATCTTAAAAATGATATAGAAGTTCTTCAAGAAATGTTTTTTTCTAAATAGGCTTACTTTTATCTAAGCTTTCTTCAATTATTTCTTTAATTTTTTCTGATAAATTGTTTTGTTCTTCACGTGATAAAGTGCTTGGATCTATAGGCCTGTTTATTATTAAATTTACCTCTGCACTTTTTATTTTATTTTTAGGGTTGCCTTCCATACATTTATAAGTTCCATCTATAGCTATTGGTACGATTGGAACTTCTGCCTTTATTCCAAGTTTCATACTGCCTTTTTTAAATTCCCCTAATGAAGGTCCCTTGCTTCTAGTTCCTTCAGGGAATATAACCATTGAGTATCCGTTTTTCAAGTTTTCTATTCCTTCATTTATAGACTTTATTGACTCCCTTACATTACTTCTATCCATAAATACGCAATGAATTTCCTTCATCCAATCGCTTATGATGGTATGTTTCTCCATCTCCTTTTTTGCGATGAATCCCATAGGCCTTTTTATCCCTGCAAGTATTAATGGAATATCTAAAAGACTTTGATGATTACCTACATATAAACAACTACCTTCCGGTAAGTTTTCTATTCCTTTTATATTTACTTTCATACCTACTTTATCAATTATGAATTTTGCCCAGTTAACAGCATAGTTATATACTAATTCCTCTGCTGCTTTCTCTCCCTTTTCCTTCTTTATTTTTTTAAAACTATTCCTTTTGAATAATAACCTTGCCATGTATACTCCAAATTCAAGATACAGCCATAAATTTTTCATGTAATTTCACTCCTCTGTAAATATTGCAATTATCACATGACTACCCACCTTAGTAGTTCAATATAATTTAAGTTTCACTTTATATTATAACACAAAGTATTATATTTCTTCTATTGGTTATAATCATTAATAATGTGCGGCAATACAAATACTTTAGATCCCATGATAAGGAGTTCTATAAATGAAATCTTACAAAAAATACAATCTAGTTATACTGTTAGTAATTACTTTGCTCTTAACTTCGTGCAGTACAAGTATAAATACCTACAATAATGTTAAAGACAATATACTAAAAGTACACTTTATAGATGTTGGTCAGGGTGATTCTATACTTCTATCCTTTAATAATCATCATATGCTTATAGATTCAGGCACCTTAGAGTCAAGTGATAACTTAATAAGGTATCTTAAAAAAAATAATATAAAGAAATTTGATTATGTATTAGCTACTCATCCTCATGATGATCATATAGGAAGTATGAAATATATTATAAAAGATTTTAAAATAGAAAATTTCTACGCTCCTAAAGCTGTAAGTGAAGAAAGTTCCTTTAAAGACATGGTAAATTACCTGAGGATTAAAAACTTAAAAATAAAAATAGCTAAAAATGGAGTGAATTTTGATTTAGGAAATGAAGTACATTGTGAAATGCTTTCTCCTACAAGAAGTACTTATGATAATTTAAATAATTATTCTGCCGTACTTAAAGTCCGTTATGAAGGTATATCATTTTTATTTATGGGAGACGCAGAACTTGAAAGTGAGTTAGATATTTTAAATGAAAAAACCGATGTGAAATCTACTGTGCTAAAGGTTGGCCACCATGGCAGTAATACTTCCACATCGGAACTATTTTTAAAAGAGGTTTCTCCTAGAATTGCTATAATAAGCTGTGGGAAACACAACATGTTCAATCATCCTTCTAAAGATATATTAAAAAAGCTTATAAACCTTAATGTTAAAATCTATAGAACAGATATAGATGGGACTGTTGTACTTTCTACAAATGGTAAAACTATATCAAAGTTATATTAGTGCTTAAAGTTTTGCTTATTTCCTTTAAAAAGGATATATACTCCAAACAATACTAGTATTATAGGCACTAAGAACTTATTCATAACTGATTTAACATAATAATATACATCAAGTCCTACTAATGTTTTATCAAGTATGGCCATTATACCTATAATTATAAAAAGTATACCTATAACATTCCATAACTTCTTACTACTTGCTTGAAAATTATTAGTCATTGTTCCATTATTGTTTGCAAATTTATCCATTATAAAGCTTGAATCCATAATAATTTCTCCTTGATCAATCCTATTTGCTAAATTAAAAGTATCTATAAATGTATAAAACCAAAATATTATTTTCAATATTCCTGCAATCCCCAGCCCTATTATCCCAAATACTGGTTCAATAAGTAAATATATAGCTAATGCTTCTAGACCCCTCTTCATAAGTCCTAAATACATATATCCTACTCCAGGTATTAGAGCTGACAAGAATGTTAGAAAACTACTCCTTCTCATTTTATATCCTCCCCAAAATTATCTTTTATAAAACTTTCTTTATAGTTAGATTGTATTATATTTGTCTTCAACTTAAGTTGAAGCTGTATATCTAAAATTTCTGACATTATATCCGTGTTGTATATTACAAGCATAAGAATACCTGCAAATATAAAACTTAATCCTGATGATATATTTTTTCTTAAATGAATGCTTGGTGAAGGCTCTGCATAAAGCTTATTTAAAAGTCTTTCTGTATAATCCCTTGAAACTTTTACTTCATTAAAAGAATTCTTTATTATTTCTTCAAAATTCTTTTCCTCATTACTCAAACCCAAATCCTCCTTCTTTTAAATAGGCCTTCAGCCTTTTCTTTGCCCTGTATATCCGTCCTTCTACATTTTTAGGAGATATATCTAAAATATTGCTTACTTCCTTTTGAGTAAGCCCTATAAAATAATAAAGCACTATACAAATCCTTAAGTCTTCTGGAAGATTGGATACTGCTTCTCTTACTGCATTTTTATCATCCTTATCAAATGTATTTTCTATTTCTTTATTTATTTGAAATAGCCCGGTCAAAAATCCTTTTATATTTTTTCTTCTTTTGTAATCTAAACATCTTGATACAGTAATCTTATATATATATGTGGATAATGAAGCTTCTTCTCTAAAGTTTTTTATTCCTTTATATATGCTTATAAAAACTTCTTGAGATATATCTTCTGCTTCTCCATAGTCTTGAGTGTAGCTATAACATAGAGATACTATCTTATTTTTATAAAGTTCAACAACCTCTATAAAGCTTTCTTCATTATTTTCTTTAAGAGCTTTAACAATCTCATCTTCCTTCACTCTACCACTCCTGACTAGTAGATACATTTATAGTCCCTGTATCCACCTTTATATCCACCTTTCCTGTTCCATCGCCTAATGTGGTCACTATACTTGAATTAACTCTTCCTCCACCATTAAGATTTACCTTTCCCTTGTTTAAATTTAAGTTTGCCTGAATATTATGGTCTATAGTTTTTACATTCACTGTTCCTCTTTCAAGTATCACTTTTATATTTTTGCAAAACTTATTTTCTATATTTACTTTACCATTATCCATTTCTATAATACTCTCTTCTACCTTATCTCCATTAATGATTACATTACCATTGTTTCCATTAATCATAGAATACTTTATATTACTACCATTTATATTAAAATTATCTATATCCATCTTTAATAACTTAAGACCTTTAAAATTAAAGATTCCATTATCTCCACTTATATAAAGTTCACTATTTATAAGTTCATCTTCTGTATTTAATTTCATGTTATGATTTTGGAATTTTATATTATACCCATCTGGAATATATATAATGCCACTTACTCCTTTTACATAGCTTTCATTAATATTTATCTTATAGCCATCAGAAACCTTTTGTTCTTTTATATCATAGTTATTTATATTACTTCCATTCTTTATATGAACATATATATCAAGTTTTATTTTATCATCAGTAGACTTTCTTATTTTCAAGTCACTATTATCTGTAATAAATTCTATTTTATTTCCTAACTTATCTAAGGTTTTATCTACCTTAATATTTTTACCGTTTCCTAAATCAAATATATTTTCTGAAATATTAAGGCCATTTTCAAGTATATTAAATTCTTTTCCTATTGGCTTTAATATGTTTACATACAAACTAGCAAATATAAATGCTATAATTAAAGGAATCATTGAGAAGTTAAATCCTATTCTTTCTCCTTCCTTCTTGTTATTAAATAAAAATATTATTTCTAAGCCAAATAATATTATTAAAATTGGCCACCACTTAATCAATTGATCTGCTAAACTTAAATTTACATTTCTGACAAGAAGCCATACTCCAAGAAATATAAAGCCTAGAGCAGAAGTGATAGTTCCTACTCTTTTCATATCTTTACCACCTTTCAAAAATTATCTTCTTATTAATATAGACGTATTATAATATATATATCCCACAAACCTTTTATAAAAAAACATAACTTAAAAATTATTTTTTTAATCATAAAAAAATAAAGACTTCCCATTAAGGAAGTCTTTAATATTTTATGTACTTATTTATTCAAAAAATAAAAATGGCTCCGTGGAGAGGGCTCGAACCTCCAACCCTTCGGTTAACAGCCGAATGCTCTGCCATTGAGCTACCACGGAACAAATTTATCTGGCAACGACCTACTCTCCCACCGGGCCTCCCCGGCAGTACCATTGGCGCTTTGAAGCTTAACCTTCGTGTTCGGAATGGGTACGGGTGTTACCTTCAAGCCATAATCACCAGATGCTCTAGCTCTTAAAATCTTCGATCTTCTAGAGATAGAGTACTCATCAGCTACGCTGAAGAGTTTCATTTGAGAGTTGTTCTCTCAAAATTGCACAGAGTAATAAATTAGATCAAGCCCTCGACCTATTAGTATCAGTCAGCTGAATGCATTACTGCACTTACACCTCTGACCTATCAACCTTGTGTTCTTCAAGGGGTCTTACTAGCTTACGCTATGGGAAATCTCATCTTGA
>NZ_FYAM01000002.1 GCF_900185645.1 Clostridium sp. BSD9I1 | reverse complement strand
TCAAGATGAGATTTCCCATAGCGTAAGCTAGTAAGACCCCTTGAAGAACACAAGGTTGATAGGTCAGAGGTGTAAGTGCAGTAATGCATTCAGCTGACTGATACTAATAGGTCGAGGGCTTGATCTAATTTATTACTCTGTGCAATTTTGAGAGAACAACTCTCTAAAAATGGTTATAATGAATAACCTAAAAATTGATAGAAGCGAGTAGTACGAGGAAGAAAGTGAGCGAGGAGCAGAGTTTAGTAAGCTAAATGAGCGCCACAGCGACCTTGATGACGAAGTAATACGAAGCTTATAGCAATTTTTAAATGAAACTCCTCAGCATAGCTGATGAGTACTCTATCTCTAGAAAATCGAAGATTTTAAGAGCTAGAGCATCTGGTGATTATGGCTTGAAGGTAACACCCGTACCCATTCCGAACACGAAGGTTAAGCTTCAAAGCGCCAATGGTACTGCCGGGGAGGCCCGGTGGGAGAGTAGGTCGTTGCCAGATAAATAATCCTTAGCTAAAAAGCTGAGGATTATTTTATTTTTTGAACTAGTAGATGCATAAAAATATTTTATTTTTGTATATCGTTATCATAGAGCTTTTTTAAAATTTAGGTATTGACATGAGATTAAATGGTGGTATAATTTAACACAATAACAAAATCAAGTTATTAATATGACTACTTGGAGGAAAAACTCATGGAAAACCTAATTAAAAGAGGAGTGACAAGTCAATATGCATATTACTTTAGAAACTGGGGTTATTTTTTTAACGCTGGTTATTTGGCTTGGCAAAAATCTATATGGTTTAATTCTAATGAGTTAATTAATACACAGTAAATAAACTTTCTGTAACTATAAAGTAATAGTGTATTATATTATAAAGATATTTAAAGAAGACTCATTAAAAAGAGTCTTCTTTTTTTATAAAAAAAATTTTACTAGGGGGCTATTTAAATGATTATCGTAATGAAACACAACGCATCAAGAGAAAGTATTGAGGTAATTAAGAAACAAATTATTGAAAAAGGAGTTCAAGCAGAGGAAATTAAAGGAGAAAAGCGCTGCGTAATTGGTCTAGTTGGTGATACAAGTATTATTGACCCAGCACAAATAGAAGCCAATGAAGAAGTAGAAAAGATAATCCATGTGCAAGAGTCCTATAAAAAGGCAAATAGAATGTTCCATCCAGAAGATTCTATAATACCTGTAGGCAGTGAACTTATTGGGGGCACTAAGCTCGCTGTTATGGCAGGACCTTGTTCAGTAGAAAGTGAAGAGCAAATCGTAGGGCTTGCAGAAGAAATTAAAAGATCAGGAGCTACATTCCTAAGAGGAGGAGCCTTCAAGCCAAGAACTTCACCATACAGTTTCCAAGGTATGGGACTTGAAGGACTTGAACTTTTAAAAATAGCTAGAGAAAAGACAGGACTTCCAATAGTAAGTGAGATTATGTCTCCACAGTATATAGAAACATTTGTAGAGGATGTAGATGTAATTCAAGTAGGAGCACGAAATATGCAAAACTTCGATCTTTTAAAGCTATTAGGTAAAACAAATAAACCAATACTTTTAAAGAGAGGATTAGCTGCCACTATAGATGAATTCTTAATGTCAGCAGAATATATAATGGCAGGTGGAAATGAAAATGTTATTTTATGTGAAAGAGGAATAAGAACCTATGAAACTTACACAAGAAATACTTTAGATTTAAGTGCCATTCCTATAATAAAGAAGCACAGTCATCTACCAGTAATTGTAGATCCAAGTCATGCAGGAGGAATTTGGTGGCTTGTAGAACCACTAGCAAAGGCAGCTGTAGCAGTGGGAGCAGATGGACTTATGATAGAAGTTCATAATAATCCTGCAAAGGCATTAAGTGATGGATCACAATCCCTTAAACCTGAAAAGTTCAGTTCACTTATGCAGACATTATCTATAATAGCAAATGCAGTAGATAGAGAAATCTAAGGATATTAATAGGGGGCAAATATGAGGGGGCTAGATTTAAATATAACAATTGTAGGTCTGGGGCTTATGGGAGGATCCTATGCCCTAGCCCTAAAAAAATTAAAGCCAAAAAAGATTTACGGTATTGACATAGATGAAGAGGCTTTAAGCTTTGGGGAGAAGAATGGAATTATTGATAAAGGCTTTATAGATCCTGAGATTCCTTTAAAAGAATCAGATTTAGTAATAATATGCGTTTATCCTAAAATGATAAAAGACTTTATTAAGAATAATATAGAGAATTTTAAGCCAGGAGCAGTAATAACAGATATTACAGGAATAAAGAAGGAATTTGCTCAGGAAATAAATAATGTTTTAAGAAAAGACTTAGATTTCGTATTTGGCCATCCAATGGCAGGGAGAGAATTTGTTGGAGTAAAATATGCTTCCGAGGAAATATTTAAAGGAGCAAATTATATAATAATCCCTACAGATAAAAATAAAGAAAAAAGTATAGAGTTAATAGAGAATATTGCAAGAAGTATTGGTTTTAAAAATGTAGAAAGGTTAAGCGTAGAAAAACATGATGAAGTTATTGGCTTTGCAAGCCAGCTTCCGCATGTAATAGCAGTATCTTTAGTGAATAGTGATAATCTTGATGTTGATATAGGTAAATTTACTGGTGATAGCTATAGAGATCTTACTAGAATTGCTAGAATAAATACAAAGCTATGGGCTGAACTTTTTATGGGAAATAAGGATAATTTAATTGCTCAAATAGAAGAATTTCAAGAAAATATATCAAATATAAAAAATGCTTTAATAAATGATGAAACTGAGATTTTAGGACAAATTTTAAATAAGGCAAGAAAAAAAAGAGAGGAGATGTCCTAACTTATGGAACTTAGGATAAATCTTACTGAACAGAGTTACCCTATTTATATAGAAAGAGGGGTATTAGGACGATTAGGGGAAGAAATAAAGAAAATATATACTAATAAAAAGATTGCGGTAGTAACAGATGAAAATGTAGACAAATTTTATGGGGAGAAAGTAAAGGCTAGTCTAGAAAAGGCAGACTTTCAAGTCTTTAAAATAGTAGTAAAACCAGGAGAAAAAAGTAAATCAATAGAGGAACTTGTGAATTTGTATAATAATATTTTAGATGCAGAAATTACAAGAGGTGATCTTATAATTGCTCTTGGTGGAGGAGTTATAGGGGATTTAACAGGCTTTGCAGCCTCTACACTTTTAAGGGGAATTCCATATATTCAGATACCAACTTCCCTTCTAGCTCAGATAGATAGTAGTATCGGTGGAAAAGTTGCGGTAGATTTACCAAGAGGAAAGAACTTAGTTGGAAACTTTTATCATCCACAGGCAGTTTTCATAGATCCAGATGTACTAGATACTTTAGATAAAAGATTTTTTTATGATGGCATGGCAGAGGTAATAAAATATGGATGTATAAAAAATAAGGAATTGTTTTATAAGTTAATGGAGTATGACGAAAAAGGAATTTTAGAAAGCATTGAAGATATAATTTATACTTGCTGCTGTATAAAAAAAGAAGTAGTTGAAAAGGACGAAAAGGATAATAGTGAAAGAATGATTTTAAACTTTGGACACACTATAGGGCATGCTATTGAAAAATACTATAACTTTGAAAAATATACCCATGGGGAAGCTGTTGCACTGGGGATGTACATCATAACTAAAAAAAGTGAAGAAATGAATCTAACTAAAAAAGGAGCTGCTGAATTGATAGGGAAAGTTTTAAGTAAACATAATCTTCAATATGAAATTTACCTAGAAGATAAGGAGAGTATACTTAAAGCAATTTCTCTTGATAAAAAAAGCAAAGGAGAATTTATAGATATAATACTCCTAAAAGATATTGGAGAAAGTTTTATACACAAAATTAAAAAAGAAGAAATAAGTAGTTTTATTTAAAAATATACAAGCACAAAAGGAGATGACATAGTGGGGAATATAAGAATTATACCATCACCTTTAAAAGGAGATATAAAAATTCCACCTTCAAAAAGCTTAGCTCATAGAGCTGTTATATGTGCTGGACTTTCAGAAGGGATAAGTAATATAGATAACATTATATTTTCAGAGGACATTAAGGCTACCACAATGGGTATGGAGAGCCTTGGAATAGAAGTTAATAGAAAAGGTGAAAGTATAAGCATTGAGGGCAAATCAAAATTAAGCTTGGTAAACAGTATTATAAACTGTAACGAGTCTGGTTCTACTTTGAGATTTTTAATACCGTTAGCGTTACTTACTGGAGAAGAGATAAGTTTTGAAGGAAGAGGAAAGCTTGTGTCAAGACCCTTAGATGTATATTATGAAATGTTCAAGAATCAAAACATACACTATGAAAACAATAATGGACAGCTACCCCTAAAGGTAAAGGGAGCCTTAAAACCAGGTACCTTTTATGTTAAGGGAAATATAAGTTCTCAATTTATTACTGGACTTATGTTTGCACTTCCATTATTAGAGGGAGATTCTAAAATAATAGTAACCACAGAACTGGAATCTAAGGGATACGTAGATTTAACTATAGATTGCATGGATAAGTTTGGAATTAAAATAGAAAATAAGGATTATAAGGAGTTTTATATTAAAGGAAATCAAAAATATATAAACAGAGATTACAGAGTAGAAGGAGATTTTTCCCAGGCAGCCTTTTGGATAGTTGCAGGTATCCTTGGAGCTAATATAAAATGTAAGAATTTAAATTTGAATTCTCTCCAAGGTGATAAAGTAATACTTAATATAGTGAAAGAAATGGGAGCAAATATTAAGATTAGTGAAGATATCATAGAAGTTTGTAAGTCTCAAACAACAGGAATTGTAATTGATGCTTCAGAATGCCCAGATCTTGTTCCTATATTTTCAGTACTAGGAGCATTAAGTGAAGGTACTACAAAAATAATAAACGCTGAAAGAGTTAGAATAAAAGAATGTGACAGACTTAAGGCTATGAAAACAGAGCTTACTAAAGTAGGAGCAGATATAGAAGAAACTAAAGATGGGTTAATAATAAGAGGAAAAAGCTCATTAAAGGGAGGAACTGTAGACAGCTGGAATGACCATAGAATAGCAATGGCAATGGCAGTAGCATCAATTAAATGTCAAGAACCTATTATAATAACAAATAGTAATGCTGTTACAAAATCCTATCCTGAATTTTGGAAAGATTTTAAGATGCTGGGGGGAAATATAGATGAGTGGAGTGTGGGGTAGCAAAATAAAATACTCTATTTTTGGAGAATCTCATGGAGAGGCGATAGGAATTACAATAGATGGGCTACAGCCAGGAATAGAGCTGAATTTAGAAGAAATAAATAGAGAAATGAGAAGGCGTGCCCCAGGCAAAAATAAATTGTCTACACCTAGGCAAGAAAAAGATGAATTTGATATTTTAAGTGGTTATTTTAATAATAAAACAACTGGAACGCCGCTCTGTGTCGTAATAAGAAATAGTGATTATCATTCAAAGGATTATGAAAAAACCAAAGATTTAATGAGGCCTGGTCATGCCGATTATACAGGGAAAGTAAAATATGGTGGTTTCAATGACTGTAGGGGTGGAGGACATTTTTCTGGAAGAATTACTGCACCTATTGTTTTTGCTGGTGCTTTAGCAAAGCAAATCCTAAGCAAAAAAGGAATAATGATTGGGAGTCATATAAAGTCTATTGGAACTGTTGGAGAAGAATATTTCGATGAAGTTAATATTAAGGAAGATTTATTAAAGGAGTTATCTCAAAAGGAGTTTCCAACTATAGATGAAGAAAAAAGTTTAAATATGCAAGAAGAGATATTAAATGCAAGAGAAAACTTAAATTCAATAGGCGGAATAGTAGAATGTGCAATTTTAAACTTGCCGCCAGGTGTGGGTTCACCATTCTTCGGCTCAGTAGAGAGCATACTGAGCAGTCTTTTATTTTCAATTCCAGCAGTTAAGGGAGTTGAGTTTGGAGCAGGTTTTAGAATATCTAAAATGAAAGGTTCAGTGGCAAATGATGAGTTTTATATCGAGGATGGAACAATTAAAACTTATACAAATAATAACGGTGGAATCTTAGGTGGAATTACAACCGGAATGCCAGTGATATTTAGAACGGCCTTTAAGCCCACTCCATCCATAGCACAGGAACAGAGAACAGTGGATATTTGTAAAAATGAAAATACTACAATAGAAATTCAAGGACGACATGATCCATGTATTGTACAAAGGGCTGTGCCAGTGGTAGAAGCAGTAGCAGCTATGGGTATATTAGAATTAATGTAAAGGGGAAGAATCTAATGGACATTTTACAGAATCTGAGAAATGAAATTGATGAAATAGATAAACAGCTTGTAGAATTATTTGAAAGGAGAATGGAGACAGTTTTAAAGGTAGCTCAATATAAGAAGGAAAATAATATACCTATATTAAATAAAAGTAGAGAAGATGAGGTTATTGAAAAGAATGTAAAGTACTTAAAAAATAAAGGATATAAGAGGGCAGAGGCAGAGTTTTTAAAAAGTGTAATGGCCATTAGCAGAAAGGCTCAAGCAAAGGAAATTTTTGAATATAATATAGAAGTGAAAGATGATAAAAAAAGTCAACTTGAGTATTTAGTAAGTAATGAAGCTGCATGTGTACCGAAAAAAGATAAAATAAATGTAGGTTTTCAAGGAGTGCCAGGTTCTTTTAGTGAAGAAGCTCTATTAGAGTATTTTGAAGATGAGGTAACTATTCATAATGTGCGAGAATTCGAAGATATATTCAGAGCACTAAAAAATAATGAAATAGACTACGGAGTGCTTCCTATCGAAAACTCATCCACAGGAGGTATTGTAGAAGTATATGATCTTTTAAGGAAATATGGATTTTTTATAGTTGGAGAGAGAACTATAGAGGTAAATCATAATCTTTTAGGAATAAAGGGAACCAAAATCGAAGATATAAAAGAAGTATATTCTCATCCTCAAGCTTTGCAGCAAAGTGGAGAGTTTCTAAAGGATTACCCTCACTGGGAAAAGATACCCTATAGAAACACAGCAGCTAGTGCAGAGCTAATAAAAAATGAAAACAGCAAAGGAAAAGCTGCTATTGGCAGTAAAAGAGCTGGACAAATTTATAATTTAGATATAATAAAGGAAAATATAAATTATAATAAAAATAACTATACAAGATTTATAGTTATTGGAAAGAACTTAGAGTTACAAAGTCATTATGATAAAATTAGTACAATACTTACTTTGCCACATAAGGCAGGTTCTCTATATAACATTTTAAGCATTTTTGCCGAATATAATTTAAGCTTGTTAAAAATTGAGTCAAGGCCTATTGTAGATAAGTCCTTTGAATACTTTTTTTACATTGATTTTGAGGGGAATTTAGATAATCAGTTCGTAAAAGAGGCTATAGGTGAACTTAGAAACAATAGCTATGATTTTAAATTGCTTGGGAACTATAAAGCACATAGTATTAATAAATAATTAAATAGTATACTTTATATAAAGATTAATAGTGAAACGGTGGATAATGTATATGAAGAAATTATGTGATAATAGGCTAACTAAGAATATAGTGATAATTGGGATGCCTGGTTCGGGTAAAAGTACTATAGGGAAAGAATTAGCTAAAAGACTAAATATGAAGTTTTGTGATATAGATGAATATATAGTTAAAAAAGAGAGTAAAAGTATTCCAGAAATTTTTCAAAAAGGAGAGGAGGAGTTTAGAAATATTGAAAGCATAGCAGTGAAAGAGGTATCATCTAAATTTCCTCAGGTCATAGCTACAGGCGGAGGGGTTATAAAAAGAGAAGAAAATATAAAAGTTTTAAGACAAAATGGAATCATTATATTTCTTAATAGGCCCATAGAACACATAGCACAGGATGTGGATATAAAAAGCAGACCTTTGTTAAAGGATGGATCTGAAAAACTATATGATCTTTTCAAAGACAGGTATGAATTATATAATAAACATTGCGACTATATAATAGAAAACATTAACATAGAAGAATCTATAGAAAAGATTTTAAACTTTATACAATAGATAAAATGCCATCTGTATAGTAAGTGATAGGATAACTCTACTTACTATATGGATGGTATTTTATCCACAAGCTTGAACAATATGAAAGAAATAATAAGCAGATGCAGAAGCTAGAGCTAGCAGCCAGTTAAATCAGTTATCAAATATGTTAAACAGTATGAATACAAATAGTGCCGTAAATAATACTTATATATAAAGCTAAAATGGTTAGCGGAAAAGCGATTGATGAAAATCAGTCGCATTTTATATTTTTATTTAGAACAAAAAACTTTTGTAGGTTCTCTTGGGTATATATTATATAAGAATTAAACAAGGGGGAACACACAAATGAAGAAAAAGATGATTATTACAACTACTATATTGGCATTATTAACAATGGGTATAGTTCCAGTACGCTATGTATATGCTACAGGGAACAATTGGAATGATGTTATTTACCCAGGAGTTTACATAGAGAACACAGATGTAAGTGGAAAACACTTTGCAGAGGCAGAAAAACTTATAAACGAAAAGTATGGCAAGATATTACTTTCAAAAAAAGTTGAAATTCATGTGAATGATAAGATATATGTATTAGATTATAAAAAGATTGAAGCTAAATATAATATCAATAATATTGTAAAAGAAGCCTTTAGTTATGGAAAACAAGGGAATGTAATAGAAAAGTATAAGCTTATTAAAGGAGACCAAAAGAAAGAATATAAATTAAGTTTTGCTTATAATTCAAAGCCTGTAGATGAATTAGTTGATAAAATAGAACAAGAGATAAATAGAAATCCTGAAAATGCAAAAATAGCTATAACCAACGGAAATATAATGATTACTCCTGAAATTAATGGAGTAAAACTTGAAAAAGATAAGCTAAAGCAAGCTATTGTAGCACAGATTAATGGAGAACTTTCAAAAGAAAATATTAAAATTAATGCACCAATTGAAACTGTTAGGCCAGAGGTTACTCAGGAAAAGCTGTCTACTATTAACAGCCCTATTGCTTCTTATAGTACAAGCTTCTTTACTTCAGTAGCAAATAGAATTAATAATATTCAACTAGCAACTAATGCCATCAATGGAACTGTTCTTATGCCAGGAGAAAGCTTTAGCTTTAATGAAATAGTAGGGGAGCGCACAGCTGAGAGGGGATATAAGTCAGCAGGAGTTATTATAGGAGATAAAGTAGAATCAGGTCTTGGAGGAGGTATCTGTCAGGTGTCAAGCACCTTATATAATGCTATGTTAAAGTCAGGTATAAAATCTTCTGAGAGAAGAAATCATACTTTACCATTATCCTATGTTCCTAAGGGATTAGATGCAACAGTTGATTGGGGAAATATAGATTACAAATTCAAAAATACCTTAAATACGCCTATATATATTGAAGGATATACACAAAATAAAAATGTGTACTTTAATATATATGCCGATAAAGAGTTGAAAAAAAGATCCTATGAAATGGCTACAGAGGTTTCAGTAGTACAGTCAACTATTAAATACATTGATGATGCTAATCGATTAGAAGGTGATAATTTAGTGACTAAATATGGTTCTAATGGATATAAAGTAAAGGTGTATAGAAAAACCTATGAAAATGGAAAACTAATTAATACAGAATTAGTTTCAAATGATTATTATACACCAGTGAATGGGGAGATAATAAGAGGCACCAAGAAGTAAATTGCAAAGCAATTTACTTCTTATTTTTAGAAGCTAGTTATTAAAAACTAGAAAAAATTATTGTATAAAATAGTTGATAATTTAGTTTAAGTTAACATTTAATAATTATTGGAGGAATTTCGGGTTTATGAAATTTTTTATAAATTATATTGTTATAGAGATATTAGACATTAGGGAGAAGAGATTATAAGCAAGAAATTGAAAATTTTTTAAAACTTCCAAATGTGGAACAAAAAACTTATTTAATCTTAGTAGGGTATATATAGTAAGAACATTAATTAATCCGGATAAATTATGTTTGAGATAGGAGTGGCAAATTTGGATAGAGAATTGTTACATCAAATCAGGGAGGGGGACAAAGAAGCTTTTCAAGAATTGTATAACAAGTATGCAGAATATGCGTTAAGAACTGCAGCGGCTATCACAAGAAATAAAATGAATGCTGCGGATGCTGTTCAAGAAACTTTTATAAGAATTTACAAAAATATTGAAAGTTTTGATATTGATAAACCTTTTGAGCCTTGGCTGTATAGAATCTTAGTCAATGAATGTAACAGAATACTTAGTAAGAACTCAAATACTATACTTATAGATGATTTTATCCAAAACAATTTACAAGGGGCTATAGAAGATCAGCGTAAATTTGAGGAATACGAAAGTCTTTATAAGGCTATTGAAAGTCTCGATGATAATAATAAAATTCCTATAATTTTAAAATATTTAAAGGGATTTAAGGAAAATGAAATTGCAGAGATATTAGGTATTAATGTAAACACAATAAAATCTAGGCTCTTTAAAGGTAGACAAAAACTTAAAACGTTAATAGAAAAACTCGAGAGAGGCAGTGATAATTATGAATCAAATGGAAGATAAAAAAATAAAAGATGCTCTTCTTCAAGGAACAGAAGAGGTTGCTGAATTTAAAAATATGGTATGGAGTAATATTGAAAGAGAATTGAATTTAGATATGAAGAAAAAGGAAGTTGTTAAAAGGAAGACAAATAAAATGGCAAGTCTCATGAAATATGGAAGCATGGCAGCAGCAATTACACTTGTTATAGGCTTGAATACAGAATATGGTCAGGCTGCAGTAGATAAGATTAAAGAGATATTTGTTCCAAATAAAGTTGTTAAGCAGCAAGTAGAAGGCATGGATGAAGATAGCAATGTAGCTTTAAAGGAGGGCTCAGCGAAATATATAATTTATATTGATGAAGAAAGATATACTATGACAAAAATGGATGGAAAGGATAAAATAGCTGCAAAGATAAAGGGAGAAAATACACCAGAAGTGTTTATGGAGATCAGCCAAGTAGAAGGGAAAAAGCCAGATGTAATAGCTTCTGAAATTGAAGAGGAACTTAAGGAAAAATATCAAAAGGTTGAAAATAGAGGCAAGGTTAATTATCCACTAAAGGCTACATTAATATATGCAAATAGTGGGATGAATTTCAATAGCACAGTTATAAGATATTATTTAGTTGATAATACAAAGGGAGGAACATTTGTAATTAAACAGCAGTTATTTGTTGAAGCTGAAGAGGGGCATGGAGCAAGAATGGATAACATGCTTAAAGAGTTTAAGATAATAGAATAGTGCCACTCACGTGGCAAGTGGCAAGTTAATGGTATTTTCCAAAATAATATAATAATTCATTGATAAAAATAAAAGCAGTCCATATGGGCTGCTTTTTATGCAATTAAATCTGTTAATAAGCCAAATAATTTTAGAAGATTCGTGAAGGGTACTTTTGTTTTATGTAGAATACTATTAAATAGGTCTTTAAATTAGGAGGGTTATGAATGTATAAAATAGAATCTCATGTAGTTATGACAACAACAGAGGATTACATTGAAAATTATGTGGATGTACCTAAATTTTTAGGTTACTGTAAAAAGTGTGATAGTTATGGGAAAAATTGGTCTTGTCCGGAATTCAACTTTGATGCTAAAGAGTTTTGGGAAAAGTATAAATATGTTTACATAATAGGAACAAAGATTATATTTGATAAAGATGTAATTAGTGGTTTAGGGGATATGGCAGTAGCAAAAGAGCAAATGCAAGAAGCTCTTTGGGAGGAAAAGAAAGTTTTAATGGAGAAGCTTTGGAAGCTAGAAGAGGAATATCCAGGTGCTATCAGTTTATCCGCAGGAAGTTGTAAGCTTTGTAAAACTTGCCAAAGGCAAATGAATAACCCTTGCATTCATCCTGATAAGATGAGATATTCCATAGAGTCTATTGGAGGGGATGTTGGAAAGACATTAAGCCAATTGCTAGGTGTAGAACTTCAGTGGGCAAAGGATGGAAAACTACCAGAATACTATACACTTGTTAGTGGGTTGTTGACAAATAAAGGCGATGTTGCAATAGAAATTTAAGCTAATAGACAATCAAAAAGAACTGCTAAAAGGTAGTTCTTTTTTTGTATGAAATTTAAGTATAAATATAATATAAAGATTAATTAATTTCATGGAAATATTAAGTGTTTCATATGATATAATATACTATATAGTGGAGAAATATGTATTTAATGCATACAAAAAACAATGACATTTACATATAATGGAAATAGTTAACTATCAAACAAACAAGGGGGACGAGTAGACATGGCAGTAAAAATTGTTGCAGATAGTAGTTGCGATTTATCAAGGGAAATGAAGGAAAATATGAATATTAATATTGCTCCTTTAATTTTGCAATTAGGAGATAAAAATTATTTAGATGATGAAAGCCTTGATATAAGAGATTATGTTAAGGCTATGGGTGAGAGTGAAAATTCACCTAAAACATCATGTCCATCTCCAGAAGACTATATAAAAAGATACCAAGGGGATGAAAGTATTTTTGTTGTGACCTTATCTAATAAGTTAAGCGGAAGTTATAATAGTGCTATCTTAGCTAAAAACATATTTCTAGAGGAAATAGGTCAAAAGTTCATCCATGTGTTTGATTCTTTTAGTGCTTCAGCTGGAGAAACTTTAATTGCACTTAAAATTAATGAACTAGCTAAGAAAAACTTTAGTGATATAGAAATTCTAGAAAAGGTTACAGGCTATATAAAAGAAATGAAGACGTTTTTCTTATTAGAAAGCTTAGATCATTTAGCAAAGGCAGGAAGACTAAATCCTATTGTTGCTAAACTTGCAAACATGTTATCCATTAAGCCTATTATGGGAGCTACAGAAGAAGGTACTGTAAAGTTGGTTGAAAAAACAAGAGGATATAAAAAAGCTTTTAAAAGATTTGTAGAAATTATTGGAGAACAGGGCAGTAATTTAGAAGAAAAAGTACTTGGAATAGCGCATTGTAATGCCCTAGATAGAGCATTGAATTTTAAGGACGAGGTATTAAAGAAATATAATTTTAAGGATATAGTTATTGTTGAAATGGGTGGATTAAGTTCAACATATGCAGATGATGGCGGAATAGTTATAGCTTTTTAGATATTGCTAGAGAAAAAATTATAGAATAATAGGAGCATTAAGATAACATGATTGCAGAAATATTTGAAAAAAGAAACTTTTCGATCCTAGTAGCAGATGATTCTAGATTTATGAGATATACAATGAGAAATCTTTTAGAAGAAGAAGGATATAATGTTATTGAAGCTGAAAATGGTAAACAAGCACTGGAATTGTTTTTAGATCAGAAACCAGACATTATTTTAATGGATTATTTAATGCCAGACTTAAACGGCATTAATGCTTGTGACCAGTTACAGAAATTGCCTGGTGGGAGCAACACTCCTGTTATTATAATTACTTCTATTGAAGATGAAAACTCCATAAATTTAGCTTTTGAAGCTGGAGCTACTGATTATATCAGCAAGCCCATAAATTGGGCTGTCTTACGGAAACGTATAAGTCGATTACTATATACAAGATATACTGAAAAAAATCTTAATAAAGAAGAGGCGTTTGCAAGTTCTATAATTGATAATGCAGCTGAAGGAATTATAACTATAGACAACAATGGAAGTATTAAATATACTAACAATGCAGTTGAGAAAATGTTCCAATATAATTCTAGAGAGCTAATTGGCAAAAATATTAATATGCTTATTTCAGAATTTAATTATACATATAGTAGACTAGTAAATATCAACATAGAGTTAAGTGGTTATAGAAAAGATAAGTCAGTTTTGCCTCTTGAACTTACGATAAGTAAATTTGGAGTAGGTGAAGAGAAATTTTATACCCTTATTCTTAGAGATATTACCGAAAGAAAAAACTATGAGGAAATAATAAGACATCATGCATTTTATGACTATCTAACCGAACTTCCTAATAGATTTTTATTAAAAGAACGTGTAGAGCGTGAAATTGATAAAAGCAAGGTTGTTAATAGAAGGTTTGCTGTGCTATATCTTGATTTAGATAGATTTAAGTTTGTCAATGATACTCTTGGTCATGATAGCGGAGATAAATTGCTACAACAAATTGCTGAAAGGCTAAAAAAACATATACATTCAACTGACACTATTGCCAGAATAGGGGGCGATGAGTTTGTAATTTTATCATCTAAAGTGACCTGTAAGAAAGATATAATGGAATTCTCAAGCAAGCTTCTCAAGGTAGTTAAAGAGCCACTAATAATAGATGCTCATGAGATTTATATTTCTGCAAGTATTGGAGTTGCTATTTATCCAGAGCATGGTGAAGATAATAGGACTTTAATGTCTAATGCAGATGTTGCTATGTATGAGGCTAAAAGAAGAGGAAAAAATAACTTTCAAATTTATACAGAGTCTTTAAATGTAAAAGCTCTAGAGCGATTAAATTTAGAAAACAGTTTACGTCATGCCTTAGAAAAAAATGAATTTATAGTGTATTATCAGCCTAAGGTTCATGCTAAAACAGAGAAGTTGATTGGAGCAGAAGCTTTGATACGCTGGAATCACTCTAGCTTAGGATTAATTTCACCTGATAAATTTATACCTTTAGCTGAAGAAACGGGATTAATTATTCCTATTGGAGAATGGGTATTGCGTACTGCTTGTGCTCAAAACAAGGCGCTGCAAGATTCAGGATTTCCTCCTTTAACTATATCTGTTAACCTTTCTACACTTCAATTTCATTTGCAAGATTTGAAAAAGGTTGTGCAAGAAGTATTAAAGGAAACAGGATTAGAGCCTCAATACTTGGAACTAGAAATAACGGAAAGTATAGCTATGCAAAATGTAGAATATACTATTAAAACTATTAACGAAATAAAAGAAATGGGAGTAAAGTTTTCTATAGATGACTTTGGAACGGGGTACTCCTCTTTAAGTAAGTTAAACAGTTTATCCGTAGATAAATTAAAAATAGATAAGTCTTTTGTAAGTGAAATAGGTGGAGAAAAAAATGATTCTATAATTGCTTCAATAATTATGTCACTAGGAAAAAGTCTTGAATTAGAGGTAGTTGCTGAAGGGGTAGAGACTCAAGAGCAAGTTGATTTTCTGAAAGAAAATACTTGTGATGAAATGCAGGGCTATTTTTTTGGAAGACCTATGTGCAGTGAAGATTTTATTGAATTTTATAATGGAAAACTAAAAGAGGGTAAGAGGTATTAGGTTGACTATATACAAATAAAAAAGTGAACACAAATGTCAAATGACAAGTAAATTATAATACTAAGAAGAGCTTTCTAAATAATAGGAGGCTCTTTTATATCGGGGAAATTATAACATATCCATAAACCAACCACTTTTGTAATTATTATGGGAGGCAAAATATTAAGATATGAAAAATTAAATGTTCATATTGATAATACAAAAAATATAGTGATAATTCAGAATGATACTTGAAAAATATTCCAAAGTATAGTAACCTGTATACAGGTGGTATATTAGTGGAATATAGTTGCATATAATTACATTAAGGAGGGCTTGTTAATGGCAGAATACGCAAGTTTAAAAGGTATGAAAAAGAATGAAATTAAAAATCTTACTAGCATTGCTTATGAAACGATAAAAAATTCAATTATAAATAACGAAATTAAACCTGGAGACCATCTAAGTGAAACTATAATTGCACAAACATTAGGTATGAGTAGAACCCCTATACGAGAAGCAATAAAAATCCTGCAAAGTGAAGACCTAGTAGAGGTGCACAATGGCGTTGGAATTTTTGTTAAGCATGTTACTATAAAAGATATTTACGAATTATTTGAGGTAAGAGCAGCACTCGAATGCACTGCATTACGATCTGCTATGGAAAATATTACAGAAGGTGAAATAAACCACATGGAAGAAAAGTGGATTGACTTGAAAAACAGAGCAGATTTAGGTGAAGAAATTGATTTAGATGAAATTGCACACTGGGATAATGAACTACACTCACTTATTGTTAGAAAGTGTAATAATAATTATTTAATTGATATTATGAGCAGTATAAAGTTGAAAGTTTTAAGATTTCAACGTATGTCTGCTAAATCACTAGGTAATGAAAAGGATACCATTAATCAACACCTGGAGATCTTAAAGTTGCTGAAGGAAAGAGATATTGATAAATTGTCACAGCTATTAAGAATTCATATTAAAAAAGCAGGCGAAAATATTGCAAATAACCCTGATTGGAATTATTAACTCATAAGGTTAACTCATTAAATTAACATAAAATCCTGAAACAATTATATTTAGAAAATCAGGAGGTGTTAAACAAATAAGATTAATTTAGTTATAAAAAGTTAATTTATTTATAGTTGGTTTAATAAGAAGGGGGAAATTAGTATGAAAATGAAAAAGTTATTATCAATTTTATTAACTGTTTCTTTGGCTTGTTCTCTTATGATTGGTTGTTCAAATAAAGGTGGGGATTCGAAGGAGACAAGCGGTACTAAAAAAACTGTAATTAAACTGGGGCATGTTGAGGCAGAAGACAGATCAACCCATAAGGCATCTTTAGAGTTTAAAAAGTATGTTGAAGAACAATCCAAGGGTGCAGTTACTGTAGAAATATATGCAAATGCACAGCTTGGCGGTGATAGAGAAATGACAGAGGCTGTAGCACTTGGAACTATACAAATGACCATGCCATCAACATCAGTACTTACTACTTACAGTCCTAAATTTGGAATACTTGATATGCCTTTTATATTTAACAATGCAGAATCTGCATTTAAAGCTGTAGATTCTGAGCTTGGTACTGAGCTTAGTAAAAATCTAGACAAGGTGGGTATTCACAATTTTGGTTACAATTATAATGGTGTAAGAAATATAACTAATAGCAAACGTCCAATAAATGAACCTAAAGACCTTGAAGGCGTAAAAATGAGAGTTATGGAAAGCCCAGTATTTATCGATATGTTTAAGTGCCTAGGATCAAATGCCACTCCTATGGGCTTCGGAGAATTATTTACTGCACTACAACAGGGAACTGTAGATGGACAAGAAAATGCTGCTTCATTGATTTACGCAACAAAGTTCCAGGAAGTACAAAAATACCTTAGTCTAACAAATCATACCTATGGATTTTTAGCTGTAATTATAAATGACAAGTTCTACAAGGGTTTACCAGAAGATATTCAGAAGATCGTTGCTGATGGTGCTAAAAAGTACTTAATTGATTATCAAAGAAAGTTAGAACTTGAAGATAATGATAAATACATTGAAAAGCTTAAATCAGAGGGCATGAAGGTAAATGAAGTAACGCCTGAAAATCATGCTAAGTTCGTAGAAGCAGTTAAACCTATGTATGAAAAGTATAAAAAGGAAATCGGACAAGATATGTTTGATTTAGCGTCTAAGGCTAACAAGTAAAAAGGGAAGGGGAAATTCTTCCCTTCCTCAAATAAATATAATATGGGGGATGGTTGCAATTGGGTAAATTATCACGCTACTACAATAAGTTAGAAGAATATTTGCTAGTTGCTAGTTTGATTTTTACTGTAATTATTGTTTTTATACAAGTAATAATGAGATATTTATTTAATTCTTCATTATCCTGGAGTGAAGAATTAACACGTTATATTTTTATATGGCAGACATGGCTAGGTGCAAGTGTAGGGCTTAGAGAGCGTAAGCATATTAATATAGAGCTTTTAAATGGAGTTCTTAAAGAAAGAGGACAAAACGTTATAAACACAATTGCACTTATTATTTTGCTTGGTTTCTGTATTTTCTTGGTTTTTAATGGAAACGAACTCGTAATGGATTTAGTTAATAAAGGTTCTGTATCATCTGGAATGAGGATTCCTATGTATTTTGTTTATGCTGCATTACCTTTTAGTGCATGTATTATGGCACTAAGATTATTAGGTCAAATATATGAAATGATTATAAAGGGACCTAAGGCAAAGGAGGGTGATGTTTAACATGGAAGCTATCGTATTATTTGGCTCATTTGCTTTGCTTATATTGCTCAGTGTTCCTGTAGGATTTGCAATTGGTATAGCAACACTTGTGTCACTAGCGTTATTTTCAGATATACCTTTAGTACTTATTACACAAAATTCAATAACAGGAATTAACTCTTTTCCTTTAATGGCAATACCATTTTTTATATTAGCAGGCAACCTAATGAGCACAGGTGGTGTTGCAAAGAGACTATTAAATTTTGCAAGTCTTTGCTTTGGCGCTATTACTGGAGGACTTGGAATGGTAACTACAGTTACATGTATGTTTTTTGCAGCTATATCTGGTTCGGCAGTTGCTACAACATCAGCAATTGGAGCATTTATGATACCAGCTATGAAAGAAAAAAAATACGATGTTGGATTTAGTGCATCCTTAGCAGCAGCGGCTGGAACCATAGGGGTTATTATTCCACCAAGTATTCCTTTTGTAATTTATGGAGTTGTTACCGGAACCTCAATTAGCGATCTTTTTATCGCGGGTCTCATTCCAGGAATACTTATGGGAGTAGTACTTATACTAGCTTGCTATATTTTATCAAAGAAACATGGTTATAAAGGTACTGGATACTGGCCAAAACCAAGAGAAATATGGATTTCTTTTAAGGAGGCATTTTGGGCACTCATGGCTCCTGTGGTAGTACTAGGTGGGATATACTCAGGAATGTTCACTCCTACTGAAGCTGCAGTAGTATCAGTTGTATATTCATTAATCATTGGTGCCTTTGTTTATAAAGAATTAGATTTAAGAGGAGCTTATAAAGCTTTATATGACACTATTGTAATCAATGGGATAACAACTTTCATGGTTGGTCTTTCCATGGCATTTGCAAGTTATCTTAGCTTACAACAAATCCCTGCAGCTATAGCAGGTACACTTCTTGGAATTACCACTAATAAGTTTTTACTATTACTACTAATAAATTTATTCTTACTTGGAGTTGGATGTTTGATTGATAATATACCTGCAACAATTATATTATCTCCAATCCTACTTCCAGTTGTTGTAAAACTTGGAATGTCACCAATAACTTTTGGTGTTATGCTTACAATGAATTTAGCAATTGGATTTGTAACTCCACCCTATGGAATTAACCTGTTTGTAGCGTCAGCGGTAGGAAATATTTCTATAGGAGGAATGATGAGATATATCAAGTGGTTTTTAGGTGCGTTATTTATTGCACTGGCAGTAACGACTTATATACCAGCAACTACAATGTTTTTAGTAAACTTATTGAAGTGAATATAAGTGAAATAAGGAATTTTATTTCATTAAAATTATGGGGGGTTAAGTTATGGAATTGACAAGAGATCAACAGGATATGTTAGATGGAAAATATGGTGAGGGTACTGCCCTTGCTATGAAAATTCAAGTAGCAATTGGCGAATCCTTTGATGCTAAGCGTATGGTGCCAATTACTAGAGCCCATGTTGCATTAAGTAACCAAGAGGCAGATTTATGGTTTGCAGAAAGGCTTTTAAAGGCTGGAGCACATTGCAAAATTGCTCCTACAGTTAATCCAGGTTTTTGCTTGGCATATTTTAAAAAGCTTGGAACAGTTACAGATGAGTATGCCTCATTAATGGAAAGAACTCATAATGCATATAAAAATTTAGGTGCGATCTTATCATATAATTGCACACCATACCTTGGAACAAATATTCCTCATTATGGAGAAGTTATAGCATTTTCTGAATCCAGTGCAACGCCATATGTTAACTCGGTTTGGGGAGCAAGAAGTAATCGTGAAGCTGCTCAAAGTGCACTTTGTGCTGCTATAACTGGATTTGTACCAGAATATGGTCTTCTCTTTGATGAAAACCGTAAGGGAGATATACTTGTTGAAGTTCAAGCAGATATGAAGTCTGACTTTGAATATCATCTTTTAGGATATATGGGTAAAAAGATAGGCAATGGAATACCAGTATTTACAGGGCTACCAAAAATAATTTCCCAAGAAGCTCTTATGAATCTTGGAGCACAGTTAAATACTTCTGGGGCATATGGAATGTACCATATACTAGGAGTAACTCCTGAAGCACCAACCCTTGAAGCGGCTTTTGGCGGAAAAGAACCTAAAAGGAAAGTAGTTATAACAAATGAGGATTTAGAAAATATACTTGAACAAATATCAGAGCCTGGAAATAGAAAAATTGACTTTGCACTATTTGGATGTCCGCATTTTACATTAGATCAAGTTCAGGAAATAGCAAATATCGTAAAGGGAAAGAAACTTTCCGTGGATCTTTGGGTAATGACTTCTAGTCATACTAAAGAGATGGCTGATAGAATGGGATTACTTCAAATTATTAGAGAAGCCGGTGGAGATATTGTTGAAGATACTTGTTCTGATCAGCCATGCTGGCACTTCTTAAGCGGAAAAGTAGGAGTTACAGATTCTCCAAAGCTTGCTTATTACCCAAAACGTAGAGGAATTAATCTAATCATCAGGGATTTAAAAACATGCGTTAAAGCAGCATTGAAAGGAGAAGTAAAATAATGAGTAAAGAAGTATTTTCCTGCCATAAAATTTCTGAAGGCGTTGTAGAGGGAGAAGTCCTAATTTCAACAGATGATATAATGTTTTACTTAATTGAGCCAAAGACAGGTGTTTGCATTGAAAAGGGACATTCTTTAGAGGGAAAAAACGTATCGAATAAAATATTAGTATTTCCTGGATCAAAGGGAAGTTCTGTGGTTCAAGCTGATGGACTTTATCAACTTACTTTAAATAATAATGCACCTAAGGCTATGATTATTCAAAACCCAGAAACAGTTATTGTAGCAAGTGCTATAATTATTGGAACACCAATGGTAGACAAAGTTGATAAAAAGTTTTATGAGATTGTTAAAGATGGGGATATGGTTAGAGTAGATACTAATACTGGGGAAATTACACTATTATAAAATTATTGGTAAAAATTAATAAAGTAATATAAGAGGGTGTATTAATTGTGAACGAAAGTTTGAAAATAATTAAGGTTCCCTATGGTGATAAGGAGATGCAGGCGTCAATTCCTGCTTCATCCTTACTTTTTGCAGGAGAGATGACAAAGTTTTCACCTATAGAGGATTTTGAAAAGACATTACTAGATAAGCTAGAAAATCCAATTGGGTGTGAAGCATTAAAAAATCAAGTTAAGAAAGATGATAAAATCTTAATATTAATTGATGATAATACGAGAGTGACTCCAGTAAATAAAATACTTCCTGTGTTAATAAAATACCTTACTAATGATGTGGGGATACCTCTTGAAAATATTGAAATATTAACTGCACCTGGAACTCATCGAGTGATGACAAAGGATGAAATCATCGAAAAGGTTGGAGAAGAAATCTTTAAAACAGTTAAAATTAGTCAGCATGATTTTACAGATAAAGATGCACTTATTGATATGGGAACTATTGAAGCAGATGGAATGAAGTTTCCTATTCATGTTAACAAAAAGGTTCAGGAAGTTCATTATATAATAGGACTTGGGAATATAATACCACACTCAGATGCAGGTTATTCAGGTGGTGGCAAAATTGTTCAGCCTGGAATATGTGGCTCTGCTACTACATCAGCTACACATGTTGCAGGAGCCCTTATGGAAAGGATTCCCTTAGGAAATATTGAAGATAATCCTTGTAGAAAGGGAATAGAAGAGGTAGCGAGAATAGTGGGACTTAAGTTTATTATAAATGTGGTTATGACACCAGATGGAGAGGTTACTGGAATCTTTGCAGGAGATTTTATAAAAGCTCATAGAGAAGGAGCAAAACTTGCGGCAAAGGTTTATGGAGTAGAGATACCTGAACTTGCTGATATAGTTGTGGTAAGTTCTAGCCCTTGCGATATTGATTATTGGCAAGCTGAAAAGGGGCTTATATCTGCATATTTTAGTGTGAAAAAAGATGGATATATTATATTTGTGGCTCCATGCTACGAAGGATTAGTGCATAATCATCCAAAATTAATAGAGTGGGCAAAGGCTTCTTATGAAGAATCTAAAAATATCGTAGGAAAAATTTCTTTAGATGATGATGAAGCTGATTTAGTGGCTGCAGATATTGCAATGGGCAATGCCAGAGTGAGGGAAAGAGCAAAAATACTTATTGTCACAGAAGGTTTAGATGATAAAGAAATCTCAATTCTAGGTTATAAAAAAAATGAAACTCTACAGGAAGCAGTTGACTATGCCTTAAAGGAAATTCCAGGAGGAAAAGTTGGAGTTTTACCTCGTGGAGGAGATTGTTTACCAATGATAATAAGTGCCACCCACATGGCAAGTTGCAAGTAAGATGAGGTGCAAGATGTTAAAGACTATATGGATTATTGATGGAGATTGGAAAGAATATAATATTGAAGAAAGAATGATAAAAGAAAACTTACCTGGGTATGAAATAAAATATTCTGGTAAAGATTTTTATAAGGATTTAGAGAACTTTGGGAAATATGCTGAAGCCATTATTGCTCAAATAGATATTGAAATTTCCCCAGAGGTTATTGATAAGCTGGGAAATTGCAAAATAATATCTGTATATGGGATTGGATACAATAATATTGATGTAAAGTATGCTAAAAGTAAGGGAATAATAGTTGCAAATGCTCCAAGTTATTGCATTGAAGAGGTTTCAGATCATATAATATCATTCATTTTTGAGTTCTACAAAAGTCTTAGTTCCTATAAGGATAAAATTAAGCAGGGGCTTTGGGGAGTAGATGCAATGGATTATATTCCTAAACGAATTAAGGAATCAGTGCTATTTCTCATTGGATTTGGTAAAATTGCTAAACTAGAAGCAAAAAAGGCAAAGGCCCTTGGAATGAATGTGTTAGCTTATGACCCATATGTTAATGATACTGAACTTAAGGACCATGGAGTAAAGGGCGTGACCTTTGAGGAAGGGCTTAAGCTTTCAGATTATGTAAGTATAGCGATACCTCTTAATGAAAATACAAGAGGTATGATTGGTATGAAGGAATTAAAACTTATGAAAAAAAGCGCTGTACTCATAAATGCTTCAAGAGGAGAAATTATTATCGAAGATGAACTGATTGATGCAGTTAAAAGTGGCATCATAAGAGGGGCTGGTTTAGATGTGGTTTGTAATGAACCACCAAACCCAGAAAGCGAAATATTAAATGTAGATAACATTATTGTAACACCTCATGTTTCCTATGCAAGCAAAGAATCCATGATTGAGCTAAGAGAAACAGTTGCTTTAAATGTTATTAAAGCATTAAATAATATGGAAGTTAAAAACAGCGTTTAAAAAATAATATTATTAATTGGATAAAAGAGTATTAAACTTTTAATGGAGTTAATGCTCTTTTTTATTTTATAGCAAATTATATTCTAATAAAAGGTTAGATAAAAATAGTGTAATTAGTTTAAAGATAAAATATATGATAAAAATCTTTGCTTTAAACAATAATATATACATATAAAAAATGAAAAAACATTAGTATTATAGCCTGGAATATGTTAGAGAGGATGAAGTTAAATGAATAACTTTGAAGTAGTATACGGTAAACCTTATTTTACAGAAGTAACAAATATAAAAAAGCAATATGATTATTTAAATGAATATATTGAAACGGATATAATTATTGTTGGAGGTGGAGTTACTGGTGCCATTTTAGGATATTATCTCACTAAGGCAGGAATAGATTGCTGTATTCTTGAAAAAGCAAGAATTGGGTATGGTAGCACTAGTATTACAACTGCTTTACTTCAGTATGAATTAGATGATAATTTAAGTAATCTTAAGGAATATACAAATTATGAAAAGATAATTAAATCCTATAAGTTAGGCTTAAATGCCTTAGATGAAATTGATGAATTTATAAATACTTATGGGAATTATTGTGATTATGAAAAGAAGGATGCACTTTTATATACAGCTAAAAATATAGAAGTACAAGAACTAAAAGATGAGTATAAATATAGAAAAGATAATGATATTGAGGTTTCCTTTATAGATGATAATAATAATCCCTATAGTTTTGATTTAAAGGCAGGGGTGTTTTCTAAAAATGGGGGAGCAGTTTTTAATCCGTATAAATTTGCTCATCACCTTTTAGAAGTAGCTATGACACTAGGTTTAAAGGTTTTTGAGAATACAGAAGTACAAGAAATAAATTATTATGAAGATTATGTTGAGGTTGTAGCATCCTATGGGTTTAAAGTAAAAGGTAAAAAAATAATTTGTGCAACGGGTTATAATACAAAGTTATTTACAGATAAAGCCTTTGGAACAAAGACTATTGCTTATAATATAGTTACTAAGCCTTTGAAAAAAATTGATGATATATATAAAAATATAGTTATCCGTGATAATTGTGACCCTTATAATTATGTTAGAACTACTCCAGATAATAGAATTATAATTGGAGGAGAAGATACTCCTTTTCTAGAGGGAAGGTTCTGTGGTAATATATACCAAGACAAATACAATATCCTTGAGCAGCGTTTAAAAAATATGTTTAAGGATATACCTGATATTGAAATAGAATATAAGTATTGTGGTGTTTTTGCATCTACTAATGACAATCTTGGATACATAGGAAGGGATAAGGATAGAAGATCTTTATACTATTGCCTAGGGTATGGAGCTAATGGAATATTATTTGCAGTATTAGGTGGAAAAATGTTAGTTAATTTATTTACAGGGAAGGAAGATGAAGATTTAGAATTATTCAATCCCTATAGAAATTGTTAGAAAATAAAAAGCTTATTATATATAAGAAAAGAATATTATTGATGGAGAAAATGTAGAAATAAAACATCAATAAGAAAGTATAAAGGAAGGAGTTATAAGAGAAACTGTAGTAGTAGAAGTTAGGGAAGTATAAGTGTAAAAAAGAAGATAACTTCAAGGGTATCTTCTCAGGCTGTTGATAAACATATTTTGTCAACAGCCTTTTACATTTATATAAAAATCATTTTTGTAATAAATGTAAAATATATTGGTTAAGTAGGGTTATTAAAAGCATGAATTCCTATTTTTCAGGAGGTCATTTTTATTCTAAATGATTGCATTTATATAAAATACATGTATAATATAAATATAGATATTTAGCTAATTAGTTAAATATCTATATTAGCTAGAAAGGAGTCATTATATGAGTAAGGCATTTAAAGCATTAAGTGATGAAACTCGAAGGGAAATACTAAAACTTTTAAATAAAGGGGATATGAGTGCAGGCGAAATATCGGAACACTTTAATATGTCTAAGCCTTCAATATCTAAGCATTTAGATATTTTAAGGGAAGCAGAACTTATTACATCAGAGAAAAAGGGCCAATTTGTAATATATTCTATAAATACTACAATACTTCAAGAGGTTCTTGGAAGCTTCTTAGATATATTTACAAAGAAATAGGAGGGGTTGAAATGAAGAAGTTTGACTTTACAAGGATGATATTTTTACTTACATCAATAATAATGCTAGTTTTAGTTTTTTTTGTTCCTGAAAGTAACTTAGTTGCAAGTGTTATTTTTGCTTTAATTATTATTTCATTAATTGTATTTGATATTCAAGCAGCAAGGATAACAAAACTCTCAGAGGGTAATCCTAAAGTTAAAACTGTGAGAAATATAAATAGAATGATTATAGGAATTATCATTATTTGTTCTTTATTTACAGCATTAACACCAAATAAAAGTGCACTTTATAATAAGAATAATGAATTAATAATAGTTGGTTTAATTTCAGTTTTCATCATGGGGTTCGGTAATGTTTCGCCTAAAATACCTTTTAATAGGTATTTGGGGTTAAGACTTCCTTGGACTATAAGAGATGAAGAAACTTGGAAGATTGCTCATAAAGTACTTGGATATGTATCATTTCCTCTAGCTATAATACAATTTATATTAGTATTTTTCTTTAGTATAGATAGGGTAGTTACTGCGTCTATACTTATATGGATTGCAATACCAGGATTATATTCACTAGGATTTTATTATAAAAAAATGAAAAATAATGTTTAAAATAATAAGAGTAGCATAAAAAGAGTGATTAATAATTATAGCGTATGTCTAGTTTAAATAGACATACGCTTCTTTTTTAATTAATAAATATTTTTGCTAAAATACCTATCGCCTCTATCGGGAAGAATAGTAACTATATTAAATACTCTCCTTTAATCCATTTTTGATATCTTGAATTAAATCTTCAACATTTTCTATGCCTACAGATAGTCTTATTAAATTATCTACAATACCAACCTTTTGTCTTAATTCATAAGGTATGGAGCCATGAGTCATAGAAGCAGGGTGGCAAATTAAGGATTCAACTCCACCTAAGCTTTCTCCGAAGGTTATTAAATTAAGATTTTCAAGAAATTTCTTATAATCATAGACTTCCTTAAGAACAAAGGCAATCATTCCACCATAACCCTTGGCTTGATTTGTTTGAACTTTATAACCGGGATGATTCTCAAAACCGGGATAATATATCTTTTCTATTTCTTCTCTATTTTTTAAGAATTCAGCAACAAGCTTTGCATTTGAGTTATGTCTATCCATTCTTAATGCCAAGGTTTTAATTCCTCTAATTAAAAGGAAGGAATCAAAGGGAGCTAAAACTCCTCCAGTAGCATTTTGAACAAAATGAAGTTTTTCAGCTAAATCTTTGTTATTTACAACAACAATACCTGAAATTACATCACTGTGGCCACCAAGATATTTTGTAGCACTGTGAATAACTATATCAGCTCCAAGAGTTATTGGTTTTTGTAAATAAGGAGTCATGAAGGTGTTATCAACGATAGTATATATACTTTTTTCCTTAGCTATATTTGCCACAGCTTCAATATCAGTTACATCCATAAGAGGATTTGTTGGAGTTTCTATATAAATAGCTTTTACAGTTTCATCAATACTGTTTTTTATTTCATCTAAATTTGAGGTGTCAATTATGGCATAGTGAATGCCAAAGTTTGTAAATATCTTATCCAGAACTCTAAATGTTCCACCATATATGTTATTTGAAATAACTACCTTGTCTCCTGACTTAAATAGTGAAAGTACTGCAGTTATAGCAGCCATCCCTGATGCAAAAGCAAAGCCTGCATATCCCTCTTCAAGGTCTGCAACAAGCTTCTCTAGAGCTTCTCGTGTTGGATTGCCTGTTCTTGAATATTCATAGCCTGTAGTTACTCCAAACTTAGGCTGTTTGTAAGTTGAGGTTTGATAAATTGGTACATTTACCGCCCCTGTATGTTGATCTCCATCTATTCCACCGTGTATTAAAATTGATTCAAATTTCATCTGTTTTTCCTCCAAATTATAATTTTGTTGCTTTAGCTAAGATAGCTGCTTCACTGAATTCTCTTATTTGAGAGACCTTTGCAGCTTAAATTTGTATTTTCTACTTGTATATTTCTAAAGCCGTTTCATCTTTCTTGGAAATATTCACTTCGTATAACGTTCCAGCTTTTAGCTATGGAATCAAAGTATTGTAAAGAATTCATAATAGCCCTCCTGTTTATAAATTTTTAAAAATAAAAAACTCCTGCCTCTAAAAACTTAGAGGCAGGAGTTAACTTCCGCGGTTCCACTCTAATTATCATATGTATAATAAAAACATACAATGATATCTCATTTTGGTACATACATACCTCAACGCTTTAACGGGCGTACACGCTGTCGTCTACTATATTTCAAGACAGTGCTCAAAGATGCATTCACACAAGTTATACTAAAAATCCCTTTCAGCTAGGAGGATTTTTCTCTGTTAGCTTACTTTATGCTACTATTTCTTATCACAGCATTTACTAAATCTTATTATTTTGATTGGAATACTAGATTGATAACGTGTTATAATATCAAAATGATTTTGTCAACCTAGTACCGCAGAATTATAAAAAAAATTAAAAACAATAAATAGTTGCCATATAAGATGGCAACTATCTTAAAAGAAATAAACAATATACAAAATTCTATAAGTTAATCAGCGCTAGTACAACCACATATATAATGAATGTGACCATCTGCACATCTTACTCTGGTTTCATAATAGTGATAGTGAAGTCCGTCAGGTAGTACTATTGCTGGACCTGTTTTAGTTTCATAATCATGGTCATGATCATCAAGATAGGTTGTTTCACCTTTCAGACAATGAGTATGAGGTACTCCACTTGGTGCCTTAGAAGTAATAGCACCATAATGATGGACATGGCAATCATCAAAGGATGTTGTACCTTCATAACTGTGTGAATGTTTCATTACAATGCCTCCTAAATGTTTATAGATACTAGCAGTATATGATTATTTTAGAAATTTAGTGCTCACTACGGGTAGGTAGCAAGAGAAATTATAATAAGGAGCTAATCTTATTAAAGAAATTGAATAAGCTTTTTTATTTCTAAAATAAGGAGATAATATTTTATTGACAAGGTATATAAGCGATGATAATATATAATAAACATATAGGAATAGTATGAATTTAAAATGGATATTGTAAGGGATATAGGAGGTTTTTAAATATGAATTTTAATGAAATTTATCGATATCATCACACTCATTCTCATAATGATGAACATGGACATAGCCATCATCAGCATAATGGAGGAGTTAATGATTATTTGCAGGCAGTATCTGAATATAGAAAAACTTTTGCGTCAAAGCAGGATGTTCTTGAGAAAACTCCAGATCCAGCAGTAAAAGAAATGTTATTACGTATGGAGCAAATAGGTTGTGACACAGCTTTTGATAGATTTGATCAGCAGCAGCCACAATGTAGTTTTGGTCTTGCAGGAGTATGCTGTCGTATTTGTTATATGGGACCTTGTAAAATTACTCCTAAAAGCCCAAGAGGAGTATGTGGAGCAGATGCAGATCTTATAGTTGCTAGAAATCTATTAAGGGGACTTGCTGCTGGGGTAGCAGCACATGGATCTCATGCAAGAGAAGTACTTCTTGCTATGAAAAATGCAGCAGAAGGTAAGCTTGATATACCTATTTTAGGAGAAGAAAAAGTAATAAAAACTGCAAAGCAATTTGGAATAGATATAGAAGGAAAGACAATAAATGAACTTGCATCAAAGCTTGCAGATGTTTTATTAGAGGATTTATCTAGAACTGTTCCAGGTAAATTTAAAACAATAGAAGTAAGCGCATCTCCTGAAAGAAAGAAAGTATGGAAGGACATGGACATACTACCTATAAGTGCTTACCATGAAGTTTTTGAGGCACTTCATAGAACTGGTACAGGAACTGATGGAGATTGGAAAAATGTAATGCAGCAATTCTTAAGATGTGGACTTGCTTTTGTATTTTCAGGTGTAGTTGGTTCCTCTATTGCAACAGATAGCCTATTTGGGACAGGTGGCAGAAGAACTTCAAAAGTTAATGTTGGATCATTAAAAAAAGGATATGTAAACATAGCAGTTCATGGACATTTACCTGTTCTTGTAAGTGAAATAGTAAAGGTAGGACAAAGTGAAGAGTTTATTAAATTAGCTAAAGAACATGGAGCCAAAGGAATACAATTTTATGGAATATGTTGTTCTGGTCTTTCAGCAATGTATAGATATGATGGGGTAATTCCATTATCAAATGCCATTGGAGCAGAATTGGTTCTTGGAACAGGGGCGCTAGATCTTTGGGTTGCTGATGTTGAAGATGTATATCCTGGAATTATGGATGTTGCAAGATGTCATAAGACAACAATTGTTACGACAAGCGATTCTGCAAGACTTCCAGGAGCAGAACATTATGCTTATAAACATGATCATTCTAATATAAATGAAACTAGTGCTATTGCTAGAAAGATAGTTACAAGAGCAATTGAAAGCTTTACAGATAGAAGAGAAATACCGGTATTTATTCCACCATATGAAGTTGATGCCGAAGTTGGTTTTACAGTTGAATACATTCAAAGCAGATTTGGAGGAATGAAACCAATTGTTGAAGCGCTAAAGAGTGGGGAAATCTTAGGTATTGTTAACATTGTAGGATGTAATAATCCAAGGGTAATTTACGAAAAGGCAACTGTAGATGTAGCAGAAACGCTACTTAAGAATAACGTTCTTGTATTTACTAATGGCTGTGCATCATTTCCATTATTAAAACTAGGTTTCTGTAATACTGATGCGCTGCAAAAGACAGGAGAAGGGTTAAGAAGTTTCTTACAGCCAGACCTTCCACCAGTATGGCATATGGGAGAATGTATAGATAATGCAAGAGCATCAGGAGCCTTTGGAGCCATAGCAAACGAAGCTGGACAAGCAATTAAAGACATGCCATTTGCTTTTGCGAGCCCAGAATGGTCAAATGAAAAGGGAATAGGGGCAGCACTTGGATTTAGACTTAATGGTATCAATTCATATCACTGTGTTCATGCCCCAGTACAAGGCTCTGATAATGTTATGAACTTCTTGTACAAGGGAACAAAGGAAACATTAGGTTCAACTATGAATGTAGATGTAAATCCAATAAAATTGGCAGATAAAATAATAGAAGATCTAAGAGAAAAGAGAAAAGCACTTGGCTGGAAATAAAGTTTACAGAAAAGAGAGGGTATCTTAATATGAAGATATTTAACAAATTTATTATTGGCACAATTATAGTAAGTTCACTTTTGGGCTTTACGGCTTGTGGAAATAAAACTGCCGAAACAACGGATGGAAAGAAGACAGTTAAAATAGCATATTTACCTTTAACCCATGCTGTACCTTTGTATGTAGAACATGAAGATCCAATTATTAATAAAGAAGATCTTAAAAATGTTAATATTGAACTTGTAAAGTACGGCAGCTGGCCAGAATTAATGGATGCTTTAAGTACAGGTAAGGTGGATGGAGCATCTGTACTAGTTCAGTTTGCTATGAAGGCAAAAGCACAAGGAATTGGCTTAAAAGCTGTTGCTCTTGGGCATAGGGACGGAACTAATATTACAGTTGCAAAAGATATCAATAGTATTTCTGATTTAAAAGGTAAAACTATTGCAATACCTCAAAGATTTTCAACTATGAATATTTTACTTTATCAAATGCTTGAAGATGAAGGTATGAGTTATTCAGATGTAAAGACAATTGAACTTGCCCCAGCAGAAATGCCGGCAGCACTGTCAGAAGGACGTATATCAGCTTATATAGTTGCTGAGCCATTTGGAGCTACATCTGTAATAAATGGCAAGGGTAAGACACTAATCAAATCAGAAGATATATGGGAAAATTCAATTTGCTGTGCTTTTGTATTGAGAGATGAATTTATAAACAATAATAAAGAAGCTGCAGAGGAAGTTGTAAATGGATATGTTAAAGCAGGAGAAAAAGCAGAGGCTAAAGATGAAAATATACAAAAGATAGCATCAAAGTATATGTCCGTGAAAAAAGAAGTACTAGATTTATCTTTAAAATCTACAGTATATACAGATTTAAAAATTAATGAAAAAGACTATGAAAAATTAACAAGCTACCTTAGAACTATGAAATTATTAGAGAATCCTCCTAAATATAGCGACTTTGTTGATAACTCATTAATTAATAAGGCAGAGTGATAATATGACTAAGTTTAGAAAATTAATAAATATAGTTATAGGACTTGGACTTCTTTTAATTGGATGGGAAGCTGTGGTTCTTACTGGTAAGTATGAGCCATCTCTTCTTCCATCTCCTTTGATGGTTTTAAAGGGAATAAAAGAGCTTATTGAAAATGGTACTTTTTTTACCCATATTAAGCTAAGTTTATTCAGATTCTTTATAGGATACTCTGCTGCAGTAATACTAGCTATAATTCTAGGAATTATTTTAGGATGGTTCCAGAAAATTTGGGATGTTATTGATCCAATAGTTCAGGTGTTGAGACCTATATCTCCAGTAGCTTGGTTTCCATTTATCGTATTATGGCTTGGAATTGGGGATATTCCAGCAATAGCTATTATATTTATTGCAGCATTTTTCCCGGTGTTACTTTCTACTGTGTCTGCAGTAAAAAAGACAGACAAAACTTATTTAAAAGTTGCTAGAAATTTTGGAATTAAGCAGCCATTTGTACTAACTAAAATTATATTGCCAGCTGCCTTTCCTAATATAGTTACAGGACTTCATCTTGCGCTTGGTTCAGCTTGGATATTTCTTGTATCAGGAGAAATGGTGGGTGCACAATCTGGATTAGGGTATCTAATTATGGATGCAAGAAACTCACTGAGAACAGATTTGCTGCTTTTAGCAATAATAATGATAGGAGTTTTAGGCTTATTATTAGATAAATTAATAACACTTTTTGAAAAATGGGTAGGAAAAACCTGGGGGATTTCTTCAGAGCCTGGGAGGTAATATAATGTTTATAAAAATAAATAATGTATCAAAAATCTATAAAAATAATAATGATAAAAAATCTGAATTCAAGTCTCTTGATAATGTAAATTTGACTATTGAAAAGGGAGAATTTATATGTCTCTTAGGTCCTAGTGGATGTGGAAAGTCTACACTATTAAATTTAATTGCTGGTTTTGATAAGCCATCTGCTGGAGAGATATTTATTAATGGTAATGAAGTAAAAGAACCATCGCCCAATTATGTAACAATATTTCAGAACTATGGATTATTACCTTGGAGAAGTGTTAAGAAAAATGTGGAACTTGGGCTTGAAGCTAAAAAAATCAGCAAGGAAGAAAGAAGCAAAATTGCTGATGAATATATAGAGCTGGTAGGACTTTCAAAGTTTAGTAAACATCATCCAAGCCAGCTTTCAGGAGGTATGCAGCAAAGAGTAGCCATTGCGAGGGCTTTAGCAGTAGATCCAGAAATAATATTTATGGATGAGCCCTTTGGAGCATTAGATGCAATGACAAGAATGAATATGCAAGATGAAATATCCAATATATGGGATGAAAAGAAAAAAACAATAATATTTGTTACTCATGATATTGAAGAAGCAGTATTTCTTGCAGATAGAATTGTTATTATGACGCCAGGGCCTGGAAAGATAAAAAGTATAATCAATGTACCTATGGGAAGGAAAAGAGATAGAACTAGTGAAGAATTTTTAAAAATAAGAGATAAAGTATTTATAGAGTTTAAAATGAAAAATCAATTTGATATAGAATACTATGTATAAAATTTAAAATACAGATACTAAATAATAAAAAATCACCAGTGTGAAATTCTGGTGATTTTTTGTTTTTATACAGTTTATTTTGTATATTAAATTTTAAATTTTTCAACCAGATTATTAAGTTCATGTGCTGATTTTGCTTGATTTTGAGTTATTTTTGAAACCTCCTGTATTGCAGTGGAAATCTCTAAAATACTTGATGCTATATCTTGAGAACCTATATTGGATTGTTCTATGGAACTAGACATAATTTCTATAGCAGTAGTTATCTCTTCCATTGAAGATAATATTTCTTCTGTACTTGCTGCAAAATCCTGTACTAGATTATTTATAATTTCTGAATCCTTCATATACTGTTCTCCGGTTTTTTCTAATAGTTCATTATTTAAAGATACTTCCTCATCTATAAAGGTTAATATACCTTTTGCATTTTCCGATAAGTCTGTTACTGAAGCTTGCACATCTTTAATAATTGGAGCTATTCCAGAAACAGTTCTAGTTGATTGTTCAGCTAGTTTACCTACTTCTGCAGCTACCACAGCAAAGCCCTTACCTTGCTCGCCAGCCCTTGCAGCTTCTATAGCGGCATTTAGAGATAAAAGGTTTATTTTTGCGGCTATATCAGAAATAACTTTAGATATTTGTACGATTTCTTGTACAACACTACTTTTTTCTACAGCTTTTAAGATGGCATCTTGTCTTTGTAAATACATAGTGTTAGTTGCTTTGCGTGATTCTTTGGCGTTATCTTTTAAGTTTCTAGCCCTAGATTCTATTTCTTTTGATATTATATTACCATCCTCAGCTTTTTTAGCAAGCGCCCTAGTAGCAGAGGTTACTTCATTAATAGAAGAATCTATATTTTCAACGGAAGCACTACTTTCTTCCATACCAGTAGCTATTTTCTTAGCTGTGACATGTACATTTTCAGCTTGAGCGAGTACTTGGTGTGTTGTGGCTGAAAGATGCTGGCTTGAATCATTTAAACCATTAGCACTTATAGTAGTTGCTCTAATTATATCTTTTAATGATTTTGTCATTTTATTAAAAGCATTAGTAAGCAGTCCAATTTCATCTTTACTTTTAATAGGTATTTCTTTAGTTAAATCCCCATCAGAAACTTCCTCGGCAGATTCTTTTAAAAGATTTAAAGGCTTTATTATGGCATTAATAACTAGAGTGATTAATATTCCCATCACGATAAAGGAAATAATAGCCATAAGTATTGATTTCTTCATCATATCGGTAATACCTGCTTTTAGATTTTTCATAGATATACCTATATTTACAGCACCTATATGTTTTCCATTATCGTATAAAGGTATTAGTACATCCATGACTTCAACATTTTCCGTATCATAAAAATAACTACCTGTATACACTTTTTCGTCTAAAGCTGCAGATTTGCTGCCAGTATCTGAGAGCTGCTTTCCAATACTATCAAGATTACTATGGGCTACAGCTTTTAAGTTTTTATCTATTATAAGAGCATATACGATATTTTCGCTTTTGGCTAAAGATTCAACTAACTTTTGTTTGTCAAAATCAGCTTCAACGTTCTTAATTTTATCAGCTATAATTCCTACTTGAACTATTCCACCATTTTTAAGGGGTAATGCTGCATATTTATAATATTTTTTATCTACTTCACTTTGTCGTATTTCTTCAATTAACTCAGAGCTTTTTCCTGTAAAAACTGGGTATGTGGAATGATTTGTGGGATAAACCCACCCAATATTAGCTTTTAAATTAGAATATAGTATTTTTCTATCTTTGCTGGCTATATTTATTTCTGAAACATCAGCTTTTGTTGAAATTTCAATAAGGGATTCATTAGTTATGTTTTCAGTCTCAGAAATTATTTTAGCAATACTGATAACCTTATCTTCAAACTGATATTCTATAGTATGTAATGCAGAATTATTAATTTCCAGCTCCCTAGTAACTTGGCTTACTAAGTCTAGACCATCATTTGCCAACTGTTTTTTTTGCTTTTGTACAAATGTGCTAATTGATATACTTGTTAAAATTGACAATGTAATTAGTTGTAAAATTAAAAATATACCTATTATTTTTACCCTAATAGACCATCCTTGCTGCATCTTCTTTAGACCCATCATTTCACCTCTTAAAAATATTGTCTTATTATGAAAGAATATATTTCTTTTGCATTATAACATAGGGTAAATATATTATGATAGTTCAATTGTTAATAAATATATGGAAATAGAAATCATTCTGTAATAGTAAGGTTAGAAGCTTAGGTATATAAAATCAAAGTAAGATGTCTCTTTATAAAATGTTGATAATATTGATACTCAATTGTAACAATAACTCAGTAATATTAATTAATGGATAAAGCACATGTAAAAATAATAAAATTATATTTATAGTACAGGCCTTTATGGCAGAAATGGAGATAAACTATTATGAAAGTTAAAGATGAAAAGGTGTCTAAAAAATCAAAAAAATCTACTGTTACAATTACTCTGTATATTATTGCTTTAATTGTAGCTATAGCTGGAGTTACATTATTAGTTAATAACATTATTCTGTTTAGAAATACTGTTAATCAATATGTAGCCCAAGGGTATGACTATGCCTTAGTTACTAGTCAGATAATTCCATCGCAATTATTACCTGGAGTATGCGAATCAGTTGCGGTATATGGAGGTATAGCATTTGCTTTATTAGGTATTGGTGCAATCAATGAAAAGACTTCAAAATGCTTAATGCTGTTGACTAAAGTTGATGATTGTAATGATGCTGCTGAAGAAAGTATTTTACTAGAGGAAAGTAAATTACAAGACGATATTAATAATATACAAGATATTGAAACAGCTGAATATAATGAAACCACCCAGGAAGTTATGCAGGAAAACGAAGAAGAAGCTATAGAGGTATAGGTATATAAAACAAGTTCGAAAGGAAACACAAACTTCTAAAGACAAGTGAATTCATTAAAACCTATGATAGTAACTCTAATAGTATTGCAGAAAATTAGATTTACAATGAATTTGATGTGCGTGATTAAAAAGGGCTATCTCACAATGTAAAGATATAAATTGTGAGATAGCCCTTTTTTATATATTGTTAATTAGGAACTTATCTAAAAGCATATTTATTTCCACAAATACATATATTTTAAGTACCTCAAATAAGAGAAGTGATAATAAAGAGAAAGAAACAGCTATTTCTTAAGAAAACTATAGGTGATTTAGATATTAGGATGTTGAAGTAAAACGTACAAAGTCTTATAATGATATTAATTATGAGCAATTAACAAAAAGTACATATTTTAACTAAGCATTTAATGTACAGAAAAACTTTGGAGGCTATGATGAAAATTATAATTATTGGAGCAGGTAAGGTAGGTTATAATTTGGCAGATAACCTAGAAAAAGAAGGGCATGATGTAACAATTATTGATAAAAATCCTGAAATCTTAAGAAAAGCAGAAGAAAACTTAGATGTTATGTGCATTAAAGGAAGTGGAGTCAGTACTAGTACACTTCTAGAAGCAGGGGTGAGCGCAGCAGATTTACTAATTGCAGTTACAAATAGTGACGAAGTAAACATGGTTTGTTGTCTTACTGCAAAGAAGTTAAAGGCAGCTCATACTGTAGCAAGAATTAGGGATCCTGAATATGCAAGAGAGCTTTCCTTATTAAAGGAAGAATTAGAACTTGAAATGATTATTAATCCAGAGCTTGCTGCAGCAGACGAAATTGCACAAATGATTAATTTTTCTCCAGCAATAAATGTGGAGCATTTCGCTAAGGGGAGAGTAAAGCTTGTTCAACTTAAGATTACAAAGGACATGCCTATTGTAGGTAAAAGTCTAGAAAAGGTTGTAGGGAAAGCTAATCTTTCTGTATTAGTTGGAGTTGTAGTAAGAGGGGATAAAATAATTGTTCCAAATGGAAAATTTATAATTAATGAAGATGATAAAATTCATGTAATAGGAAAATCCTCTAGTATTTATAATTTCTGCAAAATAGCCGGGATTTTACCACAGAGATTAAAAAATATTATGATACTTGGTGGAGGAAGAATTGCTTATTATCTTTCAAATAATCTATGCGACATGGGCATGAACGTGAAGATTATTGAAATCAATAAAGAAAGATGTATAGAACTTTCAGAACTTCTACCCAAGGTGCTTGTTATAAATGCAGATGGCACAGATGAAGAATTTTTGTTATCTGAAAATATAAAGGATATAGATGGATTTATTGCAGCTACAGGAATGGATGAAGAGAACCTTTTATCTTCTTTAATGGCCAAGCAAAATGGAGTTAAAAAGGTTATTACAAAGGTAAGTAGAACAAGATATAACAATATTGTAAGTAGTCTTGGAATTGATAATATAATAAGTCCTAAAGAGATTATTACAAATCAAATTTTGAAATATGTAAGAGGAAATAATATAGAATCTTTATATAGAATAGTTCAAGGAAAAGTTGAAATACTTGAGTTTATAGCAAATAAAGAAAACAAGCTTTTAAACACTCCATTAAAGCAAATAAAGTTTAAGCAAGATGTTATTATTGCAACAATAGTTAGAAAGGACAAAATTATCATACCTAATGGCAATGATAGCATACAACATGGAGACCGTGTTATTGTTATAGCTAAAGATAAAAATATAAATGATTTACATGACTTGATTAATAGCTTAAATGGAGGTATAAATAGTGAATTTTGGAATGGTATTAAGAAGCTTGGCAATATTATTAACCTGTGAAGGAATTGTAATGATTCCATCGCTTTTGGTAGCAATGATACATGGGGGATATGATGCCAAGGCATTTGCTATTACAATTGAAATTTTGTTATCACTAGGTGTACTAGGCCTAATTAATCAGCCTAAGAATAAAAATATTTATACAAGAGATGGCTTTGCAATTGTAGCAATTGGATGGCTGCTTACTTCATTTTTCGGGGCGCTCCCTTTTGTAATTAGTGGAGCAATACCCTCCATTGTTGATAGTTTTTTTGAGTCAAGTTCTGGATTTACAACTACTGGTGCAACCATAATCACTAATATTGAAGCATTGCCTCATGGAATTTTATTTTGGAGAAGTTTTACTCATTGGGTTGGAGGCATGGGGGTGCTTGTTATGACGCTAGCAATACTTCCTTCTGCAGGAGCGGGCACTCTTCAAATTATGAAAGCTGAAAGTCCAGGGCCCAATCCAGGTAAACTAGTACCTAAGATTGGACAAACTGCAAAGATTTTATATGGCATATATATAGTGGTGACTATTATTTTATGTGTATCACTTAAGATAGCTGGAATGACATGGTATGATTCGCTTATACATACTTTTGGAACGGTGGGAACTGGAGGGTTTTCTAATAAGTCTTTGAGTATCGGAGCATATAACAATGTATGGATAGAGATTATAATTACATTTTTTATGCTTGTATGTGGTGCAAACTTTTCTTTATACTATCAGGCACTAAAAGGAAATATTAAAGGGATTTTTAAAGACGAAGAATTTAAATTTTATATTAGTTTGATTTTAACTTCTATTGTACTAATAACACTAAATATTCATGGAAATGTTTTTAAAACCATTGGAGAATCTTTAAGGTATTCCTTCTTTCAGGTAGCTTCTATTATTACAACTACAGGGTATGCTACCACGGACTTTAATCTATGGCCGCTTTTTAGCAAAATGATTTTATTAGGCTTAATGTTTTTTGGTGGATGTGCTGGATCAACAGCAGGAGGAATGAAGAATATTAGATTTTTACTACTTTTTAAAATTATACGAAGAGAGCTATTAAAGATAATTCATCCCAAAGCAGTGTATACTGTGAAATTTGGGGGTAAGTCTGTAGATGAAGAAACTCTTAAGGGTATAACATCATTTTTCTTTGTATATATGGCCATATTTCTTGGAGCAATTTTGATTGTTTCCTTAGAAGGAGTTGATACAATGACAACTATATCAGCTGTTGCAACATCTATAGGAAATGTTGGCCCAGGGTTTGAAATGGTTGGCCCTATGGGAAGTTTTGAAAGTTTTTCTGATCTAAGTAAAATAGTATTATCTATGTGCATGATTATAGGTAGACTTGAAATTTATCCTATATTATTGCTTTTTCTACCAGAGTTTTGGAAAAAATAGTAATGACCATTGAGGCACCTCCTAATCTTTAGGAGGTGTTTTTTATGGAATTTTGAAGAAAATATGAATGTTTAGTAAATATATTTACTATGTAAATTAATTTATACATAATTAGTGTATAATTATAATGTAATAATAGATTATAATAAATTATATCATTTATTTACAATAAATGTTTTTATGAGAGGATGATTTTATGGTTCAAATAATGTTATTATCAGGGATAATATTGCTTATTTGTGTACTTTCTAGCAAATTATTATATCGATTTGGAATACCTACCCTAATGATTTTCTTAACTTTAGGAATGCTTTTAGGTTCAGAAGGGATAGGTGGAATATATTTTGATAATTCAATGTTGGCACAACAAATATGTAATATAGGGCTTGTCTTTATTATGTTTTATGGAGGATTTGGTGTTAACTGGAAGACGGCAAAATCTGTAGCTTCTCAAGCAATACTTTTAGCAACACTGGGAGTTGTAACGACAGCGTTTTTAGTTGGTTTATTTGCTCATTTTATTTTAAAGGTCACTTTACTGGAAGGAATGCTTCTAGGATCAGTGATTTCTTCTACAGATGCAGCTTCAGTGTTTTCTATTTTAAGATCAAAAAAATTAAATTTAAAAGGTGGGTTAGCTTCCATGCTTGAAATGGAGAGCGGAAGTAATGACCCTATGTCTTATATGTTGACTGTTATTATGGTATCTTTGATAACAAATAATCAGCAGCAATCAATAATTAGTTTGCTATCACGTCAAATTATTTTCGGCTTAGCCATTGGCTTTATTATTGCCATAATTTCTGTATTTATTTTAAAGAATATTAACTTTGAAATAGATGGATTATACCCGATTTTTTCCATATCCATAGCTATACTTGGATATTCAGTAACTGAATGGCTTGGTGGAAATGGATTTTTGGCAGTTTATATAACTGGAATTATTATGGGGAATAGCAAAATTCCAAATAAGAGAAATTTGGTGCATTTCTTTGATGCGGTATCATGGCTTATGCAAATCGTTTTATTCTTTACCTTGGGATTATTGGTTTTTCCATCCCAATTACCATCAGCTTTAGTGTCCGGAATGCTTGTGGCTGTATTTTTGCTCTTAGTAGCAAGACCTATTGCAGTTATGAGTATACTAAGCTTTTTTAAAACTCCGATAAAGCAGCAAGCATTAGTATCTTGGGTCGGACTTAGAGGAGCGGCGTCTATTGTGTTTGCAACTTATGCGCTTACCAATAATCTTCCTATAGCAAATGAAATATTTAATACTGTGTTCATTATAGCTTTACTTTCAGTTGTCGTTCAAGGAACAATGATTCCAACAATGGCAAAAGGGCTGGATTTAGTAGAAGATGAAGCTTCAGTATTTAAAACCTTCAATGACTATCAAGATGAAATACACACACAGTTAGTAGAGTATGCTGTAAAAGAAGGCAACCCCTTAATAAATAAAACTATCTCAGAATCAAAGATACCTAATGAAATATTGATTGTTATGATAAAAAGAAAGGATGAAATAATTATCCCCAATGGATCGTCCATTATAAAGTTAGGGGATATTTTAGTTTTTACTGCTAACAACTTAGAAAAGTTTACACATTTATTAAATTAAGATGAAAAGCTCCCTGAAAATTATGGGAGCTTTCTGATATTAATGACTAATATATTTATAATATAGAGTTATGTGCTTTTATATAAATTTCATCAAGGTATAGAGCAATCAATCTTCTTTGCAATAATTAATTACTAAGTCTAAAGTGGCTAAAATTCCATCCATATGAGTTCTCTCATATCCATGGGATGCAAATACTCCTGTTCCAATAAGTCCTGTTTTAATATCCCATCCAGCACGAAGGGCAGAGGAAGCATCTGAGCCATAGTAAGGATAAATGTCTATTTTATAAGGAATATCATTTTTTTTACATAAATCTATAAGTTTTTTACGAGTTTCTAAATCATATGGGCCAGAAGAATCTTTAGCACAAACACATACTGCATACTCAGAGGAGTTTTGATCAAGTCCTGGTGCACCCATGTCTACAGCTATAAATTCTTTAGTATTATGAGGAATTGCAGCAGCAGCGCCATGACCAACTTCTTCGTAGTTTGTTATGAAAAAACTTGTGGCATAAGGAAGTTCTATCTTGTTTTCTACCAAGTATTTTATAGCATATAAAAGTATTGCAGCACTTGCCTTATCATCTAGGTGTCTACTTTTTATAAAACCGCTTGGAGTAAAAACAGTTCTTGAGTCAAAGGATACAAAGTCACCAACCTCAATTCCGAGTTTTAAGGTATCTTCTCTACAAAACACTTTCTCATCTAATACAATTTCCATGTTTTCTGAAGTTCTTTTAAGTTCTCTAGCTTCATCGCCACTTATATGTACAGAAGGCTTAATACTTTGAATCGTTCCAGTAAATTCTTTGCCATCTAAAGTTTCTATTATACAATTTTCACCTTCGATGGAGTTCATCATATAACCTCCAATAGCAGCAAGGGACAAAGTTCCATTAGATTTTATACCTTTAACCATAGCGCCTAAAGTATCTATATGAGCAGATAGTACTCTTCCATTTTGTTTATCTTTGCCAGGTAATGTAACCAAAATGCATCCTTTATTAGTAAGCTCATAAGATACGCCTATAATATCTAGTTCTTTTTTTATATAATCTAATACTTTTTTTGTATATCCACTAGGGCTTGGGGTAGTTAAAATGTTATTTAAGTAATATTTAATTTGTTCTTGGTTATAATTCATGTAAAGCACTCCTTTGTTTAATTCTTAATTGTATTTTACCACAACTTTACAGTGCATTACATAGATTCATTTGGAATAGTAGGTTTTAGTATAATTATGCAGAAAAATATCTAGATATGAATGATAAGTAAAATAATACAAAGTTGTAACAAGCCTGTAACAATAGAAGAGTAAAATACATTACGATGTTACCAAGCATTTAGGTAAGTTAACTATATTGGATAATCGCATAAAAATAAGTATAGAGTTAAAAAGAAATCTGATAAATAGTTAGAGGAGGTAAAATAGTTTTGCTATTTAATTCAATTCATTTTTTGGTATTTTTCCCTAGTGTAGTTCTTATATATTTTTTAATGCCATTTAAATTTCGTAAAGTGTGGATGCTTATAAGTAGTTATTATTTCTATATGAGTTGGAATCCTAAATATGCAATTTTAATCGGAACGACCACTATAATAACATATTTTAGTGGACTATTAATAGAAAACGCAAATGCAATAAGCAATGGAGACAAATCAATTAAGTTAAAAAAGTTTTGGGTTTTAATGAGTCTTATAAGTAATTTAGGTATTTTATTTTTATTTAAGTATTACAACTTTTTTATATCAAGTATAAAGAGGGTACTTTCTTTATTTAATATTACAGTTGTAATTCCATCATTTGATTACTTGTTGCCAGTAGGAATATCTTTTTATACATTTCAAGCTCTTAGTTATATCATAGATATTTATAGAAAAGATGTTAAGGCAGAAAAAAGTATGGTTAAATATGCCTTGTTTGTATCATTTTTTCCCCAGGTGCTTGCAGGACCTATAGAAAAATCAAAAAACTTATTACATCAATTTGATGAAAAGCATTCATTTGATTACTATAGAGTAAGGAATGGCTTGGTTTTAATGCTATGGGGCTTCTTTCAGAAGATAGTTATTGCAGATAGATTAGCTATATTAGTTAATACTGTATACAATAATCCTAGTGAATATAGAGGATTAGAAATAATTATAGCTACTATATTTTATGCATTTCAAATATACTGTGATTTTTCATCTTATTCGGATATAGCAAGAGGTGCTGCAGAAATTATGGGATTTAAGTTAACTGTAAACTTTAAACAACCCTATTTTTCAAGATCAATAAAGGAGTTTTGGAAGCGTTGGCACATAAGTCTCAGCAGCTGGTTTAAAGATTATCTCTATATACCCCTTGGAGGAAATAGGTGTAGTAAGCTTAGAAATTATGCTAATATAATGATTGTATTTTTAGTTAGTGGACTATGGCATGGAGCATCTATGAATTTTTTAATTTGGGGAGGATTACATGGCATTTATCAAATTATAGGAAATATTTTAAAACCAGTTAAAGAAAAAATCATAGATACTCTTAAAATAAAAACTGATATATTTAGTTTTAAGTTTCTTCAAGTATTAATAAATTTTATATTAGTTGATTTTGCATGGATATTTTTTAGAGCCAATTCCTTTACTGGAGCAAAAATGTTAATTAAGAATATGGTTTATTTCAATCCATGGATATTTTATTCAGGAGATATTTATAATTTAGGATTGGATTCAAAAGATTTTAAAGTAGCAGTGCTAGGTATAATTATAGTTTTAATTATAAATTACATTCAAGCAACTGAAAGTGTTCGTATAGATCTTTCAAAACAAAATATAGGATTTAGATGGGCAGTATATTTTACGGCTATTATATTTATTTTAATACTTGGCGTATATGGACCAGGATATAGTAAGCAGCAGTTTATTTATTTTCAATTTTAGGAGGAATACCCATGGCTAAAAAGATAGTTTTAAAAGGATTTATTTTTGTAATAATATTAACCATGATTATTTCTATACTTAACTCTATCTTTGTGTTAAAAGTAAGTCATCGTAGTAAAATATTTCAAGGAGTATACGAAGATAGGGATACATACGATGTGGTTTTAATGGGCTCAAGTCATATGGATTCGTCCATTAATCCTAATGTACTATGGAATGAGTATGGAATAACTAGCTTCAATTATGGAACTGGAGGACAGCCTATAGATGTCACATATTATTTGCTTAAAGAAGTTTTAAAAAAACATAAAAATCCAATTGTGGTAGTAGATTTGTATTATTTAGGCCTAACGTATCAATTTGGTCAAGAGGGGTACATCAGATATGTTTTAGACAATATGAAATTTTCAATAAATAAGGTAGAAGCTGTTATAAACAGTACGCCAAAAGAACAGTGGTTAAGCTATTTGTTCCCAATTATCAAATACCATGATAGATGGAAAGAGTTAGAGGAGCAGGATTTTAAATATAATACTTCAACTACCTATTATCAAAAAGGTTTTGGTGCTGGTCGTGAGATATATGGGAAAGACACTTTGTCAGATATTAAAGAAACAAAAACTTCAGAGCTTCCTCCTAAAACACAAGAATATTTATATAAAATTATAGAACTATCCAAAACAGAAGGTTTTAAGTTAATATTTACAAATGCACCACACGATTATACCAGTACAGCTAATATGGACACTTGGCATAAAGAACCTGCCCAGATGTTTAATAAAGTAGCGGAAATTGCAAAAGAAAATAATATTCCATTTATAAATTATAATAACTTATTTGACGAAATAGGATTTGACTTTAAAGATGATATGTATAACGAAGGACATATGAATATTTGGGGCTCTAATAAGGTTTCAACTCACTTTGGAAGGTTTTTAAAAGAAAATTATGATTTAGAAGATCATAGAAATGATGAGAAATATGCTGATTGGAAAGAAGACTATGATAAGTATCTGCAAGTAGAAGCCTCTGCTAAATAGTAGAAAGTTACAGCAACTAAACTTTAATAAAGAGACTGTTTCTAAATAATCATTTCGATTATTTGGAAACAGTCTCTTGTTTAGATTATTTTTGTTCCATTCATTACAAGCTCAAATTTTAAATTTAAAAAATTTGCTGCTTTTCTACACATAGTCATTCTAGTTAAGAATATCTCAAAATAATCCATTAATGAAACAATGGTAGTATCAATTTTTAAATCTAATAGTATGGAACCATTTTCTTTATTAACACAAACTTCAGAATGTTCTACTGCGTAGTTTACTCTGTCATGTATATCAAAGGTTGCAAAATCTATATTTCTAACTCTGCTTCGGCGCACATCACATTTATCAGCTAAAATTAATGCAGCAGATATGGGGTTAACAGCACAGCCAGTACCTTCATCATGATTTCCAACGGCAGATACTACTAGTGCAATCTCATCAGGAGGCATATTAAGTCTTGTTAAAATATTAAAACATAAAACAGCTCCTGTTTGAGCGTGTTCTTCTCTGTTTATCATATTGCCTATATCATGAATATATCCTGCAATTTTAGCAAGTTCTATTGTTCGTTTATCATAATCTAATTCTGCTAGTATCTTAGAAGCTGTATCTGCAACTTTTGTAACATGACCTGTGTCATGTTTTGTTATTCCTAAGACCTCTAAAAGGCGATCTGCCCATTGTATGTATGATTGTATTTCTGCATTGTTTTTTATATCTTCATAAGTAAGTTTTTCCAACAAAATACCTTCTTTCACAATTTATTATCTTTACATAGTATTATCAAATAATTTCACTTAAATGCTATGAACAAGAGCTGAAGACTAATGAATTAAATTTCCCTAATAACACCTTTATTTTGTTTATCTACATTTTTAAAACATTTATAAAAATAAATTGTTCCTCCTATATAAACAATGGCAGTTATAAAATAGGGGATTTCATAACCATTAACTAGGTGATTCATTATAAATCCTGATATCATAGCACTTAAAGCCCTGCTTAGGTTTCCAGAAATATTTATTATACTAGAAAACATAGGTCCATGATTGCTATCAACCATTTCCATGGCTAGATTAGAGATGATAGGGCCTGCCATATTCATAAGTGCATTTCTCATAAATAATGCTGTGGATACAATTACTACTGAAGGCGGTAAGGCTATAAGCATCAGAAAGGGTACTGAAAGAGTTTGGCAGATGATTATAGTGTTTATTTTTCCATATTTTTTAGCCATAATTGGAGTGATAAGTCCTCCTATTCCCATAGCACCTTGAGCCAAAGCCATTATAAATCCTATAGTTTCAGTAGAGATATTTATCTTATATTTTAAGTAAACATTAAAGTAAGGCACTACGAGACCAGCACCAAAACCTATTATAAAATTGTATAAAACATATTGAGAGGGATGTTTTTGCTTTAATATATATAAATAAGTTTTAATTAAGCTTTCCTTAGTTTTTATATCTGAGTCATTAGCACCTTTAGTAGTATTAAGTGAAGTTTTTATTCTTATTATAAACAAACAAGCTATAAATCCGATTATTCCTGAAATAATTATGGAGGATTTTAAAGCTTCTATAGAACTAATTTTAAGCTCTAATTTATGAGACACTTCTCCAAAGGCAAGATAACCTATCATATTAGAAAATACATTTGTAACAAAAGAGATGCTAAATAATTTCAATCTGCTTCTTTCTATACTATTCTCCATAAGAAAGGGGCCTTCTGAAACCAGTAATAAAGCAGTGAATCCACCTTGTATAATTGCAAACATAAGCATAAGGCCTTTAGTGTTAAAATATACCTGGAAAATATTCATTAAAGGTACAAAAATAAAGGCAAAAAGCAAGGCATATTTCTTACCCAGCTTATTTACAAATACAGCACATGGAATTGAACATACTGCTGTAGCTAGTATTTTTAAACTCAGCAAGGTGCCGAGATAACTTTCCCCATAATTTAATTCTTTTATATATATTCCTTGGAGCATATTAAAAGCTCCTGAAGAAATATAAAAAAATGTTATACTGCATAAATATAATAAAGCGTTGTTAGAAATGTCTTTAAATCTATTCTTTAATAACATGATATCCTCCTAATTCATATATAAGTATACTCTTATTTTCTTAAGGTTGTCTAGGCAATGACACTGAATGGCATTGAGTTTTATGGATAATTTGTTTATTAGTTAAAAAAATTTTATCAATAAGTTCATATAGACAGTTTACATATTTTGGTATAAAATAGTAATTATTAACAATTAAATGACATATATATTAACACAACTAATTTTTAAATTATAGAAAACTAGGGGGATATGTGTATGAATTTTGAACTAAATGAAAATCAATTAATGATTCAAAAGACGGCTAGAGATTTTGCGCAGAAAGAATTATTACCACAGGTAATAGAAAATGATGAAAATAGTAGATTTCCATTAGAAGCTTATAAAAAGATAGGGCAGATGGGATTCTTGGGACTACCTTATGCAGAAGAATATGGTGGAGTTGGCGGAGATTATTTATCCTATGCACTAGCTGTTGAAGAAATTTCTAAGATAGATGGATCATTAGGTATTAGTTATTCTGTTACTACATCTTTATGTTGCGGCTCAATAATGAATGGTGGCAGTGAAGAGCAAAAGAAAAAATATCTTCCAGATTTGCTTTCAGGTAAAAAATTAGGCTCCTTTGGACTTACTGAACCTAATGCAGGTTCAGATGCTGCAAATGCTATTACAACTGCAGTGAGAGAAGGAGATTATTATATATTAAATGGCTCAAAATGCTTCATAACAAATGCTCCTTTAGCAGATGTTTTTGTAGTATATGCTATGACTGATAGAACTAAGGGCGTAAAGGGACTGTCAGCATTTATATTAGAAAAGGGATATGAAGGATTTACAATAGGAAAACTTGAAAATAAGTGCGGAATAAGAGCAGCACAAGTTGCAGAGCTTATATTTGACAATGTAAAAGTTCCAGTGGAAAATCTACTTGGTGGAGCAGAAGGACAAGGATTTAAGGTTGCTATGAAAACTCTTGACGGAGGAAGAATTGGAGTAGCTGCGCAGGGACTTGGAATAGCTGAAGGTGCTTTTGATATGGCAAAAGAATATATGAAACAAAGAGTTCAATTTGGAAAACCAATATGCAAAAATCAAGCATTAGCTTTTAAGATGGCTGACTTAGCTTTAGAAATAGAACAAGCAAAATATTTACTTTATAAAGCAGCAATAGATAAGTATGAAGGAAAACCTTATTCAGTTTCAGCTGCAAAGGCAAAACTTGCATGCACCGATGCAGCTATGCATGTAACTGTTGAAGCTGTTCAAATGATGGGCGGAAATGGTTTTATGAGAGAGTATCATGTTGAAAGAATGATGAGAGACGCAAAGATAACTCAAATATATGAAGGAACAAATGAAATTCAAAAATTAATTATAAGTGGAGACATATTTAAGTAAAAAAAGTTGAGGATAGCATAAATTGCTATCCTCAACTTTTTTAGTGCTAGAGGTTATTTATTAATCAGTATCTATTAAAATATGGTTTTGGCATAAAAACATCTATAATTGATTATTTTTATATTTAATTAATAAAAAAATACACAGTAATTTTCCTCATTCTATTTACTTTAATTAAGTTTTATGTCATAATAAAATGTCGTAAATACGAATTAATTGTTGCTATTTACTAAATTATATCAATCACCAAATAGTTAAATAATTATTATAGATAGTGAGGCGTTAAAAATGAATATTGGATTTGATAATAGGAAGTATTTAGAAGAACAATCTAAATATATTTTAGAAAGAGTTAATAATTATGATAAATTATATTTAGAGTTTGGTGGAAAGCTTTTACAAGATTTTCATGCAAAAAGAGTTTTACCAGGATATGATGAAAATGTAAAAATTAAATTACTACATAAATTAAGAGAAAAAGCGGAAATAGTTATTTGCGTATATGCAGGAGATATTGAAAGAAACAAGATAAGGGGAGATTTTGGCATCACTTATGATATGGATGTTTTAAGACTTATCGATGAGCTTAGGGGCTATGAGCTAGATGTAAATAGTGTTGTAATAACAAGATATGAAAACCAACCAGCTGCAACTGTATTCATAAACAAGCTTGAACGTAGAGGAATAAAAGTATATAAACATGCTCCAACTAAGGGATATCCTACAGATGTTAATACAATTGTAAGTGACGAAGGATATGGAGCAAACCCATATATTGAAACTTCGAAGCCTATAGTTGTTGTAACAGCACCAGGACCAGGAAGCGGAAAACTTGGAACTTGTTTAAGCCAGCTTTATCATGAAAACAAAAGAGGTAGAGTTGCAGGATATTCAAAATTTGAAACATTCCCAGTATGGAACGTTCCTTTAAAGCATCCTTTAAATATAGCTTATGAAGCAGCAACAGTAGATTTAAAAGATGTGAATATGATAGACTCTTTCCATCTTGAAGCTTACAATGAGATGTCTGTAAATTATAATCGTGACCTAGAATTATTTCCAGTTCTTAAGAAGATAATAGAAAAAATAACTGGCAAGGAGTCTATGTACAAATCCCCAACTGATATGGGAGTTAATCGAGTAGGTTTTGGAATAGTTAATGATGAAGTTGTTAAGGAAGCTTCTAAACAAGAAATAATTAGAAGATACTTTAAAACAAGTTGTGAATACAAAAAGGGTTACTTAGATAAGGAAACTTTTGAAAGAATAAAGCTTATTATGGAAGAGGTTAATTTAAAACCTGAGGATAGAAAAGTAGTTATACCATCAAGAGAATATTCTTCTAAGCTAAAAGAAACTGCTGATAAAAATGATGTTTGTCCAGTGGTAGCTTTAGAGCTTAATGATGGTACAATAATTACAGGTAAAGGCTCAGAACTTATGGATGCAACTGCTGCTGTAGTTTTAAATGCTATAAAATATCTTGGGAATATATCTGATGAAATACATCTTATTTCACCAGTTGTATTAGAACCAATTACAAATTTAAAATCAAAAACACTAGGTAATAGAAGTACATCTTTAGATGCTGAAGAAATCCTAATGGCACTTAGCATATGTGCTGTTACAAATCCAACAGCACAAGTAGCTATGGAGAAATTATCAATGCTTAAAGGATGTCAGGCTCATTCAACTGCTATCATAAGCGGAAATGATGAACAAACCTTTAGAAAGCTTGGGATAGATATAACTTGTGACCCTGTATATGCTTCAGAAAGTCTTTATTATAATATGTAATAAAAAAATAAACCTTTAGAGAAATCTTAAGGTTTATTTTTTTATTTTTATTAATGTAATATTATATTTAAAAATGAGAATAATTATATTTAGAAAATAAATTTTAAATATGAGGTGAATTTAAATGAAAATAGCATTACCTAAAGATGGAGAAATGTTAAATCAGCACTTCGGAAGAAGCACATGCTTTGCTATTGTAGATATTGATCAGGGTAGAGAAAATAAAGTTATTCATACTAAAGAAGTTTCTACAGAAGGCTTGCAGCATAACCATGAGGGGTTAGCAGATCTTCTTGAAAATGAGGGAGTTTCAGTAGTTATTGCAGGTGGTATGGGAGAAAATGCATACAATGCTTTAGAAGAAAAGGGATTAGGAGTTGTAAAAGGTGCATCAGGAAAGATTGAGGATATCATGCAGAAATATTTACAAGGTGATCTAGTTAATAAGGAAACTACTTGTGCTTGCCATGGTGAGCATAGCCATTAAAATTAAATAAGTTTTTAAGTGAATGAGGTGATTAAGTGAAAAATGAAGATAGTGTAAGGGTTATTCCCTTGGGAGGGCTTGGGGAAATAGGCAAAAATATAACAGCAATTGAATATAAAGATGAAATTATTGTTATAGACTGTGGTATAGCGTTCCCAGACGAAGATATGTATGGTGTAGATTTAGTGATTCCAGATATAACTTATTTACTAAATAATAAGGAAAAGGTAAAGGGTTTTTTTATAACTCATGGTCATGAGGATCATATAGGTTCACTTCCTTATATTTTAAAACAGTTAAATGCGCCTATTTATGGTACAAATTTAACATTAGGTATGATTAGAACTAAATTAGAAGAACATGCATTGATTTCAGATTGTCAGCTTAACGTAGTAAATACTTCTGACATAATAAAGCTAGAAAATTTAAGCATTGAATTTATTAGAGTAACTCATAGTATAGCAGATTCCTGTGCTCTTGCTATTCATACACCTATTGGGGTTATATTGCACACTGGTGATTTTAAAATAGATTACACGCCTATTGATGGCAAAGTAATGGATTTAGAGCGTATTTCAACTTTAGGAAAAGAGGGAGTACTTCTTTTAATGGCTGATAGTACAAATGTAGAGCGTATTGGACATACAATTTCAGAAAAGTCTATAGGAGAAACCTTTAATAGAGTTTTTGTAAATGCAGAAGGAAGAGTAATAGTGGCAACATTTGCCTCTAATATTCATAGAATGCAGCAAATAGTGGATGCATCCGTTGAATATGGGAGAAAAGTAACCTTTAGTGGGAGAAGTATGGAAAATGTATCAAAGGTAGCTATGGAACTTGGATACTTACATATTCCAGAAGGATCTATGATAACTCTAGATGAAGTTAAAAATTATACTAATGAAAAAATAACTATAATAACCACAGGAAGCCAAGGAGAATCTATGGCAGCGCTAGCTAGAATAGCTTTTTCAAATCATAGAAAAATTAAAATTGAACCAAAGGATTTATTTATCATCTCTGCATCTCCAATTCCAGGCAACGAAAAGTTTATATCTAGAGTAATTAATGAGTTGTTTAGAAAGGGCGCAGAGGTAATTTATGATGATTTAGAAGAAGTACATGTATCAGGGCATGCATACCAAGAAGAATTAAAGCTTGTTCATACTTTGGTTCATCCTAAGTACTTTATGCCAGTTCATGGCGAATATAGGCATTTAAAACATCACGCAAAGTTAGCCCAAAAACTAGGTATGGATGCAAAACAAATATTTACTTTAGAAACAGGTCAAGTTTTAGAGCTATCAGATAAGGAAACCAAAATATCCGGAAGGGTTCACACAGGATCTGTATTCGTGGATGGACTTGGAGTAGGAGACGTTGGCAATATAGTTCTTAGAGATAGAAAGCACTTAGCCGAAGATGGAATGCTTACAATTGTTGTAACTTTAGAAAGAGAAACTTATAGTATAATAGCAGGTCCTGATGTAATAACTAGGGGATTTGTGTATGCAAAGGAATCAGAAGCTTTGATAAATGAAGTAAAAGAAATTGTCAAAAAAGAGCTTAGTGGCTGCTTAGAAAATAAAGTTATTGAATGGTATGTATTAAAAGGTAACATGAAAAGTGCAACAGAAAGATTTTTATATGAAAAAACAAAACGAAGACCAATTATTTTGCCTATCATAATGGAAATTTAGATTAATGTGGTGGTTTTAAAAATAAATATGTAATTTGATAAATATATTTATCAAAAAACACTTGAAAAATTTTTAATATGGTATATACTAATATAGAACCTTAATTCAGAAGTAATGATTTACTAAATAAACATTTTTATGAAAAAAATTGTTTGTAATTTACTTTTTATAAAGAATTAAAGGAATAGAAGTTTCGGAGGTAAGAAATAATGACTGGTACAGTAAAATGGTTTAATGGAGAAAAAGGATTTGGATTTATTACTACAGAAGAGGGAAATGACGTATTTGCTCACTTTTCACAAATCAACAAAGAAGGATTCAAGACTTTAGAAGAAGGACAGAAAGTATCTTTTAATGTTGTTGATGGAGCAAAAGGTCCTCAAGCTGAAGATATAACAATACTTTAATTTGTTAAAATAATAAAAACCTGAAGATAAGTCTTCAGGTTTTTTCAAGTTTATACTATGGAAAAATAATATACTAAGTATATTATGAGGAGCAAAAGCGCAAAATATTATTACATAATGAAAGAAAGGGTGCTATAATGAAGAACTTTCAAGATCTTATTAATGAAACTCTAGAAGTTCAAGATTTAGAGGAATTAGAAGTAGCTGCTGATTTATTTGAATTTGGCGTAGAAAAAGGATACTATAACAAAAGACAAGCGGTAGAGTTTAATAATACCTACTGGAAAGTAAAAAATAGGTGTTTAGCTTATAAAATTGCTGAAGACGTGAAGATGAATAGATTAGATCTTATTAATATAGTGTCCAATGCTCCTAACAGTGTGAAGGATGATAAGCGCGAATTGATGAATTATGTAAACGGTCGTGTAAAGGCACTTAAAGGAAACATGAAGGGTATTAAATAATGTTTTTATAAATGATGACAGTTGTCTATATGAAGTTGATTCTTTAACTTTATAGGTAACTGTCATTATTTGCATTATTTTTTTGATATAATATGTGATGTAGAATTTCGGTGAAATTACAATGTTAAAGGAGGGTGATACTTTGGCAAATGAAATGGATATATTAATACAAAAACGTACAAAAGAAGGTAGTAAGAAAAAAAATCAAATTCCTTATGCAATTATAATATTTATAATTGCAATAATTATTTGTATAATTCTTTGGAAACTTAATCATGAATATATTGCATATTGGATTTTAGGTATTTCAATTGGAATTGTTTTAAGATATTCTAGATTTTGTTTTTCCGCAGCCATTAGAGATCCTTTATTAATTGGTAATGTAAAATTGTTGAAAGCAATGCTTCTTGGAATGATGATAAGTACTTTAGGATTTGCCATAATTCAATATTTATATTTAAAAGGTGATGTTATTGATTATACATATATCCCTGGTTTTGTAAGCTCGGTAGGAATTCATATTATGATTGGAGCTTTTTTATTTGGAATTGGCATGACTATTGCGGGAGGATGTGGATCAGGAGTACTTATGAGGATTGGGGAAGGTCATGCGCTGCAATGGATTGTTTTATTAGGATTCTTCATTGGAAGTGCTCTTGGAATTCGCGATTATCCGTTCTGGTATGAACGCATTATTAAAAATACAAAGGTAATTTATTTTCCAGAATATGTGGATTTAAAAGTTGTGGTTATAATACAAATGACTATTTTAACAATGCTGTATAAGATTGCGTGTAAATATGAAAACAAATAGTAAAAGATAGGTTTTGGAGGAATTAATATGGAAGTGAAAGAACTTGATTGTTTGTATGAAGCATGTCCTGTTCCTTTGATTAAGGCAATAAGAGAATTAAAAACAATGAAGTCTGGAGATATTTTAGTCTTAAAATCTGATCAAAGTTGTGTTGGAGCTATTGTAGAAGAATGGGGGGAGCAAAATAATTACCCAGTAAAAGTTGTTGAATTGGAATATGGAGATTTTGAAGTATATATTCAAAAGCCATGAAAACATAGGAGGGGAAAAATGGATTCTGTTGTGAAGTGGTTAAGAAAACCTTGGCCATATTGGGTTGGGGGAATCTTACTTGGATTAATAAATGTAATCTTATTAGCTGTAAGTGGTATGACTTGGCATGTAACTAGTGGATTTTTACTGTGGAGTGCTGGGATTTTAGAATGGGTTGGATTGGAACCTTTTAAATGGGACTATTTTAGTTATTTTAGAAGTGACTATGAAGATATAATTGCAAGTCATAGTATATTCATTAATAAGCATGTGATTTTGGATGTTGCAGTAGTTGTAGGCTCTTTAATTGCTACATTATTAGCATCTCAATTTAAGTGGAAAAAGGTTAAGGATAAGAAGCAAGTCATATTTGCTCTTATTGGAGGTATTGTTATGGGATATGGTGCTAGAATTGCAGGTGGATGCAATATAGGAAGTTTCTTTAGTGGGATTCCATCCTTTTCACTACACGCCTGGTTTTTTTGGATTTTTGTGACCTTAGGAGCTTGGGTAGGAACTAAAATTATAACTAGATTTTTAATATAGGAAGAATATATATTCTTCCTATATTAGCAAAATCCTTTTTTGTTAGAAGTGATAAAATCTACAAATTTTTGTTCGTACTCAGTAAATGTATAGTTTTTCCTATAAGCAATATTATAATTAAAGTTGATTTTAATCCCTTCTACCTCAATTGACTGAATTATACCTTGCTTTAATTCTTTTCGAAGGATTAATCTTGGTAAAAAAGAAAATCCATTTCCTGCAGAAATAGAAGATTTAATAGCTTCGGGAGAATTTAAATCGTATATAACATTTAAATCCTTGATGCTAACTCCTTTTTTCTTTAATGCTGCATCAACAAGATATCTAGTATTTGAAGTTTTTTCTCTTAGAATTAAGGGTAGCTTTTTTAGCTCTTCTATGGAAATTGTTTTTTTAGCATTGTAGCTTTTTCCAACTAAGATCAACTCATCTGAAATTATCTTTTTTATGTCTATATCATCTGATAGTGGCTCATCTTGAATAATGCCAATATTAATAGTGTGATCATGTAAATTTTGTATCACTTCAGTAGAATTTACAACTTTCATATCTATATCTACTTCTTTATGAAGTTTTTTAAATGTATAAATGCTGCAAGGAAGAGCGTACTCACCTACGCTTTTGCAAGAGGTAACCATAAGTTTAGGAGTATCTTTTTGTAAATTTTTCAGGTCTCTTTCAATATTCCCTTTAATAGATAAAATAGTATCAGCATAGTTAAATACAACTTTGCCCTCTTCAGTTAGTTCCACGCCTTTATTGCTTCGGGTTAAAAGTCTTGCTCCAAACTCTTTTTCTAGATTTTTAAGTTGCATACTAAGTCCTGGTTGAGTAAGGTGAAGGGACTCGGCTGCCTTTGAGATACTGTTATATTTTACAGTTTCATAAAATGCTTGGAGATGTTCAAGATTCATAATCTCACCTCGTTCAAAGTTAAAAATAATTCTTATATATTATAGTACATTATATTGTATCACTACTTTATATAAAAATAAATAAAACATAGAAGTATTTTAGGAGATAAAGTTAGTGTATAAAGATTTCTTATGTAGCATAAAGAATAATTATTATAAAAATATACAACACTATATTATAATTTAATAGTGAGATTGAGATAAGCTTAACAAGGCTGGTTAAACTATATAACCTTTATATGACAAGGGAGTTAGAGAAATATCTAACTTTTTTTATGCTATAATAGTAATCCCTTGGGCACCTGAGGAGCATGAAGATTTGAAGTATAATTACAATTTTTTATAAAATTCGTAGTACTTTAATACTATTTATTATAGTACAACCTAAAAGAAATGAGGAATAATGGTGGGTAAAAAAAATACATATGAAAAAGTGCTAGCTTTTGGAACAGTGTTCATTATTTTAGCTATATGGTTTATAACAGCAATGCAAGGATTGGTTGATCCTAAATTAGTGCCATCTCCACAATCCGTATGGATTGCTTTTATTGGTATTATGGAAAATGGATATAAGAATTACACATTGCTAGAGCATTTAGGAGCAAGTATGGAAAGACTTATTATTGCTTTTGTATGTGCAGTTATTCTTGCAGTTCCCTTAGGCCTTGCAAGTGGCTATAATTCAAAGATTAGGGCTATTTTAGAACCTGTTATAGAGTTTTACCGTCCACTTCCGCCATTAGCTTATTATACACTATTAGTTTTATGGTTAGGAATTGAAAACGAGTCTAAGATTGCACTTTTATTCTTAGCTTGCTTTGCACCTATTTATATTTCTTGCGTAGCAGCGGTTATAAAGATAAAGGAAGATTATATAAACAGTGCTTACATAGTAGGCGCTAATAAATTGCAAATATTTATTTATGTAATAGTTCCAGCATGTTTGCCTGATATATTTACAGGACTTAGAACAGCATTAGGTGTTGCTTACACCACCTTAGTATCTGCTGAAATGGTTGCAGCGAACTCTGGGATCGGGTGGATGGTATTAGATGCAAGTCGTTACTTGAGAAGTGACATCATTTTCTTAGGAATCATTATAATGGGAATAACAGGTATTTTATTGGATAAAAGTATACAACTTATTGAGCACAAAGTTGTCCCTTGGAAGGGGAAAGAATAAAAGTTGTAAAAAGCAAAAGATATAGAAAAAGTAATTTGCATAGGAGTGATAATTATGAAACTAAAAAAGATACTAGCAAATATTATAATGCTTACTATAGTAACAGCATTATGTGCAGCATGTGGAACTTCGAAAAAAACTACAGAAAATAATACAACTTCAACAGGGGCGCCTAAGGTTGTAAATATAGGTACTCAAGTAATGCCTAATGATGAAAAAATTGCTATATCAAAGAAGTATTTTGAAGAAGAGCTTGGAGTTAAAGTTAATATTATTCAATTTGAAGCAGGGGATATAAGAAATGCTCTTGTTTCAAAGGATATTGACTTTGCCTTGCTTGGGTCAGCTTCTGCAACGCAGGGCATTGCCAGTGGTATTGATGTAGAAACGATTTGGATACATGAAGTACTTGGAGAAGCAGAAAAATTAGTAGTTAAAAAAGATTCCAATATTAATTCAGTGAAGGATCTTGTAGGCAAAAAGATTGCTACACCATTTACTACTACAACACATTACAGCTTATTAAAGGCTTTAGAGCTAAATGGTATTTCTCAAAAAGACGTAACTTTATACGACATGCAGATGCCTGAAATATACGCAGCGTGGCAAAGAGGAGATATAGATGCAGCTTATGCTTGGGAACCTACACTTTCTAACCTTTTAAAGGATGGCAAAATGCTGCTTTCGAGCAAGGACATGGCGGCAAAAGGCGTGGTTACATCTAATGTAGAGGTTGTTAGAAGAGAATTTTCACAGAAGTATCCAGATATAGTATCAAAGTACATAAAAGCGGTAAATAAAGCTGTTAAGCTATATAATGAAAATCAACGAGAGGCAGTTAAAACAATTGCCAAAGAATTAAATATTACGGAAGAAGAAGCACTAAAGCAAACAAAAGGGTCTATTTGGCTTGCTGCAGAGCAACAATTGGATCCTGCATACTTTGGAACGAGTGAGAAAAAAGGTAATTTAGTAAATTCATTAAAGGATACAGCTGATTTCTTATATAAACAAAAGAGCCTTATGAATGAACCGAAACTAGATGTTTTTGAAAAAGCTGTAAATCCATCATATATAGAAAATGCTTTAAAATAATAAGGTTTTAAGCAGTATAATAGAAATGGAGAGTTTCCAATGGATGAGATAGTAAAGGGTAAAACAGAGCAGGTTATAACCTTAAAAGATGTAAATTTTAGATACTCTGGTGAAAAAGGCGAAGTTATTGCTCTTCAAAATATAAATTTAGATATTAAAGAAGGGGAGTTCATATGTGTGCTCGGTCCATCAGGTTGTGGTAAAAGTACACTGTTAAAGATTATTGCAGGCTTTCTTAAACCATCGGATGGCGAAGCTAAAATGGATAATGAGATTATTAGTGGGCCTGATTGGCATAGAGGTGTGGTTTTTCAAAGCCCTACCTTATATCCGTGGTTAAATGTCCATGATAATGTTGCTTTTGGACTAAAAATGAGAAAAATTCCCAAAAGCGAACTTGAACAATGTACTGATAAATACTTAGAACTTGTTGAACTAAAAGGTTTTGAAAAGCATAAGCCCTATGAACTGTCAGGAGGTATGAAGCAAAGAGCTTCTCTTGCAAGAGTTTTAGTGAATAAACCAAGAGTGATTTTAATGGATGAACCATTTGGGGCATTAGATGCTTTAACAAGACAAAATATGCAAACTTTAATAAAAAAGGTTTGGGCTACGATAGGAAATACAGTTTTTCTTATTACTCATGATGTGGATGAAGCATTATCACTTGGCACAAGGATTATTGTAATGTCAAGTAGACCAGGTAAAATTGTCAAGGAATTTGATACAAATTTCACTTGTAATATATCAGGTGTAAATCATGAAAATACAAGATATACATCTAAATATATGGATATAAGAGAAGAAATATTAGATATTATCAAGTATCAAAATGAAGAACTTAAATTTTCTTAAAGATATAAATAGTATTAGATAGTGCCTTATATACAAACTCTATCAATGTTTGTATATAAGGCACTTTTATTTTTAATGAAAAGGTTTCTATATGATATTTAATGTATAAGAAATCATTATATAGAATTTCATATATAAGAAACTGTTATGGTGTATAACGCTTATTTATTATCAAAATCTATAATGTTGTATTATAATTAACATTGTGATTGAGAGAAAATTAACAAGGGATATGAATGGTTCTATAAAGTATTGTGTAGATATATTGATAACAGTGTATTTGTTTGTATATTATTCTTTAAAATAGAAAATTAAATTGTTAATTATTCTTCATAAGAAAAAGTACTAAAATGAAGTAAATAGTATAAAAATTAACATGAAATATGGAGGTAAATATATGAGTAGAAAATTCTTAATAGTAGGTGGAGTTGCAGGTGGAGCGTCCGCAGCAGCAAGGCTTAGAAGACTTGGAGAAAATGATAAAATAATAATGTTTGAAAGGGATCCACATGTATCTTTTTCCAACTGCTGCTTACCATATCATTTAAGTGGAACAGTAGAAAAATCAGAGGATTTAGTTTTAATGCATCCAAATAAATTCTTAGCACAATACAATATAGATGCTAGAGTACACAATGAAGTGGTGGATATCAATAGGGAAAAGAAAGAAGTTACAGTTAAAAATGTATTAACTGGAGAAACATATACTGAGGATTATGACAAACTAATATTATCCCCAGGTGCAAAGGCAGTAGTTCCACCAATAAAGGGAATTGAAAAAGTAAACTTATTTACAGTAAGAAACGTTGTAGATATAGACAAGCTAAATAGATTTGTAAAAAATACTGAAAGCAAAAATGTAGCAGTAATTGGAGCAGGATTTATTGGAGTTGAGGTTGCTGAAAACTTAAAGGAATCAGGTTATAATGTGACTTTAGTAGAGGCTGCAGCACACATAATGAAAACATTTGATTATGATATGGCTCAGATACTTCATAAAGAAATGTTTGATAAGGGTGTGAATTTAATAGTTAATGATAAAGTAAACTCCTTTGAAAAAGATACTGTAGTTTTAGAATCTGGAAAGAAAATAGAAGCAGAAGCAGTTGTTATGGCAATTGGTGTAGCTCCAGAAACAGACCTTGCAGTTAAAGCAGGACTTGAAATTGGAGAAACAGGAGCAATAAAGGTAGATCAGAACTACAGAACAAATGATAAAGATATATATGCTGTTGGAGATGCTATAGAAGTTTATCATGCATTAGCAGGGGTTCAAACTAAATTAGCATTAGCAGGTCCAGCACAAAAGCAGGCAAGACAAGTTGCTGACCACATTCACGGAATGCTTGTATCAAACACAGGATTCATTGGTTCATCTGTAGTAAAATGTTTCGATTACAATGCAGCAGCAACAGGACTCACTGAAGAAATGATAAAGGCTTTAAACTTAAACATTAAATATGAAGTAGTTAAAGTGATTCCGGGAGATAAGGTTGGTTTAATGCCAGGATGTGAACCACTGCACTTCAAGTTATTATTTGAAATACCAACTGGAAAAATATTAGGTGCTCAAGCAATTGGCAGAGGAAATGTTGATAAGAGAATGGACGTAATTGCAACATCTATTAAGTTTGGTGCAAATATAAATGATTTAAGAGATTTAGAATTATGCTATGCTCCGCCGTTTGGAACTGCTAAAGATGTAGTTAACTTTGCAGGATACGTTGGTTCAAACTTATTAAACGGAGTATTTAAGCAAGTTCCAGATAGCTCAGTAAGAGAACTTGTTGAAAAAGGTGCTTATATAATAGACGTAAGAGAAAAACCAGAGTATGAGTTAAGCCACATAAAAGGAGCTAAAAACATACCGCTTAGCGAGTTAAGAGATAGAATAAATGAAATACCTAAAGACCAGCCAGTATACTTACACTGCAGAAGTGCACAAAGAAGCTATAATGCAGCAGTTGCCCTTCAACAGTTAGGTTTTGATAATATCTATAATATATATGGTGGATTTATGGGAATATCTTTCTTTGAATATTTTAATGATCAGACAATTGATAGAGAAAAGATAGTTACAGACTATAATTTCCTATAATATGAAATTACATGCAAGTTTAGCTTATATGTGATTTTCACAATTAAGCAAACTTGCATAAAAATAAAAAGCTAAGAATAAATAATAGGAGGTAAAAATGAAAAAGACAGAAAATATTTTAGGATTTATAATGATTTTATTAGTATTAATTTTTGGTAAGACACTTTTAAAAACAGATGCGCTGTTTTTTAGAATTTTAATTGGAGTAGGACTAGGTTATGCTTTGACTAGAGCGTACACAGGATTTGCAGGTAGTATTAATCGTGCATATAACACTGGGTCGACGAAATTGATGAGAACGATGATGTTCATGTTCTTCATAACATGTGTATTAACTGCTGCTGTTTTATTTAATGGGGATCCTACTAGCTATGATCTTTGGATAAATCCCATTAACTTTGGCTTGATTTTAGGTGGAGTGCTATTTGGATTTGGTATGGCATTTTCATCATGTTGTGCTTCTGGAGTACTTACTGATTTAATAACAGGTTTACCAAGAGCTTTAGTTACATTAATATTTTTCAGTTTAGGAGTATTTATTGGATTTCCTGTGCAAAATACTGCAGGATGGGTTAAAAATTCTTGGTTCTCAACACCAGTTGGTGAGAAATTGAGTGGAGGAGTTTATCTACCAGATCTCTTCAAATGGGATGGTCTAAAAGGATATTTGGGATCACTTATATTGGTGGGGGTATTTTGCAGCGTAGTGATTTCTCTATCTTATCGTTATGAAAGACGTCGTAAGGAGAAAAATACCTACATCGGTCACAATATGGAAAAAATACAAGATCAGAGTGAAGCATTTGACAGTAAAGATTATAAATTTTTTAGTAATGCAACTTATAATCGTTTTTTCGTTAAACCATGGACTTTAAAACAAGGTGCAATAGTTATTAGTATATTATTTACATTACTAATGGGAGTAACGAAAGCAGGATGGGGTGCTTCTACTCCTTATGGTATTTGGTTTGGTAAATTTTTAATGAATTTTGGAGTTTCAGCTGATTCCATTGCTTCCTTTGCCAAAATGTCACCAAAAGCCTTTGTTATGCCATTCTTCCAGCATGGGGTTTCAGTACAGAACTTTGGTATCTTACTTGGAACAACAATTTACTTATTAACTGCGGGCAAATTTAAGGAGACATTCATGTCAGAGATGCATTTAACCAAAAGAGAAGTAGCGTTATTTGCATTAGGTGGTATCACCATGGGTATTGGTACTCGTTTAGCCAATGGATGTAATGTAGGAGCATTATATACTCCAATTGCTAACTTTTCACTGTCTGGCTGGATATTTTTAATCTTTATGGTTCTAGGAGGAAGTGTAGGTAATACATTTGCTAAAAGATGGTTTAAAGCAGAAGTAAAGAATGATAGGACAATAAATATACAACAATAAATGATTTAAACTATAAGAGAAAAGTCATATGATGATGATAAAAAAGCAAGGTACGCTAACTTATAAGTTAGCGTACCTTGCTTTTTTACGGTTTACAGTAAAGTTACTAGGAGAGCTAAACTTGTTCATAAACAAGCTTAATGAAAATAAATTCAACAATATAACTTATTTAAGTTATATTAAGCTGTGCTGAATTCTTATTAAAGTATCGTGTATTCTTTCAAAAAACATTCCAGCCACAAACCAAGCAGGAGCATAGCTTAATGTGATTAAGCCGTATATTGATAGAGGTTGAGTGGTATAATTCCAAGGACAAACACCTAAAACCTTTCGTAATATCATTCCAGTTGAAAATTCTACTATAAATATTAGTACTGTATAAATCCCTCCTCTAATATAAAAAGGAAGGTGCCTTACCTTGTCATGAATGGGTTCTAAAAACAATGCTAGACCGTATATTGGAAACATCCATATATATGTGAAGCCTGTAAGTTTTATATCTCCACGAAAAAGAGAGCCAAGTCCAGTCCAAAGAACCTCTATACAAAAACCTAACAAACCATAAAATACAAATCTTTTTTCCATAAAAGTATTTTCTGTAATCATACGAAAAATATACAAGAAGTCTATTTTCTATTCTATAAACATAAATTATAACAATAGATGGTATTGCGTCATAAAAATAGGAACAAGTTTTACGAAATGGTAATAGTATGAATATTGTGATAAAATAACAGCGTATAACATTAATAGATGGGATGGGTGTAAATGTATAAGGAAGCTTGGGAAAAGTACAGGGAAGGTTTTAGGATTTTATTACCCTTTATTTTGGTAAAGCTACTATTTCAAATTTCTAGTTTTAAGTTTACTAGTAGTAGTGTAACTTTGGATAAATACGATATGATAACAGGAGGAGAAACACTGCTAAGAAATATTTCAGGCGCAAATGGTAAGGCTGTAGTGATAAGTAATTTATTTTTAATTATAATTTCCATTCTTGCAGTGCCTTTAGTCTATTCGTTTTTATACTTAGTTATAAAAATAATAGTAAGAGATGAAGAAGTAAATTACAAAGAAGCTTTTATTGATAGTCTTCATTTTTATCTAAGATACTTGACATTGACTATTATAATCGGTGCACTAATTATAGGAATATCACTTTTATCAATTTTTACTATAATGATTCCTTTCTTCATAATAGCAGTTATGATTCTTCTTGTATATGTAGTAGTAACAGTAATTCCTTGCGAAGCTTACTTAATATATCATGATGTAAGTGCAGAAGAGGCATTTAGTGAAGGTAGGAAGATAGGAAAGAAATATTTTTGGAAGTTAGCGATAATTGGTGTGATAACGAGTTTAATAGCAAGTGTTCTAAAGATAATACCTGATACTAATATCATAGTATATGCAGCTAAAAGTTTTATAACTATATTTATAGGGTTCTATATGCATATATTTGCTATGATTCTTTGCAAGCAAGAAGAAGGTTAAATATTAGGTGGTAATTGACCTATGTGATGCAAGTATAATACTGCAAGGTAAGGTTGCTACAAAAATATAGTTGGAGATGTAAGGGATGTTTAATAAATTAAAAAATAAAATGATTGTATTGATTAGCGAATTAATAATATTATTTTTAGTAGGATGCTCTGGTGGCAGTTATAAATCAACAAATTCTATTGAAAATAATACTAAGAATAGTATGGAGATGTCATATTCAAGCTTTGATGGACACAAGTTCAATTCTATTAAACTTAAAGAAGGAGATGAACTAAATTTAAATATTGAAATAGTTACAAAAGAAGGAGATTTAAAAATAACTTTAGTTGACAAAAATGATAATGAATTATTTAAAATTGAAAATCCTAAGGAGTTAATTAGGAAAACAATTAAAATAGAAAAAGATTCTACCTATAAATTAAAAGTTGAAGGAAAACATAAAGGTAGTTATAAAATTACTTGGAATGTAAAACATTCATAATTAAAGGAAATTGTATTGCAATTTCCTTTAAACTTTATCGGGTGTATCACTATGCGAGATATTAAGTATATGGTCGAGCAATAAAGGATGATGTGTCTTAGCTTGGGTTAATGCAATTAAATAGTAATAGTATATGAGTCAAGCCATGATAAGATAATATTCGTCGATAAGATAAATGACATGCAACACAGTGGTTAACAATACTTTGAAAAACATTTTGAAAGATTGTTGACAAATATAAATAGAAATGCTATTATATAGAAGTTGCTTAAAGCGACAAGGTCTTTGAAAATTGAACAGAGAATAGAAACCAGTCAATTACTTAACAGTTAAATGTTAAGAAACGCGATGAGCGAAACAGATTAAACTTTTAAATTGAGAGTTTGATCCTGGCTCAGGACGAACGC
>NZ_FYAM01000013.1 GCF_900185645.1 Clostridium sp. BSD9I1 | reverse complement strand
CAAGATGAGATTTCCCATAGCGTAAGCTAGTAAGACCCCTTGAAGAACACAAGGTTGATAGGTCAGAGGTGTAAGTGCAGTAATGCATTCAGCTGACTGATACTAATAGGTCGAGGGCTTGATCTAATTTATTACTCTGTGCAATTTTGAGAGAACAACTCTCTAATGAAACTCTTCAGCGTAGCTGATGAGTACTCTATCTCTAGAAGATCGAAGATTTTAAGAGCTAGAGCATCTGGTGATTATGGCTTGAAGGTAACACCCGTACCCATTCCGAACACGAAGGTTAAGCTTCAAAGCGCCAATGGTACTGCCGGGGAGGCCCGGTGGGAGAGTAGGTCGTTGCCAGGTAGAAAACACATCAGTTAATCTGATGTGTTTTTTAGTTTTTTGATTACATTTAGAACTAAGTATTTTGCTTAGTTCTTTTTATATATTCATTGAAAAATTAATCGTCTGACAATTAAGAATTTTTAATTGATATAAATTTACTTATAATATAAAATTAAAATAGAGAAATAATTTTATTAGGGGGATAACGTGGAAAAATATCTAAGATTTGAAGTAATAACAAAAGATAGAATGGGTATTACCTTAGAAATATTAGATAAGCTTTATAAGCTAGACATAAATCTTAGCTCTCTAGAGGTGTTTCCTGCAAAGGTATACATTAAGATAAAGGAAATATCTGAGAACAACAAGAAATTATTGAAAAGTCAATTACATAGTATAGATGGAGTTGATGCTATAAAAGAGGTTGAACTACTAGAATATGAAAAAAACGAAAGGAAGCTCTTTGCAGTTATTAACTCTGTAGATGATGGTATTTTATATATAAATAAAGACTTAGAAATAGAGATATTTAATAATTATTGTGAAAGTATATTTCACTATAAAAAAAGAGATGTACTTGGGAAGAATATAAAAACTATAATACAAGATGCTCTTATGGTAAAGGCTTTAGTTAGCGGAGAAGAATATAATAATATTGAAGTAAAAGTAAATACTCAAAAGGGTGAAAGTCATTATTTAACTAGTGGAAGAGCAATTAAAGATGATAATAATAACACTGTTGGAGTAGTTGCTTCAATTAAAGATATGGAAAAAGCTATTGAAATGGCAAAAGTAGTATCAGCTACAGATGAAGGAGCTTTTAAGGAAATAGTAGGTAACAGTCCATCTATCGAAAGAGTAAAAAATATAATTAAGACAGTAGCTAAGGGTACTTCAACTGTTATGCTAAGAGGAGAAAGTGGGACAGGTAAAGAGCTTTTTGCAAGAGCTATTCAAAACTTAAGCGATAGAAAAAATAAGAATTTTGTTACTATAAATTGTGCCGCTCTACCAGATAATTTAATTGAAAGTGAGTTGTTTGGATATGAGAAGGGAAGCTTTACTGGAGCTATTAATACAAAAGAAGGGCTTTTTAAGGAAGCGCATAAAGGAACTTTATTTTTAGATGAAGTTGGAGAATTATCATTAATATTACAAGCTAAACTTTTAAGGGTACTGCAGGAAGGAGTTATAAGAAAAGTAGGAAGCACCAAAGAAGAAAGAGTAGATGTAAGAATAATTGCTGCAACTAATAGAAATCTAGAAGATATGGTAGTAGAAGGAAAGTTTAGGGAAGATTTATATTATAGATTAAATGTAATACCTATATTTATTCCTCCTTTAAGAGAAAGAAGTGGAGATATACCAGATTTGGTTACATTTTTTATAAATAAGCTGAATAAAAAGCTGAATAAAAAGGTTTTAGGAGTTGAATCAGTATTTATAGATAGGCTAGTAAAGTATAATTGGCCGGGTAATATTAGAGAACTTCAAAATATTATAGAAAGATCGATGAATTTATGTAATAAAGAACTTTTAGAGGCTGACCATTTAATTATTCGACTTCCTGAAAACTCAAAAATAATAAATATTACTGCAGAAGATGAAGGAGGAATAAAATTAAAGGATATAGTTGAAATATGCGAAAAGGAAGCAATAATAAAGGCATTAAAGAAAAATAAAACTTGCAGAAAGGCTGCAAAGGCTTTAGGAGTATCTCATACTACAATAATAAATAAAATAAATAAATACAATATAAAGTGGAATGAATAATTTACAAGTGGAAATTATTCATTCCACTTTTTTACACAAAATGGTAGTAAATGTTTACATTAGTATTATCGACTGTAATAAAAGATTGGAATCCTTTTAAAGTAAGGAGTATACAACGAATTAATATTTTAATATAAACACTGGCATGAATGTTGCTAATATAATATTGTATAGAGACAATTGAAAAGTAAATTTAAAATAATTATAAAATTAAGGGGGATATAAGGATGAATAAAGAGCACATGATTAATATGGGATTTGGTACTAAGGCTATACATGGTGGACATGAAAAGGATGCACAATTTGGATCTCTTTCTACACCAATATATCAAACATCAACATTTATATTTGATACTGCAGAACAAGGTGGAAGAAGATTTGCTCTAGAGGAACCTGGATATATATATTCAAGATTGGGTAACCCAACCAGCTCAGAAGTAGAGAATAAAATGGCTATATTAGAAGGTGCTGAAGCAGCAGTTGCAACAGCTTCAGGAATGGGCGCTATATCTTCTGTATTATGGACATTACTAAAATCAGGAGACCACATAGTGGCAGCAGATACTCTTTATGGATGTACTTTTGCATTATTAAATCATGGAATTACTAGGTTTGGAATAGATGTGACCTTTGTAGACACTAGTAATTTAGAAGAAGTTAAAAATGCTATGAGATCTAACACAAGAATTGTTTATTTGGAAACACCTGCGAATCCAACATTAAAAATTACAGATATAGGAGTTATATCTGAAATAGCACATGAAGTTGAAGGATGTGTAGTAGTTGTAGATAATACATTTAGTACTCCATATATTCAAAGACCAATAGAGCTTGGGGCCGATATCGTTGTTCACTCTGCAACTAAATATTTAAATGGACATGGGGATGTTATAGCTGGATTTGCCGCTGGCAAGCAAGATGTTATAAATCAGGTTAGATTAGTTGGTATTAAGGATATGACAGGATCAGTGTTAAGTCCATTTGACGCTTTCTTAATTATAAGAGGTATGAAAACATTAGAAATTAGAATGGAAAGACATTGTGCAAATGCAATGAAAGTTGCTAAATTCTTAGAGACTCATCCAGCCGTTGATAAGGTATATTACCCAGGATTAGAAAGCTTTGAATATTATGATTTAGCTAAAAAGCAAATGAAATTACCAGGCGCTATGATATCCTTTGAACTTAAAGGTGGAGTTGAAGAAGGAAGAATGGTTATGAATACTGTTAAATTAGCTAGCTTAGCAGTAAGTTTAGGAGATACCGAAACGCTTATTCAGCATCCAGCTTCAATGACACATTCACCATATACGTCAGAAGAAAGAGCAGCAGCAGGAATAAGCGATGGATTAGTTAGGTTATCTGTTGGTCTTGAAACAGCTGAAGATATAATTGCAGATTTAAAACAAGCATTAGATTTAATAATATAATAGATTATTAATTTGTATATTATAGCTGTAAATACAATGACATTTTTGCAGCTATAATATAAATTTAATTAGCTCGAAGATATTGCAATAATCTTATTTTTCCATACCCATTGTAAATTTAAATTATATTAAGTTCCGTATTTATTTTAAGGGGGAATAGTCATGGAAAATAAATCAAATAAGTCAATATCAAATGGAAAAGCATTAATACCTTTCGTAATCTTTATTGCAGTTTATTTAGGTAGCGGACTAATTCTTCAAGCCAAAGGCACAGAAATGGCTTTTTATCAGCTCCCAGCACCAGTTGCAGCGTTTTGTGGTATTATTAGTGCATTTTTTATTCTAAAAGGAAGTATTAATGAAAAATTTGATACTTTTGTAAAGGGCTGTGGAGATTCAAATATAATTATAATGTGTATAATCTATTTACTAGCTGGAGCCTTTGCAACTGTATCTTCAGCTATGGGTGGAGTTGATTCCACTGTCAATTTAGGATTAACTTATATACCAGCAAACTATATAGTGGCAGGATTGTTTATTATATCTTGCTTCATATCCCTATCTACAGGAACTTCAGTTGGTTCAATAGTAGCTGTAGCACCTATTGCAGTAGGACTTGCTACCAAAGCAGGACTTTCCCTTCCGCTTACACTAGCATCTGTACTTGGTGGATCAATGTTTGGAGATAACTTATCCGTAATATCAGATACAACAATTGCTGCAACTAGAACTCAAGGTTGCGAAATGAGGGATAAGTTCAGAGTAAATATATATATAGCAGCACCAGCGGCAATCATAACATTAGTCTTATTACTTATATTTGGTAGACCAGAAACTATACCTGTAATGCAAAATTATGACTACAACATAATTAAAGTTTTACCATATTTATTTGTATTAGTACTATCTTTAGTTGGAGTAAATGTTTTTGCTGTATTAACAGGAGGAATTATTATTTCAGGCATAATTGGTTTGACATATGGAGATTTAACAGTTTTAACTTTTACACAACAAATATATGAAGGCTTCAAGAGCATGATAGAAATATTTTTGTTATCAATGCTTACTGGAGGACTTGCTGAAATGGTAACTAAAGCAGGCGGAATTCAATTCTTACTAGATAAAATTCAGCAAATGATGAAGAGTAAAAAATCAGGAGAAATTGGTATAGCAGCGCTTGTATCATTAACTGATGCTGCTGTTGCTAATAATACTGTTGCAATTATAATCAACGGGCCTATAGCTAAAGAAATGTGCAATAAATACAAGGTTGATCCTCGCAGAAGTGCATCATTACTAGATACTTTTTCTTGTATAATGCAAGGAATAATACCCTATGGTGCTCAGATGTTAATGCTTCTAAGCTTTACAAAGGGAGCAGTGTCTCCATTTCAAGTAATACCTTTAGCTTGGTATATATATCTTCTTGCTATATCAGCAATTACCTCAATATTCGTACCATTTGCTGATGGAAGTATAAAAAATAACCCATGGAAATGGGATAAAGAAAATGAAATAGAAGTTAAAGCATAGAACTTTCTTGTAAAAAAGTGAATGGAGGAAAAGCAATGAATAATAAATTAGTTGAAATCCGTTGGCATGGACGAGGTGGACAAGGCGCTAAAACAGCATCATTACTTTTAGCAGAAGCTGCTTTTAATGTTGGAATGTATGTTCAAGGATTTCCAGAATATGGACCAGAAAGAATGGGGGCACCAATAACTGCATATAACAGGATTGCTAATTTTGAGTTAAGAGTACACAGTAATATTTATGAACCAGACTATGTTGTTGTGGTAGATGAAACATTATTAAAGTCTGTACCCTGCACTAAAGGATTAAAAAAGGAAGGGGCTATAATAATCAATAGCAAAAAGAAACCAGAAGAGCTTAGAGTTGAATTAAAAGGATATGAAGGAAGAGTATATACAATAGATGCAAAGGGTATTTCAGAAGAAATATTAGGTGCAAATTTCCCCAATACACCAATGCTTGCAGCAGTAGTTAAAGTAAGCGGAGTATTAGAAGAAAAGCAATTTGTAGAGGATATGGAAAATTCATTTAAACATAAGTTTGCAAGTAAACCTCATGTTATCCCTAAAAATATTGAGGCACTTAAGAGATCCCTTCAGGAGGTGAATGGAATTGGGTAAAAGAATGAATATAAATTCAAATACAAAGTGGCATGAGTATCCAAGAGGTGGAGAAGTTCTTGATGCAGGTAATGCAGAAGAATTCAAAACTGGTGATTGGAGGTCTATGAAGCCAATTTGGCATGAAGATAAATGTAAACATTGTATGTTTTGTTGGGCTGTATGTCCTGACATGTCAATAGTGGTTAAAGATGAGAAAATGATAAAAATAGATTATGACTTCTGTAAGGGCTGTGGAGTTTGTACAAAGCAATGTAAATTTGGAGCACTAGATTTTGTATTAGAGGAATAAGAAGGAGGAAGAATAATGGCCAAGGCTGAACAAATCAGAAAGAGTTTAAGTGGTAATGAGGCAGTTGCTACAGCTATGATGCAAATAAATCCAGATGTAATGGCTGCATTTCCTATAACACCATCAACTGAGGTACCACAATATTTTTCATCATTTGTAGCAAATAGGCAGTGCACAACTGAGTTTGTACCAGTAGAATCAGAGCACAGTGCTATAAGTGCTTGTATAGGAGCATCAGGGGCAGGTGCAAGAGTATTTACTGCAACTTCTGCTAATGGATTAGCTCTTATGCATGAAATGCTATATATAGCTGCAGGAGACAGACTTCCAGTAATAATTGCAGCAGTAAATAGAGCGCTAGCATCTCCAATCAATATACACAATGATCATTCGGATACAATGGGAGAAAGAGATACAGGATTTATTCAAATTTATGCTGAAAATGTCCAAGAGGCATATGATAATTTTATACAAACTGTAAAAATAGCAGAGCATCCAGAGGTTATGACCCCCGCTATGGTTTGCTATGATGGATTTATTACATCTCATGCTGTTGAAAATTTTTATATGTTAAATAATGAGGATGTTGAAGGTTTTGTAGGAGAAAATAAGAGGGTTGAAGATGGTCTTCTTGGAAAAGAAAATAAACTGATAGGTGCATTAGGGCTTCAAGATGTATATATGGAGATGAAAAGACAGCAATTAGAAGGGTTATTAAATGCTAAAAGGGTATGTTTAGAGGTAGCTAAAGAATTTGAAGAATTAACAGGAAGAAAATACGGATTTTTTGAAGAATATAAGTTAGATGATGCTGATTACGCCATAGTTATTATAGGATCATCGGCTGGAACAGCTAAGAGAGCCATTGATGATTTAAGGATTAAAGGAGTCAAAGCAGGACTTCTTAAGATAAGATTATTCAGACCATTCCCAAGTGAAGAAATTGCTAAAGCACTTAAAAATGCTAAAGCTATAGCTATAATGGATAAATCAGAAGGCATGTCTGGAAACGGCGGCCCATTATATACTGATGTTGTAAGCTCTTTATATGGAATATCAGATAATAAAATAATAATGAGCTTTATCTATGGATTGGGTGGAAGAGATGTTAAAGTAAGCAGCATAGAAAAAGTGTATAATGAATTACAAAATGCAGTTAAGACAGGTAAATATAAGCGACATAACTATTTGGAAGTAAGAGAATAGGGGGGAGCGAAATGGCAACATTAAAAGAGTTAACTAAAGTCAAAGAAAGAATAACTGCCGGACATAAAATGTGTGCTGGATGTGGTGCTCCAATGGTTGTGAAATGGGTTCTGAAAGCTGTGAGGGAAGAAGATCAAGCTGTAATTTCCAATGCTACAGGGTGTCTTGAAGTTTCCTTTGGAGTTTACCCATATAGTGCATGGAAGGATTCGTATATTCATACAGCTTTTGAATGTGCTGCTGCTACAGGCAGCGGTGTAGAAGTTGCTTATAGAGCATTAAAGGCAAGAGGAAGAATTGAAGATAATTATAAATTTATAACATTTGGTGGAGATGGAGGTACCTACGATATTGGATTTCAATCCCTATCAGGAGCAATGGAAAGAGGACATGATATGCTTTATGTTTGCTATGATAATGGAGCTTACATGAATACTGGCATTCAAAGATCATCAGCAACTCCATTAGGAGCAGATACAACTACAACACCTCAAGGAAAAGAATCTTTTGGAAAACAACAGTATAGAAAAGATTTAACTCAAATAATGGTAGGACATCATTTGCCCTATGTGGCTCAAACAGTCCCTGTAATACCCGGAACCAAATATATGATGGATTTATATAACAAATCTAATAAAGCTATAAATGAAATTAAAGGCCCAAAATTTATGAATGTATTAACTCCATGTCCAAGAGGATGGAGATGTGATACTGAAAGTGAATTAGACTCAATTAAAGCAGCTGTTGAAACTTGTTGGTGGCCTCTATATGAAGTAATTGATGGGGAATATAAGTTAAACTACAGGCCAAAAGAAAGATTACCAATAGAGGAATGGTTAAATCTACAAGGAAGATTTAAGCACTTATTCAAATCAAAAGAGGGAAAAGTTAAGATAGCTGAAATTCAAAATGAAGTTGATAAAAGATGGAAGAATTTATTATTTCTTTGTGGATACAATGAATAGACTTTAAGATAATATTTGAATTTGCTTCTATGTAAAGAGGAGTTTCTCGTAACGTATATACGTCACGAGGAGCTTTTTTTCTTTAAATATTCTCAAATACCATAAAGTCGTGAGTTTTATTCAAATATAAAGCAAACTAAACATAACTCTAATATAGTAGTATAATAAATAAATGAATTATGGAGTAAAGGAGAATTGAAATGAACGACGAAAATGGTTTTGAAGGGTTAGGAAAAATATTAAAAACAAAACATGCTAACTGCTTTGAGGTAATGAAACCTAAAATTATACAATATACTGCTAAAGAAAGTTTAACTATAGGATTTCCGGTTTTAGAAGAATATCTAAATCCTGATGGAAGAATGCAGGGAGGCTTTATAACTGCCGCTTTTGATAATGCCTTTGGTGCTTTATGTTTTTATGAAGTTAAAGATTTAGCTTTACCAGCAACTATAGATATAAGTACTAGTTATCAAAGACCTATATTTATGGGGGATGAACTTATAATAACTGTTGACATAAAATCCATGGGAAATACCATAGTACATATGACAGGAGATGCAAGGAATAGAGAGGGAAAGTTAGTTGCCACAAGTACAACTAATATAATGCTTTTAAAAGATGATACTAAGATAAAATAAATATTTAAACACTAAAAGTAAAGCTATTAGGATAAAAAATTTATCTTAATAGTTTTACTTTTATAAGTTGACAATAAAACTGCACTAGTGTATTATGTTATTAGTACACTAGTACTATGTAACATTCGCGATAATAGGGAGGTGCAATATGAGTATAAACTTTGACGATAAAAGTCCAATATATGTTCAAGTAATTAATATGATAAAAAAGCAAATGGTAGCAAGAGAGTTAAAAGGGGGAGATAAATTGCCGTCTGTAAGAGATTTATCAGCAGAATTAAAAGTTAATCCTAATACTATTCAAAGAGTGTATAAAGAACTTGAAAGAGAAGGATTAGCATTTACCCAAAGAGGTATGGGAACCTTTATAACAGAAGATGAAAATGTAATACATAACTTAAGAAGAGATACTGCAAAGGAAATAATGAGTTCTTTCATAGAGGGTATGAAACATTTAGGATTCAATAATGCAGAAATAATAAATATGATTGAGAAAAAGTTAAAGGAGGAAAATTAAAAGTGAATATAGTGTTAGAGACTAAAGATTTATCTAAAAGCTATTTTACAAAGAAAGCATTGAAGAATATAAATATGTCTTTAGAAAAAGGGAAGGTACTTGGGCTCTTAGGACCTAATGGAAGTGGAAAAACTACATTTATAAAAATTGCTGTGGGAATTTTAAGACAATCCAGTGGAGAAATTCGAATTGATGGAAAAAAACCAGGGGTGGACACAAAAGCAGTAGTGTCATATCTTCCTGATAGAAATTATCTATATAAATGGATGAAGATAAAGGATTCGGTAGAGTTTTTTAAAGACTTTTACAAGGATTTTCATGAAGAAAGGTGTAGCGAACTTTTGAAATTTATGAAACTTGAAGAAGATATGAAGATAACTTCTTTATCAAAGGGAATGATGGAAAAATTAAACTTGACTTTAGTGCTGTCAAGAAAAGCTAAGTTATATATATTAGATGAACCACTAGCGGCAGTTGATCCTGTAGCTAGGGAACAAATACTTGATGCAATTATTCAAAGTTACAATGAGGAAAGTTCTATGATTATAACAACTCATCTTGTAAAAGACATTGAAAGAGTATTTGATGATGTAGCTTTAATAAAAGATGGAGAAATAGTTCTTTCAGGAAATGCTGAAGATTTAAGAATGGAAAAAGGTATGTCTATTGATGAACTATTTAGGGAGGTATTTAAATAATGGATAAGTTAATAAAATATGAGTTAAAAGGAGACTATAAATTATTTGGCATAATATTTACAATTGCTATTCTATTAAATGGTGGTCTTTTCACTAGAATAGATAAGTGGGAAGAGGGAATTATCATAGCTTTAACTACAATGATCAGTTCATTTTTATTCTTAACCATTTTAATATTTGTAATTAAATCCTTTGAAAAGGAAATGTATGAAGATAGAGGATATTTAACCTTTACATTGCCAGTTAGTGGAAGAAAAATAGTAGGAGCTAAGCTTATTACTGCACTAATATGGTTTGCAGTAGCAGGTATACTATCACTCATATCCATAAGAATACTCTTTGGCCTTGTATTTGATCAATCAATTATAAATGAACTTAGTACAAGGTTAAGTACTTTTATCAATATGAAAACTATCTTAGCGGTAATTTTATTTGGAATAATAAATATAATAACCCTTTTGTTATTAGTATATTTTTCAATAACTATTACGAGAGTGGCGCTAAAGGGTAAAAAGGTTAGTAAGTTCTTAGGGTTTGTAGCGTTTGTAGCATTAAATGCAGCTATTGCTTATATTGAATATAAAATAATACAGCTTTTTCCCCAAACAATAAGCTTTATGCCAGAGCTTTTACAAGGGTTCCCAGCAAATGCTGAGCCAATGCTACTTGATGGAACACTAATAACTATTAGGAATTCAGGTTTAAATATTAATATAGCAGCTGTAATTTATAATATTGTTATTTATGTAGGGTTATTTTTGGGAACAGGATATCTTATAGATAATAAAATAGATATTTAGAAGTATTCCGACGGTTTTCAATGCTCTGGGGTGCATGGAATTTTCATCTAGGAAGACTATTGAGTTATGGTAACATCTCAGTAAGCTGAGATGTGCTGATTTATAATGAAATCATAGATTTCTATAGATCATGCAACAACGGCTAATATTTATAAATTAAAAATTTCTAAATAAAGCCGTTTTAAAGCTTATTCAATGTCTTCTACGATGAAAATTCCATACTTCCAGGGCATTAAAAAGTTCTTCATTTGAACTGCTGAAGGAAGAAATTCAGCTAACTCAATTTCTAAAATATTTTATGGAAGCAGCCCTGGAGGGTTGCAAGAATTTGTATGTATTAATATTTCATAAAATATTATAAAAATGCTATTGAAATAATGAGAAAGTATAGTTACAATATAAGTGTACTATATTTAATAGTACACTTAATACAGGGGGTGCGGTTGTGAAAAGAAAAAATTTTGTTGGTTTAGTGGTAGCATTACTAGTTTTACCTTTGGCAATGGCCTTTTATTCGGGAAACAGGAATTATGAAAGAAAAACTACTTATGATACTCCAGAAAAGGTTATAGAAGAATTCTTTAAAAGCTGGAATTTTGATAAAAATAAGTTAAGAAGTAACCATATGTATTCACAGGACTATAAGGATTGCCTATCTGAGAGGCTTAGAATGCTTCATGAAGAAAATGGATTTACAGCTTCTCCGGATAGAAGTTCTGGAAAGGCACAGTTAAAAAGTTTTGAACTTATAAAAGATGAAAAAGTTATAAGGGACATAAATCTTCAATATGCCTATTATGATAGCAATACAAAGCAAGTAATCTCAGGAGTTAATGCCTATTATAAAGATTTTATAAAAGATGTGCCTGAAGAAATAAGATTTTATAGAGTGGATTATAAAGGAGAAAACTTGTATGATACAGAAAGTAGTCCAGAAAACTTTACAAGGATATATACTCTTATAAAAAAGGATGGACATTGGACTATAGATAATTTTGGAGATAGCGGAAATTATCATATATTAAATGAGGAAAATGCAAATTAGGGGGAATAGCAATTGATAGTAATTGATCCAAGAAGTAGTACTCCCATATATGAACAGATAGTTATTAAAATTAAAGAGCTTATATTAAAAGGTGTGTTAGAGCCGGGGGATAAGCTGCCTTCTGTAAGAGAACTTTCAGGTATAATTACAGCAAACCCTAATACAGTAAGCAAAGCTTATGCAGAGCTTGAAAGACAAAAGGTTATTGAAACTATAAGAGGACGAGGTACCTTTGTTGTTGAAAATTATAAACCTAGAATTCAGGAGGACAGAATGGAAGCTTTAAAAGAAGATTTAAAGAAAGTAATTCTTGAAGCCAAGTATATGGGGCTTACGAAAGAGGAGCTTGTAGATATAATGGATATTTATTATGAAGAATTTAACACACATGGAGAGGAGGGGAAGAATTGATAGAAATAAAGGGCTTAAGTAAAATGATAGAAGATAAATACATATTAAAGGAAATAAATCTTAAGGTTAACAAAGGAAGTATATTTGGAATTATAGGGCCTAATGGAGCGGGAAAGAGTACCCTTATAAGATGCCTCACAGGTATATATGGATTGGAAGAAGGAGAAATACTTTACGAAGGGCAAAGTGTTTATGAAAATATAGACGTAAAAAATAAAATAGGATATGTGGCAGATGAAAATAACTTTTTCTCTACATTTAAGCTTATAGACATTGTAAATTACTACAAATTAGCTTACAAAAACTTCGATGAAGAAAGATTTAAAGAGTTAAATAAAGAATTTAAAATGAATACTAAAGAGAGGTTTTTTCAGCTATCAAAGGGAAATAAAATGAAGTTCGCCATTATGATGGCTATGTGTATACACCCTGAATATCTAATATTAGATGAGCCTACCTCTGGAATAGATCCAATATTTAAAAGAAAGTTTATTGAAATGCTACTAAATGAAGTAGCAGAAAAGGGAACTACAATTATAATATCTTCTCATAATTTATCTAATGTAGAGAGAATATGTGACACTGTAGCAATATTAAATAATGGAAAGGTCACAGCAGTAAGCTCTATAGATGATATGAAAAATAAGATTAAAAAGCTTCAGGTGGCATTTAAGGCAGCAATTAAAGAAGAAGAACTAAAAATTCATGGAGTAGTTAAGATTGAAAATGTAGGAAGAGTTTATAATATAGTAACTACTGATTATGGAGCAGAACTAATAGACAAAATCAATTCACTAAACCCTCTATTTGTAGAAGAACTTGATTTAAGTCTTGAAGATATATTCATATATACCATAGAAGGGGAGGGAAAATAAAATGAAGAAGTTTTTAAACAAAGCAGTTCTATTTGAAACCCTAATTTCTATGAAATATATAATAATTTTAGAATTTTTAGTTGTGGTTGTTGGAGCTTTGACGAAGATATCAGAAGTCCATAACTCAATACTTAATAACTTTGATTACTTTAGAAGTTACTTGTCAATAGATATTATAGTAATAATGATGATACTTGCTGCAATGAACTTTCTTATCTCCATAGGAGTTATGGGTATTAATAAACATAAAAACTTTTTATTTTTAAGTTCCCAGCCTATAACAAGAGAAGAAATGGTATTTACAAAAGGGTTTATAGCCTTGTCGTTAAGTTTTATAAATGTAGCATTATATATGTATATAAACTATATAGATTTTATAGCAAATAAACAATTATATAAGTATTTTTTAATAAATTATAATAATCAATTTCTAATAAAAGAGCTTATACTATTAATTACATTTTCTATAGGTTTCTTTACTTATATATTTTTAATAAATGGGATAGTAAACAATGGAATAGCAGCCATAATAACTACTATAGCAATACCATGTTATCCTTTTGCATTTGTGCTGCTTGCACATAGTTTAGTACCTTATAGATTTCGTGGATTTTTAAGTGAAATACTTGATTATATATTGAGCAATATATTCAGCTATGCTAATGGAGAAAAGATATTTAAGGTAACTGTTATAGCCTCCTTGATAATAATATCAATATGTGCTGCAGTGTGGAAACTAATAATAATAAATATATATAAGAAAATAAGAATCGAAAATATGAATAAGCTTTTCATATCAAATACAGTAAGTAAGATTATAAATATTTTAATGTGTATAGTACTTAGTTTATTGATGGGAAATATAATGGTAGCTGTAGTTTTTATATTTTTGAATATATTTATAGCAAATCCTTACCAATCTATTCAAATGCCTAGGATAATTTTGCTCATTTCAAGTATAATTGCAGCGCCTATGATTTATAAAATGCAAAATAAGTTAACAAAATTATATAGGTCAAATTAGTATTATAAATAAATCGGTGAATAAGCATATTAATTAGATGTTAAAAGGAGAGAATTTGTGTGAATATACTTGAAGTAAAGGATGTAAAAAAACAATTAGGAAAAAGAGAAATAATAAAAGGTATAAGTTTTAATGTAAAACAGGGAGAGATATTTGGATTTTTAGGCCCCAATGGAGCAGGGAAAACTACTACTATAAGAATGCTTGTGGGACTTATTTCTCCAAACTCTGGAAGTATAAAAATAGATGGTCATGATATAAAAGGTGAAAGAGAGATGGCACTTAGTGCAGTAGGAGCAGTGGTTGAAAATCCAGAGCTTTATACTTATTTATCTGGCAGGGAAAACTTAATGCAAATTGCAAGAATTAGAGGAATTAGTAAAGCTTATGTAGAGGAAATTATTGAGCTTGTAGAACTTAAAGATAGAATAGGGGATAAAGTAAAAAAGTATTCTCTTGGTATGAAGCAAAGGCTGGGACTTGCAGCAGCACTTATTGCAAAACCTAAACTTTTAATTTTAGATGAACCTACCAATGGACTTGACCCAACGGGTATTATGGATTTTAGGAAAATAGTGAGGAAGGCAGCTCATGAAACAAATACAGCGGTTTTTATATCTTCACACATCTTAAGCGAAGTGCAAACACTTTGTGATACTGTTGCTTTTATAAATAATGGAGTAATTCAAAGTGTTGAAAGTATAAATGGAGGTATTGTAAAAGAAAACACAGAAACTATAATTTTATCTGTTAAAGAAATTGAAAAGTGTAGAGAGATATTAAAGAGCTTGAATTGTGTTCAGGGAATATCCTTTAAAGAAGATGTATTTAAGCTAATTATTGATAAAAATTCAATACCTGAAATTATATTTAAATTAGCAGAAAATAAAATTCATATAGAAGAAGTTTATAAGAAGCATGTAGAACTTGAAGATAGGTACTTAGAAATCGTAGAGGGAGGAAAAGTGGTATGATTACACTAAAGCTGATAGGTAATGAATTAATAAAATTGATGAATAGAAAGAAAACCTTAGCTATAACTCTTTTATTTGCATTACTTATAGCGTTTGTAGGATTTGCAACATATAAGAATGCAGAAAATATGAGAGAATGGAATAATCCAGAACGAAGAATTCAAATGGAAAAAGAAAATATAGCTCAGTATGAAAGAATGAGGAAAGATAGTACTATACCTGATAGTGATAAAGTTCATTTTGATGAAGAAATTAAAATAGCAAATGAAAGAATTGATTCTGTTAAGAAGGAACAAAAGAGTGAAAAACTTGATTGGAAAGTTACACTAAGTGAAGAGATTAAAGGTATGGAAGAACAATTAAAGAGTGCTGAAATGTCTTCAGAAGAAAAGGAAAGAGTTAAAATTAATTTAAATACAAGAAAATATCTTTTATCTAATAATATACAGCCAGAAGAAAATTCATATGAGCCAACAGCATCTGTATTTATAAGAGATTTATTTGGAATGCTTGGAATGATATTTCTTGCAGTAGGAGTAATTATATTTAGTTCAGATATGGTATCAGGGGAGTATACACCTCCAACAATGAAGTTTTTATTAACTCAACCTGTATCAAGGGGAAAGGTACTATTTTCAAAATTTATGGCATTAATTTTATCCTCTACTGTAATAATACTTTTAGTAGAATTTATTGCATTTATAGTTATGGGGATATTATTTAGGTTCGGAAGTATGGGGTATCCTGTATCAGTAGGAACACGCTATATTTATGATAGTATCACAAGAGGCAATGCTGGAGAACAAGTTATAAAAATAATTGAAGGAAGTACATATATAATTCCTATGTGGCAATATATACTTCAAATGTTTCTAATGCAAGTTTTATTTATAATAGCATCTGCATCTTTTGCATTTTTATTATCTACAGTAGTAAAAAGCAGCATGGTATCTATGGCTGTAAGTACGGTTAGTGTAGTAGCTTTTACTATATTTCAAGCAATGCCATATACCAGAAAATATGTGCAATATCTTTTTACTACTTATGGAGATGTAGGTAAAATTGTAAGTGGAAATATTGCTCAAATGCTTAATAACCCTAGTGTTACATCTATGTATGCAATAGTATTGCTTTTAATGTGGGCAGTGATAAGCTATATAATTTCTCATATTGTATTTGTAAAAAAAGATATATTGATATAAAAGCTATAAAAACAGATAGGTACAAGTAAAGTACCTATCTGTTTTTATTTGAAATTTATGTATTAAATTGAATAACCTAACAGTATAATTAGATTAGATTATAGTGACATGTAAATGGGGAGGTTGGGATATGAAGCCGATAATAGGTATAACAACATTTAAAGAATATAAAGAACAGAGAGAGTATAATTCTTTAGATTGTGCTTACATTAACTCTGTAACTTCAGCAGGAGGTGTGCCTTTATTATTGCCTGTAATTAATAATAAAGAAGATATAAAGCAATATTTAAATAATATTGATGGATTGATTTTTAGTGGGGGAGAGGACATATTACCTGAAATTTATGGAGAGAATCCAATAAATGAGCTAAGAGCCATATCTACTGAAAGAGATTTTTTTGAAATAGAATTATTTAAACTTGCATATGATATGGATAAGCCTATTTTAGGAATTTGTAGGGGAATTCAACTGATAAATGTGGCCAGCGGAGGAACTCTATATCAAGATATTCATGTACAAAGGGAAAATGCATTAGGACATTATCCTACAAAAATAAAGAGAGATAGTTTATATCATTTTATAGATATAGAGAAGGGTAGCAAATTGTTTGATATATTTAATGAAGAAAGGATAATGGTAAACTCTTTTCATCATCAATCCGTTAAAAATGTTTCTCAGTCGTTTAGGATAACAGCTAGAAGTTATGATGGAATAATTGAAGCGATAGAAGCTAAGGATAAGAAATTTGTAGTAGGAGTTCAATGGCACCCAGAAGCTTTAGTAACGAATCACAAAGAGTTTGAAAAGTTATTTGGGCAATTTATTGATGCAGCTAAAAGCAAATAGAAGTTTATTTAAGGATATATACAACAATATAATAGTATATATCCTTAAAATGATCAAATACTATTCCAGGTGTGTCAATACAATGGATATGGAGAAAAAATATAAAAAAGTGAGTATAATTAATTTAATTTAAGATAATAATAAATAATAATATAATATAAAAAAACTAATCATGATAAGATAACATTCGTCGCTGAGATGAGCGATAAGCAAATCAAATGATTGATAACAACTTGAAAAAATATTTTCAAAAGTTGTTGACAATAAGAAACAAAAATGTTAATATGTAAAAGTCGCTTAGAGCGGCAGGGTCTTTGAAAATTGAACAGAGAATAGAAACCAGTCAATTACTTAACAGTTAAATGTTAAGAAACGCGATGAGCGAAACAGATTAAACTTTTAAATTGAGAGTTTGATCCTGGCTCAGGACGAA
>NZ_FYAM01000004.1 GCF_900185645.1 Clostridium sp. BSD9I1 | reverse complement strand
CTTCATCAAATGCTCCTTGAGCTATTCCTAGAGCTTGAGCTGCTATACCAATTCTTCCTCCATCAAGAGTCTTCATGGCAATTCCAAATCCTTTTCCTTCTTTTCCAAGTAGGTTTTCTTTTGGAACTTTAACGTCTTCAAATATAAGTTCTGTAGTTGATGATGCTCTTATTCCAAGCTTTTCTTCTACTTTACCTATTGAGAATCCTGGCATTCCTTTTTCAACTATGAAAGCGGAAATTCCTTTAGTTCCTTTGCTTCTGTCAGTCATAGCAAATACTATGAATACTTCAGCTACTCCACCGTTAGTTATAAATATCTTTGAACCGTTTAATATGTAGTGATCTCCCATATCAACAGCTATACTCTGCTGTCCTGCAGCATCTGTACCAGCGTTTGGTTCAGTTAATCCGAAAGCACCTATTCTTTCACCCTTAGCAAGTGCTGGTAAGTACTTTTCTTTTTGAGCTGGTGTTCCATGCTCATTTATTACTGATGCACATAATGAAGTGTGAGCTGAAACGATAACACCTGTTGAAGCACAAACTCTTGATAATTCTTCAACTGTTATTGCATAGGAAACAACGTCTCCACCTGCTCCACCAAATTCCTTTGAAAATGGTATTCCCATCATTCCAAGTCTCGCCATCTTCTTTACGTTTTCCATTGGAAATTCTTCTGTTATATCGATTTCTGCTGCTAATGGCTTTACTTCAGTTTCAGCAAACTCTCTTACCATCTGTCTTACAAATTCTTGTTCTCTTGTTAATGAAAAATTCATTATACTTTACCTCCTATCTATTTTTGAAGTTCTTTTCTTTTCTCTTTTCAACAAATGCTGTCATACCTTCTGTCTGGTCTTCAGTTGAGAAACATTCTCCAAACACTTCTGATTCGTAGGATAACGCTGTATCTATATCACATTGCATTCCTCTGTTTATAGCTGCTTTAGAAAGCATTACAGCTACAGGTGCATTTGCTGCTATTTTATTAGCTAAAGCTTTAGCTTCATCCATTAGACTTTCTACTTCTACAACTTTATTTACAAGTCCAATTCTTAAAGCTTCTTCAGCATTTATTATGTCTGCAGTATATATTAACTGTTTAGCCATTCCCATTCCTACAAGTCTTGGTAATCTTTGAGTTCCACCAAAACCTGGAGTAATTCCTAGGCCAACTTCTGGTTGTCCAAATTTTGCCTTTGTAGTAGCTATTCTTATATCACAAGCCATAGCTATTTCGCATCCGCCGCCAAGAGCAAATCCATGAATAGCTGCTATAACAGGTTTTTCTAAAGTTTCTAACTTTCTGAATACTTTATTTCCAAGTATTCCGAATTTCCTGCCTTCCATTGTGTTTAACTCTTTCATTTCAGTGATATCTGCACCTGCTACAAATGCCTTATCTCCACCACCAGTAAGTATAACTGCTAATACTTCATTATCATTTGCTAAATCATCAACTATTATGTCTAATTCCTTTAAAGTTTCTGAATTTAGTGCATTTAAAGCTTGAGGTCTATTGATTTTAACAATAGCAACCTTGCCTTCTTTTTCAAGGATAACATTTTTAAATTCCATATCAAATTGTCCTCCCTATAATTTTTTTATAATTCTTGTTAATATTATAACAAACATTTATAAAAAATAAAATATCTATACTCATTTTTATTATATAACGTAGAAATTTACTTTTCAACAAAAAAATTTATATTTTTTTAAATAAATTAAAAAAATAATTTGGAAATAACATTAGTTTATTCCAAATTATATTGATTTATAACACATTAAATTGTTTAAAATTAAACAAACGACATTTTTCCACAAACTTAATTATTTTCTTTTAATTCTCATCCTGGCTCATTAAATAACTTAAAGTAAGTAAGCTTTCGCTTAAATGGACATTTTCAGTGTGTACTTCTTCCGGAACCTTTAAATCAATTGGAGCAAAGTTCCATATGCTCTTAATGCCATTTCTTACAAATATATCTGCAACATTTTGAGCCGCTTTACTTGGAACACATATTACTCCAACATCTGTTGAATTTTTCTTTAAATAATCTTCCAAACCATCTATATCGTTTATCTCGATATCTCTTATTTTTAGTCCTACAAGTTTAGGATTTATATCAAATATAGCCTGCAAGTTAAAACCCAGTCTATCAAATTTAGTATAATTCGCTATTGCCTGCCCTATATTGCCTGCCCCTACTATTATAGTTTTATACTCTCTGGTAAGACCTAATATTCCACTTATTTGGTTATATAATTCTTTAACATTATATCCATAACCTTGCTGTCCAAAATCACCAAAGCAGTTAAAATCTTGTCTAATTTGAGAAGCAGTGAAGCCTATTTTTTTACTTAATTCTTTTGAGGAAATTCTATCAACTTCATTTTTAAGTAAATCCCCAAGATATCTATGGTATTTAGGCAGTCTTTTTATTACAGCCATTGATATATCTTTTTTCTTGTCCATCACTACACCTCTTAAATCTTATTTTAATCATCTTTATATTTTACCACAATTTTTATTTCTATACTATAATATATTGTGAAAAATATAGCGAAATTATTAATAAATATTTATAAAATAATTTATATCTACAAAAATTTAGCTTTACATAGTACAATAGTAATGGTAAAGAGGTGAATTAATAATGATAGTTTTAAGTTCAAAGGAAATTCATAAGACTTTTGGAATAGATATTATATTAGATAATGTTACTTTTAGTGTAAATGAAGGTGATAAGATTGGGCTTATAGGTCCTAATGGCGCCGGTAAATCTACATTATTTAAAATACTAATGGGAACTATGGAATACGATAGCGGAGAGTTATTTATAGATAAGAATAAAAATTTAGGTTATCTTTCTCAGCACCTTTCCCTAGATTCTAACAATACAATATATGACGAAATGCTTAAGGTGTTTGAAGATATAATAAACCTTGAAAATAAAATGAGAAATTTAGAAATAAAAATGAACGAACCCTATAACCCATCTAATGAAGAATATCATAATAAAATAATAAAAGATTACTCTGTAGCTACAGAGTTATATAATAATCGTGGCGGGTATACTTATAAAGGTGAAATAAGCAAGGTATTAAAAGGACTTGGATTCACTGAACAAGATTTTGATAAAACCATAAATCTTCTAAGCGGAGGCCAAAAGACAAGAGTATCCTTGTGTAAACTCCTACTAACAAATCCTCAAATATTATTACTTGACGAACCTACTAATCATTTGGACTTAGAGGCAATTGAATGGTTAGAAGATTATTTAAAGGCATATAAAGGAACCATTATAATCATATCTCATGATAGATTTTTCTTAGATGCAATAACCAATAGAACAATGGAACTTTTAAACGGCCGCATGAATTCTTATGATGGTAATTATACTAAATTTATTGATTATAAGAAAAAAGATTATGATGTAAAACTAAAAGCTTTTAATTTGCAACAAGCTGAAATTAAAAGGCAGGAAGAAATTATAGAGAAGTTTAGATCCTTTAATCGTGAAAAAAGTATAAAAGCTGCAGAAAGCAGACAAAAGGCTCTAGATAAGATAGACAGAATTGATGCTCCCGATAGAAATCCTAAAGCTGCTAAAATCACCTTTTCTACTCTTATAAAAAGCGGTAATGATGTACTTCACGTAGAAAACATGAGTAAAAGCTATGGTGATAAGTTACTTTTTGAAGACTTAAACCTAGATATTAGACGTGAAGAAAAAGTAGCTCTCATAGGTGAAAACGGCAGGGGTAAGACCACCTTACTTAAAATAATCATGGATAACATCAATGCTGATACGGGCTTAAAACTACTTGGTAAAAATGTATTCTTAGGCTACTATGATCAAGAGCAATCTGATTTAAACCTTGAAAAAACAATACTTGATGAAGTATGGGATGAGTTCCCAGATATGACCACCACACAAATCAGAAGTGCACTGGCAGCCTTTTTATTTACTGGTGATGATGTATTTAAAGAAATAAAGAAATTAAGTGGTGGAGAAAAGTGTAGAATCAATTTACTAAAGCTCATGCTTTCTAAATCCAACTTTTTACTTTTAGATGAACCAACTAATCATTTAGATATTATGTCTCGTGAAGCACTTGAAGATGCCATAATGGATTACGATGGAACTGTTTTAGTTATCTCTCATGACAGATATTTTCTAAATAAAGTTATTAACAAAATATACGAGCTAAACCAAAATGGAGTTAAGGAATACCTTGGCAATTATTCTTACTATATAGAAAAGAAGAAAAATCCACATAGATTTATGATAGAAGAAGAACAAGAAGGTAAGACTAAAACTCAGATACATCTAGAAAAGAAGAAAAAGCGTGATATAGAAAAAGCTGAAAAGGAGAAAAAGCTGAAGGTTAAGCATATCGAAGGCTCCATAGCTGATAAAGAAGAGTTACTTGTGAATCTTCAAAATCAACTATGTCTTGAAGAAGTTTATTCTGATCCTTTAAAAAGTGAGGACGTAAATAAACAGATCCTTAAAATTCAAGAAGAAATCGAAAAGCTATACGAGGAATGGGAAAACCACTTATCCGAGGATTAATAATTTTAAAATAAGTTTGTAAAGTTTAGGTGAAGACCTCTTCATCTAAACTAATTTTTATGTATAATAAAAATATCAGGAGGTAACCTTATGAATTCTAAAAAAGAATTTCTACCATATATTGCATCTATATGCTATGCTACTATATTTGGACTCAGCTTTTTATTTTCTAAAAAAGCTCTTAATCACTCTTCTCCCTTTGAACTATTATCATATAGGTTTTTAGTTGGGTTTATATTTATGTCTTTACTAATATTATTTAAAGTAGTAACCGTAAATTACAAAAACAAAAACTTAAAGCCTTTATTCTTAGTTGCACTAGCTCAGCCTGTTTTTTATTTCATTTTCGAAACCTACGGACTTAAATTTTCCTCTAGTTCTCAAGCTGGAATTATGATAGCCCTAATTCCCATATGTGTAACAATTGCAGCTATATATTTCTTAAATGAGAAATCCAACATATATCAGTGGATTTTTATAGTTTTATCAGTGATTGGAGTAGTACTCATTACAATATATAACGGAAACAGTAATAGCTCAAATAGTGTTTTAGGAACATTTCTTTTACTAGGCGCAGTTATTTCTGCATCTGTTTTCAACATACTTTCCAGGAAGGTTTCTATAAGTTTTTCTTCTTTTGAAATCACTTACTTTATGATGGGTATAGCAGCACTAACCTTTAACTTCTTATCCTTATCCACTCATTTAGTAAATGGAACCCTAATAAATTATTTCACCCCACTAAAGTCTAAAGACTTTTTAATATCAATATTTTATTTAGGATTACTTTCATCAGTTGTAGCCTTCTTTCTTGTAAATTATAGTTTATCAAAATTAGAAGCTTCAAAATCTGTAATTTTTACAAACTTATCTACTATAGTATCTATAGTAGCAGGTGTAGTATTTTTGAAAGAAAAGTTTTATACTTATCATATAATAGGTTCTCTACTAATACTTGGTGGTATATGGGGAACTAACCATATGAATATATCAAAACAAAAAGAAAAAAATACTTTATTTAAAGAAGAGGAAAGTTATGCCACAGATAAAAATTAGAGGTCTTAAAGAATCTGAAGTATGTAAAATAAGCAAAGATATGGTAGATGAGCTTCAAACTCTTTTAAAATGCCCTAGAGAATACTTTACCATAGAACTTATACCTACTACCTTAATAAAAGATGGCGAAGTTGTAGCTCCTTACATTTTTGTTGAAATAGGCTGGTTTGAAAGAGGGCAACAAACCCAAGATATGGTTGCTGGTATAGTGACAAAGCACGTGCTTGAAACCGGTCATGAAAGTGTCGACATAATGTTTACCGCATTTAAAGAAAGTTCCTACTACGAAAACGGAATGCACTTTTAGAAATATCACGACATTTTTAATGCTCTGAAGCATAGAATTTTCATCGTAGAAGACATTGAATAAGCCTTAGAACGGCTTTATTTATAAATTCAAAATACCGTTAAAAGCCTTCTACTGTCTGAACGATAGTGAGTTTAGAAGGCTTAGGGATTTTAAATTTATAAATATTAGCCGCTCTCGGCGAAACGAACGCCTTCCTAGATGAAAATTCTATACGACCCAGAGCATTAAAATGTCGTAATATCCTTATTTGCCACTCATCTTTTTAGACTTTTCTCCACAGACTTTTACTGCTTCAATTATAGTTCCTCTAAAATTATTTTTCTCCAGTGAATATACAGCTTCAATTGTAGTTCCCCCTGGTGAACACACCTTATCTTTCAATTGTCCTGGATGCTCTCCTGTTTCAAGAACCATTTTTGCAGAACCAAGCACTGCTTGAGCCGCCATTTTATAAGCTTTGTCTCTAGCAAGTCCTTGCATAACTCCGCCATCTGCTAAAGCCTCTATGAACATATATACATAAGCAGGTGAAGAGCCACTTATAGAAGTTACTGCATCCATAAGTTTTTCTTCCACCCACTCTACTTTTCCCAAACTTTCAAATATGGATGATACCTCTTTTTCCTCTTCTTCAATTAAAGACCCGTCATGACATATTGCTGCCATACCTTCCCCTACTAAAGCTGGAGTATTTGGCATAACCTTTACAAATTTATTTTCAGTGTTAAAAGACTCCTTTAAAAACTCTATGGAAATCCCTGCTCCTATGGTAATAATAATTGCATCTTTTTTAACAGTTTCTTTTATTTCCTCTATTACTTCCTTATGCTTATTAGGCTTTACTGCAAGTATTATAATGTCGCTAAGCTCAGCAACATCTCTATTATTATTAGTAATAAGCACTCCATGTTCACTCTTCACCTTTTCAAGTTCAGGCATAGTAGGATTGCTTACTAGTATTTTTTTGTTTTCAACAATATTAGATTTCACTAATCCTCCAATGATAGCTTGCCCCATGTTGCCACATCCTATAAAACCTATACTTTTATTCATATGTTTACCTCCACACTATTAAATAATAATCCTTCTCTTCAAGTTTTATATGTATAAAATACACCTTAGTTCACTTCATTAATTATATCATATGCATTTATGTTATATAATAATCTGATCACAAAAATACAGAAAGCCGACCTCTGTCGACTTTCACCTTAAACTATTTACTATTATACAGGTGGCAGGCTACACTATGCCTTTCCTCAATCTCTATCATTTCAGGTTCCTCCACCTTACATATATCCATGCACTTAGGGCATCTAGTATGAAATCTGCAGCCAGACGGAGGGTTCAACGGACTTGGTACATCTCCCTTTAATATAACCCTTTCCTTTCGCACTTTAGGATTGGGTACAGGGATTGCAGAGAGAAGCGCCTGAGTATATGGATGTTTTGGAGCATCATATAATTTCTTATCATTTGCTATCTCTACAAGTTTTCCTAAATACATTACCCCTACTCTATTACTCACATGCTTCACAACATTTAAACCATGAGCTATAAAAAGATATGTTAAATCGAATTCTTTTTGAAGATCATGTAGTAAATTTAAAACTTGAGCCTGTATAGAAACATCCAACGCTGATACCGCTTCATCACAAACTATAAGTTTTGGATTTACAGAAATCGCCCTTGCTATCCCAACTCTCTGTCTTTGTCCACCACTAAATTCATGAGGATATCTATCTTTATGATAACTTGCAAGTCCTACATAATTTAATAGATTTAAAACTCTTTTTTCTATTTCTGCGCTTTCTGCTATCTTATTTATTTTCATAGGCTCTGCTATTATATCTCCTATTGTCATTCTAGGATTTAAGGATGCATATGGATCTTGGAATATTATTTGTATATTTTTACTTAGACTTCTTTTATCTCTTTTACTTAATTCTCTTATATCCTTACCTTCAAATAATACATTGCCGCTGGTTGGATTCATCAAATTCACAAGCATTCTGCCAGTAGTAGATTTACCGCAGCCTGATTCTCCTACTAGACCTAAGGTTTCCCCTTTATATATATTAAAACTTACATCATCCACAGCTTTAACATATCCCTTATTGCTGCTCAAAAAACCAGATTGCACAGGAAAGTATTTTTTCAAATTCTTTACTTCCATCAAAAGTTCCATAGTTATACCTTCCTCCTTTCTTTGTTACTATACAAAAAGCATCTTACTTGTCTTCCATTTTGATTTATCAGAGGAGGCTCTTTTGATGTGCATCTCTCACTGCATTTACTACATCTGCTGCTGAACGCACAACCTTCAGGCATTTCTAAAGGATTCGGAACCATACCAGGTATCATAAATAATTTTTCACATTCCTCATCTATCTTAGGAATAGAATTTAACAGTCCCTGGGTATATGGATGCATTGGATTTTCAAAAATTTCATCTACTGTTCCATTTTCAACAACCTTTCCACAATACATGACTACAACCTTATCGGCTGTTTCTGCAACTACTCCTAAATCATGAGTTATCAAAAGTATTGATGTCCCTAGTTTTTCCTTAAGCTTAACCATTAAATCCAATATCTGAGCTTGTATTGTAACATCTAGCGCAGTAGTTGGCTCATCTGCAATTAAAAGTTCTGGATTACAAGTAAGAGCCATAGCAATCATTACACGCTGCCTCATACCTCCACTTAATTGATGGGGATAATCTTTAATCCTTGTTTCCGGAGAAGGTATTCCTACTAATTCAAGCATCTCTATTACTTTCTTTTCTGCTTCTTTTTTAGATAACTTCTCATGTCTCATAATAGATTCAGAAATTTGTTTTCCTACAGTAAATACAGGATTTAATGATGTCATAGGCTCTTGAAATATCATAGAAATTTTATTTCCTCTTATATCCTGCATTTCTCTTTTATTTTTATTTAATAAATTTTCACCCTTAAATAATATCTCTCCATCTATAACTTTTCCTGGAGGACTTGGTATAAGCCCCATGACGGATAAAGAGGTAACACTTTTACCACTGCCGGATTCTCCAACAATTGCTACAACTTCTCCTTTACCTATGCTAAAGTCCACACCATTAACCGCATTTACAAGTCCACCTTGCACCTTAAACTGAGTTTTTAAATTCTTCACTTCTAGCAACATTTCAATCACCTCTATTTTCTAGACCTTGGATCTAATGCATCCCTAAGTCCATCTCCAAATAAATTAAAAGCTAATACGGTAATAGTAATAGCAATACCAGGGAACAATATTATATGAGGAGCATTATAAAAATATCCTCTTCCTGCTCCAAGCATGCTTCCCCATTCGGCAAAAGGAGGCTGAACTCCTAGCCCTAAAAATCCTAAAGCTGCAGTGTCTAAAATAGCTGAAGATACTCCGAGTGTTGCACGTACTATTATAGGCGACATAACATTGGGCAAGATGTGCCTAAATATAATATTAAAATCGTTATTTCCTATTACCCTTGCCGCTTGAACATATTCACTTTCCTTAACAGATAATATGCAACTTCTAACTATTCTCGCATACTCAGGTATTGTAACAATACTTATTGCAATTACAGCTTTATCTATTCCCTTTCCTAATGCACTCATAAATGCTATAGCCAAAAGTAATGATGGAAAAGCCAGTACTATATCCATGATTCTCATTAATAGCATATCTATTTTCCCACCATAATACCCAGCTAGCGCACCAACTACGGTTCCTATACTTAATGCAATAGCAACCGAGGTTACCCCTACTCTTAAGGATATTTTTGTTCCATCTATAATTCTACTTAATATATCTCTTCCTTGTTCATCGGTTCCAAATATATGTGCGGTCGATGGGGCCTGCAAGCTTTTGGAAAGTTCTCCTACGTAAGGATTATAAGGCATAATAAATTTCCCAAATAAAGCTACTAAAGTTAATAATAAAATTATAATCAATCCCACTAGAGCCGCTTTATTCTTTATAAGAACGCTAAATATATTTTTAAAATGTTTATATTTTTCTTCACTTTCTTCAACTCTGGCATTTAACTCCACGTTAGTTTCCATTTATAATTACCTCCTATTACGAATATTTTATTCTAGGATCTAAATATGCATATAGTAAATCTACTATCAAATTTACAAGTACAAATACAATCGCTAAAATCATTACAGCTCCTTGAACCACTGGATAATCTGATTTCATTATGGCATCAATTGTATAACTCCCAACCCCTGGCCAGGAAAAAACTGTTTCAGTAAGTACAGCACCCCCAAGAAGAGAACCTAATTGAAGTCCTATTACTGTAGTTATAGGAATTAATGCATTTCTCAGTGCATGCTTAAGTATTACAACTTTTTCAAATAATCCCTTAGCTCTTGCTGTTCTTATATAATCCTGCTTGACAATTTCAAGCATTGTAGATCTTGTCATGCGGGCTATAATTGCAGTTGAATAAGAAGCTAACGCTACTGCGGGTAACGTTAAATGCATGAGTGCACTTTTAAATGCAGCCATATTTCCAGTTATTAAACTATCCAAAAGATAAAACCCTGTAACATGAGCAGGTTCCATACCTATTTGTATTCTTCCCGATACAGGCAGCCAATGAAGTTTAACTGAAAATAATACTATAAGCATAAGTCCAAGCCAAAATATTGGCATAGAAACTCCAAGCAATGCTCCTATCATACTAAGGTAATCCACAATAGAATTTTGTTTTACTGCAGATATTACTCCTATAATCACCCCAACTATAGAAGCAATAATAATAGCTGACAAAGCAAGTTCAATAGTCGCTGGAAATCTTGCTAGAATTTCTCCTGTAACCGAAGTCTTAGTTATGAGCGAATTTCCTAAGCTCCCTTTAAATACACCTCCTATAAAATCAAAATATTGTAAATATAGGGGTTTATTTAACCCAAGCTCTTCTCTTAAGTTTGCTACCTGCTCAGCTGTAGCATGTTGTCCTAATATAATACTTGCAGGGTCTGTTGTAAAAACATGCATTACTAAAAACACAAGTATTGATACCCCAAGTATTACAGGCAGTAATAGTGCTAATCTTTTAAGTATATACTTTAGCATATCTTTGGCCCCCTTCTATAATATCCAATGTATAGTCACTAATAATATGTAGTGGTTTATAATTTGTAATAAAATCGTAGCTTTCTACAAATTATGCCTATGTAGAAACCCCGTGGCTAAACGGGGTTTCTTAATCTTGTGTTAATTATTTTTCTACATCCTTTAAGAATACAACTCCTGTTGGATGAAGTTCAAAGTTTTTAACCTTTGATGAGTAAGCTGCAATACTTTTTGCATAGGATATTGGAAGCCAAACTGCCTCTTCATCTACTATCTTTTGTATTTCTTTATAAATATTATTTCTCTCTTCTCCATTTGGAGTTTTTCTTCCCTTTATAAGAAGTTCATCTACTTTAGGATTGTTATATCTAGCAGCATTTAAAGTAGATTTTATTTCTTTTGAATCAAATAATGATAAGAAGTTATCCGCATCTCCATTATCTCCATTCCATCCATAGAATAGTATATCTCCTTCTCCTTGAGCTATTTTTTCTTTGTATTCCTTCCATGGATAAACATCAATTGTAGCCTTTATTCCTACTTTTGATAAATAGTTTTGGATGGCTTCAGCTAACTTTTGTCCATTTACTGGATTATATGGTCTAGGATTTGAGTAAGTAATCATTTTAACTTGCAGATTTTCTTTTCCCGCTGCCTTCAATAACTCTTTTGCTTTTTCTGGATTGTACTGATAAGACTTTAGCTTATCATTAAACCCTGGCATAAATGATGGCATTGGAGTATATGCTACATCTGCAAAACCTTGATATAAATATTTAACAAGTTCTTCTCTATCTATAGCATAACTTATGGCTTGTCTAAGTTTAACATCATTAAATGGCGCCCTAGATGTGTTAAATGCCATATAATTTATATTCATTCCTTGTTCATTGAATAATTCCATCTTGCTGTCTGTAAGTTTTTTAATATCATTAGGATCAACTCCATCTATTATATCCACAGACCCTGTCATAAGTTCACTTGCACGTACTGAATTTTCCTTAGTAAACTTAAATACTACTTTATCTGATTTGGCTTTTTCTCCCCAATATTCAATATTTCTTTCTAAAGTTACTGCTTCACCCTTTTTCCAAGATGCAAATTTAAATGGTCCTGTTCCTACAGGGTTTTCATTTAAGTTGCCATTATTCTTCTTTATAGCATCAGGACTTGCTATTGGTGCTGCAAGACTCATTGCAAGGTTAGCCAAGAAAGGAGTATATGGTTCCTTTAATGTAACTTTCACTGTATATTCATCTACTTTTTCAACCTTCTCCACTGGCGCAAAAGTAAATGAGGCATATGGCATATCATCTTTTGCTTGAGGTGGAATTTGTCTATCTATATTAAACTTTACTGCATCTGCATTAAATGGTGTTCCATCATGGAATTTCACTCCTTGACGTAGTTTAAATATATACTCTTTTCCATCATCACTTATCTTCCATTCTGTTGCAAGACATGGCTCTACCTCTGTTGACCCCTCTTTATATTGAAGTAATCCTTCATACACATTTACAATTATCTTAGCTGACTCTCCATCATCAACATAAGCTGGATCTAATCCTCTAGGATCAGAACCTTGAGCATAAATAAGTGTTTTAGGCGCAGAAGCATTTCCACTAGTTGTCTGTTTATCTCCTCCTCCACATCCTGCTAGAAGCGTTGTTGTTATAACCATACTGGTTATCAATAATGCTAGTACTCTTCGTTTCATTTTTTAGAAGCCCCCTTCATTTTTCTTAAACTTGAATAATACTTTAAAACTCAATCTTTTACTCCTCTGATTTAAAACATTAAAGCATTTAGTTTTTAGCATATTTAATACATCTCAATTATGTTTATGCACAAAACTATTAAAACAATTAACCACCTACAACCCTTTACCACCAACGCATTACCATTGATTTATGTAAATTCAAATCATAAGCCGATTATTAATTTTTATTATTTTCCATTATAGACCCATTGACTAAAAATTGCAATTTTTAAAATCCCAAATTTCACTTTTTATAGTTAATGTAATCAATTTCATTTAGAAATTCTTAACATTTTGTACCTAATTTATCCTTTTAGTTTTCGTATTGAATTCACTTGTTTTTTCACTAAGGATTCTGCAACTAATTTAACAAAAAATAAAAAAGCTGCAAAACAGCTTTTTTATCTTTGCCCTAATTTTAAATTTGGTACTGCATTTAACTCCATGGAAGATACCCTTCCCTTTAAAAACTCAAAATACGCTGCACTTCCTATCATGGCAGCATTGTCTGTGCATAGTATAGGTTCTGGAAATAACACCTCTATATCATTTTCACGACCTCTATTAATTAAGGTACTTCTCAAGCATGAGTTAGATGCCACTCCTCCTGCTACTGCTATTTTGTTTACTTTTTTAATCTTGCAAGCTTTCATTGCATTATCAACTAGAAACTCAACTACTGCCTTTTGGAAAGATGCTGCCACGTCAGCCTTATTGATCTCTTCACCTTTCATTTCCATAGAATTTAAATAGTTTAAAACTGCAGATTTTAATCCACTAAATGAAAAATCCAAGGATGTATCATCATGAAAGTTTGCTCTTGGAAATTTTATTGCATCTTCATTTCCTTCTTTAGCAAGCTTATCAATTTTAGGTCCACCTGGATATCCTAATCCTAACGCCCTGGCTATCTTGTCATAAGCTTCTCCTGCTGCATCATCTCTAGTTTGGCCCATTACTTCAAATTCACCGTAATCTTTCATATATACTACAAATGTATGCCCCCCTGATACTACAAGACACACAAAAGGTGGCTCCAAATCTTTATGCTGAATAAAATTTGAACTTATATGACCTTCAATATGATTTACTCCAATAAGTGGTTTATCCAAAGCAAAAGCCAATGCCTTAGCATATTGAAGACCCACAAGCAATGCCCCTACAAGACCTGGTCCATACGTAACACCTATTGCATCTATATCTTCAAAGCTAATATTTGCTTTATCTATTGCCTCCTTAGCCACTGCACCAACTACCTCAATATGCATTCTCGAAGCTACTTCAGGAACAACTCCTCCAAACTTTTTATGTGTATCTATTTGAGAAGCTATAACATTTGAAAGTACATCTCTTCCATTTACCACTACCGCTGCAGAAGTTTCATCGCAGCTACTCTCTATAGCAAGAATTTTAATTTTCTTCTCCATACTTTTACCTCTCTTATATTTCAATTATTAGATATATTTAAATTTGTTTTCATTTTAAATTTTATATTGTAAGTTCAATAAATTATTATACTTTATTAGTACCTTATAATCAAATATTTGTATCGATGGAACTTATTATGCTATTATTAAATAAGATCTCATTTTAATATTGAAATTTATTGTACATAATTATATAAACAAAAGGTGATTAATATGAATAAGTATGCCAAGGTTATAGTAAAAGGTTCTCCTATATCCAAATCGAACTTTAAGCTATCAAATTTAAAGGGACGAGCAATTTTACCTTATAATTCAGGGAAATACCATGATAGATACGCCCTTTATGAAGAAGAAATTGCCTATGCTGCTAGAATTCAAAATCCTCATATAGTACTTACAGAAGCATTAATTGCAGTCCTCAAGGTTTATTATAAAAGTCAAAAGAGACATCCTGATACAAACAATATTACTAAAAGCATTTTTGATGGTATAGAAAAAAGCGGATTAATTATAAATGATGCTCAGATCAGAAGACTTATAATAGAAGAATATTACGATAAAGAAAATCCTAGATTTGAACTAGAATTATTTGCTGAAAGTATATATACCATGAGATATGATATATGCAAAAAGGAAACTAATGACATACCAATAGAATATGAACCTCCTTCTAATAAAAAGAACCTAGGTAACTCTGCTAAAAAAAATATCCCCTCACCCAATAATTTAACTTCTTGCAACATATGCGGAAAAGGAATCACTGCTGAAAATTCTATTTCAGCTAATAAAGGGAAAATGCTTATATGTAAAGAGTGTCTAAAAAAACTTTTTTAGACACTCACTTTAATATTTATAGAAACTTAACTTCTACTCTTCTTCTACTCTTCTTCTACATTTATAGTAATCTTACTGCAATTTGGACACTTTAAAAACATATCCTTTGTTACCTTTAATATTTCCATTTCTCCTGGTGTAAGTATTTCCTTTTCAATACGCTTCTCTAGCAAATCATCAAAATAAATATCTATATGGCTATTCTTAAATACATTATTTACTCTAAGGCTCAATTCAACATATTCTTCTACATTTTTAACATTTATATATTTAGGTACCGTATATGCTACGCCTTTACCTGATACTATTTCCGTCACATCTTCACCATTTTGAAAATTCATCCCCATTACATATAATGCTGCATTTTTTCCAGCTATGTGACTTTCCATACTTACATTATCCACTAGGTCATATACATGAAGAACATTCCCACAAGCAAATATACCATCTATATTAGTTTCTAAGCTTTCATTTACTATAGGACCTCCTGTAATTTTAGAAAGTTCAACTTCCGCTTTTCTCGATAGTTCATTCTCAGGTAAGAGCTCTACAGATAAAATCAAAGTATCACATTCAATAAATTCTTCTGTCCCTTTTAAAGTTCTCCCATTTTCATCTACCCTTGCTATGGTAACTCCTTCAAGACGGTCTCTTCCTTTTATATCTATAACTGTATGACTTAACTTTAGAGGAATGTCAAAGTCATCAAGACATTGTACAACATTTCTCTTAAGCCCTACAGGATAATTCATAAATTCTACTACAGCCTTAACATCGGCTCCTTCAAGAGTCATCCTTCTTGCCATTATAAGCCCTATATCTCCAGAACCCAAAACCACAACTTCCTTCCCAGGAAGATATCCCTCAATATTTACAAATCTTTGCGCCGTTCCTGCAGTAAATATCCCTGCACATTTACCACCTGTTATATTTAATACTCCTCTTGGCCTTTCTCTGCATCCCATAGCCAGCACTACTGCCTTTGCCTTTATTTCCAATATGCCTTCATCTGGATTCACAGCACTTATAATCTTATCCCTACTTAAATCTAATACCATAGTATTTAGCTTATATTCTATATTTGATTTTTCTATCTTATTTATATATCTTTGTGCATATTCAGGACCTGTGAGTTCTTCCTTAAATGTACGAAGTCCAAATCCATTATGTATACATTGATTTAAAATTCCTCCAAGCTCATTTCCTCTCTCCAGTATAAGGATATCTCCTACCCCTTCTTCCTTTGCAGAAATTGCAGCTGCAAGTCCTGCTGGACCTCCACCTATTATAACAATATCATATTCCTGCATAATTTAATTCCTCCAATTTAAAGTAGCTCTTTAAAAGCCTATTCTATAGTAATTTTTAACAAATACATTTTATCATTATGATTTATAGGTTTCAAGAAATACTCTTATAAAACTAACATATATAATTATTATATAAAAAAGTGTTGACATATTCCCTCCTTGATGATACAATAATCTTCGTAATGAAGGGGTATAGCTCAATTGGTAGAGTAGCGGTCTCCAAAACCGTTGGTTCCGGGTTCAAGTCCTCGTGCCCCTGCCAGATATAATATAGAAGCGTTTAAAATAAAAGGTTCTAATAGATTATAAAATCTACTAGAACCTTTTATTTGCTTTTATTAGCATTTTCTTAACCGCTTATAAACCAAAGCAGCTAAAGATTCTTTGTTTATATCGTTATACTTCTCCAAATTCAATTTCGTGTTCAAGTATTTCATTAATACCTTGGAGTAATCATATATATTCTGTTCTGCAAGCTTAAATGTATCTTTTCTCTTAATTTTCTCATAGATTCATTAGAATTATTCCTAGACTTTAACATATTTTTAGTGTACTTCTAAAGGTTATAGTTTATACCCTTATTCTGTTATCTTTTGAGCAAAAAAACAGATGAAGCTAAGCATTGTCGCTTAGCTAAAATTCTTAACATAATCTATAACTTATATCCACAATGTGGGCAGTATTGAAATCCCGTTTCCATCTCTCTTCCACAATTACTACATCTAATAAGTGTTGTATAATTTTCTCCCCTAAACATAGGATTTAAATCCACATCATTAATTACTGGATTTTCACCTACCTTTAGTCTTTCTCCAAGCTCCTTAGGTATTTCAAAAACCGCAGTGCAGCTTCTGCATTTTAAATAATATCTATAGTTCCACTTAAATATAGGTATAAAAAAGAAATGAAAAAAGTTATATTTTTCTATAAGCTCATATGTAGTCATTCTTTCGCAATCTTTACAAACCATATTTTGAATATTTCTTATTTCCTTATGCTTTTCTTCAATTCCAAATACACCTATAAAAAACATAATTAAATCACTCTTTCTTTACTTTAATTTTTTTCAGGTTAGATAAGTTATTTTTTAATAGATCTATGTAAGTAAAGTTTTCCTCGTATACATGTATCTTTACTGGATGCATATTATATTTTTTTATTATTTCCTCGTTTTTCTTTAGTTCTTCATTATTATTATACATAAATAAAATATTTTCTTCGGCATTTAGTTTTTCTTCTAAATCCTTATCATTCTTAATAGTTAATGAATTAATACTCTTTAATCCTACATATTTTACAAAGTATTCCAATTCCTCTTCTCTAAAAAATATTACATTTCCCTCAAGTTCTTTTGAAATTTTTTTAAAATCCTTCTCATAAGGCTCTATTTTTTTTAAATGCTCCATAAAATTTTTTTCGTAATAATCATTATTTCGAGGGTCCTTATCCTGTAATGCATTTTTAATATTTAAAATAGAAATTTTATAATTATCTATATTAAGCCAGTAATAAGGATTATCTTTTATTGTTCTCTTACCATATTTCTTTTCTTTATTATAAGCTATAAGTTTTACACCTCTAGAAGCACTTGTGACTCCTAATTTATTTTTGCTTAAACTATCTATGAAATCCTTGTCCCAAGGCTCTAACCCTACTCCATTATATATAAATAAGTCCTGTTTCGAAATGTTACTTAAACTATCATCTGTATATTTAAAATTCATGCCTTGTGAGGGATCTTTAAACATATAACTCACATAGTGTCTATCCTTAGTTAATTCTAATGTCATATTATATATAAATTTATTTGTAGTTACTATATTTAACAAGACTTGTTCTTCTTTTTCTATAGGCTTCTTCCATTCATTGTTAATTGTACTCTCCACAGGAGTACAGCTATATAAAACCGCTGCCATATATAAAATTACTACATAAAATAATTTTTTCAATTATTTCACCTCTTAATGTATACATATATTTAATATATATTTTACCTAAAGTATCCATATAATGCAAAGATGTATTTACTTAGAATAACTTACAGGTTATTATAAAATAAGTTATTAATTTAAGAAAGGATGTTTATAATTATGAAGATAAATATGAACAAAATTATAAGAGCACTTTCTTTGGCATTAGATTTGGCTCAAATGAGCGCATTAGATGACAATAACAATAATATTATTATAGAAGAAGTATCTAATATCAATTATTCCAAACATGCAATTACAAATCATTCAAAACGAGTATGTTATATAAGTTTGGAGATAGCTCACTCTTTACATTTAGACTACTCAACAATAAAAGAATTATACATTTCTTCTTTACTTCACGATATAGGAGCTTCAAATTTCTTTAGCCAAAGTCATTCTAACCCTAATTTTATAAAGGATCATTGTACAATAGGCGCACAAATAACTTGCGACTTTCCTAAGCTTGATAATTTAAGTACTTTTATATTATATCATCATGAAAATTATGATGGTACAGGCCCTATGAAATTAAAAGGTAACGACGTTCCTTTAATAAGTCAAATAATAAGACTTTCAGATCTACTAGATCTTTTATATGATAACTCTAAACCTTGTTATATGCAAAAAGAGTTTATGTCTAGCTGGATAAAAAAATATACTAATGTGATTTTTTCTCCTGATTTAGTTCAAGCATTTTTAAAATGCTCCAGTAAAGATTATTTTTGGTTTAACTTAGCTAATATTGATCTTATGGATATTACAATAAGAGACCTCTTGCCTAAATTTGATATATACTTAAATTTAGATGAATTTGAAAAAATAGCTCATATTTTTGGAAATATAATTGATAATAAAAGCAATTTTACCGCTCGTCATTCTAAAGGGATATCTGAACTTGCTTATAATGTATCTAAACATATAGGTTATAGTAATGAAAAATGCCAGAAAATGAAAATTGCGGGATTGCTTCATGACATAGGAAAACTTGCTACACCAAATAGCATTTTAGAAAAGAACGGTTCACTAAGTACAGAACAGTTTTGTATAATAAAATCTCATGTTTATTACACTAAAGTTATCTTAGATAAAATAGAAGTTATACCGGATATAAGTGATTGGGCTTCTAATCATCATGAAAAATTGAATGGAAAAGGCTATCCACGAGCTTTATCTTCAAATGAACTTTCAGAAGAGAGCAGAATAATGGGGGTATGCGATATTTATCAAGCTCTCACTGAAGAACGTCCCTATAGAAAGAGCTTATCTGATAAAGAAGCTTTTTCTATTATGGACGACATGGCAAAAAATAATTTCATATGTAGCAAAGCAATATCTTATTTAAAAGAAGCATTAGCTTGTATAAAGTAATATTGCATCTATATATTTTACTCTTAAGTTTTCTTTTTTAATAAATTAGGATAAAATATTATAATAAAGGATATTAGAAAGTAGGTTTTTTTATGGAATTTATATGCAAAAATATAGAAGATACCTTTAAAATAGGTAAAATGATAGGAGAACTTTGCAACCCTTCTGATATAATTTGCCTAAATGGAGACTTGGGTACTGGGAAAACCCATCTAACTAAAGGTATTGCTGAGGGCTTAGAAATAGATGATAATATAACAAGTCCTACATTTAACATAGTAAATGAATATGATGGCCGATTAAAACTATATCACTTTGACGTGTATAGAGTAAACGATCCAGATGAAATTGCAGCAATTGGTTTTGATGAATACATATTTGGTGAAGGTGTAAGCGTAATTGAGTGGTCTAACCTTATAGAAGAACTTATTCCTGATGAACACATTGAGATAAATATTGAAAAAACTTCCGGAGATGATATTCATAAAAGGAAAGTTTCAATTACCTATGTTGGCAAAAGATATGATTACATAAAGGAGATTAAACTATGAAAATTTTAAGTTTAGATACAGCTACAGAATCTGCAACCTGTGCTATTTTAGATGATACCAAGCTCTTAGGTGAAATAATCTTTAACTATAAAAAGCAGCATTCAGTTATTACAATGCCAATGATTGAGTATTTGCTAAAAAGCTTACATTTATCTATAAAAGACATAGATGGCTTTGTGGTTTCCAAAGGCCCTGGTTCTTTTACAGGTCTTCGAATTGGAGCTGCAACCATAAAGGGGCTAAGCCAAGGCACAGGTAAACCCTTTGTTTCTGTATCTTCTTTGGATGCACTTGCAGGTGCTATGGCATATACTAATGGTATAATATGCCCTATACTGGATGCCTTAAGAGATAATGTTTACACTGCCTTATATAAGTTTGAACAAGGCAATTTAACACAGATCTTAGAGCATTCAGCTATTTCATTAAAAGAGTTACTAGAAATAATAAAAAACAAAAATGAAGATGTATGTTTTATAGGAGATTGCACAGATAAATTTAGAGATGAAATTTTATCTCAAATTCCAAATGCCAATTTTGCTCCTGCAAGTTTAAATGTGGTAAGAGCATCTTGCATAGGAGAAATAGGGATGTCCCTTCTAAAAGCTGGTATTTACGAAGATATTTACAGCTTTGCTCCTATATATCTAAGAAAGTCTCAAGCTGAAAGAGAATATGAAAGGAGAAATTCTTGTAATAAAGATGAATAATAACGAAATTGAAATTAGAGTAGCCGATCTCGAAGACATTTTTTCTATATATGAAATAAGTACGCTATGCTTTCCAATATCCTGGAGTATAACTTCTATTAAAGGAGAACTAACATCTAATACCCATGCAAGATACGTGGTAGCCGTGGAAAATGATATTGTGGTAGGCTTTGCAGGACTTTGGATTATAGTTGATGAAGGCCATGTCACAAATATTGCAGTACATCCAGATTTCAGACGTAAGGGAATTGGAACTTTATTAATGGATAAGTTAATGTTCATAAGTAAAAATGAAAACCTAATAGGTCTTACCTTGGAAGTTCGCAAATCCAATTTATCTGCTCAAAATCTTTATAAACAATTTGGCTTTATAGAAGAAGGCGTTAGAAAAAACTATTACAGCGATAATGGCGAGGATGCCATAATTATGTGGAAACACTATATCTAAATTATAGTGCATATTTAATAATTAGTACTTAATAAAAAGCAAAAAATCGGACGTGATCCGATTTTTTCATTAATGCTTTGTAATAAGTTTTCACACCTTATTTGTATGAAATTTACATCTGGTAAAATGAACCTTTCCCTAGATGTAAATTTCATGCTTCAAGGAATCCATCTATTCAATTACTATTCTGTTATAATTTTTCTTTCCTCTTTTTACTATCATAGCTCCATCTTTAAAATCTTCTTCGGTAACTATTCTAGCTGCATCTGTAACCTTTTCATCGTTTATACTAAGTCCACCCTGCTGAATTAATCTTTTAGCTTCACCTTTAGAAGGTAATACTTTAGTTTCAACAAGTATATCTAATATACTTAAGTTTAACTTTTCTCTAGTTATAGTTGCTGTAGGAACATTACTCATGTCCTTTCCTGCTCCAAATAAAGCTTCTGCAGCTGACTTCGCTTTAACTGCTTCTTCTTCTCCATGGATAAGCTTTGTAACTTCAAAAGCTAGAACCTTTTTTGCTTCATTTATTTCTGCACCTTCTAAGGCTCCTAGTTTTTTAACTTCATCCATAGGTAAAAATGTTAATAATGCTAAACACTTTTCTACGTCTGCATCATCTACATTTCTCCAGTATTGATAAAACTCATATGGAGTAGTTTTTTCCTTATCAAGCCACAATGCTCCCTTTTCAGTCTTACCCATTTTCTTTCCTTCACTATTAGTAAGCAAAGTACAGGTCATGGCATATGCTGCCTTACTTTCTTTTCTTCTTATAAGGTCAGCTCCAGCTAACATATTGGACCACTGATCATCTCCGCCTAACTGCATAGTACAGCCATATCTTCTGTTAAGCTCTAAGAAATCATATCCTTGCATTAGCATATAGTTAAACTCTAAGAAAGAAAGTCCTTTTTCTAATCTTTGCTTAAAGCACTCTGCTGTAAGCATTTTATTAACTGAAAAATGCACCCCTATTTCTCTTATAAATTCTACATAGTTCAGTTTTAGCAGCCAATCTGCATTATCAGCTAAAATTGCCTTATCATTACTGAAATCTATAAATCTTGATAATTGACCTTTTATACTCTGTACATTTTTATTAATAGTCTCTTTATCAAGCATCTTTCTCATATCTGTTTTACCTGAAGGGTCTCCTATCATTACAGTACCGCCACCTACAAGTGCAATAGGTCTGTGTCCTGCTCTTTGCATATGTGCCATCATCATCATAGGAAGAAAGTGTCCTATATGTAAACTATCTGCTGTGGGGTCAAAACCTATATAAAATGTAACTTTTTCCTTTCCCAATGCTTCTTTTATTTCTTCTTCATGAGTTAATTGTTTTATGTATCCACGTTCCATTAGTACATCAAATACATTGCTCATTAAGCTTACCTCCTTATTACTTAGTTTAATATCCCAATTTTTATATATGTATAGTATATATATAAATGAAATTTTTATCAACCTTATCAAGTGATTCTTAGGTTTAGGTGGAGTTTGCTTATAAGGAATATTTGCTCCATCTGAACCTTAGAAGAACTTATCCAGGCGCATATCAGTGCTTATCCCTGTTAGCAATAGCATCGGTCGGATAAAAAACCTTAGGGCTGAATTAATTTTCAGCCCTAAGGTTTTCTCCAATATTTTAACATAAAAAGTATCCCATTCTTAAACCTTATTTGCAACTTAGAAATATTGATTTTCAATCAAAACATACGTTTACATTATATATGAACTTAAAGTAATTTTCTCCCCTATTAACTAAAAGTAATTTTCTCATCCATCAGCTTAAGTTATTAAGCATACACTAAATCATTTACATACAAATCACTCATGTATTTTCTCATACACTCAGGAATATTTTCTTCCTCATTAACACTTATATAAAAGTCTACGTTATAATCTTCACTTAACTGTTCTAAGTGATAAAACAAATGTGCCGCACTATCCCTATCAAGATTTACAACATTAAATAAGCCATCAACGAAAATGGTGTCAATATCGTAATCTTGTGACACTATGCCGCACAAAAATCCATAAAAATTCTCATAGTTTTTAATTTTAAAATCGCAGGTTGGTATAAATCTTATCTGTCTGTGTAATTCAAATAGAGCCCTTTTGTCATCGTCAATATAAACAATGTGTCCTTTTTCTGTCTCAACTTTGCTGTTTGCCATTTGTATCAATGCTTTAGTCTTACCTGATCCTCTCTGGCTGCAAAATACTTGAATCATGATTACCACCCCTAACTATATTTTTTAGGTTTTTAGGTTACCTGTAACTAAATTATATAATACAAGAAATATTATTTCAATACAATTGACTGAATATTTTAAAAACATTTTTCTACCTTTATTTACTTTTATTTTTCATGTATTATACAACCATTTTCAGCACCTATTTACGCCTTATATTATTACTTATTATTATTATATCCTTGCCGAAATATTCCGTTACTTATAAAATTTAGTTCCTGGATAAATAATTTTAAACTTCTCTTCTTTTAAAGAATTTACGAAACTCACTCTAGCTTTGCCCTTAAATTGTGCCTTAATTCTTGCAAAACCTCTTCCTGAATTTAAAAATCTTCCTTTGTCATCTAAGGTTATAAGCTTTTCATAAATCCACATGTTTCTTTTTAAAAAGCTATGATTATTTTCTAAATGCTTAGACAATAGATTTCCTGGACTATTTAAAATTATGTTATTTGATTCTATAATTACTTCTATTTCTGTATAATATAAAGCATAATTTCTGTATAATATGGCATTGCTTAATCCCTCATATATAGCCTTAACTGGATATGTCTTAGGAAGTATCTCTCTTATTACATCTTCACCTTCATCTAACATGGAGAGTAGATCTCCTTGGATTACCATACTCTCTGGAAAATTCTTATTTACTTTATTAATTATTTTTATCATACTGTGAGGCGCAAACAAGTAACTCATTCTAGAAAATACTAATACTCCTCCTAAAGTTAAAACATATTTATTCATATCTCCATCAAAGTTTATTATTGATGCACCTTCCATAAGTTCTATTCTATTATTATCATTTGCTTCAATTCCTTTAAACATAAAATACTTATCTACTAAAGAATTATCTATGCAGTCTAAAGTACTATTTACAATTGGACAAAGTTCTAAATTTAAACTTAAGTTTTCTTGAAGGGCTGATATAATTTCCTCTTTTCTCATAGTATCTGTAGTAGATCCTCTTCTTATATAAAAAGCTCCAGTTTCTCTAATTTGATAAGGTTTTTGTGGCCCATCATATATATTTATTATAGCTATCCTCTTATTTTCTATATCTACGAATTCTAAATTTATTGGTATAGGCGGCTCACATCTTGAGCTTACTATTTGTTGAATTTGTTCTTCACTGTATTTATACTCATCACCTATTCCGATAATTTTCTTTGTTTTATCTTCTACTCCTATTATTAAGTATCCTCTTCCACCTTTGGAATTTGCTATAGCACATATATCCTTAGCTAATTCCTTTCGTGAACTTTCCATATCTAGCTCTAATTTTTGCTTAAAATCTAGCTTTATTCCTTCGCCTTTTTTTATTAAATTTATAAGCCTTTTCTTATCCATATATACCCTCTTAACTCACCTTATAAATTACTATATATATATTATAACATATATATTACTTTAATTTTTAATTATGAATCCTGAATTTTTAATGCATAATTTATTGGTTATTATCTTGCCCAAATTTCTTAAAACATTGCCAAAATAGGCAGTTTAAAATTACATAACTTTACTAATCCTAGTTGTTTTTTTATTAAATTATGCTATAATATTCTCTAGGAGATCTTCTCCGGTTTTAATAAGGAAGGTTAATTTATTCAGATAGATATCTCCTTTATCGTAGGAGGATTATCCATGAAAAATTACCCTGTTCCTATGATATTAAGGAGGTTGTTTTAAATGGCAGATAAGACTATCGTATGTAAAGATTGTGGTAAGGAATTCGTATTCACTGAGGGAGAACAGGCTTTTTACAAAGAAAAAGGATTTGAAAATGAGCCAGTAAGATGCCCAGAGTGCAGAAAAGCTAGAAAAGCTAACAGAAACGACAGAAGATACTAAGAAAATATAGAGAAAAATCTCAAAAGAGATTTTTCTCTTTTTTATTTGTTAAGTGCCACCCACATGGCAAGTGGCAAGTTGGATAAAACCATAAAATTATGTTAATACTATAAACATGTTATAACCAATAATAAATGTAGAGGTGATTTTATGGGTATTTTAAGATGGATTGGTGGAATTGTAGTTTTATTTTGGATTATAGGTCTTATATTTAGAATTGGTGGTAGTCTTATACACTTATTACTGATAATTGCTGCAGTGATATTTGTTGTAGATGCTTTATTTGGAAGAAGGAAAATATAAACGCAGTATTTTAAGATAATATTGAACCTTCCACATAAAACTTGCATAATTAATGAGCACATCCCAGCAAATTGAGATGTGCTCATTTATAACGAAATCGTGGATTACTATAAATTATGCAACCCGTTAACTAATTACTCACTCTTACCAATATCGGATAAAACTACTCCTTTATTGTGATCTAGCGCCCAACTTATAGCCCAATCACTTTGGAATAACATTAAGCTTCTATCCTTTAAGTCTTTTACAATCTTAGTATCACTAGTTATACTAAGGGATTCTACATCTATATCAGTATTTTCAATCCATCTTACATATCTAAAAGGAAGTCTTTCCATTTTTATATCTACATTATATTCACTTTTCATTCTATATTCTAATACTTCAAATTGTAGTACACCTACAACTCCAACTATTATTTCTTCTATTCCTATATTTATCTGCTTAAATACTTGGATTGCACCTTCCTGGGATATTTCCGTAATTCCCTTTACAAATTGCTTTCTCTTCATAGTGTCCATAGTTTTAACTCTAGCAAAATGTTCTGGTGCAAAAGTTGGAATGCCCTCAAATTTAAACTTTTTAGGGCTCTTACACAAAGTGTCTCCTATGCTAAAAATACCTGGATCAAAAACTCCTATGATATCTCCTGCATAAGCCTCTTCTACTATTTCTCTATCCTGTGCTAAGAATTGTTGTGGCTGTGCTAGCTTAATTTTATTTTTGCCTTGAATATGGAATACTTCCATTCCCTTTTTAAACTTACCGGAACATATTCTCATAAACGCAATTCTATCCCTGTGCGCAGGATTCATATTAGCCTGAATTTTAAATATGAAAGCTGAAAACTCCTCTTCGAAGGTATCAACTTCTCCTTGATCTGATTCTCTTGGAAGCGGTGATGTGGATAGATTCAAAAAGTCCTTCAAAAATGGCTCTACACCAAAGTTTGTAAGGGCACTTCCAAAAAATACAGGAGTAAGATCACCTTTTCTTACCTGCTCTATATCAAAATCGTCTCCAGCTATATCTAATAGTTCTATATCTTCTATAAGTTTATCATGAAGTGCACTTCCTAAAAGCTCTTTAAATACTGGGTCGTTTACTTCACCTTCTAAAGCTTCTACTTGAGTCTGTCCGTGATTACCACCATTAAATACTTCAATTACATTTCTGTTTCTATCATATACTCCTCTAAAATCTGCCCCAGATCCTATAGGCCAATTCATAGGATAGGAACGAATTCCAAGTACGCTCTCTATTTCTTCCATTAATTCAAAAGGATCTCTGCTTTCTCTATCCATTTTATTTACAAATGTAAATACAGGTATTCCTCTTAAACTACATACATGGAAAAGTTTTTTAGTTTGTTCCTCAACACCCTTTGCAGCATCTATAACCATTACAGCACTATCTGCCGCCATAAGTGTTCTATATGTATCCTCACTGAAATCTTGGTGACCTGGGGTATCCAAGATGTTTATGCAGTATCCATCATAGTTAAACTGCATAACAGAAGAAGTTACAGATATACCTCTCTGTTTTTCTATTTCCATCCAGTCAGATACTGCATGCTTATTAGCTTTTCTAGCTTTAACGGAACCTGCAAGTCTTATGGCACCTCCGTATAAAAGCAGTTTTTCAGTTATGGTAGTTTTACCAGCATCCGGGTGGGATATGATGGCAAAAGTTCTTCTTCTCTCTATTTCTTTAACTAAATCTTCCACGCAAAACTCTCCTCTTCTTAAACTTGTGAGTATTTCCTACAATATTATAACATTTATTATTTATTTTTAAACCTTAAATATATATTTTCTCATAGTTATATTGTTTCCTATATAATCAATTAGTATCACTCACTTTGAGTTAACTTCATAATCATATATTAAATTAAAGATTAAACACACTAAAAATCACTTCAATATTTGAATAAAAATATAGGATACATAGTAATACTTCACCATGTATCCCTCAAATTATAAATTATCATATATTACTATATTTTTTATACAACTGCTTGAAATATTTTAAGTGTAACTCTTCATCCACAAGTATTCTTTTTAAAAGTTCTCTTATATACTTATCTTTTATTATTGAAATATGATATTTATAATTTTTTATAGCCTCTGTTTCTGCTTTAATATCTTCTAAAAGCATTTCTTTTATATAAACTGTAAAATTAACATAGGTAGGGGTCCATAGTCTTCCTGGAGGGCACGCAGAGTCCATATAAATTGGCTTTATCCCTAATAACTTAATAGTTTCTCCTAAAAGCTCTAGGTGCTTCATTTCCGCCATGGATACTCCACCTATAAGTTCTGCATAGTCATGAAAATCTCCTTCACTTACAATGTGTTGATACACATAAAGGTTTATTGCAGTAAATTCACTTACAGCTCCTGCATAATCTTGAAGAAGAACATTTGCATACTCCACACTTTTTCTTTCCACCCTTGACTCTGGATAAGGTAAATCCACAATATACTTTGTATGCTTTGATATATCTCCTGGCATTATACTCCCCCATAAAATAATAATAACACTACTATTTTATTCAAGCTTTTGAGATTTATTTGCAGTTATTGTTGAATTAAAAGAAATTTTATTAGCAGTAATTTTTAATAACGTCTATAATCTCACCTACAGTTAAGACTCTACCGTAAGCTACAACCCTTTCATTTATCACTAAGGCAGGTGTTCTCATAACGCCATAGGACATTATATCTTTATACTCTTTTACTTTAATTATTTTTGCATCGACTCTTAATTCTTTTAGTGCTTTTTTAGCATTTTCCTCAAGTCTTTTACAATTTGAGCATCCACTACCAAGTATCTTTATAATCAATGTCTAGTACCTCCATAATAGCCTTTTATAATACTAATGTATTATAAAAATTTTATATTGGTTACAAAACTTCATTAATATATAACTACATTGTCAGTTGATTTGCACGAGAATTTATCCTTTTTACAACTGTTGACGAAATAAATGCTACTAATAGCATTGCTACTGATGCCATTAAGAAGATTACTCCTATACTTGAAGCCTCTATAATTCTACCATTTATACCAGTGCCAATCGCTCCCCCTACAAACATATTAAATGATGCAAGAGACATTGCTGTTCCTCTTAACTTTGGCATAGTCTCTTGAGCCGTTGAAACTAGTGTAGATTGAAGTGATACAAATGCTAATCCGAAACCAAATAGTGATATTCCTATTAAAACAGGACTACTTACATAAGATATCTCAAGTAATGAAATGCTTCCTAATAGTCCTGCAAATAATAAAAACTTATTTTTTAACTTTAATCTTAACTTTGGAGCAATTCTCCCACCTACCACTGTTGCTACCCCAAATAACGTTAATATAAGTCCAACATAAAAAACATTATATCCTGTTCTACCTTCTACTAACTTTCCTGAATAAGTAAAACTTCCAAATACACTATATCCCACCAACATTATAGTTCCCACTACGCTTACTAAATTTTTATTAGAAAGAGCTTCTTTATACACTCTGGTAAATTCCAATTTTTCTATAACTCCTGGACTTTTAGGCAATATCTTTATCATAACAATGGCAAGTATTAATTCTGCTAAACCATAAATGAAGTAAACCATTCTCCACGAACCAAAGTATGCTAATGCTCCTCCTATTGCAGTAGCAGATGCTCCGCCCAAGAACATCATGCCCATAACCTTACCTATAGCCTTTTGTCTATTATCTGCTTCAAAACTTTCCCCAACTAATGCCATCGTAACTGGAAATATACCTGCTCCAAAAGCACCGTTCATAGCTCTAAAAAATATTAATGAAGGTAAGTTAAAAGCAAATGCCCCAAGCATACTAAATATAGCAGTACCAAAAGCTGCAATATTAATTATCTTAGTTTTACCATATCTATCTCCTAATGGACCAAATATAATTGTAAATAGTCCAAAAGTTAACATATACGCTGTTACTGATGCTGCTGCATTACTTATTCCTATATTTAAATCCTTTGTAATGTTTATCAGCAATGGAGCGACTGCATAGTTATCTCCATTTGCAAAGAATGCCATTATACTTAACGTCATTATCATAGTATTCCTACTTTTATTATTCATTTTACTATTCCATCCCCATATCGTTATATTAAGATATTATGATATTATTCTTATATAATAGGCCCCATATTAAGGGGCTCTTTAGTAATTATAGGTATTTTTTTATTTCATCAGATGTTGCAACTCTTCCCATAATTTTCACCTTTTCATCTACTACAAGTGCAGGAGTTTTCATTACTCCATATTTCATAATATCTTTAATTTCAGTTACCTTTTCAATAGTAGCATCTAATCTCAATTCTTCTACTGCCTTTCTTGCATTCTCCTCTAACTTCTTACAATTAGTACATCCTGTTCCTAAAATTTTAATATTCATAATAAATTCCTCCCTTAATTTTAGTTTATCCTTATTTATATAATTTAAATTTATTATCCCTATTTTATACTAATAAAACAAGTTTAACTCGCTAATCACTAAAACTTTAACTAAGAACAGCTACAACCACAATTACATCCTTATGAATTAGCTCCAGTGTCTCCTACATATTCAATTGCTCCTGATGGGCAAAGAGTTTGACATCCTCTACATCCTTCAAGACAACCTTCTGTGTAAATTACCACAGGTTTTTCTTCACTTTTGTCATAAACTCCATGAGTACATTTATTAATGCAAGCTTTGCACTCTATGCAGGTTTCATAATTAATTACTGGATACCAGTTTTTTGACATATCCAATCTCTCCCAATATTTTGAATTTAAAGTTATACTTAATATATTATAATTATTCAATAATGATAATATAATTTTACTTACATAAACATATATGAAAATGCATTAAATGAATATCCTATAATAATGATACCTATAGAAACTATAGCTATAAATATTCCTAAAAGCTTAGGTTTTACAACTTTGCTAAGCATTATCATTGATGGTAATGAAAGTGCAGTTACAGCCATCATAAAGGATAATACTGTACCAATTCCTACACCTTTCCCAAATAGTGCTTCTGCTATTGGTAGCGTACCAAAAATATCAGCATACATTGGTATTCCTATACCTGTAGCAAGTAATACTGAAAACGGATTTTTATTTCCTATTACCCTTTCCACAACGGATTGTGGTACCCAGTTATGAATTGCCGCTCCTATACCAACTCCAATTAGTACATACAACCATACCTTCCTAAATATATCTTTAACTTGCTCCTTTGAATAAGATATTCTTTCTTCACGAGTCATTTCAATTATTTCACCATCCACACTTTCTATCTCGCGAACATATCCCTGTATTTCATCTTCAAGACCTAACTTATCAATAATTGTTCCACCTATAACAGCTAGTATTAGCCCTACCACAACATAAGCTATTGCAACTTTAGCACCAAAGAATGACATTAATATCAGTAAAGAACCTATATCTACAAGTGGAGATGATATTAAAAATGAAAATGTTATTCCAAGTGGAAGTCCTGCTGAGGTAAATCCTATAAATATAGGAATACTAGAACAACTGCAAAATGGAGTAATAGTTCCAAGCAATGCTCCTAATATATTTCCCTTTACCCCTTTAATATTTCCAAGTATTTTCTTTGTCCTCTCAGGTGGAAAGTAACTTTGAATATAAGAAATTATAAATATCAATAGTGATAATAATATAAAAATCTTTATAGTGTCATATATGAAGAAGTGTATACTTCCTCCTAATCTTTCCTTAATTGATAATCCAAATACATCTTCAACAAGTAACCTTATAAGTTCTGAAAGCCATGTCATCTTTAGTATTTGATCATTAAGAAAACCAAATAATCCAGTTATTAAATTCATTAAATTTATCCTCCAATTCCTTATTATTTTAAAATTACAATTATTATGTGCGCTTAATTATCTTTTGCATGCACTAAGAAACTCTTCAGCGGTATCAACCTTTTCAACATCCTTCTTTAACGTTTCATATTCTTGAATATTCTCAACAATATCCTTTATGACTCCTTCAAATAATTTATTATCAAAGTTCAAATAGTAATATATAAACTGCTCTTTTCTTTCATCCTTAACAAATCCCATATCTCTAAGTTTTGCTAGATGCTTTGATATTTTAGGCTGAGTCTCCTCCATTACCCCACATATCTCACAAACACAAAGTTTCTTATGATATAAAAGCACTAGTATTCTTACTCTTGTTTCATCTGAAAGCATTTTAAAAAAATCTGTTAATTTATCCATTGTATTTCAATTCCTTTCTAAATGATATAATTTGTTTTAAACTTATTAATCTAAAAGTTCTGCATTTTTACAAATCTTTATTTTCTCTTCTTTAGATACCATGAGTTCTAATATATAAGCAATTATAATAATTCCTGGTATATCAATTACAAGTCTGGTAACGGCAAATTTAGCTCCCAAAGCGGACATTTCAAATAAAAACATTGGGATTTTTGTAGTTGACCATGCTCCAATGAATATAAGAATATTACTAAACTTAACTCCTTTTTTCATAAATACTGCTGCGATAGGAAAAGCTCCATATAGCGGTCCTGCAGCAGCTGAGCCTAAAACTATAGCTAATATAACTCCTTTTACACCTGACTTCTCACCCATATATTTGATCATAGTTTCTCTAGGAACCCAAACATCTAATAGCCCAAGTAGTAGAAAAACAGGTGGAATAACCATAGCCATTTCTTTAAAGCTGTAGGCAGCAATATTTAAAGATTCTAATCCTGTATCTAAATTAATTATTGTTATAATTAAAGTTACAATGATAGTAAATAAAAAGAATTTATATCTCTTAATAAGTTTCTTCATATCCCACCTACCACCTTTCCAATTATAAATGCAACTATAAATGCAAATAAAAATGCAAAAATATTTCTCCTTATAGTAAGCTTCTTACCAAAGTATTTCATTTCAACTGGCATTGTAACTACACCAACCATCATTAATGTTGATACAAAAGCTCCTATCTGCATATAACCAGCACCATTTTGTAAAAGCATAGCTGCTGTAGGAAATGCAACAAATCCTGGAATTAATGTTATAGCCCCAACTATTGCAGCAAGAACTACTCCAAACACTCCTGATTCTTTTCCAATAATTCTAGATATAACCTGTGGATTCAATATTGCAAGAAGAATACCTACAATCATAATTACACCTAAAAATTCCGGAAGTATATTTTCAAAGGCTTTCCAAGCCTTTTTTAAAGCCATCTTAGTCTTTTTCTTATCTTTAAAATAAGAAGAAAGTAGCAATACTATTGTTATCCCATATAAAATATAGTTACTCATCCAAACATCTCCTTTCTATCTCTTAAAGAAAACTAAATATATGTAATCTTCTGTTCCTTTTCGTGTTCATATAAGTAATTTTATTGAAATCCTTATATACGCATATGAGTATATATTCATAATATGCTTATCTCTCATATTTGTCAATATTATTTTTATAAGTGAAAAAAATTAAAGGGTCAGTATTAACTAACCTCTTTAAAATATATATTATTATCTTATATTTTCTTCTATTTTTTTGTTTTTTCACTCTCATTAGAGCTAAAATATTCATGTTATATAAATTATAAAACTACTTAATCTTTATATAATTTATTATTTCAAAAATAATGTGAAATAACTGCACAAATAAGAATAGAAAGATTTAGAAAACGTGTCTCCTACCAGATGTCCTTATGGGGAACTAGTTATCCTTATGAAGCTAAACTTATGCCTGAAGATCTTCTTATATAAAGGAATTACTTATTACCAGAAAAGATATAGGATGAAGAAGATACTTCAAAAACTTGAAGAAGCCGTGGATTATTCAGCTGCTTCTTTAATGACCTTCTTTCTATACCATTACCTCATTTTGTATAATTCACCATATTTCAACAACATCCTTGGTTTTCACCTGAACATCCACAATTAGGTTCAGTTCCAGTGAGCTTGCCAACAATTATTGCATAAGCACAACCTACTCCACTATCTACTTCAATAGCTGAAAATCCACAATTCTTTGCACAAGCACCACATTCCATGCAAGAATCCTTATCTATTATGTGAGACTTTCTCTCTCTTATTTCAAATACATCATGGGGACATACATTTAAGCACATACCACAACCAGTACACTTTTCTTCATAAAGTTTTAGAGTTGCAACATTCCTTAAATACTTATTCTTCATAATTTTTTCTCCCTCTACCATTAGATGATTATAAAGTTACCAACTAGTAATGTAATGATTCCCATAACTACCGTAATTAATATAAATGGAACAGCTATCCTCATTTCTTTTAAAACTCCAGAAAATGAAGTATAGGTTGAAGCCCCCGTAAAATTCATTGAATAATATGCAGATACTGATGGTAAAATTAATAAATATGCTGTGGATTTCAACAAATTAGAATTTAAATTATTTTGAGAATCACTGAAAAAAATTACTGCAACAGCCCATAATGCCCCTATAAGCCATCCCTTTAATGAAAATGCTTTACCAGGAATCCAAGGCAGAAACATTGGTACAACTACGCATCCAACTAAAACTGCTCCAATGTAAGAAACTGCATCTATACCACTAAAACTACCTAACCCCAATAAATTTAGCAAAAACATTACTCCAAATATATATAAAGAAATTTTCATTGAACCAACCATTTCCACAGGAGTTAATACGATTCTATCTATAAAATTAAATCTTACTTCACGCATTTTTTTTGTTGATTTAAGCCCATTATTTAAGAATTCTGGTATATCTTCTGCCCTAACCGGGCCATAAATAACTTTAAATCCACTTTTCTTCTGCACCTCATGAGCTGATACTCCTGTTGCCCCTAATTGTGGTAATATAAGAGTTTTATGAGATATGATTTGTGATAAATTCACCTTATTTATACGACTAACTAGCTCATTTGTGCTAAATGTGCCCTTTGATGCTGCACACCATACGTTGATTCCCTTTGTATCAAGTACAAGTATATAAGCATTTATATACTTTAATTCTTTTCTTAAACAATCAAAACTCATTTTATAATTAGCCGTTACAAATACAGGGGAGTTATTATCTGGAATTCCTATACTATATAATCCTGGACTTACCTTAAAATTCATTCTTTTAATTCCCCATCTAGCCTTCCATGCACCAATAATGTCACTAGAAGTTAGCTCAGATGATACTTTAGTAATCTTAATTTCATTTTTACAGCTGCAAGTTCTTATGCCTTTTATTGACTTTGCTTTTAACATGTTATTTCACCTTATTACACAAATTATTTATTGTTACTTTCATTTATATATATTTAATATATACCTTTATATATTCCTAGCCTTATTAACGTGAAATTATCATTACTAATAAAACTCCTGATAGCAAACAGAAAGTTTTATTAGTAATTTATAATGAAATAATAATTATATTTTATTGTATTGTACTTTCGCCATCAAACCAGCCCCTAGTATTATTGGCTATTTTAACAAGAGTAAGCATTACAGGTACTTCTGTCAAAACACCTACAACCGTAGCAAGTGCAGCACCAGATTTTAATCCAAATAATGATATTGCAACAGCAACCGCTAGTTCAAAAAAGTTACTTGCTCCAATCATTCCTGCAGGTGCAGCAATTGAATGAGGTAGTTTCCATGCTTTAGCCCATCCATAAGCAACTGCAAATATTAAGAAAGTTTGAATTGTTAAAGGTATTGCTATTAAAAGAATGTGTAATGGATTATTTATGATTATTTCTCCTTGGAAAGAGAATATAATAACTAAAGTTAATAACAATCCTATAATTATAGTATTATCAAACTTTTTCAAGAATACATCATTAAAGTATTCTAAACCCTTGTTTGTTATTATAGACTTTCTAGTAAAGTATCCTGCTACTAATGGTATTACAACAAATAATATAGTTGATAGTATTAATGTTCCATAAGGAACTGTTACATCACTTATTCCAAGTAAAAATGCTACAATTGGAGTAAATGCTATTAATATAATTAAGTCATTCACCGCTACTTGGACTAAAGTATAAGCAGGATCTCCTTTAGTTAAGTAACTCCACACAAACACCATTGCGGTACATGGTGCTGCTCCTAAAAGCACTGCCCCTGCCAAATACTCTGTTGCTAAGTTTTCAGGTATAAATGCCTTAAATACAACCTTTAAGAAAAATGCTGCTATTAAATACATTGTAAAAGGCTTAATAAGCCAGTTAGTAACGCAAGTTACTATTAATCCCTTGGGTTTCTTTGTTGCATTTACAATGCTGGAAAAATCAATTTTAAGCATCATAGGATATATCATAAGCCATATTAATATAGCCGTTGGTATAGATACATTATAATATTCAAATTTATTAAGGGTATTTGGTATCGCTGGCATGAATTTACCAATAAGTATTCCTACAACAATGCATAGCGCTACCCAAATAGTAAGATATCTTTCAAATACTCCAAGGCCCTTACCGCCTTCTTTATTTTCAGTAGTCATTTAAAATCCTCCTTTTACCACTCCAATGGTGCGATTTTTACCAATTATAACTTAATCTCATTGTTTTTAATCCTTCTTGCTAAATCTTTTATTTTCTCTTCAATAGTTTTTGCAGTTTTTATAAATTCTTCATCACTCTTACCTGATGGGTCATCTAGTCCCCAATCCTCTACGTGTTTTGCTGGTAAATACGGGCAAACCACATTACATCCCATCTTTATAACAATATCTACCGCTGGTATATCATCTAATAGCTTAGATTTTTGCGTTTCATTCATATCTACATTATATAAATCTTTTATAATTCTTACTGCATCCTGATTTATCTTTGGTCTAAGTTCTGTCCCTGCTGAGTAGGAGTCAAATATATCACTTGCAAATAACTTTCCTAGCGCCTCTGCCATTTGTGATCTACAAGAATTGTGTACACATATAAATGCTACCTTTGCTTTCATAAAATCATCCTCCGTATTGTAATATTATTTATTTCAAGTTAATTATTAAAGCAAACCTTACCTTCTTTTAAGTCATCGCAACTTAAGTTACTTTCTCTATATTTCATTAACCTTTCATAATCTATTCTGCACTGATTTAACTTGATAGCATGCTTTTCAATTATTTCCTTCAAAAAAGGAAATTCTTCAATTGTATCTTCATTTATTTTGTAATAAACATACTTAGCTATCTTATAATAATCTAGAATCTTTGCATTTGTTAATTTGTTTAGATGTCTTGATGCATTAGACTGGTTTATATCAAGTAAAACCTCTATTTCACAAACACATAAATCTCCTTCTTTAAGTATATTAAGTATTCTCATACGTGTTTCATCCGATAATGCTTTCATCACCTGTATTAAATCCAACTTTCTCACTCCTTATATTATCATATTCGTTTATAATCATATGATATACAAAAACTATGTATTTTGCAACCCTTTTAAATAAATAAAGTGCATGCTTAATAAAAACAAGCATACACTTTTATACATTATATAATTTTCTATTACTAATATTTTCATTATCTTGATACTGGTATAAATCCTATCTTCTTTTGCATTTTTCTAAGGGTTTTATTTGCTACATAGCTTGCCTTTTCGGCTCCCTTTTTATAAATGCTTTCCAAGTATTCCTTATTTGCTACCAAATCTTTTACCTTTTTCTGTATTGGCTCAAGTTCTCCAACTATTGCTTCTGCTACGTCCTTTTTAAACTGAGCATAACCCTGGCCTTCATATTCCTTTTCTATTTCTTCCATAGTTTTTCCCTTAATTACACTTAAAATAGTCATTAAGTTCTTAACTCCTGGCTGCTCATCGTTATATTTAACTACACCTAAGCTGTCAGTTACTGCTCTAGATACTTTTTTTCTTATTACTTCTGGTGGGTCCATTATAAGTATATATGAATTCGGATTATCAGAGGACTTAGACATCTTTTTAGTTGGCTCTTGAAGATCCATAATCTTAGCTCCTGCCTCAGGTATATATGGTTCTGGTATTTTAAAAGTTTCGCTGTATGTATTATTAAATCTTTCTGCAACATCACGAGTTAACTCTAAGTGCTGCTTTTGGTCCACTCCCACCGGCACTAAATCTGCTTGATATAAAAGTATATCTGCTACCATAAGCACTGGATAATTAAAAAGACCTGCAGAAATATTATTTCCATATCTTTGAGATTTATCTTTAAATTGTGTCATTCTTGATAATTCACCCATATAGGTATTACAGTTTAAAAGCCATGCTGCTTCTGCATGAGCTGGTACATGGGATTGTATGAATAAAGTATTCTTTTCTGGATCTATCCCCGCTGCAATGTATATAGATAAAACTTCTAAAGTTCTTCTTCTTAAATCCTTTGGTTCTTGTTTTACTGTTATAGCATGCATATCAACTATGCAATAGTAACAATCATATTGTTCTTGAAGCTTTACCCAGTTTTTTAACGCTCCTAGGTAATTTCCTAAAGTTAATTCACCAGAAGGCTGTATTCCACTAAATATAACTTTCTTTTGTTCTGTCTGCTCCATTGTAAATTCCTCCATTTTATAATCTTCTCATTTACGATAATATGTTACATTTATATGTTATTCCTTAATATACTATTATAAAACTAAAATCCCTATATAACAATTATTTTGTTATATAGGGATTATTATATACCTTAATTATTTTTATTAATCATCAATAAACTATTTTTTCCATAAACCATGTAAATTACAATATTCCCTAGCTGCAATTACTTCTTCATCAACTTTAAAGATAGCTTCTGGCTTTTCGCCTACTTTTAAATACTTTCTATAAACTTTATCAACTGTTAGAACTTCTATCCATTCTATATGATGTTCTTCTAGCATAGGATGCTCAACTTCTCCTATCTTTACTAAAACGCCACCTTCGATCTTTTCTATTACAGGAACATGTTTTTCCTTTGCAGCATCTACTGTATTTTCCTTAAGATGTATCATTTCTTTACCGCAGCATACTAAAGTACCTACTGATTCATGTACTACTTCAACTATATTCCCACAAATTCCACATTTATAAATTTCATTTAACTTAGTCATTTTATAATCCTCCCTATTAATAATAATTATTACCCTATTATTATTATTCTATAAGGCATCATTTTATCCTTCTTAATTAAAATATTTATTTATTTAACTTTTTTTATACTTTATGAACATATTATGAATATACCAATTTAATATGCCTCCAAAATTAAAACATATACTTAAAATAAAAGTAATTTTTTTTAATAGCTGTGGAATACTAATCTTGAGGATAATATATTTTCCTCTATTTAAATTCTCCAAACTAATTTATAAGGAGGGATTTCCATGACAGAAAAGAATAGTGGATATCTCGCAATGGACAGGGACTATTTAGAAGCTCCACAAAAGATAGTTAAATCATATTCTAAAACTGATTATACAAAATTGCCGGACAATGTACGAGACCCAATTGTGGCAAATAATATAGCCACCTGGGAGTTTGACAACACCTCTCAAGAATTAGCTGCCGACAGCGACTTATTCTTACAGTAAAAAAGTGTAAGGAGAAATTTCTCCTTACACTTCAATTTTTTAAATACTAAAACTAATATTTAAAACATTTCATTTCCAATTAAGTCCTCATAGCTTTGTCTTTTACACACAAGTCTTGCTTCTCCATCTTTTACAAATACAACAGCTGCTTTAGGTATCTTATTATAGTTACTGCTCATGGAATATCCATATGCACCAGTTGTAAACATTGCTAAAACATCTCCACTTTCAGAGTCCGCTATATTTGTATCATTTATAAGTATATCTCCAGACTCACAACACTTACCCGCTATAGTTACAAAGTCATTTTTTTCATTTTCCATTCTATTTGCAACAACGCACTTATATTTAGCATTATATAACGCAGGTCTTATGTTATCGCCCATTCCTCCATCTACTGATATATATTTCCTTACTCCTTGAATATTTTTTGTAGATCCTATAGTGTAAAGAGTTATCCCTGCATTTCCCACTATAGATCTTCCAGGTTCTATAGTAAGCATTGGAAGCTTTATCCCTAATCTCTTATGAGCTTCATCTGCTTTATTTATTATAGTTTCACAGTATTCCTTAGTACTTCTTGGTTCATCTTCTTCTGTATAATAAATTCCAAACCCACCACCTAGGTCTAGCTCTTCAATTTCATAGTTAAATTCATCTTTTATAGTTTTTATAAATCCCATCATTATTTCTACTTCATCTTCATATGGTGATAAGTCAAAAATCTGAGAACCAATGTGGCAGTGTAACCCTGCAAGTTCAATACCAGGGAGATCTAACGCCATGTTAACTCCTTTTAAGGCATCTTCATTTGATAAAGTAAATCCAAATTTAGAGTCTATCTGACCAGTTTTTATATAATCGTGAGTATGCGCTTCTATCCCTGGAGTTATTCTTAATAGTACCTTTTGAACTTTATTTTTTCTTGTTGCAATTTTATTTATTTGTTCTAGTTCATAAAAATTATCTACTACAAATCTTGAAACTCCATAATCTATTCCCATTTCTACTTCTTCTAGAGTCTTATTGTTTCCATGAAAATAAATTTTATCTGCTGGAAAGTTTGCCTTCATAGCAGTGTATAGCTCTCCGCCAGATACTACATCTAAACAAAGACCTTCTTCTTCAATTAACTTACACATAGCTAAAGTCAAAAATGCCTTTCCCGCATATGCAACCCTATTGTTTGACTCATTTACTTTAAAATACTTGTAATAATCTTTGCATGTGTTTCTCATAAGCCCCTCATCAAAAACATACAAAGGAGTTCCGTATTTTTCGGCAAGCTCAACAGTGCTTATTCCACCTATATAAAGTGTATTTTCTCTTATTTCCATGCTTCCAAATAAATTCATAATGTTGCCCCCTAAACTTTTATTGTGTTTGAGTTATTTCTTAAAATCAAATAAATCTTACAAAAAAACAAGCAGCTAAGGTTATACCTATAGCTGCTTGTTAGCTTCTATTGTATGTAACCTCTGTAGCTCTCCACCATTATAGTGACAACTTTGCATATATTTTATACAAAGCCAGAAGATAACTTCCTACATTATTCTTCTTCGGCTATAATTCCTTTCTTTATTCCTCATCGCGCGGCCGCTAAGAATAAATACTATTAATTATAGCACCTCTACCCCAGGTATATTTATTTTTTTCTTTTTAGTTTATCACATTAGAATTTTAAAATCAACATAAACTTCATAAATATCTCAAATAAATTGAGCCATTCTGCTTTATAATCTAATCCATAATTTCTATACGTTATATAGAATAAAATCCTTCAAAGCTTTTAGCTATGTAGTAATGGTCATCTACTCCACCAAGTTCTCTTATAGAGTGCATTGCAAGTATTGGAGTCCCTATATCTACAGATGGAATATTCACATGAGACCAAGATATAGGTCCTATAGTTGAACCTCCTCTTGAGTCAGATCTATTTACAAATTTTTGAACAGGAACACTTCGTTCTTTACATATCCCTTCATAAACAGCTGAACTATAAGCATCTGTAGTATAACTGAAGTTAGCATTTATTTTAATTACAGGTCCCTTATTTATTATAGGTCTATTAGTAGGGTCTGTTTTTTCTTCCCAGTTAGGGTGTACTGCATGAGCTAAATCTGAAGATATTATGAAGGAGTTTGCCAAAGTTCTAAAATATGCTTCCTTCCCACTTTGCTCCTTTTCTACTATTCTTTCTAAAATACTTGATAAGAATATAGAATCTGCTCCTTGTTTTGTAGTACTTCCTATTTCCTCATTATCAAAGCACACTAAAACATTTGTTGCGGTCGATGGCTTTGAATTTATAAGGGCTTCTAGAGCTGCATGCACCATAGCCAAATCATCTAATCTTCCACTGGATATAAACTCATCATTTGCTCCCATTATACAGCCCTTTTCATATTCATATAAAAACAAATCAAAATCTAGTATCTCACTTTTATCTATATTCAATTCCTTTGCTATAATGTTTAGCAAGAAATCTTCCTTCGAAAGCTTATCATTAATCATTCCAACTAAAGGTAATGTATGCTTTTGGGCATTTATTTCAAATCCCTTATTTACCTCTCTGTTCATATGTATAGCTATGTTGGGAATTATAAGTATTGGCTTTTTTATATTTACCAATTTACAATTTGGTTTCAAAGGATTATTGGATTTTAAAATAACTCTTCCTGCTATAGACAATGGTCTATCCATCCAAGTATTTAAGATTGGTCCTCCATAAACCTCCGTATTTAACTTTAAATAATTCCCCTCTGATGTCATTTCAGCATGAGGTTTAACTCTGAAGGTTGGAGAATCTGTATGTGCTCCTACTATTCTAAATCCATTTTCTACAATACTTTCTCTTCCTACAACAAATGCTGTTATTGCTGAATTATTTTTTATTACATAATACTTTTCTTCAGCTTTTAAATTCCACTGCTCTGTTTCTTTAAGTTCATTAAATCCATTTTCATCTAGAATGCTCTTCACAGTTTCTACAGCATGAAATGCCGTTGGGCTTTTATATATAAAGTCTATCAAATCCTTAGCTAATGTAACTTTATTCTTCATCCACAATCAACCTTTCCTTCACTTTAATTGAAAATTTAATAAATTTAGCATAACATAATTATGTTCTTCTTTCAAATAATAGATAATAGTTAATAGTTAATTAATAATTGTTAATTGGTAATTGTTAGTGGTATAATTTATAATTGTATTTAATTAAAGTTACGAGGTGTTTAGAATGGTCTCTCAATTATTAGTTAAGCGTTTTATAAAAAACCCTGAAAATGTTGAAAATGAAAAAGTTAGAAACTCCTATGGATTTTTAGGAAGTATTATTGGAATAGTAGTTAATGCTATACTCTTTGGAGTAAAACTTGTAGTTGGAATTGTATCTGGAAGTATATCAGTTACTGCAGATGCATTTAATAATCTTTCAGATGCCACTTCTTCTGTAATAACTATGCTTGGATTTAAACTAGCTTCTAAGCCTGCAGATGAAGAGCATCCTTTTGGTCATGGAAGAATAGAATACTTATCTGGACTTATAGTATCCTTTATGGTTCTTTTAGTCGGATTTGAATTTGTAAAGTCTTCTTATGCAAGAATTATTAATCCTACTCATGTAAAGTTTGAAGTTATTCCTTTTATACTTCTTGTTTTATCCATATTTACAAAGGTATGGCTTAGTAGATTTAATAATTATATAGGTAAAACTATAAATTCTTCAGCTCTTCAAGCTTCCTCTATGGATGCACTAGGAGATGTTTTTTCTTCAAGTGGTGTAGCTTTATCCTTACTATTATCCAAGTGGATTACCTTTCCTATAGATGGATATATAGGAATGCTTGTATCCTTATTTATACTTTATTCAGGATATTCCCTGATAAAAGAAACTTTAGACCCTCTCTTAGGTACTGCACCAGATTCTAACTTAGTTGAGAAGATAACATGCAGTTTATTAAGTTATGAATATATAACAGGCACTCATGATTTAATAATTCATAACTATGGGCCTAATAAATTTATAGCTACAGTTCATGCGGAAGTGCCACAGGATATATCAATAGTTAAAATCCATGAGGTTATCGATAGAGCTGAAAAGGAAATTTCTGAAAAGCTAAATGTGGTACTTGTTGTGCATATGGATCCTATAAATACTAATGATGAAGAAGTAAATTATGCTAAAAGTGAAGTTGAAAGCATAATAACTAAATATTCTATGATTAAATCACTTCATGATTTTAGAATGGTTGGCGAAGGTGATACTAAGAATCTTATATTTGATATAGTTGTATGTTATACACAAAAACTCACTGGTCAATTTATAGAAGAAATTAAATCCAGTTTAAATAAGGATATAAAGAATATCCACCCTCACTATAATGCTATAATTACAATAGATAGGGATTTTGCTAATAACTAGCCATTAATCCATAATCGTTAACTTATAATACATATTATATTTTAGCGATTATGGATTTTTTATTTTTATTAATACCTTTTTAAATATTATGCTCCACAATCACATAGAACTAAATTTTGCATATTATATTGTATAATTTTTTTTATGGAGTGTGAAATTATGACCGGAAGAGAAAGACACTTATTTCCTGGAAGCAATACACCTTTAGGCCCATATTTCTTCTTTAATTATATAATTCCTACTAAGGAAGCTAGAAGAGTAATATATTTTAAAGGTGGCCCCGGAACTGGCAAGTCATCTGCAATGAAAAAAATAGGTAATATATTTCAAAATAGAGGATATGATGTAGACTACTTTCACTGTTCTTCTGACAACGAATCCTTAGACGCAATACTTATTAAGGGCCTAAATGTAGCCTTGATTGATGGTACTGCTCCTCATATGCAAGATCCTGTATATCCTGGTGCTGTAGATGAAACATTTAATCTAGGAGTATGCTTAGATGAAAAGGGATTGTCATCTATAAAAGAAGAATTATATCCAATTTATGCTGATAATAGTCGCTCCTATAAAAGGGGCTTTAACTATTTTAAAGCTGCTGCTGCAGTTCATGAAGACTGGAGAGACTATAATCTTGAAGCACTAGATAAAGTAAAATTGAATGATTTAAAGAAAACACTAAGGGATAAGATTTTCAAGGATAATGTTCTTGCTATAGGAAAAGAACGACATCTATTCTGTACAGCACTTACTCCTAATGGAATAATAACCTTTATTGATGAACTTGTAGCTCCTTTTAAAAATGTCTATGTGCTTAATGGCGACCCCGGCACTGGCAAAACAGAGGTTTTAAACTTCTTAAAAGATGAAGCTTTAAACCGCGGATTTTTTGTAGAAATATTCCATGATGTAATAAATCCAAATAGAATAGAACACATTTTTATTCCAGATTTAAATGTAGCTATTGTAACTTCTAATGAAGTAAATAGAAAATCTTTTGAAGGCGAGCATATTCAGATGGCAGATCTTTTAAACAAAAATTATTTAGATAAATATAAAGCTGAAATTCAAAAGGATGAAGCTAAGTTCTATGATCTCTTACACGAAGGCTTACAATGTATAACTAAATGCAAGAAAATTCATGACGTACTAGAAGCCTACTATGTTTCAAATATCAATTTTGAAACAATTAATGTAATGGTAGATGAACTTGTACAAAGACTAATTTCCTATGAAAAATAACTCACTTAGCTTAAATGGTAAAAAATTGCTAGGAGTAAATTCCTAGCAATTTTTTTCATACACATATAGTTCATGTAATGCTCTTGTACTCATTACATAAAGCATTTTATCTTTATTTTCTATTTCATTATTAGTATCTATAACAATTACTGCGTCAAACTCCAGCCCTTTAGCAAAGTATGAAGGCATTATAACTTCCCCCGAAGTATATAATATCTCCTCATTATCTATTACCTTTATATACATCTTATCTTTTAATAATTCCCCAATCTTATTGGTTTCCTTTAGGTCTCTGCATATAATCGCTATGCTTTCATGGCCCTTTTCCTTTAATTTACTTATATTCATTAAAAGCTTTTCTTTTATATCTTCATATTGCTTAAACTCAGTTACTTCTACTCTTTCACCACTTCTCACCAAAGGTACTATATTATCACTCTGAATATACTTATTTGCAAATTCCATTATTTCTTTAGTAGAACGATAGCTCTTATCAAGCTTAAAATGTTGTACATTTTTATTTGATAAATACTTTTCTATATAACACATAGGTACTTCTCCACTTATAGGAAGTAACCTTTGGTTGCTATCTCCTACTATAGTTAAAGATTGGCACTTAGTTAACTCATTTATAACCATAAATTCAAGTTTGCTATAATCCTGTGCTTCATCTATAACAACATGTTTTACCTCTTCTGGTGCTGTAAATCCTTCTAATTTTATCTTTAAATAAAGCACCGCTGCTAAATCGTCATATGTTAAAGTTTTTTCTTCATTAAATCTCATATATATATTAATTATTTCTTCACTATTTATCCATCTTAACCCTTGTTTAGCCTTTATAGATTCTTCAATGGCTTCTCTTATTTCTAATCTTTTTTTAAATTCCAATTCGCTTCCTTCTAAATTTAAGGATTCTTCAGAAAGAGCATTCATTTTTTCCTTATATTTCTTCTCTATAGCCTTTACTGCATCATTTCTTAATTCATTTATTCTAGTATAAATTATTCTCTTAGTTCTTTTATTTCTTTTGAACAGTGGCATAGCCTTAAAATGATTTTGAAATAAATCCCGAAGTTCTTGTTTACTTATAATCATTTTATTATATATAGTGATATCTCTTAGTTCAAAATAATTATCTTCAAGGTCACTTATTAATAAATCAAGCTTTTCAATGTATTCATCGGAATTCTTATAAAGCATCTCATTTATAAATTCTTTATTTCCACTTAATACATTTTCCATATACTCCTTAAATGACATTATACTATCTATCTCAGATAGTTCCATAGCTAAATCTCTAAAGGTAGTTTGCCTAACTCCTACCTCTCCTAAACTTGGAAGTACCGTAGATATATATTCCATAAAGACTTTGTTAGGTCCTAATATTAACACCTTGTCTTGCAAGGTTTTTCTATTGTTATACAGCAAATAAGCTACTCTGTGAAGTGCTATTGTAGTTTTGCCACTTCCTGCTACACCATCAACTACTATGGTTTTATCCTTTGGCTGTCTTATTAGATTATCCTGTTCAGCTTGTATTGTCATTACTATATCTTTTAGCTTTGATGTAGCATTCTTACTTAGCACCATTTGAAGTATGTCATCTTTAATGTCTATAGCTGAATCAAACATTCCTAGAAGCTGTGCTTTTTTTATAACAAATTGCCTCTTATTTAAAACTTCAGTTCTAATCTCTCCATTTGGAGAAGTATAATAAACTTCCCCCGTTTTCCCAGCATAAAACAGTGAAGATATTGGCGCACGCCAATCTACAACTATTGGTTCAAATTCATCCTTAGGAATAACACCAAATCTTCCAATATACATGCTTTCTTCTAGTCCTATTTCTTCCTCAATAAAATTCACCTTTCCAAAATAAGGACTAGGTTTCAGTATGACAAGCTCCTTTAATCTTCTATCTATAACCTTAAACTGTTCTTCTGCTACGAACCTTTCATGGTCAAAATACTCAATTATTTTATCTTCATCATCTTTATATTCTTCTAATACTTCTTTTCTATACCCAAGTATATATTCTGATATCTCATGTCTCTTTTCTATATAATTGTTTATTTCCTGATTGATTATATTTATAGTCTCTTTAAGTCTTTCTTTTTCGATACCAAGGTCTAATTCTTTTTGAAGTTCTTCTTTTAATTCCCTCTCTAATTCTTCTCTTTCCATATTTGTATCACCCCGTTTAAATTTAGTAACCGATAGCAAGTACTTTTAATTTGTCATAATGCTACACTAACTTATGTGTAGCTTCATCGCTATCTTCTGCACTTGTTACATTTTCTACATTGTCTTTGCTCTCTATATTTTCATGTATTTCTTTTCCTTCTACCATAGCCATAAACTCATCACCCATGATTGTTTCTTTTTCTAATAGTCTTTCTGAAACTCTTCTCAACAGTTCATGATTTTCCTTAAGTATATTTATTGACTTACTATGAGCATCTTTTATTATCTTTAAAGTTTCCTCATCAACTATAGCCGCCGTTGTTTCACTACAATTCTTAACGGCTCTGCCATCTAAATATCTATTTGATATAGACTCTAGTCCCATCATATCAAATCTTTCACTCATTCCATATATAGTTACCATATTTCTAGCTGTTTCTGTTGCTCTTTCTATATCATTTAATGCTCCTGTAGAAATCGTATTAAATTCAACCTCTTCTGCCGCCCTTCCTCCAAGCATAACTGATATTTGATCAAGCATTTCTTCTTTAGTACTCAAATACTTTTCCTTAGCAGGAACTTGAAGAGTATATCCAAGGGACCCCATAGTTCTTGGTACAATAGTTATTTTATGCACTGGATCTGTATGGGTTAAAAGAGCCGCTACTAATGCATGCCCTACCTCATGAAATGCCACAGCTCTCTTTTCCTGTGGAGATAATATTCTATCCTTCTTTTCTTTTCCAGCAATTATTATTTCAACAGCTTCTTCCAAATCCTCTTGTATTACTTCTTTTCTATTATTCTTTACTGCCCTTAATGCTGCTTCGTTTATAATATTAGCAAGATCTGCTCCTACAGCTCCAGGAGTTGATTTTGCCAGTGCCTTTAAGTCTACATCCTTATCCATTTTAACCCCAACTGAATGAACCTTTAGTATGTCTTCTCTTCCCTTAAGGTCAGGTCTATCTACAATTACTCGTCTATCAAATCTACCTGGTCTCAAAAGTGCCTTATCAAGTACCTCTGGCCTATTAGTTGCAGCAAGGATTACTACTCCCTTAGAGGAATCAAACCCATCCATTTCTGCAAGAAGCTGATTTAGCGTTTGCTCTCTTTCGTCATTTCCACTAATATTCCCTTCACGGCTTTTGCCTATAGCATCTATTTCATCTATAAATATTATACATGGTGCCTTTTCTTGAGCCTGTTCAAACAAGTCCCTGACTCTTGAAGCTCCCATACCAACAAACATTTCTACAAAGCCCGAGCCTGATATAGAAAAGAAAGGCACTTTGGCTTCTCCTGCAACTGCTTTAGCAAGAAGGGTTTTTCCTGTTCCCGGAGGACCTACCAGCAATGCTCCTTTGGGAAGCTTTGCTCCTATTTCAGTATATCTTTTAGGATTATGTAAAAAATCAACTATTTCTACTAGTGATTCCTTTGCTTCTTCCTGTCCTGCTACATCTTTAAATGTTACACCAGTTTCATTTTCTGCATAAATCTTAGCTGTATTTTTACCAAAAGACATAACGCCACTGCCCATTTTCTTATCAAGCATTCCAAATAAATATCTTCCTATAAACATAAATATTACAAAAGGAAGTATCCAATTAAGTATAAAGCTCCTTACCGGATTATCTTGCTTTGGAATTATGGTATCATAAGAAATACCTGCTTTATTTAATTTTTCTAAAAGCTCTGTATCATTTTCAACCTTTCCTGTATATAAAAGTTTTTCTTCATATCCTGATTTTTCATTAGGATATATTATAACCTTATCTTTTGAAAACTCTACTTCCTTAACTTGCTTTTGCTCTATCATGTTTAAAAAAGTTGTGTATTTAATATGTTTTGTCTGAGTATTCATTATATAGTCATTAATAAAAAACACTACAATTGCTGCGGCAATGACATAGTAAATTATATACTTCATCTTATTGTCATCAAATTTCTTGTCCTTATTCTTTTTATCTGTAGGCATTTAAAAATCTTCCTCCATTTTATTATGACTTATTTATATTTTGTAATTTATAACCAACCATTCACTGAAGTTAAAGCTTTTATCAAGTGATTCTTAGGTTTAGGTGGAGTTTGCTTATAAGGAATACCTTTTCTCCATCTGAACCTTAGAAGAACTTATCCAGGCGCGTATCAGTGCTTATCCCCCACTTTGAAGAAGATGGGGTGTTAGCAATGGTAGCGATCGGATAAATCATGCTAGCCTAGCTATATTATAATACAAGAATATCCTTTTTAAAACAAATAAAGCTTCAATTATATGTTTTAAATATAAACATTTCTCTCAAAATTAATTTTTCTCCAATGGTTAAAGAAAAAATGTCTGAATCGGCTAAATAATACGCTATTTTGCTAATAATATGTTAATATAGTATTAGCAAAAATACTAAGGGTGATGAAATTTGAAGAAGAAAGTAATAGTAGAAGATAACTCAACGGTCCAAATATTAACTCCAGTTAACATTGTAGGATTCATACTAGTTATGATGGCAGGATGGATTGATACAGCCAGTTTAAAACTTTTTCTAAATGAAAGAGTTTCATTTATGACAGGTCGTGCTGCTGAACTTGGTGAGCTAATAGCTAAAGGAAATATAAAGTCCTTTTACTTTATAATAACTATAGTAGTGATATTTATTATTGGCGCAGCTATATCCTCTAAAATTACTAAAAAGTGCGGACTTCTAGGAGGACTAACTTTTTCAGGAATGGTTTTACTAATTGCAGCATTTTTTATATATAAAGGGGATACTAGATTTGTAGCCATAGCAATACCAATGGCAATGGGAGGACAAAATGCAGCTACAAGCTTAACACCAATTAACCGTACTACTCACTTAACTGGACCAGCTACTGATATTGGAGTACACTTATCTTCTGGTAACTGGAACGGTATTATATTCTGGTTACTAAGGTGGATAGCATTTCCATTGGGCGCTTTTCTTGGGTTTCAGTTCATAGAAAAATTTACAACACAAAACTATATAGATAATTCAATGGTAATTATAATTCCCGCTATTATAATTATTTTAACTGCTATTGTCCAGAAAATGACCGTAGATATACCTTTGTTAGAAGATGAAATAACCTATGATGAGGACAGGTTTATACACTTAGAAGAAAGAAATTCCGCCATTTAAATTTCATTAAAGTTAGAAGGAGTTAGGAGATGTAGAAACCTTGTTATACAAAGCTTCTGCATCTCCTAACTCCTTCTGCCTAATTCCTAAAAAATTGTTTTGCAATTTTATTTCTCTGGTATCCATGAATTTACTAGTTCTTCATTTTCGCGAACCCATTCCCTAGAATACTCTAATGCCCCTTTATCACCTTCATATATGGTTCTCATCAACCCTTCAAGCTGTACATCTGTCATTTTAAAATTTCTTAAAAACTGTGCAACCTCTGGCATATCTTTTTCAAAGTTTGGCCTTGTTACCGTATGGATATCTTCTCCTTTTCCAAATACATCTTTTTCATCTTCTAAAAACTTTAAATCCCATTTTGAAAACTTCCAATGAGGTCTCCATCCTGTTACTACTATAGGCTCTTTTTTATCTATAGCCTCCTTTAGCATAGCAGTCATTGTAGCCTCACTACCTTCCATAAGCTCCATATTGAGTCCATATTCCGAAATAGCTTTTTTAGCTTTCCCCATTATTCCTGCACCAGCATCTATTCCTATTATTTTATTTTCAAATTTGCTCTCATTATTTTTTAAATCTTTAATAGTATTTATGTCTACATAAGATGGTACTGCAAATCCTATTCTAGAGTTTTCATAATTAGAACCTAAATCCTCTAATTTATCCTTGTACCTATCTATATAACTTTTGTGAGCATTTGGAAGCCATGCATTTAGAAACGCATCATAATCTCCTTCTGCAACAGATGTAAATACTATCCCAGCATTAGCTTCTGTAAGCTTTACATCATATCCCATCTTTTCTTCGAGAACAACCTTTGCAACATTAGTTAAAGCAATTCCATCAGACCAGTTAACATACCCAAACTTAACCTCTTTAGAACTATCATTTGTTGATTGCTTTTTACCTTCTGTACATCCTGATATCGATAAAGTAGTAATTATACCTATAGATACTGCCGTGATCATTCTTTTCATTCTTTTACTTAATCTCATTAAAAAAACTCCCATCTTTATATAATATATAGATAATCAATTTATTTAATTAATAAATATTATCCACCAAATAACAAACAACTTTTTATTTAATATAAGTTGTTTGTTATACAACTTATATATTAGCATTAAGTTGTTACATTGTCAAGGTTGAACCTCCTTGAATTTTTTCTAAAAAAAGGAAGAAATTTAGCTAGCTAAATTTCTTCCTTAGTTATTAATTATCTATTTTTTTGGTATCCATGAATTTACTACATCTCCATTATTGTTCATCCATTCCTTTGCAGCTTCCAATGGCTTTTGACCATCTGCTATAGCTGCCATTAAATCTCCAAGCTGCTTTTCGTTCATTGTAAAGTTCTTTAGGAATTCTGCCACTTCTGGCATATCCTTATCTAATTCAAGTCTTGCTAGTTTATGAATGTCTTCTGCATCACCATAAACCTTCTTTGAATCTTCTAAGAACTTTAAATCCCATTTAGCAAACTTCCAATGTGGAGCCCATCCTGTTATAACTATAGGTTCTTTTTTATCTATGGCATCTTTTAACATTGTAAGCATAGCTGGCTCACTGCCTTCCATAAGCTCCATATCAAGTCCATATTCTGAAACAGCTTTTTTACTAGTTTCCATTATACCTGCTCCAGCATCTATTCCTATTATCTTACCATCAAATTTATCCTTATTAGCCTTAAGTTCCTCAATGCTATTTATATTTACATATTTAGGTACTACAAGACCTATCTTAGCTCCTTTAAAACTAGTTCCTAAATCCAATAACTTATCCTTATATTTATCCATGTAACTTTTATGAGTAACAGGAAGCCATCCATCTAAAAATGCATCTGTATCCCCTTCTGCAAGGGATGTAAATATTACCCCTGGATCTGCCTCTGTCATTTCCACTGTATATCCCATTTTTTCTTCTAGTACAACCTTTGCAAGGTTTGTCATAGCTACACCTTCTGCCCAGTTTACGTAGCCAAGTTCTACCTTCTTAGATGAATCTCCGCCTTTACCTTTATTTGACGCCCCACAGGCAGCTAATGACACCGCAGTTATCACTCCAATAGACATCAATGCAATTGATTTTAGTATACCTTTTCTTAATTTCATCAAATCACTCCTTTTATTATGGAAATTCAGTTCGCTGAATTTCTTCCTTACGTAGTCTCTAGTAATATTTTTAATGTTGAACATATAGTATAGAATTTGTATCGTAGAAAGCATTGAATGAGCTTTAGAACGGCTTTATTTATAAGTTTAAAATACCGTATAGAGCCTTATACTGTTTGAGCGACAGCTAGTTTATAAGGCTTAGGTATTTTTAACTTATAGATATTAGCCGTTTTTAGCGAAATGAATCGCTTTCCTAGGTACAAATCCTATACTTGAGGTTCAACATTATCATAAAATATTACGCAGTTTTTCCAAGAGATTGAGTTATCCTATCCAGTATCATTGCAAGAATTACCACTGCAAGTCCACTTTCAAAACCTGTACCTATTTTCAACTGAGTTATCCCTGTTAAAACTTCTCTTCCAAGACCACCTGCTCCTATCATGGCTGATATAACTACCATAGATAAGGATAACATTATAGTTTGATTCACTCCTGCAAGTATTGTAGGAAGCGCTATAGGAAGCTGAACTTTATACAGCATTTGGCTTCTAGTTGATCCAAAGGACTTAGATGCTTCTATAACTTCCTTTGGTACTTGTCTTATTCCTAAGTTTGTAAGTCTTACAGCTGGCGGCATAGAAAAGATTACAGTAGCTATTGCCCCAGGGACCTTTCCCATACCAAAGAAAAGTACTGCCGGTATTAAATATACAAAGGCTGGCATGGTCTGCATAAAATCTAAAACTGGTCTCATAATCCTATTCATTCGATCATATCTTGCTGAAAGTATCCCAAGTGGAACACCTATAATAAGCGCTAGTAGTGTAGATACTAAAACTAGAGATAATGTGCTCATAGTCTGACTCCAAAGCTCCATGCTATTTATAAAGAAAAGCCCTAAAAACGTAAATACTGCTGTTTTTCTACTAGCCATATAATATGCTAGCGCAGTTATTAAAAGTATAACAACTAAAGCTGGCAGCGCAGTTAGTATTCCTTCTAATCCATCTATTAAAAACTCACTTATCATCTTTATTCCATCAAAAAAAACTTCCAAATTTGATTTTAACCACTCAATGATTACCTCAAAATAAGGTCCTATATGAAATGTCATTATCTACCTTCCTCCTCTCCTATGATTCCTGCGATAATTGTAGATCTTTTAATTATTCCCAGCATCTTATTTTCTTTATCTACCACAGCTATTGGATATGATATATCCTTTGCTATAGGAAGAAGCTCTGCTATTGAAGTCTCTGGAGAAGTTATAGCTACTTCTTTTATTATTATATCTGATATATCTCTTTCTCCTTTTTTATAGCTTTCAATAGCATCATCAATTTTTACTATACCTTGAAGAATCCTATCTTTATCTATTACATATATACTTGAAATTCCTTGCTCTTCCATAGCCCTTGCTGCTGCCTTAGGGCCATCTTTTGTTGATATAATTACATTTGTTCTTTGCATTATAGCACCTGCGGTCATAACCTTAGTTCTATCAACATCTTGAGTAAACTTCCTTACATATTCACTTGCAGGATTGGCCAGGATATCCTCAGGAGTTCCTATTTGTTCTATTACTCCATCCTTCATTATTGCAATTCTATCACCTAGCCTTAACGCCTCATCTAAATCATGGGTGATAAATATTATAGTTTTTCTCATTTTAGATTGAATCTCTATCATTTCTTGTTGCATATCCTTTCTTATTAAAGGATCTAGTGCACTAAAGGCTTCATCCATCAAAAGTATCTCCGGCTCTGTAGCAAGTCCCCTTGCAAGTCCTACCCTTTGCTGCATACCACCACTAAGCTCATGAGGCATTTTTTCTTCATATCCCTTAAGCCCTACGAGTTCTAATGCTTTATAAGCCTTTTCTGTTCGTATTTTTTCGTCTATACCTTGTATTTCTAATCCAAATTCAACATTTTTACATACAGTTCTATGAGGTAATAACCCAAAGTTTTGGAATACCATAGCCATTTTCTTTCTTCTAATTTCCCTAAGCTCTTCTTCTTTGCATTTTAAAACATCTTGTCCGTCAATTAATATTTCTCCAGAGGTTGGCTCTATAAGCCTATTTAAGCATCTTAAGAGAGTGGATTTACCGCTTCCTGACAACCCCATAATTACAAAAAATTCACCTTCATTAACCTGAAAATTTGCATTATTGACTCCTACAGAGTTACCTGTCTTTTTTAATATTTCTTCTTTATTCATACCTTCTTCTAGAAGGGGAACAACCTTTTTGGGATTTTTACCAAATATCTTATATAAATTTTTAATTTCTATCTTCATAAATATTTTTCTCCTTCCATTATTATGAAACAACTTTACATCGTCACTAAGTTGTCTTATGCAACAACTTTATATTATCACTAAGTTGTCAGTATGTCAATAAAAAAAGATAGCTTTCTAAGTAAAATATGGTTAATTTTTACTTAGAAGGCTATCTTTTTTATGCATATATGATAAAACTATTAATTACATAAACTTAGTTTCAGTATCTAGAACCCTACTTAATAATTATCATAGTTTTCTAGAAACTTTCTTATTCTTTCGCTTACCCATTCATCTCCAACTGCCAGTATTATATCTCCTTGAGTAAATACTAGATATGGTCCCGGAGAAATAAGTATTGTATTTTCCCTTTTAACTCCAACTATAGTTGCTGCAGTGTTGTACCAAAATTGTACTTCTCCAACGGTTTTTCCTATTATTTTTGATTCTATTGGAACTTCAATTTCCAGTATTTCTACTAAATTTGTGCTCTTATATCTATAAGAATATTCAAGTATTTTTGAATTTACTTCTTGTATCTCCCTTTCTATTTCATCCCTTTTATCTGTTAAATTTTTTAGTGAACTTCTTAGGTCACCTATATGTTCCTTTTCTTTAAAGCTATCTATAAATTGCAAAGCATTTTTAGACGACTTTACTATAACCCCTATACCCTTGCTTACCTCCACAACCCCTTTATCCTCTAAAAGCTTCATGGATCTTCTTATAGTTTCAGGAGATACATTATACTCACTTGCCAGTATAGATCTTCCCTTTAAAGTACTTGCTTCCTTTAAGGAACCTTTATATATTCTTGAAGCTACATCAACTGCAATTTTTATGTATCTAGGCAGTTCTATTCTATCCGCCATTTTAAAAACCTCCAAATGTATATATGTTTAAGCAAATAGATTATAGCACAAATTACTCAGTTTTTCCTCCTATAGAATCTATTTTAACTTTTACATTTACATCTATTTGGGCGTTTTTAAAGTTTTCATTGCTTCCATAGTCACTTAATCTTCCATATTTAGCTACTGCATATTTACTTAAATCCAGCCAATCAACTCCATGTGATTGTTGTATTTTTTTTATTTCTCCTTCTAAATCCTTCTTTAGCACCTTCTCGAAATCCTTCTCTATTTCCTTAACTTCTTTTTTTGTTATAGCTTTATTAATTACAGTATTAACTTTTAAGTTTCCTCTAAGTGTTACGTCTATGGAATACTTTAAATTCTCTTCTTCCTTAGAAACTTTAACCTTTCGATTACTTGTAAAATATCCTTCATAATAATTATTCCTTTCTGGGAAATTTACACTCAAATGCCCCTTTGTTTTATTATTTCTTAAAAGGTTTATAAGTTTTGCTTCTGCTAAGCCTACAGTAGTTATCATCTTGTCCCCATCAAATAGTGCAAGCCCTATTACTTTAACTCTATTTTTATCTATCCCAAGATAGGGAATCACCATTTCCCTTCCTTCTTGATGATACATCTGCAAAACGTTACTGATTTTAATATCTTTGCTAAAAAAACTTTCCTGCCATGCAAATTCTAAAGTGCCATGAATGTCTTCTGCCATAGTTGAGTATGCCTTAGGTTGTAACTGAAACATTTGTTCTGCCGTCTGCCTAGAAACAGCTACGGATGCCCCTCTTCTTCTATCAGCATCCCTCATCATTGCATCAATTAAATCCTTAATTCCATACTCTGCTCTTTCTTCCCCTATCAAATATACCAATTCACTTCCTATAATCCACTTTCTACTAGACTTGGATTGAAGCTCATCTTGGGTGCTATATATAGACTTGCCTGGTCCTGTTGCTACTTCATGATCAATTTGCTGTTGTCCTCTAAAAACAAATGTTTCTGACGTGTCTTTATATGTAGCCATTACTCCATCGTCTTCCAAATCATAACCTAGGCCTACAATTATTCCTAGCTTCTCTTGTGGGTATCTATCATAGCATCCAGAAAGTATCAAAGTAAGTGACATAATTAAGCATAAACTTATACTCCTTTTCATCGCTTTATTTCCTCCTTATAATTCTTTTTCTTAATTAAAATAATTATGGAGGTTATGACTCCCCAAGCTAATCCTACTATCACTAGATAAGGAGTAGCTTTACTTACAATCTTTATCCTATTACGCTCAGGTAATAGAAAAAAACTTAGAGGTATTAATATAGCTGTTATAATAACACAACTTTTCTTATAACTTATGCTTGTCGCTTTAGATAAACAAAATGATGATGCAAATAGCTCACATGCAAGAATTCTAAATATAACAAGGCTCCATATAATCATTATTATAGTCCTAGCATTTTCAATTAAAGGTATTTCTACACTAGACGCTACAAATAAAGTCGGATCTGAATACTTAGCTGTCATTTCCCATCCTATGCACCATATAGTCGCAAATACATTTATGGTATATGAAACTATAACAGTTAACACACCATAAATCCCAGATTTTTTAGTGTTTCTTTTATTAGTTATAAATGATATAACTACATAGCTAAGCTCTATTCCAGCATATGAATATAAACTATCAGGTATAGCCGCTAATATGTTTTTAAATGAACTAAAAAAAGGCATTACATTTATAACATTTCCCTTAGAAATAAGGGCTAATGTTATGACTATAAAAATTATTAACAAGTAAAATACTATTTCACATAATCGAGATACTATATTAAGTCCACTTATAGCAGTATATAAAGTTAGCAGCATAATAGTAATTATACTAACGTACTTTGGTAAATAAGGAACTAGTATTACATTTATTACATTTACATAGCCAGATATTATACTTAGCTGAGAAAAAGAAAATACTGCAATAAATATTATAATTATGATATAAGATAAATACTTTCCATACAGCTCCTTATTTATTTGCCAGAAATTATGGTGATTCATTTTCTTATCAATAAATGATGCCATTATTACTATAATTATTGGGTATATCCCTCCAATAATTACTGATACCCATGCATCTTGATAAGCATGTTTAGCTAAACCTCTAGCAAGTGTTAGTATTCCTATTGCAATCATAGAACTTTGGACAAGTGCCATGTATTGGTTTTCCGTTATTTTATTATTAGTTTCTTTGTTCACAATTACCCTCTTATTGTTTCTTTTTATTTTCGTTTAATTTAAATCCCTCTGCTCTTTTATTTAAATTTTCAACTTTGCTTCTAATTAGCGTATCTTTCAGTCCACCAAATCTTAATGGTGCTATAGGTGAAAGATAAGGAACCCCATAAGAATCCATCTTCATTAATCTTACTACTATTAATTGTGTACCTATTAAAAGTCCTAGTATTCCCAATAAAGCAGTTAACGTAAGCATGCCAAATCTTAAAAGTCTTATTGAAAGTGCCATATCATAATTAGGAATAACAAATGTACATATAACTGTAATAGCAATAACTACTAAGGTTGTAGGGCTTACAATTCCAGCCTCAGTAGCTGACTGACCAAGTATAATTCCTCCTATTATACTCAGCGTTTGACCTACAGGAGTCGGTAATCTTAATCCCCCTTCTCTAAGCACCTCAACTACTATCTCCATCATGAGTATTTCTACAAAAGGGGGCAGTGGGATATCAAGCCTTGATCTTACTATTATCTTTGATAAATTTAGCGGCGTAAGCTCACTATTGTATTTGAGAAGTATAAGATATATGGATGGCAAAGTTAAAATAATTGCTAAAGCTAAAAGTCTTATTATTCTATCAAAATTTGCTAAAAGCAGCCTATTACCATAGTCCTCAACCTCCTGAAAAAATTCCATAAAAACCACTGGCATTATCATTACATAAGGTGCACCTTCTACTATTAACACTGCCTTCCCCTGGAGTATATCAGAAACTGCCTTTGTAGGTTTTTCAGTAGTTTTTGATTGAGGAAAAATTGAATATGGAAATTTTTCTAACAGTTGCATTACAACACCCGGTCCTAAAACCTGGGGCATCTTTATAGAACTTAAATCATCTTTTATCTTCTGTAAAATTTCTTTATCAATAGCATTATCTAAATACATTAAAACCCCATCTGCTTTATTTTCTTTTCCAAATATATATTTATCAATTTTTAAGTGTTCATTTTTGATTCCTTGTTGTATTAAGGCTATATTTATACTTAAGCTTTCAATAAAGGCTTCTTTTCCACCCTTTATTACCTTTTCCACTTGAGATTCTGTAATAGCTCTATGCTTAGGACCTGCTGTATTACAAATTATAACCTTGTCTTCATCCCCAATCAGAATAGCACACTGGCCATGCATCAGTTCACTAGCTATAAAGTTTACATCCTTTGTTATTTCAATCCCACTTGAGACAATAAACTTTTTAGCAACAAACTCTACTTTATTTACAACATTATCTATTGGTGATTGTACTTGAAACAACAAAGGATATATTACGTTATTTTCCAAATACTCCTGATTTATAAGAGTACTTATATATAAAATAATACAAGGCACTCCGTTCTTAATAACTAATTCCCTTTTTACAAAATTATAATTTAAAGGAATGTTAGATGAAATTATATCTACGTTAGTATTTAAATTTGATTTAAGCTCAATCATTAATTAATCCCCCTTTTTATAGGAATTATTAGATACTTTTTTATTTTTAATTATAATAATTATGGAAGTTATTATTCCCCATAACATTCCAAAGCCCATGGTATATGGAGTAACCTTGTCTAAAATATTTGCCCTATTGTATTCAGGCATCATAAAAATGCTTCCAATTGCCCCTAGAATTAAAGTAATTATTACACTTGCTTTATATTTCATATTAAAAGCCTTTGATAAACTATATGCTGCAGCAAAAAAGTCACAAGCAAGAATTCTAAATATAATAAAACTCCATATTACCATTAATGTTGTTCTAAGATTCTCAATTATAGGTATTTCTATAGTAGAGGATAAAAATAAAATTGGATATGAATTTTTTGAAGTTATTTCCCATCCTAAGCAGTAGATAATTACAAATACATTTGATGCATATACAAAAATAATAAGCAAAACTGCCTGCAAACCTGCCTTCTTAGGGTTAGATTTATTAGTTATGAAGTGTATAGCTATATAACTTATTTCTACTCCCGTATATGAAAACAAACTGCTTGGTACAGCTGAGATTATGTTCTTAAAGGATGAAACGAATGGTTTGACATTTATCATATACCCTTCAATTAAAAATGAATTCATCATAATTACTAGTAATATCAATAAATAAGATACTACCTCGCATAATCTCCCAACTAGTGTAAGACCATTTATAGTTGCATATAAGGTTATGAAAAATAAAACAGCTAGTATTACATAAGGTGATATAAATGGAATAATTACTATTTTTGATACATTGACAAAACCTGCTAAAACACTAGCCCCATAAAGAGTAAATTTTATAAAAAAAGCTATTAATATTATTTTAGATAAAAACTTTCCATATATATTATCATTTATTTTTTCAAAACTACAACCATTCATTTTTTTATCTATAAAGGATGCTGATATCACCACAATTATAGGATATATTCCCCCAAGGATTACAGATATCCACCCCTCATGATAAGCACTTCTACTTACCCCCCTAGATAAAGTTAATATTCCTACGGCTACCATAGAACCTTCTACAATTGACCTATATTGGTTTTCTGTTATCTTGTTGCTAATATTCATATTTTCTGCTTTCCTTTTGGTTAAATTTATTAAAATCAACAAGCTATTCATTTTAATTTATTTTTCCCCTATAAACCAAACATATACAAAAATTCACACTACTTACTTAGGAATATTTCAAAGACGTATTTTAAATAATAAATAAGTAATATCTTAATAAAATAAACAATAAAAACCATAGGGAGGTATGCTAATATGGGCGATATGCAAAACTTCATACAAAACTTTCCTAAAGAAATTCCACCTCAGCACCAAAATGTGCATCCTGGAATTGAAAAAGATATGAATCCAAAACCTATTTATGATAACCCTAATTACAAAGGCTCAGGAAAGCTACGCAATAAAGTAACTCTTATAACCGGTGGAGATAGTGGGATAGGAAGAGCTGTAGCTATTTCCTACGCCAAGGAGGGCTCCGATATTGCAATAATTTATTTTAATGAACATCAAGATGCCGAAGAAACTAAAGAAGCTGTTATAAAATGTGGACGGCGCTGCATACTTATTCCCGGTGACATTAAAGATTCCGCATTTTGTAAGTCTGCAGTAATACAAACTGTAACAGAACTTGGAGGATTAGATATTTTAATAAATAATGCTGCAGTTCAATATGTTCAAAATACTATAGAAAATATTACAGATGCTCAACTTGAAGAAACCTTTAAAACTAATATATTTTCTATGTTTTATTTAACTCGTGAGGCTCTTTCTCACATGAAAAGAGGATCATCTATAATAAATACAGCTTCTATTACAGCCTATAAGGGCCACGAACTCCTTATAGACTATTCATCAAGCAAGGGTGCCATAGTTACTTTTACCCGATCTATGGCAATCTCACTAGCATCTAAAGGAATAAGAGTAAATGCTGTAGCTCCGGGTCCTATTTGGACTCCACTTATACCTTCTTCTTTCGACACCAATAAAGTAAAACAATTTGGTTCAAATACTTCCTTTGGAAGGCCAGGCCAACCTGTGGAGCTTGCCTCAGCTTACGTATTTTTAGGTTCTGATGATGCCTCCTTTATAACCGGAGAAATTATCCATGTAAATGGGGGAGAAATAGTTAACGGATAAAGGATAGCATTTTAGGCTGTATCTATAAAATAACCCTAGAGATCATTCTACTTCATAGATTGATCTCTAGGGGATTATTTAAAATTTCATCTTAAATCTATTCTCAAACTCTTCCATTAAACTTAACCTAAATTTAGGGTGGGCAATGTTTATAAGTTCCCTTGCTCTATCCCTTAAAGTTTTTCCTTTAAGTCTTGCTATACCGTATTCAGTCACTATATAATCCACATCATTTCTTGATGTGGTTATAGCTGCTCCCTCGTCAAGTAGTGGTACTATTTTTGATATGGTTCCACCTGCTGCCGTTGAAGGTAGCGCCATGATAGATTTTCCATTCTTACTCATGTTAGCCCCCCTTACAAAGTCAACTTGTCCTCCAACTCCACTTATTTGTGTAAGCCCTACACTTTCTGATGCAACTTGTCCAGTTAGATCCACTTGTACACAAGAATTTATAGATATCATGTTATCATTTTGCATAATGATATATGGATCATTTACATAATCTACAGGATGTAACTCAACCATTGGATTATCATCTATAAAATCATAAAGTCTCCTTGTTCCCATAAGGAAAGTTACAATCATTTTTCCTGGATTGATAGTTTTTTTCTTGTTTGTTATAACCCCAGCTTCCACAAGCTCTACTACTCCGTCAGATATCATCTCTGAGTGTATTCCTAAATCATTTTTGTCCTTTAAAAATAAAAGCACTGCATCTGGAATAGCCCCAATGCCTAGCTGAAGAGTTGCTCCATCTTCTACAAGTGATGCACAATTTTCTCCTATAGCTTTTTCAACATCAGTTATCTTAGGAGGCTTTAATTCTATTAAAGGGTGAGATGCTTCTACTATATAATCCATATCAGAAATATGAACAAAACAATTTCCTAGCGTTCTTGGAAGTTTATCATTTACTTCTGCAATTACAAGTTTTGCACATTCTGCAGCAGGCTTTATATAATCACTAGAAACACCAAGACTACAATATCCATGTTTATCTGGAGGAGTCACTTGAATTAAGGCTACATCTACAGGTATATAACTTCTTTTAAACAAATCGGGTATTTCATGAAAAAAACATGGGGTATAATCTGCTCTTCCAGAAGCCACTGCATCCCTGGTTCTAGCACCAACAAACAAAGCATTGTGTCTAAAATGTTTTTCCATGCCGATATTTACATATTCCATCTTCCCCATAGGCAGCATATGAATAATCTCAACATTTTGATAGCTTTCCTTATTTTCTACCATAGCCTCAACGATTGTGGATGGTTCTGATATAGCATGTCCAACAACTACCTTGTCTCCTGATTTGATTGCGCTTACAGCTTCTTTTGCAGAAACTAATTTAGCATTATAGAGTTCTCTCCAATCCATGTAAACATCACTCCCCCTATACTGACATTAATGTCATAAATTATATTTCTTTTTGAATCTTATGATAAGTTCACCTTACTTATTCTTTAATTTTAAAATAATTTTATATTTAAAATTAAAATTTAAGAGTATTCATTTATAATTCTGTATAAAAAAAGAAGTTGATATAAGATTACATCAACTTCTCTTTATTCTTTTTCATATTAAAAGCGGTTATACTTTTCATTCCTGCCTATAAACTAAGAAAGAACATTAGCTATTCAAAGTTTCTTCTACAGCTACTTTATTTTTCTTCATATCTGCTAAAATAAAGTGTAATAAGATACCTATTCCTAATCCCCAAGCTGCGCTTTTTGTTACGATAATTGCACCCATAACCCCAGCAATACCTCTGTCTAGATCAGATTGACACATACTCATGGCAAGTCTTGTACAAATAAAACCTTGAACAAGCAACGTAAGGGCCAATGCTACTGGCAATACTGGTTGCACTAATGAAACAATTGGTATACAAGCTACAGATATAAATGTCATCCATCGGAAGGTTCCCATTCCTCCAACTAAAGAGTCCATAGCACCTCTACCTTCCTTATATCTCTCCCCAACAGCTGCTGTTACTGCTGCCCACAATGGTCCACATAAAGCAACATATGGATTAAATAATGCTTGAATTATATTTCTAAGTGCACTTACTAAGTTAGATCGATTAGCACTAAAGTCAATTTTTTCATCCTGTCTTGCTTCATCTGCCTCCTTTATAAGAGACTCACTTGTTACAAAATCACCAAAGGCGATTATATAAACCATTACTGCCATTGGTATTGCTGCAACAAAAACACTAATAGTTGGAAATCCAATGCTAAAAGGACTCAAGGTTTTAAATATTCCTGCAACATTTGGAATTTTAAATACAGTTCCGATTTCTATATTAGGTACTGGTAGTTCCTTTGCTATTGGTCCAACAATGATACTCAAAGCAACAGCTGGGAGCATTCCATACTTCCCGAGGTTATCCATAAATTTGTTTCTTTTTCTTAAGCTTTTAAAACTCTCAGAAAATAACAAATAATACGCAACACATCCACCAATGACAATCGCAATTGGATATTTTCCAAATCTGCCGCCTACTTTAAATTCTCCAATAATAGCAGCAAGACCTGCTCCTAAAAGAATACCCGCTTTAATGGATGTAGGAACAAAGTGTATTACCTTGCCTGCTAGGCCTGTTATACCCATTATTAAAAATATAATTCCCACCAAAAGTTGTAGTGCTATCAACGCTTGAACTCTTTCTGGCCCCTGCATATACCCTGTTAAAAATGCGGTTGTAAGCGGTATGGCTGGTGTAATCCACCCCGGAACCACAGGGTCTCCTAGTAAAGTGTGTAATAAATAAAGGAAACCATTGATAATAACCATACTCCAAGCAATTTCATAAGGTACACCAAGCACCTCCTCTAGCACCGGAATTGCTCCGAGGCATGTTGCGCACATGAGTATTGCTTGTAGACATTCAGACATCTCCCACTTATAGTGTATAAATGGCAATCTTATTTTAAACGGTCCCGCTGGAATATAAGGTTGTTCTTTTCCATACTCTCTTTGTAGAGCCATGATTAATCCTCCCCGCTTTTAAATATTAAAACTTGGCTTTAAATCTTTTCTCAAATTCCTCAATTAAACTTGGTCTAAAGTTTGGATGTGCAATGTTTATAAGTGCCCTTGCCCTATCCTTTAAAGTCTTTCCTTTTAGCTGCGCTATGCCGTATTCAGTAACTACATAGTCTACATCATTTCTTGACGTAGTTACAGCAGCTCCTTCATCTAATAAAGGCACTATCTTAGAAACCTTTCCTTTAGCTGCAGTTGATGGCATAGCCATTATTGATTTACCATTTTTACACATGTTAGCCCCTCTTACAAAATCAACCTGACCTCCAACTCCACTTATTTGCGTAAGTCCTACACTTTCTGAAGCAACTTGGCCCATGAAATCTACCTGTACACATGAGTTTATGGATACCATCTTATTATTTTGCATAATGACACATGGATCGTTCACATAGTCTACAGAGTACATTTCAACCATTGGATTGTTGTTTACAAAGTCATATAGCCTCTTTGTTCCCATAAGAAAAGTTACAACAATTTTCCCCGGGTGAATGGTTTTTTGTTTGTTAGTTATAACCCCTGCCTCTACTAGTTCTACTACTCCATCGGATATCATTTCTGAATGTATTCCAAGATCCTTTTTATCCTTTAGAAATAGTAGTACTGCATCAGGAATAGCTCCAATGCCTAACTGAAGTGTTGATCCATCTTCTATAAGTGCCGCACAGTTTTCTCCTATTGCCTTTTCTACATCCCTTATCTTAGGAGGTTTTAGTTCAATTACAGGATGGGAAACTTCCACCATATAATCTATTTCTGAAACATGTATGAAGGAATCTCCCATAGTTCTTGGCATTTGATCATTTACTTCAGCAATTATAGTTTTGGCAGATTCTGCAGCAGGCTTTGTGTAATCATTGGAAACTCCAAAGCTGCAATATCCATGTTCATCTGGTGTACTGACTTGAATTAAAGCTACATCTACAGGCAAATACCCTTGTTTAAACATCTTAGGTACTTCTGAAAAGAAACAAGGTGTGAATTCTCCCCTTCCTGAGGCTACTGCATCCCTAGTGGTTCCTCCTATAAATATAGAGTTGTGTTTAAAATATTTTTCCATGCCAGGCTGAGCATATTCAGCCTTCCCCATGGCTACCATGTGTACAATTTCAACATTTTCATAGCTTTCTTTGTTTGCCACCATTTCATCTATAAGTATTGATGGCTCTCCTACTGCGTGTCCAGTTATTAATCTATCGCCTGATTTGATTTTACTTACTGCTTCCTTTGCAGAAACAAGCTTACTATTATAAACTTCCTTCCAACTCACACATACCACTCCCCTTAAAGAATGTTTCATAGATATCTTCTATATCATTTTCAATACCTATATAATCTTTCTCACTTTTCATAAATAGCTTTTTGTATTTAGCTTTTAAATTTTCATGATTCGCACAGCAACTTGTGCATCCACACAAAACTAACACTATATCATAAATAATATTTTCTTTCCCAAGCTCTATGTTGAATTTAGGATACCTATCTTTTAATTTTGAAACTATGCTTCCTCTATCATACCTTGGATTACAGCCCCCACAGTACTTTATTCCTATATTCAATCCACTCACCTATTCAAAATCTTTCTTGCCATTTGGATTAATTCTTCACTGACCCCTTGTTCAACAACCACCTGTTTTATTTCAGGTATTTCTTTTTTAAGACTTGATTCTATTACATCTTCTACAGTATATTTTGCAGAAGGGCATCCACTACATTCTCCAAGTAGCCTTATACTTACCACTCCATTTTCCACACTTAAAAGTTTTACATCCCCTGAGTGACCCTGCATATAAGGTCGTATCTTTTCTTCGATTAATTTTTCTACTCTTTCAAACATAATATCAACCCTTCCTTAATCTCAGTTTTAGTCTTTTATTCTAGCAATAGCCTTTGCTAAAGCCTTTTTATGAGCTAAGTTACTTTGTCTTGCTATCATTATTCTTTGAGCTTGTGGTGAACCTGCACCATGCATGGATTCAGTTCTATATCCTACAGCTGCAGTTCCAAGTGTTAAGTTTTCTATAAGTCTTAATATTCTCATTCTGTTTTCTAGTGGCACTGATGACACACCTTTTAAGTATTTTTCTATATAGTGTCCTACTTCTGGACTTCTATAATCCTTTTCCGAAGGCATAGTAACCATTAATCCACCAGCAATATCTTCTGCAAGTCTTGCTATTTCATACGGGAATCTAGTTACATTTTGCTTACATACATTAGCAAGTAATAAATCTATTATATAGTTTCCTGATTCGGTTTTAGTTCCTTCTGCAGAACAAGCTATTCCACAAGCATATAATGTTTCGTTTAAATGGGTCATTTCTATTAATTTATCTTTTACATGAGATGCCTTATGAGCTCCATTATAATCTGCAGCAAGAGCAGTTGCTCCTATAAGCACATCACCAACACCAACTTTACATCCTCCATAGCTTTGTCTGTGATATCCCGCAAATCTTTCAACAAGCATTCCTGCAAATTCAGTTTCTCCATTTAAGAATATTCTGTCGTTTGGCACAAATACGTTATCAAATATAGTTAAAGCTTCCACTCCACCATACACTTTATTTCCTACATCTATATCTGCTCCTTCTTCTGATTTTCTTGAGTCACAAGATTGTCTTCCTATTATCATTGTTATACCTTCTGCATCTGTAGGAACTGCAAATGCTATAGCATAATCCTTGTCCTCTGGTCTCATAGCTATAGTTGGCATAACTAAAACTTCGTGGGAATTACATATCCCTGTCTGGTGAGCCTTTGCTCCTCTAACTACTACTCCATCAGGTCTTCTTTCAACCACTCTTAAATAAAGATCTGGATCTGCTTGTTTACTTGGTGATAAGCCTCTATCCCCTTTAGGGTCTGTCATAGCTCCATCTACTGTCAAATCATTCTTTTGTGAATACTCAAGAAATTTTTTAAAGTTTTCATGATAATTCGTTCCATATTCTTTGTCTATTTCAAAAGTTGTACTATATGTTGCATTAAAGGCGTCCATACCAACACATCTTTGGAAACAAGCTGCTGTTTTTTGTCCACAAAGTCTCTGCATTTTAACTTTCTTAACTAAATCATCGGTACTGTGATGTATATGTGAAAATCTGTTTATCTTTTCTCCTGTCATATGTGATGTAGTTGTCATTAAATCCTCATATTCAGGTAACTGAGCTAATTCATATGTTGCTTTTACTGAGTTTAATGATGGACGAAGTACAGGATTATCTACTGGATTTTCCACCTTTTCTCCAAACATATAAACATTTAAATTAAGCTTTCTTAAACTTTCTACATACTGTTCTCCTGTCATTAGTGACATCTTTAACCATCCCCTTCATAAATAAAATAATTGAAGTTCTGCTTTTATGCATTAATAAATTAAAAAATTAAATCTTTACACCTTATATATTAAGCAAGTAACATGCCAAAGTTTAATTAATAAATTATATATAACAAATAATAATTAAAAATCATTTAAAATAGATAGTTTTACACTTATTTTATATAAAATATCAATTTCTAAAGGAAAAAGAATCGTTGCAGTTCTACAACAATTCTTCTTCCTTTTATTAATATTCACTAAAAACGGTTTCACAATGAGCTATTTATAGACTTTTGCAAAAATGCAACATGTTTTATTCTTGCAACACATACTTTTCTCCATACTTTTTACGCTTTCTTACTAAAGTTGATGCATCTATCCCTAAAGATCTTGCCGCATCTCTTACATTCCCATATCGTTCAAAAGCATTATTTATAAATTTAAGTTCTATCTTTTCTATCACTTCTTTAAGATTTACATCTTCCTCACAATCTTTTAACTTTCCATCTAAAATCCCAAGTTTATTCTGTATAGGAAGCTCACTTTCAAGTATTTTGTCAGAGCTACTCATTATTACTACTCTCTCCACTACATTTTTAAGCTCACGTACATTTCCCGGCCAGTTATATTCTGTAAAACAATTCATAGCACATTTGGTAAAGCTTTTATTAAGTTCATATTTTTTATTTAAACCTTTAAGAAAATGCTCAACAAGAGGAGCTATATCACCTTTCCTATCCCTTAATGACGGAATAACTATAGGCACTACATTCAATCTATAATATAAATCCTGTCTAAAGATCTTTTTTGCTACCATATCTTCAAGATTTCTATTTGTAGCTGCAATTACCCTAACATCTATTTTTATAGATTTTACTGAACCAATTCTCTCAACTTCTCTTTCTTGAAGAACTCTTAGAAGTTTTACTTGCATGTCTAAAGGAAGCTCACCTATCTCATCTAGAAATATGGTTCCTCCATCCGATATCTCAAAAAGACCCATCTTCCCTTCCTTATTTGCTCCTGTAAACGCACCCTTCTCATATCCAAAAAGTTCACTTTCGATTAAATTAGTAGGTATTGCCCCACAGTTTATCTTTATAAATTGTTTCTTGCTTCTTTTACTATTTTTATGTATGTATTTTGCTACTTCTTCCTTACCTGCTCCCGTTTCTCCTAAAAGTAGGACAGTAGTATCTACATTAGCCACTCTTTTCGCCATTCTCAGTGTATTTAACATATTCTTATCTTCTGCTATGATATCTGTCGAATTCAAAAGTTGACTTCTCATAGCTTCTATCTCCGAATGATACTTCTTAGATAGCTCTCTGTGTTTGGCCAACTGCTCATTAAGTTCATACAATTGAGTTACATCACGAACATTAGTAACTACCATAGTGATTCGCCCACTGTCGTTAAATATAGGACTTCCAGAAACTAAAGCCTTCTTACCAGTTTTAAAAGACTGATTAATAGTTATAGACTTCTTAGTTTTAAGCACCTCTAAAGTTGCAGAGTTAGATATAACTCCATCTCTGACGAGTTCCCTCATATTTTTACCCAGCATATCTTCTCTCTTTAGCCCCGTTATATTTTCATAAGCCCTATTTATCTTTATAGTATTTGCATCTGCATCAGTAATATATATACCATCATATGAAGATTCAATTACTGCATCAAAGTCTATCACAGGCCTACCCCCTAAATATATTTTTATATAAATTTATTACATTTTAATTGTTATCATTTATCACCTTTTGTTAATAAAATCAAATTCCATTTTAAGCAATATTATACATTTAATTTAAGTTTTCTTCAATGCAAAATAAAAATGCAAAGGACTTTTAAGAAGCCGATAGGTAGTATACAGTAAATATATATTTTCTAAAAAAATATTTATAACTAATTACTGTTTACTAGTATAGGTTTCTAAAATTCTTTGCACTTCTTATAAATTAAAAATTTTAAAAAAATCACTCATAAATTTTTATAAGCTCTCCTCAAGGCTTAGTGAACACCATCTTAAAAGTTCATGCATTACCATCATTCCATCCCATGGATAATCATATATATTCATACTCCCTAATGCTATAACCCTATCTACTCCCCTCTGAGTAACTTCCTCTGTAAAACTCAATGCTTTATTTTTATCATTAAAAGCAATGCCTATAGTTTGTATTTTAGAAGTTATCAAGTTTTTTATATCAAATACATTGGATACTTCTTTTAAAAATACAGTTCTATATCCTATAGGTTCTTCAAGGGCTGTATTGTCATTTACAAGTATTGTGTAGTTAAAGCTTTTAGAGTTATAAAGCATTTTATCTAAACTTAATCCGTATTCTCCTCTTTTATTTATTATTTTAGCTGCGGCTCCTTGTTCTATATACTTTACTGGATACTTTCTAGATATTTTGTTGAACATTTTTGCAAATCTATTACATACTTCATCTAAAGATATAATACCCTTTTCTATGAAAACAACATGTGGTGATGAACAGGCCTTTTGATTAAATGTAATTATATCTATTGCAAGCTTTTCAAGATATCTTTCAAGTTCAATACTTTCTACGGCTTCCCTGTCCATTACTGCAAAGGAATACTTAGGTCCAAATATTATATCCTTACAAGTGGTCTTTTGAGTAAGCTTTTTTACCGAGTTTAATGCTTCTTCTCCACCCCAAAAAACGCGTCCGTCAGCAATGGAGGACATTTTATTATTCAGACTAAAATTATCACTTTTAAAATATATAATCGAAATGGCCTTTAATAAATCTTCTCCTCTATAATAAATATCATTTAAGTTTACTTCAACTTCTTTTAACGGCTTTAAAAGCCTTAAAGTGATACCTATAAGTTCTTTAGGAATTCTAATCAAATTAGAATTCCTACAAAGCAAAGATTGTATTAAAGAGTATATACCTAGAGTTCCTACATTTCCTGCAATCCAATGGCATATAAGGCCCTTTCTTTGAGCTTTTATATATTTTCCATTCCCAACATCTACAAAACCATTTAAATAATTCTTATTTCCTGTACTTAAATCAACCATTTTATCTATACTATTTTTCTTTAAATAAAATGTTAAAAAAGCCGTTCCTTCTTCCCTTAACAGCTCTTTATCTCTAGAGATTTTTTTGCTGTACTCATCTATTAAACTTATTATTGCCTCTATAGGAAAATCCTTTATATTATCTTGCCCAAAATCAAGTTTGCTTTTAATATCATCAAAGTCTGTAAAACACCTAGGGCTTTCATAAAATTCTCCACTTAAAGAATAGCATTCAATCATTTCCTACCTTCCTTTCAGCAAAAGTATCTCCGCAACCTCTTACTTCGGACTTCTCTACTCTAGATAAAAACCTAAAATACTTCCCTTTCCTTCCACACTTGCAATCATCTACCCCCATAAATATTCCTATATCCTCTGTGAGTATTGCCTGAGAGGGATAACTTGTGGAGAGAGTACTCATTACTTCAATAAATCCTTTTTCCCCAATTTCAACCTCATATAGAGTATTTAAATCTCTTATTATTATCTCAGCAAAATCCGGTACATGCTTATTTCCACATTCACAGTCTATAAATATTACTCCAAGCTGTTCTACCATTCCATAAAAATCAAGTACACCTTTACATTGCATATTCAATATATAACTGCATGTTTTAGAAAACTCCTCCTTAGACACCTTTCCTTCGGTGAGCTTTTTCCATCCACCGCTATGCAAAAGCGTCGCCTTTGGGAAATTAAAAGTCATATTGTTTTCTTTTAATTTACTTATAAACTCACTCCAAACTATAAAAGTAAACCCATATATAATTACTTCTTCATCCCCATAAAGTCTTTCAAATTCTCTTATTCTATCTAAATTTACACTTAATTCATCTCCATTCTTATCCATTGCATATACTATCTTACTTGCAAAATTACTTATCCCTCTTACCGCTGCTCCTCTTGCTGTTAAATTGGAGCTATTTTTATTTATATCCTCACTATCTATTATAAGTACAGGCCTTCTCTTTTCTCCTAGAAAATTTCTTAAAGTAGATATAAGCGCCTGAGTTTGTCTTATGGAAGTTTGCCTATCTATATATATCTTACTTGGTATACCTGTGGTTGTAGCACTTGATTCTAGTACTCTTATTATTTTTTCTTCATCGCAACTAAATAACTTAAATTGTTTAAACATATTTACAGGTATAAAAGGTATATCTTCTAATCTATTAAAATAATTTGTATCAAATCCTGCCTTATCATACATGCATCTTAAGTTTCGATTCTTCGTATTATTTTCTAACTGTTCTTTAAATATATCTATCAAAACTTGCTCTTTCTCACATTGATTTTTATTGAATTGTTTATCAAATATAAGAGTTTCAATCAAGTTATCACTTTCCATTTTAGTCACCACCTCTGCAATAACCACCTGTGAGGTTACTCCATTTTATGAAAAGGCCTCTGGCGATTCCACTTTATTACAACTGATTAAAAAGAATTTTTCCAGAAGAATTCTTAGGAAGACTTGAAACAAACTTAATATATTTAGGTACTTTATATCTTGGCAGCTTATCCTTACAGTACGTCTGTATATCTGTAAATGTTATGCTACTTCTCTTGGAGACCACTACCGCTTTTACAGCCTCTCCTAAGGTATCATCTTCCACTCCTATAACAGCGCATTCTAATACGTCTTCAATTTCTAAAATTACATCTTCTATTTCCTTAGGACTGATTCTATTCCCCCCACTTTTTATTATATTTTTTTCTCTAGCTATAATATATATATACCCATCTTCATCTACAATTCCTAAATCTCCTGTATAAAGATAACCGTTCTTTAACACCTTATTAGTTTCTTCCTTATCATTGAAGTATCCCTTCATTATATTTTTTCCTCTAGCAACTATATGCCCTGTTTCTCCTGGCTTAACCTCCTGGCCATAGTGATTTATTACCTTAAGCTCTGTCCCAGGTATTCCTCTTCCTATAGAACCTAGCTTATGCTCTAAAAGATCTGGTGGAAGATATGAAAGCCTTGCTGTAGCTTCAGTTTGTCCATACATTATATAAATTTCTACTTCTTTTAGCATATCCATAAGCTCTTTTATAAATATATTAGGAAGCCTTCCCCCCGCTTGAGTAATATATCTTAAAGAAGGAAACTCGCTTTCTTTTATATTAGTCATTTTTAAAAGTATTTGAAAAGTACTTGGCACTCCTGCAAATCCTGTACATTTATACTTATTTATATCATCTATAACTGTTTGAGGAAACATGAATTTATTGTTTATAACTAAACTTCCACAAACTCTAAAGTGAGTATGGAGGAGAGATGTTCCATAGCAATAGTAAAATGGGAGTACAACCTCTACTCTATCCTTACTAGTAAGTTTTAAATATTGTATTATTGAATTAGTATTATAAATCAAGTTATTGTGAGACAGCATAACTCCTTTAGGCTTTGCAGTTGAACCTGATGTAAAAAGAATTACCGCAATATCTTCTTCATCTATATTAGGCTGATCTTCCTCACTTAAATCATCTTTTATATTTCTTTCATGAAAAATGTATTCAATATCTTTTTCTGTGTATATATTTATTAAATTTTTATTGATTTCCTTTATCTTATTTAAAAGCTTATGCTGTACAAAGATATCTTTTATAGAAAGTTCATTTATTATATATTCTATATCCTCCAAAGATATAGAAGGATTTATAGGTATGCATATTCGCCCACTTTTTATAATCGAAAAATAGCAGGTTATAAAAAATGTTGAGTTTTCCGATATCAAGAGTACAGGTTCATTATTCTTGTTGCATTTTAGCATACAAGCTATTTGTAAAACCTTTAAATATATACTTTTATAGCTTATTTCATCTTTATCAATTACTGCTACATCTTCGCTATCTTTGGAGTACTGGAACACATAGTCAGTAAAGGTCATATCTCAACACCGTACTTTTTAACTATTTTTTTTATATCTCTTATAGTGTACATTCTAGATGCATCTAAAACATCTATAGATAATCCAAACTTTTCTTCAAGCCCAGTTACAAGTTCAACTTGAGCTAATGAATCCCATGACTCAATTTCATCTGGACCTAAGTCATCGATTAACTCTGATTTATCCTTAATATTAAATACATCACATATTAAATTATTTAACTTATCTAAATTTGTCATAATAAATTCCCCCTAAAATAAATATTAATAATCTTACTAATTAAACAAGCAAATTTTATACCAATTAATATTATAACTTTATGAATTTTAATTAATTCATAAGATTAACTATGCTTTAAAACTATTATTATTAAAACTCTCAATTTCATGAATATAAATTAAAAAGAACTCGTTGCATTTTTGCAACGAGCTTTACTATATAAATCCCTTAATTGTATAATTAGTAGTATAAATAATACAAGCTTGATTGTTGCAATATTGCATCGAGATGTAATATTGCAACAATTCCATTTAAAAAAATATCATATCCAAGTCCTTTAATATAAGTTTCTTCAAAAAAAACAATTGTATTAAATCTATAGTTATATCGTTTACCTTTGTATTATATATTTTCTTGCTTAAAAGTACTTGTATATCTAAAAAATTTAACACTTCATATTTATCTAAATCTAAATTATTCTCAATTTCCTCATATACATGAGGTTGATAGTACCGCCTGGTACCTCCACAAGGTCCTCATCCGGGATTTATTTCGCTGGCCGTTAAGTCTATTATCAGCGACTTAATATTCCTTTTGTCTATATAATTTAATGCCTGCTGTGTTATATCTATATTCAAAGTAATCACCTCCCATAAATTATATGTGATTACTTCTTTACATAGCATTTATCATACCAAATTATAACTTTTAACTTGAAACAGTAACTTGAGAATCAACGCTGCTCCACTTTCCGCATCTATCTCCTAAATTGCCTATAATTACGCCATCACTTTTTATGCTTATTATTTCACATCCATTGGGGCATCCCGTGCATTCAAAGCTTTCTGAGTTAAATACACTTTCAGAAACATTAAATCCTTTAAAATTAGTATACCCCTGAGCCTTTACTGTTTCTTTACTTAAAATTGCAGCTCCTATAGCTCCCATAAGTCCATAATGCTTTGGCACATATACATTGGTACCTAATGTTTCTTCAAAAACTTTTTTCATGCCTTCATTTGCTGCAACTCCACCTTGAAAAAATATCTTATCCTTAATCTCTTTTCCCTTGCCCACGTTATTTAAATAATTTCTAACTAGCGCTTCACAAAGCCCTCTTATTATATCTTCCTGTTTATGCCCTACTTGCTGTTTATGTATCATATCAGATTCTGCAAACACTGCACATCTTCCAGCAATACGCACAGAGTTTTTAGATTCAAGGGCCATTTTACCAAAATTCTCTATAGGTACTCCAAGTCTCTCTGCCTGCCTATCTAAAAAGGAACCCGTACCTGCTGCACAAACCGTATTCATTGCAAAATCTGTTACTATTCCGTCTTTAAGTATTATTATCTTAGAATCCTGACCACCTATTTCAATTATAGTTTTTACCTGTGGGTCAATCTCCAACGCTGCTACAGCATGGGCTGTTATTTCATTTTTTACCGAATCCGCTCCTACTAAAAATCCAGAAATCTTTCTTCCACTTCCTGTAGTTCCTACGGATCTTATATCTTCACCTCTGTATTTTTCTCTAAGTTTTCTAAATCCATCTTGAATAACCTGTATAGGTCTTCCTTTAGTTCTTAAATATAATCCATCAACTACATTACTTTCTTCATCTATTAAAACTATATCAGTACTCACTGATCCTACATCAATACCCATATAATACATTATTACCTCTTCTCCTTTCTAACAAATCAGCAAAAGCTTCTATCCTTGTATCAAATCCTGCCTGCCCAGTCATTTCATCTACCACCAAAGTCATAATAGGAAAATTTTTATCACTAGCTATTGTTGGTAAAATTGACTTTGATACAATTTCCGGCATACACCCCATTGGCAGTATTTGAACAGCTCCATCGAATCCATTTTTATGTGCAAGTACTGCCTCTCCAACACACTCTCTACTATGCCCACCGATATACAAAGGAAGATATTTTTTAGAAGCCCTTCTTATGTTTATGGAATTTAATTTAAATGGAGATAGTACAGTATTTTTAACCCACCAACTTGGAGTTAAGCTCTTTTGAGTAGATATTCCCATATCCATAAGTTTATCTTCAATATACTGGTTTGAAAATGGCTCTAATATAGTATATATTTCTCCTATTATAGCTATTTTAATGGGCTTTCTATGTTTATCTAGCTTCACATTGTCTAGCTTTTCTTTATACTCCATAAGTACTTTAATCATCTCTTTAGATCCTAAAGCACTTAAGGCTTTTTTCTTACATTCTCTTAATAGCCTTTTACACTCTCCCCTATTTACCTCATACCCTGAAAGAAGCCTTGCTTTTCTCTCTATTCCATCTATTAGATTTATAATTTTATATCCCTTTAAAACTGCTACTATCTTTTGGTTTCTTAATTTTTTTGAATACTTTCCTATCTCTGCTATCCTGCTTAAAAGTTCATCTTTTCCTATACTTCCTGGCGCATCTATCACTATAAACTTAACGTTATACCCTAGCTTTCTTAATATATTCATTTGTAATTCACAGTACTCTCCATATCTACAGGGCCCACAGCTTCCAGGCAAAATTATAGTATCTGCTCCATTTTCAATACTTTGTATGTAAGCTCCCATCATTATTTTAAATGGGAAGCACATTTCTTCTGGGGAACTCTTCACACCCATTTCAAGGCAAGTTTTATTGCTTACAGGTGGCAAAACATATTCTATCCCTATGTCATCAAATATAGCTTTTACAGCAAAGTATGTATTCCCAAGTTGCGGAAAAGTTACCTTCATATCACCTCTGCCTCCTTTCTTTTCAGCATATCTGTAAATGCTTCTAGCCTTGTAACAAAACCTGCCTCCCCTGTCTGCTCATCTATCTTAAGCTCTAGAAAAGGAAATCCTTCTATTCTATGTTTTATAAGATCAACTACTACAGAGTCTATGCCACAAGCAAAAGATGAGGCATATATTATTCCATCGGCTAGCTTGTTTTCAGCCATATATGCTCCAAAACCATAAGAATTTCTTGCAAAAGTCCAAAATGGTTTTTTAAATAGCTTTTCTGACTCTTTATTTATATAAGAAGTCCCTATATGTTCTTCTGTGATAACTCCTATTCCTAACTTATTTAGCTTTACTACTAAATTCATATTAATATAGCTATCATACAAATTATAAGGATGCCCTATTAATGCCACCTTTATTTTAAATTCCTTATCATTTAATCCACCTATATATCCATTTTGTTTCTTCAATGCTGTATTAAAAGCCTTATTAATAACTACTATATTTTTAGTAAATTTAGCACCTACCTTAAAAGCCCATTTCTTTAAACTTTTTAAACTATCAGCATATATAGGCTCTGAAATTATCGTTGGCATATTAGGTATACTATTTTGAACCATTTCTACAAGTCCACAAAATTTAGGACATATATATTCATTTTCATAAAGCTTCATTATTCTAGGTATGAATATAAAATCACACTTATCTCTAAGATAAGCACAATGCCCATGGAATATCTTCATTGGTACACAAGCTTCATCTACACAATATCTAACCCCTTCATTTAATATATCTTTATTTGTATTAGGAGATAGTACTATTTCCAAGCCAAGCTCTTCAAAAAAAGTTATATAAAAATTATAATATCTATAAAATAAAAGTCCCTTAGGAATACCAACTTTCAAATTTAACACCACCTTGCTTAATAAACTCAGTTTTCTATTAAATTCTTGACAAGTTTTTATTTTTTATACAAAAAAAGAAAAGCCTCATAAGAGACTTTTCACTTTTCTAGCACCTAGTACCTATATTCCTAAATTAAGAACTTTAGTACAAATAATGCAGCAACTATATATGTTGTTATTGTTACATCCTTGTATTTTCCTGTGAGTACCTTTAATAATACATAAGATACTATTCCAAATACTATACCATCAGAAATACTGTAACTTAAAGGCATTATAATTATTGTTAAGAAAGCTGGAATAGCTTCACTAAAATCTTCTAACTCTATTTCCTTTATAGGTGATAGCATGAATAATCCAACTAATATTAAGGATGGCGCTGTAGCTGCTGCCGGTATCATTAAAAATAATGGTGATAAAAATAATGCTATTGCAAACATAATTGCTGTGGATACTGCTGTAAGTCCTGTTCTTCCACCCGCTGCAACTCCCGAAGCACTTTCAACAAATGTTGATACAGTACTTGTTCCAAAGCATGCTCCCATAGTAGTTCCTATAGCATCAGATAAAAGAGCCTCTTTTGCTCTTGGAACATTTCCTTCTTCATCTAACATTCCAGCTTTAGTGGATACTCCTACAAGTGTTCCTACAGTATCAAACATATCCATAAATATCAATGTAAATAATGCTATTGCCATATCAGAACTAAATATATTATTCCATTCAAATTTCATAAATATAGGTGCTATGCTTGGTGGCGCACTTATAATCTCGGTAGGAAACTTAGTAATTCCCATAGGTATTCCTATAAGTGTAGTAGCTATAATTCCTAAAAGCAATGCCCCATTTACATTTTTTGCAACCAAAGCTCCGGTTACTATAACTCCTACTATCCCAAGTAGTGCTGTACCAGAAGTTATATTGCCTAGTGCAAGTATTGTTCCTCCATCCTTTGGGTGAAGTACTATGCCTGCATTTTCAAGCCCTATAAACGCTATGAAAATTCCGATTCCAACCGAAATTGCTTTTTTTATATTAGTAGGTATTGAGTTTATTATAGCTTCTCTTACATTAAATACTGTAAGCAGTATAAATATAATTCCTTCTAAGAATACCGCTGTTAATGCAAATTGCCAAGTGTGACCCATTCCTATAACTATAGTATATGCAAAAAATGCATTAAGTCCCATTCCTGGTGCTTGTGCAAATGGAAGCTTTGCGTATATCCCCATAATAAGTGTTGATATTACAGATGCTAAAGCTGTTGCTGTAAATACAGCTCCAAAATTCATTCCAGCATCCTTTAATATATTTGGATTTACTATCAATATATATGCCATTGTCATAAAAGTCGTAATACCTGCAAGAATTTCAGTCTTTATATTAGTTTTATTTTCAGATAACCCAAAGTATGAATCTAAAAAGCTACCTTTTAATTCTTGTGAATTTCTCATCAAATTGCCCCTCTTTCATTATAATTTTATGTAGTAAATTGTATAATTCAATCGAAAACATGTAGTTTTTTGAAACCACAATTTTATATATTACTAGATACCGAACTATAAGTCAACATTTTTTTACGAACGTTTTCGTTCATTAACTTTATTATTATTTGCCATAAAATGATAAATGCAAAAGTAATTTTGTTTATACTTTTGCATTTAAACATATAAAATAATTATTAACTTTTTTACTTTTTGGATTTGCCCTTAGCCTTTCCCTTATTTTTATCCTTTTTACCATCATTGTCCTCATCTTCTTTATTATCGTCGTTATCTTCTTTATTGTTTTCTCCATTTGTGTTGATATTATCATTTTGTTCATCTGTATTATTTTCTATAGTAGGGATGTCGCTTTCCTCTAAGTCTACTATTTCTAGATTTTTATCAAGACCTTCATTTATATTATTAACATTGTCCAAATTTTCCCTTGTATTAGCCTTACTTTCCTGATAACTATATATCAAGCTATACGTTCCTATAATAATTAAGGTAGTAATTAAAAAGAATATTAGTAAGCTTTTACGTAAAGATTTCTTTTTAGTGGATTTTGAACTATCTTCCTCGCTTAAAAATAATCTAGTTCTTAAAATTGTAGCTTCTGTTTCTGAAACCTTATGGACTTCTTTACTCATTTCTTTAATAGAACTATATCTTTCTTCAACCTTAATTTTCATTGCCTTTTTTATTATTTCTCTTATATCTATATTTACATTTTCATCATAGTTCTCATCATATAATGGTTCTAATGCCGTAGATGGCCCTTTACCAGTAAGCATAAAATATATTACAGCACCTAAAGCATAAATATCTGTTTGTATAGATGATTGTCCAGTACCATAAAATTGTTCTGGGGCTGCATATCCCCTTGATCCAATATATACTGTATCACTTTCTTGACCTGGCTTATATACTCTTGAAATTCCAAAATCTATTAAAACTACCCCACCTTCTGGAGTTATCATTATATTAGAAGGCTTTAAATCTCTATGTATAATAGGAGGGTCAAAGCTATGCAAGTATTCTACTATTTCACCCATTTCTGATGCAATCCTACATATCTCCTCAGTAGTTAAATTACCTTTTCTTTTAACATATTCCTTTAAGTTCTCACCCTCTATATAATCTTCTACCATATACAAATTATCATTTTCATAAAATATATCTATAATCCTCGGAATACCTGGATGTTTTAGCTTCTTAAGTATATTAGGTTCCGCTAAAAAATTAACATTACTTTTTACTTCCTTTGGGACTTCCTTTATCGCCCATAAAGTATCCAAGTTTATATTCTTGCACAAATATACGCTTCCCATTCCACCTTGTCCAATAATCCCAATAACTTCGTATTTTCTATCAAGAACACTTCCTTGTTCAAGCAAAAAAACCCCCCTCTTTCATTCAAAAATACTCCCATAAATCTATACGGAATTTTTTTGCAATTTGAGGGGGTAATTTATTTTATTTTTTGATTTTAATTAACAAGACCTAACACTGTTGATTTATTATGTATAATAACTTCTCCAGTCTTTGTAGAGGATATTTCTCCAATTGATAATGCACCTATTACTTTATATTTTAATTTCTTTTGAATATTTTTAAGTTCTTCTTCAAAGTTACCTTCTAAGAACATTGCTCTTGATATACAATTGAAAAGCATAGGTTGATATTTTTCTGGAGCATTTAAGGAAATTTGCTCCGCTATTTCTAGTGAGGAGCTTAAAAGTGAATTTTTATCTCCCTTTAATATATACACATCACTGCCTTCAGGTATATTAGCTACACAAATGATCTCTTCATTATCTGTTATGCTAATAGGATCTCTTACTATTAATTCATACTTTCCCTTTTGCACTATTCCAAATGGATGGTCTTTAGCATATATAAAGAAATCTGATTTATATAATGTTATTCTTTCGACTTCTTCCATAACATCTCTGTATATATGAAATGCACTGTATCCATCTATTTTTGATATTATATTTCCATGAGACTCTGTAACAACATAAGGTCCATCCAATTTATTCCAACCATGTTTTACTGCTATGTTTGTTTTATTTTTTATAATACACACATAAGCTACATCCTGATAAACTCCCTTATTATCGAATATGCATGTTCTTTGCTTTAGATCGTAAAATCCTGCCCCTCCACCAATATAAGTTACCTTATTTCCAACCTTATCATATATAGTATCCATTAAATCCTGAACTTTAGGAGAAAGCCCATCTGCTAAAACTAAAACTGTATTATCTTCTATAAGTGACTTATCCATCTTAAACCTCATAAGATATGGTAATACTATAGATAAATAAACAGGCTCGTATTTTTCTATAATAAATCCCTCTTCTAAGCACTTATCTTCAACCAATAGCCTAGGATATATTCCACCAAAAAATCTTATATCTTTGTTATTTAAATATTCTCTTACTTCCCATAAATCATTACTGCTTTTTTCTCCCACAAGTATCATTAATGCATCATTTTGTTTTAAGCTTAAATTATCAATATAGCCTTTTACCTCTTCTAATGTTTTTAAAAACATCTACTCCACCCCTTAACTCCCTTTAATCATTACCAGCATTACTTCATGTTAATTTTTACCCATGCTTATATTATAATACATTTTAAACCATATCTCACCATAAAATTCATTATTATCCCAAAATTCAGCTTATTTTTCATCTTTTATAATTAGATAAATATTGTTAAAATGTATATGCATGCTTTTCACAGAGGGGTGTTCATATGAATAAAGCAAAAATACATTATTTATATCACGATGGATTTGCAGTAGAAACTCAAAACTTCTTTTTGATATTTGATTATTACTATAATTGCCCTCAAAATTTAGACCCAACATTGGAAAATGGGGTTATAGATATTCCTTCACTTAAGAGTAAAAAAAATATATACGTATTTGTATCTCATGCTCATCATGATCATTTTAATGATGTGATTTTTAGCTGGAGTGACATAAACCCAAACATTAACTATATTATGAGCTGTGATGTTCCTTTACGGGATTATAAAAAGAATTATCATTTTATATTTGCTAACAAAGAACTTATCTTTCAAGGAATTAAAATAAAAACTTTTGATTCCACAGATATCGGAGTATCCTTTTTTATAGAAGTTGATGGATTAACCATTTTTCATGCTGGAGATTTAAATTGGTGGCATTGGAAACATACCTGTATAGAAAATCAAGAGACTATGGAACTAAACTTTAAAAAGGAAATATGGAAAATAGCTGAAAAAAAAATAAATGTAGCCTTTTTCCCCACGGATCCAAGGCTAGAAGAATTTTTTCATATAGGAGGGGAGTATTTTATAAGTAAAGTACATCCAGATTTATTTATACCAATGCACTTTTGGGACGATTATTCTATGCCACAGAAGTTTTATCGTAAAGTTAAAAGTGGTAAAACAAACATAGCTAAGATTTCAAAAAGAGGAGAAATTATTGAGTTTTAGTAACCAGTAATCAGTTCCGAACGTTTTTAGTAGCAAAACTAAATTTACTAAAACTTGAATACTGGTTACTGGTTACTAAAAAAGGACATCTGCCTTATACTGTTATCACTAAGCGAAGACACCGTAAGACCAATGAGCCTAATACTATCTTCAAATACTATTGCATCTAATATCTCGCAAGATACTTTAAATATATCTTCATCACCATCAATATAATTTAGCAGTGTTTTGCTCCTTGTGTGATTTTCAAAGGATGAGGTCTTAATTTTTACTGTTATAGTTTTTCCTAACAATCCTTTGTTTTTCAGATAACAAGAGACCTCATTTGAAAACTCCCTTAAATATCTCTTCATTTCATCCTTATTTTTAATATCATTTTTAAGAGTAGTTTCACGTCCTACAGATTTCCTTTCTCTAGTGATTTCAACTTCTCTTTTATCTATTCCACGTATTCTTTCATAGATTTCTACGCCAAACTTACCGAAGTATTCAAAGAAAAAATCCTGGGGTAATTTATAAAGGTCTTCTACAGTATAAATTCCTATGTTATTTAATCTATCTCTGGACTTTTTACCTATTCCATGAATCTTAGAAATAGGTAACGGAAGTAAAATACCCGGAATCATATCCTTTGTAATTATCATTATTCCATTTGGCTTATTCCAATCCGAACCCAGTTTTGCCAAAAACTTGTTATAGGAAATCCCCATAGATATAGTTAGTCCTATTTCTTTTTTTACTCTAGATTTTATATAATCTACAGCATCCATGGTGTTTATGTTTAAATCTGATATGTCTAAATAGGCTTCATCGATAGATACCGGTTCCACTTTAGGGGTAAGCTCATAAAGTATATCAAATACCTTATTAGAAATTTCCTTATATCTTTCATGTCTAGTAGGAAGATATATGCCCATTGGGCATTTTTTTCTAGCCATAAATATTGGCATAGCAGAATGAACTCCATACTTTCTTGCTTCGTAAGAACAAGTTGCAACCACTCCTCTTTCTCCAATCCCCCCTACTATTACAGGTTTTCCCTTTAGCTTTGGATTATCTAATTCTTCAACTGATGCAAAAAACGCATCCATATCTACATGCATTATAACTTTATCCATATATTCACCTATATAAGTTTTATATCTTCGTGTTTTTTAAATTCAATAAGTATAGTCTCAACTATAGTATGTTCCAAAGTTCTGAAACTTCTGGAACCACAAATAAATCTTAATGTAAGAACTACTTTCCCCTCAGAAAGGGAAGTATATACCGTATGAGAGAGATTTTGATAATAAATTGGTTGGGTTTTAGCCGCCATGTCTAAAGCTTCTCTTACTTCCTCTTCCATATTCCCAAGAATATCTTCAGCCTTATCAAGTATTATTTTTTTTGCCTTCTCCCAGTTGCTATCTATAGAAAGCTTTATTTCAATTTCATTCCAACTATACGGAAAACTTCCTGTTCCATTAATAACCTCGATACTTAAGAGCTTTATATTAGGTATATGAATAAGCCTTCCAGTACTTTGTCCATATGCATTACTTGTTTGAGTTACTTCTATTATGGTTGTATAAAACCAATTTATTTCAATTATATCTCCTATACTGTCTCCAATTTTAATTCTATCCCCTAAAGTAAATGGTTTATGAGAATTTATAATTATCCAACCTAAAAAGCTAGATACTAAATCCTTTAGCGCAAATGCAAGTCCTGCTGAAAAAAGTCCTAGAAATGTCATTATGTCTTTTGTTTCATATACCCATACAGGAATTAAAATCACTATAAAAACAATCCTTAAAATATTAGAAATGACTTTTTTTGTAGTCAGTATTTTTGTTGACTTCCAATTAGTCTCATCAACTTTCTTTACTATAACTTTATTAAAAGAATATAGCATTCCAGCTATACCTAATGTAAGCAAAAACTTGGGAATTACCCCAAGCATTCCAAATTTTAAACTTATATATTCAAACCACTGACTTACTTTAACCAAAAATATATGCACCCCTATCCCCTTATTTTAATTTCTATTTTATATAATTTTATTGTTTCTAAGCATTATTTGAAGAACTAGTCTACTTACATTTACTAAATCTTTCACCTTTATATATTCCTCTACAGTATGGTCCTTAGACATTCCAGTTCCCAAATTCACTGTCTTTATTCCTTTAGATGCAAATACATTTACATCACTACCTCCGCCTGTTGATTCTAATTTAAAGGTTACTCCTATTTTATCACAAGCTTCTCTTATTATCTCTAGTATTTCATCATCTTCACTTATTGCATAATTTCCATAGCTCAATTTATTTTCTACATAAACCTCAGCTCCGAATTTTTCTGAAGCCTTTTTAAAACAATCTGTCATATGTTCTATTTGAGTATTTAATTTATCCATGTTTAAACTTCTAGCTTCTGCTTTAATTTCCACATACGGACACACAACATTTGTTGCTTCTCCCCCAATTATAGTCCCAATGTTTGCTGTAGTTTCCTCATCCACTCTTAAAAGCTTCATATTTGAAATTGCATATGCAGCAACTTGAATAGCACTTATCCCATTTTCAGGTTCAACCCCTGCATGAGATGCCTTTCCCTTTATTTTAACTGTAATTTGACTTTCTGCTGGGGCCTTTACAATTACAGCTCCTACCTCCTTTGAACTATCTACTATAAATCCTTTCTTAGATGCCAATCTTTCATATTCTACGCCCTTAGCACCATAAAGTCCTTCTTCTTCTGCTATGGTAAATACTACTTCTATCGGCCCATGAGACAAATTTTTATCCTTTATAGTTCTTATAGCTTCTAAGATAGATGAAATGCCTGCTTTATCATCTCCTGCAAGTATTGTATCCCCACTGCTATATATAACTTCATCTTTAATTATAGGTTTTATGCCCTTACCTGGCTTTACAGTATCCATATGGGCACAAAATAGTATTGACTCTATAGCTAAATCTCCATCTAAATACCCATATACATTATTTGCATTTGATCCTGTATTTTCTCCTGCCGTATCCGTTTCAACCCTCATTCCTAACTCTTTCATCTCTTTTATAAGAGTTTGTGCCATTTCATTTTCATTAAAACTTTCACTATCAATTTTAACATATTCAAAAAATTTATTAATTAGTCTTTCTTTATTTATCACTTTATCATCCCCTATTTCTATAAGTAACATTTAATATAGAAAAGCCCTTTATAAGGACTTTTCCATAGGTTTGTTACTTACTATATCTACTCATAATTATTTAGCTTTATGCTACTTTTTTATTTTTAACTTTTCTTTCGTATCTTCCATAGATTATCAGAGCTGCTATAATAAATACTACTGGTCCTACAATCATCCATATGGTTGACATGTAATCTCCCTTCATTATTGTCGGCTCTATTATAGTAAATAAATTTGCAAATCCAACAGTTAATGTAACAAGAGCTGTTGCTAAAAATGCCATTGAGTAACTTTTAAAGAATTCAAAAGGCTTTCTTATATTAGTATTCTTTTTAAAAGCAGGAAATGCTATTGATAAAAACATGTATGGTAATGTCATCGCTACATTTGTCATCAGTATAAGCCTTGAAAAGAACTTAGAGGCTCCTTCTCCACCAAATGATACTAACGCAATCATAACTGCTACAATACCGCATTGAACCCACATAGCATTAACTGGTATATTATCTTTAGTTTCTTCAATTTTAGGAGTCCAAAGCCCGTGTGGAGTTCCATCAATAAGCTGCTTTAAGGGCGAATAAGAAAGTGCAAAGAATGCCCCTGTCAAAGCTAAGAACATTGATAATCCTACAAATCTTGCTACCCATATTCCAATTTGAACCGATACAACTTCTCCAAGTCCAAATGCTCTTCCAAATTCATATCCAAAATTTTTCATCAATATATACGCTACATTCCCCATATGAATTCTATTGGAGGATAAAACATCTTGCCAGTTAGTAAATACCCCACATAAAAATATTCCAAGTGAATATCCTATAGAAATTACTATCGCAGCTAACGTTATTCCCTTAGGAAAATTAACTCTTGCATTTTCCGTTTCATCAACTAAACCTCCTACAACTTCTATCCCACCGTAACTAAATATAGCAAATACTAAAAATCCCAAAGAAGATATAGTGGTTTGATATCCAGGGTTTGGCGAACTTATAAATGCCCTTCCTCCTTGAAGGGGCTGCGCAAGTGTTCCTCCATTTGCTATGAAAATTAAAACCGCACCTACAATCAAAACTATATTAAGTGCCGCTACTGCAGTACCTCCTATAGAAGTTATTTTAGTTATTTGATCCACACCTTTGGATGCAATGCGAGTTACTAATACTACCCATATTATGCCTAATATCCCGATAACTTGAGTTGAGTTTAGCCCAAATGCTGCCCACGTAGCTGTTCTATCATCTCCAAATATAGATGTTGAAAAAGGTATCCATATACTTGATGATATATTAACCATCCATACGATATAGGATGCATACCACATAAATGTTCCTACAAAAGCAAATTTTGGACCTACAGATTTACTCATCCACGAATAAATCCCTCCCTTTTCTTTTTCAAAAGCAGATCCAAATTCCGCCATCATAAATGCAAAGGGAATAAAAAATGCAAATGCGGCAAATATATACCAGATAATAGCTCCATATCCCATTAAATAATAAGATCTCGGCATGTTTGCAAATCCAAATACAGATGTAAAAATCATCAATACAAGTGCCTTAAGACTTAATTTTTTACTATTCTTTTTATCCATTTAACGAATCACTTCCTTGCATGATTTATAGAATTTATAATTAAATGTATTATTAGCTTGTTCCTCCACAAGGTTTTTATACTTTAAGATTAAGGAAGCGTACTTAAACAATTCTTGTTTTGGATTTAATTATTAAACAAGTATTTTTAATGCATTTTAAAGCTATTTTAAGTTATTTCAAATAATTTGTACTATACAATTAGTCGGAATATGCATCATTTTATACTATTTATGTTTTTATCAATTTGTTATAACTGATATTCCCCTATTTTATTATATTTTATTTATAATAAATTACTTTGTTTCCAATAATATTTTATTAATTGTTTAATTTTGTTATAATATTAATATATACCAAATTTCATAGCAAGTTCAAAAGGAGTGATATTCATGCAATGTCCAAATTGCGACACGGAGATTTTAAACTTAGATTCTAAATTCTGTAGTTGTTGCGGCTATAAGCTTTCTAATTCTGATAATTCAAATTCAACTAAAATAAAATTTCCTATAAATAAAAAAATAATTGCATTTTTAGGCCTGGTATTATTAGTTTTATCTTTTACCATTATTCAATCTTATAGCTCTGTAAATTCCAATCCTGAAAATGTCATCAATGGATTTTTTAATAACTTACAAAATAAAAACTATGAAAAAGCTTTTAAAAATTTAGATACTGCAAAACTTCAATCTTCCCCATTTTTAAGTAAAGAAAGCTTTGGAAAAGCTTTAAGCTTGGCTCCTATTAAAAACTTTACTATAGAAGAAGCAGATACCGCTCTTTATAAGACTATTGGAGAAAAAGTCCATACTATGTTTTATAATGTATCCATTTACTCTGATGAGGTTCCAACCAAAAACTTTATTATAAAACTTACCAAGAAAAATGATGATTGGCTAATAGAACCTTTCCCATTTATAGTTAAAAAATCCATATATATTCCTCAAGATAAAAATATTGAGGTAATAGTAAATGATATAAAATTAGATTTAAAAAATACTAATTCTGATAAAGAATACGACTTTTTCATATACTCTCCTGTGGTGGTTAAGTACCAAGGCTCCAATATCAAGCCTCTAGTTGTAGATATGAATAACTTAAGTGATACAAGCAGTATAGTATTTGAACCTGCAAAAATTACAACTTCAAATCCAGATACCGAAATTTCTAAGGAACATCCTAATATTAAAGACTTAAATAATAATTTAGATTTTATCTTCCCAAATAGTTCTACTCAAGAGCTATCTGTATATGATTTGAAAAACCTAACTAAATATGAATTAGGTATTGCAAGAAATGAGATTTATGCACGCCATGGATATGTATTTAGCCAAGAGCCTTTCAAAAGCTATTTTCAAGACAAAGACTGGTATGTTCCAAATCCTGAATTTAAGGGATTAAACACCGACTTGTATCCCGTAGAGTATAAAAATGTACAGCTTATATTGCAATATGAAAAAAGTAGAGATTAGAACTTTGGTTCTAATCTCTACTTTTTAATTTAGTATTCTTCTAGCAGTAAGATAATCAGATCTCGTAAGCGGAGATATCTTTATTACATCTCCTGTACGTGGAGCATGTATGTACTGATTTCCTCCTATATACATTCCTACATGATGAGGATCATTCCATGTACCAAACAATACTAGATCACCAGGCTGAAGCTCTGAACGTGATACTTCAACTCCATTATGTATTTGATTGTAGGTAGTTCTTCCTATACTAACCCCAAAATGGGCATATACATACTGCATATATCCTGAGCAATCAAATCCGTTTGGAGTTGTTCCCCCCCAAAGATATGGCACCCCTAAAAAGTTTTGTGCATAAGCTACTACACTACTTCCTGATACAGAGCCATTATTGTTTTCACCCCTTGAAGGTGTAGACCCATTATTACTATTATTACCATTGCCACCACTATTACCATTTGAACTATTATTTGCTGCTGCTTGTCGTCTTGCAGCTTCTTCTGCTGCTGCTTTTGCATTAGCTTCATTTATTGCTTGTAATGTTGAATTTACTGCTACCTGCGAAGTATTTATTTTTGATGCATAAATCTTCTTTTCACTATTTAAGTCTTGAATGAGCCTCTTTTGCTCAGCAGCAGATTCTTTTATCTCCGCTAACTTCTTTTCACTATTATTCTTAAATGCTACTAAGTTTTGTTTTTCTTTATCTAACTCACTTTTCTTAGCATTCAAAACTTCTCTTTGAGACTCCATTTCAGCAAATATTTCTTTATCATATTTCATTACTCTTCTTACATTTTCAACTCTACTCATAAGATCAGAGAATCCTTCTGCCTCAACAAGAACATCTAAGTAAGAAGCTTGTCCATTAACATATAAGGCTCTCACTCTTTTATTAAACAAGTCCTGCTGCTTTTCCAAATCTTCTTCTGCTTTAGTTATATCCTTATTTACTTGCTCGATATTTGCTTCGGTTTTTGATATTTTACTTTTGTATCCTTCAACCTCTGCAAGTGCCTTTTGTATTTTATTGTCCAAATGCTCTATAGCGATTTCTTTTTCTTCCAATTTTTTTGTTATATCTTCATATGTCTTTTTTTCTTGTTCTAATCTCTGCTTTTGAATTTGCAGCTGCTTTGATAAAGGCGCTGCAGATACCACACTACTATTAATGAAAATCACTGTTAGTATACTAGCATAAATTTTTAATTTCTTATTCAAGTTCCCACCCCTTGTCCATGTTTCCTTATAGATTATCACATCTTAATTTATGAAGATGTTTCATTACTTAAATTATACTTAGTAATTACCTCCACATTATATGGAATAATTATGAATATTTTATGTAGGAAATTTTACTTTGATACTATTATATCATTTAAATTGATACTTTTTACATATTTTTTTATTATTTTTAAGTTTTTTTCCATAATTTTCGCTAATATAAGAATATGTGCTTTATAAGGGGATTATATAAACAAAAATATGAGAGCATATATAGATTTGAATTCAAACAAATCTATATATGCTCTCATATAACTTTACTATTATCTTAGTACTCTTCTTCCTGTTATAAAGTCCCTTCTAGTCATTGCTGAAAATTTAATTACTTCTCCTGTACGTGGAGCATGTATATATGTATTATTTCCTGCATATATTCCCATATGTGTAGGACCAGACTTCCCAAAAAATACTAAATCCCCTGGTTGTAGTTCTCCTCTGGATACGGAAACTCCATTATTTATTTGGTCATATGTAGTTCTACCTAAACTAACTCCAAAATGTCTAAATACATATTGAGTAAACCCCGAACAATCAAATCCATTTGGAGTAGTTCCTCCCCATAGATAAGGGGTTCCTAAAAACTTCTGAGCATAAGCTAGTACTTGCCCTGCATCTCCACTAACTGTTCCTCCTCTAGAAGGAGTTGAGTTCATTGTATTTTTAACGTTAGAATTACTACTAGTTGTAGCAACCTGAATATTTGCGGCGTATACCCTTGATTCTTGATTTAGCTTAGCAATTAACTTCTTTTGTTCATTCATATCTTCTCTTGCTTTTATAAGCTTGCTTTCGCTATCCTTCTTTAAAACTAGAAGCTTTTCCTTTTCATTAGTTAACTGTTTTTTCTTATTATTTATTTGCTCCTTATTGGCCTTAATTGAAGTCAATACCTTCTTGTCATGGCCAAGTATACTTTTAACCATGTCAATTCTTGATATAAAATCTCCAAATCCTTCTGATTCAAACAGCACCTCTATGTATCCTGTTTGTCCACTTATGTACATAACTCTCATTCTGTCTTTAAATTTCTCTTGTTGCTCCTGTAACTTTTTCTCAGCTTCCTTTAGTTCTTCATCTGATTTCTTAATACTTTTTTCCGTTTCACCTATTCTTTTCTTGTAGCTTTCTACCTCCGATAAAGTAGATTCTATCTTGTTGTCAAATTGTTCTATTTTATTTTCCGCTTCTTCTATTCTGTCCTGTATGCTTCCTGTAACCTGTCTATTATTTATACGCTGTGTTGAATTTACCCTCGGCGCAGCTTGTACAGTACTACTACTCATAAGTACAACTGTAAGTATGCTTGCATAAATTTTTATTCTTTTATTCAAGACATCCCCCTCCTTTTCCTTTAAAGTTTATAGTACGCCATCTTTATTGTAAAAGATATTGAATAATTTATCAATAAAAGCTGAAATTTTTTTAATGGCATACCTTCCTAATATAGGTATATATGTCATTCTATATAGGTAAGAATACCTTAAACACGGTTCCTTCATTTATGTTACTTTCCACAATCACCTTCCCATTATGTGCCTCTATAACACTCCTTACTATGGCCAGCCCTATTCCAGCTCCCCCTGTTATCCGAGTTCTCGACTTGTCAGCTCTATAGAAACGCTCAAAAATATGAGGTAAATCTTCCTTGGAAATCCCAATACCTGTATCCCTTACAGTTAAGACAATATTCTTGTTTTCTTCCTCTAAAATAACATCTACATTTCCGCCTTCTTTTGTATACTTTAAGGCATTTGATAATAAGTTTACTACTATCTGACTTATCTTATCTTTATCCCCAGTTATACATTTACTTAAACTTTTATATTTCATATCTACATTTTTATTTATATATTCATTTTCAAAATTCATTATTATATTTCCTATAAGTTCTCCAATATTAAACTTTGATTTATTAAGTAAAAACTTATCACTTTCATATCTTGATAGTTTCTCTAAATCTCCAACTAACTTGTTTATTCTTATGGATTCTTCATGACAACTTTTAATTCTTTCAATAGTAGGTTCCCATACTCCATCAATCATTGCTTCCATATGACTTTGAAGTGTAGTCAAAGGTGTTCTAAGTTCATGAGCCACATCCTGAGTTAATCTTTTTCTTAAATACTCTTGATTTTCTAGAGTTTTTGCCAAGTCATTTATTGTATCAATAAGATTTTTAATTTCTACTACATTAGATACTTCATTTATTCTATTTTTATATTCCCCTCTACGAATACCCTTGGATGCCTTTATAACTTTATATAAAGGCCTTGCTAGTGCAGAAGCCATAATAAGTCCAACCATTATAGCCATTAATAAGGATACCGTTCCTACTCCTATAAACAAAGCATTTAGCTTTTTTAAGAAAGCTAAATCATTATCACTATAGTAGAATGGTCCATAATATCCAACTTTTACACTGCCAATAATGTTATTTGCATTAACCATAGGATATTTAATTTCCACGTATTTACCCTTCCAATTTGAATATCTATCCATCATATTCTTTGCCATATTTGTAAGTATTGCTTCACACCGTCCACTATCATAAACACTTGCATCCCATATAATTTCATCATTACTATTTGATATGCTTATAATAAGTCCATTTTCTAAAGCTTCGACTCCTACAGCTTCTATAAATGCTAAATTTACATCTCCATCTTTACTAAATTGATCAGTAATAGAGGCCACTACTCCCTTTACCTTATTTTCATGGGCGGATAGTACATAGCTTTTGAACTGCTTTTCTAAAAATATATTAGAAAATATACCTATTAAGAATACACATATCATTGCTACCATTATGTAAGACATCACAAGCCTTTTCCTTAAAGTTACCATATCTAAGCTTCACCACCAAACTTATATCCTACTCCGTGTACTGTTTTTATGTATTGAGGTTTTCTAGTGTCTCTTTCTATCTTCCTTCTTAAATTCTTAATATGCGAATCTATAACTCTATCAAAGCCCTCAAAATCCTCTCCCAAGGCTTTACAAACTAACTCTTCTCGAGTAAATACTTTATTAGGATATTTAATCATAGCTACAAGTATATTAAGTTCTGTGCTAGTTAAATTTATTATTTCTCCATCTCTTTTAACCTCATAAGTTGAAGCATCTACAGTCAACTCATCATTATTGTAAGAATAGTAATTTGAAAGAAGTCCCATATCTTCTTCAGATCTTCTAAGAAGTGCTATAACCCTTGCAACTAATTGCTTAGGACTAAATGGCTTTGTAACATAATCATCTGCCCCTATATCAAATCCGTTTAAAATGCTATCTTCCTCCACCTTTGCTGTAAGCATTATAATAGGAACTCTAGACACCGCTCTTATACTTTTGCACACTTCCTCTCCGGTTAAATCTGGAAGCATTAAATCCAATATAACTAAAGAAGGATTTAACTCATTAAACTTCTCTAAAGCCTCTATTCCAGTTACTGCTTCATGCACTTCAAATTCCTCTTTTTGCAAGTAAGACTTTACTACCTCCAAAATTTTCATTTCATCATCCACTAGTAAAATTTTCTTTTTATTCATGGTATGTCTCCTTAAACTTTCAAGTTATATATTATATTAAAACACTAATTGCTTTTTATACACAATAGTCAAATAATTATATATTAAAATAGAGGTAAGTCTTTAAGTGACTTACCTCTATTTTATGTTATGGGGAGTTTTAGGGTTAATGGGTTAACAGATAATAGAATTAATATATCAACAAAATGTGTAGAAAATATGAAAAATCACTTGGTAAAACTTACAACAAAATTGTTATAATTCGTGCAATGCCAGTAGTAATAAGGCAAACAGTAAAAGCAATCCCTGTTGGAATTAGCATCCCAAGCAAAGTCCACTTTTTACTTCCTGTTTCTTTTTTTATAGTTAAAATTGTGGTTGCACAAGGCCAATGAAGCAAGCTAAATAGCATCATGTTTAAAGCCGTTAGATAGGTCCACCCATGGCTTAATAAAATTTGCCTCAGAGAATCTATACTTTCAAATTCAACCATAGAACCAGTTGACAAATAAGACATTAAAAGTATAGGCAGTACAATTTCATTTGCAGGTAGTCCTAAAATAAATGCCATTAAAATGTATCCATCTAGCCCTATTAACTTAGCTAATGGCTGTAGTAAATTCGCAGCACGAGCTATTATACTTAAATCTCCAATATATACATTCCCAAGTATCCACGTAAGAGCCCCTGCTGGTGCTGCAACAGTTATGGCTCTTCCTAGCACAAATATGGTTCTATCAATAATAGATGTATATAAAATTCTTCCGAATTGAGGTTTTCTATAAGGAGGAAGCTCCAATGTAAAACTTGAAGGTACACCCTTAAGCAGGGTTTTAGAAAGTGTATATGAAACAATCAATGTAACTATTACTCCAATTACAACCATTATAGTAATGGCCAAGGTTGGATAGATATTTGAAATTTTATTATTACTTGTAAGCAAAAATACTGAGGAAATAGCAATCAGCGTTGGAAATCTTCCATTACAAGGCATAAAATTATTTGTTAGTATTGCAATAATTCTTTCTCTAGGCGACTCAATAATTCTGCATCCAACAATACCTGCTGCATTACATCCGATTCCCATACACATTGTTAAGCACTGTTTTCCATGAGCGCAAGCTTTTTTGAAGAGATGGTCTAAGTTAAATGCTACCCTTGGCAAATACCCTAAATCCTCAAGTAGTGTAAACAGCGGAAAAAATATTGCCATCGGAGGAAGCATTACAGAGACCACCCATGCTAAGGTTCGATAAAGACCAAGTACTAAAACTCCATAAAGCCAAGCTGGTGCATCAATCTGGTTAAACCATTTAGTTAGAACTTCTTCAAATCCAAATAGCAAATTTGAGAGAACTTTTGAAGGTATGTTAGCTCCCGTTATTGTAAGCCAAAATATCATTGCTAATATTAGAAGCATTATTGGGATGCCAAAAATCCTTGATGTTATATAATTATCAATAATTCTATCCCTACTATTTTTGCTTTTATCTTTAGTTACATATTTGTCCCTAATATATTCTGCTTTTTTGTAAATTTGATAGGTTATATCATCCCTTATTTCCCTTTTTTCATGAGTTAACCTTAAATTTTCTGCACTCCTTAATAACTCCTCAGATATATTTGCATCTATTCCTTTTAAAATCGTACTTGTAATGCCTTTATCTCCATCAATAAGACGTAGCGAAAGCCATCTTGAGTTAACAACTTGTACTCTTTCCTCTGCAAACGGCTGCATATGATTGATCATCTCTTCGATATAATCTTGATATATTATCTTTTTAGGGTTTGGTTTTATCTCCCCAGAAGAAACCTTATAAACTGCCTCCTTTAATTCCTCTATACCAATATTACTTCTTGCTGCTGAAAGTATCACAGGTATTCCAAGCTCTTCCTCTATCCCTTTACTGTTAATTATTATACCCTTCTTCTTTGCTTCATCTATTAAATTAATACATAGTATTACGTTGTCTGTAAGTTCCATCACTTGATAGGCTAAATTCATGTTTCTTTCAAGACAAGTTGCATCCGTTACAACAATAACTGCATCAGGATTTCCAAAGCAAATAAAATCCCTTGCAACTTCTTCTTCCACAGAGGATGCAAAAATCGAATAGGTTCCAGGCAAGTCTACTAGTATATATTCTGTATCTTTTACCTCGAATTCTCCCCTTGCATTTGCAACAGTCTTTCCAGGCCAATTTCCTGTATGCTGGTGAAGTCCAGTTAAAGCATTAAACACAGTACTTTTTCCGGTGTTCGGATTCCCAGCTAATGCTATAACGTATTGTCCTTCCTTTTTGTCCACCTTGTATAGTTCAGTTAGTGCTTCCATCCCTGTGGACTTATAGGTCAGCCCCATCTTAAATCCTCCTATTAATTGCTGCATAATTTATAGAAATCTTTGATTTCGTTATAAATTAGCACATCTCAATTTATTTGAGATGTTTCATTTAACTAATATTTAAGAAATCATTATTAACGATGCTTCTTCTTTTCTTAAGGCAATCATCGCTCCTCTAATATCATATACTGTTGGATCTCCTGAAGGCCCTCTTCTTATAACCTCTATATTTGTACCTTTGGTAACTCCTAAAGCAAGCATTCTTTCTCTTAACAATCCTTGCGCAAATATATCTTGAACTTCTACAAAGTTTCCTACCTTTGCATTATTTAAAGTCTCCATTTTTAATGAACCCCTCACTTTTTTTATAATTGTTAGCTTAGGCTAACTTTTAATATTAGCTAATGTTATCTTATGCATTTTGTTCTATAAGGGTGAGTGATTAAAAGAAAATTACCAAGGAATTTTATAACTCTTAGGATTTGGGTAAAAGAATAACTGAACAAAAAAATTAAGGTGATTTCCACCTTGTTTTTTCTTATTATATATAATTATCATAGTACAAGAAACTACTGTAACTAATACAATACATCTTAAAGGCCTAGTGATTCACAGCTAAGCCTTTAACTATGGTTTTAGCTACTAAATAATAGGAATTAGAGATTGTAAAACCTAATAGCATACAAAAGTATCTATTTTATTTGTATCAATTCCAAAGTATTTCCAACCAGTTCTGGTCCACATATAGCCTGCAACAGAAGTTCCTCCTACAAAGGTTAAATAGGCCCAAAACGACTGTCCATTTGTAAGCCAAATATATATATATCTATTATCGCATGGTTTTACAGCACCAGGTTGAGGACCTGCACTTTGAGGCTTAGGTGGTATAGTTTTGGGTGGTGGTGGGATTTGAATCTCCTGAGGACTTCCTGGCATGCCTGGCTGCTCAAGCTGTCTATTATATTTATTTGTCTCTTGCATAAATGGACATCTAAATTTTTTTAAATAATATTGATAATAAGGGCACATGTTCCTATCTGGATAAGTGTATTCTCCATTCTTGTCTAAATCTCTAATATCAAATCCATCATAAAAAATTGACAATTAATAATACACCTCTTTTTAATATTTCATTAATATTATATGTAATGATGTAAAAATTGCCATATATAAAATAAACTTATTTCATAAAAACTTCATAAATTGTTTATTGCGTAGCACCCTACAACGAAATTTTCCTTCGTAATATTTATTCTTTATGTTATAATATTAATATCGTAATATTTAAATATAGCAATACAGAGGATGGTGCATATATGGACAAAATACTACTTGCAGTGTTTGCAGCTGTTGCCCTTTTTAACATACTTAGAAGAAGGTCTATTGTAAACAATGAAAATGTAAAAAATCTTTCTCCTGAGGAAACCTATAGATTTATAAATCAAAGTAAAGACGTTATTATATTAGATGTTAGAACAAAAGAAGAGTTTAGTTCTGGCCATATACCTAATGCAAAATCTTTTCCTATACATGAGATGCCTTCTAGAATTAATGAACTTGAAGAATTTAAAAATAAGCCCATTCTTGTTTACTGTGCCTCTGGCGGAAGAAGCCCTATGGCAATTAAGCATTTATTGAAGAACAACTTCACTAACGTATATCACTTAAATAAGGGTATTTCTGCTTGGAAGTATCCAGTAAAATAATAAATAACAGTTGTTATTTATCATATTTAAAACTATAATTAATATTATAATAGTGACTAATAAATATCCCCTTATTTGGATTTAAAACTCTTAATAAAGGGATGCATGAAGGCATGCATCATTCTAATTGCAAGGATTATTCTAAGCAAAAGGACACGAAGTGCTATAGCTTAATTTTGGTAAGACAAAATTCTGCTCTTCTACCCTTTTGGGGTAGAAGAGCTTTTATTTTTATCTCGAGTATTTCATATAAAGGAGTGTATTAATAATGAGAGAGTATAAATCAGAGGAATTCATAATTGATTCAGAGATACTACAAACAATAGATCAAGGCAAAAAACTTTCCAAAGATAAAGAATACGTGAAATCACTTTTAGAAAAAGCTAAATTATACAAAGGACTTACACCTAAAGAAGCTGGGGTTTTGTTAAGTGTAAATGATGAGGATATACTAGAAGAAATATATACAGTTGCTAAGGACATTAAAGAAAAGATATATGGAAGAAGAATTGTTATGTTTGCTCCATTATATGTAAGTGATTACTGCGTAAATGGATGCACATATTGTGGATATAAGTGTTCTAACTCTTCCTTAACAAGAAGAAAACTTAGCATGGAAGAAATAGCTGAAGAAGTTAAAATCCTTGAATCCATGGGACATAAAAGACTTGCCTTAGAAGCCGGAGAAGACCCTATAAATTGCTCATTAGATTATATAATTGACTGCATAAAAACCATATACTCATTAAAGTTTGAGAACGGAAGTATAAGACGTATAAATGTAAACATAGCTGCAACTACAGTGGAAGATTATAAAAGATTAAAGGACGCAGATATTGGTACTTATATTTTATTCCAAGAAACTTATCATAAAGATACTTACGAAAAAATACATCCAAATGGACCAAAGCATAATTATGACTATCATACTACAGCTCATCACAGAGCAAGAATGGCAGGAATCGATGATGTAGGAATTGGAGTACTCTACGGACTTTATGATTACAAATATGAAACCATAGCTATGCTAATGCATGCTGATCACTTAGAAAAAGCTACAGGGGTTGGACCTCACACAATATCTTTCCCAAGAATTAGACCTGCTGAAGGAGTATCCTTGAAAGATTACCCATACTTAGTTTCTGATGAGGAATTTAAAAGAATTGTAGCTGTTGTAAGACTTGCAGTCCCATACACTGGAATGATACTTTCAACAAGAGAAGATACTGATTTCAGAAATGAAGTTATAAATCTTGGAATATCTCAAGTAAGCTCTGGCTCCTGTACTGGAGTTGGTGGCTATACAGATTCTCAAAAAATAGAACATCAAAAACCTCAATTTGTTGTAGGAGACCATAGAAGTCCACTTCAAATTATAAAAGACTTATGCAAAGATGGATATATTCCAAGTTACTGTACTGCTTGCTATAGAGAAGGAAGAACTGGCGATAGATTTATGAGACTTGCAAAGACAGGTCAAATATGTAACGTTTGTCAACCAAACGCATTACTTACATTAAAAGAATTTTTACTTGATTATGGCGACGAAGAATCAAAAATCCTTGGAAACAAAGTTATAGCAGAAGAACTTACAAAAATATCAAATGAGAAGGCTAAAGAAGAGACAATTAGTAGACTTAAACGAGTTGAAAATGGTGAAAGAGATTTAAGATTTTAGTCCTTAAAATGATTTTATCACAAAGGAGAATTAACAATGCTAGATACACCTAAAGCAAATAGACTTCATATAGGAGTTTTTGGTAGAAGAAATGCTGGAAAATCAAGCCTTGTAAACGCCTTAACTTCTCAAAATTTATCTGTGGTTTCGGATATAGCTGGAACCACTACAGATCCTGTATTTAAGGCAATGGAGCTTTTACCTATAGGCCCTGTTATGATAATAGACACTGCAGGACTTGATGATGAAGGAGCTCTTGGAGATCTTAGAATAGAAAAAACCTTAGATGTGATGGATAAGACAGATATTGCGCTTCTTTTATTTACAGGAAACTCTAAAGACTTTTCTATGGAAAGTACTTGGCTTAATGAACTCCATAATAAGAAAGTACCTGTTATTGGAGTTATAAATAAGATAGATTCATACAAGTTAAATGAAGATAACTTGAAAAAAGATTTTAATATACCCTTTGTAAGTATTAGTGCTGAAAATAAAATAAACATATCTGGGCTCAAAGAAGCAATAATTGAAAATGCTCCTTTAGACTTTGAAAGAGAAAGTATTGTGGGCGATATACTAAACCCTAAAGATATGGTAATTGTAGTTGCCCCTCAAGATATTCAAGCTCCCAAAGGAAGGCTTATTCTACCTCAAGTTCAAGTAATAAGAGATATTTTAGATCATGATGCTATGGCTCTTACCGTAAAAACTACAGAACTTGAAGACATTTTAAAGTCTTTAAATAAAATGCCTGATTTAGTTATTACAGACTCTCAAGTATTTAAGGAAGTTAATTCAATACTTGACCCATCTATTCCTTTAACATCCTTTTCCATACTTATGGCAAGGTATAAAGGGGACATAAATATGTTTAAAGATGGTGCAAATGCAATAGAAGACTTGAAGCCTGGAGATAAAGTACTCATTGCAGAAGGCTGCACTCATCATGCTCTTAAGGGAGATATAGCAAGAGAAAAGCTGCCTAGCTGGATAGAACAAAAGGTAGGGGGAAAACTTCAAATAGATGTGAAGTCTGGCAATGACTTTCCTCATGATTTAACAGAATACAAACTTGTAGTTCACTGTGGAAGCTGTATGTTTACAAGAAAACAGCTTTTATCTAGGCTTTCACGATGCAAAGAACAAAATGTACCTATAACAAACTTTGGAGTATGTATTGCAAAGCTTAACGGAATACTTGATAAGGTTACAAAGATGTTTTAAAAAGAGACTGTCTCATAGTACATGAACATGTACCATGGAACAGTCCTTTCTTTCTTAAGCGGTTGCTAGATTTTCTATTCTTATTATATTTTCAATTTTCTCAGAGTCCTCTAAGGCATTTATCATATTAATGGAATTATTAATACTTTCCTCTACTGTGCTGTGAGTTATAAATACCAAAGACACCTCTTCCTCTCTTTTGCCCTTTTGAATTACAGAAAGAATACTTACATTGTTTTCACCAAATATAGATGATATTTCTCCTAGAACACCAGGCTTATCCTTTACTGTTATTCTAATATAATATTCACATTGAACCTTTTGCATATCCCTTACTTCTCTATATTGATTACTTTCTGAGTATGGATGATAAGCAAACTTATCCTTATTTCTTAATATAGAAACTATATCTCCTACTACAGCACTGCCTGTAGGAAGTTCTCCAGCACCTCTACCATATAGCATTAAATCCCCTACTGCATTACCTTTTAGAAAAATAGCATTAAAGGAGTCATTCACATTGGCTAATGGATGTTCAGCAGGTATCATAGTTGGGTGTACTCTTAATTCTAACTCACCATTTACTTCCTTAATTATACCTAATAGCTTTATTACATAACCAAATTCTCTTGCGTATTCTATATCAATAGGCTTTATATTAGTTATTCCTTCTCTATAAATTGAATTTACATCTACAATTGTATCAAAAGCTAAAGATGATAAAATGCATAATTTATAAACTGCGTCAAATGCTTCTACATCTGAAGTAGGATCTGCTTCAGCATACCCCTTACTTTGAGCTTCTGATAAGGCTTCACCAAAGCTTATTTTCTCATGTGTCATTTTAGTTAAAATATAATTTGTAGTACCATTTATTATTCCTATTACTTCCTCTATCTTATTTGCTACAAGATTATCATTTAAGCCATGAATTATAGGTATTCCACCTCCGACACTGCCTTCATAGTGGAACATTACTCCTTCTTCTCTAGAAGTTTTAAAAAGAATTTCTGCATTTGTAGCTATAGCCATTTTATTTGCTGTAACTATATGCTTCTTTCTTCTCATCCCTTGTATCATATAGTCAATGGCAGGTTCTACCCCTCCCATGACTTCCACAAGGATTTCAATGCTGTCGTCTTCAATAATCTCTTCAAAATTTGTAGTAAATAACTCCTTTGGTACTTCCAGGTTTCGTTCCTTATTAATATCTCTCACAAGGATTTTGCTAATTTCAATATCGTATCCCGATCTCTTTAAAATTTCATCTTTGTTCATGTTTAATATTTTCCAAACGCCTTTACCCACATTCCCAAGGCCTAATAAAGCTATTTTTACTTTTTGCATACATACTTCCCCCAATTCATAATTTATAAAGGCTTATTTCGAAAATGCGTTATATATTGCTCTTACTGCATTTTCAAAGTTACTATTTTCAACTCCCACGATTATATTTATCTCGCTAGAACCCTGACTTATCATGGTTACATTTATGTCCTCCTTGGCTAAAGCTTCAAAAATTTTAGCTGATATTCCTATTGTCCTTAACATACCTATGCCAACTACAGCTACTAATGCTATATCAGGATGTACATCTATAGAATCAGGTTTACATTTAATTTCTATTTCCTTTATTATTCTTTCTAATTTACCATCAAGCTGTGATTGTGCTATAACAAGGGATACTGTATCTACCCCTGAAGGGATATGTTCAAAGGATACACTATTATCTTCTAATACTGAAAGAATTCTTCTACAATAGCCCTGTTCTATATTCATCATACTTTTTTCAATAGTTATAATGGTAAAATCCTTTTTTCCTGCTACTCCTGTAATACTTCCTGCGTAGCTTGCTGGTAATAAATCATTTATTATATAAGTTCCTTCATCATCAGGACTATTTGTATTTTTAATATTTATGGGTATATTTGCCTTTCTTACAGGAAAGATTGCTTCTTCATGTAATACTGTAGCTCCCATGTAAGACAGTTCTCTTAGTTCTCTATAGGTAATATTTTTAATATTCTTAGGGTTTTCTACTATTCTAGGGTCTGCCATTAAAAATCCAGATACATCTGTCCAGTTTTCATATAAATTTGCATTTACTCCCCTTGCAATAATGGACCCAGTTACGTCTGAACCACCTCTTGAAAAGGTTCTTACCTCTCCATTTGGCATAGCGCCATAAAATCCAGGTATTACTGCCTTATCTATCTTTAGTAATCTTTCACTTACAGCTCTTTGAGTTCTTTCTTCATCAAAAACTCCCTTTCCATTAAAGAAAACCATCTCTACTGGATCAACGAACTCATATTTAAGAAAATCAGCTAATATAAGTCCATTTAAATACTCCCCTCTACTTGCTGTATAATCCGCAGAGGCTCCTTGTGCTATATTAGCTTTTATCTCTTTCAAGTATTTTTTAATATCGATGGTTACATCTAGTTCTTGTACTAGTTCTAAAAATCTATTTTCAATTACGTTAAATACATCCCCAAATGGAATGTTCTGTTCAACATGAGCATGACATAAATAAAGTAAATCTGTAATTTTATGATCTTCTTTATATCTTTTCCCTGGTGCTGATGGAACTATATATCTTCTATTTTTATTAGCTAGTGCTATAGATTTAACCTTATTAAATTGGGCACTGTCTGCAAGAGAGCTTCCCCCAAATTTAGCAACTATTACATTATCCATTGTTATTACCCCACTTTTTTAAAATTTAATATTCCCTTACCGTAGCCCCTTTTAAATCTAAATAAAGCTCCTTTATAATCCATTCTCCATTTAAACTTTTTAACGCACTTTTTATATTATTATAAAACTCCATGTTTTTTTCTTCTAATAATGTCATTATTGTAGGACCTGCTCCACTTAAAAATACCCCTAGCGCCCCTAGTTCTTTACTTGTATTTACAACTTCCTCATAAGATTCAATTAATTTACCTCTATAAGGCTGATGAAGCTTGTCCTGACATGCTACTTTTAACATATCAAAATTCCCATTTATAAGTGATGTTATCATAAGAGATACTCTTCCTACATTAAATATGGCATCTTTATAGGATACCTCCTTTGGAAGAACAGCTCTACTTTTTTCTGTAGATAATCTAAAATCAGGAATTAATGAACAAAACTTAACTCCTTCTTTTATGTTTATTTTATCGAAATACACACTATGATTTTCATAAATTGCTGTAGTCATGCCTCCTAGAAGTGCAGGCACTATGTTATCAGGGTGACCTTCTATTTCTGTAGCTAATGTTAATATATCCTCTGTATCTAATTTATTTCCTGCAATACTATTAGCTCCTAGTACCCCTGCAACTATACAAGATGCACTGCTACCTAATCCTCTTGATGGAGGTATATCTGACTTTATTGATATTTTTATTCCCTTTTCCTCATATCCTATTTTTTCAAAGCACCTTTTCATAGACGTATATACTAAATTATTTTCATCTCTATACTGTTCTTCACAGCCTTCTATGGTTAATCCCTTTTCTATTTCTTCTATATAAAATTTGTTATATAAATTCAACGCTACACCTAAAGTATCAAAGCCAGGTCCAAAATTAGCACTTGTAGCTGGTACTACTACTTCTATCATACTTATCACCTATACCTTAAGAAATTTTTTTATTTCTTCTTTTATTTCTTCCTTTTTACATACATTATTATGAAGTATATCTTTACTCTCTATATTATTTATAGCATTTGGAATCTCTACTTCCGCAAAAGAAGAAAGTTTATGCACTAAATCAAAATCACTGAGCTTATCATTATCTATTTTTAATGCCTTACATACATCTCTAGGAAATTTGAACGGACTAGCTGTGGATACAACGATAGTTTTTCTATTATCTCCAGTAGCTTGTTTATAATCTGCATATGCCTTATAAGCTACGGCCGTATGTGTGTCAACTAAATATGATGTATCTTCAAAAATATCTCTTATAGCTTTATAAGTTTCTTCATCACTAGCAAAATTAGAGTAAAAACTATCCAATTCATTTTTCATATTTTCATCTATAATATATTGGCCTTTATCATTTAGTTCTCTCATAAACCTATCTATTTTGTGATTATTTTCATTGCTAATATGATATAAAAGCCTTTCCAAATTACTAGAAACCAATATATCCATGGAAGGAGAAATTGTTACTTTAAACTCTCTATTTTTGTTATATATTCCTTCATTAAAGAAATCACAAAGTACATTATTCTCATTAGATGCACATATTAACTTATTTATAGGAAGTCCCATTTTTTTAGCATAATATGCAGCTAGAATGTTCCCAAAGTTTCCTGTAGGTACAGCAATATTTATGCTTTCTCCATCTTTAATTTCTCTATTCTTTAACATACATAAGTATGAATATATGTAATATACTATTTGTGGTACAAGTCTTCCTATGTTAATAGAGTTAGCAGATGAAAGCATACATTCCTTTTGTTCTAATAATTTATTAAAATCCTTATCGTTAAAAATTTCTTTAACAGCTTTTTGAGCATCATCAAAATTCCCATCAATTCCTACCACATAAGTGTTTATTCCCTCTTGAGTAATCATTTGCCTCTTCTGAATGGGACTTACCCCCTTTTCTGGAAAAAACACTATTACCTTTGTACCTTCTACATCAGCAAATCCTTCTAATGCAGCCTTTCCAGTATCCCCTGAGGTTGCTGTAAGTATTACTATTTCATCTTTTATATTTAACTTTCTAGAAGAAGTCTTCAATAAATGTGGCAATATAGATAGAGCCATATCCTTGAATGCTAAAGTAGGTCCATGGTATAGTTCTAAGAAAAAGTCATCGCCTATTTTAGCCACAGGAGCTATGTATTCATTTGTAAATTTATTATCATAAGCTTTATAAACGCAATCATTTATTTCTTCATCTGTAAAATCAGTAAAATATTTTTTTAGTATATATACTGATAATTGTTTATAATCATAAGAAGCTAACTCTGAAAAAGGTATATCAATTGTAGGAAATTCTATTGGTATATACAACCCTCCATCATCTGCAATTCCTTTTATAATAGCTTCAGAAGAAGTTATTTCTTTTCTGCCCCTTGTACTTGTATATGCTATTTTCAAGAATATCCCCCCATTAATTGTGTAATTTTTTCTTTTATATTATGCTACAATGTTTTTGTATAAAAGTCAAGTGTATTTTTATAACGAACAAATGATTTTTTGTAATTTTAGTCATATAAAAAAACACCTCAATAAATTGAGATGTTTTAAAAGGGAGAAGGCGACCTTGGGGTAAGGTCGCCTTTTATGGGTTTAATGGATGTTTATGGGATTATTATATTATTGAGCTGTGCTAATCTATAGAAGTTACATACTTCAATAAATTGTGCATTGCTCTCTGGTTTAGCCTAACATTTTCTTAAGATCTGCCTGTGCATCTCCGCTTATTAACTGTAAGTTAAATACATCTTGTAATACCTTTAATACTCCTGGAGTTATGAACTTTGGAGCTGAAGGTCCTACGTACATATTCTTAACTCCTAAGCTGAATAATCCTAATAGTACTGCAACAGCCTTTTGTTCGAACCATGATAATACTATTGTTAATGGTAATTCATTTATATCACATTCGAAAGCACCTGCTAACGCTATAGCAATTTTAGCAGCGGACCCTGAGTTGTTACATTGTCCTAAATCTATATATCTTGGAATATCTGTTCCTGGAACTGTTCCAAAGTCTATATCATTGAATCTGTACTTACCACAGGAAGTTGTAAGAATTACGCAATCCTTTGGTAATGTATTAGCCATTTCTCTATAGTAATCTCTTCCCTTAGTTGGAGCATCACATCCAGCTATAACGAAGAATCTCTTTATCTTTCCAGCTTTAACTGCATCTATTATTTCTGGAGCTATATCTAAAACTGTATTGTGATGGAATCCAGTTGTAAGCACTTTATCAGATTGAATGTTTGCCTTAGGTAAGGATAATGCTTTTTCAATTATTGGAGAAAAGTCATTATTTACTATTTTCTGGATGTTTTGCAATCCTGCTGTTCCATAAGTCCACATTCTATCAGCATAATGTCCAGTAGTTATTGGCATTAAGCAGTTTGTAGTACCTAGAATTGCTCCTGGGAATTCTTCAAATAATTTTCTCTGATCATACCAAGCCTTACCTACGTTACCCTTTAAGTGAGCATATTTCTTTAGCTCTGGGTATCCATGAGCTGGTAACATTTCTGAGTGAGTATATATGTTAATTCCTTTTCCCTCTGTCTGCTTTAATAATTCTTCTAAAGCATAAAGATTATGTCCTGTAACTAATATAGCATGTCCTTCAACTTTATCCTGTGAAACTACTACAGGTGTTGGAACTCCTAATTTTGAAGTATGAGCTCTGTCTAATAAATCCATTACTTTAACAGCTGCAGTACCAACTTTTAAAGTCATATTTATGTGTTCTTCTAAGCTAAAGTTTGAATTTGTAAGTGTTGTATATAATGCTTCGTGTGCTATAGCATCTACTTCTGGATCAATATATCCTAATTCTCTTGCATGAGTTGCATATGCCGCTACCCCTTTAAGTCCAAATATCATTATATCCTGTAAACTTGCTATATCAGGGTTCTTTCCACATACACCAAATTTAGTACATCCTGTCTGTGGTGTTTGTTCACATTGATAGCAGAACATTGGGTTTGGTTCCTGTACCACTGCCTTATTTAAAACTTCATTTTCTTCTTTGTTCTTAAAAAATCCAAACATATTATATCTCTCCTCCTGATTTAACTATTTATTTTAATTTTTATATTTTCTTTATTGCCTCGCTGTCTACAAGATATATAATACACTGGATTATATACAAAATCGGTAACGTATGAAACTAAATTTAAAATTTTATACTTTTTTAGTATAGTTTTATCATATATTTTACCTAAATTAATAATTACTATTTAATGAAAGAAAATCGGCTCTTGCCGATTTTCATCTTACACTATTTTTTATTCTTATTATTATCAGCATTACACAACATTTTGACTCTATATAAATAATAGTTTTCCTCACGTATCATATGGTCTGGAATTATGGGTGGTAATGCGCCCATTATGCTGCAGCACTGTCTTAAATCCTTAACTTTATCTAAAAACTCCACAAAGTCAGTTAAAGTTTTTTCTACCTCTATATTGAAATAAGCTACTGTACCATCACTTAGTTTAGTTCTTTCATACATCTTATACATTTCAAAAGCCTTTTTAAACAGTCCATCAAACTTCTTTGCAAATTTTCTTGCCTTTTTAGTAAATTCCACTTCTACTGCATCTAAGTCACAAGCTACAGCACTTGCATGTCCGGATGCATCTGCAAGCCATATCTTATGAAGGCGTAAATTTTCTAAAGTCTTATCAAAACTTGTATTATCTTTTAATATATATAAGACCTTGTAATACTCCATAGCTTCATTTATCATATGATTTAAAAAGGATGGTGTTAAGTTTAGTCCAATATCACATTTTAAAAGCTTAGTAAGTAAATCTGTCTTAAATCTTATGAATTGTTTAAGTACCTTCATATTATCAGATAGTACCTTTTCTAGCCTCTTACCCTTATAATTATCTTGTAACTCCTTTGCTTCTTTATTTAGCTCATCAAAGGACTTCATAAAATACTCTGTACTTTTAATAGCCTCCACTTCTTTAGGCGATAGAGCATTATACTGAAAAAGTGCATGATCCCTCATTATCCCAGTCCAAAATTCTATTTCCCTTTTTACATCAAACATGAAAATCCTCCATATAATTATCCACTAATCATTATATGAAGGACTATTGTTACATATGAATATAATTCGCTATCTACTATCACCTATGAAAAATACTGTAACAGTACCTGGGCCTGTATGCGATCCTATTCCCGGCCCAATTTGATTTATTATAAAATCTTTTACTTTAAATTCTTCAAGTATCATACTTTTTACTAGCTCAGCATCTGAAGCACAATCACTATGACTTATAAAAATCACTTGCTCTTCTGGATTAACAACCCTTTCTCTAAACTTATCAACTAGTGTTTTAAGGGCTTTCTTTCTTCCCTTTACTTTAGCTACAGGTATAAGCCTGCCTTCATCATCTACGTTAATCACAGGCTTTATATTCAGTAAGGTCCCAACTACCGCTTGAGTTCCTGATATACGACCTCCTCTTTTTAAATGATTTAAGTCATCTGCAATAACCCAATGATTTACCTTTAACTTATTTTTTTCTACCCAATTTACTATTTCCTCTTTAGAACATCCCTTTTCAAGCATATCATAAGCATAATAAACTATTAATCCTTCACCCAAAGATGCACTTTTAGTGTCAATTATAGTTATATCCGCATTTTTATATTCCTCTAATATTTCATCTTTAGCTATATTAGCACTATTTATACTTCCACTTAAAGCTGAAGAAAAGGCCAAATAAATTATTGATTTATTTTCCTTAACATGCTTTAAAAACTCCTCTTTATATGTTTCTGAGTTTACTTGAGCAGTAGTTGGCATTTCACCTTCCCTTACTGCATCATAAAATTCTTTATATGTTACGGTTTTCCCGAAATCATCGACAAACTCTCTTCCATTAAGCATAACGTTTATTCCAAGTGATGGTATATTATTTTTTTCAACGAAATCTCTTGGCAAATCGCTACAGGAATCAATCACTATAACCGTATTCATTAAGACTCCCCCCATCTCTACTACATAATTATACTATAATACACATACTCAATCTATCTATATAACTTATATTCGCACAAAGTTATATTATACACCTATTTCTATTTACAAGTATATATAAATTCATCAACCCCTAAAAAAATTTCAAATATATTTATAAGCTTTTAATGATTTTTAATTAATAATATTAATGCCTTAATTTAAGATAACAGCACTTAAATTAAGGTATTAATTTTTTTACTTGCTTTAATATAATATATACTATCACTCATCAAATCTTCTCTCTAAACACTTAATATATTCCTTTAGTTCATCTATTTGCCTTTGTAACTCTTTAATATTATCATAGTTATTAGACCCTTCCCCATCAGTTTCTTCATTACTTTCTTCAGCTTCTTCATTTAATTCTTGTATAAATAAAATATTTTCACCTATAAGCGATAAAATACTTCCTACAAGTTGTTGTTCAAAAGAAGTTAAATTTTCAGCAATTATTATACTTATAAATGAGGCCCATATGAGTAATTGATTGGGATTAATACATTTCTTTTCTCCCATATATTTTTACTCCCTTTATTATATCTATATTTCATATTATTTAAATTACTATGAAAGAGTTCTCACTTAATTATTATAAATTGTGCATATTATTATCCCCACTTTGTTTACAACTTCATAATATATATTAAATTAATGTAACACCCTTTCAGGAGGAATTATGAATATAGACCTAGTTTTTGAAGGTGGAGGAGTTAAGGCTATAAGTTATGTTGGAGTGCTTAAAGCATTAGAGGAGAATAATTATAAAATTAAGCGATGTGCAGGTAGTTCCGCTGGAGCTATAATTTCTGCTCTAATTATAGCTGGATACACTTCTAAAGAGTTAGAAGACATAATTTATAATACAGATTTTAAGTTGTTTAATAAAAATACCAAAGTAGGAAAGATACCTATTGTAGGCAACTTTATCTCACTACTAGTGAATAACGGAAAATATGATGGTTCCATAATCGAACAATGGATGGATACCTTACTTACAAAGAAAGGTATAACAAAGTTCAAAGACGTTATCGTAAATGGTAAAAGCACTTTAAAAATAATAGTTGCAGATATAACTAAAAGAAAAATGATAATAATTCCGGATGACCTGCCTGAATATGGGCTCGATCCTTTAGAGTTTAGCATTGCTAAAGCTATACGCATGAGCTGTTCTATTCCATTTTATTTTACTCCTGGGAAACTGGAATATTCTAACTTTACAAGCTATATTGTAGATGGAGGCTTACTTAGTAACTTTCCAATATGGATTTTCGACTCAGATAATGCTGATTATCCTACCATAGGAATTAAAATTAAAGACCTAGATAGTTACACCTCTCAAGGCAAGACAGGTATAATATCCTTTTTAAGGGATGTAATTGATGCGCCAATAAACGTAGACTCAGAAAACTTTGTAAGAAACAAGGATAGATTAAGAATTTTAATCATTGATTATGGAGCTAAAATAAAAGCTAGCGACTTCAAAAAGATAAATAAATATATAGCCCCACTAATTAAAAATGGATATGATCAAACTTTGAGTTTTTTTAAAGTTCGGTGTAGTTTGAATAGTTGATAGTCCCTAATCTCTAGTAACTTGAAATTTTAGAATAAAGTGTTTTGTGTACTAATACGAGGTACTAGGATTGAATGAACCCTTACTATGAAAGCTTTCTAAATTTCATGTATCCTAGCACCTTAATTCCTACTCCTAAAAGCGTTATTCACTTTTACTAAAGTCTATAATTTTTTCTTTATCATTAATATATACTATTGTCTCATTTGGAACAGTTTTAGAAATTATTTTTCCGCCTCTTATTGAATAAAGAACTGATACTTGTTTTCTAACTGCTTCGTAACCATTTTCTACTGGAAGTATTATAAGATTTCCCGGTTTTCCTTCTTCAATTCCATACTCATCTAATATATTTAATGTTCTTGCACTGTTTTTACTTATTAAATCTAATGAATTATTTATTTCATTATAGCCCATTACTTGGCATACATGAAGTCCTAAGTGAAGTACTTGAAGCATGTTTCCTGTTCCAAGTGGGTACCAAGGATCGAATATATCATCATGTCCGAAACACACATTAAGTCCTGCTTCCATTAACTCCTTTACTCTCGTTATCCCCCTTCTCTTTGGATAACTATCAAATCTTCCTTGAAGATGAGTATTGACTAAAGGATTAGCAACAAAATTTATACCTGATAGCTTTAAAAGCCTAAATAATTTATAGGTATACGCATTATTATAAGAATGCATCGCTGTAGTATGACTGGCAGTTACCTTAGGCCCAATATTATACTCATAGGCTTTAGCTGCCACCACTTCTAAAAACCTAGATTGTTCATCATCAATTTCATCACAATGTACATCTATAAGTTTATTATATTTTATTGCAAGTTCAAATATCTTCTCTATAGACTGTACTCCATATTCTCTCGTGAACTCAAAGTGAGGAATTGCACCTATAACATCTGCCCCTAGTTTTAGAGATTCTTCTAAAAGTTCAAATCCATTTGGATAAGAAAGTATTCCTTCCTGAGGAAAAGCTACTATTTGAAGAGTAACATAGTCCTTTAGTTCATCTCTAACTTCAATCAAGGCCTTTAGAGCAGTTAATTTTTCATCTGTAACATCTACATGAGTTCTTATATATTGAATTCCATTAGCTATTTGCCATTCAATCGCCTTCTTTGCCCTAGATTTAACATCTTCGACTGTAAGATACGGCTTTCTCTCTGCCCAGCACTGAATTCCTTCAAATAAAGTTCCACTTTCATTCCATCTAGGCTCTCCAGCAGTTAATGCTGCATCTAAATGCACATGAGGTTCTATGAACGGTGGCATCACAAGGCCGCCTTTTGCATCTATTATATTTTCATCTTTTAAATCTATGTTTTTATGAATTTTATTTATAATTCCATCTTTTATTAATATATCATAATGTCCTTCTCTTCCTTGTAATACTGCATTTTTTATTAACATAGTATTCCTCCATTAAGCACCTATTTTTATATTTTCCTTTTCTACATTCTTGTTATATACAACTTTTTTAATTACTACATGACATATAAAAGCCACAAGCACTCCATTTATAGAAGTTATCCCTGGTAAAAACTTAGCCGCTAAAACTCCTAGCACCCATGAGATTATTGCTGATAAATCAACTGTATTAAAACTACTTTCATTAATATTTCCATATTTACCTTTTCTAACTATAAAGTAATCTGCAATGATTATTCCGCCTATAGAGGGTATTAAAATCCCCAGTAAGTTTAACCAGCTTACAAAGTTATTGTAAATATATAGTGCACCTAAGGTTCCTATAATTCCATTAAACACTACAATTTTACTTTTAGGTATTTTAGTTATATTTGAAAAGCCAAGCCCTGAGGCATATAATGCATTATCATTAGTTGTCCATATATTAAATCCAAGTATTATAATAGCTGGTATTATAAGACCTTGTAAAAACATAACCTCTGATATATCTGACTGACCTGTAACCATTGCTCCTACTGCTCCAAATATGAACATAAGTGAATTTCCTATAAAAAATGCTACTGCTGTAGTTAAAACTCCTACCTTTTTATTTTGTGAAAATCTTGCAAAATCTGGTGTTAAAGTACCTCCACTTATAAAAGATCCTACGCACATGGTAAGTCCCGTGCCTATAGCTAGAGTTTCTTTTGGCTGAATATTTATAAGTCCTTGAATTCCTCCTACAGTAGCTGCTGCCTTAATTACTGAAAATCCTCCAAGTAGTGCTATAGATGGTACTGCTATTATGCTTAATACTGTAAGTGCTTTTATTCCTAAATAAGCTGTGGACGTCATAGCTACTCCTGCTATAAGAATTAATAAATACAAGTTTATGCCAGTTACCTTATGAACTGGAATTGCAAACATAGCAACTCCTACTCCAAACCACCCTACTTGAGTGATACCAAGCAGAAATGATACCAGATAAGAACCCTTTTCTCCAAAGGAATATCTAGCAAGCAAGTGTGTTGAAAGACCTGTATCTGATGCAATATATGCAAGTAAACTTGTATAAACTCCTAAAATTAAGTTACCAAATAACACTGTTATTAAAAAATCCTTAAATCCTAGTCCTATTCCAAGAGATCCTCCTGTCCACATGCTAGCTGAGAAGAATGTAAAACCCAACATTACTGCAAACATGGACCAAAACCCCTTTTTACTTTCATTTGATACCTCTTGAAGTGAAAAATCCTTATCATAATTTTTATTACTCATAAAAAACCCTCCTTAATTTTCATATCAGCACCATTAAGGAAAGAGTAATTATAAAACACAAAAGCTTCCTTTCAGAAACCTGAAAGGAAGCTTAATTTTATGCGTTATAAATTACTTAACTTATTAATAATTTAAAAACATATTAAATTATTAATATAACTTTATTTATAATACATTCCGCTAACCTTGTCAGTCTCTCTGGACCGAATTAAAGGTACTGATATCTATTTGTAACCATTATTTCACAAAAAATAAAAATTGTCAAGATAACATACTTTTGTAATTAATTGAATTCATAAATCATTTCCACATGAGGAATGCCATCTTCGCTATAGATTTCTGAACACTCCTTAAATCCAACTTCCTCATATAATCCTTTAGCATATACCTGAGCTGAAAGTTTTATGCATTTCCCCCCCATTTCTTCTTCAATTATTTCAATAGCATTTTTAAGCATTTTTGTAGCAAGGCCCTTTCTTCTATATTTATCATTTATAAGTACTCTTCCTATAGCAGCTTCATTATAAGACACCCCTGGGTATAAAAGTCTACAGTAAGCTGCTATATGTCCATTTTCCTCCAAATATAGATGTAGTGCTTTTAAGTCCTTATCATCACACTCTTCATAAGGGCAGTTTTGCTCTACTACAAAAACATTTATCCTTTCCTGCAAAATTTTATAAAGCTCATTGGGAGTAAGTTCATCAAACTTTTTTATGATCCAGTTCATTTCGATATCTCCTTATGTATTTATATTAACTAATTTCTAATAATAATTCTAAAGCCTCTTTTTAAAAATTTCAAGTTACTTGCCAGGTCCCAACAACCTAGCAAGTACTAGAACCATATACTATTCCCTAATGAAAACTTTCCCAAAATTCTCCTTGAGTATCAATTATATTCATAATCTGATTAAATGGTATTTTAAAAGTAGGAAATCCTGCTGCAAAGGGAGCTATTTCATAAGGAACAAAGTAAATATATAAATTGTTTTCATCCACATAAAATGGCTGATTTGGTGTTATCCCCTTATAAGCATCTGGGAATAAATACGAATACTTTTCATCATTTTTTATTTGGTTTCCTATAATATCACTAATAATCTTTACATAATTACTATTAGCTTTAAATAAATCCTTCAGTTCATAAAAACTTCCACTTACTAGATTTATGTGGGGGTAATTTTTTGTAGGCATTCCATGGGCTGCTCCAAAATAATACTGATAATCATTAAGCTCTAAAACAGTTAAACTCTTTTTGAAAAATTCTACCAAAAAATCCCCTGTATAGTTATAATCAAGCTTAGCATCGCTGCCTATATCCTTAACTTGAGACAATCCCTTTAACCTCTTATTTACTTCTTTCTCTATATTCTTGTCATCCATGCCCTGTACTTGTGGATAATACACTAAGTAATTTATATTAGGCTTAAATTTTTCTTCTATAATTTTATATTTATTACTTAAAGAAATTATTGTGTTTTGTCTCCATATTACTTTCCCTGTTTTGTCTAAATAAGATACTCTATAATCTATATTTGCCTTTATTAAATCCTCATCCATAGATACCGTTCCGCCACCACTTAATACAGGTAGACTTTTTACCTTATTTCCAGTTTTATCAATGAAAAATGTATTTTTATCATCACTTGCTGAAGCTAACCCATCTTTATAATCTGAAATACTGATATATATAAATTCTGTAAGGAATATTCCATTAATATCTGCAATTGCATATTTTGAACCTATATAAGGCTTTTCTGGGTCTATGGCCTTTCCTACAGCCACCATTCCTTCCCCTAGCAAGTTTACATCATTATACTCTGGCTTTATTATAAAATTTCCTTTTTTATCTATAAGTCCATATTTATTCTTAAAATCTTCAGAAGTATTCACCACAGCTCTTCCTTCCTCAAAAGCTTGAACTCCTGAATACTTAGGCACTATAACAACTTCTCCGCTCTCGTTAATAAATCCAAAATCACCTGCCGTATTTTCTTTAAAGGCTAAAAGTCCATCCCCCAAATCTCCTACAAAGTCATAATTATAAATTTTAAGTATATTGCCATTAAGGTCAATCATAGCATATTGATTATCTCTAATTTTAACTACTGCTTTGCCTTCTTTAAAATCACTAGCTGATTCATATTTAAGTGGTATCACTTCTTGTCCTCTCGTATCTAGATATCCGTAGAGTAACTTACCTTCTGAGTTTATATCATAAAATATGGCTCTTCCTTCATTGTAACTTCCTATATAACTATATCCCTTAGGAGTTAGTACTTTGCCCTTTTCATCTATTACCTTAAATACTCCATTGTCAAGCACCTGTGCAAGCCCTTCAGAAAATCCAGTAATTGTTTCATACTTTGGTTCTACGATAAAATTATTAGACTCATTTATAACTCCAGATTTACCTCTAACTTCTACCACGGCAAGACCATTACCTTCGAAGTCTTGAGCATAGTCATATTGGGGTTTAATTACAACATCACCTTTATTATCTATATACCCCCACTTTACTCCATTCAAAGCTTTAATAGATATAGGATATAACTTTGAAACTCTATTCCTTGTCATTAATAATGCCTTTTCTCTTAACCTAAATAATTCTTCTTTAGATGGATATTGATATTGAAGTTTCATAGCTGCATCAATAGATTTCAATGCCTCTTTTGGCTCTCCAGCTTTTATTTGAGCATCTGCCAAGTAGTACCAATAGAAACTTGCTTTGGGCATTTCCTTTACCCTTTCCTTATAAAATGTAACTACCTTCTTAAAATAATAAGGATATAGATCTGGTGCAGAAACTAATTTCCCATTTTCCCATCTATGAACTTCAATTTTATATGCTTCTCCTGTATCGTGAATCCAAACTACTATTTCATACTTTCCGTCTTTTCCCTTTTTACTTGATATATCTTCTATTTCAATCTTACTATACTCCAAGTCCGTAACTGCATATTTAAACCCTTGTTCCGTCCATGTTAAAATATCTAACATTGCCCATACTGCTCCAAATTGCCATCCTATAATTAAGTTATTAACTTTACTATTTGTAATTGGGAGAGCATTAAGATAGTTTATATCAAATCCTTTTCCTTTAATATTTGAAAGTACTCTCCACTTTCCAGAGTAGTTCTTTAGCACAATAATATTGTTTTGTCCATCTAGGTTATAAGCACCAACTAATTCTTTTCTTCCATCCCCATCTAAATCTGCTGCAATAATTGCGGGTCTCTTATAAGGTAACTTTAAAAATAAAAGCTTTGACTGAGGTGGTAAAAATTCTTTAAAGAAATTAATTAAGTATGCTTCACTCCACATCATAACAGAAACTTTCTCCTATATTTATTTCAAAATATTATATGAAAAAAAGTTTAATGTGTGATGACATATTTGTGAATTTATTCGCATAAAATATTACACACTTTTTTCCTGTTTTGAATAAGATACTAGTGTAGTTAATATATAAGGAGTGAAATTCATAATGTACTATTTAGACCCTGATCCAATGTCAATGGAAATCTTTGATGACGTTGATGAGACTTATGAAAATGAGGAAGTAATGCCCGTGCAATCTCCTATAGATATGCGTGGTGGAAAATGCAAACCAAAAAAAGCTAGATTTGAACAATCCCGTACAGCTTGTGCAAATATTAACGTTAAATGTACAAAACTAGGTCAGGCATATGTTCCTGATCAACCTTATTGTAATTTAGTATCTCTAAAAAAAGCATTACGTATGGGAACAATATTTGCAGACCTTTATGATCCTTACTTTGATAAAGATAATAAATGCTAAAATTAAAGCAACAATCAATTTTATATCATAATTATATAGTTAGTAATTTTAATAGGAGGAACTACAATGTCCGATTGCATGAGCAGAAAAGACTTGCTCGATAAAATTAGAGAAGTAGAATTTGTTACATTAGAATTAAATCTATATTTAGATACCCATCCTACCAATAAAAAGGCTTTTGATGACTTTAATTATTATGCGGATAAATTAATGAAGTTAAAAATGTTATACGAAAAAGAATACGGTCCTTTATTAAACTTTGGATTTTCACAGAATAAAACTTCTTGGCAGTGGGCAAACGAACCATGGCCTTGGGAAACAGGTGAATAGGAGGGGTATGAAATGTGGATTTATGAAAAAAAATTACAATGTCCTGTAGACATAAAAAATTGTAAAGATGTAAAATTAGCTAAGTATTTAATAACCCAATATGGCGGACCCGATGGAGAATTAGCTGCAGCTTTAAGATATTTAAATCAAAGATATTCCATGCCTACTGGAACTACTAAGGCAGTATGTAATGACATTGGAACGGAAGAACTAGCACATCTTGAAATTATTGCTACAATGGTCTATCAATTAGTTAATAATGCTTCAGTTGAAGAATTAGAAAAAGCCGGCTTAGGCGGTCATTTTGCTGATCATGATAAAGCATTATTCTACGTAGATGCAACTGGAAACCCATGGACTGCAACTTATATCCAAGCAAAAGGAAATCCAGTAACAGACTTACATGAAGACTTAGCAGCTGAAGAAAAGGCTCGTGCTACCTATGAATGGTTAATTACATTAAGTGATAATGAAGACGTAAATAAGGTTCTTAGATTTTTAAGAGAACGTGAAATAGTTCATTTTCAAAGATTTGGAGAAGCTCTAAGAGAAGTTCAGGAGACTTTAGGAACTAAAAAATACTACTAATTATTATAAAATTAGTTAAATTTGAGTTTAAGGCCATATACATATTTTTATGCATATGGCCTGCTCTTTTTCAAATCACTTTTGCAACCTTTCCAATATCTTGGGCACAACTTGTTAGCTGCTCTGCTGAAGCTGCAATTTCTTCTGTGGCAGATGCTTGGACAAGAATTGATTCGCTTGCCTCATTTATTTTATTAAATAAATTATTCATATCCTTATTAATACCATTAAGTATTTCTTTAATTTCTTTTACTGAACTTGCACTACTTTCAGCTAACTTACGAATTTCCTTTGCTACAACAGCAAATCCTCTTCCTGATTCCCCAGCTCTTGCTGCCTCTATAGCTGCATTTAAGCCTAAAAGATTACAATTTGCTGCCACTCCATTAACAAAATCCAATATTTTACTGGTGCTTTCAATATGATCCATAACACCTTTCGAAAGACTTTGTATATATGCGATACTCTCAGACAATATTTGCGATGAAGCTGCAATCTCTTCAGACGTAGAAGCAAGCTGTTGTGATGAAGAGATAATAGTTTCAGTTGACTCTAATAAAGTATGTTGAGTACTTAAGTTAAGTGCAAGATTTATTGTACCAATTATTTTGCCGTCATCACTTTTTATAGGTATTCCTGTGGTTTTAAATGGAACACCATAAGCTTCTTTTGGTACTTCCCCGCTTTTGGACTTACCTGAATTTAAAACCTGAGGTATGGTACTCCCCTTTGGAAAGGGCTTCCCTACTATATCTCCAAGATTAATTTCCTCACCAGGAATAGAGTATATAAACTTTTCCCTATCAGTTATTGATATTGTATTATCGAGAGGGATTAAATCATGAAATAGCGGTATGACTTTTTCTATTGTATTAAAAATTAACTGTTTTTTTTCATAGCTATATTCCCCATTAAATCTGCCCATTTTCTATATACCTCCGTCCACTTTAATATTTTTATAATATTCCCCAATTTAATTATAATGAATGAGCATCTAAAGAACATCTAATTATTCAGAAAACGCCTTATTTTTATACATAAAACATATAAAAAGGCTGTTAACAAAATATATTGTCAACAGCCTAAGGTAATCATATTTATCATTAATTTTTATATACTAATTTTTAAAACTATGGATTGGAGCCGGAATTTGGCCTCCTCTTTTAATGAAGTCACTGCTACTGAATTTGCTTACCTGCATAACAGGAGCTCTACCTAAAAGCCCACCGAATTCCACCATATCACCTACTGCTTTCCCAGGAGCAGGAATTATTCTAACAGCTGTAGTTTTATTGTTTATAACTCCTATGGCAGCTTCATCTGCGATAATGGCAGAAATAGTTTCAGCTGAGGTATCTCCAGGAATTGCAATCATATCAAGACCCACAGAACATACACAAGTCATAGCTTCTAACTTTTCTAAGTTTAAGGCACCCTCTAATACTGCATCAATCATTCCAGCATCTTCACTTACAGGAATAAATGCGCCACTAAGGCCTCCAACTCTAGATGCAGCCATAACTCCGCCTTTTTTTACTGCATCATTTAACATTGCTAAAGCAGCAGTAGTACCTGGCGCACCAGCTCTTTCAAGTCCCATTTCTTCAAAAATATGAGCCACACTATCTCCAACTGCTGGAGTAGGCGCTAATGATAAGTCAATTATTCCAAAAGGAACCTCAAGTCTTCTAGAAGCTTCTGCTGCAACTAATTGCCCCATTCTTGTAATTTTGAAGGCTGTTTTCTTTATAGTTTCAGCAACTACATCAAAGCTCTCGCCTTTAACGGACTCAAGGGCTTTCTTTACGACACCAGGTCCGCTTACCCCTACATTTATTACGCATTCTGCTTCTCCAACACCATGGAAAGCGCCTGCCATAAATGGATTGTCTTCAACTGCATTCGCAAATATTACAAGTTTAGCACATCCGAGACCATCTGTATCTTTAGTAAGTTCTGCTGTCTTCTTTATAATTTCTCCCATATCTCTTACTGCATCCATATTTATTCCTGCTCTACTTGTAGCTATATTAACAGAAGAACAAACCTTTTCTGTTACGCTTAAAGCTTCTGGAATAGATGCAATTAACTTTCTGTCTCCTTCAGAATAACCTTTATGTATTAGAGCTGAGAACCCACCTATAAAATTAACTCCCACAGTAGAAGCAGCTTTATCTAATATTTTAGCAAACTCAACATAGTTTTCATCATTAGAGCATCCAGCAACTAAGGATATAGGAGTTACAGATATTCTTTTATTTATAATTGGGATTCCGTACTCTCTTTCTATTTCATTTCCCACACTAACTAGCTTTTCAGCATATCTTGTAATCTTATCATATATCTTTTGACGAGCCCTTTTCCCATCTGAATCACAACAATCCATTAGTGAAATTCCCATAGTTATAGTTCTGATATCTAATTTTTCTTTTTCTATCATTTTAATTGTTTCAATTATTTTGTTTTGATTAATCATATCTGCACCTACCTTATATATTATGCATTGAATTGAATATATCTTCATGCTGAATTTTAATAGATAGATTCATTTCTTTGCTCTTTAAATCTAAAATGTCCTTTAACTCCTTAAAAGACTTTAATGAATTAGATAGGTCAACTAGCATAATCATAGTAAAATACTCTTGTAAAATCGTTTGACTTATGTCTAAAATATTCACATTAGCTTCGGCTAACACATTGCTTACCCCTGCAATGATGCCTGTTCTGTCTTTTCCTAAAACAGTAATAATAGATTTCATAAGTATGCCCCCTTAAACTTTTTATAATATTTTGTTTATAAACTTAATGCCCCACATTTAGATAATAAGTATATGCATATACAGTAAAATGCTTATTACCGCATAAAATGTATAACATATATAATATAATAATTAATTTCAAAATACAATATATTTAAAAAATTCCACAAAGTTTTTCTACTAAATATCTTAGAAATTTTAAATTGCAAAATGGTAGCAAGTGCCATAAGCCAATCATCCCCATAATTCTTCTGGTTCTAATATTATGATTAAATCTTTGTAAATTTGGCAAATATATTATACATAAGTGTGTTATAATATATCACTGAACGGATTTAAAGTTTATTGTAAAACAAAAGAAAGAGGTGCTTTATCATAAAAAAGAAATTTGAAGTTAAAAATAATGAATATGAAATAAAAGGAGATATTGCCTACTTAAAATTAGTGAAAAAAGACGGCACAATAATTGATGCTAAGATAGATGCTGAAGATTTACAAAGAGTCCTTGATAGAGGTGGCTGGGCTGCTCAGTGGCATAAAGACTTTAACAGTTATTTAGCTATGCATTACATACCTCAAGAAAAACAAAAGGAAAGTTTACATTCATTTATTTTAGGTGTGTCTACTAAAACTCCTATAAGACATTTAAATGGAGATACTTTAGATAACAGAAAGTGTAACTTAGAAATATATGATAAAAATTCATACAATGATTATAAAGAATTTGACGAAACCGCTGAAATAGTACTTAGAGACAGCAACGGTATTGAGAAAGGGCGCGCTATAATTGATAAGAAGGACTTATATAGAGTTCTAAACAATGGATACCCATGGGTTTATCATAGAATAGGTGAAAAGCCTTATGCTGTGGCAAATACTCCTAAGGGCAGAATCCACTTAGATAAATTTATTATGGGAGATAAGCAAGATATAACTGTTAACCATATAAATTTTAATACTTTAGATAACAGAAAAGAAAATTTAGAAATTACAGAACACCTTGAAGAACAATCAGAATAATTATATGTAAAAAGCCTCCAGTTAATATTAATAATCATTGCTATTAACTGGAGGTTTATGTATACTTTCTCTTCCTCTGTATTTGACAAAAGGCTGTGAACATTTATTTATCCACAGCTTTTCAATATCAATTAACTATATATCCCAAAAATAACTATTCTAGCATGGCATATAAATAAGTAAATCTAGTGGCATGTTCTTGTTCATCTGTGATAATTTCATAAAGCATATCCCTTAAGCACATATTTGGAAGCATAGATTTAATTTTTCTATACAACTCTACTGCTGCAAGTTCTCCATTAATACTGCTTTCAATATTTTCTATAAAATCGTCTGCAAGCTTAACCTTTGGAAGTGGAATGTCTATACTCTGTCCTGTTAACATACAATAAATTTGCCTAAACATTTTATAATGTTTCATTTCATCATCACGAGCAAATTGAATTTGTGTTCTTATCTTTTCATTTTTTGCCCTATCCATCATCATGGTATATTTAACTCTATCGTGCCTTTCATCTTTCATTGCTTCTATAAGAAGATCTAAAAGTCCTTTAGGTTCTGCTTCATTATTATTTCTAGTATAGTCATACATATCCATGTCGTAGTGCATAGTTACCTCCTATAATGATTAATGAGCTTAAACTTCAAGCCATCAATACATTATATAGATATGTAAATTTGTTGTTACAACTTTTTAACATATCCTTGGAAGCATCTCTTCTTCGTACATATTTAAAATTCTAGTTCCTCCAATTTCAGTTCTTAAATAAACCTTACCTTTATTATCATTTATAACTTCCCCTATTATCTTAGCATCTTCTCCTAATAAATTTTTCTTCATTATCTTTAATACCTTTTCTGCATCTTCACTTGATACTATTAAAACAAGTTTCCCTTCATTTGCTACATATAGTGGATCAAATCCTAGAATTTCACACATACCTGAAACCTCTTCTTTAATAGGTATTTCTTTTTCATAAAGCATTATGCTCATGCCTCTTTGCTCTGCTATTTCATTTAAGGTAGTTGCAAGTCCCCCTCTAGTTGGGTCTCTCATTACCTTTACATTTTTACTTTCACTTAGTATATCCTTTGTTAATTCATTTAATGAAGCACAATCACTTTTTATACTTACCTCAAAACCTAATTCTTCTCTTTCACTCATTATGCACATTCCATGATCTCCTAGAGTTCCACTTATTATAACCTTGTCCCCTTGTTTTATTTGCTGTATCCCCAAAACCTCCCTGTTATCTTCTATTACCCCTATGCCTGTAGTATTTATATATATTTTATCTCCCTTGCCCCTTTCTACAACCTTTGTATCCCCTGCAATTATATAAACATTAGCTTTCCTTGCAGCTTCAGCCATAGACATAACTATCTTTTCTAAAATATCTATCTTAAGACCTTCTTCTAATATAAACCCTACTGTAATATATAAGGGTTTAGCACCACTTACTGCTAAATCATTTACTGTACCACAAATAGAAAGCTTTCCTATATCTCCACCATAAAAAAATAAGGGGCTTATCACAAAAGAATCTGTAGTTACTGCTATTTTGCCATTTAACTTATGTAATATACTTGCATCGTTTTGCTGGAGCAATATATCGTTTTGGAAGTATTTGTAAAACATATTTTTTATAAGCTCCTGAGTTTTTTTTCCACCACTACCATGAGATAAAGTAATCATATTCATATTTTCACCTCCCATACCTATAATAGATGCCACATGTTCCCTCTTGTGATACCATGCAGGCGCCTACAGGGTTTGACGGATTGCACACCTTAGAAAACAGCTTGCAATCTGTAGGTTCTTTAATGCCCTTTAATACTTCTCCACAAATACAGCCTGAAGGCATATCCAAATTTACCATGTTTAATTTAAATTTTTCTTTTGCATCATAACTTTTATATTCTTCTTTAAATTCAACACCTGTATCTTTTATATATCCAAGCCCCCTCCAAATACTACCTGCTGAGATGAAAATCTTACTTATAGTGTCCTGTGCCATTTCATTTCCATCATATTTAACAAACCTACCATATATATTTTTAATTTCACTTGTCTCTTTAGTTATCATGCTAATTATCATATAAATAGCACATATTATATCATCATATTCAAATCCTGCTACAACACATGGGATATTAAACTCACTAGATAAAAACTCAAAGGCCCTAACCCCTATAACTGTACCCACATGACCTGGACATAAGAATCCATCTATATTAACTTGTTTATCTTCTACTAGCTTTCTCATAATATTTGGCATAGTTTTAATACATTGAAGCACACTAAAATTACTTATATTTTCGTCTTTGGCCTTTAAAATAGAAAGAGCTATAATTGGTGCTGTAGTTTCAAAGCCCACACCTAAAAATACTACTTCCTTATCTAAGTTTTCCCTTGCAATTTTTAGGGAATCCAGTGGAGAATATACTACTCTGACATCTGACCCCATTGCCCTTTGAGTTTTAAGAGAACTTAAACTTCCTGGAACGTTCATCATATCCCCAAAGGTTGTGATTATAACATTCTTTTCTTTAGAAAGATCTATAGCTGTATCTATATAATTTTGAGGAGTTACACACACAGGACATCCAGGTCCTGATATAAGCCTTATATTTCTGGGCAAAAGCTCCTTTATTCCATTTTTATATATTGACATAGTATGGGTTCCACAAACCTCCATTACACTAATGCTTTTAGTTGCTAAAGCTTCTATTTCCGCTAAGATTTTTTGTGTTGATTTTGGGTTTCTAAAATCATTTATATACTTCATTTCATTCTCCAGTCTCTAATCGCTAATCTCCATTGTAGCAACTAGAAATCAGTGATTATTATTTGTGACTTATGATTACTATCATTAACTAAATAGAATATTTACTATTCTAATATTTTTTTAAATAAGCTTAATGTTTCCTCTGCTTCTTCCTTATTCAATTTTTCTATGGCACATCCTGCATGAAGGAGTACATAATCACCTAGACTTACATCTTCTATTAAAGAAGTATCTATTTTCTTTTTTACCCCACCAAAGTTTACTAGAGCTTCATTTTCATATATCTCTATAATTTCTACTGGAACTGCTATACACATAACTATTCCTCCTTAAACTTTGCATTTGCTATAACTATTTGTCCAACACATATTCCGCTGTCATTACAAGGTATAGATTTATGAGTATATACCTCAAAGCCTTTGTAATTTAATTTTTCATATATTCCCTTAAGAATTATTTCATTTTGAAATACTCCCCCGCTTAATACTACCTTATCTATATTTAAAGCATCTCGTAAAATACTGCACATATTCACTGTAAAGTCTATTACAGTATTGTGAAACCTTTTAGATATAATTCCATGATGTACCTCACTATTTATATCATTAATTATTTCTCTTATTATTTCACTTGTGTTTATTATATAACCTTCATCTTGACATTTTATTTCATAATCATAGCTTCCCTTCTCATTTTCATTAGCCATATTCTCAAGAAGTATTGCTGCTTCCCCCTCAAAGGTCACTTTGCCTAGGAACCCTAGCATTGCAGACACTGCATCAAATAATCTTCCCATACTTGAACATTTAGGAGAGTTTATATTATTTTTTATCATAGCGATTATGGATTTTATATTATTATCCTTTAAAACTTTAGGAATATTTTCCCGTGTGATATTTGAATCTTCAACATAATTTTTTGTAATTAAAGTATCTTCATCACTTATTAAAGCCCTAGATCCACTATTCTTATAAGCTTCATAAATATAGCTCACAGCCATCTTCCAAGGTTCTTTAGTTGCTGCATCTCCTCCTGGCATTTGTGCATAATTCAAGTGTGTTATTCTTTTAAAATCCTTATAATCGCATATTATAAATTCCCCACCCCAAATGGTTCCATCTATTCCATAGCCCACCCCATCATAAGCTATTCCAATAACCTTTTCTTTAATATTATTTTCAACCATACAACTTACTATATGGGCATGGTGATGCTGAACTTCCATATTTATTGTGTTCTGCTTCTCTACATATTCTCTACACCAATAATTTGGATGCATGTCATAAGCTATTATTTTAGGCTTAATATTGTATATACCTTTAATATGCTCTACATTTTTTTCAAAGTTATTATAGGTTTCTATATTTTCCATGTCACCTATATAAGGGCTTACTATTATATTTTCATTTTTAGATAGAGCAAAGGTATTTTTTAACTGAGAGCCGCAAGCCAAAATATCCCTTATCTCCTTTTGTTTAATATAAATTGGTGCATATCCCCTAGAACTCCTAATAACCATTTCCTCATTTAAAATAACCTTAACTACAGAATCATCCACAGGAATATGTACATCTCTATTGTGAAGCAAAAAATAATCCACCACACTGCTTAGCTTATCTAATGCCTCAGAATTTTTATATACCATAGGAAGTCCCACTACATTTGCACTAGTCATAACTAAAACTTCTATGTCATACTCAAATAAAAGATAATGGAGTGGGGTATAGGGTAACATTACCCCTAAACATTTATTATTAGGTGCTATGTTTATTGGTAAATTTTCTTCCCTTTTATTTAATAAAACTATAGGTCTTTTACCGTCTTTTAATATACTTTCTTCCTTTTCACTTAAATGGCAATATTTCTTTACAGTTTCAACATCTTTCATCATTAATGCCAATGGCTTCTTAGGCCTATTCTTTCTATCTCTAAGAAGTTTAATAGCTTCTTCGTTTTTCCCATCACAAGCTAGGTGAAATCCCCCTATGCCCTTTATAGCAATTATCTTTCCTTCTTTAATAAGTTTAATAGTTTCTTTTACTTCATCACCCAGATATATTCTTTCACCTTTGTTATTTATAAGCTCTAATTTTGGTCCACACTCTATGCAGGCATTAGGCTGAGCATGAAATCTTCTATTTAATGGATCTACATACTCTCCATAACACTCATCACACATTTGAAATTCATTCATAGTTGTAACTGCCCTATCATAAGGAAGCTTTTTTATAATAGAAAATCTGGGTCCACAATTTGTGCAATTCGTGAAAGCATATCTATATCTTTTATTTTCACTATTCCTTATATCCCTTAAGCAATCTTCACATACTCCTATATCTGGAGATATATAAGTCATTGCATTTTCTTCTCTTTCACTAGGGCATATTTTAAAATCCTTATAATTTTCAACTTCTCTATTTTCTATAAATACTTCATCTATCTTAGATAATTTAGGAGGAGAGGTTTTTAACTTTTGTATAAAGCTTAAAATATCTCGTTCTCTTCCTTCCACATCTATATACACTCCTCTTGAACTGTTACTTACCCATCCATTTAAATTATTATCGCAAGCAATTTTATATACAAAAGGCCTAAACCCAACACCTTGAACTATTCCCGTTACTGTCACATATTTTCTTACAACCTCTTCTATAATAACCACCACCTGTTTATTATTTAATAGTTAATACTGAATAGATAACATTTATTATAGAAATTGATTTTGTTGAATTTCTACATTCCCCATTAAGTATTAACTATCAAACATTAACTAACAATAAACCTTTATATTTCCTAGCACTTTACTCCTAATTCCTTTTTAGCATTGACTGAAAATAATCACATAACGCATTAATTCCTTCTCCAGTTACGCAGGAAACTTCAAATACTCTTATGTCTTGATTTATTGACTTAATATCTTTATAAAACTCTTCCATATCAAAGTTTGTAAGTTTTATCATATCCATCTTATTGAGTATTAAAACCTTTGAGCGTTGAAACATGGCTGGATATTTTAGTGGTTTGTCATTACCTTCTGTTACGCTCATAACTGTAACCTTCATATCTTCACTCAAGTCAAAGGATGCAGGACAAACTAAATTACCTACGTTTTCTATAACTAAAAGGTGTAGCTGATTTATATTTATTTCTTTAAGGGCTTCTTCAACCATAGATGCATCCAAATGACAGGCTCCCCCTGTGTTTACTTGCACCACATCTATGCCTTGATTTTCTATTCTTTCTGCATCCTTAGTTGTGTATAAATCACCTTCTATTACAGCCATATTTATCTTTTCTTTAGTCAGCTTTATTATTTGTTCTAGTACTGAAGTCTTTCCAGAACCAGGAGATCCTAACAAATTTATAGTGAACACACCTTTTTCATTTAAAAGCCGTCTATTTTTTGCTGCTATGCTATCATTATTTTTAAGAACCTTTTCACCTATAAACACTCTCTTCAAATTTACTCCCCCTCTATACTCTCTAGGTATAATTCATATCCCTTTACTATATTGCATCCAAAGTTATTGCATTTAGGGCAAAGCCTATTTCTATAGCTAACTTCAAACTCCTCCTTACAGTTATCGCAATAGGAAGTAGCTTTTATTTTTTTTATAAAAAGCTGTGCATTTTCACATATGCCTTTTTCCTTCATTGCTTCAAATGCAAATTGTAATAAGGAGTCCTCAATACAGGTGAACTCCCCTACTTGTAGTATTATTTTATCTACTTTTTTTATATTGCTTTCCTTAGCATTCTCCGAAACAATTTGAAGTATTTCCGAAGCCACTGACACTTCATGCATTTTAATCACCCGTCCTAAAATCAACTAAAATCCTCATTATCTTTTTTAAAACATTCCTACATATGTCGCTGAATTTCAATTTTAAAGTATCAGAAATATCAAAATTAAAGTCAATATCACTGGCTTCAATTCCAATAATAATTCCATCCACATTTTTTTTATAACTTATCAACATATTAACAAGATTTAATTCATGTTGAGAGACACAATTTAAGTATCTTTTATATTCATTAAAGGAGAGTGTTGTAATGCTGCCCGGATTTACTCCTAAAGCTGTACTATCTAGAATTATTATAAAGTCATTATTATCAATATTATCTAAACAGTACATAAAATCCGTTTCTCCAATAATCACTTCTATTTCCTCATTTACTTCTCTATCTCCCTTTAGTGTTTTAATATCCTTATCTATATTTTCTAAAACTTTAAGTGCTATTCCATCATCCCCCATAAGCCTATTTCCTATGGCAATAATCTTTATCATACTTAAACAATTTTTATAGTAATATCAGGATTATTGTTACTTATAATATGGGTTGCACAGGAAACGCAGGGATCAAAGGTTCTAACTATTCTTCCAATTTCTACGGGATTTTTGCTATCTTCAATATGAGTTCCTATTAATGCTTTTTCCACTACACCCTTTATTCCACGTGAGTCTGTAGGCGACAAATTCCAAACCGTAGGAGTTATAATGGAATAATTTTTAATTTTTTTATCATCTATGGCTATCCAATGACCTAATGCTCCTCTTGTGGTATCTCTAAGACCTATGCCTTGAGCCTTATCTGGAATTTGGTGCTGAGTTTGATTTGTAGGCTCCATTTTTAATTTATCTAAAAGATTTAAAATTATATCACATACTTTATCTGCTTCAAGTACCCTTGCAATGGTTCTATCCATAGTGGAAATTCCTCTAGTATATCCCCCACTTAGATACATTCTAGCTAAAGGTCCTACCTCTACTGGAAATGCTGCATATCTTGGTGCTTTAATAAAGGTATATGCATTTTCCTTATATACATTTGTCTCAGTATATTCTTCTTCTGGTCTTATGTTTTCCCTATTTCCCTCGTACCAAGAGTTATATACCCCTTCTGTAATATACTTTTCATTTAGAGTATACCTTTTTCCATCTATTAACACCTGTGGCCTTACATATAAAAAAGGCTCATCAAAGGAATTATCAAAAACTCCATAACTCATAAGATTTCCAAAGCCTTTTCCATTATAAAAGTAATCCCCATAGTATTTCGCTATAATATCTACGTCAGTAATCATTACATTTGCTATAAAATTTTTAACTTTTGATATTATGGATTTTATCTCTATAAACTTTGAAGAATCCATATTTACAGTGACTCCGCCAACAAATACTCCATGGTTGTGAGGAGCCTTTCCCCCTAAAATAGCAAGCGCCCTGTGTGCATCTCTACTATATCTTATGGACTCCACATAATTTTCACTTAATTTTTTATCTAAGACTTCAGGTAGTCTATAGTCTCCTCCTCGTTCTTCATAGGCTGGATTAATCTTAGGACCTCGTACATAATCCGGAAAGGTAAATTGATAAAAGTGCCTTAAATGATTTTGTAAAAATTCACATCCGTGAATTATTTCTCTAATCATAGAGTCATTTACATTTGGTGCTACCTTTAATGCATCTTCTACTGCGGTGGTAGATACTATAGAATGGGCGGCAGAACAAATACCACATATTCTTTCAGTAAAGTATGTTGCATCTAAAGGCGATCTCCCTTGAAGCATTTTTTCAAATCCTCTAAAGAGCATTCCACTAGACTTGGCATCTATTACCTTATGATTTTCTACAGTAACTTCTATTTCTAAAAATCCACTGATTCTAGTAAGTGGATTTATTACAATCTTCTCCCCCATAAATCCCTCCTAAAGTTTTAATATCTAACGAATGGTTCCATCGAATCTGGAAATCCATTTCTAGCACAGCCTATACATGGAGTATTATTACCTATAGGCCAATTTATACTTTCATTCCATCTTCTTATTGGGCAATCTGTTCTAGTTATAGGCCCTCTACATCCAAGCTTAAACATACATTCCTTATCTCCTAGCTTCTTTGCAAATATCCCTTTATCAAAATAACTTCTTCTTTCACATCTATCATGAATAGTCACCCCATAAAAAAGTACAGGTCTATTTTCTTTATCAAGCTCTGGTTTTCCAAAGGATAATATATTAGCTATAGTTCCTACAATCCACTGAGGATGACTTGGGCATCCTGGAACTCTTATAACTTCTCTATTTTCTAAAAATTCAGGTACACTTTTACTTTCAGACGGATTTGGTCTTGCAGCAGAGGGCCCTCCATAAGCTGCACAGGAACCTACCGCTAAAACATATTTTGCCTTCTCTCCTGCCATTTTTACAGCTTCCATTCCTGTTACAAGCTTTCCGTTATACCTAGCCACTATATCGTAAAGTCCATTATCCTTTGTAGCAACTGCTCCTTCTACCACTAAAATAAATTCAGTATCTAAAGTTTCTAAAAACTTTTCAAAGGCTCTTTCCCCCTCTTGTACCATAAGACTATTGTTATAGGTTAAATTTACCATTTCACTTAACAAATAAACCACATCTGGATCTTCTGCATTAAGCAATGAAATAATATTTCCAGAACACCCACATGCCTCAAGCCAAATAAGGTTCATCTTTTTAAATTTACCTTCCCTTATTCCTTGCATTGTAAAATCTATAACTTGCCTTGGAATCTTTTCTTTGCCTTGCATTATAGGACAAGCTTTTTCTTGCAATCATAATTCCCCCTTAAACTTAGTTACTGGTCATTGGTTACTCTTTAAAACTCCTACCTTAGGTAAGTTTCTTAAAATTTCTAAGTTTCCATGGCATCCTTGAAAAGCTCCTGTTAAGTCCTTTCCTGCAACTAATCCAAAGTGAGTAGCTCCTCCCCAAGTTTTTTCTAAACTTACATCATAAACAATTCCATTTACCGCTACATAAGCAGGTCTCCCCATAGAACCATCATAGGTTGCTAATTCAGCTAAAGTAAATTCTCTTTGTGGAGTATCACTTACCTCTCTGCTATTAGCTCTATATTGATTAAATCCATTTCTAATGAAATAATCAGAAAACCTTTCTAAATCACTTATTTCCTTTTTTAGCAAATCATCATAATAGCATTTTTCAAAGGGACATGTAGAAAAATATTTTTTCTTGTGTAGATATCTAATCTTATCTGAAGACTTCCATATTTTATTTTCTAAATCAGAGAACTCATTCATTAATTATTCACCTCATAATAGCTACTATATAAAATATATTTATCTAATAAAAACTTTATACCTCATGCTCTGTTAAATCTCATGTATTAGTTTTTTATAACACGAGTTTACATATTTTTCATTTAAACCATAACTTAATCTTTTAAGCTGCAATGATGAAATAGTAGATTATAAGAGACTTGCAGAGAGGAATTCCATTTGGTGTGAGGAATTTTAAGTGAAAGCTAACAACCTTTTTGCCATAAAGCTCTAGAAGATATGAAAGCTGCTGTATCCTTAGAAATGAGTTACTCCAAAGCAATGAACAGAATGATGCTGCATCATGGGAAGGTAGCGATAATTTGGTTGTTTAAAATAAAAAACATTAAAGAGGTTGTACATAATAGATATCTATTATGTACAACCTCCTTTCAATATAATAACTAAAAGTTTTATTATTTTAGTTAAGTTACACTTGGAACATTTTCTCGTATAATTTCTTTGATTCTATCTAATATAGCTTTTCCTTTAGGAGAAAATAAGTATTCATTTTCTTCTAACGCTTTTAATATATCATATTTATTAAACTTGAGATTTTTCAGTATATTTTCAGTTATATCAAATTCCTTTGTAAACAGAGAATCTGTATATATCTTGCAGTGAGTTATTTTCCCATCTTCTAAAGAAATGTTTAATTCTATTTTCCCTTCATCAAATACTTTATCTATAACTACATTAAAACTTGGACTATTTCCATAAATCCACTCATCGCTTGAATATCTTTTTACAAAGTTATTGAGATTTAAATTTTTTTCATCCACATAACCCACATTACTTATGTGTCCATAATGTTTTTCATAAGATCTTACTACAGATTCCTTAATATCATTTATTGTTAAGCCTTCCCTATGATTCTTTAGGTTTGTAATTCTACTTTTTACAGAATCTATTCCCTTTGATGTTAACTTATGAGTTGATGGAGTTAATATTTGGGTTACTTTTTCTACATCTATATCGTAAAGTAATGTTCCATGATGATAATATCTGCCTTCGTCCGTATAAAAAGCATTTCCTGATATCTTTTTACCATTAACTAAAATATCATTTCTTCCAGAAAAGGTTGCTTCTATATCCAAATCATTTAAGGCTTTTATAATTACTGAAAGCTGTTTATTTAAATCTTCATTTTCTTCATAGGTTATAAAAGTAAAATTTAAGTTCCCTAGATCATGATATACAGCTCCCCCTCCAGATAATCTTCTAGCTACCTTTCCATTTAACTTTGATAAAAGTTCTAAGTTACATTCTTTCCATGGATTTTGATTTCTACCTATAACTACTGTATTTTCATTTCTCCATAAATAAAGTATTATTTCATCCTTACTTACATTATTAAACAAATGTTCTTCTAGGGATAAGTTAAAGTATGGATTATAACTTTCTGAAACCACTACTTTTCTTTTAGCTATCAAAGTGAATTGCACCACCTTCTAGGGATAAGACAGCTTCATGAATAGCTTCGCCTGTAGTTGGATGAGCAACTATTGTTTCCTTTATTTGCTCTTCTGTAATATTATTTTTAATAGCTAAAGTCAACACTCCAATTAAATCAGAAGCATTAGGTCCTACTATAGAGGCTCCAATAAGTTTATTTGTGCTCCTGTCTTTAATAACTTTTACAAAACCCTTATCTTCTCCATGAGTTAAAGCCTTTCCATTAGCCATAAATGGAAATTTACCAATTTTAATATTAATTCCTGAATCCACTGCCATTTTTTCCGTCATTCCTACTGTGGCAACTTCTGGAGTAGTATAAACTACACTTGGAACCGCAGCGTAATCTATTTCACTTTCTTTCCCTAAAATATTATCTACAGCCACAATTGCTCCATGAGATGCTACATGGGCAAGTCCTATTTTATTATTTACATCCCCTATAGCATAAATATTTTCAACATTTGTTCTTAATTTATCATCAGCCTTTATTCCCTTTATATTTTCATTTAATTCTATACCAACTTTCTCAATTCCTAGTCCTTCAATATTCGGTTCTCTTCCGATAGCTACCAAAACTTTATCACAAGTTATAAGTTTTTCTTTACCGTTCATATCAAAGTACACAATAGCTTTATCATCTTCGCTTTCTTTAACACTTGTTACTTTTGATGATGTGAAGAACTTTATGCCTTTTTCTTTTGCTATAGATACTATTTCATCAGATACATCTTCATCCATTGTGCAAAGAACTTTCGGCATATATTCAATTACTGATATATCCACTCCTAAGTTAGAATATATAAAGGCAAATTCCATTCCGATAACTCCACCGCCGATAATTACCATACTCTTAGGCAATTTCTTCATATCCAATGCTTCGGTACTATTTATAACCTTAGTTCCATCAAACCCATCTATGTTAATACTTGCAATTTTTGAGCCTGTTGCAATAATTATATTTTTCGTACTTATAGTAACTTCTTCCCTTTTTCCCTTTACAAAAACCTTATTTTTATCTAATATTTCTCCTGTTCCCGAAATCTTTTCTATAGAATTTTTCTGTAATAAAAAATCCACTCCACCTGTAAGTTTTTTAACTATCCCATTTTTTCTTTCTATAACTTTTTCCATGTCTACAAATGCATCTGATACATTAATTCCAAATTCTTCACTGTGTTTTATATTATCAAATACTTCAGAGGATCTTACCAATGCCTTTGTTGGTATACATCCTACATTTAAACAGGTTCCTCCTACTTCTTCCTTTTCAATAATAACAGTTTTCAAACCTTGTTTTGCTGCATATATGGCTGCCACATATCCACCAGGGCCTGCCCCTATAACTGTTAAATCACACTCTAGTTCCCTTTTTATAGGTTTTAGCATTGATCCAAGATAGTCAAAGTTAGATTTTTTAGGTTTATTATCTGGTAACTTAGTCTCTGCAGTTTTCTCTATTGCATTTGTATTTTCACGATTTTTTTCTTCTATAACTCCATCTATACGAGCCACTATATCTCCTATATTAACCGTATCTCCTTCTTTAACTTTTAGGCTCTCTAATACTCCAGCACAGTTTGATTTTACTTGAGCATTACCTTTATCACATTCAACTTGAAAAATAACCTGTCCCTCTTTTACTTCACCACCTACTTTTACGCTTATTTTACCTACTTTCCCACTCTTGCTATGTCCAGCCAATTTTTCTATTTTTAAATCTACCATTATTCTTTCCTCCCTATTTTAACAGTTATTAATTGATAACTATGAATTTAAACTACTTTTCTAGATTTTTACTAAAAACTGTTTATATTAGACATATGACCCTGCAAATCTATACTTATAGTCTAGATTTACAGGGCCACTATTTATAGAATAATATCTACATTCGTTAAACTATATGTTATTTAAAATCCTTTTCAAATTCATCTATTGAATCTTTAAGTAAAGTTACACTATATGCCATTGATGGGCCACCACCAAATGCAACTGCAACCATTGCAGCTTCCATTATTTCTTCTCTAGTAGCACCTGCTTCTAATGCTTTAAACACATGAAACACTATACAGTATTCGCAACGGTTATAAGCCGCTATTGCTACGCTTATAAGTTCTTTTGTCTTAACGTCTACAGCTCCTGGTGTATAAGCAGCTCCTAAAAGACCCATGAATGCTTCTACACTTGCTCCATTTGTTGCTCCTACTTCTTGTAATCCTCCCATAAAGGCATTTAACATTTCTCTTGGATTTTTACTCATAATAAATTTTCCCCCTTATTCAAAACATTTACTTTACATACTAATACTTGTCATAGCAAGTACATTTGTATAAATTATACCACCTCTCAGTGGTATAAACAATACTTATTTAAACAAAACTGTTACTTATTTAACATTCTTTTTTGTATTTGACACAATTTTGCTTAGAACCTCTTTAAATATATTTAAATGTTCCTCACTTATCCCTTCAATTCCTTTCTTTGAAAAACTTTCACCTATAGGAAGTATTTCTTCTCTTTTATATTTGCCAAGCTTAGTTAAATATAACTTAGTTATTCTTTTATCACTAGTATCCTTAATTCTTTCTACCGTACCTTCCTTTTCCATTCTATCAACTAATCTAGCAACAGTAGATTCCTTTAAATCCATTTTTTCTCCTAATTTTTTTTGAGTTATTCCTTCTTCTTTTCCTATGTAATAAATAGCTATCCACTGTACTCTTGTGATCCCACAAGCTTCTACTTTACTACTAAAAGCATCAGTAATTTCTTTAGTACTTCTACTAGTTATAATTCCAATACAATCATCTAAGTCAAACATTAAACCTTTTTCACCTCAATTACTTATTCTATATCCTAATTATATAGATACAATATGTTTCCTCTCAACATTAACTCTAGTTATAATTAAATCTTTCTAAATAAATTCAGCTTATTTCACATTTTACTTAACTGCTCTTTGAATCCTAACTTTTTTACCTTTAATTGTTTTATCTTGAAGTTCCTTTAGTACAATTTTACCTTTTCCTTGAAGTATATCTACATAAGAAAAATTATCTTGAACATCTATAATTCCTATATCTTCAGCACTAACTCCTTCAATGCTTGTGATTGTTCCAACTATGTCTCCTGCTCTGATTTTTTTCTTTTTTCCCGCATTAATATGTATCTTTGTAATTTCCTTATTAAGAGATGCACTTTTATCAACTTTTAGCTTAGGTTTAGATTTTGATTGTTCTCTAAAAATTTCCTTACCTTCTCGAACTTCTTCTTCAGAAGGCTTCTGCCCTAATGGAATGCTATATCCTATATAATCCTCTATAATTCTTAACATTCTCTCTTCCCTTGGAGATACAAAGGTTATAGCTTTGCCTTTATTACCTGCACGACCTGTTCTTCCAATTCTATGAACATAGCTCTCCTTTTCTACAGGAGTATCATAATTAATTACATGGGTAATATCCTCAACATGTATTCCTCTAGCCGCTACATCTGTTGCTATTAGAAAGGTAAATTCTCCCCTTTTAAATTGCTGCATAATATCAATTCTATCCTTTTGTTCCATACCTCCATGAAGTGCCTTGCAAGAGTATCCCCTATCTTTCATATCCCTTACTAAATTATCTACACCTTCTTTCGTACTACAAAATATAATTGAACTCTCAGGTCTTTCAGTATAAATGACTTTATTTAAAAGCTGAAGCTTATCGCTTTGGGGAGTTTCATAATAAACTTCTTCAACTCTTTCCGTGGTAATACTTTCGGGATTAATTTCTATAGTCATAGGACTTGCCATATAATTTTTACATAGTAATTCAATTTCCTCTGGCATGGTAGCTGATAGTAAAACTGTAACTCTATTTTTAGGCATTTTTTCTATTATAGCTGTTACTTGATCGATGAAGCCCATATTTAACATTTCATCTGCTTCATCTATTATAAGATACTTTATTTCTTCTAAATTTATGTGTCCTCTTTCTATATGATCCATAGTTCTTCCAGGGGTTCCTACAATTATATGTACTCTTTGTTTAAGTTCCCTTTTCTGAATTTCCATAGGGTGTTTGCCGAACACTGCTACAGCTCTTATTCTCTTAAGCCTTCCTATATTATTTATATCTTCCTTTACCTGTATTGCAAGTTCTCTTGTAGGGGTTAAAACTAATGCTTGAGGTTTACTTTCTTCCCATGTTATTTTTTCACAAATTGGCACTCCAAAAGCTGCAGTTTTTCCACTTCCCGTTTGTGACTTTACTATTATATCCTTATCATTAAGTATTAAAGGAATTACCTTTTCTTGAACTCCTGAGGGATTTTCATATCCCATCTTATTTAATGCTTCAATAATTTCCGCACTTATATTAAAATCATCGAAATTTAATTTATCCATATTATTATTCCTCTCTATATTATATTATCATCATTTATTATAACCTATTAATACATTCGGTATATAACAATTTCACATATTGTCCTATGATTACTTATAGAAATCTTTTTTAGTTATAAATAAGTACTTTAAAATTGACTTCAGATTATTCCTCTATTATCATATTTTAGAGATAATTTATGTTAAAAATGATATACTAAGTATAAGTAAAACTTATCTTATTACACAGGAGGAAATTATGATAGATTCATTTGATAAATTAGGATTGAATAGTAATCTAATAGAGGGATTAAAAAAAGTAAATATAATAAATCCTACCCCAATTCAATCAAAGGTTATACCAATAGCCTTAGAAAAAAAGGATCTAGTAGGCCAGTCTCAAACTGGCAGCGGTAAAACCTTAGCTTACTTATTGCCTTTATTTCAAAACATAGATAGTTCTAAAAGAGAAATGCAAGCTCTAATTCTTGCTCCAACCCATGAGCTTGTTATGCAAATAGATAGTGAAATAAAACTTTTATCAGAAAACTCAGAGGCAGGTATCACTTCAACCCCAATTATAGGTGAAGTCAATGCAAAAAGACAGATAGAAAAGTTAAAAGAAAAACCTCATATAATTGTAGGATCTGTAGGAAGAGTATTAGAACTTATATCTCAAAAAAAGATAAAAGCTCATACAATTAAAACGATTGTATTAGACGAGGCAGATAACCTACTTGCTAAGGATAAATTATCTACCATAAAAAATATAATTAAAACTACTTTAAGAGATAGACAGCTTATGGCATTCTCCGCAACAATTCATGAAGAAACATTAGCGCTAGCAAAAGAACTTATGAAGGAACCACAAGTCCTAAGAGTAGAGGATACTGATACAGTTAATGAAAATATTGAACATATATACTTTGTTTCAGATCCAAGAGAAAAAATTGAAACCTTAAGAAAGTTAATAGCTTCAATTAATCCTAAAAGAGCTATCGTGTTTTTAAATAGAAATGAAGAAGTGGATTTAGCCACTGTAAAGCTTAAATATCATCACATTAACGCTGAAGGAATTTATAGTAATACCTCAAAGGAAGATAGAAAAAAGGCCCTGGAAGGATTTAGAAGTGGAAAGGTTCAGCTTTTGATATCATCAGACATAGCTGCTAGGGGTCTAGATGTAAAAGATGTAACTCACATATTTAATTTAAACTTACCATCAGATCCAAAGGAGTATTTACATAGATCAGGAAGAACAGGAAGAGCTGGAGATTTTGGTACATCAATATCTATAATCTCTCCAGTAGAATTATCCTTAATTAAAAAATACGAAAAAAATCTAAACATAGTTGTAAAACCAAAGAAAGTATTTAAAGGAAAAATCATGGATTCCTTTAGAGAATAAATAAAACTAATAAAGAAAAAATATATAGATATAAACATAAAGCGAGGTAATAAACTTGATAAACATAGGAAACTTTAACAAATTAAAAATTGTAAGAAGACCTGATTTTGGCTATTTCTTAGATGCAGGCACTGGAAAAACATCTGATGATATTTTGCTTCCAAATGGCAATGCTCTTAATATGGAACTTAACATAGGCGATGAGGTTGATGCATTCATTTATACAGACTCAAAAGATAGAGTTATTGCTACATTAAAAAAACCTCTAGCTGAGGTAGGTGAAATTGCTTACCTAAAGGTTGTTGCTAATACTCAAATAGGAAGCTTTATTGATATTGGATTGGAAAAAGATATTTTGGTTCCACTTAAAGAAAAACTTTATGGACTACAGACTGATAAGAATTATTTATTTTATATATACTTAGATAAGACTAAAAGAATAGCAGCTACTACAGATATAGATAGATACTTACAAACTGAATCTCCATATAAAGTAGGAGATACTGTTAAAGGCACAGTTTATGGTTTTCAGACTAACCAAAGTGTTATGGTAGCCGTAGATAACTTATATCAAGGAGTAATTTTAAGGCATGAATATTTCACCGAAATAAATGCTGGTGATATATTAGATTTAAACGTAATAAAAATTTATGAAGACGGTAAACTAGGACTTACTCCAAGAAAACGTGCTAAGGAAGAAAGAACTGAGCTTCAAGACACTATATTAGAATATTTAAAATCTCATGATGGATTTATGACATTTAATGATAAAACCTCACCTGATGATATATCTAAAGCCTTTGGTGTGAGTAAGAATAACTTTAAAAATGCCCTAGGCGGACTTATGAGAAAAGGACTAATAACTCAAGATGAAAAGGGAACTTCACTTAAGTAAAATAAAAAAGGAAATTGCGCTGCAATTTCCTTTTTATCTATAGAACAATTCAATATTATCTAGTTTATATACTCAGAAAATATCTCATCATAAATCTTTCCGTTTTCCTTATCTACTCCATACCATCCCATAGTTGCAGTGTGAGTCTGCATATTTTCAAATACATGTATAACATAAAAACTTCTTCCATCATGAGTACTATCATGATCGTACTGATAAATCATATTTTGAGATGTACTTGGAAATTTACTTTTAACTATTTTAATTGCCCCTTCTACAGTAATTCCCTTTTGTGATTCTTGCTGCTTCTTAATTTCTTCTTGCTTTTTCTTTTCTATTTGGGCTTTTAAAGTTTGTCCCTCTTTACTCTCACTGTCAACCTTAAATACTTCTTGCAGATATTTATCTGCATCATCAAGCTTATTTTCCTTTAATGCCTTATCTGCATTTTTTATATTTAATGTAGCATAATCTCTTTTACACTCAAGAATCTTTGCCTGCGCATCCTGATACATTTTTTTATCTTCTTTGGTAACCTTATTAAACTTTTCTATTGCCTCCAAGTACTTCTTTTCACTCATAAGCTTTATTCCATCATTATAGATAACTCTTACTTCCTTTAAAGACTCGGCTACTTTGATGCTTCTTCTGACATTTTCATCATCTTTATAATTTAATGATTGCTGAAAAGCTGTTATAGCATCATCATATTTTCCTTCCTCCATATAGCTATTAGCAGTTTTAATTAAATCACTGTAACCTTGATTCTTATTAAATTTATATATCCCAGTTCCTACCCCTGCTAAAATCAATAAAACTATGATTCCTAAAATAACTTTAGATTTTAAACTATTTAATTTCATAAATCGCACCTCCTACATTGACTGTATAATACATATTATAATTTTATCATACAAAAATGAAATTGCGAAGAAATTTCCCTAAATGTAGTAACAAATTATTGAGCTTCTTCATATACTATAACAACAACATATTACATAGTTCTGAACATTTTTTGTAAAGGAGGTATTATGGATAACTCCCTCTATACTCGTTATATAGAAAACTTTCGCATAAACTTATTAGATTGTAAATTTCTTGGCAAGGGGCATAATGGCATAATTTATATGCTCCCTGAAGATAAAGTCATTAAAATTTGTTTCAATCCTGAAAGTTGTAAAAAAGAGTATGATATTTTAGAAAAGGTAAATGGCAACAAGTACTTTCCTAGAGTTTACGGTATGTCTGGAAATTATATGATAAGAGACTATATTGATGGAATACCCTTGAATAAATATATAAAGCGTTTTGGACTAAGTAAGGAGTTGTCATTAAATATCATAGATTTATTAGAGGAATTCAAAAAATTAGAGTTTTCCAAACTTGATTTGCGTTGTAAAGACATAATAGTAAAACCTGATGGCGCAGTCATGGTCATAGATCCTAAAAAATTTTATTCGAAAAATAGGGATTTCCCAAGGCATTTAACAAAAGGACTTTACAAATTACATGTACTTAAATCCTTTATGAGAGATGTTAAAGAAGTACGACCAGATCTATACAATCAGTGGAATAAGAAAGTAAATGATTATATTAAAATAATAAAAAGGAAAGCTCATAAATAATGCTTTCCTTTTTATTTATGTGCAATTTTTATATAAGCTGTTAAATATTCATTAAAGGACTATTTCTTCTCCTCTTTTAGTTATTTCAACGACTTTCGTTTCATAATTTTTCACTTTAGAATCGAACTTCCTTATAACTTCATAATTTCTGCCAAAGTGCATAGGTATTAATATCTTTGGACTGAGCTCTTTTATAAAGTATTCTCCACCTAAATAATAGCTTTCTATAAGCCTTGGATCTACTGGAAAGAACACTATATCTACTTTATTATCTTTAATGCTTTCAATTTCTTGCTTAAATACTCTTTCTTGGTTTTCATTAAATTCCTCAGATTCATCAAACCAATGCCACCAATTTAAATCTCCTGCATGAAAAATATTTACACCATCCACTTTAAGCCAAAATGATACCCCTGCATCTGTAGATCCATAGGTTTTAATTAAAACTCCATCAATGTCTAAAGTTTCATAAGGTGATACTATATTTATATTTTGGTCTTTATCTTGTATCTCAATATCACTACTTAATATATACTTTATATCTTCTCTTTTTTTTCTCCAATCCAAAACACAAGGATTAAAGTGATCTTCATGTCCATGAGATATAAAAACTAATATTTTTTTATTAGTAAGTAACTCTTTTTCTGTAATGGCACCATTAGCTATATCGTTTTGTCCTCCATCAACAGAATCCAAATAATAATCAAATACTAATAAATAATTTTCTGTTTCAATTAAAAATCCGCTATTAAAAAGATAGTTTACTTTTATATTATATCTTTCCATAGAAGCTCCACCCTTCCTAATAAAAATTCATATTCATCGAGATATTTTCTTTTGCTTGTAACAAGGTTATAATGTTTTATATAACTATCATCCCAAAGGAGTGAATTATAATGAAATTTACATTCGACCACAATAATATCAACGTTTTAGATCTTGAAAAAAGTATTGATTTTTATAAAGAAGCATTAGGGTTTGAAGTAATGCGCACTAAAGAAGCAAGTGATGGAAGCTTTATATTAAAGTTTTTAGGTGACGGATTTACTTCTCACAGCTTAGAATTAACATGGCTTAAAGATAGAACTGAAGCCTATAATTTAGGAGAAAATGAGTTCCATCTTGCTGTTAGAGTTGATGATTTTGATTCAGCTTATGAACATCATAAAAAAATGGGATGCATTTGCTATGAAAACAAAGCAATGGGCATATACTTTATAATTGATCCAGATGGCTATTGGACAGAAATTCTTCCTAAAAAATAGTGATTATAAAAGGTTGCGGAGCAACCTTTTATATCTCTCTTTCTACAATTTTTATAATTTCATCCTTACTCATATGATCTACATCCATATTTTTTATAATCTCTAGCAGATTGTCCTTTTTAGACACTTTAACTTCATACCCCTCTCCTATTTCTATCACTTGATTTGGTGCAATTATTTCTGAATCAATATTTTCGTTTTCAATGAGCTCTTTAAAACTAAACATACTTTCTGCATCTCCATGAACTAAAAACACCTTTTTAGGCTTTTTTACAAACCCTGTAATCCACTCGTAAAGACCATTTCTATCTGCATGTCCCGATAATCCATGTAAATTGTAAATTTTTGCATTTACTGCTATTTCCTCACCAAATACTCTAACCTTTTTAGCTCCATCAACTATTGTTCTACCTAAGGTTCCTTCTGCTTGGTATCCTACAAATACAATTGAACATTCCTTTCTCCATAGATTATGTTTTAAATGATGCTTTATTCTTCCAGCCTCGCACATACCACTTGCAGATATTATTACAGCTCCACTTTGAATTTTATTTAACTCAGATGACTCCTGCTGAGATTTTGTAAATACTAATCCTTTAAATTCTAAGGGATTATCTCCTCTTTCCAGATATTTTTTTGCTTCTTCATCATAATATTTTTCATGCCTTTTAAATATGCTGGTAGCTTCTGTAGCAAGTGGACTATCTACGTAAACCGTACAATTTTTTAATTCATTATTTTCCACATATTTATTTAACATATATAACACTTCTTGAGTCCTTCCAACAGCAAATGATGGTATAATTACATTGCCCCCTCTTTTTACAGTATCCTTTATAATAGATGCAAGGCTTTTCATATCCTCTTCCATTTTTGTATGAAATCTATCTCCATAGGTTGTTTCCATAATTACATAATCTGCATATTTAATTTTGGAAGGATCCTTTAATATAGGAAGTCCCTTATTTCCTATATCCCCACTATAAACAAGTCGTATTTCTTTATTATCTTCTTTTGCAATTAGTTCCACCATTGCAGAACCTAATAGATGTCCTGCATCCCTAAATATTATTTCAAGTCCATCAAATAACTGTATAAGACTATCATAAGGGTATCCCTTAAAAAAAGTTAAAGATTCTACAGCATCCTTACTAGTGTATAAGGGGTCAATAACTTTCAATCCTTGTCTTATTCTTTTTCTGTTTTTCCATTCCGCTTCAGCTTCCTGTATATATCCACTATCGGGAAGCATAACAGAGCATAGGTCCTTTGTAGCATCTGTACATATAACCTGTCCCTTAAATCCACGTTTATAAAGTAATGGTATTCTTCCTGAATGATCTATATGTGCATGAGATAATATTACATAATCTACTTCATTTGCATTAAAGGGGAAGTACTCATTTTCTTTTTCAATAGATCCATTCCCTTGGTATAGCCCTAAATCCAAAAGTATTAACTTGTTTTTAATCCTTAATATATGACATGAGCCAGTAACAGTTCTGGCTGCTCCATAAAATTGAATTTTCATATTGAGCACCTACTTTCTTAGCAAAATAAAAACATTATATATATAATATTAATTCACTAAGAAGTTTGTGTAAATATAAATGTATCACTTATTCGAAATTTTCATTCAATTTTTCAGATTGTTAATCGCATTTATTTAATTCCTTAATAACGAAAAGCCTGGTAACTTACCAGGCCTTAATATAAACTTACATTGATCTCCCAGGAATTACTGCATCTAATATTCCAATTGCTAGTGCTGCAAGTAATGCACCTATTATAGATACACTCATGTTAGGAACTATAAACTGTGTTATATATATTATCACAGCTGCAATTAGAAATCCTTTTATACCTCTTCCAAATGGTGATGCATCTACTCCCATAGCCCTTTCTACTCCCCAGTCTATTAATGTTATAACAACTGCTGCTATTATATAAGACCATAATCCTACGATACTAAATCCTGGAGTTAAAAATGATGCTATAGCTAATATAATAGCAGTAACTATGAGCCTTACTATTATACTCCCTGCACCTGAACGTGTATCTTCTCTTCTTCTTTCTTCATCTGCCATAAATTATTCACTCCCTCTAATTAAATGTTAATTTGATATATTATTAATTTGCCCATAAAGATGTTTTTTTATTATACTTACTTTTCCCTAAAATTTTTATTTTATTCTAAATTTATGAATATCAATAAATCTATTAAAAAGTTTTCAGAAAAACTTTGTTAAATAGTTGACAATATATTTTTTTTTTGATATTATAATACTAACAAGACAGAATAAACAAACAAAACAGAATAAACAGATAATTTAATGCGATATATTATATTATACTTTAAAACTTGGGAGGAATTAATTATGAAAGAAGTAAAAGTGAGAGATCTAATAGGACCAGAATTAAAAAATGAGGATGCAATAATACTTAAGGGGTTAATAGCTGAAAACTTACAGAATAAAATAGTGCTTGATTTTGAAGATACTAAAACTATACCTGGAACATTCTTTGCTAGTCTTCTAACTGATTTAATCAGCACAAAAACTAGAGAGTACATTGCTTCCAATGTAGTTGTTAAGAATTTATCAAACGAAAGTGATTTTAAGAGAGTTCTTTTAGGTACATCAATGTGCTAATAGAAAAAATATTGGCAATACCTATAAATATATGTGCTGAATGTAGAAGGCATATGTGAAATTTTTATTATAAAATTTCACATATGCCTTTTTACACCACAAATCCAGAAGTGATCTCTTTGAGTTTCCTTGCCATTTCCGATGAATTTTCTGTAAAAGCTTCATATTTGTTTTCCCTTTAAATCAATTTATCTTCTTTGGCTTTTTCTACATCAAACCAAAACATAACCCCATCTTCTTCATTTATTACTCCATAATCGTTTTGATGTAATTCTTGAATTCCCTTAACAATAGAGAGTCCAAGGCCCGATCCACCATAACTTCTAGTTCTAGCCTTATCTACCTTGTAAAAACTAGTCCAAATTTTATCTAATGACTCTTCCGGAATGCGTTTACCTGAATTATATACAAACACCCTTATCTTATCTCGGATAGATTTTACTTCAACTGAAATAATTTTTTTATCATCTATATGATTTACTGCATTATTAATATAATTTATAATTACCTGTTCAATTCTTACCATATCGCCATAAGCTACTACATTCTCATCTTTTAATACCTGCACATTTACTTCTTTTTCTTCAAAAATAGCCTTGAATCTATTCAGCACTGATGTAATCATAGATGAAATATCAAATACGCTTTTCTCTATTTCATAATATCCTGATTCAATTTGGGATAAATTCAACAGATCCTTTACCAGCTGATTCATTCTAGCTGATTCATTCATAATTACATCACAATAAAACTCTTTACTTTCTTCATCCTCTATTACGTTACTTTTTAATCCTTCTGCATATCCTTGAATTAATGCAATCGGGGTTTTTAATTCATGAGATACATTAGAAATAAACTCCTTTCTCATTTCATCTATTTTTCTTTCTCTTTCTATATCCTCCATTAAATTTTGGTTTCTTTTATTTAATTCTGATATTGTACTATCTAATTTATCTGATAAAAAATTTATATTTTTACTAAGCTCCCCTATCTCATCTTCACTTTCTATATTACTTAGTTCTGAAAAATTAAGCTTTGCCATATTTTCAGTGATTCTATTAAGTTCCAAAATAGGACTGGTAAATCTTTTAGAAAATAAATACGACCATATACTTCCGAATATTATTACAATAATCCCTATAAACATCATAAATCTATTTGCAATAGATGCATTTTCCGTAATAGCTGGTAGAGAAGTTCTTGCAATTAAAAAATCTCCTGTATTTAACGTAGTTACCATGGTTAAAAAATCAATTTTTAACTCCATGTCCCTTTGAATTTGAAAATAGGTTTTCCGTCCTTGGTCTAAATTTCGTGAATCATTGTAGCTATTTTCATTATCTTTATCTAAAATCCGTTTATCACTTTCTTTAGGCGATTCTCCTCCATCAAATCGTCTTTCATTTACTATTCTAGAAAATGTGCTATATTTAGGCTTTCCTTTACTATTAACAATTAACACGTTAGCCCCTGTAGCATTTTCAAATATTTCAAGTTCTAAAGTAATGTCTACTGGATTTCCCTGATAGATTTCATTTATCTCAGTAATGCTTTTGATAAGCATATCTTTTTTTTGTGACATATAATATTTTTGTAAAAACTGTGTATTAAGAATCCAAAAAAGCAATACAAAAATTACAACAAATCCATTGGTTGCTATAAAGAGTTTATATCTTATAGATTTTTTCATTATTTCACCTCAAATTTGTAACCAAATCCTCTTACAGTTTGAACGTAATTTTCCTTTCCGGCAAGTTTAATTCTTAATCTATTAATATGGGTATCTACCGTTCTTAATCCTCCAAAGTAATCATATCCCCATACTTGATTGAGTATTTGCTCTCTACTAAGAGCCTTTCCCATATTTTCAACAAGATATAATAACATTTCATATTCCTTTGGACTTAAATCCACCTGATTTCCTTCAATAAATACGGTTCTAGCTTCTTCATCAACGATTAGTCCATCAAAAGATTTTATGCTATCTTTATTCCCTTCACTTCTTCTTAAAACCGCATTTACCCTTGCAACTAAAATATTAGGGCTAAATGGCTTAGTAACATATTCATCTACCCCAAGTTCAAACCCATAAAGTTCATCAAATTCTTCACTTCTTGCTGTAAGCATAATAATGGGCACCTTTGACACCTTTCTAACTTCTCTACATACTGTCCAACCATCATATCCAGGCATCATCACATCTAAAATGACAAGATTTATATCTTCATTTTCTAAAATCATTTCAAGTGCTTGCTTTCCGTCTCCTGCTTCAAGCGTTATATATCCTTCTTTTTTTAGAAAATCCTTCACTAACTTTCTTATAAGCATTTCATCATCTACAATTAATATTTTCTTTGCTGCCAAAATTTATCCCTCCAATAAAAACATATATATTTATCGTCTTTATTTTTTGAATTTCTATATTTTTCTATACTTTATTATACATTAACTTTGTTACAGCATTATAACAATTATCACCACTTGTATTAACTTCTTAGTTTTCACAAAAAAGACCCATGAAATAAATTCATGAGTCTTTCACACTTATCTATATATAATTTGAAGGGGGATTCAAACTATTCATTAAGTACTAGAGTTTATATTCTAATTTGCAGACTGGTTTCCAGTTGTCTTTGTATCCGTAGCTATTTTTTCTTTTTTATCTTTTACTCTTTCCATCTTAGGCATTGCAGCTTTAATTGCATCTACCTCTGTCTGTGTAAGCGTTCCATTATCCACTAGTTCTTTGAACATATCAATTCTTTCTGTACCCTTTTTACTTTGAAAATATGCCTTTCGCTCATCTTCAGTCATATTTTTAACCTTTTCCATTTCAGCTTTCATTGTTTGGCTTTTTTCATTCATAAAGCTAATTATCTTATCTTCTTTGGCCTGTGTTATTTTACCTGATCCTACTAGGGCATCTAAAGTTGTTTTTAAGCCTGCAGAGTTGATTTTTATTTTATAACCAAATCCTTTTCCCGAATGCTTTTCTTGTGGGAATGAAGCTTTTATCTTATCCGCCTGATCCTGACTAATAACTGCATTATCTACTAATGTTTTGAAAATATCAGTTTTTTTTGTATCCTTTTGACTTTCAAAATATGCCTTACGTTCTTCCACAGTCATATTTTTAACCTTTTCCATCTCAGCTTTTCTTGCTTCTTTCTGTGCATTTATAAATTCAGTAATCTTATTTGATTGTTCTTTAGTAATTGTTCCTGATTCAACGAGGCTTTCTAACTTAGTCTTTATATTTTCACCAAAAACAACTTTTTTATTACCTGCTTTACCTTGAGTTATAGTAAGCCTTCCATTACTTGCTGCTGCATCTTCGCTTTTAGCTGAAGCAGATATTCCTGCTGATAAAGTTAGCCCTGCTGCAATCAATCCTGTCATTACTTTTACAATTAATTTTTTACTTCTCATCTTTTTATACCCCTTTCGGTTTTTAGTAGTTGTTTTCCTTGATGTCTTTATTATATAGAAGCAATGACACATTTTTGTTACATCTATTTATAGATTTAGTTAAAGGTTGAAACTTTAATTTGGAAATTCAACAATAAAGGATGCGTCAACATTAACATTGCTTCGTACATATATTTTCCCATGGTGCTTTTCTACAATTGATTTTGCAATTGCAAGTCCTAATCCATATCCACCACTTTCCCTAGCACGTGAAGGATCTGCACGATAAAACCTTTCAAATATTTTATCAATGCTTTTCGCTGGAATACCCGATCCAGTATTTCTTATTACTAGCTGTATATTATTTTTTTCGTAATTTAGATATACAGAAATACTTCCATATTTAGGGGTATTTTTGACCGCATTATCCATTAAAATAGTTACTAATCGCTGAATATCTTCCTTATTTCCATTTAAATATATATTTTCTTTCACCTTTGTTTTAAGTTCTATATCGCTTTCAAATATAAATGCTTCAAAGGATAGAAGAACGCCATCTAAGACTTTACTAAAATCGAATTTTTCAATATACAAAGGTTGTTCCAATGAATCTATTTTAGCTAAAGATAGCATATCATTTATTAGATTTGACATTCTCTCTGTTTGAGAGTGTATAAATTCAAGCCACTTTCCTTGAGATTTTACATCCATATCTTCATTTGCTGAAATTACAGATAAATTAGTTTTTATTATTGTAAGTGGAGTTTTAAGTTCATGTGATGCATCTTCAATAAATTGTTGTTGTTTTTCAAACGCTTCCTTTATTGGCTTTATTGTACTGTTAGCTAAATGCACACTAATTAGATATAATAAGATAAGACTTGCCCCACCTGCAATTGTAAATATAATTAGAATATTTTTTAGACTTTCCTGTTGAGGACTTCTATCAACAAATACTACTTTTTTACCAAATGGGCCTTCTCCCTTAAGAAAAGAGTAATTAAAGTCTCCATACTTAATCTTTGCAGACATCTTATTTGATTCCATTGCCTTGGAAACTAATTCTTTAATAGTATTCTCTTCCATAGTCACAAAAGAAAATGATTTAATTATGTTCCCACTACTATCCAAATCAACAACTAAACTAGTTGCCATTCTAGGTTCTCCTTTAAATGGCTTTGGAGGCTCATCCATAATTCTTCTAAGGGTAAAATTTATTTGACGCTCTCCGCTTACTGCAGTTAATATATAGATAACAGTAAAAATGGCTACAAAAACGAAGGATAGAAGAGACATATTTATAATCACAAATTTATGTTTTAACTCTTTAAACATATTTACTCCTCCAACTTATATCCTACACCTCTAATTGTAGATATTTTAGCCTCCGATCCGACATATTTCAATTTTTTACGTATGAAGGATATATATACCTCAATATTATTATTTTCTGCTTCAGATTCAAACCCCCACACCTTAGTTATAAGTTCTTCCTTATTTACAACCTTTTGGGGTCTTAATAAGAAATATTTAAGTATTTCTATTTCTTTAAGTGCAAGCCTCACATTACCACTTTTGCTTTCTAGTATATAAGTTGATAAATTAAGAGAAAAATCTAAAAAGCTTAGTATATTATCATTTATAATTTCTCCCTTTCTTCTACAAAGTGCCCTAAGTCTTGCTAAAAGTTCCTCCGGTTCAAAAGGTTTTGGCAGATAATCATCTGCACCAAGATCTAATCCCCTTACCTTATCAGACACTTGCCCTTTAGCAGTGAGTAAAATCACAGGTGTGGATATATCTTCTTCTCTTATTTTTTTTAATACTTCTAATCCATTTAGTTTCGGAATCATTATATCTAAAATTATTACATCGTAAATATCTGTTAAAGCATAATCAAGCCCATCTTCTCCATTAAAAACTGCATCAACTAAATATTTATTTTTTTTTAAAATTTGAGTTAAAGCTTCTGATAATTGCTTCTCATCTTCAACTAAAAGTAATTTCATAAATCTATCACACCCCTTATTTTTCAACTGTAAGCCAATTATAACATACAAACCTTAAAGTAAATTTAAATTAAATTATTGAGTAGAAATTCTAATAAGCGCAAATAAACCATCATACACCGAGTGCCCAATGGTTTATTTATTTCTAAACTTAACTTTAAGACATTTAACGCTTAAATCTTAAACTGATTTATAGAGTTAATCATATCCTGTGCTTTCATATTTAAACTTTCTGATGATAATGCCACCTCTTGTGAAGAAGCACTTGATTCTTCAGCAGATGCTGAAATTTCTTCTGTAGCTGCTGAAATGTCTCCTGATTTTTGAATAGCTCCCTCAATATGATTTACTATTCTTGCTTTTTCTTCATCTATAGTATTGATATTACCAGCAATTATTCCGATTTGAGGAAAAACATTTTCTATATTAATCATTATATCTTTAAATGAATCTAGTGACTTAGTAATAATATTCATTTCTTCATTTAACCTATTATTCATGCTCTCAGAAATATCAGTTACTAATTTACTTTCTCTCGATACACTTTTTATTAAACTATTAATATTTGCAGAGGATTCTTTAGATTGTTCTGCCAACTTTCTGATTTCCTCTGCTACTACTGTAAACCCCCTCCCAAACTCTCCTGCCCGAGCTGCCTCAATAGAGGCATTTAAAGCAATGAGATTAGTTTGATCTGCAATAATATTTATTAAGTTTGTAATTTCGTTTATTTGTAATAATTGCTTACTAAAACCTTTTATTTTTTCGCTTACATTATTAAAAGATAAAACTATTTCCTCTAATGCCCCTTGCAAAACTTCAAGCCCCTGATTACTTACCTTAGCTTTAGAATTAATCAAATCTATTTTATTGTTAACTTCATCAACTGCTTCTGTTACCTCATGTATCTTATAACTAAAACCATTTAATGTGCTGCTTATATGCTCAAACTCTTCTGCCTGATGAACTGCACTATTAGCCACTTCTTGAACAGAATTAGCAACATCTTCAGATGCTGATGTCATCTCTTCAGCTACAGCAGATAACTTTTCCGAATGTTCTACTACACTGTTTGACGTATCCTTAACAATCATCATAGAGTTTCGAAACTTACATGTTAAGTCATTTATAGACTCAGCAATTCCTTCAAATTCATCCTTACTTTTTATGCTTAAGCCAATTGTTAAATCACCTTCTGATATCTTATTTAATGTATACTTAATCTTTTCAGCGTTTGAAGTTATTTTTTTAGAAAATAAGATACTAGTTAATATAGATAAAATTATAATAACTATTGATGCTACTACTATAGATATTAAAAGTCTTGTTCTAATATTTATAAATGTAGATACATCCTTATCAACACCAACAACAGCAATTATTTTACCAGCCGAATTTTTTATTGGTGCATAAGCTTGTATAAATACTCCATATGTATCGGTGATAGGCTTTTCAGTATGAACCGCTTGTCCATTTAGCGCGCTTTGTATTTCTTTTCCTAAAGTATACTTTTCACCAAGTTTACTTGTATTAACCAAGGAACCATCCACTGCAAAGTATGCATTATTATCTGATCCTTTAGCCATTGTATAAGCATATTTTATATCTTTATCGTTCTTAAACCTTATCAATCCGTCCTGAATTTCTTTATATTCAGGAATATCCATTGACTTACTACTAATTACCTTTTCTAATTTGTCCCCATCGATATTTTTAGTAGCTTCGATAACAGAATTTTTAGCATCATCTTGCAACCTAGAAAATTCCATTTTAAAAATGACTGTATTCAAAATTATTAATATAATCATAGAACTAATTGATATTGCCCCTATTACTTTTAGAATCTTCACTCCAAGTTTATTCATTGCCGCTTGCCCCCCGCTTTAATGCTTTTTATTCTTCTTTAATTACATTTATACTTATTAATTGCTACATAGTAATTGTATACATTAGGTACTATTCACTTAATATTTAATAGTTTATAAAAAATTATGCTAAAATTTAGTAAGACAAGTCTATCACACAAATATTATATTAAAATAAATTATTTCTTAAGTAATTCTTAAGTTATATTTTTTCTACATTTTTCTTCTTTATTCGATTCATATTTTACATAATCGTCATGAGAAACTAGAACTTTAGCACTTTTTAATTTAGAAATCTGCTTTATTTAAAAATCTCCTCTCCCATATTTATCAACTTTTACCGTTACATTGACCTGTATATTTGATTCTGAAATTATTTTATTCCAATCATTTCCCATTCTTCTTCCATATTTAGCTGCTGCTACTCTTCCAAGGTCAAGACAATCTATCTTAAGTTGATTCTTCATTTTATCTATAAATTCACTACACTCTTTTTCTACTTGCTTTTTCATAGTATTCTCAAACTCTTTTCTAGAATTAGAACTTTCTAGCAGATTATTATATAGTGTATTAGAGACAACTTCCCCCTTTAGGTTTAAATCAATAATAAAATTATATTTATCATCTTCCTTAAAGCATCTAACTTTCTTCTTTGTTTTTGCAGAAATATCTATGTATTCTTTTGAATTTTCTTGTAATGTGATTATTCCCTTAACATTATTGTATTTAAGTATGTTCAGTATTCTTGAGTCTTTCATATCGATTTTTGATGACATTTTATCTCCATTAAATAAGGCTTCTCCAGTAATCACAATCCCTTCCTTTGTAAGCTCAATATAAGGAAGCACAACACTTCTTCCCTCAGAGCCCATCCTAACAAAAGTATTCACTGCATCAAATTCATCCGGGAAGAAATTTGATCCTCTTTGATTTATAATCATCCCCTCAACAAAGTCTGCTGAGCTTGCATATCCTGGTATACTGTACTCAAGTATGTCTTTACTACTATTTCTGCAAATTACAAATATACCTGTATTATTAACACGTGGATTTTTAAAAATTATGTCAATACTAGAGGCAATGCCATGTATTGCGTAATTTTCATTTAATATGTAAACTTTCTCCAGGCCTGAAATAGCCATCTTATCTGCAAGTTGCTGTCTGCTTTCTCTTGCTACTGCAATAGTCTCTCCCTTTGAAGTTATTACTTTGCTTGAACGCCTTTTTTCTTGAAACACATATATGCTTCTTGTAATTATATATGTATAATCATTCTCAACTGTCTTTTCAAGATCAGCACCCAATGCAACTTCCACATCCATCTGTTCAGCTGGCTCAACTTCTGATATTACTATAAATAAGCTCACTAAACTAATAATTAATAAAATATGAGATATTTTTTTAATTCTAGTTAGTTTCATCTTTAACACCCTTCTTTATAAATATAAAAAATGCTACTGTTGTTATATAAATTAAATTAAATATAGTTATTTTACCTATTACCATGCCTATTACTTTGTTCCTAACTGTAGATTCTCCAATTACTAAAGTAATTGATACAATTATTAAATATAAAACACCTATTATATTTTTTCTTTTTACTTTATGGAATATATTTCCGCATATAAATGCAGAAGCAAAATAATAATTTGTTGAACTTTTTAAAGCTACAAAAATCCAAAAAAATGCAAAGATAATTCTGAAATTATTAATAACAGTTAACCTTAAACTTTCACTTGCAGTGATCAATGGCCAATATGACTTTTCTACAATATCTGCACTTAAGTAATATATTGTTACTGCTGTAGTTAAGGTATAGATTAGTACTGCTATACTTGTGGCCTTTGTTATTTCTTTGCTCATCCTTGAGTTATTTTTCACATATGGATATATAATAAATAATATTTCTAACCCCGAGTATGAAAATACCGCATCTTTTGAGCTCTTTACTATATTAATAATACCTGCATCAAATACAGGCATTAAGTTCAAGTGGCTTCCTTTCCTTAATGCTGCAAATGTTTCTAGCAACAAAATCATAGTTACATAAAAAGCTACAGTATTTACCCTGCCTACTACTTTTAATCCCCTATAGGCAGTAACTGCAGACATCAAAGTTGTTATGCCTATAATCCTTAAAGGAGTTAAAAATGCTGTAGCATATACTTGATATATAATACTAAACTCTGATATAACAAAACATGTATTCAAGATAAAAAAAACTAGAAAAAGTATATTAAGTAATGTTCCTATTACCTTCCCCATATACCTCTTGCTTAAGTCTAAAATGTTCTCCGATGGATGCTTTTTAATCATATATATACCTATACAGCCTACATATAGTGGATATATGCCTCCTAAAGCTGCACTTATCCACGCATCCTCATGAACATCTTTTACTAGTGTATTAGATAAGCTAAAAATACCGATTCCTACCATAGTTCCCACTAAAATATACATTGCTTCTGAAGGTACAAGGAAGTTATTTTGTTCTCTATTCACTAATAATCCCCTCTCCCTTGTCTTTCAATTTTTGCCTTAACTTCTACCTTTATATTTGAATTTGATACTTCTTCATTCCAATCAGTTCCTGTATCTCTTCCATACTTAGCCGCCGCTATTCTCCCTAATTCTAGAAAATCTATCTTATATTCTTCCTGCATTAATTTTAAGAATTTGTTACATCTTTCTTCAATCTGTCTCTCTATTTCTTTTTCAAGTTTGCTTTTCTCCTCTTCATTTTCAAATACCTTTCTATTTAGTTCATTTGCGATGATTTCTCCCTTTAGCTTCAGGCTAATATTAAAATTGTATTTCCCATTTTCTCTTTCACACTTTACTTTCCTTTTACACTCTGCATAATAATCAGCATACTCCTTTGAACTTTTCTTTACCGTTATTACACCTTTTCCACTGCCATCACTTAACATATTTAATACCTTGGCATCATCGATTCCAACTTTCCCTATCATTTTATCACTCTTAAACAAGGCCAGACCTTCTATTTTAAGTCCCTCGTTTGTCAGAACAAGATATGGAACAGTAAAACTTCGCCCTTCAGAATCAAGGCGTACAAAAATGTCAATTATTTTATAGTTATTAGTAAAAAAATTAAACGCTTTGGAATTTTTAATCATACCTTCTATGTAATCTGCAGAACTAGGATATCCGGCAATGGGATATTCTAGTATAGTTTTTGCATCTCCCCTGCACACGGCAACCAAAGCAGTATCATTAGCATCAGGATTATTGAAAAGTATATCCAATAAGTTTCTTATCCCCTCTGTTGCATATTCCTCACTTATTATATCTGTCTTTTCAAGACCAATAAGAAATCTTTTATCTATTTCCAACTGCCTGTTTTGTCTGCTTTGTCCAATAGATTCTTTGCTTCCAGTAGTTACTCTACTGATTGTTTTTTCTTCTTCAAAGACATACGAACTTATGGAAATTTTATAGGATATATTATCGAATCCCTTTTTTTCTATATCAATCCCAACACCAGCTGGTATACTTAAATCTTCAGCCGCCTCTCTTTGTGGTTCACCTCCAATAGTTGTAAATAAAATAAACATTAGAATTGAACAAAAAATAATCATCTTATTCATAGGCTTTTTCCTTCTTAAAATAAACTATTAAAACCATTAGCAGTACGTATAAAACATTAAATATACATATGATACTAGCTAGTGGGTATATAATCTCCCTTCTTTCTATTTCTTCACTTAACAACATAGAAACATAAAGCATTAGTGGCACTGATAAAAAATAAAATACATTTCTCTTGAGTTTTTTTAATAAATCTTTTATTATTAATTCACAAGCATAATAATTTACAGTAACAGCTGTAAGTGATACAAATATCCATAAAAACATCAAAATAAATCTAAAGTTATTTATTATCGGAAGCCTCAAGCTTTCAATAATATATAAAGAAGACCATATAGCTTTAGGTATAAACGTATGACCGAGATAAAATATTGTTGCAAATGTTACCCAAGTATAGCTTAGGCATATTAGCGTAGCCGATCGTATACAAGCAGTTTTAAGTTTATTTTTATCATTAATGTACGGATACAGTAGCAAAACAATTTCAATACCTAGATATGCATAAATTCCACCCTTTACACCTTTTACAATATTTACGAATCCGCTTCCAAATACAGGCATTACATTTAGAATACTACCTTTTACTAATGCAATTATTCCAATGGATATCGATAAGATTATATTATAAAATACAATTTCACTTATTCTTCCGATGGCTTTTAATCCTTTATAAGAACACAAAGCAGCTATAACAATATATAGAAACATAACACGAAAACTTGATAAAAAATCAACAATATATACTCTTAAAAAGTTGCTTATACCTGATACTTCTGAAACTATATAAACTACGTAAATAAATAATTGTACTATATTGAGAATACTTCCAAAGAACTTTCCAAAAAACTTTCGATTTAAAATTAAAATATTCTCATTAGGATAATTATGTGCTATATATAAGGCACCAATAATTATATAGAAAAGATATATTCCTCCTAAAAGCACAGATATCCATCCATCCTGTTTCGCCGCACCGACAACATCGTTAGGAAGACTTAATATTGATATAGTTATACAACTAAAAATCATAATCTTTGAAAATTGGTTGTAGGTTAGAAGATTATTCTCCACTTTGTTCATTTTTGTTTCTCCTTGGTATATCCCATTTATCCCTAAAATCTGTCTGCCTTACAGAGTCTCCGTTTGGTATTGATTCTGGTCTTTTATTCATCATCCACAATGGAGCTCTTAACAATGTATCCTTGATATCATTTTTCTTAAAGGATAAGTAAGGCACGCCGAAACTATCAGTAGAACATAAGCTAGTAATAATAAAATACCATCCAATTCCTATACCAAAAATCCCAAGAAAGTTTGCAAGTATAAGCATTGGAAACCTAAGTACTCTAATGGATAGGGACATGTCATAGTTTGGTATCAAAAAAGCTGCTACTACTGTTATTCCTATGATAAACAATGTAGTTGGACTAACAATCTTAGATTCCACTGCGGTATCACCAATTATAATACCACCTACAACGCTTAAGGTCTGACCTATTTTAGAAGGCAGTCTTAATCCTCCCTCTCTTAAAAATTCTACTATTATCTCCATACACAATATCTCCAAAAAAGGAGTTAGTGCGATACCTATTCTAGATTGTATTATTGGTGTAATAAACTTAATTGGAATAAGTTCTGCATTAAACTTTATCAAAGTTAAATATATGGACGGAACTGTTATCACTATAAAAACTGCTAAAAATCTTAATATTCTTGTAAAATTGGCTAAGATTGTTCTCTCATTATAATCTTCTACTGTTTGAAAAAACTCTAGAAAATTACAAGGAACTAGCATGACATGCGGAGTTCCTGATATAATTATAGCTATTTTCCCTTCTACTAAATTATCTATTACTACATCAGGTTTTTCTGTTCCTCTAGATTGAGGAAATAAGAAAAAAGTATAATCTTCAATATATTGATTTAGTGTACCTGATGCCATAATTACATCTACATCTATACTATTTATTTTTTCTCTTAAATTGCTTACAATATCCATATCTACAATGTCTTTTATATATAATACTGCAATGTCAGTTTGTGATCGCCTCCCAACTATAAAGTTTTCTATAGTAAGATTTGTATCTTTCAGCAATCTTTTTAGTAATAATATGTTAGTTTCTAAATCTTCAATAAATCCTTCCCTATTTCCTCTTATTACGGTTTCATTTTCAGGCTCAGTAATATTACGTGACTTCCCTCCAGAAGTGTCTAGTAAAATAGCCTCTTCTATTCCATCTATTATTACAGCAGTTTTACCCCTTTTTATCACATTTGCAATATTATCAAGATTACTTTCTACCCAACTATTACTTATTAGAATATATCTTTTAATTAAATAATCACAGATATCTGGGCGCTCCAATCTTTCATTCACGTCAATCATTAATGGTCTAAGTATATTATTCTCTATGCTATCCTTGTTAGCTAATCCATCTAAATATATTACTGCAGCATTAATAGGTTTACCTTTCCCTAAGTAAAAATTTCTTACTATTATTTGGTTTTGACTTCCTAATGCCTTCGATACTTCTTCTATATTTTGATGCAAATTCATACTATTCATATACTCACCACAATTCCTATATAATGACATTGTTTTATTTTTAGTAATTTAAACCTGTATTATTCACTATAATCAATATTTGATTTTTTAAGCAAAACAAAAACAGTCCTTTCTTAAAGACTGTTTTTTCTATATATCTACTCATTTATATCTTTAAATAAATTTTGAGCAATTTTCACTGCTTCTTGTGCATCCTTTGCATAGTAATCTGCCTTTATCATATCTGCATATTCTTGATTTAATACTGCCCCTCCAACAAAAACTTTACATTTCACCTTATTTTCTCTAAGGCTCTTTATTGTGTCTTCCATGCTCTTAACAGTAGTTGTCATAAGAGCACTTAATCCAACTAACTTTATATTTTCCTTTTTTGCCATTTCCACTATATTAGCTATAGGTACATCTTTCCCTAAATCTATAATGTCAAATCCATAGTTTTCAAGAATAATCTTTACAATGTTCTTGCCAATATCATGAATATCTCCCTTTACTGTGGCTAAAATTATCTTTCCTTTAGAAACCTGCTTTTCTTCTTCTAAGTTCATATTTTCTTTTATAACAATAAATGCACTTTTCACAGTTTCAGCAGATTGAATAAGCTGTGGAAGAAATATTTCTCCTCTTTCATACTTTCTACCCACTACATCTAATACTGGAATTAAGTATTCATCAACTATAGTTAAACCATCCTTAACCACTAATAGCTCCCTTGTAATTTGTGATGCATCTTCTTTTAAGCCTTTTATTATTATTTCTTTTAAATCTCTATTATTATTTGCCTTAGGAAGTTCCTTTACATCAATATCTGAATATGTATTTACATATTCCTTTGCTTCCTTATCTATATTAGCTAATACCTTAAAGGCTTTTATAACATCCATTACTTCCTTATTTCCTGGATTTAATATTGGAGCATCTAATCCTGCAGCTAGCGTCATTGAAAGAAAAGTTTGATTTAAAATTTCCCTTTTAGGAAGTCCAAAAGATACATTACTTACTCCAAGTACCGTACTTACTCCAAGCTGTTCCTTTACCATTCTTACAGCCTTTACTGTCTCCATAACCTCTTTTTGCTGAGCTGAAGCTGTGAGAACTAAGCAATCTATTAAAATATCTTCTTTATTTATGCCGTATTCTTTAGCAGTATTTATAATTTTTTCTGCAATCTTAACCCTTTCCTCCGCCTTAGCTGGTATGCCACTTTCATCAAGCGTAAGTCCTACTATGCAAGCACCATATTTCTTAGCAATTGGGAAAATCTTTTTCATAACTTGCTCTTTTCCGTTAACTGAATTTATGATAGGTTTACCATTGTAAATTCTTGCAGCAGCTTCTATAACTTTTGCATCTGAACTATCTATTTGAAGTGGAACATTTAATATTGATTGTATTTCCTTAATGGTCCTTACCATCATTTCCTTTTCATCTATTTCTGGCAGCCCTACATTTACATCTAATACATCTGCTCCTGACTCTACTTGATTTATAGCTTCAGTTAATATGTAATCTATATTATTGGATTTCAATGCATCCTTGAACTTCTTCTTTCCCGTTGGATTGATTCTCTCTCCTATAATCTTTACTTCTTCTCCTAATATTACACTTTTGCTAGATGAACATATTGCTGTGAGTCTTTTATTATTTAATTTAAATGGTTTTAGATCCTTTATACTATCAACAACCACTCTTATATATTTATCAGTTGTACCACAGCAACCACCTAAAATACATACTCCTTTTTGAGCCATTAACTTCACATATTTTCCGAAATATTCCGGCGTAATATCATATATAGTTTTATCATCTTCTACTCTAGGAAGGCCTGCATTGGCTTGAACTATAACAGGAGTTGATGAATACTCTAATATATTTTCTACTATAGGCATTAGTTCCTTAGGTCCAAGAGAGCAATTTACTCCTAGAGCATCTACTCCTAGGCCTTCTAAAAGAGTTACCATAGTAAGAGGATCTGTTCCTGTAAAAGTTCTCCCATCTTCTCCAAAAGTCATAGTACAAAACACTGGTAATCTGCTATTTTCTTTTGCTGCTAATACTGCTGCTTTAGCTTCGTAAAGATCAGAAATTGTTTCTATTAAAATCAGATCACATCCTGCTTTAACTCCGGCCTCTATCTGTCTTTTAAAAATTTCATAAGCGCTTTGAAATTTTAATACTCCTATAGGTTCAAGCATCTGACCAATAGGTCCAATATCTAATGCGATATATTTTCCATCATTAGTTTTTCTAGCTTCTTTAGCAATCTCTACTGCTTTTGTTATTATTTCTTCTACAGAGTAACCTGTATCCTTAAGCTTTAACTCATTAGCTCCAAATGTATTAGTAGTAATTATATCCGAACCTGCTTCTATATATTTTTCATGAACTTCTTTAATTATTTCAGGGTGTATAATATTATACATCTCCGGAATTTCTCCAGCTATAAGTCCTCTACTTTGGAGCATTGTTCCCATAGCTCCATCGAAAAATATAAATTGCTTTGCTAAAATATCCTTAATCTCCACAGTCATTACCCCTTTTTCTATATTGACATTCTATAAAATTATTGCATTTCTTACATTCAGAATGCTGAGCTTTGATGTTCTTATCCTGAAATCCTATTACTGCACTTACTGATTTTCTTGGTATTAAAATATAATTTTCAGTTACTGTAAGCCCTATGCTTTTTTGTGTATCTAAAGCACTTATTATTTTGGGTTGAATATCTATTAAAAAATCTCCATATCCAGGGCTATATCTATAGGTAATGTCTAGTGTTTTACTTCGAGCTTCTTTTTGTATCTCCTTTTGAGCCTCATCACAAACCCATTCTACGCATACAGATGCACAAGCATCTAATATTAGTGCTCTAGTCATGCTTACTTTTTCATAATACCTTATTTTAGTATCCATATTGCTTCCAAGGGTTGCTGCCATAACAGCGCACATAGATGACTCCTTAAGATGTTCCAATATATCTTTTCCTTTGAACACCAAATTGCTTTCTACTAATCTTACTTGTTCCTCACTTTTCTCAATATCAAATATTTTATATGTGTATTTACAATTTGAAATTTCTTTTACTTCATTTATGCATTCGTCTATTAACAAATTTATATTCGTATCAATAACCCCATTTTTATATCCAAGATATCTTAGAACTTCTTTTTTATCTATATGCATCCTTATCCCCCTCAAAGTTACCTATATATAATTTAGTCTTTATAAAATGTAGTACTAAATCCCTTATCCAAAACATATCTCGCATACTCTTTTGCTCCGAATAAAGATAAATCCTTATAGTTGCCACATTGAAGATCATTAGCTGCTGGTACTTCATCTGATTGTAGTACTTGTTTTAAAGATGTTTCAAGAGCACTTTTTACTGTTGTTGATTCTACATCTCCCCACAGTATAAGGTAAAACCCAGTTCTGCATCCCATTGGCGATAAATCAATTACATTTTCCAAGTGCTCCCTTAAATATCCTGCAAGAAGATGTTCTAAAGCATGTAATGATGCCGTTGGCATTGCCTCTTGATTTGGTTGCAAAAACCTTAAATCAAACTTTGTTACTTTATCACCCTTTTTCCCATTAAGAACTCCTGCTTTTCTTACATATGGTGCACTAACCTTCCTATGATCTAATTGAAAGCTTTCTACCTTTTCCATATAAAATTCCTCCCTATAATTCATATATTAATATAACCTATACTTATATTAAATAATAGTTTTTAAAATCATTAAAGCCTATTCTCACTATTTAATGCACTTACAATAGAATCTATGTTAGATACTATCTTTTTAGCTACCTCTGGATTATTCATTGTATATATGTGAATGCCATCTACTCCTGAAGACAACAAATCAATTATTTGCTCTGTAGCATAAGCAATCCCAGCATCTCTTAATGCCTGCGGGTTATCTATATATTTATTTATTATTTTCGTAAATTTCTCTGGAATATGTGCACCACATAAACTTGCTATTCTAACTATTTGTTTACTATTTATCACAGGCATAATACCTACTTCAATAGGAATGTTTATTTTCTTACCCTCTGCCCTTTGCTTAAAGTCATAAAAAAACTTATTATTAAGAAATAATTGAGTTATCATAAAATCCACTCCTGAGTTTACTTTGCTTTTAAGATTTTTAAAATCCTCGTCTGCGCTATTGCTTTCAATATGGGTCTCCGGATAGCACGCTGCCGCTATACAAAAATCCCCATGATTTTTTATATCTTTTATTAAATCTTCTGCATATTTAAAATGAAGAGGTTCTGGGAATTTAAAGTTTGTGTCTTGAGGCAAATCTCCTCTAAGTGCTAGTACATTTTTAATATTGTTTTCTTTTAAATCATTCAAAATTCCATTGACTTCGTCTCTAGTAGATGTCATGCACGTTAGGTGCGCTAGTGCTTCAATATTATATTTATTTTTTATAATAGAAGCTATCTCTACAGTCTTATTCCTAGTTTCACTGTTTCCACCTGCCCCATAGGTTACACTGATATAATCTGGTTTCAAAGGTGCTAATTCATCAATTGTATTATATATAGTATCGATTGAAGATTCTTTTTTAGGTGGAAAAATCTCAAAGGATATTATCGGTTTCTTGCGTGAGAATATGTCTTTTATATACATTTTCGAGCCCCCTAATAAATGATTTTTTATTATTAGATTAAAATCTTTGCTTTTCACTGAAAGTTTTGTATACTTAATAAAAAAATAAGACCTAAAGGATATCCTTTAGGTCTTTATGCCTATTGCCATCCTTATCTTCCAGCTTTCGCTGCAGGAATTGGCACCATTGTATGAATTATAAAAATACATACCGGTTGCCGGGCTTCACAGGGCCAGTCCCTCCACCTCTCTTGATAAGAAATATTCTGTTTTTCTTATGATTATATATGTGTATTTTATTAATGTCAACCTTTTGTTTATTTCCCTCAAAGTTTTTATATTAACAATCTCTAACAAATCTTTCTATTCTTTTAAGTGCTTCCATAATGTTATCCATTGAAGAAGCATAACAGGTTCTTATGAACCCTTCTCCACACTCTCCAAACGCGTGTCCTGGAACCGCTAACACTTTTTCCTTCATTAGAAGTCTTTCACAAAACTCATCTGATGTTAACCCAGTTGATTTTATACATGGGAATAAATAAAATGCCCCCTTAGGTTCGAAACAATCAAGCCCCATCTTTCTAAATCCATTTACCATTACTCTTCTTCTTCTATTGTATTCTCTGACCATTTCTTGAACATCTCTATCACTATTTTTCAAAGCTTCAATAGCAGCATATTGACCCGTTGTATTAGAACACATAATTGCATATTGATGAATCTTTTTCATAGCATCTATTAATATACGATGTCCACAAACATAGCCCATTCTCCACCCTGTCATAGCGTAAGATTTTGAAAAACCATTGATAACTATAGTTTTTTCGTACATTTCCGGAAAGCTTGCAATAGAAACATGCTCTCCTTCATAAGTTAATTCAGAATATATCTCATCTGATAATACAATTATGTCCTTATCTTTAAGAACATCTACAATTGCTGATAATTCTTCCCTTGTCATAATGGCTCCAGTTGGGTTATTTGGAAAAGGCACAATAACTACTTTAGTCTTTGGAGTTATCGCCTGAGCAAGCAACTCTGGAGTTAATTTAAATTCATCTTCAGCTCTAAGATTAATAACCACTGGTTTAGCACCAGTGAAAACAGTGCATCCTTTATATGCAACGAAACTTGGTTCCGGTATAATAACTTCATCACCTTCTGCAACCAATGCCCTAAGCGCTATATCAATGCCCTCACTTCCTCCAACAGTAACAAGTATTTGATTATCAGCATTATACTTTAAATCATACTTCCTATTTAAATATGATGAAATTTCATCTCTAAGTTCAATAAGGCCTGCATTCGAAGAATAGTGTGTATGCCCTTTTTCTAGGGAATAAATGCCGGCTTCTCTTATATTCCATGGAGTTACAAAATCTGGTTCTCCAACTCCAAGAGATATTACGTCATCCATTTCATTTATCATATCAAAGTACTTTCTTATACCTGAAGGTGGCATATTACTAACCTTAGGTAAAATCATATCTTCTATCTTCATATAAATATAGCCTCCCTATCATCCCTTACTTTTTCTTCAAATATAACACCTTTGTCTTTATACTTTTTAAGTATAAAGTGTGTTGCAGTGCTTAAAACTCCCTCTTGTGTAGCCAGTTTTTCTGATACAAAAAGTGCTACCTCTTTTATAGTCTTTCCTTCAACAATGACAGTTAAATCAAATCCCCCCGACATTAAATAGCAAGATTTAACCTCTGGAAATCTATATATTCTTTCTGCCACTTTATCAAAACCTTCTCCTCTTTGTGGAGTTACTTTTACCTCTATCAGCGCTATAACACTGTCTTTACTTGTTTGATCCCAATTAATTAAAGCAGTATATCCTACAATAACATTATCCTTTTCGTACTTCTCTATAGCTTCCCTTACCTCTCCAGTAGTTTTACCTGTCATCACTGCTATTTCTTCTTCGTTGTATTTACTATTTTTCTCTAGAATCTCAAGAATTTCTTCCATAATACTTCTTCCTCCAATCTAATAAAAATAAAAAAAGTCCTCCATCCCATAAAGGGACGAAAGACTTTTCGCGGTACCACCCTAGTTAGTGCTATAAAGCACTCCCTCAATTGGAATAAAAAATTCCAATCCTCTGTAACGTGAGGAAACGTCTGTCTCTATTGTAGGAATTAAAAAATCAATTCCCCTTTCTCGATAAGAAACTCGAGGGCTGCTTTCTATAAAGCTATATTATCGGGCTTTCACCATCCACCGATTCGCTTTGAATTTTCACCTTATTTACTATTCCCCGTCATAGTTTTTAATGTACAATAATTTATCCATTTTTATATATTATACTAGAATAATTTTAAATTTCAATATATTTTATTGTTTTTCTTGTAATATAATTATTACTGACTTATAGTTATTTCAATTCTTCTATTCTTTTGCTTATTTTCCTCGGTGTTATTAGGTGCAATTGGATGATATTCTCCGTAACCTGAAACCTCAAAACTTTTTGGATTCAATCGTTGGTCACTAGGAAGTTCTTCAGTAAAATATCTAACAACACTTATGGCTCTTGCAGTAGATAATTCCCAGTTACTTCTGTATTCACTATTACTTATAGGTATATTATCCGTATGTCCTTCTACCTTAATTATTTTATTATGTTTTCGTAGTACTTTACCAAGCCTACTAAGATTATCTTTAGCGTTTTGCTTTAAATCTGATTGTGCTATATCAAATAAGATCTCATTCTTAAACCTTAAAAGCACGCCTTTATCAACTTTTTTTACTTCTACATCCTTTGTTAACCCTCCAGAATCTATAATATCCTTTACCTCTTTATATATGTCATTCATTTGGTCTTCAGCACTTTTAGCTCTATATACGTCTAAATCAGCAATTGAATCGCCTACGGTAGGATTTATGGATCCAGTTTGCAACATTATACCCATGTTGTTTAAAGATTCAGCAGCTTGTTTAAACTTTGCACTATCTATAACAGACATCGAATAGAGTAAAACAAAAAAGCAAAGAAGCAAGGTAACTAAATCGCCGTAGGTTGCAAGCCATTCACTGCCGCCACCCTCATCGTCATCATCCATATTATAATTGTCTGCCACCGCTCTCTTCCTCCTTCATATTATTTTATTCTTCTCCCCTTTGACTCGTTGATTGTAACTGATTAATAGTTTCCTCATCTAAAAATGAAAGCATTCTTTCCTTTAAGTTATTTGGATTTTCTCCTGCTTGAATGCCTAATAATCCTTCTATAATCATTTCTTTTTGATATACTTCTTCAGAGGTTTTAGCCTTTAACTTCTTAGACATAGGCATAAAAACTACATTTGCTATAAACGATCCATAAAGTGTTGTAATTAAAGCAATAGACATCTGAGGCCCTATGCTAGATGGATCGGATAATTGCTTAAGCATATTAATAAGCCCTATTAACGTACCAATCATACCAAAGGCAGGTGCTAGAGCTGCCCCAGTATCAAACATATTTCTATTCTCCTTATGCCTTTCAATTATACCTCTAATTTTTAGTCCTAATACACCCTTTATTGTATCTGGCTCTGAACCGTCAACTATCATCATCATTCCTTTTTTTATAAATGGATCTGAAATACTTTCAACTGTATTTTCTAACGATAATAATCCTTCTTTTCTGGCTTTTGTAGACCATTCTATAAAATTCGTAATAAGTTCAACATTATTAAATTTATTTTCCTTAAAAACTATTCTAAATAGCTTTAATAATACTTTAACATTTTTTCCTTTACTACTAAGTAAAAGTGCACCTATAGTTCCACCTATAGTTATTAGTACAGATGGTATATCTACAAACGTTGTTATTTGTCCACTAGAAAGTATCCCGAACAAAATAAATCCAATCGCTAATACTATACCATAAATTGACATCAAATCCATTGCTCTTTCCCCCATCTCCTTATAGGATATTTTTATTATATGATACATTTTTTGTCATATTATATTAATAACATTTTACATTGTTTTGATAATAATTGGAAGTAATCTTTTGAAATTTTTTGGTTTTTTTGTCTTTTAATGAGGAAATTTAAAACATCATGGTATTAGACAAACCAAGCACCCATTATACTTGGTCTAAATATATATTATGTTTTATTATTCGGTTATCATCTTAAATTCTTTAAGCATATTATGAAGTCTTATTTAATGTATACATTATCATTATTAATTTTTTTGTTTTATACTAATCAGAAATACATTGCTTATCATTAATATTAACTATAAAATATAAGTTAGAAGTTACCTTTATAGGTACTAAATAACCAATTCATTATAAATAACATCTAAAACTAAGGGGGATAAAAATGATTAGAAAAAACAAATCAATCAATGATGAGCTAATCTCTTCTACTGAGTTAAATGAGATAAGGGAAAAAGATGCTCAATTTCGTACCGAAACTATTGAATTTATAGAATCAATAAATGATTTATTAAAAACAACTGTAGATAAGCATGAAATAGTTAATAATCAACATAATGCCTTAACTGAACTTACAGATAATATAAAAATACATATGAGTAAGATTTCAAGTTTAACTGACCTTACAAATGACTCTACAGATAATCTATTTACAGAAAGTAATAAGCTTATAAAAATTACAGAAGATACAGTTCAGAAATCAAACGAAGGAAAAATGGCCATTGAAGAAATGGATTCTATAATTAAATCCCTAGAAAGCGAAAATGCTAACAATACTCGTAGCATTAACGAGTTAGCCGAAAGCTTTAATAAAGTCAATGAAGTTGTTCAATTAATAACAAGTATTGCAAGTCAAACTAACCTTTTAGCACTAAATGCATCAATAGAAGCTGCTAGAGCCGGTGAACAAGGTAAGGGATTCGCTGTGGTAGCTGGTGAAGTAAAGAAATTAGCTGAGATAACTAGAAAAAGCACAAAGGATATATCTAACTTAATACATGGAATTCAAAATGAAACAAAAAAAGTATTAATTAATTCTGATAAATCTAACTCAGTTATTTCAAAGGGAGTTAAAGCTTCAAGTGATGCTATAGAAAAAGTAGAAAAAAGCTTGTCTACTATAGCTCAAGTTGAAGAAGAAGTACTACAAGTTATGAATATTGTATCTACTCAAAAAGAGCATATTGAAACTATGACTAAGGAAATACTAAACGTTGATAACATCCTAAAGACTACCACCAACTCAATAATTGACCACATAGCCCAAGCCAGCGTAGTTGATAATCAACTTCATAAAACAGGGGTTGAGCTCGACTCTTATAGCCAAAAGCTTATTCAAGAAAATAAAATTAACGTCAAAGAATAAAAATAAAATTATACCTTTTTCTATATATTTTAAAAACCACGTCGTATATAACTTCAACGTGGTTTTTAATTATTTATTAACGTTATTTTTTCCTATGAAGCTTTCTTCATTTCCTCTTCCTTAACACTCAACTTTTTAAACACTCCAAAAGGCTTTCCTACAGGTAAAAACTCCCTGCCAAAGTGAGGGTTTAAAACTGCTGCTGCTGAGCCGTAAAAAGATACCAATGCGATAAGCAGCTCTGAATATGCTGCTAACATATGAGTAAATTCATGAGCTATGCCAAAAGAGGAAAGCGTTAATCCTAAAAATAAGAAGTCAATCAAAAAGAAAACAGTAAATAATACCTTATGTGTTTCCATTGCTCCAATTGTCATAAAGATAGTAAATATTAGATATCCCAAATAGGCAAAGCCAATCTGTTTTGGATCTACACCCGCCTTCAAAGTTTGCCCAAATACCCCAGCATTTATCATCCATGAAGCACCAATTGCAAGCCAGAAAAATCCATATGCTCCAAAGGCTGTTGTTCCAAAAACATTTTGCCTCTTTGAATCATTAAAACATGCAAATAACTGTGCAAATCCTCCTAGAAAAATAGCCCATGGCAAAGCATAAGATATACCCTCTGTTAACCCCAGCTTTTGAGAAGAAGCTACAATTGTTACCATAGCAAGTCCAAATAATCCCAACGCTGACGAATCTGCATTTACAATCTTTACATTTTGTGTTTGAGTATTCATTTAGTTCCTCCTAATATGTTTACAAAAAATTAATAAATTCCCAATATAAAATATCAGATTTTACTAAGCTTGTCAAAGGTTTTATTAACAATATATTTAGTACCCTATAAATATTGGTATCCTATTGTATAAGATAAATGCTGATTGGAAGCTAGTTAAGTCTTACAAAAAACATTTAATAAAAAGCCTGGCTACTCAAACCAGGCTTTTATTTTACTTATTTATTATTTTATTAATTATATCTATCCTTGAATTTCCTAAAACGCTAGATATCTTTACAGACATTACATCATCCTTATAAATTCTATCTTTATTAGCGTTAATAAGCTTTATTAACTTTTCTTCAAATGGATCATGCTCAATTAATCCTTCTAAGTATGAATCTACCAAATCCTTTATACATGTTGCTAATTCCCTTGGGTTTTTATAAGTTAGTCTCATAGTTAAACTCCTTTAATTTTATATGTTTTTTTAAATATTATAACATTATTTTAATATTTGAATACTGAAAATTTACTCATATAAGCCCAAAAACTTATTTTAAAAAATTATTTAATTAAATCCTACAAATTCACAAAGAACACCAATACTAGTATTGGTGTTCTTTTAACTTATATATTGTACTTGTCTTCAATCTATCCTATAACAATTCTTTTCTTAATTGTTCCCCTGATTTTGGTGATAAATATGAAAATGGAATATCTAATACTGTACGCGCTCCTGATTGACCTTCTTTGGACATTCTATAAGCTGCTCTTGCATAAGCTACTAGCACACTAGAAGTAAACTCTGGATTACTTCCAAGATCTAAACTAAGTTCCATTCTCTGCTTAGTATTCTCTCCGGTTACACCTGTACGAATAACAAATCCACCGTGAGGTATCCCGCTATGATTCTCCTTTAAATCTTCTTCAGTTATAAAATTCACTGTAGTATTATAATCTGAGAAATAATTTGGCATGTTTTTAATTTCATTTTCTATTTGCTCCAAATCGGCACCTTCCTCAGGCACTACATAACAAACCCTTTCATGTTTTTCTCTTGTTGAAAATTCAGGATTTTCTCCTGTACGAACTCTTTCAATAGCAGATTCAACAGGTATAGTATATTGAATACCATCCTTAACACCAGCTACTCTTCTTATTGCATCTGAATGACCTTGACTTACTCCCTTGCCCCAGAAAGTATAGTCTTTTCCAACTGGAAGTATTGATTGACCTAAAAGTCGGCTTAGTGAAAATACTCCTGGATCCCAGCCAACGGATATAAGTCCAATAGTACCAGCTCTTTTTGTTACTTCATCTAGCCTATTAAAATATTCTGGTATTCTAGCATGAGTATCAAAGCTATCTACGGTATTAAATGTTGCTGCAATCTCTGGAGCCTGCTCTGGTAAATCTGTTGCAGATCCTCCACAAAGAATCATAACATCAATTTTGTCCTTATAATTTTCCATTTCTGAAATATGTACCATTTTTGAATTTGACTGCAATTTGTCAGGATTTCTTCTTGTGAAAATAGCCTCTAATTCAAAATCTGGGTTTTGTTTTAAAGATAATTCTACACCTTTTCCAAGGTTTCCATAACCTACAATACCTATTCTAATCTTATTATTCATATTATACCTGGCGTGCAAAGCCAGTCGCCCCTCCTTTATGTGTCTACTTAAAATTTAATAAAGCTTTAACACTTTATCTTGTGGTAATTTTATCACAATTATTTTTGTTTTACTATATCTTTAATTTAAAATTTTCTTATGATAACTTTTTAATAAATTCTGTTTAAACGTTAAACTATACTACTTCCTCATCTTCTATCATCTTTTCTTGTCTAAGCTGTCCACATCCTCCCTTAATGTCCTTCCCAAAATTGTGGAATATCTCGCAATCTATCTTGTTTTTTAGTTTATTATAAAAGTTTGTTACATCACTTTCTTGTGGCGCAATCAGTCCTTCTATATTATTATCATTATACGCTGAAATTATAAGTTTTAATGGCTTATCTTCTAGCAGCCCCTCTAATCTTTTTACATCCTCGTCAGTATCATTTATACCTTTAAATATCATATATCTTATTCTGGTCTTTATGTTGAATGTTTCCGCATATTCAACTGCTGCTTCAATTATAGAATTTATGTCATATTTTAAGGTAACTGGCATTATATTTTTACGTGTATCATTTGACGATGCATGTAATGATAAGTTAAGTCTAATCTTAACATCACTATCTTTAAAATCATTTATCAATCTGCGGATTCTCGGTGCTAAACCTACTGTTGCAATTTCAAAACTGCTTATTTTATATTTGTTATATATGCTAATTATGGCATCTCTAACATTTTCATAATTCATAAAAGGTTCACCCATTCCTGCAAAAACAACTGCATCTATTGGCAGTAACTTCGCTTCTTTGCAGTAATCAACACAAACACCTACCTGTTCAGTTATTTCAAGCGAGGTAAGATTTCTTACCAAGCCTTGTTTTCCTGTTGCGCAGAAAAAACATCCCTGGGCACAGCCCACTTGAGAAGAGACACATACTGTACTATGATAAGTAAGTTTTAATTCCTTATCATACATATATAAAGTTTCAATAGTATTACCGTCTTTCATTCTTAATAAATATTTTATAGAATTGTCACAACTTACAAGCTTTTTAATAACCTTCATATCCATCACCTCATTAAATTTTTTAAACAAAAAGAAAAAAATTCTTGAATACAAATATTTGTATTCAAGAATTTTGCCATCATTCTTAATATAGCCTCTTAAATCTAAGATGCAATAATGAAAAAGGCAGGTCTCCTGGCTTACGGACTAACGATACTTTTTCCTTCCCGGTGTAATCCAGTGGATTATAAAAGTTCTACCGTTTACAGTGGTGGGACCGCTGAGGCTTATACCTCATTCCCTATTCTCCCTTTCGGGCACCTTTTTACATGTTTTATATTGTTATTTCATATCATACATTAATTACATAAAATATTATAGCTTATAGTTCTTAACTTTGCAACTTGCAATATAAATTAATAAAATTAAATATACTATTTATCAAGCAGTCAGGCCTTGTTAAGCTTTATAAGTTATGAGAGGCTTTAGACTTGCAACAACTTTTATCATGTCTTCATTTAACATATCTTCTATAACTTTATCAATGCTTTTATATGCCTCTGGAGCTTCCTCGTATATAATACTTCTATCGCTATATATTAAATTGCTTCCTAAAAGTTTTTCCCTCACAGACTTATTAGGATATACATGTTCAAGCCTTTCTTTTCAGGAAAGTCTATTCCAACGCCTTCCGGCTCCATGCGCAACTGAAAAAGCATATTCCAAAGAGTTAGCTTGTGGCTTAACAATATACGAATTAGAGCCTCTAGTACCTGCAATTACAACACACCCTACATCTGCAGGCGCTGCACCTTTTCTATGAACATAAAGTTTTTCTCCATTAAGTTCCTTAATAGCTATTGAATTATGGGTACTATCTAAAAGCTTATGCCCATCCTTTGCACCAATTGTACTTAAAAGCCTATATGCAATTAATTCTCTATTAAACGCCCCAAACTCTACTGCACTATTATGCTCCTTAAAGTATTCAATATAACCTTCACTATTTTCTCTAAGTCCCTCTTGACAAGAATACTCCCCAATATATTTCCTTAATATATACTCCCCATAACCTCTTGATCCACTATGAACTAAAAGATATATGTATCCTTTATTTATATCTAACTCATCTAATAAGTCTTGATCATATACTTTATCAATTTGCTGAAACTCTGCAAAATGATTTCCAGATCCAATAGTTCCAAGAGCCTCCTTCATAGGCAAATGAATCTCTTCAGTTAAATGGGATATATCTATACTTTCAAGTCCATTTAATCTCTCAAGTTTTCCTCTAACTTTATCAAATTTAAACTTGCCCTTGTTTATATTTGTTGAAAACAAAGCCATACCGCATCCAATATCATTACCAATTAAATGAGGATAAATTACTTCCTTCGTGACAAAACTAGCTCCCACTGGAGTCTTACCAATATGAAGATCAGGTAGTCCAACAGCTTTTACTACTCCATCAAGCTCTGCTACTTTCTTAAGTTGATCAATAGCGTTACTTTCCATCCACGACTTTTCACTTTTTATTACTTTAACTATATTATCCATAAATACTCCTTTAATTATAATGTATTTATTTTATGTTTTATTTTCTCATCTTAGGCTATCTTTAATTCTTATTTATGCCATATTACGCATTATTAATCTCTTCACTTCCATTATGATAAGCTTGAAAAGCTAAAAAAATGGCCTTCCACTTATCTTCTGAAACAAAATTTATTAATAAGCCTCCATCCTGCCAACTATTATCAGGATTCTCTTGAAATTGATTTATTTCTTGATTCATATGAATAGAATGTATACCATCACTTGGAGTGAAATGAAAGTATTTATCTTTACTACCCTCAGGTCCCCACCGCCTTCCAAAAACATACAAAATAGTTTCTGGATTTTCAAGAACTTTATGTGTAATGTTACGAATCTTTTCATTTAAATCATTATCAGGACCAGGAAGCACATCCGGCAACGGCTCCATATTTTTTATATTGAGTAAATTCCCACGAATATAGTCAAGACCGTAGTCTTTCTTTATATTTGGACCAATTGGATAAAATCCAAAAGGTATTTCTGATAGTTTGGCCGTAAGTTCATTCTGAAAGTCATCATCAATATAATAAAGCAAATCATAAGGATACGTTTCAGATTTTATATTTATGGCAATTCTAAAGTGTATTCCATCAGCAATGACATGTATATGGAAATGAGGACTATCTCCCTTTATTGCAGTAGTTTCTAGAATTGTACATTTCAACAAACCATAACTTATATCCATAATTTTCATCTCCTTACTTGCATATCATATACTTATTGTTTATAAAAATATCAAAAGCTATGTAAGTAAAGTGATAAATTTGTTTTTTGATAATATACTCTCTAATAATTTTTCAAAAAATATAAAAAGCCTGGTGGGTAACCAGGCTGAAATTATCGGGTTTGGTGGAGGCGAGCGGTGTCGAACCGCTGTCCGAAAGTAGTAACTCCTGAGCATCTCCGAGTGCAGATAGTGTTTTAAAATTCCCTAGGTTTAACGCCCACTAACAGGCTTTAAACTTCAGTAGCTTCATAAATTCCGTTCTCTACTCAAAGCTTTGTAGAGCTCGGTTCCCTACTAAATGACGCCCTAATCCCAAGCCGTAGGCCTCCCGGGTAGGACGAGCTGCGCTAATTAGGCAGCTAACGCTAAATTATCGTTTGCGTTTATATTTTTCCTAGTTTTTTAACGCGGGTCCAGGACCCTCGACTCGCTTCTCAGGGGCAACTTACCCCCGTCGAAACCATGTACGCCCCCATAATTTAATTAATATTTTATTTTTCAAAGAACTTGCTGACAACTCGTTTTAGTTATCAGTGACAATTTAGCTTTGAGTTATCTTACAGTTATTATGATACAACAATTTTTATTATTTATCAATAGTAATTATTAGATAAATTGATTAATTAAAGAAAATCTTAATTTCTTTATCTAATATTTTGATCTTTCTTTTAATTCACGCTCAATATCCCTCTTTGCTGCCTTCTCAAGCATAGAATCTCTCTTATCATAGTTTTTCTTACCCTTAGCTACAGCTAAGCTAACCTTAACTCTACCATTCTTTAAATATAATGATAGTGGAACTAATGTATAACCCTCTTGAGCAGTAAATTGTTCAAGCTTAAGAATTTCCCTTTTATGAAGTAAAAGCTTTCTATTTCTCAAAGGATCTTTATTAAATATATTTCCCTGTTCATAAGGACTTATATGCATATTACAGACAAATATTTCACCATTTCTTATTTCAGCATAGCAATCCTTTAAGTTAGCTTTCCCCCCTCTTATGGACTTGACTTCTGTTCCTACAAGTTCTATTCCAGCTTCATAAACTTCTTCTATAAAATAATCATGCCTTGCTTTTCTATTTTCAGCTAATGTCTTATTTACTGTCTTCTTTGCCACTAGGTATCACCTACTTTATTTATGGTACTTCTTAAAACAATATTATATTACAAATTTTACTAAAAGTCAAGCTTCATACCGTTTTTAATGCTAAACCAGATGTATGGGATTTGCATCTAGGAAAGCTTGCTACAATGCAAATTCCATACACTTGAACATTAAAAATTTCATTACTATCTACTGAATTTCAGCAATTTCCTATTCGTTTTCTTCAAAGTACTCTGCTACTGGAAGCACTGCTTCTTGAACTTCCTCTTTCTGTAATTCTTCATGCTGACTATCACTATTGTTTACTATAGCATTGCCATCTAAATCTTCATCATCTTCTGATTCTTGATCTAGTAATTCAAAGAAAATTTCATGTGCATCTATATCAACTTTATCAACTTTAATTCTTACTGCATCCCCTAACTTATACTTCTTCTTAGTTCTTTCCCCTATAAGGCATAAATGCTTTTCATCATATATATAATAATCATCATTTAGCGTGCTTATGTGAACAAGTCCTTCTATGGTATTAGGTAATTCTATAAACATACCAAATGCTGTAACAGAAGAAATTATTCCTTCATAAACCTCTCCTATTCTTTCACTCATATATTCTGCTTTCTTTAAATCATCTACTTCTCTTTCAGCTTCATCTGCAAGTCTTTCCATTTCGGAAGATTGTATTGATGCTACGGACACCTCGTCAGTGAGCTTATTTATCCTCTTATCATTAATCTTGCCATTTATATATTCTTTAATTATTCTGTGTATTATGAGGTCCGGATATCTCCTTATAGGTGATGTGAAATGGCAGTAATACCTTGCTGCTAATCCAAAATGGCCAACAGATTCTGGTGCATATCTTGCTTTCTTCAAAGAACGAAGAAGCAATGTATTTATTACAGTCTCTTCTCTTGTACCTTTAGCTTTTTCCACGATTCCCTGAAGAGACTTAGGATGAATCTCCTGTGTCATCTTTACTACATAACCTAAATTATGAGCAAACTCATTAAAGTGTGTTAATTTTTCTATATCTGGATCTTCATGAATTCTATATACAAATGGAACGTTTGCCCAAAACATATACTCTGCAATGGTCTCATTACATACAAGCATAAATTCTTCTATAACTCTATTTGCTATAGCTCTTTCATAAGGTTCAATTTTTATAGGCTTGCCATTTTGATCTAAAGTTATTTTACACTCCTCAAAATCAAAATCTATAGCCCCTCTATCAATTCTCTTTTTATAAAGTATTTTGCAAAGCTCTTCCATAGTCTTAAATTCTTCTAACAAATAATCATATCTTTGCATAAGTTCTTCATCTTTATCTCTAAGTATCTTAGTAACATCTGTATAAGTCATTCTCTCACTGGTTTTTATTACACTTTCAAAAACCTCATGATCCACTACTTTACCACTTCTATCTATTTCCATCATGCAGGTCAATGTAAGCCTATCAACTTTAGGATTTAAGCTACACATTCCATTCGAAAGCTTTTTAGGAAGCATAGGTATAACTCTATCTATTAAATATACAGAGGTTCCTCTCTTTAGGGCTTCCTTATCCAATGGATTCTTCTCTTTTACATAATGAGATACATCTGCAATATGAACTCCAAGCTTGTAGTTTCCATTAGATAACTTTTCAATAGATATAGCATCATCTAAATCTTTAGCATCTTCTCCGTCTATAGTTACAATTTTTAAATTTCTTAAATCAGTACGTTTTTCATATTCTTCTTCTGGAATTTCTTCAGGAATTTTATCGACATAGCTTTGCACTTTAGGAGGAAACTCTTCTGGAAGTCTATATTTTTTTATTATAGTTAAAATATCTATTCCACGGTCTCCCTTTTTACCCAATATTTCTACAACTTTACCTTCAGGGCTTCTTCTAGTATCTGGCCACTTTAGTATTTCTACTATAACTATGTCTCCAGTCTTCGCTCCTTTAGCTTTTTCCTTTGGCACATAAATGTCTTGATACATTCTTTTTTCATCCGGTACCACAAATCCAAAGTTTTTGCTTTCTTCAAATATACCTATAACATTTTTATTTGCTCTTTCTATTATTCTTATTATCTCCCCTTCGCACTTTTTACCTCCATCTTCTTCCCTTAATACTTTTACCATTACCCTATCACCGTGCATAGCTCCATTCATGTTAGATGAAGGTATAAACACATCCGGTCTATCTACTTCAGGTATTAAAAATCCAAATCCCTTTTGATGTCCTTGAAGCTTTCCAACTATTAACCCCATTCTTTCTGGAACTCCATAATGTTCTGTTCTTGTTCTAACTATAAGTCCATCCTTTTCCATGTAATCTAATGTCTTTAAAAAGTCCTCATAGTCACTTTTCTTTATATCAAAAATTCTGGACAGCTCTCTAGCATCCATAGGCTTGTATGCCTGTTCTTTCATAAATTCAACTATAGTTTCTTGTAAGTTCATCTATTTACCTCCTTTTATATATGCCTACGAAAAATATACCTATATGTATATTCTTACTAGTAAACATTAAAGTTATTCTATATTTAATAAAGTATTCTTCAAATTCTAAATGTCATTGGATTTACATTCATGCTATAGCAATTTTATCCACATGTCAACTGAATATCTTAAATAATATTTATATAAAAAGGGACCTAGCTTAAGCTAAATCCCTAATCTTTTATTTAAATAATTCAAGTAGTATACCGCCGTACTTTAAAATTACTGGTGCAAATACAAGTGAAACTATTGTCATAAGTTTTATCAATATATTCATAGACGGTCCTGAAGTATCCTTAAATGGATCTCCAACAGTATCACCTACCACTGCTGCCTTATGAGCAAAGCTTCCTTTTCCACCATGCTCTCCACTTTCAATATACTTTTTAGCATTATCCCAGGCTCCACCAGAGTTTGCCATAAGTATTGCAACTAGTACTCCTGTAGCTACTGCTCCGGCTATAAAGCCACCTAGAGCTTCTTTTCCAAGAAGTAATCCCATAGCTAAAGGAATCACTATAGCAAGCACTCCTGGAAGAATCATTTCTCTTATAGCTGCTGCTGTTGATATATCTACGCATTTCTTATAATCTGGTTTTGCTTTTTCTTCCATTATTCCAGGTATAGTTTTAAATTGTCTTCTTACTTCTTCTATCATTTCATTGGCTGCTTTACCTACAGATTCCATAGTAAGTGCTCCAAACAAGAATGGAAGCATTGATCCTATGAGCATTCCAACTAAAGTAATTGGATTTAATAAATCTATAGTAGTTATTTGTACAGCTTGTGCATAGGAAGCAAATAATGCAAGTGCTGTTAATGCTGCTGAACCTATTGCAAATCCCTTACCTATTGCTGCTGTTGTATTTCCTACTGAATCAAGTTTATCTGTTATTTCTCTAACTTCATGTGGAAGATGAGACATCTCTGCAATACCACCTGCATTATCTGCTATTGGCCCATAAGCATCTACTGCTACAGTAATACCAGTTATAGAAAGCATCCCCACTGCAGAAAGAGCTATACCATAAAGACCCATACTTACATCATTAGCTCCACCCATTATAAAAAATGATGCAAGCACACCAATTCCTATTAAAACTATAGGCCACATAGTCGACTGCATTCCTACCGCAAGTCCTGAAATTATAGTAGTCGCTGGTCCAGTTTCTGATTGACGAGCAATCTTTTTAACATATCCATAATCTCCAGAAGTATATATTTCTGTAATTTTTCCTATAAGCATTCCTACTACAAGCCCTGCAGTAATTGCAGCAAAGGCCTTTAAGTTTCCAAAAATCACATTACTAAGTATTGCAGCTACAACTATTACTATAATACCACTAATATAAGTTCCGCTATTTAATGCCTTTTGAGGGTTAGCTGCTTTACTTTGCCTTGCAACCAACACTCCTACTATAGCTGCTATAATACCTGCTGCAGATAGTAAGAGTGTATAAATTGCACCTTCCTTATTGGAAAAGATTACAGAGCTTAAAGTAAGTGCAGATATTATTGAACCTACATAGGACTCAAAAAGATCTGCACCCATTCCCGCTACATCACCTACGTTATCTCCAACGTTATCAGCTATTACCGCAGGGTTTCTTGGGTCATCCTCTGGAATACCTTCTTCTACTTTTCCAACTAAGTCAGCCCCTACATCTGCTGCCTTTGTATATATTCCGCCTCCAACACGAGCAAATAAAGCTATAGAACTTGCACCAAGCCCAAATCCTGTTATGACATTCATATCTCCTTCAAATAACATATACAATAACCCAATTCCTATAAGCCCTAATCCTACCACAGACATTCCCATAACAGCTCCGCCTGAAAAGGCAATGTTTAGAGCCTTATTTTGACTATGTCTTGCTGCTTCTGCAGTTCTAACATTTGACTTAGTAGCAACGTTCATACCAAAGTATCCTGCGAAAATCGAAAAAAGAGCTCCTATTATAAAACACACCGCAGTTGCCCACTGTACAAATAAAGCTAACGCCACAGCAACTACAATTATAAATACCGTAAGATACCTATATTCTGTTTTCAAAAAAGCCATAGCACCTTCATGAATATAACCAGAAATTTCCCTCATTCTTTCATTGCCGTCGCTTTCCTTTGAAATAAAACTACTTAAAAAGAAAGCAAATATTAGAGCTATAACTCCAGCTCCAACAGTATAAATTAAGTAATTATCCATATAATCATATCCCCCTGACTTTTGTAAATAATTTTACTTAATTACGTTTAAAGATACAGTTATTACAGCAAATAATATAGAACATATTACTGTAAGCTTTGACATAGTTGATTCAAAAGTTTTTGTTTTATTCTTAGCATAAAAAGTGTCTGATGCTCCTGTAAGCAAGCTAAATCCCTGAGTCTTAGCCGGCTGTGCAAGTACAGATATTATTAGTGTAATTGACACTATAACCTGTAAAATTGTCAATGTATTTTTCATCCTTCTACCTCCTCTATCTTTTTGTTAGTTTTAATATTTTTCCCCAGTTTTATATATATCTTTTATTAATTGTAGCATAACTTCATTCTTTCAACAACTTACTATAATATGTAAATACGCTGAAATACAAGGCCATTCCTTATTATATCCATTTAATTCCATTTTAGTCACATATTCATAAATTTTATATAAATTAAGAGATTCAAGTTTCCCTGAACCTCCCATTTGTCATACTTCTTTATTTATTATCTTTTTATATTATAAAACGCCTTAAGACCTCTATATTCTGCCATATCAGCAAGTTCTTCTTCTATTCTTAATAGCTGATTGTATTTAGCTACTCTTTCACTTCTTGCTGGAGCACCAGTTTTTATTTGACCTGCATTTACAGCTACAACAAGATCAGCTATAGTTGTATCTTCCGTTTCCCCTGATCTATGAGATATTACTGCAGTGTATCCTGCTCTTTCAGCCATTTCTATAGCATTTAATGTTTCAGTTAAAGTTCCTATCTGATTTAATTTTATAAGTATGGAGTTTGCTACTCCCTTTTCTATGCCTGTGCTTAGTCTATTGGTATTTGTTACAAATAAGTCATCTCCTACTAGCTGAACCTTATCTCCAAGTCTTTCAGTGATAAGTTTCCAACCTTCCCAATCCTCTTCTGCCATACCATCTTCTATGGATATTATAGGATACTTTTCAACTAGCTTTGCATAGTATTCAACCATTTCAGCTGGAGTTAAAACCTTTCCTTCTCCTGCTAAATTATATTTTCCATTTTCATATATTTCTGAGGATGCTGGATCAAGTGCTATATAAATCTCTTTTCCTGGAGTATATCCTGTTTTTTCTATAGCTTCTACTATAACTTGTATAGCCTCTTCATTGGAGCTTAAATTTGGAGCAAATCCACCTTCATCACCTACTCCAGTATCATATCCCTTTGATTTGAGTATTGATTTTAATGAATGGTAAACCTCTGAACTCATTCTTAAAGCTTCAGCAAATGTTCTAGCACCTACTGGCATAATCATAAACTCTTGAAGATCTACGTTGTTATCAGCATGCTTTCCTCCATTTATTATATTCATCATTGGAACAGGAAGAACCTTTGAATTAACCCCTCCTATGTACTGATATAGACCTAATCCAAGATATTCTGCTGCAGCTTTAGCACAAGCAAGTGACACACCAAGCATAGCATTGGCACCAAGCTTTCCCTTGTTTTCAGTTCCATCTAACTCAATCATAGTATTATCTATTGAAACTTGATCAAATACATTCATTCCAATAAGTTCTTGAGCTATTAGTGTGTTTACATTATCTACAGCCTTTAATACACCTTTACCATTATATTTTGATTTATCTTCATCTCTTAATTCAACCGCTTCAAACATTCCAGTTGAAGCTCCTGAAGGTACTGCCGCTCTTCCTATAGTACCATCCTCAAGTACTACATCCACTTCTACAGTAGGACTACATCTTGAATCCAATATTTGTCTTGCAACTACATCTACTATTTCTACATAACTTTTCATTTTATAAGCCTCCTAAATATTAATTATTGTTGTATTTTAATTATTTTCTAAATTAAACAATACTTTACCTGTCATTTCCTTAGGAATAGAAATTCCCATCTCTGTGAGCATTGTTGGAGCGATATCCGCTAGAACTCCACCTTCTATAAAACTTTTAGAATTAGCATCACCACTTATATACATGAAGGGAACATGATTTGTAGTATGAGAAGTGAACGCTCCTCCTGTGGAAAAATCCATCATTTGTTCTGCATTCCCATGGTCAGCAGTTACAAATACACTACCATCCATCGATAAAACTTTATCTACAATTTTACCCATGCACTCATCTACTACTTCTACAGCTTTTTTAGCTGCATCAATTACTCCTGTGTGCCCTACCATATCAGGATTAGCAAAATTTAAAATTATCATATCATATAAATTTGTATCCAATCTCTTTAATAACTCTTCTGTAACTTCATAAGCACTCATTTCAGGCTGCAAATCATAAGTTGCAACCTTTGGAGATGGGATAAGCGCTCTATCTTCACCTTCATTTGGATATTCTATTCCACCATTGAAGAAAAATGTTACATGTGCATATTTTTCTGTTTCTGCAATTCTTAGCTGCTTAAGTCCTAAACTGCTTACATATTCTCCTAAAGTATTTTTATAACTCTCAGGTTTATAAGCTACTCTAACATTTTCTATAGATTTATCATAAATAGTCATTGTTAAAAAATTGAGATTTAATGTTTCTCTATTAAATCCATCAAACACCTCGTCGTTTATTGCACGAGTAATCTCTCTTGCTCTATCTGGTCTGAAATTGAAGAAGATTACAGAATCATTATTTTGAATCATCCCTGTAGGCTTATCACCATTTATTATCACCGTAGGAAGTACAAATTCATCTGTTTTGTTATCATGGTATGATTTTCGTACTGCCTCTATTGCGGATTTTGACTCCTCACCTTCTCCAAGTACCATTGCATTATAAGCAAGATTGATTCTTTCCCACCTTTTATCTCTATCCATAGCATAATATCTACCAGAAATTGTAGCTATTTTACCTATTCCTATTTCAGCCATATAATCTTCTAAATCTTCAATATATTCTATTGCTGAAGATGGCGGTACATCTCTTCCATCTAAAAACGCATGAACATACACATCTTTTAGTCCCTTTTCCTTAGCTAGCTTTATTAATGCTTTAAGGTGATCTATATGAGAATGTACACCGCCATCTGAAAGTAGTCCCAATAGGTGTAATGAAGACTTATTTTCAATGGCCTTATCCATTACCTCATTTATTTGTAAATTTTTAAAGAAGTTTCCTTCCTTTATTTCTTTTGTGATTCGTGTTAGTTCCTGATATATTATTCTTCCTGCACCTATATTCAAATGCCCTACTTCAGAATTCCCCATTTGTCCTTCTGGAAGTCCTACGCTTAACCCGCTTGCTTCAAGTTCTGTATGTGGATAATTATTAAAATACTTTGTAAAATTAGGCTTATTAGCTTTAGCTATAGCATTGCCCTCTATGTTATTTGTTAATCCAAATCCATCTAAAATCATGAGCATTACTGGTCTCTTATTCATCTTTTTCCCCCTACTACACCTTAAAAGTTTACTATAGCTGCAAAGTCTTCTGCTTTTAAACTCGCTCCTCCAACTAAAGCTCCATCTATATCAGACATACACATTTGTTCATTAATAGTAGCAGGTTTAACAGAGCCTCCATATTGTATCCTCACCTTATCCGCTACATTTTTACCATATATATTTCCTATTATACCTCTTATAAACGCTATAGTTTCATTTGCTTCTTCAGATGTAGCTGTTTTACCTGTGCCTATAGCCCAAATAGGCTCATATGCTATAACAATATTTTCTACTAATTCTCCTGAGATATTAGCTAAGTCAAGCTTTACTTGTCTTGCTATAACTTCTTCTGTTATATTACTTTCTCTTTCATCTAGGGTTTCTCCTACACATAATATAGGTGTTAAATCATGTTCAAATGCAGCTTTTATTTTTTTGTTTATTGTTTCATCTGTTTCATTGAAATATTGCCTTCTTTCACTATGCCCAATTATTACATAATCCATACCCATATCTTGAAGCATTAGTGGAGAAACTTCTCCTGTAAAAGCACCCTTTTCTTCAAAGTGCATATTTTGTGCTCCTACTTTTATATTTGTTCCTTCTACAGCTTTTTTCACTGCATGTAAACATACAAATGTCGGACATACTACTACTTCACATTTCGCATTCTTAACCATAGGTTTTAATTCTTCCACAAGCTTAATTGCTTCATCTATGGTATTATGCATTTTCCAATTACCTGCAATTATAGGAATTCTCATTGATTTCACCACTTTCTAATTACTTATTGCTCAATGCTGTTATTCCTGGAAGCTCTTTTCCTTCTAAGAATTCAAGAGATGCTCCCCCTCCAGTTGATATATGAGTCATTTCATTTCCAAAGCCTAATTGATTAACTGCAGCTGCACTATCTCCTCCACCAATTACAGTAACTGCATTGGAATTTGCCATAGCCTTTGCAACTTCTAAGGTACCCTTAGCAAAGTTTTCAAATTCAAATACTCCCATAGGTCCATTCCAAATAACAGTCTTTGAAGATTTTATTTCATCAGCATACATCTTAGCTGTCTTTGGTCCAATATCCAATCCCATATGTCCTTCTTTGATATCTTCATTTTCTGTAGTTACAGGCTCTGCTGAAGCATCAAATTTTGCTGCTATTACATGATCCACAGGAAGCATAAACTTTACACCCTTTTCCTTGGCCTTTTCAACCATCTCTTTAGAATACTCCAGTTTATCTTCCTCTACTAAGGAATTTCCTATTGTATATCCCTGTGCTTTTAAGAAAGTATACGCCATACCTCCACCAATTATTAAAGTATCTACTTTATCTAAAAGGTTATTTATAACATTTATCTTATCTGAAACCTTTGCCCCTCCTAGTATCGCAACAAATGGTCTTTCTGGACTTTCCACCGTGTCTCCTAAAAACTTTAACTCCTTTTGGATTAAATATCCACATACAGATACCTGTACAAATTCAGTAACTCCTACTGTAGAACAGTGCGCTCTATGAGCTGTTCCAAAGGCATCATTTACGAATACGTCTGCTAGTGAAGCTAATTCTCTTGAAAAACCTTCTTCATTTTTAGTTTCTTCTTTTCTAAATCTTGTATTTTCAAGAAGGACTATTTCCCCATCCTTCATTTCGCTTACTGCCCTTTTAGCATTTTCTCCTACTACAGTATCATCTGCCGCAAATTTTACTTGATTGTTTAAAAGCTCTGATAATCTTTTAGCTACAGGTTCTAAAGATAATTCCTTTTTAACTTCTCCCTTAGGCTTACCCATATGTGAACAAAGTATTACTTTTGCACCATTATTCATAAGATATTGAATAGTTGGAAGCGCTCCTAAAAGCCTATTCTCATCAGTTATATTTCCATCCTTTATAGGAACATTAAAATCACATCTTACAAGGACTCTTTTTCCTTTAACATCTATATCTTCAATAGTTTTTTTATCAAATGCCATAGTTATCATCCTTTCCTTACATTAAAAAGGGTTTTGCCTTATAGCCATAACTACAATCAAAACCCTCCTTTAGTTTATTGTTTAGCTATAATTTAAAATTATAGTCTATCTGCTACATATTTAGTTAAATCAGCAAGTCTATTTGAATATCCCCATTCATTATCATACCAAGAGATAACTTTAACCATATTTCCTTCTATAGTCATTGTTGACATAGCATCAATTATTGATGATCTTTCATCTCCTCTGAAATCTATAGATACTAATGGTTCCTCACAGAATCCAAGTATTCCTTTCATATCAGTTTCTGATGCCTTCTTGAATGCTGCGTTAACCTCATCTACAGTAACTTCTTTTGAAAGCTCTGCAACTAAATCTGTACATGATACTGTTGGAGTTGGAACTCTTAATGAAAATCCATTTAATTTTCCCTTTAATTGTGGTAATACTAATGCAACAGCCTTAGCAGCTCCAGTTGTTGTTGGTATCATAGATTCTGCAGCAGCTCTTGCTCTTCTTGGATCTCTATGTGGAGCATCTAATAATCTTTGATCTCCAGTATATGAGTGAATTGTTGTCATTAATCCTTTTACTATTCCAAATTCTCTATCTAAAACTTTAGCAAATGGAGCTAAACAGTTTGTTGTACATGAAGCATTTGATATAATGTGATGATTTGCTGGATCATATTCTTCTTCGTTAACTCCAATAACTACTGTTATGTCTTCATTTTTAGCTGGTGCTGAAATAAGGACTTTTTTAGCTCCTGCTTCAATATGAGCCTTAGCTTTTTCTGCATCAGTAAATAGTCCTGTTGATTCTATTACTATGTCAGCTCCAAGACTTCCCCATGGTAAATTTTTAGGATCTCTTTCAGCAAATATTTTTATTTCTTTTCCATTAACTACGATTGAAGATTCTTTAGCTTCAACAGTACCTTCAAATTTTCCATATAATGAATCATATTTTAATAAATGCGCTAATGTCTTTGCATCTGTCAAGTCATTTATTCCAACAACCTCTAACTGATCTGCATAATTCTTAACTAATGCCTTAAATACATTTCTACCTATTCTTCCAAAACCATTAATACCTATTTTAACCATAAAAATATTCCTCCTTGAAATAAATATATGTAAAGTTAATTTTAACCAAATAAACGATCTATCTTCAATTATAAGTAATTGAATTTTATTTTACAATGAAAAATTGTTAATTATATTTAAAATCTTTCTTGCTGCGCCTTCATCAGTAATTAGAACTCCTCTAGGTTTATTTGTAAGAGTTGCAATTATAGCTTCTGCCTTAGATGTACCTCCTGCCACAGCTATAAGATACTTTATACTTTCTATATGTTCATCTTTGAGGCCCATAGTAGGCGTAGAGTAAACTTCTTCTCCTATTTTATTAAAATAGTATCCAAAGGCTTCTCCTACAGCTTCCTTTTTCCTAAGTATTTCAATTTCCTTACAGCTTAAGCCTCTTCTCTTTGCCATTTCTTCTGCTTTTCCAATTCCATAAATAAGTATATTTGCATTATATATAATATCTAGCACATCTTTTATTCCTTTTTCTTTAAACATAGCAGTTATAGCTTCCGCACTTAAATTATCTGGAACATGAAGTAGCTTGTAATTTGCATTTATTTTATTAGCAAGATTAGAAACCAGTGTATTTGCTTGAGTTTCTAATGTTCTTCCCATCCCACCTCTGGCAGGAACTACCATCATATTAGTTGGAGCATTAAACTTTGGCATATTATCTACTACTTCTTTTATACTACTTCCACCAGTTAGTGCCAGTATAGTATCTTCCTCGAAAAGATTTCTTATATAACTTGCTGCAGCCTTTCCCATTTCCCTTAGAATATTTTCATCTTCATCTGAGTTCCCAGGAACTATAGTAATGCTGATTAATTTTAATTTTTCTTTAAGTTTGCTTTCTAAATCAGCAAGTCCTTTTATATCATAAATGAAGTGCTTTAGCTTTTCTATTATATATTCTCCTTCTTCAGTAATCATCATACCTGGAGTTGTAATTTCTATAAAGTTTTGCTCTTTTAAAAAGTTTACTTCTGTTCTAACTATTCTTTCACTAAACTCTAAGTTTTTTGAAAGCATTCTTCTTCCAATAGGCTGATTATAGTATATATCTCGCAATATGGAGTATCTCTTTTCCATAACTTCTAGCATCTCAGGCACTATCTTCTGTTGTAACTTTAATATTTCCTCCAAGCACAACACCCCTCTGGTCATTTATTGTCCCGGGCATATCATTATTGCCCCACTAATATTATAGCTCATTTGGAACCGCTTTCCAAGAGCTATAAAAAATTTTTTTAAAATCTTTTTCTTCCCTTTGAAGATTTTATTCTCATTTCTTCTCTGTATTTTGTCACGGTTCGTCTTGAAATATTCACATTAACCTTCTTTAGCTCATCTGAAATATATTGATCAGATAATGGATTTTTTTTATCTTCTTTATCTATTAAATTAGAAATTAACTTTTTCACATTAATAGAAGACATATTATCACTATTGTTTCCTTGTATAGATGTTGTGAATAAGCTCTTTATCTTTATAGTTCCCTTACTTGTATGAATATATTTATCCCTTATGGCCCTACTTATTGTTGACTCATGCATATTTAAGTTATCTGCGATTTCTTTCAGAGTCATGGGTTTCAAATACCTTTCACCATAATCAAAATACTCCTTTTGTATTTCAAGTATGCTCTCAAGAACCCTATATATTGTACTTTTCCTATTTTCTATACTTTTTATCAAAAAAGCAGCACTATCCAGCCTACTTTTAACATATTCAACTGCGCTCTTATCCTCATTTTTATTTATTATCCCTTTATAAAGATTATTTATCATAAGCTTTGGAACTAAATCATCATTCATTATGATATAATACTTTTCACCAATTTTTTTTATATATGCATCAGGAATAATATAATTTACTTCTTCACCAGTATAAAACCCACTAGATGGTTTAGGCTGAAGTTTTTTTATGATATCTCCATACCTTTGTGCTTCCATAGGAGTAATATTTAAGCTTTTTCCTATAATATTATATCTATTTTCAGCAATATCTTCTAGGTGATTATCTATAATCTGAAGCAATTTATAATTTTCCATTTTCCTTTGATAAAGTTGTATTTTTAAGCATTCCTTTAGATCTCTTGCTCCAACCCCATAAGGCTCTAAGCTTTGAACTATCACTAACGCCCTTTCTGCAACATTTAATGGTATATGTATTTCTTTAGATATATCTTCTATACTTACTCCTAAATATCCCTTAGAATCAATATTCTCTATTATATAATTACATATATGTTTTATGCAATCCTTTTCATCAAAATCAGCAATTTGTTCTTTTAGATATTCTTTTAAAGACTTTTTATTAGAAATAAAATTAAATGGTGAAACCTCTTCATCGTCACCCTTTACATAGTTATTATGAGTATAATCATCAAATTCTAAATACTTTATTATCTCCTTATAATTTAACTTGTCCTCTTTTTTATCATATTTAGCTTCTAGCAATGGATTTTCTTGAATTTCCTTTTCAATATATTCCTGAAGCTCAAAGGAAGATAATTGAAGTATTTTAATAGACATCTGCATTTGTTGTGTCATTATTAACTTTTGCTCTTGATGCATAGATAACCCAAAATCTAAATTCATATATAACACACCCCTCATAGTTTTTATTATAACATTTATATGAATTCAATTACAGAGTTATACGCAAAATCCATGCCAAAATTTCGAATAATTTTCAATTTTCAATTAAAAAAAAATCCGCATTGCGGACTTTTTTTAGTAAGTATCATATATTAATGCTCAGTATTAATTGTAACTATCTTTGACCCTTTTCATAAGGAACACCATCTGCTGCTGGTGCTTGAGTCTTTCCAACAAAACCAGCAAGAGCGAGCATTGTAAGTATATAAGGAAATGCTGCGTACACTTCCCCAGGAAGAGTCCATCCAAATCCCTTTGCAAATAACTGAAATGTTTCTGCAAAAGCAAATAACATTGATGCCCACATAGCATTTATAGGCTTCCAGTTACCAAATATCATGGCTGCTAGGGCAATAAACCCTCTCCCACTTACCATATTTTCTCTGTATAAGTTCATTATTCCTATGGACAGAGTAGCTCCTCCTAATCCTCCAAGGACTCCCGAAAGTATTACACAAAAATATCTTATTCCATATACACTTACACCCAAGGTATCTGCAGCCTTTGGATGTTCTCCTACAGATCGTATTCTAAGTCCTAACGGAGTTTTATATATTACATAATGAGATACGAATACTAATATAAATGCTATGAATACAAACCAATTTAACTCTTTTAATATTGATCCAATGAAGGGAACCTTCCCCATCATTTCTGATGGATATGGAATCGATTTTACAACACTTGTTTGAGAACCAGTCTTAAAAAACTTAACAATTAAAAAACTCGTCAAAGCACCTGCAAATATATTTATAGCAACACCAGATACAACTTGTTCTGCCTTTAAGTGAATACTTAAATATGCATGTATAGCTGCCATAGCCGCTCCTGCAATCATAGCAAATATAAGACCCATCCAAGGGCTGCCTGTAACAAATGAACCATATACTGCAAAGAAAGCACCCGTTGTCATTATCCCTTCTAGTGCTATATTTACAACTCCAGCTTTTTCTGAAAAAACTCCACCAAGGGCTGCAAATATAAGAGGTGTTGAAAGTCTTAACGTTGCGGCGATTATTCCTGTTATAGCTATATATACTCCACTATCCATTTGTCAAAGCCCCCTTTTTTCTTCTCTGTGATATAAGTTTAAATATATATTCTCCAGCAATGAAGAGTACTATTATACCTTGAATTAAGTATGAAATTGTTTTTGGTATACCAAATAACATAAGAGTTGCTGAGCTGTAGTTTAGCGCTGCAAATAATACTGCAGAGAAAAGTACACCTATAGGGTTGCTTTTAGCAACTAGAGCTACCGCTATACCATCAAATCCAAAGTTAGGAAATCCAAATAATTGAACGGATTGATGTTGTACTCCCATTACATGTATCGCTCCACCAATACCTGCTATTGCTCCTGAAATTACCATTGAAAGTATTATATTTTTCTTTATACTTATTCCACCATATTCTGCAGAAGTTGGACTTAACCCTACTGCTCTTATTTCATACCCTATAGTAGTTTTCCAAAACAATATATAAACTAAAACTGCAAATATTACTCCTATAAATATTCCTATACTTAATCTATTATTGGGTCCTAAAAACCTAAATAGTTCTGCTGATTTTTGAATAAGTTCTGTACTTGCAGAACCCTGCTTATGGAAAGGTCCCATGGTTAAATAGTTTGTAAAGTGCATAGCAATAAAATTCATCATAATAGTATTTACAACTTCATTGGTTCCTATTTTTGCTTTTAAATATCCTGGAATTCCTGCCCACAATGCTCCACCAGCCATTCCCGCTATAAGTATCATTATTACATGTATAGCTGATGGTATTCCAGGAATTAATCCTATTATTGCTGCTGTAATCATTCCTATAATAAATTGCCCTTCAACACCTATGTTAAAAAGTCCCGTTTTAAATGCCACAGCGTGAGCAAGCCCTGTAAATATTAACGGTGTTGTAAACACAAAGGTTTCTATTAAATTTATTTTTGATCCAAAACTTCCCTTCCAAATGGAAGTAAATAGTAACTGTGACGAATCTAAAAAACCAAATCCTTTAGCCCACATTACAAAGAACACAGATATAATAAGAGCTAGCAATATAGATAAAAAGGATACTGATAAATTTCTTACTGAATTTAAAACGGTTATAGTTTTTGTATTATCTTTAGCCATTTATTTTACCTCCCTGCGTATCCTTTTTTAAAGTTCCACCTGCCATTAATATGCCAAGTTTTTGATCTGTTGCATCCTTAACATTTAATATATCCACTATTTCCCCATCATATATAACTGCTATTCTATCTGAGAGAGACATAACTTCATCTAATTCTAAAGATACCAACAGTACTGCCCTTCCCTTATCTCTTTCTTGTACCAATCTTTTATGTATATACTCAATTGCACCTACATCAAGGCCACGAGTTGGTTGAACTGCAATTACAAGTTCTGGGTCCTTTTCAATTTCTCTTGCTACAATTAGCTTTTGTTGATTTCCTCCCGATAAAGATGAAGCTAATACATCTTCATTTGGAGTTCTCACGTCAAATTCATCTATAAGTTTTTTTACATGTTCTCGTATTTTATGGTAATTCATCATTATTCCATTGGAAAAAGGTTTCTTATGATGTATACCTAGTACAGAGTTCTCAAGAAGTGAATATTTTAAAACTAATCCTCTTTTATGTCTATCTTCAGGTATATGGCCAACTCCTGCATCTGTTATGTCTTTAGTTGGTTTTCCTGTTATATCATTACCCTTTAAATACACTTTACCCTCTATTGGTTTTATGAGTCCCACTATAGATTCTACAAGTTCCTTTTGTCCATTGCCGTCTACTCCTGCAATTCCTAGTATTTCACCAGACTTCACTTCCAAAGTTATACCCTTTAACGCAGGAAGTTTTCTATGATCTAATGCTTTTAAATTTTCTATCTTTAATATAGCTTCTCCTGGCTTTGATAGTTCTTTATTTACTGTAAGATTGACCTTTCTACCTACCATCATTTCTGCCAGCTCATCTATATTGGTTTCTCCAGTATTAACAGTATTTATATATTTTCCCCTTCTTATTATAGTCACCCTATTACTCATACTCATAACTTCCTTTAATTTATGAGTTATAAGTATTATTGACTTCCCCTCTTTTGTTAAATTTTTAAGTATTGATCCAAGTTCTATTATTTCCTGTGGAGTTAAAACAGCTGTTGGTTCATCAAGTATAAGTATTTCCGCACCTCTATATAATGACTTTAGTATCTCAACCTTTTGTTGCTGCCCTACAGTCATGTCTTCAATTACAGATTTAGGATCAATATTAAATCCATACTTCTCTGCAAGTTCTTTGGTATCGTTTTCTGCCTTTTTAATATCTATGTGATACATTCCCTTTCTAGGTTCTTGCCCTAAAACCATATTTTCAGCTACTGTGAAATTATGCACCAACATAAAATGTTGATGTACCATTCCTATTCCTAGCTTAATTGCATCCTTAGGATTTTTAATACTTACCTTATTTTCATTTACATATATCTCACCTGTTTCTGGCTGATACAATCCGTATAAAATGTTCATTAAAGTAGTTTTTCCAGCTCCATTTTCACCAAGAAGAACATGTATCTCTCCCTTTTTCAGTTCAAAATCCACATTATCATTAGCTATAGTTCCTGGAAATACCTTGGTTATACTTTTCATTTCCACAACTTTTTGCATCTGAATCCTCCTTTCTGCAATGAAGTTTAAGTCCCAAATAATTATACAAAAGGCTAGATGCATAAGCACCTAGCCAAACTATTATAGCTGTGGAGCTTTAAAATCTTTAAGCTCATCTCTTGTACCTGGAACTTTAAACTTTCCTTCTTTTATAGCTTCTTTGTATTTATTAGCTAGCTCTATATATTCCTTAGAAACCTTTTCATTAACCGTAGGAGCTATTCCAACTCTATCTTCTTTTATTCCAAGAACCTTATGCTGTCCTCCTTGGAAACTTCCACCTTTAAGGTCTTTTATAGCATCATAAACTGATTCTCCAACCTTTTTTTCCATTGAAAATGCTATAACATCTTTATAATCTGGAAGTGCTGCTGCTTGGTCAGAGTCAACACCTATAGCCCATTTATTCATTTCCTTAGCAGCCTTGAAAAGTCCAAGACCTACTCCACCTGCTGCATGGAATACTATGTCACATCCACTGTTATATAACATTTTAGCTGCTTCTACTCCCTTTTGTTGATCGTCAAAGGAATCAACATATTTAACATTTTTACCTGGAGTTTTAGCATTTACAGGCATTAAAAGTTTTCCTGCTTCTGGATTAACAGACATAACACCAGCTATAAATCCAGATTCAAATCTATTTATAACTTCTCCTTCTTTTCCACCTATAAATCCTACTTTATTAGTTTTAGTCATTTTTCCTGCTAATACTCCTGCAAGGAAAGAACCTTCTTCTTCTTTAAATGTTATTGATAAGGTATTTGGGCTATCAACTACAGCGTCAACTACAACAAACTTCTTATCTGTTAACTGCTTTGAAACATTTGCCATAGCCTGACTCATCATAAATCCACATCCAACTGTTAAATCAGCTGCTCCAGCCATAGTTCTTAAATTTGGTTCGTAAGCATCTTGCTGCTTAGATTCTACTGCTGGAATTTGCTCAATGCCAAGATCTTTAGTCGCTCTAGTTATACCTTCATGTGCAGATTGGTTAAAGGAACCATCATTAATACCACCTTGATCAGTAACTAACCCTACTTTTAATGCAGTTGCTGCAGGTTTTGTGCCACCTTGATCTGCAGGTTTCTTTTCCCCACCGCCGCAGCCTGCAAGCAATGACATTGTCATTATTGTTGCTGCTAATAATGAAACTATTCTTTTCTTGTTCATTTGTAATTCCCTCCTATTAATAATTATATAATGTAACCCTTAACATTACTATTCTACAAATAACCAAATTATCCTTCATTTATCAAATATGCAAAAATATTTTTTGCATTTATACAACCCAACTTATCCCATCCTACTTTACATTCACTAATTATTAATATTCTTCTATAAAAAACACTCCACAAGCTCCTTTTCCTGCATGAACACCAACCACGCACCCCACTTCACATTCCATAAAATCATTGCCATTTTCACAAAGGTACTCTTTAAGTTGTAATCGTACATCATCATTTTCAACTTGGAGAAGCGCCATAGGTTCTCCCTTTTGTATTCCATTTTCGTTCATATAATCTATAATATATCTTGCTGCTTTTCTGCTTCCTCTTACTTTATCTATTACGGTCATCTCTCCATTAACTACTCCAAGTATTGGTCTTATTCCAAGAATATTACCAATAACTCCTGCAGTCTTAGAAAGTCTTCCTCCCTTAACTAAGTTATCTAAATGTTCAAATGCTAATGCAGCTTTAACATGAGGTATTGTGTTTTTAATTTCTATTTCTATTTCATCTATAGAAATTCCCTTTTCTTTTAATATGGAAGCTTTCACAGTTAGTATTCCAAGTCCTGAGGTTACATTTAATGAGTCTATTACTACTATATTTGCAGTGTCTAACATATCCCTTGCAATACATGCAGACTGATAGGTTCCGCTCATTTTAGATGATAAATGTATAGATACTATTTTATATCCTTCGTTTAAATATTTCTTATAACACTCTAAAAACCGCTGTGGGTTTATTTGTGAGGTAGTAGGGAAAGCTTCAGATTTATCCATTCTATCCAATAGTTCTCTTAAAAATATATCTACGCCATCCTTATAAGTATTTTCTCCAATATTTACCAGTAAGGGCATAACTTCTATATCATATTTCTCCACTATGGACTTTGGCAAATCTGCAGTACTATCCGTTACTATCTTTATTTTTTCCAACACCCTGCCTCCTATTTCATATTTGGAAATTCCATTTGTCTTAATGCCTCATATGTCATTATAGATACAGTATTAGATAGATTTAGGGATCTAGTTGAACTCTCTATCATAGGTACCCTTATACATGTTTCACCGTTCTCTTTTCTTATGTAATCAGGCAGTCCACTAGACTCTCTTCCAAATACGATAAAATCTCCTTGTTTAAACTTTACATCTGAGTAAAGCTTATCTGCATGGGTGGTTGAAAAATAAAACGTGCTATCTGTATACTTTTCTCTAAGTTCCTCATAGGATTCATAAATAGTTAGGTCTAAGTACTTCCAATAATCCAGCCCTGCTCTTTTTAAATGTTTTTCATCCAAACTAAAACCTAAAGGTTTTATAAGATGAAGCTTAGAATTTGTAAGAACACAAGTCCTCGCTATATTTCCAGTATTTTGTGGTATTTCTGGCTGAAACAAAACTATATTTAAATTCAATTTTTTCCCCCTTACTTGTTTAACTCATCAGTACAAATCTATAATAAATATATTACTCTAATATTACCAATTATTCAATTACCACTTTGTATTAAGCAATGTATTCCTATCCATCACTTAATTTATATAGTAAATCTTAATTTAATAATTATATTACATATTTTACAACTTTGTTTTCAAATATTGTTTCTATCTGATTTGTAAAAAAATCCTTTACTTCTTCTATCTCTTCTCTTGTATATACAAACTTTCCGTATCCAAACTGCCCATGTTTATATTTTCTTTCCTCATCAATCATTGGTAACGTAGTTTGCGGAAACACTTCCAATATTATATTTTTCGCTCTAGCTGTATACCTATGTGAAATAATTTCAAATGTTATTGGATATCTTAAATTCTTTGGAATTTTATCATGCAATTCTAATAATAAGTTCTTATAATCTTCTTTCCAATTATCATATAAAAATACCGGTGCTATAATAAAACCTACTGGATATCCAGCTTTTGCTACCTTTACACTTGCTTCTATTCTTTTATCAATTGGCGCAGTTCTCTTTTCATAGTCGCTGATAACTTTAAAAGTATTTAATGTAAATCTTATTTCAGTATTGCCGTTATGCTTCAAATTAAGCAGTCCGTCTACATCATTATATTTTGTAACAAATCTAAACTTGCCATTTACACCTTCCCCAAAAAACTCTATAGTCTTTGCTAAAGAATGTGTATATGGCTCAATTGGCACAGGGTCTGAGGTTGCAGCTCCTTCAAATATCGTTATCTCTGGAAGCCTTTCATCTATATACTCTTTAGCTTTATTGAGTATATCCTCTATATTAACATTAACCTTTATGTATGGTTTATCTCCCATATTGGTATTTAAGTAACAATACTCACAATGTCCTATGCAACCTGATACTAAAGGTAATTGATAATGTGCTGATGGCTTACAGGATTGATACTTAAATCCTTTTTTCACCCCGACTACTAAGGTATTTTTGCCCGCCCTATAAAAATCATATAGGTTATCTCCTGGAATGCTTTGCTTTATCTTATTAGATGTTAATTGTATTATTTCTATATCTGACTTATTTTTAAACTTCTCATATATATTTTTACCTATTTCATAATCTAACGAACCCTTTTCAAAAATTATTCTCCTAGGTATAAACATAATTTCCCTCCTAGTCTATAATACAAATTTTTCTATGGCTTTTGCTACCCCGTCATCATCATTGGTATCTGTTATATAATGCGCACTTTCTTTTACAAAATCCTCTGCATTCCCCATTGCAATTCCAAGACCTGCATAATTTATCATAGATAAATCATTCTCATTATCTCCTATACATATTACCTCACTTCTATCAATGCCATAATAATTTGCAAGCATCTCTACAGCTTTCCCCTTAGATACTCCCTTTGCCATTATTTCAAAGTTCTTTTTTAAGGAGCTTACTACTTCTAGAGTTTCTATTTTATTAATTTCTTCCTTAGCTTTTTTAATCTTCTCTATATCTTTATCTATAACTATGCACTTTAGTATTTCGCCTTCATTTTCCTTTAATACCCTTTGCCAATCTTCTGCAATACAAATTTTTATTTTCCTATCCTCTGGTAAAGTTTCATTTAGCTTAGAATAAAACAAAGATGAGTTAATGAGCCTTTCTGTAAAAATAGAATCATAGGTATTAAAGTGAGGATATAAATCAAATGTCTTAAGTATTTCAACTACTTTTATGGCATTATCATAACCTAAAAGTGATTTATATATAACCTTATCACTGGACTTTTCTCTTATATATGCTCCATTAGATGCTATAACAGGAGTCTTTACTTCTAATAGATCTGCAAAGTAATTGGCAGATGCAAATAGCCTTCCTGTAGTAACAGCTACATTTACTCCATTTTTAGACGCCATTTTAATAGCCTCCAAATTTCTTTTACTTATTTCTCCAGATTTATTTAACAACGTTCCATCCATATCTATACATATTAATTTATATTTCAATTCAAACATCCCTTTCATCAATTATTATTTACATAATACTTATTATATAAATAGTGCCTATTTCTGTCCAACTCCCTATCTGTATATATTGTTCTTTATAACTTAATTTTATATGTAATTAAAAGGGAACCTTTGCCTAAGGCAAAAGTTCCCTTGTTATGTGGAGGCACTTTAACTTTGATATTTCAAACTTTGCTGGTGCGGATAACAGGACTCGAACCTGCATGAAGCTTCCTTCGCTAGAACCTGAATCTAGTGCGTCTGCCAATTCCGCCATATCCGCATTACCATAATATTCTATATAAATATTATAACATGTATACTTTAATTTACAATACTACAAAATAAAAGAATATATACTTAACTTTACTTTGCTTGCCTCTTAGATATTTTTCTATAGAATTATAATAACTTATCTTGTCTAGTGCTTTTAGACTATTATATTGTCCATAATATTCTTCATAAGCTAAAGTACATAAATCGCTCATTAGGAATCTAATATAGACATCATCATAACTTTTCCAAAACTCTAAATCGCCAGTATTAACTGGAATAATTATTCCTTCAGTTTTTAATCTTGATAATATATATTGATACAGAGGAATTACACTTTGTGATTTTATAATTTTGCTTTTTCTGTATTTTTTAATTAATATAAATATACATATAACGAAAAATACTCTTAATACGATCCACAATACTTTATTTATAACAATCCCTTTTAAATCTATGTTTTTTTCTTCTCTTCCTAATTGATGTTGTGTCTTTTGGTCACCTTTGTTAATCTCCTGTGACTTTTCCTGTACTTGGTTACTTTCCTTTTCTTTAGCCTTTTCTTCCTCCGTCCTTAAAATTTCCGGCGCACTAGGCACTGCATCAAATACTCCCCACGTGTTATATGTAGGAGATATTAAAACCTCTACCCAAGCATGGGCATTTTTATTTGTAACCACATAAAGCCCATTTTCATTCTTATTATTTGTCATATTAAATCCTTCTACATATCTTGCAGGGATGCCCGCCATTCTAAGCATTACTACGGAAGCTGTTGCAAAATAAGTACAATATCCCTTTTTTTCTTCAAATAGAAAGTAGTCTACAAACTCCTTATTTTGAGGAATATTAGAAACTTCAAGAGAATACTTATAATTTTTGTTAAGATAATTATATATACTTATTAGACTTTCAGAATCATTATTATCTTTAGATGTTATTTGTTTCGTTAAGTCATACACCCTACCAGGAATATTTTTAGGCAATTCTAGATATCTTTTATAATTTTCCATTTCTCCTTCCAGGTAAGATTTCTTATATTCAAAATCTATAGCATCCATTACTATAGAATTTTTTGTATCAGGAGTTATTTTACTGTACTTTTGGCTATCATCATAAAACCTTATAGTATATGGTGTACTTATTACCTTAGAAGACAATAAGTCTCCTTCCTTGTTTATATATAAAGTTTTATTATTAATAGACATTCCCTGCATATATAAAGTTGAAAAAACAGTAGTAGTATATAAGTTAGTTGGATAAATAGTTAGCTCATTTTCCATGCTTTCCGTTTTAAGAAAGAAACTTCTACCTCCCTCAATCGTGGGGAGTGGATTTTTATCTCCTACTTTTTCAAATGTATCAATACTATTTCTCCAAGAAAATCCATCATAAAAATCCTTAGAACTTCCCCTTAAATAATACGGCCTATTACTTCTTACCTTAAAAACTTCTCTATCATCTAACGTAATAGGGCCTCCAAGCTTTGATTCTGTACTGGGATAACCTGATGATGATATATTATACATATGACTTCCAGCATTTTTACTAGGCAAAAGTTTATTTGTAATATTATCTTTTACTTCACTATAATGACCTTTATAATTATTAGGGAAAAAACTTTGGAGAGATGCAATTATTAAGCTTAGTATAACAATGTAAGGAACAGTCTTTACAATAGGCAACTCTGCTTTTATACTCTTTTGCTTTAGCACTATCTTTTCCTTTAAAAAATTGTTTATTGAAAAAGTCATTATAGTCAGCATAAGATATAAAAACAAATACTTCTTTACTATAAAAGTATATCCGTAGTACCAGAAAAACGCAGTAGCTGCAAAAGTTATAATTAATATAAAATTAGTAAATATACTTGAAAAAAATATACATATTAATATGAGTAACGGAAGTAACGTTAAAATTAAAATTTTGTACTGAAAAAACTCAGTATCTTCCCTATTATATATGGCATTATTTAAATACTGCATATAAGAATTGTTTTTTACAATTAGCTTACTTATATATTCTATATTCTTATATATACTAAAAGACAGTATGCTTATAATAAATAATATTAGTAAAATCTTAATATAAGGCTTTTTTATTAAAAATTTAAAAACATATACCAATGCTATTACCATCAAAAATAATAAGGAAAATAGTACATAAGAAAAATCACTTATTTTAAAGGCAACCTCCATTACTCTAAATATGAATACGAAGTTTAAATAAATTAGTATAATCCTTACTGAAAACTCTTTTATACCTTTCATATCATTCCTCTTCTTTTATAAGTTCTCTATATGATAACGCATTAATATCATTTTTTTCAAGTTGTTCTATGAGACTTAGATCTTTAAAGTCTATATTGACGTATACAACTTCTAAATTATATCCCATTTTTTTTAAACTTGTTATTACATTTACTTGTTCTTCTGTTAAGACCCCAGTAATTATTATCAAAGTACTCTTATCTATACTATTTAAAGAATCATATATGAAAGATTCAATTTCTCCTTCTCCATTGCTTTTATTCAGAAGGAAGTATTCCATAAGTTCCCTAACATCTCCTCTTTTTTCGATGTAAAAGCTTCTATTCTCCTGATTTTTTATATAAATCCTTGTCTTCATACCTTTACCTTGTAAGTAACTTACAAGCGAAATACAAAGTTCTACTGATTTTTCCTCAACTACATCTTCCTCTATAGTATTTAATTTATTCATGTTTAATAAGATGCTGCATTTTTCTCCAGAGGAATAATCAAAGTTTTTTATATATAGTTCTCCATACTTAGCACTTAATTTCCAGTGTATGTTTTTCAAGCTATCTCCTACTCTATACTTTCTAATGTCCCTTACAGAGGATTCGTCTTCTGCGTTTTTTCTATTTGAATTTATTATGCTAATTTCATTATATCCATGAAATATTTTATGAGTAAAAGAGTACACCTTAGGATACACGCTTATACATTCATTACTATTCAATATAAAAGTTGTAGTAAAAATATATAAAAAGTCCTTTATTATAACTTCTGTAACTCCTAAATTATATATTCCTCTAATATCAAAGCATAATTGCCCCTTTATTCTTTTGTTTTTATCTCCTGAAAGAATTACTACATCATATTTAAAACCTTTCTCAAAATTACACAAGGTGTTATTAAATATTTGTAAATATGGGATGGGAAGTATACTATAATTTTTAATTATAATTGTAAACTCACATGGCTCCTTAGTATATAACTTATCCTTATTGAATCTTATTTCTATTGCAATTTTTCTTCTAATATATATTAAGTAGATAAAGGAAATTAGCAATGATAAAAAAGTACTATAAAATAGTGAGTATGCAAGAATGCCTCCATCTAGATATGCATAGATTAACATACCTAAAAGTAGTATTATAAAAAATCTCTTTATCTTTATCATTTTATCTCTCTCTTAACTCTAGGCACAGGTATTGTTTTTATAATATCCCTTATAACTTGCTCTTGAGTATAATTATTAGCTCTCCCAAAGGGTGAAAGTATAATTCTATGAGCATATACTTGAACTACATTTTCCTTTACATCTTCAGGAATTACATAAGTTCTACTATTTATAAGAGCTGAAGCTTGAGCTATTTTAAGTAAAGCTAACGAAGCTCTAGGACTTACCCCCAATGATAAGCATTTATTATTTCTTGTAGCATCTGAAAGATTGACTATATAAGTGTTTATATCATCTGATACATACACTCCTCTGCATATTTCCTGCAGTTTTAATAGTTCTTCCCTGCTTCCAATTACATTTACCTTTTCAATAGGATTTTCATTTCTGTAAACCTTAAGCATTTTTTCTTCATAACTTTTTTCTGGGTATCCTATATTAACCTTTATCATGAACCTATCCAATTGCGCTTCAGGCATTATAAAGGTTCCTTCATATTCTATGGGATTTTGAGTTGCAAGTACTATAAATGGCTCTGAAAGTTTATAAGTTTCCCTTCCCTCAGAAACTTGCTTTTCCTCCATTACCTCTAAAAGAGCTGACTGAGTTTTAGGTGAAGTTCTATTTATCTCATCTGCTAGTAGTACATTGGTAAATATAGGTCCTTCTATAAACTGAAATTCTTGAACCTTTTGATTATATATAGAAATTCCCAAAATATCTGACGGCAATAGGTCTGGTGTAAATTGGATACGACTATAGTTTAAATTAAGGGATTTTGCTAAGGCCTTTACTAGTGTGGTTTTTCCTACTCCTGGAACATCTTCTATAAGTATATGTCCTCCTGCAATTATACCCTTTAATATATTAAAGATTTCATATTCTTTTCCTATTATTACATTATTAATATTATAAACTATATTCTTTATAAATTTGTCACTTTCCATATCTCCACCCCATTTCTTTATAATTATATCCAATTATAAAACAAAAAAACATACATTAAATTAATTCTTTAATGTATGTTCTTATATTTAACTTTTCTTAGTTCCTACTTTTATTATTCCATTTACAGGTCTATAAAAATCGTTTGATATAAGTTCCTTATTTATAACACTTCCATTTTCATAGGTATTTTGATAAACCCTTACTTTATATCCTGTATAAGCCTTTTGCGTTACCTGCTGCTCACCTTCTGGTAATGAGGCATCCTGTACTGTTTGTGTAGTTGATGGAATGGTTTCATATATTTCTGAAGTTATATCATAACTTCTGGATGTTAATTGGTTATTTGAATATACATTAAATGCCACATTCCCTCCTGCAGTATATGCTTCTATATATATAGGATAATTTAATGTATTTTTAAACTTATAATCAATAGTTCCCCAATCCACAGTAGCGTCTCTTCCTAACGGCACATAACTAGATGGTAATGTATGATGAGCCCTTTCAGTAGACTTTAGGTTAGCTCTAAGTATAGCATTATATAAAGTAGATGATACTTGACATATTCCGCCACCAAGTCCCGACTCAACTTGATTTCCCACTATAACACCTGCTGCTTGATATCCCCTTGCTACAGTTCTTTCTCCTACTACTCCATTAAAACTAAATGTATCTCCCGGCATTAATACAGTACCATTTATACTTTGAGTTGCCCTTTGAATATTATTAGCTCTTTGTGGAGATGAAATAGCTCCGTAATTAGTCGAAAAAGATGAAATTCTTGTATTTACCAATCTAAGTTTATCAGAAGTTATAGTAGGCTTTATTTCTTCTATAGGTGCCTCTATTTCTATATTTACCCCAATTTCTCCATTAATCTTAGATGAGACATCTTTTTGTAACTTGTCACTTGTAAGCTTTCTTCCTGATTGATGCTCTGAAACACTAAATCCTCCTATTTTCGTAAGCTTTGCATTTATAGGTTCCTTATTTATTTCCTTTCCTATATTTGCAATAAAACTTTTAATATTTTTATCATTATAGGAAAAATCTAAGTTAACATTTTTTTGCACAGGATTCTTTATAAGCTTATATTTTGAAATAAGATTTAAATTTTTTCCATAGTTTAAAGCTTCGTTTGTTGCTTTATCTAAATCAAATTTAGCCCCTATTTCTCCAAACTTAATGGTGTATTTTTTCCCCGGAGTATTTATAGAAAGTTCCTTAGTAACTATTTTATCTAAATACTCGCTTTTAAGTATCTTTTTAGCCTCTTCTGATGTCTTTTTAGATAAGTCCGTTTTGCCCACAACTACCCCTGGATATATTAACCCTTCATAGGCTTTGACTGTGTTATACATGTAACTTATCCCTGCAGATACTATACCTGCAACTGTTATAACTGAGAATAATAGTATTAATATTAGTGCTTTTTTCTTCTTTCTTTTCTTCTTCTTTTTTTCCACATGTATCACCTCTAACTTCCTAATATATTATACTAATAAAAATGTGCTTGTACAACAATCCTACACATTCTAAACACTAAAAGTTTTTACCAAAAATCAAAAAGAATCTCATCTAAGTGAAATTCTCTTAGTAATTCAAAATTAATTTTCTACATTTTTTTCAAAAATGCATTTATAGTACTGCATTTTGGAATAATCTTTCAAAAGCTTTCCTGTTTCATAAGATTTATCAGGAAAAATTTTTGTCATTTCCTTCGCCGAAATTTTACAATTTAAATAATCTATAACAGAGCATATCATTTTGCTACATTCCTTAACTGCCTCTTCATAAATTTCATCAAAATCACTATAATACACTTCGTTAAGATTACATGGATGATTCCATCTTCTATGCTCCTTATTTAAATAATCTAAAGTTACATTTATATATTTAGGATAAATACTTGCTTTGATTTTAAATTTTTTGGAGAACATCTTTTCCGCTATATAAAGCACCTTTCTTTTCCATCCGTTCTCATCCATCATGTATCTTAAACTCTTCTTCATATCCTTATATGAGTTTTCTATTAAATTTTCTTCTACACTTATTTTATGAATCTCCCAAAACCCTTTGTGAATCAATTGATTTATACAATGTGGCATTCCTTCTTTTATTTCCATTTGCCTAAAAACAGGAGTATTATTAGTATTTTTCTCACCTCTAGCTTTAACTTCAATTGCTCCAATTATCACTTCTAATTGTTTATGGTATACGTCATATTTTTTAGTACTCGAATATTTAGGATTATATACTCCTCCAAAATAATAAATAAAGGGATGCCCTAGTGTATCTAATGCATAATGGGTTATAAAACCGGATACATAAGCAAATACTTTTTCAAATTCTCTGTTGTCATTTGATTCCTTTAAACTTTCTATAAGAAAAATTAAAAACTCTGAGGTTTTGGCGGTATGGAGCACTTGACTTAACTTTTTCATAAACTTACGTTGATAAGGATTGTAGAACTTACAATATAACAGAGGGTCTGGCCCCTGGGCTCCAAAGTTATAGAGCGCCTTATTGTTTATAAGTATATCTCTATATTTTCCATCTGGAATCCCCTTTATGGCATCTTCAGCACAAAGAATATGAGTCCAAGCATCTGGCATGTATTAAACACTTCCTTTGATAGATTTTAGCTTACATTTAAAATTATATTTCTCATTTTACGTTATTCTTATTCAATCAACTTTTCCATTAATTTAGTAAACATTAAAAAGGAGTTTGCAGATGCAAACTCCTTACAAATAGTTAATTTCTAAAATCTAAATCCCAATTTATTAAATACTAATTTCTTTATTACTAGTTCTTTTAAATCTCCTCTTCGCTTTAACTATTAAGTCATCGAATAAAGTATATATTACAGGCACTATTACTAATGTAAGTAATGTAGAAAGGGTAAGTCCCCCTATAACCACAGTAGCTAGTGGAGCTTGGATTTCTGCACCATCTCCTATCCCAAGTGCCATAGGCACAAGTCCTAATACTGTAGTTAATGTAGTCATTAATATTGGTCTCAGTCTTGTAGGGCCTGCATTTAATATAGCTTCTTGTCTTTCTTCCCCTCTGCCTCTTCTTGTTTTTATGTAGTCTATTAAAACTATCGCATTATTAACTACTATACCTGCTAAGATTATTAGTCCTATAAATGCTGGTACATTGAAGGTTCTTCTTGTTATAAACAATCCAAAAATTCCTCCTGAAAAAGCTAGTGGTACAGAAAACATAATTGTAAATGGATGAATCAAAGACTCAAATTGGGCTGCAAGTATCATATATACAAGTATTACAGCCAATCCTAATGCAAGTATCAAATCACTAAAAGCATCCATCATTTGCTCATTTTCCCCACCCATTTCATAGGTGTATCCTTCTGGCATCTGAACTGAAGACAGCTTGCTTGAAATTTCATCTGTAATACTCTTTAAGTCTCTTCCATATATATCACTATTTACAGTAATAGTTCTAACTTGATTTTCTCTATTTATTGATGATGTTGATTGACTTATAGAAACATCTGCTATAAGCTCTAAGGGAACATTTATTCCCGTAGGTGTCTGTATAAGGACTTGTTTTAAATTAGATATACTTTCTGAAAATACATCATCACCTTTTATGATAACATCTAATTCATCTCCATCTATTTTATACCTCGTAGCTACCTTGCCATCCATCACTCCCTTTATTTGTGCTGAAAGTTGCGCTGCTGTAATTCCATACTGCGACGCTTTTTCCCTATTTATTTTAACTTGCACTTCTGGGGCTCCTTCAGTCAAGCTCAATTTTACTTCTCTTGTTCCATCCACAGATTCTATAACATTCTTAAAGTTATTTCCTATATTCTTTAGAGTGTTTAAATTATCTCCCTTTATCTTTATGCTAATTGCTGATCCGCTAGCTCCCATACTTGCAGAAGCTGCCTGAATATTAATTTTAGCTCCAGGTATATCCTTGACTAAATTTCTCACCTCATCTACTACATCAGCTGTACTTCTTTTTCGTTCTTTTAGAGGTACTAAGTTTACTGTAAGACTTCCCTTATTTTGCCCTGATGAAGTAAATGACATGGAGCTGCCTCCACCAGCATTAGAAAATAAAGATTTTATTTCATCTATATCTTTTATTTTGTTTTCAATAGTACTTAATGCATATTCTGAATCCTTAACTTTGCTTCCCTCTGGCAATTCTATGCTTACAGTAAATTGTCCTTCGTCTGTTGCAGGAAAAAACTCAAAACCAACGACTGCCAAAGATGCCATACTTGATATGAATGCTACTATTGTAATAATAACAGTTATCTTTCTGTGCTTTAATGCTCTAGATAATAACCCCTTGTATTTATTTTCTACAAATGCAAAGGCCTTATCAAATCCGTCGTAAATCTTGGAAAACAATTTGTTCTTACCCTCATGATGTTTTCCCTGATACTCGTCAACCTTTAGTAGTTTTGAAGATAACATAGGCACAAGTGTCAACGAAACAATTAAAGATGCTGTTAGAGAAAATGTAACAGTTAAAGCTAACTCCTTAAATATAATAGCAGTGATACCTTGTGCAAATGCTATAGGTAAAAATACAGCTACTGTTGTAAGCGTTGAAGCTATAACTGATATCATTACTTCTTGAGTTCCCTGTATAGCTGCATCAATCCTTGAGTATCCCTGTTGCCTAAATCTATATATATTTTCAAGTACAACTATTGAATTATCAACAAGCATACCAACCCCAAGTGCTAGTCCACCTAATGTCATAAGGTTTAAAGTGATTCCATTAAAGTATATCAGTATAAATGTTGAAATTATAGAAATTGGTATAGACGTTCCTATTATGAAAGTACTTCTTATATTTCTTAAAAATATGTAAAGTATAAATACTGCAAGTATTGCCCCTGTAACAGCACTGGTTGATACATTACTTATAGATTTACTTATATATTCTGACTGGTCAAATGCCTTTTCTATTTGTAAACTTGAGTATTCATTCTTTAACTTATCTATTTGCTTATTTATTTGATTTGCTATTTTCACAGTATTTGTTCCTGATTGTTTTTGTATACTAATATTTATGTTTTCTTTTCCATCTACCTTTGAAATAGAAGTTTTAGCTTTGTTTTGGAAAGAGATATCAGCTATATCTGAAAGATAAATTATTCCTCCAGTTTTTAAAGGTATCGGAACCTTCTTTATTTCCTCTAAATTTGTAAATTCTCCTATATTTCTTATAAATAATTCTTGGTTACCTTTTTTTACCGTACCGCCTGGTAAATTTAAATTTTCTGCTGCAAGTATTTGTGCAATATAATCAATGCTTAATCCATACCCCTTTAGTCTAGCTGCATTAGTATCTATTACAACTTCTTTTTCATATCCTCCTGATATACTTACAGATGCAACCCCTTCTATTCTTTCTAATGCTGGTTTTATGGTATCTTCTGCAAATGCTTGCATCTTTGCTAGATCATTTCCCTGTGATACTGAAAGCTGCATTATAGGCTGTGCATTAGGATCTAGTTTTAAGACGGTTGGGCTATTAGCTTCTGATGGCAGCATTCCTTTTACCATATCAACCTTTTCTCTCATTTTAAGAGAGGCAAAGTTCATATCTGTTCCAAAATTAAATTGAACTATTACTATAGAATTACCCTCTGAACTTATAGATGATATAGTATCTATATTTTCTACAGTAGCTACTGCTTGTTCTATAGGCCTTGTCACTAGCTTTTCTATTTCCTCTGATCCAACATTAGGATAGCTTGTGGATACAATTGCTACGGGATACTCGATATTTGGCAATAGATCAATAGATATTTTAGAAAAGGAGACAAACCCTAAAATTAGGACTATAAAAATACACATCAATGTTGTTACAGGACGTTTTACAGATAACTTTGATATATTCATTATTTAACACCTTCTACTACCTTTACTTTTTGATCATTTTCTACATAGTGCTGGCCTTTTATAATTACCTTATCTCCTTGAGCCAGCCCTGAAGTAATCTCTGCAAAATCTCCATTGTCTATTCCGATGGATACCTGTTTTTCTATTGTTTTATTATCTTTTACTATATAAACTACATTCTTATCTTCCTTTTGAAGTACGGCTTCACTATTTACAGTTAAAACATTATTTTTTGAATTTGTGCTAAACTTTATATTTGCAAACATACCTGCTTTGATAACATTATCTTTATTGTCTATTTCAATATTTATATCAAATAATTGAGTAGTAGAATTTGCTACAGGCGTTATAGTGCTTATTGTGCCCACAAATTCCTTATTATTTAGCGCTGAAAAATTAGCTGTTACCTTATCTCCGCTTTTTATTTTATTAATAATATTTTCTGTTACATTTATTTTCACATATACTTTACTTAAACTAGATATGGTAATTGGTGCCTGCATACTTGATGACATTTCACCTACTTCTATATTAAGGGCTGTTACAAATCCATCTAAAGGTGCTCTTACAACAGTATCTTCCAAGGCTTGTACCGCCTGCCTGTAGGACGAAGATGCCTGTCCCATCGCTGCTTGTGCTTGCTTTTGTGATGCCTGTGGTTGCTTGTATGCAGATTCTGCTTGAGCTAATTGAGACTTTAAAATTTGAAGTGAACTATCTGATGCAGCAAGTTCTGCTTGCTCATATTGAGATTTTGATATTATTCCTTCTTGATATAGCACTTTCATTCTTTCTAAATTAACCTTTGCATTTTGTATTTTTTCTAAGCTTGCATCATAATTCGCCTTTGCAGTCTTATAAGCTGCCTCCGCTGACGCTATCCCTGACTGTGCCTGTTCGATAGCTGCCTGTGAAGATTGCACTCCTGATTGTGCCTGTTCTACTCTAGCCTGCGCATCACCATCATCTAGAGTAAATAATATATCTCCCTTATTTACTCTATCCCCAACCTTAACTCTTATATTAGTTACCTTTCCGCCTAATTTAGGTGATACAGCTACTTCTTGAGTAGGTACTACCTTTCCACTAACCATAGTTATATCTTTTATAGTGTCCTTTTTTACAGAAGCTACTTGAACTGGAGTTAGGTTTACTTCTACATTTGCTGTAGACTTAGTATTATCTTTTCCTTTTGAACAACCTGTCAGTACAATAATGGCTGACAAAGTCAATAAAATACCTCTTAATTTCATTTTTCCCATTTACTAAAATACTCCTTCCAAACACATAAATGTAATTTTATCTATTATTTACACTGTCTATTATAAATAATGGCCCTATCTTTTACAATAAACATATTATCAATTTTTGTCTAAAATATTAAATTAATCCTTAAAGTTAAAGCTCTCACGGTATTCCATGAGAGCTTTAACTTTATTGTTATTACCATTTTAAACTTTATATCAATACGTTAGTTATATCCTACCAATCTCCTGAGGAACCTCCTCCACCAGAGCTCCCTCCTCCAAAACCTCCAAATCCACCGGAACTTCCCGAACTACCTCCACCGAAGCCTCCGCCACCAAAGCCGCCAGGGCCTCCTCTGCCGCCCCTTCCACCAAAGAAGGAACTCCAAAACATTAATTCTAATAGCGTTCTCGTTATTCTTCCTCTATTTAATAAGAAATCTAGAACTAAAAGCCCTATTATAATTCCTGGGACCTTGGATGTTCTTCTATCGGCATTTGAAGTAGTTCCTTTTAAATTTACAGGTTTATTTTTTTCTAATGTAACGTTATATTCTTTAGCCACAGCATCTGCAAAGGCTGAATAAGAATTCCTTATTCCTTTACTATAATCCCCAGCTTGAAAAGGAGGTTTAAATAGGTTTTCCATAATCCTATCACTTAGGGTATCTGGCACAGCACCTTCAAGACCTTTTCCTACTTCAACTCTTCTAAGTCTATCTTTCATGGAAATAAGAATTAAAAGGCCATTATTTTTCCCTTGCTGTCCTATTCCCCAACTCCTAAAAAGCTTATTTGCATAAGTTTCTATGTCGCTTCCTTCTAATGAATTTATTATAACTGTGGTAACTTGTGCCCCTGTTTTATCTTCAAGTTCCTTCCCTACAGATACTACATATGCTTTAGTTTCCTCGTCAAGCACTCCTACATAGTCATTTACATACTTTAAATTAGTTGGTGAGGGAAATTTTATTTCTGCACCTTGCACAGGTGCAGGCAGCAAAAAGAGAACCGCTATAATACATATTAAAAGCTTATATAATCTTTTCATACTTATTTGCCCATATCAAAATCTACTTTAGGTACTTCTCTTGAGCCCTCATCAATTTTATAATATTCTCTTTGCTCAAATCTAAATATAGAAGCTACTATAGACGCTGGGAACTTTCTTATACTTGTATTATACTCATCCACAGCTTCGTTATAATCTTGCCTTGCTATATTTATTCTATTTTCTGTTCCCTCAAGATTTGTAGTTAAGTCTCTAAAATTTTCGTTGGATTTTAATTGTGGGTATTGTTCTACAACCACTAAAAGTCTTCCAAGTGCTCCAGATAATTGACTGTCTGCATTAGCTTTTTCTCCTACAGATTGTGCTCCTCCAAGTTTGGCACGAGCATTAGCTATGTCGGTAAATATATCCTTTTCTTGAGTTGCATATCCCTTTACCGTTTCCACTAAATTAGGAATTAAGTCAGACCTTCTTTTTAATTGAGTATCTATATTGGACTCTGCCTTTTTAGCCTTTTGATCTAAAGTAATCATCTTGTTATAACTAGATATTACTGGTGCCACTAGAACTAAAATTACTGCCAGCACTATTAGTACAGTTTTCAAGGTTTTATTCATACTGCCATACACTCTCCTTTTTATTATGTTAGATTAATTATCAAGCATATAGCTATAGTTGTCAATTCTGCTATTTGTTAGCTTTTAGTTAATTTTACTCCTTTCTAGTCACTACATCAGTTTGGTACATATTATATTTCCCTTAATCAGTATATGTAATTCTCTTTAAAGTTATCATTATAATTATTAAGACATTAACTTAAACTCAATATGGTTTTAAAACTTTTTATAAATCCATACAACGTCTAAAAGCTTTTTTTGTGATAAAATAATAATATATAAAAATAAGGATGTGGTTGATAATGAAGGCTGACATTATTGCTGTGGGTACAGAAATTCTTTTAGGAGATATAATAAATACTAATGCTCAGTATCTTTCAAAATCTCTTGCAGATATGGGCATCTTTGTATACCATCAATCTGTAATTGGAGATAATTCAGAAAGACTCACCGAGGAATTAAAAACTTCTTTTAAAAGATCTGATATAGTAATAACTACAGGTGGACTTGGTCCTACTACAGATGACCTAACAAAGGAAGTAGGTTCTGCTTACTTTAATAAAAAATTAGTACTTCATAAGGAATCTTTAGATAAAATAGATGCTTTTTTTAAAACTCTTAATAGAACTTTAACTGAAAACAATAAAAAACAAGCTTATTTTCCAGAAGGTTCAATTGTACTTGCCAATTATCATGGCACTGCTCCTGGCTGCATTATAGAAGATAACGGTAAAATTCTTATCTTACTGCCTGGTCCCCCTAAGGAAAATAAACCTATGTTTGAAAATTACGTTGTTCCATATCTTAAAAAGTTTCAGCAGGGTATTTTAATATCTAAGACCTTAAGAATTTGTGGTATTGGGGAATCTTCTGTAGCAACTCAAATATCTCATATAATAGAAAATCAAACCAATCCTACTGTAGCTCCTTATGCAAAGGAAAATGAAGTTACTTTGAGAATTACCGCTAAAGCTTCAAATAGAGAAGAGGCATTTAAACTTATATCTCCTGTAGAAAGCGAAATACGTGATATTATAGGTGAGAATATTTATGGCGAAGGAGAAACTGCATTAGAAAACGTAGTAGCTCAAATGCTAATTGAAAAAAAACTAAGCTTATCTACTGCAGAATCCTGTACTGGCGGTCTTCTTTCAGGAAGGCTTATAAACTATCCTGGCATATCTGGAATATTTATGGACGGATGTGTTACTTATAGTAATGAAGCTAAGATGAAAAGGCTTGGTGTAAAAAAAGAAACCTTGGAAACTTACGGTGCAGTAAGCGAAAATACTGCAATAGAAATGGCTGAAGGAGTCGCAAGAACTTCTGGTACTGATATAGGCATTTCAATAACAGGCATTGCAGGACCAGATGGTGGGACAGATGAAAAACCTGTAGGCCTTGTATACATTGGGCTTTATATAAAAGGTAACACTTATGTGAAGAAATTAAACTTACCTGGCGACAGGCAAAGTGTGCGTGAAAGAACTGTAACTTCTGTATTGGATTTTTTAAGAAGAAAACTTTTATAGGTGCTAATAAGGGTAGAATTTACACATTCATTAAATTCCTACCCTTATTAGCACCTAGTTCCTTACCCCTAATTAACTGTTCCTTGCTATTCTTTTTACTTCATTTGCTACCGCTTCACATACTGCCTTGTTAAATACATCCGGAATTATATAATCATCTTTTAGTTCTTCATCTTTAACTATACTTGCAATTCCCTTTGCTGCTGCAAGTTTCATTTCTTCAGTTATTCCTGTTGCTCTTGCTTCTAGGGCTCCCTTAAATATTCCTGGAAATACTAAAACATTATTTATTTGATTAGGAAAATCTGATCTTCCTGTAGCTACTACTCTTGCTCCACCTAGTTTTGCTTCATCAGGCATTATTTCAGGTGTTGGATTTGCCATAGCAAATAGTATGCTCTCTTCATTCATAGTACTTACCATTTCTTTAGTTACTATATTAGGTGCAGAAACTCCTATAAATACATCTCTTCCTTTTATAATATCTTTTAATGTTCCTATTTCTTTTTCCCTATTTGTAACCTTTGCAATTTCCTGCTGTGCTGAGTTTAATGTTTCATCTCCCTCTACTAATGCACCCTTAATGTCACACATAACTATGTTTTGAGCCCCTGCATTTAATAAAAGCTTGCATATAGCGATTCCAGCTGAACCTGCTCCGTTTATAACTATTTTTGCCTTTGAAATTTCCTTACCAACTAACTTAAGTGCATTATAAAGTCCTGCCAAAACCACTATCGCTGTACCATGTTGATCATCATGGAATACAGGTATATTAAGCTCTTCCTTTAATCTCTTTTCTATATAAAAACATTCAGGTGCCTTTATATCTTCTAAGTTTATCCCTCCAAATACAGGTGATATAAGCTTTACAGTTTTAATGATTTCTTCTGGATCCTCACTATCTATGCATATTGGAAAAGCATCTATTCCTGAAAACTCCTTAAATAACAATGCTTTCCCCTCCATAACTGGAAGCCCTGCAAGAGGTCCTATATTTCCAAGACCTAAAACTGCAGTTCCATTAGTTACAACACCTATGGTATTTCCTTTTATAGTATATTCATATGCTTTTTCTTTATCCTCTGCAATTTTAAGACATGGTTCTGCAACTCCTGGTGTATATGCCAATGCCAAGTCTTGCCTATTCTTAACTTCTACTTTTCCTATTACCTCCAATTTACCCTTCTTCTCACTGTGCAATTTTAATGCTTCTTCCTTAATATTCATTACAACATCCCCTTTATGTAAATTTTAAATAGTTGAAACATTTTCTAAGTAATACTTGCAATATGGCGCTACAGGGCATATCTCACAATCAGGCTTCCGAGCTTTGCATATATTTCTCCCATGCCATATTAAATAATGATGAGTAATACTCCACATATCTTTGGATACATTTGTCATAAGTTCCTGTTCCACTTGTTCAGGAGTATTCCCATGAGCAATTCCTATTCTATTTGACACCCTAAATACATGGGTATCTACAGCAATTGCCGGAACACCAAATGCATTAGATAATACTACATTTGCAGTTTTTCTTCCAACTCCAGGAAGACTTATAAGCTGTTCCATAGTTTTTGGCACTTCTCCATTATGTTCCATTATTATAGATTTTGATGTCTCCAGTATGTTTTTGCTCTTATTTTTATAAAACCCACAGCTTCTTATCTTTTCACCTAGTTCCTCTTCTGTTAACTCTACCATTTTTTCAGGAGTATTATATTCCTTAAATAATTCACCAGTAACTACATTTACTCTTTTATCTGTGCATTGTGCAGATAAAATTGTAGCAACTAAAAGCTCATAAGGTGATTTAAAATTCAATTCACATTCTGCATTTGGATAAGTTTCTCCTAAAATTTCAATTACCTTATCTATATTTTCCTTTTCCAAATAAATCACCACACCTTTACTATTTATATATTCCCCTATAGTCCTCAGGTAGTAGCGCTGCTATACTTTTCATAAAACATGTAATTATTCTTTCTTCATAATCATGCTTATCTTCTTCCTTTTCTTTTAAAGGTATATCTATTGCTTTTCCTACATTTACATATACTTTTGCATGTTGAAATTTTTCACCGCCCATATCACTATCATTTATAGGCAAAAGCTTTTCTGTTCCATGCATTGCCACTGGAATTACTGTGGCCTTAGATAGCTTTTGAATTAAAACTGCCCCTTTTTTTCCTTCTATTAAACTTGCAGTTCTACTTCTTGTACCCTCGGGGAATATAAGTATATTATTTCCCGCTCTTAATGCCTTTATTATACTTGATAAGGCATCCTTATCAGCAGTATTTGGTTTAATTGTTATTGTTTTCGCAATGCTTATTCCAAGATTTGTTAATGGATTATTTGAAAGCTTTGCTCCTGCTACAAACGTTAAATCGTAATCCTTAAACACTTCCATCAAAACCAAAGCATCCGAATTACTTAAATGATTACATATAAAAAGTATAGGCTTTTTTATGTCTCTTAAATTTTCCATACCAGTAACCTTTATATGTGCATATTTATTCATGTATCTATTTACTATCCTTTTAGCTAAGAAACATACCATGCCCCTTGGCAATTTGGATATGATTTTTACAGCTAATGGAGAAATCATACTAGTTCCACCTTTCCTCAAAACAATATATTATAATTAAATTATAATTTGAAATGTTTTAAAAGTCTACAATAATAATCCTCAAGGTAAGGTGAATTAAAGGATATAGGCCCCTTATATTTTCTATTCTTCATAAGATGTATCATGGTATTTCTTGTAAGAATATTTTTTCCTCTCCAACCAGAAGAAGTACTTGCATATTTGGCCTTAAAGGCTTTATTATTTAAATTTAGAATTTCATCTTCATTTATGCTCTGCATATATTCAAAAGGTTTAAACTCATTTATATTAGATAATTCGGCATACCTATTAAAAGGACATAAGTCCTGACAGGTATCACATCCAAATATCCTTCCATTAATTTTATCAAACCATTCGTCTTCAATATGCTTTTTTTGAGTTATATAAGACAAACATATATTAGGATTAGTTTTTTCTTTATTTATACATTTAGTAGGACAAGCTTTTATGCATAAATCACATTCATTGCATCCACATTTTATAGGTGTATCCTCTTCTATAGACAAATCTGTTATTATTTCTCCTAAAAATACATAAGACCCATATTTCTTTGTAATTATCATATTATTTTTCCCAAGAAATCCTATACCACATAAATGTGCTATGTATCTTTCAGGCAATGCATTACTATCCACAAAATATTTAGACCTTCCCCCAATACTTTCTATATATTCACATATTCTTTTTAAATACATCGACACTACTTTGTGATAGTCCCCACCTCTAGTGTATTTAGAAAAGTATATATCTCGGCTTATCTCTTTGCTAAAGAGATAAGGAAAGGCAATTGAGATAATTGTCTTTCCTTCCTCCATATAAAGCATTGGGTTTATTCTGCTTTCTATATCTTCTATTTCAAATTCATTTTCCAATCCATCTTGCCTTCTAGATTCTAAGAACTCATGTAATTCATCAAACCTTCTAAGTCCTGTAAAGCCTATAGTATCTAGACCCAAGTTTTCACAAAATTTTATTATATTTTCTTTATAATTCATATTCATCTATAATCCCTTTATCTTGTTTCTATAATCATCTATTTTTATTATAGGATTATCATCACATTTTACAACTTTTGCAGGTATTCCAACCGCAGTACAGTTTTCTGGCACATCCTTTAAAACAACCGCATTAGCTCCTATCTTAGAATTTATACCTAATGATATTGGTCCTAAAACCTTAGCTCCTGCTCCTATAACTACATTACTTCCAACAGTGGGGTGCCTTTTTCCCTTATTTTTACCAGTTCCACCTAAAGTAACACCATGATACATTATTACATTATCCCCTACTTCTGCTGTTTCTCCAATAACTACTCCCATACCATGGTCTATAAATAGCCCTCTCCCTATTGTTGCTCCTGGATGAATTTCTATTCCTGTAAAAAATCTAGATATTTGAGAAATAAACCTTGCCATAAAAAACATGTTTTTCTTATAAAAAAAGTGTGCCATTCTATGATTTATTAACGCATGAATAGATGGATATAAAAGTAATACTTCTAATCTATTTCTTGCAGCAGGATCATTTTTTAATACAAAATCTAAATCGTATTTCAATTTACTAAACATAAATCTTTCTCAAACTCCTTTTACTAATCATATAGTCCTGTTGATAGGTACTTCTCTCCTCCATCTGGTGCTACAGTAACTACTTTTCTGCCAGCTCCTAGCTTCTTTGCAACTTTAAGTGCAATAGCTATATTCGCTCCTGATGATATTCCAACCATTATGCCCTCTTCACTTGCCATAAGCCTAGCATATTCAAATGCTTCTTCATCCGTTACAGTAATTACTTCATCTACAACACTCTCATCATATATTCCTGGTATAAAATTAGCTCCTATCCCTTGAATTTTATGAGGTGCAGCTTTTCCTCCTGAAATGAGTGGAGATTTTTCAGGCTCTATAGCTATGATTTTTATATCATTTTTTAATTCTTTTAGTTTTCTTCCTACTCCAATAATTGTTCCGCCTGTACCTACAGAAGCTACAAATGTATCAATATCTGGAATATCCTTTATTATTTCTTCTGCAGTAGTCTCATAATGTCTTTCTGGATTAGCTTCATTTTCAAACTGTTGAGGTATATAGAATCCTTCAGAATCTTTAACTAGCTCCTCCGCTTTTTCTATTGCGCCTTTCATTCCAAGCTTTCCATCTGTTAACACTAGCTCAGCTCCATAAGCACTTATTGTATTTCTCCTCTCAATACTCATTGTATCTGGCATAACAATTATAACCTTATACCCCTTTAACTTTCCTGCCATAGCCAGTCCAATACCAGTATTACCACTAGTAGGCTCAACTATAGTGTCTCCTTTTTTAATAAGTCCTAGTCTTTCAGCTTTTTCTATCATACCAAGAGCTGCTCTATCTTTTATACTTCCACCTGGATTATATTTTTCAAGTTTTACATATACTTCTGCTGCGTTCTTATCATTTATATTATTTAATTTTAAAATAGGTGTGTTTCCTATCATTTCTAAAGCATTGTTATATATCATATTAACATCTCCTTTTTATAATTTTAATTATGCATGAAGTTTATATTGATGTAAGATTATATACAAAAAACTTCGCCTCTAATTTATAGAGACGAAGTTATTATTCGTTATTCCACTCTACACAAAAAATTGTGTGATATATTCAAGCACATTATATGCTCTATCAATTTAACGGTTGATTCCGTTGCAGCCTACTTAATATTTCGGTGCAATACTCCAGAGGGCACTTCATATAAATCTTTATATAGAAATCCTCTCAGCATACTAGATTTCCTCTCTGTAAATTCAATTTATATTACTTTCCTCTTTCAATGTATTTCCGACTATTTTACTATGGATTATATAATATTATTATATTCTTTATTTTCTATTTGTCAACTATGTAATTTACGACATTTATGGACAATATTAATTCCCGAATATATATATATATATATATATATATATATCATCATCAATTCTTATCTACAAAACCTATGCTTTCCTATAATCTTTATTAATGGACGTGACCATATCCATCCGCTAGTTGCTGTAACAGGATTAAAGTAGTATACTGCTCCACCTGAAGGATCCCATCCATTTAATGCATCTATAGCGGCATTTACTGAACTTTGCTGCATTTGTGCATTTATTTGACCATCTACTATAGCTGTAAATGCCCCTGGTTGATAAATAACCCCCGCTATGGTTGATGGGAATCTCGAGTCTCTTGTTCTATTTAAAACTACCGCTCCTACAGCTACTTGCCCTTCATAAGGTTCTCCTCTTGCTTCTCCATTTATAAGTCTTGCTAAAAGCTGCACATCTTGATTATTGGTAGTATTTGTTGGTGGTTTTGGATTATTTCCATTGCTGCCCTGTGATGATGTGTTACTTTGTGAAGTTATATATATACCTAGAGCCTTTAAAGTAGCATCACCTACCACTCCATCAGCCTTAAGCCCATTCTTTTCTTGAAACTTCTTAACCGCAGTATAGGTTCCATATCCATATATTCCATCTACTGTACCATCATAATACTGCCAATTTTTTAACTTTTGTTGAATTTGGGAAACTCTATCTCCTTTTGAACCATAATAATATGTAATTACATCTAATGCCTTATTATAAGGTGTGAAATAGATGTATATACTGAAATATGCTATAAGTCCTACCATCATATAAAGTACAATTTTTCTGAAGCTTAAGTACTTCCTCATTACTGCGTCCTCCTTAAAAATTGTGTATATAAATATATTTTCTGCATATTTCCAAAAAAAATACTCATTAAATAGAAAAAAGCAGGCTTAATTTAGCCTGCTTTTTTAAACTTCTTTCTCCAAGTAGGAGCAAATATATCTTCTATTATATCGCTTATTATTATAATTCCACAAAGTTTTTCTTCCTCATCTACTACAGGTAATGCAAGCAAGTCATATTTTATGGACAATTCAACTGCTTCATTAATACTTTCACTATCTTTTATTTTAGCAAAGTCATTAACCATTATATCCGTAAGTTTCCCATCAAGGGGGGAAAGTATTAAATCTGTTAAGGAAACTGCTCCTTTTAACTTTTCATCTTTATCTATAATATATATATAATGCATAACTTCATGATCCGGCTTCATTTCCCTTAAAATTTCTATAGTTTCCTGAACAGTAATATCTATGTTAAACGCTATGAAATCCTTATTCATTATACTTCCTGCAGTTTCATCTTCATAGGTCATGAGTTCCCTGACTTCATCTGCATCTTCCTTTTCTAATGTCAAAAGTATCTTTTCTGCTGTTTCTTCATCTACCTCATCTAAAAGATCTGCAATTTCATCATTTGGCATACTATCTAATACCTCAGCTCTTTTTGTTTGACTCAAATTTTCTAAGATATTAGCTTGAATTTCTGGTTCAATTTCTTCTAATATATTTGCAGCTAAGTCTTCATCAAAACTTTCAAAAACCAAGCTTCTATACTTTGTGTCCATTTCTTCTAAGATATCTGCTAAATCTGCAGGATGAAGCTTTGATAGTTTTTTATATGGTACCGATAGCTTAAGATTATTATTTATCATCTCTAATGATTCCACATTATCCCACATAATAATACTATCTCCAGGTTTCCTATGGAAAAAATTATATGCCTTTTGGGCAATTACTTCCATATTCAGCCTTCTAGCTAGTGCAAGTATTCCTGTGTCTACTGCAATCACCCTATATTCACCTGCAATTTCTGCCATTCTAAGGTCATTAACTCTCACTACCTTTTTCCCATTTATATCTACTATCTGCTTATCTAAAAGATGCCTAGATAAGAGATACGAGTATGCTCTAGGAATTATTTCTCTGGCACCCTTTACTTTGGTTATCATTTTGCCATGATCATCTTCAATAAACTGAATTAATTTAAACTCATAATTGAAGATTTCCCCATCCTTTTTAATTTTATAGCCGATTGCCCTTGGCATACCATCTTCTGTGGTAACATAAATGTCCCATAGTTTCCCAATGTTATCTCCAAATTCATCATATACTTTTCTATAGAGAATTTTACTCAAGAAGAAACTTTCTACCCTTTTCATAATATTCCTCCTTCCTATGCAGAGGAATACCGTATTAGTATAAAGAGTCCTTCTTAAATCACCTTATAATATAGAAGCACGCCTCTGCATAGCACATATTTAATTTTTTTAAGTTTGTCCGACCACTACGAGGGCCACTTTCCATTTAAATTCACCACCTGATTACTTAATCAAAAAACAAAAAGAGCGCAAAGGCTCCCTAAAACAAACAAAAATAATTTTCGTTGAGTTTTAGCACTATATAGCATGAGGACAAAGTCCAGCTACGTTAAATAAAACCTTAATTCGGTAGTACTTGTTGACCCATTGGCATCTCTCGATGTTTCCGGGCAGCAGCGTATCTCTATATAGGAGCCTCACCTAACCTTAAATTTTAAATTTTATTATACTACTATTATATTACTAAATAAAGAATTTGCAACCATAAAATTTGATATTTCTTTAAATCTCCTTAATAAATAGCTTCACATACATTTGGATTAAAAAATCTACAGTTTTTATCTATTATTTACTGTTTCCTATGAATTATGTATTCAATTTATTAAGAAAATATACTTTTTTACAAATAATTCATTAAAATTCTTACTCCTTGTAAATTTCTAGATATTTCTTAAAATATGTTTACTACCTAACAAAATAGATTATAATAGTATAATTAGAAGGCTTTATAATATGTACACAATAAACTATAAAATTAGAATAGGAGTTTATTATAAATATGAATTTAAATAAAAATTTTTTACCTGTAAATAAACAGGATTTAAAACAACGAGGCATAAGTCAGCTTGACTTTGTACTTATAACAGGCGACGCTTATGTTGACCACCCATCCTTTGGCTCTGCTATAATAAGTAGAGTCTTAGAAAGCCAGGGATATACGGTAGGCATAATCGCTCAACCTGACTGGAAAAGTGCGGAGAGCTTTAAAGCTTTAGGAAAACCTAAATATGCCTTTTTAATAAATTCAGGGAATATTGATTCCATGGTTAATCATTATACTGTTTCTAAAAAAAGGCGCCATGATGATTTATATTCTCCAGGAGGTAAATCTGGCTATAGGCCAGACAGGGCTGTAATAGTATACTCCAATCGTGCTCGTGAAGCATACAAGGATGTTCCTATTATAATAGGAGGAATCGAAGGTAGCCTTAGAAGATTTGCACATTATGATTATTGGGATGATAAAATACGAAGAAGCATTTTATTAGATTCTAAAGCTGATTTATTAATATACGGCATGGGAGAAAAAATCATTATTCAAGTTGCAGATCTTTTAAAATACGGAATGGATATCTCTAAAATAAATAATGTTTTAGGTACTGTATATTCTACAAAAGATATAAGTTATTTAAATGACTTTGTGGAAATTCCTTCATTTGAAGAGTGCGTAGAAGATAAAAAATCCTATGCCGAGAGCTTTAAGCTTTCGTACTATGAACAAGATGCCATTCGAGGAAAAACTGTAGTACAAAAACACGGCGAGCAATATATAGTTCAAAATCCACCGCAAGTTCCTTTGACAGAAAGGGAAATGGATGAGGTTTATAACCTTCCATTTACCAGAACCTATCATCCAATGTATGAAAAAGATGGTGGAATTCCTGCTATAACAGAAGTTAAGTTTTCCATTACAAGTCATAGAGGATGCTTTGGTTCTTGCTCATTTTGTGCTTTAACCTTTCATCAAGGAAGGGTTATTCAAAACAGAAGCCAAGACTCTATAGTAGATGAAGCAACACTTTTAACTACTCTTCCTGACTTTAAAGGTTATATTCATGATATAGGTGGTCCTACAGCTAATTTTAGACACAGAGCTTGCAAAATTCAAGAAACTAAAGGTACTTGTAAAGATAGACAATGTATGTTTCCAACTCCGTGCAAAAATTTAATTGTAGATCATAGTGAATATCTAGGTCTTTTAAGAAGAGTAAGATCTCTGCCCAATGTTAAAAAGGTGTTCATTCGTTCAGGTATTAGATTTGATTATTTAATGCTTGACAAAAAGGATGATTTTTTCAAAGACTTATGTAAACATCATGTAAGCGGTCAGCTAAAGGTTGCTCCTGAACATATAAGTAACAAAGTATTAAAATATATGGGAAAACCTAATAATGATGTATACGAAAAGTTTATAAATAAATATAAATCTATAAATAAAAATTTAGATAAAAAACAATATTTGGTCCCTTACCTGATGTCTAGCCATCCTGGTAGTGACTTAAATGCAGCAGTTGAACTTTCACAATATATAAAGCAAATGGGATACATTCCTGAACAAGTGCAGGATTTTTACCCTACTCCTGGCAGTCTCTCAACTACTATATATTACACTGGAATAAATCCCCTTACAGGAGAAAAAGTATATACACCTAAAACTCAAAAGGAAAAAAATATGCAAAGGGCTTTGCTTCAATTTAAAATACCTAAAAATTATAATACAGTTAAAGATGCCCTTATAGCATGTAATCGTCAAGACCTTATTGGAAAAGGCGCCCATTGCCTTATTGGAGATAAAGAGCCTAAAAACTCATCAAATAAACGGAATATCAAAAATAAGAAATCAAAAAAACGCTAAAAATAAATGGATGCAGAATTTTTATTCTGTATCCATTTTGTTATTTTAATCTTGCCCTTATAAGTCCAGGTCTTTTTAAACTATGTTTTTCTTGATTTATATCAATGCCAAGCATTTGAATGCCTTCTTTTATACATTCAATTGTAAGAGGAAAATCTGGTCCTCTTTCTCCATCTATATCTGTAACAATATTTTCTTCTGTTTCTACCTGTAAATTACCTGTCTTAAAATACAATATACTTGTAGTATCTTCTAAGTGATCCCCTCTTATCATTTTTATAAACAGAGGTATCATATCTCTAATAGTTGCTGCCTTAATTATAATAACATCTAATAGGCCATCGTCCGTCTGGGCTTTATATGCTAATTTTAAATTTCCAGCTGTTTGTCCATTGAACACTAACATTAAATACATATCACCATCATAAGTTATTTCTTCCGAGGTTACTTTAACCCTTAGCTTTCTAAAATTAGGTATTTGTTCTATCCCTTTTACATAGTAAGCCAGCTTACCTAAGCTATTTTTTAAATTCACATCTGTTTTTTGAGATATATCTGTAAATAAACCCGTACTTGCTACATTCAAAAAATACTTATCATTAACTTTCCCTAAATCTACACCCTTAGGTTTACTATTTAAAATTTGAATGCAAGCTTCTTCTACATCTTGAGGTATGCCTAAATACTTAGCAAAATCATTTGCAGTTCCCACGGGAAGTATACCAATAGGTTTATTTATATTCAAGTTCCTCATATGATTCACTACATTATCTAAGGTTCCATCTCCTCCAGCAACCAATATGTAACTAAAACTCTCGTCTATATCATCAAAAGCTTTAGATAAATCATAGTCCATACTTATTCTATAAGGGACTATAGAATAGTTATATCTTTGGTGTATTTTTACGATATTATCCAGATCAGAAATTATTGAATTTTCACCTGAATAAGGATTATAAATAAATTTTACTTTTTTCATACTAGATCTCCTATTTTTTTAAATAACCCATACAGAATTATAAGATGTTTCCTTAATTATTATAGTATATATTTACCAAACCCACAAGATACACAAAGCTTGTGGATTTGGCTTTAAATGATAGTTAATAAATTTTTTTATTTTGTTACAAATTGCTTTTCTAAATGGATGCCTTATTATAACAAAGGTGTACTTGGTTCTGAGATATTACTTAAAGCCTCTCCTGCAGTTTCATTTGAACCTGATTCCACAGAAACGTCTCCTAAAGAAAGCATTCCTACCAAATTATTACTTTCAATTACTGGTAATCTTCTTATTTGTCTTTCACTCATTATTCTTGCTGCATCTTCTACATCTATATCACTTTTTATAGTTACAGGATTAGATGTCATTATGTCTCTAACTGTTTGCTTTTGAACATTCTCTCCTTCTGCTGAGGATCTTATAGCTATATCCCTATCTGTAATTATGCCTATTACCTTCTCTTCATTACACACCGGAAGAGATCCTATGTTATATTCCTTCATAAGTTGTGCTGCATGCTCTACAGTATCCTCTGGATTTAAACTTGCTACATTTTTTGTCATAATATCTTTTACTTTCATATCATAACACCTCCCGTCATAGTTTCTCCTGAATATTTATTTATAATACTATACTTTATATGATTTATATAAATCTAAACTTATTAGGATACTTGCTAGTAAAATATTGTTAAAATTATTAATTCATAAAAATTTTAATAATTTTTTTAAGTTTTTATTAATTATAAATTAGATTTGAGTTATAATATATAGTAACCGCATTTATATTATTGTATTTATTAAAAATTTTTAGGAGTTGATATTTTAATGAACAAAAACGCAGTCCCTAATATTTTTACTTTAAGTAATTTGGCTTTTGGGGTATTGTCTTTAATTATGACTTTTCAAGCTGATTATAAAATGGCCTCTCTATTTATTCTTATTGCTGGATTAATAGATAGATATGATGGTAGGGTAGCTAGATTTTTAGATGTATCAAGCGAGATTGGGAAAGAATTAGATTCATTAGCGGATCTAGTATCCTTCGGAGTTGCACCTTCTATATTAGTATTTAACTTATATAGCTTTTCAGAATTAGGACTTTTAGGTTATCTTTTATTGTTGATTTTCCCTATGTCAGGAGCATATAGATTAGCAAGATATAACATAACATCCTTTGATGGATTATTTACTGGTGTGCCTATTACTGCAGCCGGTTCCTTTTTAGCTCTTTATTCATTATTAACTATAGATAGAGTGGCGCAACCTATATTGCCAATAATCTTAGTGGTAATGTTCTCTTATCTTATGATAAGCAAATTAAGATTTAAAAAAGTATAAAAAAGGCTCATTGTAAGTTTTAAAAATTTACAATGAGCTATTCTTTTAGATTTAATTCTTCATCCACTTCTGTTTCAATATTTCTTATTTGAATTTTAGCCTTTATAACATGAGATTTTAATTTGCAGTAGTTCATATAATTACATCCACATACATCTAAAACATCTATAAGATCATCAATAACGAGCCCTAGTTCATTAGCTCTTTGTAGTGCTTTCTTTACATCATTTTTACTAGCTAATGCTATACCATTTAACTCTTGAGCACCTCCAATTAGAAGTCTATAAGAATTAGTAAACTTAGTCAGTAAATCCGCTAAATTATTAATATCTAAATAGTAATCTTGAACTACCTTTCTGTGAGACATAGTCACCTCTTAAATATTTTTCCTATTTAAGTATACTTAGTTAGCTAAAATTTTATTCCTCTGTAGGACTTATTACTTTGACACTCCCTATATAAGGAATATCTTTTATCCTTTGTACTATATTCTCTTCTACTATGCTATCTGTTTCAAATACCATAGTTGCATTTGCTCCTCTTTTACTTCTATATACCTTCATAAAGGCAATATTTATATTCCCTTCATATAGTAATGCAGTAACTTTAGAAATCATACCCGGAATATCTATATGATTTATTATAAGAGTAGGGTACGCCCCTGTAAATTCAATCTCTTCACCATTTACTCTAGTTATTTCAATATTTCCTCCTCCTACCGAAGAACCCATTACTTCTATTATAGCTCCATCATCCTTATGAATTATAAACTTTACCGTATTTGGATGGACATCTCCTAAATCAGCTTCATGGAATGTTATATCTATATTCTTATCCTTAGCTATTTTTATGGAATCCCTAAGTCTTTCATCCCACGGATCCATGCCAAGTATTCCAGCAACTAATGCTCTGTCCGTTCCATGTCCTTTATAAGTTTTGGCAAAAGAACCATGCAAGTAAAATTCCACAGACTTTATTCCCTTGCCTGCTATAATTCTAGCTATCTTTCCAAGTCTTGCTGCTCCAGCAGTATGAGAACTTGATGGCCCTATCATTATAGGTCCTACAATATCGAATACACCAAACTTTTTCATATTAAACCACCTTTTCTTTAGTACTTATAAAAACAACTTCCCCCTATAAATTCTCTTAAAATTGAATTTTCAGGTACAAAGCTCACGTCTACGTCCTTAAAGAAGTTTAAAAAGCTCTTAAGCTTTTGCGCCTGATAATAAACACTACTTTCAGGCTGTATTTTATTCAATTCACTTAAAGCAAATTTTTTCAGAACGCATAACTCATACACTAACGTTGAATTAAACATTACATCAGCATTTTCCTGGTATACAAATATATTTTTTTCTTCTCCCCTCTTTATGGAAGGCCACATTTTTAATGTTTCTTCTCCTCCATAGCCCCTTGATAAATAATCCCTTACAATTCTACGCATTATTCTAACATCCGTTGTAGATATTCTATTGTGATTATCAAGGTTTAACTGAGTAAGGGCACTTATATATATTTTAAATTTATTTTCAAAAGGAATAGATGCAGTAAGCATTTCATTTAATCCATGTATACCTTCTACTATAAGTATTCCATTGGGAGGAAGTTTAATTTTTTCTCCATTCCATTCTCTCTTTCCTTTTTTAAAATTATAAGTAGGTATTTCAACTTCCATTCCACTAAGTATTTGCTGAAGGTTCTTGTTAAAAAGCGCCAAATCAAGAGCAAATATAGATTCAAAGTCAAACTCTCCATTTTCATCCTTAGGAGTGTTATCTCTGTCTACAAAATAGTCATCCAGACCTAGCGGAACAGGAATAAGCCCATTAACTCTAAGTTGTATGCCTAGTCTTCTGGCAAAGGTTGTTTTACCAGATGATGATGGACCTGCAATTAATATAAGCTTTGTATTCTTTCTTTCACTTATCATATCTGCAATATATGCTGCCTTTTTTTCATGCAGTGCTTCTGCTACCCTTATTATATCTATCATTTCTCCTGATTCAACCTTATCATTTAATGATCCTACATCTGCTACATCTAATATTCTTCCCCATTCCTCTGTTTCTTTAAAAATTTTAGCAAGCTTTTTATGCTCTATCAACTCTGGAATCTTGAATGGATTTTCTTCTGTAGGGTATCTTAAAAGAAGACCTGGTTTATAATATATTAAATCAAACATTTGAATAACTCCAGTAGATGGTGCCATTTGCCCATAAAAGTAGTCATATCTTCCATCTAACTCATAAAGACTTACTTTTTCTAAATTAACGTGTTTTAAAAGCCTTATTTTGTCATCCATACCATAACTGCTAAATATTTTTATGGCTTCTTCCTTTTTAACAGTTACTTTGTTTATTACAATATCTAAACTTATGAGATCTTTCATTTTATCCTTAATCTTTATAATTTCTTCCTCATTTAAAGGGGTTTCTTTTTCTATTTCTCCATATATTCCCTTACTTAAGGAATGTTCTATACTTATTTTAGCATTGGGGAAAATATCTAATACAGCCTTTATAAGTATAAACTGAAGAGTTCTTATATAAGCCTTAAGCCCTATACTGTTTGTAATATCAATTACTTGAAGAGTACCACTTTCTTTCACAGGGCTATTAAGTTCATAAGTCTGATAGTTTATTTTTCCCAAAATGGCTGGAAGCTTAATATCACTTAAGTATTTATCTACTACAGATTTAATATCGGTACCTTCTTCTACAATCACATTCTTTGAGCCTGATAAATTTAATTTAAACTGTGCCATATATTATCCCCCTATATTTATTGTACTAATATTATACTTTAAATTTGTGAAAATTAATCTAACTTTACTAATAATTTTGAAATTTTTAAGAAAAAATATACATTATAGAGGGGTGATATTTTGTTTATAGTACTTATAAGAACTATTATATTATACTTTATAGTAATTATAGCTATGAGAATAATGGGTAAAAAACAAATTGGTCAGCTAGAGCCTTTTGAACTTGCTATAACTATAATGATTTCCGAACTAGCATCACTTCCAATGCAAGATACAGAAGTACCATTAATTCATGGAGTTATACCTATAATAACTTTAATAGTTTTGCAAGCTTCGCTAGTAATATTACAATTGAAAAGTGAAAAACTTAGAAATATAGTAAATGGGAAACCTAGTATTTTGATAGAAGATGGGCAAATAGATATCAATGAACTAAAACACCAAAAATTTAATATAAATGACTTGATGGAGGAGCTCCGTCTTCAGGGTTTTTATAATATCCAAGATGTTCAATATGCTATTTTAGAAACTAGTGGTCAACTATCTATTATACCTAAGACGGATTCTACTCCTGTTACAAAACAAGATTTGAATATTAAAACAAAACAAGATAGTCTTCCTATAACCTTAATTCTTGATGGAAAAGTAAATCATGAAAACTTGGAACTTGTTAAAATGACTGAAAATAAACTTTTGTCAAAACTAAAGTCTTCTGGAGTGAGTTCTATAGATGAGGTTTTTATAGCATTAATAAATTCTAAAGGAGAGCTTTATTATCAAAAAAGGAAGTGACTTTTATGAAAAACATATTCCTTCCCCTAATCTTATTTTTAACTATGATAAGTACAATGATTTATTCTATATTTTTTCTTTCAAACACTTGTACTTCCATGTCTGCAACTAATAGTAACCTAGAAAAACTTATTATAGAAGAAAAATGGGATGAAGCTAATATTACTGTAAAAAAACTTATGACTGAATGGAATACACACTCTAATAAAATATGTATATTCGTGCATCATCGAGAAATAGATAATATTCATAGTGAAATTAGCAAACTAACACAATATGTTAATTATCATAACAAAGATGAGTCTATGGCGAGCATTTATGCTATAAAATTTTTATTTGAGCATATACTTAATCTAGAAAAAATTAACACTCAAAATATATTTTGATATTTATTACTCATTTATAATATATATGCTACACTTCTTTCTCTAAATGCAAACATTGTGTAATATTTTATAATAATTGTAGCAAATTATTTTACCATGATTTATAATATATATAGTATAAATACAAATTTGGTATGGAAGGTGATATAAATGGCTTTAGTTACAACAAAGGAAATGTTTAAAAAAGCTTTTGAAGGGAAATATGCAATAGGTGCATTCAATATTAATAACATGGAAATAATTCAAGGAGTTGTAAATGCTGCAAAAGCTGAAAACTCTGCTGTTATTCTTCAAGTTTCTGCTGGTGCATTAAAATATGCTGGGCCTAAATATTTAAAACATATGGTTGATGCTGCTATTGAAGACACGGGTATTGATATTGCACTACATTTAGATCACGGTGCTAACATGGATCAAGTTAAACTTGCCATAGAATCTGGCTTTACATCTGTTATGTTTGATGGTTCTCATTATGATTATGAAGAAAATGTAAGACTTACAAAAGAAGTTGTAGAGTATGCTCACTCCAAAGGAGTTGTAGTAGAAGCTGAACTTGGTAAACTTGCTGGTGTAGAAGATGATGTTAAAGTTGCAAGTCATGAAGCTACATATACAGATCCTAACGAAGCAGTTGATTTCGTAAAGAGAACTGGAGTTGATTCCTTAGCTATAGCTATTGGAACAAGTCATGGAGCTTACAAATTTAAAGGAGAGGCTAAACTTGACTTTGATAGACTAGCTTCTATAACAGAAAAACTTGAAGCAGAAGGAATACACAACTTCCCAATAGTTCTTCATGGTGCTTCTTCCGTAGAACCTACTTTCGTTGAAATGTGCAATGAATTTGGTGGAGAAATTGCTGGAGCAAAGGGAGTTCCTAATGAAATGTTAAGAAAAGCATCTTCCATGGCTGTTTGTAAAATAAACATGGATACAGATTTAAGACTTTCGTTAACAGCTTCCATAAGAAAAGTTTTAGCACAAAATCCAAAAGAAATAGACCCAAGAAAATACTTAGGTGCTGGAAGAGAAGCTATAGAAGGTCTTGTTCAAAACAAAATTAAAAATGTTTTAGGTTCATCTAACAGCCTTTAATTTAATTAATAGTTAATACTGAGAATATTGTAGTAACCCATCAGTTATATTTAAAACTGATGGGTTACTTTTTAAGTTGAAGCTATTTGTTTCTTATTTGAGCAGAGATTAGGCACTAGAAATTCTTTTAAATTCTTATTCCTAGTGCCTTACTCCTAACCCCTAATATTACTTTTCAATATAATTAACAACTCCCTTTATAACAATATCTATAGTTCCATCCCCATTCCTATGTATTTGAAATCTATTTATATCATCATAGGCTTGTTCGTTTATATAAAGATCAATGTCCTTATCTATCTTTAATCTTATTCTTTTAAACTTTTTTTCTATCCAATCTCTATCTAATATTATATTATCTTGAACTCCTTCTGAAGAAACGTAATCCACAAAACTTGCTTTTTTTTCTTTGTCTTCGCCAAATATATGATCTGTTACTTCATGTAAGTTCAAGTTTTCTTCTTGTTTAAGCTTTTTCTTAATAGAACTCCTTACCTTTTCCGCCTTATCTGCATTTTCATTAAAGTTTGTTCTAGTCCATTCTTCTGCAGCTCTTACAAAGTTTTTGGTCATATCCCTTTCATTTTCAACAATTTTACAACCTAAAAACTTATTTATAAAATAGTTGGAGCCATACTCTTCTTCTTTATTCTTTTTTTGCTTATCCATAACTAGTAAATCATACTCTTGTTCTGGATCTATAAATTTTATAAATGCACATTTTTGTATCTTTTGACTGCTAGCTGGAAGTCCTGTATGGTCTGGAATTATATCTATATCAATTTTTTCTCCATTAAAGTTTATACTATGAGTGTAATTTTTAACATAATCCATCTTTATAATTCCAATCATATTTCCTCTTTCTGTTGATATACTTACTACTATAAGATCTGCGGAAGGTATATTCCCATTAGACTGCATTAATATGAATAATTGTCTCCCTATTTCCTTTGATACTTCTATGAAATTTCCTTGAGCAGATAAATATTCTTGGCTTAGCTCTTTTATGATATTTCTCTCTTCCTTAAACTTAGCATACTTAAGTTCTTCATCCTTTAAGCATCTTTGAATGTGTTTAAGTAGAAAGGTATATACTTCTTCATTTAATGTTAATCTTTGTTCATTCAATATAGGTTCATCCGCGTTGTTATCCAATACATGTATTATCGCTTCATTTATGTTTACCTCACTTATATAATCCACTTTAAACCCTCCATAAATAAAATAATTATAAGTACGTATTCCCCATTAATTATTAAGTATCCTTAAATAATTGTCAATTCACCTCAATTTCTGTAGAAATAAAGTAAAACGGTATATTACTATAATAAATAAAATTTGTAATCTTTTCAATATTATATCAATATATACTAAGTCGTAAATCCTTATAAATATTACATAAAAAAAAGCTCGCCATATAATGCGAGCTTTCCTTTTATATTATCTCAATTCTTGTTGCATCTGTGAAGCTTGACTTTTTACTTGTTGAACTTCATTTTGAGCAGCATCTTTAGTTTGATACCACCCCTTTTGTTTCATAGCATCAAAAACTTTATATTGTGTTCCCTCTACATTTTTAAAATTATTAACAAGTACTGCCCTTAGATTAGGACAAGAGGTTTCTGTAATCATTGTACTATAAGATGAAACTACTTGTTTTTCTGTAGCTAAAAGATCCTGCATTAATTCTTTTTCAGTTAAATTTGGTGAAGTATGCATATAAATTACCTCCTAAATTTATTTTAAATTTTATTTATTGATGAGATTCTAAATAAGATCTTAAATCACTAAAATTTTGCTTGTGAACTGCTGCTGATTGATGACATAGTTCTTTTAAGTGTTCATCTGTGCAATACTGAGCATATAAATTAAACTTTTTATTCATTAATGCTTCATAATTAAGTTCATCTTTAATAGCTCTTAAGTTATTTTCTTCTATTTGTTTACTTCCCATATTCATAAGTATTCCTCCTTAAACTTTTTTAAATTTCCTCCGACGTTATATATTTTGTCCTTATTTTATTTTAATATTTGTATATTTTATTAGCATAAGTTCCTTTATTTACTTTGTTTTAAAATATTTAATTGTAATAAATTATGATATAATCTTATTTATAAGGAGTGATTATATTGAAGGAACTAGAAGTTAAGATACTTGATATAAATTTAAATGAACTAAGAAATAAATTAAAAGTTTTAAATTGCTCAAAAGTAAAAGAAGAAAATCAAATAAATGATTTGTTTGATTTTCCAGATAAAACTTTATTAAAAGAACATGGCTATGCACGAATACGCACTGTAGAAGACCTACTTAGGAACTCTACTAACTTTTATTTAACTGTAAAAACCTTAAGTTCTAGCGAAAAATTTAAGGTGATGGATGAAAATGAAGTTGAAATAATGAGTGGTGAAGAAGGAAAAGCTATATTAAAAGCTTTAGGGCTTGAACTTACTCAAAGCATAAAAAAGTATAGAGAAAGTTATAAATATAAAAATGCTTTAATTGAAATAGATATTAATGAAGAAAGCTTTTGCCCTTTTCCTTATATAGAAATTGAAGCTCAAACTTCTGAAGAAATAGAAGAAGTAGTTAAAACTTTAGGTTATACTATGGAAGATACCACATCCAAAAGTATATATGAACTAATAGAATTATTTAAACAAAGAAAAGGATTATAATATGTTTGGTTATGTTACTCCTTGTAAAATGGAACTTAAGATAAAGGATTTTGAAAAATTCAAAGCTTATTATTGCGGATTGTGCAAAGCAATTAAAAATAACTGTGGAAATATTCCAAGAATGTCTTTAAATTATGATATGACCTTCTTAGGCATTTTATTGGATTCCTTAAAAGAAGATACTATAATCAGCACTAGAGAACATTGTGTTGTTCATCCTGTACAAAAGAAATTATTTATAATCGATAATGATGCTCTAAATTATGCAGCTTATTGTAATGTTATGCTGTTTTATTTTAAACTTTTAGATAATGTACAAGATGATAAAAGTATTAAAAGTAAGCTATCTTCTGTTATGCTAAAATATTATTTGAAAAAATATTTTAATAATTATAAAGAAATCACAGATTTTACAAGGGATAAGCTGCAAGAACTTTACAATATGGAAAAAAGTGCCCAAAAACATACATTAGATTCATTATGTCACCCATTTGGAGAGCTTACAGCTTACCTTTTATCATATACTATAACTGATAAAGTCATAAAAAAACACATGCAAGAATTCGGATATAATTTAGGCAAATGGATTTATGTAATAGATGCATTTGATGATTTACAAAAGGATATGGAAAATAATAAGTTTAATGCAATAAGTTCAGTGTTAAATACTGACAATTTAAATTATGAACACTTTAAAGAGGCTATTGAAAATAGGATAGAATTTACATTATTAAGTTGTGGAAGAACTTGTACTTACTTATTAGATAAGCTACCTATAAAAAGAAATTATGATTTACTTTATAACATATTGCAATTAGGAATGATTGAAAAAATTAACAAGGTTTTTAAAAGGAGTGTTTTTGAAAATGAGAAATCCCTATGAAGTGTTAGGTATTAAACAAGGAGCCTCTCAGGAAGAAATAAAAAAAGCTTATAGAGAACAGGCAAAAAAATATCATCCAGATCAATATGGTAATAATCCTTTAAAGGACTTAGCTGAAGAAAAGATGCGAGAACTGAATGAAGCTTATGATTATCTTATGAAAAACGGTCAAAGTACTTCATATAGTGGCTCTAATAATAATTACAACTCTTCTAATTCTAATAATTACAGCGATTATAATAGTATAAGAATGGATATACAAAATGGCAACTTTAATTCTGCTCAACAAAAGCTAGAAAATATCAATGTAAGAAATGCAGAATGGAATTACCTTATGGGACTTGTATACTTAAGAAAGGGTTGGCATGATTCCTCTTATCAATATATTCGAAATGCTTGTAACATGGACCCTTCAAATTCAGAATATAGAGAAGCCCTAAATCGTATCAATAGTATGAATAACTCTTATAGGGAACCTTATTATTCCACTAGAAGAAATGATAATGGTATGGGTGACTTATGCCTGAAACTTTATTGTGCTGACTGCTGCTGCGAATGTTTGGGTGGAGATTTAATTAGCTGTTGCTAATTTAGCACCCATAACAAGTTAAAATTAGGAGATGATGACTTTGAAAAGTTCTCATATATCAAAAGGAGGCCTACTCACAGCCCTTGGTGTTTTATTAATATACTTAAGCACCATAATACCTACAAATAAAATTTTTATATTAGGAATAGCTTCCTCCTTAACTCCTGTAGCTTTAATATCTACAAGTTTACAAAATACTATTACTGTTTACATTGCTACTTCAATTATAAGTTTTTTATTGCTAGGACTTAGAGGTCAAGTTATTTTATATATTATTTTCTTTGGAACCTATGGAATTATAAAATTTCTTATAGAAAGAATTAGAAATTCAAAGCTAGAATGGCTTTTAAAATATCTATTTTTTAATTTGTGCTTATTTTTGTGTTATCTTTTATACAAATTCTTATTTTTAGGAGAAGTTGATTTAACTAAAATCAAATTGCCTATACCTCTTTTTATTATAGCCTTAGAAATAGCCTTCTATTTTTATGACTATGTGTTAACTTATGCAATACATTATGTTAAGACAAAACTTCTAAGAAACTTATAAAAAACTGTTGACACATTTTAATAATTTGATATAATAATAAATGTCGACAATATGGTCGACAAAAAAATAGATATAATGCCCATTAGCCAAATGGTAAGGCACCTGCCTCTGGAGCAGGCATCCTGTTGGTTCGAGTCCAGCATGGGCAGCCATAAGAACTCTTGTTAATCAAGAGTTCTTCTTTTATAACTTTATAGGTATTGACATTAAAATCTATTTAGTATAAAATTTAATAAAATTTTATATTTAAAGGCTTTGAACAGGAGTAGTAGTAATTTTATTACTTTTAGCGAGCTGTTGTGTGGTGTAAAACAGTAGTAATGAATTATGAACTCGCCTTGGGAGCTTATCTGTAGAAAAACAGATACGGTTATTCCGTTAAAATTTTAAGTGAAAGCTAATCTTTAGCTTTAAATAGAGTGGTACCGCGGAGTTTAAACCTTCGTCTCTTTTATTAAGAGACGAAGGTTTTTTGTTTTATAAATAAATATATATATAAAATTCAAATTAAAGGGAGCGATAATATATGGCTAACTACAGCACAAAAATTGATGAAAAGTGGCAAAAAAAGTGGGAAGAATCAAAACTATATAAATTCGATAAAAATAATCCTGGAAAAAAGCTTTATGTTCTTGAAATGTTTTCTTATCCATCTGGAAGTAAACTTCATGCGGGACACTGGTTCAATTACGGACCTGTAGATTCATGGGCAAGAGTTAAAAAAATGCAAGGATATAATGTATTTCAACCTATGGGTTTTGACGCCTTTGGTCTTCCTGCAGAAAACTTTGCTATAAAAACAGGAATACATCCTTATGATTCCACAATGAAAAACATTGAAACCATGGAAAAGCAACTAAAAGCTATGGGAGCAATGTTTAACTGGGAAAATGAGGTTATAACTTGTAAAGAAGATTACTACAAATGGAACCAATGGTTATTTTTAAAGTTATATGAAAAGGGTCTTGCTTACAGAAAAAAAGCTCCTGTTAATTGGTGCCCTAGCTGTAATACTGTTCTTGCAAATGAGCAGGTTGTTGATGGCAGCTGCGAAAGATGCAGTACAGAGGTTACAAAAAAGAACTTAACTCAATGGTTCTTAAAAATTACAGATTATGCAGATGAGCTTTTAGAAAAGCTTGATACCCTAGATTGGCCTGAAAAAACAAAATCAATGCAAAAACACTGGATTGGAAGATCTACAGGAGCTGAAGTTAACTTTAAAATAGATAACTCTAATTTAGAGTTTAGTGTATTTACCACAAGAGCAGATACATTGTATGGTGTAACTTATGTGGTGCTTGCCCCTGAAAACGAACTAGTGGATAAGGTTACTACAAATGAATATAAAGAACAGGTAGAAGCATATAAAGATGAAACTAAAAAACAATCTGATATAGAAAGACAATCCATAACTAGAGAAAAAACAGGAGTATTTACTGGTTCTTATGCTATAAATCCTGTAAATGGACGCAAGGTTCCTATTTGGGTTGGAGATTACGTATTAAATACCTATGGTACTGGTGCAGTTATGGCCGTTCCAGCTCATGATGAAAGAGATTTTGCTTTTGCAACTAAATACAATCTTCCAATTGAAAGAGTTGTAGATGGCGGAGATCTTCCTTATACAGACCCAGGAACTATGATAAATAGTGAAGAATTCAATGGAATAAATTCTGAAGAAGCAAGAAGCGCTATTGTTAAAAAGCTTGAAGACAAAAAATTAGGCTCAGAAAAAATAAACTATAGATTAAGAGACTGGCTTGTATCTCGTCAAAGATATTGGGGTACACCTATTCCAATGATACATTGTGATAAGTGCGGAACTGTCCCAGTACCTGAAGATCAGCTACCAGTAAAGCTGCCATATGACGTTGAATTTGCTCCAGATGGTAAATCTCCTCTTGCTAAATCAGAGGAATTTATAAATACTACTTGCCCAGTATGCGGTGGTCATGCAAAGAGAGAAGCAGATACTTTGGATACATTTGTATGTTCTTCTTGGTATTACTTAAGATATGCAGATAATAAAAATGATAAAGAAGCTTTTAATTCTGAAATGATTAACGAAATACTTCCTGTGGATAAGTATGTAGGAGGCCCTGAACATGCTTGCATGCATCTTTTATATGCTAGATTTATTACAAAGGCACTTAGAGATATGGGCTATTTAAACTTTGATGAACCATTTACATCCTTAACTCATCAAGGCCTTATACTTGGACCTGATGGACAAAAAATGAGTAAGTCTAAAGGAAACACAATTTCACCTGATGATTATATAACTGAATTTGGTGCAGATGTGTTTAGAATGTATTTAATGTTTGGTTTTGATTATACTGAAGGCGGAGCATGGAGTGACGATGGAATTAAATCTGTAGCAAGATTTATAGATAGAGTTGAAAGAATACTAGGTTCTTCTAGAGAATATATCCAAAACCCTATAAATGATAAAAATACTGTAGATAAAACTGAAAAGGAATTAAACTTTATAAGACATTCCACTATTAAGTCTATAACAGAAGATGTGGAAAAAATGCAGTTTAATACTTGTATAGCAAGACTTATGGAGTTTACAAATGCTTTATCTAAATATTTAAGTGAAGAAAGTAAAAATGCTTCTTTCTTAAAAGAATGTATACTTGACTTTATAAAACTTATATCATCATTTGCTCCTCACTTTGGAGAAGAGCAATGGGACCTTTTCGGAAAAGATTTCTCTGTATTTAATGAGAAGTGGCCTGAATTTGATCCTAAAGCTTTAATTAAGGATGAAGTTGAAATAGCTATACAAATAAATGGCAAAATCAAAGCAAGAATAAATGTACCTTCTAATTTAACTGAAGATGCCATAAAAGAAGCCGCACTTACTTGTGATGAAATTCAAAAGAACACAGAAGGAAAAAATATAGCTAAAGTAATTGTTATAAAAGGCAAACTTGTAAATATAGTTGTAAAATAATATAAATAAAAATCCTGCTAATATTTTAGCGGGATTTTTATTTATATCTATCTAATGTTTTTTCTGTAGCATTTAATAAGTTATTTAATTCGGATACTTCCCCTTCTTCAACAAGTTTATTTAACTGAACTTGATACCTGGTAGATTCCGAAGTTTTACCAAGCGATGATAGCATTAGGATATTGTCCATAATATCTGATACTATATTAGATTTTACCTCAAATATTTTTTGAGCATCCTTTATTTCATCCTTTATTTCAAGCATTCTTTGATCTAGCTGAAATGCTGCGTCTGCTGCAACTTTAAGTTTATTTCTTATTTCCTTAGGTATATCATGCTTATATTTATAATTTAATGAATGCTCTATAGTTGCCCAAAAGTTCATGGCTAAGGTCCTTATTTGAAACTCTGCTAAAATATCCTTTGTCCCATCTGCCATATTAACAGGATATTTTACAATAACATGATAACTTCTATAACCACTTCCCTTTACGTTAGTAACATAATCCTTTTCATACATGATTCTCATATCACTTCTTTGGCGTATAAGCCCTACTACCTTTTCTATATCATCTACAAATTGACACATTACCCTAATACCAGATATATCTTCCATTTCGTATTCTATCTTATCTAAGGGTATGTCAAATTTATTTGCTTTTTCAAAAATACTTGATAATTCCTTAACTCTTCCTGTTACAAATTCTATAGGAGAATATTCATTTTTTCTTCTATATTCAGTTCTTATACTTCTAAACTTAACTTTTAGCTCTTCTACAGCCTGTTCATAAGGTATTAAAAAAGTTTTCCATTCCCTTATAGCCATATGAACGCCACCTTCCTTTTAATTCTTTATAATTATACTATACTAAATTTTGAATTCATAAAACACTTTTAAATATTTTTGATATAATAATATATATATACTACAAAAATATTGGGTTAAATGGTGATTAAAATGAGTAATAAAATTTTTTCAGATTTACAAAGCTTAGGCTTTGATAACTTAAACGATATAAATATATATAAAAAAGATAATAATACTTCAATTGTAGAGGATAAAAAAAAGGAAGTCAACAAATTATCCCATATCTACGAAAAGGAAGTATCCTGTCCTGTGTGCAACAATGTATTTAAAGCTAAAGCTGTGAAAACTTCTTCCTACAGGCTTGCCTCGAAAGATTCAGATCTCTTTATGAGATTTAGCCTTATAAATCCGTATTTTTACGATGTATGGATTTGTGATAATTGCGGATATGCATCGTTAAAAAATGACTTTGGTAGATTAAGTGACCTGCAAGTAAATGCCGTAATCACCAAAGTTAAATCTAAATGGAAGGGAAGGGAATATCCCGAAGAATACAATGAAGATATAGCTATTGAACGATATAAACTAGCCTTATTAAATTATATTGTAATAGGTTCTAAATCCAGCAAAAAAGCTATGACTTGCTTAAAAATAGCTTGGATGTATAGATTAAAAACTGATACGGAAAATGAAAATATTTTCTTAAGTGAATCTCTTAAAGGTTTTGAAGATGCTTATTTAAATGAAGATTTACCTATATACGGTATGGACAAGTTCACTTTAATCTATCTCATAGGAGAATTAAATCGAAGACTAGCTCAGGATGACAAGGCTTTAAAGTGGTTTGGAGATGTCATAACCTCTAAAGGTTCTAGTATAAAGCTTAAGGATTTGGCACGTGGCCAAAGGGATTTAATCAAAGAAAAACAAGCTATAGAAGAGTTAAAAACTACCGAGTTGCCTCCCTCCGTTGATTTAAGCAATGATGAATCTAAATCTAAAAATATAGGCTTTCTTTCAAAATTGTTTAAAAAAAGCTAAAGGCATAAGATAAACTTTATCTTATGCCTCTTAAATTATTATATAAATAAATTTACGTTTGAATCTTCAGCTTCTCCTAAGTAATATCCTACTCCACCTATCTTAACTCCATCTATAAGTTCTTCATGCTTTATTCCCATAACGTCCATGGACATTTGACATGCAACTATTTCTATGCCACTATCTATAGCTGACTGAATTAATTCTTCTAAGGAGCTTACATTTTTATTTTTCATAACATTTCTTATCATCTTCGCTCCCATTCCCATCATGTTCATGTTTGAAAGCTTTAATCGTCTGCTTCCTCTTGGCATCATCATTCCAAACATCTTATCCATAAATCCTTTTGCTACAGATACCTTTTCATGCTTTCTTAGTATATTTAATCCCCAGAAAGTAAAGAACATAGTAACCTTTTTGCCCATAGCAACAGCTCCATTAGCTATTATAAAGGATGCAATAGCCTTATCCAAATCTCCACTAAATACAACCAAAGTCTTGTTATCTTTAGATGGCATTGTTAAGTTTTCTACTCTACTAACTGCATTTTCATTAATACCCTTTTTAATCACTGCTGTAACCATACCCTTTTCCTTTTTAGCGTCTAAAAGTGTATTATTCGTTCTTTGACACCAAGATTTAATGTCCACATAAAAACCTGGATCAGATGCCTTAGCTTTTAGCACTTCCCCCTCTTTCATTGCACCCATTGTTGCATTAACCTGCATCAATGGACCAGGGCAGCTAAGTCCACATATATCTATTTCCTTAGTTATTTGTAAATCTTCCTGTGGATGATTTATCACTTTATTTTCAGACATATTCACATTATCCACACCTTTATTTGTATTATTAATTTTCATATGTGTATTATTCTCAAAATCGCTTTCATCTACATCGTCTGGTTTAAACTTAATCATTTCATAGGTCTTATATCCACCTGCTACATCTTTTGCATTAAATCCATGAGCTTTTAATATTCTTGCTGCAATGTATCCTCTAAGGCCGACTCTACAATATAACCATATTTCTTTATTTTTATCTAACTTATCTAAGTTTTCTCTTATAGTGTCTACAGGTAGATTTATAGAGTCCTCTATACTACCACTGTTAAATTCAATAGTTGAGGATACATCAACTAAAGTAACATTATTTTTATCTCTGTTATCCACATCAAAAGGGGATACCATTTCTATCTTTCCTGTAAGTACATTTTCTGCTACAAAACCTGCCATATTTACTGGGTCCTTTGCTGAAGAATATGGCGGCGCATAGGCAAGTTCTAACTCTGCTAAATCATATATAGTTCCATTAAGTCTTATTGCTGTGGCAATATCATCAATCCTCTTATCTACTCCATCATATCCACAGGCCTGAGCTCCAAGTATTCTTCCTTCATCATTAAATATAAGTTTTATAGACATTGGTATAGCTCCTGGATAATATGATGCATGAGATTGTGGATGAACATATACAACCTTATATGGCATATTATACTTTTGTAGTGTTCTCTCATTATTTCCAGTGCTTGCTGCAGTTAAATCAAATACTTTTATAATTGCAGTGCCTTGAGTTCCCTTAAAGGTTGACTTTATACCAGAAATATTATCTGCCGCTATTCTTCCTTGCTTGTTAGCAGGTCCTGCCAGAGCTATTGCCGCTTTACTTTTATTTATAAAATCTACTATTTCTACGGCATCTCCCACAGCATAAACATTTTCAATATTTGTTTCCATATTATCATTTACTATGATATGACCCTTAGGTCCTAATTCAATTCCACTATCCTTTAAAAATCCAGTGTCCGGACTTACTCCTATTGAAAGTACCACCATGTCAGCTTTTAATGTCTTTCCACTAGAAAGTACTACTGAAGTTCTTCCTCCTTCTTTCATAAAGGATTTTACTCCATCTCCAAGCACAAGTCCTACCCCGTTTTCTTGAAGTTCTTTTTCTGCATAAGCGACCATTTCAGAATCAAAAGGTGCAAGGATGTGTGGCGCTGCTTCAACTAGTACTGTTTTAACTCCTCTATGAGTTAAATTTTCTGCCATCTCAACCCCAATATATCCTCCACCTATAACCACTGCATTTTTAATGTTATTATTATCTACATAACCCTTAATTTTATCTGTATCCGGAATATTTCTTAATGTAAATATTGTTTCATTATCTATTCCTTCGATAGTTGGCTTTAAAGGCTTTGCTCCTGGTGAAAGTATTAGATAATCATAAGTTTCTTCATATTCACCTTTATTTTTACCTTTTACTTTAACCTTTTTATTTTTTACATCTATCTCTACAACTTCACTTTCTGTTCTTATATCCATATTAAATCTTGCAGACATTGCCTCTGGAGTTTGCACTATAAGCTTCTCTCTTTCCTTTATAGCTTCTCCAACATGATATGGAAGTCCACAATTTGCAAAGGAAATATACTCTCCTTTTTCAAACATTACAATTTCTGCTTCTTCATCTAATCTTCTAAGTCTTGCTGCTGCAGATGCCCCACCTGCAACTCCTCCGACTATTAAAACCTTCTTACTCATAGAATACCTCCATAAAAATTATTCTTCAAATAAAGCTTCAACTAACTTCCTAACTAAAGGGCTTGCCACGGTATAATTTATCTCAAGTCCATTTCGTTCACCTTTTATTATTCCTAAACTTCTTAACTTTTGCAGATGTTGTGATATGGTAGATTGAGGTGCGTTTAAGCAATTCTGCATATGTGTTACATTACAACCACCATTTTCTAAAAGTCCTTTTACTATACAAAGACGTACAGGGTGGGCAAGAGCCTTTAGGAGTTCTGCCTTTTCCTTAAATAATTCCTCGTTATAGTTATTCATTCTTATACCCCCTATCGCTATATTTATATATTATGTTTTTACGATATATTTGTCAACAATTTAGCCAGTAAAAATTATAAAATTTTTACTGGAGCAAAATCCAAATAATCACACGAGGTTAGACTATATTCTATTTCCTCTATCTTTCCCTGAAAATGACTTTCTTTATTCGCATTATGGATATGACCATATATTACCTTATCTACACTATACTCATTAAATATTTCTAACAATCCTGCATCTACTGAATTATTGATTATTGGAGGATAATGTATCATAACTATAAACTTATTAAATCCACTCTTTTTAGCTGACTCTAATGATAACTTAAGTCTTATAAGTTCCCTATCATATATCTTTTTATCATGCTCTGTAAATTTATCCGCTTCAGGCAAAATCCATCCTCTAGTACCACAAATAGCATACTCCCCATAAGAAAAGTAATTATTTTGTATAAATTTCATATCCTGATACATACTGTTCAGTTTTGATATACTAGTCCACCAGTAATCATGATTCCCCTTAATAAGTATCTTTCTCCCTGGAAGGTTATGTATCCATTCTAAGTCTATTTTACCATCTTCCATTTTCATAGACCAGGATATATCACCTGCAATTAAAACTGTATCCTCATTATTTACTGTATCCAGCCAATTCTCTTTAATCTTTTCTTCATGGTTAATCCATTTCTCTCCAAATATGCCCATTGGCTTATCTGCTTCAAATGACAAATGTAAATCTGATATTGCATATAATGCCATATTCTCACCTTCCGTCTAACGTTCCATCCATCTCCATTACATAGGCTATTACTTTAGCTACTACATCATAAATCTCATAGGGAATAGATTCTCCTACATCTACATTAGTAAGTAAATTGGCAAGTTCTTCATCGTAAACTACAGGAACACTATTTTCCTTTGCCTTTTCCAATATTTTATCAGCAACATGCCCCATACCAGCTGCTGTTACTATAGGTGCATCATAATTTTGTTCATATCTTAAAGCAGCAGCCTTTCTCTTCTTTTCCATATCATTCACCTCAAAATAGTTTATACCCTTGCATTTACATTACCTAAAAAGCTATCATCAAAAAAATCCCTACAATTTATTATATCAAATTTTTCTTCCTTTTTATCTACAGTTATACATATATTATAATTTAAATTTGTTAAGGATTCTGAAATACTATTTATATTATTCTTTAACAAGTTAATAAATTCCTTTTGAGATTTAATATTGATATCTATATTAGCATTATTGACACTTATAAATGCATCTACTTCTCCCATATTCTTAGTATTAATGGATGCTGCTATTTTTACGCTTTTACTGTCTATCTTTTTGCCCTTTTTTCTTTCATCCTTAATTATTAATTTACATTCATAATTACTATTATCCACATTTACAGGCACATCCATGTAATAATATTGATTAGATACTGAGTTAAACACTTTAAAATCATTTATATGCTGTTTTAAGAACCCGACTATTTTCCCTTCTGATAATATATTTTCTTCTTTAATGTTTTTTATTAGAGAACTTATTGTATTTTTAATTTCCTCAGTTTTCATATCTATATCTTGCTTTACCTTATCAGATAACATTTCCATGGCCTTGTGCTTAAAACTTTCATTTAACTTTTTTTCTATATTTGCATCCTTCTCTATTATTAAATTTTCAGGTTTAGCTTCCATTATATTTTTTTTATTTAGGTTACGGATATCCTCTAATTTAGTATTTTCATCATCATTTTCATTTAATCCTATTTCATTTAATTTTATGTCTTTTTCTGTATTACTTACTAAACTTTTAGGTAAATCTTTAAACTCCTTTGCTACTGGATCACTAAAATCATCTTTTCTTAAACTTAGTATACTGCCCTTTGGAGGTTCTTGAGATGTATTACTTTCCTTATATACACCACTTTGTTGAGGCATGCTATCTTCCTCAGATATATTACCTTCCCTGATAATATTATAGACAGATGCGCCTTCTTCCTTGAATATCTTATTAAAACTATCTATATTTTCAGAACTTAATTCTATATTATTTTCTATAAAAGTCATAATCTCTTTTGAGTTTAGCTCTGTAAGTTTATTAAAAAACACTTTAAGATTTTCTACTGCACCTTTTCCTTCTGCTGAACTAGGATTTATATTTTTATTTAATAAATACTTATTTATAAATGTATCGATATAATTTTCATCCTTATTGGCATTTTCTTTAAAGCTCTCTATAGATATAATATTTATTATATTTTCTTTAGTAAGAGGTATATTATGTTTTATCATATCCCTTAAAAGTCCATAATTTTCCCTTTTTATATTTAAACATTCATTCTTTAAAAAGTTTTCCAAAGAAGTATCCTCTATGATCTCCCCTTGGCTTTCTTGCCTTACAATTTTAAGCTTAATTTTCCCATCTTCAAAACCTTCAACTTTAAATTTTATTAGTTCTTCTGGGATAAGTTCCAAGGGCTTCTCAAGCTTAGCTGAAAATTGCCATCCGTCTAAAAGTTTTAATAAAATATCTTGCCCTGTTTCTTCTAGAGATACTATTCTTGCTGCAAAAACCTGACCTATTTCAAAAGAAATTTTCCCTTTGATTTTGCTTGAATTTATATTATAATTACTGTTTATATTTAAGATTCCAGCCATAAATCCTACCCACCTTTTTTATCCTATTATCGATTGACTTATAATAAACCTAAATAACATAAAAAACAAAATGGCAGCATCTAGATTTTACTAGATTACTACCATTTTAAATTAGTTACTTCGTGCTGCCTTTTTAGCCTCACTGTGAATTAGTGGTGATACGCTCTTATAAATTCCAAGAGTTATAGCTGATACCACAACACCTTTTATAAGGTTAAATGGCACTATGGACCATAATATAAATGTCTTTAAATCCTTTATTGCTGGGTTAACTGCACTTCCCATTTGTACAAAGGCTTCCATAGGAATATGAAGCACCTTTTGATATAGTGGTAAGAATAAATAATAATTTAAAACCCCAGCAACTATAGACATAAATATGCTACCTACTAATAAGGACATTACAGCCATCTTCTTTGATTTATTATATTTGTACATGTAACCTGCAACAAAAACCATAGCTCCTCCTACTAGGAAGTTAGCTAGTTCTCCAACAAAAGCTGTCTTTGTTCCCATAAGTCCATGTATTATATTTTTGAATAACTCTATAATTACACCTTCTACAGGACCTAATGCAAAAGCTCCTAAAAGTGCAGGTATATCACTTGCATCAATTTTTAAAAACTCTGGGAAAAGTGGTAGTGGCAATTCAATGTACTGAATTAAAAATGCAATAACACTTAATAATGAAATCTTAATAAGCTTGTTCAATTTAAAGTCTCTCATACTTTAACCCTCCTAATTTTATATATCTTCTTTGGGTTAGGTATAATAAAAAATCCCTGATGCTAACAAAATAACATCAGGGCGCAAATAGCTAAAGCCATTATACCTTCTTCCATCCAGACTATACTGTCGGCTTCGGAATTACACCGAATCAGCCTTTCGGCTCGCGGGCTTTACCGCCGGTGGGGACTCACACCCCGCCCTGAAGATAAAAATTAAATTTTTTTATTAATTTTTATTATAATCATATTATATTCTATATAGTCACAATTTTCAACTGGTACTTTTAGAAAATATAAACTAATTCATGTCCTTCATACTTAAAGATATTCTCTTTCTCTTTTCATCCACTTCTAATATCTTTACTTGAACGATATCTCCCACCTTAACTACATCTAAAGGATGCTTTACAAAGTTATCAGAAAGCTGACTTATATGAACTAATCCATCTTGATGCACTCCTATATCTACAAAGGCACCAAAGTCTGCTACGTTTCTTACTGTTCCCATAAGCATCATTCCTGATTTTAGCTGATTTATATCAATAACTCCAGTCTTAAGTATTGGCTTAGGTAATTCTTCTCTTGGATCTCTTCCTGGTTTTTTAAGTTCCTTTATTATATCAGTTAAAGTAGGTACTCCTATATTTAGCTTTTCTGCTAAAGGTTCTATCCCGATAACTTCTGCTCTTTTGTCTATATCTTGAAGTCTTTTACTCTTTAAGTCATCTTCAGTATAATTAAGAAGTTTTAAAAGATTTTTTGCTTCATCATATGATTCTGGATGCACAGAGGTATTGTCTAGTGCTTCCTTACTTTCTAATACCCTTAAAAATCCTGCACATTGTTCAAAAGCCTTAGCCCCAAGTCTTTTTACCTTTAAAAGCTCTTTTCTGCTTTTAAACTTGCCATTTTCCTCTCTATACGCCACTATATTTTGTGCTATTGATGAATTTACTCCTGAAATATAAGATAAAAGTGATGGAGTAGCCACATTTAAATCAACACCTACATTATTAACACAATCTTCTACTGTTCCCTTTAGAGATTCATCTAGCTTTTTAGCAGTTACATCATGCTGATACTGCCCTACTCCTATGGATTTAGGATCTATTTTTACAAGTTCTGCTAGTGGATCTTGAAGTCTTCTTCCTATAGATATAGCTCCTCTTATAGAAACATCTAAATCCGGATATTCCTTAGCTGCAAGTTCTGACGCAGAGTATACTGACGCGCCTGCTTCAGAAACTATCACATAGTACAAATCCTTGCCCCTTTCTTCTTTTACTTCCTTTATAAGTCTTCCTATAACTTCTTCAGACTCCCTGCTTGCAGTACCATTTCCTAGGGATATTACGTCTACATTATGTTTATATACAAGCTCCTTCAAAACCTTTATAGAGCCTTCTACATCATTTTGAGGTGCTGTGGCATAAACTGTAGCCTTTTCTAAAAACTTTCCTGTATCATCTAAAACTGATACTTTACATCCTGTTCTAAATCCAGGGTCATAACCTAAAACTACCTTACCCTTTATAGGAGCTTGCATAAGAAGTGCCTTTAAATTAGCTTTAAATATATTTATTGCTCCTTCTTCTCCCTTACTTGTAAGGTCTGACCTTATTTCTCTTTCTATAGAAGGATATATAAGCCTTTTTAAGGAATCCTCTACACTGTGTTCAAGATATGTATCTGTACTCTTATTTCCTTTTAAAACTCTGCCCTTTAAATACTGTATTATTCTTTCTTGGTCAACTGTTACCTTTACAGATAAAACCTTTTCTTTTTCTCCTCTATTTATTGCAAGTATTCTATGAGAAGGTATATTTCTCACAGCTTCCTTATATTCGTAATACATTTCATAAGGAGTTGGCTCATTACTTTCTCCCTTAGTTTCTATAAAACCTTCTCTAGTTACTAAGTTTCTTATCCACTTTCTATATTCAGCCTCATCAGATATTACTTCACTTATTATATCCTCAGCACCTTGGAGTGCTTCTCCTACTGAATTTACTCCCTTTTCCTCATCTATAAACTCTGATGCATATTCACTTATATCCTCTTTAAATTCTCCACTTAATATAACCTCAGCTAGTGGCTTTAATCCCTTTTCTTCAGCTATAGTTGCACGGGTTCTCTTTTTAGCTTTAAATGGTCTATATATATCCTCAACTTCTGTTAAGGTTTCACACTTTATGACACTTTGTTTAAGCTCTTCTGTAAGCTTTCCCTGTTCTCCTATGATTCTAATAACATCTTCTTTTCTATTTTCTAAATTTGTTAAATAATTAAGTCTTTCATAAAGTTCTCTAAGCACAGTATCGCTTAATCCACCTGTAGCTTCTTTTCTATATCTAGCTATAAAAGGAATCGTGTTTCCTTCATCTAATAACCCTACTACGCTCTTTACTTGACTTAAATTTATATTAAGCTCCTTCGAAAGTCTCTCATGAATATTGCTCATATATACTCCTCCGTTTCTCATTCATCTAACTTATTGGCTAAAATTTTATTAAATATAAGTTTTTTACTAAAGGTATAATACCCATTTAAATTTAATATATTTCTATGGAAATACTTTATTTAATAAGGAGAATTTATGTTTAAGAAATTCCTATATTATTGTACCACATTATTCCTTATTGTTTTCTATTTTAGCTTTAATTTATTCATCAACATAAAGCCCTTTGAAAGCTACAATGTACTTAAAACAATAGAAGCATTATCTTCTGACAAATATAAAGGACGACTTGCAGGAACTCTTGAAAATACAGAAGCCGCTTCTTTTATAAAAGAAAAATTTCAAGAAAATAGTCTTACTCCATTTTACGATAGTTATTATCAGTTTTTTACTACTAACTATCCAAATAAAATAGAGGGAACTCCTACTCTAAGGGTTATAAATACAAAAGGAGATGTAGTAAAAGAGTACTCTTACGGAAATGACTACAAGGAAGACCTGTTAAACTTCAAAGAAAACAAGGTTGTATTTTCAAAAAATGAGGCCTTTTTTAAAGAGGACTTTATTAAAATAGATACCGGAAATATCAATATGGTATTTTATGTTCCTGAAGAAGATACACTTTCTTTTAGAAGTTCTTTTATGTATAATGCTCCTTTGGATATGTATATAATGATTAAATCCTCTACAAAAAAGGATTTAGAAAGATTTCTTGGACTTGGATATATGGTGGAATGTTTTATCCCCTTTGAAGTTAAGCAAGCTTCCATTCCTAATGTAGTTGCGAAAATCAAAGGTAAAAAGCCTAACTACTCTCCTATAGTACTAGGTGCACATTTTGATCACCTAGGCAATGATTTACAAGGTAATTTATATGGCGGCGCACTAGACAACGCTTCTGGAATAGCCTTTATAATTGAAATGAGCAAATATTTAAAATCCCTAGGTGTCCCAGATAAGGATATAGCATTTGTAGGATTTAATGCTGAAGAATTTGGCTGCTTGGGTTCAGCAGAATTTGTTAAAGAGTATAAGCCTATACTTACAAATAGCAAGGTTTTTAACTTTGATATGATTGGAACTAATAATTCAGCTCCTCTTTGTATAATGGGCGGAAAAGAAGATACTGTAAATAATTCCTTTATCAAGTCAGCTGCGGGTACTTGTACTAGAAATAAGATATTCTTTAACTATCTATTTGATGATTCTAGTGACCATTCTTCCTTTAGAAAAGAAAATATAGATGCTATAACTTTTATAGACAATGATACCACAAGGATTCACACTCCTAATGATAAGGCTTCCTTTATAAGCCTGAAAAACATTGATAGATGTTTTAATGTAGTATATAAGGAGGTCATAAAATATGCATTTGGAAATAATCCATTGTATTTTTACTATAAACAAATGCTAATAGCCTCAGCATGTCTAACACTTATTGGCTTATTTATACTGTCAAAGATTAAAATAAGAGCAAATAATAAAATGTCTAGATAAAAATAATATTTAATCAATAATGGTTAATGTAAAAGGTTACTTTAAGTCACCTTTCTACATTAACCATTATTGATTAGAGACTTTTTAGATATTCATTTATAAACAAATCTATCTCTCCATCCATTACAGCACTTACATTACTGGTTTCAGCTAAAGTTCTATGATCTTTTACTAAACTGTATGGGTGAAATACATAGGATCTTATTTGACTTCCCCAACCTATATCCTTAAGTTCTCCAGTTAAATCTTCTATCCGCTCTTTGTGTGCAGCTTCTTTAAGTTCAATAAGCTTTGCCTTAAGCATCTTTAATGCAGTTTCACGATTTGAGTGCTGACTTCTTTCATTTTGACACTGAACTACTATACCTGTAGGTATATGGGTAATTCTAATTGCAGATTCCGTCTTATTTACATGCTGTCCACCAGCTCCCCCAGATCTATAAGTATCTACTTTTAAATCATCAGAATTTATATCTATGTCCTGATTTTCAGTAAGCTCTGGAAGTACTTCAAGAGAAGCAAATGAGGTTTGTCTCTTACCATTTGCATTAAAGGGTGATATTCTTACAAGTCTGTGTATACCCTTTTCTGCCTTTAAATAGCCGTAAGCAAAGTCACCTATTATATTTAACGTAACCCCTTTAATTCCAGCCTCATCTCCTGGTAAAAAGTCAATTGTCTCTACTTTAAATTCCTTCTTTTCTGCCCATCTTGTATACATTCTAAGAAGCATTTCAGTCCAGTCCTGTGCATCCGTACCTCCAACTCCTGCATGAAGGGTAATAATTGCATTGTTTCTATCATATTCTCCTGAAAGCATCGTTTCTATTCTGAGATTTTCTATTTCCTCATTTAAGTTAGACACTTCTTTTAATATAGCCTTAACTTCAGATTCATCTTCTTCCTCTGTGATTATGTCTATAAATTCTTCGCTATCTTGAGCTCTAGTATTTAAGTCATTGAATCTTCCTATTCTATCCTTAAGAAACTTTTCTTCCTGTGTTATTTGCTGCGCTCTATCCAAATTGCCCCAAAAATCTGGCTCTTGCATTATATTATGTAGTTCTTCTATTCTCGATTGAAGTCTTGGGAGGTCAAAGTGAACCACCTATTTCCTTTAAAGTGTTCTGCATCTTTACTAAATCTTCTTTCGCTTCTTGTAATTTTATAAGCACCTTAACTTCACCCCTTTATATTTCTTTGATTGTATAACAGAATGGAGAGGTAGTTTACCCACCTTCTCCATTCAAACAATGCTTATATTAAATTTTAATTATGCTTCTCTTCCACAGCAATTTTTATACTTTTTCCCGCTTCCACATGGACATAAGTCATTTCTTCCCACTTTATGTTCCTTTTTTACAGGTTCCTTTTTTACTCCATCTCCACTTTCATAGTTAGTAGCAGTTTCCTTTGCTACTCTTTCCCTTTCAGGAGCACTTTGAATTTGAACATGGAATAAATACTTTACAGTATCTACTTTAATACCATAAATCATTTCATCAAACATTTCACTTCCTTCAAACTGATAAGCTTGAACTGGATCCTGCTGCTTATATGCTCTAAGTCCCATACCTTGTTTTAAGTGATCCATGTTATCGATATGATCTATCCACTTGGTATCAACAACTCTTAATATTATAACTCTCTCTATTTCTCTCATTTGTTCAGAAGTAAAGTCTTCTTCTTTTTCTTCATACATATTTTTAGCTATAGTTAAAAGTTTTTCCTTTATTTCTTCATGAGATAATACAGATAGCTGTTCAACTTTTACATAATCCTTTGGTAAATATATATCTTCAAGATAATCTATAAGCTTTGCTATATCACCTTCAAGGTCATCCTCTACTCCTGAAATGTGTGAATCCACTGCAGCGTATATGACTTCTCTTATCATTTGCTGAACTTGGTCCTTTAAATCCTCACCTTCTAAAACTTCAGAACGCTGTTTATATATTATTTCTCTTTGCTTATTTATAACATCATCATACTGAATAAGAGTTTTTCTAACATCAAAGTTATTTCCTTCTACCTTCTTTTGAGCATTTTCTATAGCTCCGCTAACCATTTTACTTTCTATTGCTTCATCATCACCAAGACCTAATTTCTCAACTATTCCCTTTAGCTTATCAGATCCAAATATTCTCATAAGATCATCTTCTAAGGATACAAAAAATCTTGATTCACCTGGATCTCCTTGACGACCTGAACGTCCTCTCAACTGATTATCTATTCTTCTAGATTCATGTCTTTCTGTACCTATTATCTTAAGTCCGCCTGCTTCTGTTACTCCTTCACCAAGCTTAATATCAGTACCACGGCCTGCCATATTTGTTGCAATAGTTACCATACCATATTCACCAGCATGAGCTACTATTTCAGCTTCTTTTTCATGATACTTAGCATTAAGGACTTGATGCGGAATTCCCTTCTTCTTTAGCATTTCAGAAATAAGCTCAGACTTCTCTATACTTACGGTACCTACAAGTGTTGGTTGGCCCTTTTTATGTGTTTCTATTATTTCTTCTACTATGGCCTTATATTTACCCTTTGCAGTTTTATAAATCACATCTGGCTGATCTTTTCTTACAACTGGCTTATGAGTTGGCACTACTATAACATCTAATCCATATATTTCTCTAAACTCATTTTCTTCTGTTAAGGCTGTACCTGTCATACCAGAAAGCTTTTTAAATATTCTAAAGTAATTTTGGTAAGTTATCGTAGCTAAAGTTTTAGATTCTCTTTCTACTTTAACCCCTTCCTTTGCTTCTATGGCTTGATGAAGACCGTCACTATATCGTCTACCTTCCATTACTCTTCCAGTAAACTCATCAACTATTACTACTTCATCATCTTTTACTATATAGTCCTTTTCTTTCTTCATCATATAGTTAGCCTTTAACGCCTGAACTACATGATGTTGAACTTCCATATTTTCTGGATCTGCATAGTTTTCTAATCTAAAGTATCTTTCAGCCTTCTCTATACCTTCATCGGTAAGTATTACTGAATTTGCCTTTTCATCTGTAGTAAAGTCTTTTTCTTTTACTAATGACTTAGCAAAATAATCTGCTACCTTATAGAACTCCGTAGATTTTTCTCCTTGACCAGAAATTATAAGCGGCGTTCTAGCCTCATCTATAAGTATTGAGTCAACTTCGTCCACTATAGCAAAGTTAAGAGGTCTTTGAACTCTTTCTTCTTTGTATATAACCATGTTATCTCTTAAATAATCAAATCCAAATTCACTATTTGTTCCATATGTAATATCTGAATTATATGCTTCTTGTCTCTCTGATGGTTCTAATTCATGTAAAATAACTCCTACCTTAAGTCCTAAAAACTCATAAACAGGATTCATTATGTCTCTGTCTCTTTTTGCAAGATAATCGTTAACTGTGACTATGTGAACACCTTTACCTGATAGAGAATTTAAATATGCCGGAAGTGTTGCAACTAAAGTCTTTCCTTCACCTGTTTTCATTTCTGCTATTCTTCCTTGATGAAGGACAATCCCCCCCATAAGCTGTTCTCTATAATGCTTAAGTCCTATGCTTCTCCATGAAGCTTCTCTAACCACCGCAAATGCTTCTACTAATATATCATCTAAGGTTTCACCCTTAGCTACTCTCTCTTTAAATTCTGATGTCTTATTTTTTAACTCTTCATCACTTAATGATTTTATTTTTTCATCTAATGCATCTATCTTATCAACTATAGGTACTATTCTTTTTAATTCCCTATCACTATAACTCCCAAATATCTTTTCCATTAAACCCATATTTTTTCATCCTCGCTATATAAAATATTTATTGTATACCTTATAGATTATAACACCTAATTTATTTGTATTCAACTTATTGTGGCTTTTGTTAATTCTAAATTCTTATTTCTATCATCTTCAAAATATAAGACAATTAATATAACCAAGCTCTATAATTGAAATATTTATTTTTTAATTTATCTACACCCCAAATTAAAATAGAGGGATTTCTCCCTCTATTTCACTATCTTTCTGGTTCTATTAACCCATAATCTCCATCTTTTCTCTTATAGATTACATTTACTTTTCCATTATCGTCACTTTCAAACACATAGAAATTATGTCCTAAAAGCTCCATTTGAAGCACAGCCTCTTCTGCAGACATTGGTTTCATTGCAAATCTCTTTGTTCTTACTATGGCTGGTTCTGAGGTATCCATATATTTATCTTCAAAGCTTGAAATATACTGAAATCTTAGAGAATCTCCATTATTTCTTCTTTGAAGTTTTGTTTTTTGCTTTCTTATTTGTCTTTCTAATTTATCTAATACTAAATCTATAGATGCATACATATCATCGCTAGTTTCTTCTCCCCTTAATATAACTCCATTAAAAGGTATTGTAACTTCGATAGTATGATCATTCTTATAAACACTTAGTGTAGCAGTTACCTCAACATTTGGACTAAAATACTTACTAAGTTTGTCCAACTTCTTTTCCACTATACTTTTCAAAGCATTGGTAAGTTCTATGTTTTTCCCTTTTATAGTTACTCTCATTATCTTCAGCCCCTCTCTTTAACTCTTAATAGAGTAATGTCTTGTTGTTAATTCTATTTTAATACGAATTGCAACAAATAACAAGTAGAATTTTTAGAATTTACAAAATATTAAATTAAATTTCAAAATCCAACAAAGTTTCGACAAAAAATAAAATCTTATTGCTTAAAAACAATAAGATTTTTATATTAAGTTAGCTGACCTGATCTTTGACCCCACACTCGCCTGCTGGAGCTTTTGCTACCCAGAATTACCCTCTCACTACTTACACTCTCGTTAAGATACAAACCGTATCTCTTCGGCAGGACTTACTTCTAAGCCGCACCATGATCATTAAACATTTTATTTAATTTACGTGGATCGTTTTGCCTGCGACTGGCATCGACTTTCAATCACAGACCTAACTCAATATAATAAAATTATACCTTACTTTTCGCTGCAGTCAAGATATTAATTTTTTCCACTCCAGATTTTATTAGTTCATACGAGCAAAAATATGCCGTAGACCCTGTAGTAAACACGTCATCCACCAACAATACTTTTTTATTTTTTATCATATGAGATTTCTTAACTTTAAAACAATCCCTCATATTTTCCCATCTCTGTTTTTGACTTAATCCTATCTGATCCTTAGTTTCCTTTGTTTTTATGAGACAGTGTGCCACAGGTATATTAAGTTCCTTGCTTAATAAATTACACAAAAACTTGCTTTGATTATACCCCCTAGACTTTAATGATCTTTTAGTCATAGGAACATAAGTAATAAAATCTATATCATAATCTAAATTTTTAATTCTATCCCTCATATAAGAGGCTATTACTTCTCCACTTTGGAAATCACTTTTGTATTTAAGTCTTCTTATAAGTTCCATCATAGTTCCTGTATAGTATGCGGCACTATAACAATTTATAAACTTATCTAAACATCTCATGGTATAAACATTATGAGACAAAACTATATACTTCTTGCATTCATCACATAGGTCAATTTTCTCTAGATAGCTTTCACATATTATACATTGAGACTTATTATCATATATAACTTCAAAAATACATTCCTTAATAAATTCTAATAACTTAAGAAACCCATATCCCATGCTTCTTTATTAAAACTCCTTGCTAACTCTTTAGCCTTATCCATATCCTCAGTTTCTTCATTTGATACATATATAACTTCTTTAAAATTTGATTCATAAGAATTTATAACTCCACAAAAGTGAAATAATTTTTTGTAATCATATAGCTTATAATCTGCGAAAAATACCATTAGATTTGCATTCGCAAAATACGTAGGTATATTCTCGAAGGTATATGTTATAAGAACCGCGCTTTTCACCTTAGCAAATTTTAAAAAACTTTTTTCTTTCCCCTCTTCCCAAGAACATAACACACCCTTATTTAACTTTTTACAGTAAAACCTTATATAGCTAGCTACCTTCAATCCCTTTTCTAGATCAGGTATATATATTACTACCTTTCTATCCTCATAAAGGGACCACTTTAAATAGTCATATATTATATATGGTATGTCTTCTTCTAAGTTTATCTTTGTAGTTATGGTTCTAGGTTCAACGATAGGATGAGGCCATTCACTTACAGGTATAATTATTTCCCTTTTCCCTTTAAATATACTTTCTACCCCACAGTATATAAATTTACCTTCATCCTTACTCATCCTCGCCATTATGTCTATGATTTCATATGAAGTATGATGAGGAAATGCTCTAGTATCATCAAATATAACCAAATCAAAATCTCTCATAATTTCCAATGCATTAGCCGCTTTAGCTATGATAAATTTACTTTTGAGTTTAATATCTCCTCGCCTCAGATAACTGTACCCTCTAAAACTGCTATTCTTTTTTATTTTTTCTAGAATATCTACATATTCTTCATCTTCATTACTTATATACAATATGCTTTTTCCTTTATTCATATACTCTAAGATACTATATATGAATATATCTGTAGATGCACAAGGAATGGTTATAATATTTAAAAATTGTTCATTTGAATATAACCATCTTTCTATTAATTGAGATACTTTTTTTCTTTTCTCTCTTATTACAGCATTTTTAGTATTCATATACTTCACTCCATTACTAATCTTCCATAGCATTTTCTAAAACATTAGTTATTCTCCATTTTAGCAAAGAATATCTTTCAAAACTTCTATTATTATCTATCATAAATTTCATAGCCTTTATTGAACCTACTAGAACTACTAACTTCTTTGCACGAGTTATTCCTGTATAAAGCAAATTCCTATTCATAAGCATCGGAGGTCCCATAAACATAGGTATGATAACCACTGGAAACTCACTGCCTTGGCTTTTATGTATGGTTACAGCATATGCTAAATCTATCTCATCTAAATAAGTATCTTCATAAACTACTTTTCTTTCTTCATCAAATATTATACTTAAAGTATTTTCTTCCTCATTTATTTCATCTATATATCCTACATCCCCATTAAACACTCCTACCCCTTCTTCTTCCCCATCGCCTTTAATTCTCTTCCACTTCAAAGAATAGTTATTCTTTATTTGCATTACCTTATCTCCAACTCTAAGGACATTATCTCTAGATTTCTTTTCATTTTTCCACTTTCCAGGGGGATTTAATACTTCTTGAAGTCCCTTATTAAGATTTTCTACCCCCAATATGCCCTTTCTCATTGGTGTAAGTATTTGTATATGCTTTTGTTTATCCCATTCCTTATTAAACTTTGGTAATCTTTCACTTATAAGCGCCATTAATATATCCGATGTAGATGAGCTTTCTTCACTATTTATAAAATAAAAGTCCTTATCCCTTCCGTTTAGCAAAGGCATTTCTCCATTATTTATTTTATGGGCATTTACAGTTATCATGCTTTGTGAAGACTGTCTAAAGATGTCTTTAAGCCTTATTACCTTAACACAATTACTATCAATTAAATCCCTAAGCACATTTCCTGGTCCAACTGATGGTAACTGATCCACATCCCCAACAATTATAAGCCTAGTTCCAAGGGCTATAGATTTAAGAAGATTATTCATAAGCATTATATCTATCATAGATGCCTCATCTATAATTACTGCATCACATTCTAGGGGAGTTTCTTCTGTTCTTGAAAACATCATATCTTCATCTTCTCCTGCACCCATTTCTAAAAGCCTATGAATAGTTTTCGCTTCTTTTCCAGTAGCTTCTGTCATTCTCTTTGCAGCTCTGCCAGTAGGTGCCCCCATAAAGACCCTAAGTCCATGTTTTTCAAATATATATGTAATGCAATTTATTATAGTCGTTTTTCCTGTCCCTGGGCCCCCTGTTATAATTTCCACTCCATTAGCTACTGCACCCTTTATAGCTTCTATTTGAGAAGATGCAAAAGATATCCCTCTCTCCTGCTCAAATTCCATTATTTCCTCATCTACATTCAACTCCAACTCATCATATTTCGCTATAGATAAGGTTAGTATCTTCTTTGTTACCCCAAGCTCACAATAATAATAGGGAATAGTAAATATGCATTCTTTATTGTTAACCGTTTCTACTTTTATTTTTCCATGAATTGCACTCTGCATTATTCCCTCTTTTATATCTTCATCACTTACTCCTAATATATCTCTTCCGTCATTTAAGAGCCTTTCCACAGGTATATAGGTGTTTCCCAATGCACAAAATTGATTTATTATATAATTTATTCCGCTCTCTATTCTAAAGGATGAATTCAAATCTATTCCTAAGCTTCTTGCAATCTTATCCGCAGTTTTAAATCCTATTCCTGAAATTTCTTCTGTTAATATATATGGATTTTCTTTTATAATCTTTACAGAATCAGCCTTAAATCTTTTATATATTTTTACACATTGGTTAGGAGTAACTCCATAACTTTGAAAAAACATCATTACAGTTCTTAATTCCTTTTGTTTACCGTAGGACTCATATATAATAGCTATCTTTTTTTCTCCTACACCCTCTATTTCCCTTAACTTCTCTATATCATTTTCTAATACATTTAAAGACTCTTCTCCAAACTTCTCCACTATTTTTTTAGCAGTTACAGGCCCTATCCCAGCTATTACTCCCGATGCTAAATATCTTTCTATACCACTTACAGAATCAGGGACCACTTCCTCACAACTTTCAACCTTAAACTGTTCTCCAAATTGAGGATGAACTGCCCACTGTCCTTTAAGCTTCAAGCCCTGTCCTTCACTAATATAGGGAATGCATCCAACAAAGGTTGTATAATAACTTTTATTATCTTTTAATCTTGCTACTACATAACCATTTTCATCATTTTTAAATATTATCGAATCTACAATTCCCTGTATTTCTTCCATATAATCTTCTCCTGTTCTACTTAATACTATAAGACGATATCTATAATACAATTATAACATAATTATATTGATTAAATAAAAAAACCCCCTTCATGAATTGAAGGGAGTTTTTACTACTATAAATATTTTTTTATTTCTTCTACTTTATTAAGTTTTTCCCATGGTAAGTCTAAGTCATTTCTTCCGAAATGTCCATAGGCTGCCACTTGCTTATAAATAGGTCTTCTAAGATCAAGATCTCTGATTATTGCACCTGGTCTTAAATCAAATACCTTATTTATTATTTCAATAATTTTATCATGTTCAACTTTGTTAGTTCCAAAGGTCTCCACCTCCACTGATACTGGATGTGCAACACCTATAGCATACGCTAGCTCTATTTCAAGCTTATCAGCTATTCCAGCAGCTACTAAGTTCTTAGCAACCCATCTGGCTGCATAAGCTGCGGATCTATCAACCTTTGTTGGATCTTTTCCTGAGAAAGCTCCACCACCATGTCTTCCATATCCACCATAAGTATCAACTATAATTTTTCTTCCTGTAAGTCCAGTATCTCCTTGTGGACCTCCAACAACAAACTTACCAGTTGGATTTATGTAGTATTTGGTTTTTTCATCAAGTAATTCAGCTGGAATAACAGCTTTTATAACATGCTCCATTAAATCCTTATTAATCTGTTCCTGTGTTACTTCAGGTCCATGTTGAGTAGAAATAACAATTGCATCTATTCTCATTGGTTTATCATCTTCATATTCAACTGTAACCTGAGTTTTTCCATCTGGTCTTAGATAATTTAATGTGTCATTTTTTCTAACTTCTGTTAGTCTTCTTGATAATCTATGAGCCATTGCTATTGGCATTGGCATAAACTCTGGAGTTTCAGTAGCTGCATAACCAAACATCATACCTTGGTCTCCTGCGCCAACAGACTCAACCTCATCCTTGCTAGTACCTCTTGATTCTAATGCGTCATCAACCCCCATTGCAATATCAGGAGATTGTTCATCTATTGAAGTCAATACTGAACAAGTATCAGCATCAAAGCCATACTTAGCTCTTGTATATCCTATTTCTCTCACTGTTTCTCTAACAACTTTAGGAATATCAACATAACATGATGTTGTTATTTCTCCCATAACCATAACCATTCCTGTTGTAGCCGTAGTTTCACATGCAACTCTTGCCTTAGAATCTTGAGCCAATATAGCATCTAATACAGCATCAGAGATTTGGTCACAAATTTTGTCTGGATGTCCTTCAGTAACGGATTCTGATGTGAATAATCTTCTCATTTTTGCACCTCCAATGAAAAATATAATATGTAAAATAAAAAACCTCTTCGATAAGAAGAGGCTTAATTTGCATTCCTCTCTTATCTCGCAGAACAAACCTGCAGGAATTGGCACCTTGGTACAAAGTACTTGGTTGCCGGGTTTCATAGGGCCCTTTCCCTCCACCTCTCTTGATAAGAGTTTTCTATTAAATTCACTAGCATATATTAGCACAATAATAATCTTGTGTCAATATCAAGTTTAATTGTTATGTATTCTATGATCGATAATCTATTAAACAAATGAATGTAAAAAAAGACACCGCTTTGGTGTCTTTGGTGGAGGAAGATGGATTCGAACCATCGAAGTCACTGACAACAGATTTACAGTCTGCCCCCTTTGGCCGCTCGGGAATTCCTCCATATAATGGAGCTGGCAATAGGAATCGAACCTACAACCTGCTGATTACAAGTCAGCTGCTCTACCGTTGAGCCATGCCAGCATATGGATATATTAAGTTATTGTGGTGGAGGAAGATGGATTCGAACCATCGAAGTCACTGACAACAGATTTACAGTCTGCCCCCTTTGGCCGCTCGGGAATTCCTCCATTATAAGTTTCATAACTTGTTTAACAAGTTAATAACCTTATTATTAAATTATCTTAGCGCGTTTCCGCACTTAATAACTTCAACATGGATTAGTATACAATCTTATAGTCTAAATTTCAAATGCAATATAGGACTATTAAACAAATCCTTCTTTAATATACTCTATTTTATTCTCATTTACTCCATATTAGACCATTATTTTATTATATTTATCATATTTCTTATAATTGATTTAGCTAATAAAAATTAATATTATCTAAAAAACATCTTTTTTCTTTTAATATTTATCACACAGCTCTCATATAAATTATTAAGGGAGGTGTAACTATTGAATAAAGCTAGAACTCATTTTAACAATTCTTTAGGATATTATGAAATTGGAGAGTTTATAAAAAATTATATTATGAAAGACACTATAATAGTATGTATAGGTACAGATAGATGTATAGGAGATTGTCTCGGCCCATTAGTTGGCACTCTACTTAAAGATAAGAATTTCCCTCTTCCAGTATTCGGAACAATATCTGATCCTATACACGCTTTAAATTTAGATAGAAAATTATATGAAATAAGTTTACTTCATCCTAGTGCAAATATAATAGGAATAGATGCATGTCTTGGTGATGAAGATAATGTAGGAGAAATACAAGCCAGGGATTACCCAATCCATCCTGGAAAAGGCGTAGGTAAAACCCTCCCCCTTGTAGGAAAGTCCTCCATAATAGGAATTGTAGACTCAACTGATGCTAACGTATTTAACAATAACAATATACGTCTTAGTTTAATTTTTAATATGGCTAAAGTAATCTGCGACGCCTTATTTCATGCTTATCATTTAAACTCCAGTACTCTATCAGATATAAAAGACTGCCTTCTATAAAAAATAAGTGCTTTCGCTTATATTCAATAAGACGAAAGCACTTATTATGCTTTTATTTCACTAAAGCATATCATTATAATAATGATATATCATCTCCAGAAAGGGATCCATCTAATTTGTCCAAATAATCTAAAAACTTACCTGTGCCCATTGCTACACAAGAAACAGAATCCTCTACAATACAAACTGGTACCTTTGTAACTTCTTGAATTAACTTATCAAGACCATTTAAGAGGGCTCCCCCTCCAGTCATAACTATTCCTTTATCTGCTATATCTGCAGCTAATTCGGGTGGGGTTTTTTCCAAAACTGAATGTGTGCATTCTGCAATAGAGTTTACAGTTTCGCTTAGGGCTTGCCTCATTTCTTCTGAGGAAACATTTATATTTTTAGGAAGGCCAGACACCAAGTCTCTTCCTCTTATTTCCATACTAACTTCTTCTTCTCTTACATATGCTGATCCTATATTAATTTTTAAATCTTCAGCAGTTCTTTCTCCTATCATGAGCTTGTGTTTCTTTCTTACATATCTTATAATAGCTTCATCAAAAGTATCTCCTGCAACCTTTATAGAAGATCTTACTACTATTCCTCCAAGAGAAATAACCGCAATATCTGTTGTTCCCCCACCTATATCTATCACCATATTTCCACTAGCCTTAGTGATATCTACACCTGCTCCAATGGCTGCAGCTAAAGGTTCCTCTATCAAAAACACTTTTTTTGCTCCAGCATTCTTAGCAGCATCAATAACGGCTCTCTTTTCTACTCCTGTAGCTTCACAAGGTATACAAACCACAACTCGGGGGGAAACCATCTTTTTCTTTCCACAGGCTTTCCTTAAAAAATGTTCTAACATTTTTTCCGTCAAGTCATAATCAGAAATAACTCCATCTCTCAAGGGTCTAATAGCTACAATATTACCAGGAGTTCTACCAATCATTTGTCTAGCTTCCTCCCCTACAGCTAAGACTCTATTATTAGTTTTATCTATCGCTACTACTGAAGGTTCTTTCAAAATAACTCCTTTACCCTTTGCATAAACTAGTACTGTAGCTGTACCAAGATCTATACCCATATCTGTACCCATTTTAAAAAACATCCCTATTATCTCCACCTACTCTTTCCATAACATTTTGCAACAAAATGCAACTTCATATATTTTACGACATAATTTTATTATAATCGGAATGTTTTTATCCTTCAATAGCTTTATACTTCATTTTAGTAGCTTTTCCACCTCTTATATGTCTTTCTGCTTTATTATAATCCAAAATAATTTTGGCTTCTTCTGCTATTTGAGGATTTATTTTAGGCAACCTTTCTGTCATATCTTTGTGTATAGTACTTTTACTAACACCAAATACCTTAGCTGTTTTTCTAATTGTTGCTTTTGAACTTATAATATAATTTGCTACTTCAAGAACTCTTTCTTCAATGTAGTCTTTCAAGGTGGTACCTCCTTAACCCTTCTATATTTATAAATATGCTTATTCATATACTTAAATTACATCTGTCTGGCCATTTTCCGTAAGATGAACGAAAAATGGCCTAAAGTTTAGTATTTTATATACTTATCTGGATTTACAAAATCTTTATCTTTTAATACTGCAAAATGTAAATGATCTCCATAGGCTTCATACATAGCTCTTAAAGTTGTTCTTCCTACAACTCCAAGTTTATCTCCCTTTTTAACCACTTTTCCCGCTGATATACTTACCTTTGAATCTAAATTTGAATATACTGTTTTTAGTCCATTTTGATGATCTACTATTACTTGAATACCGTCTACTGTATCATTTTTTACAGATTCAACTTTTCCATCTAATGCTGCTACAACAGGTTTCCCTAATTCACATTTAATATCTATACCAAAGTTAGGTCTGTAGCTATTGGTGGATTTCCAAAATACAGGTTCTTCAGAATATTGTCTTCCTATAATTCCTTCTACAGGTTTTCCAAACTTAGTATCTACTGTTTTAGATACTGTGGCAGTTTTTTCGGTATTTTTTACTTCTTTATTTACCTTTGTTTCTGTGTTAGTTGTCTTTTTTACTTGTTCTGCATTGTCATAATCTGTATAAGGCTTTTCAGTAACCTGAGCTGTATCCTTTTTCTTCTCTTGCTCCACCACCGATGTTTTATTTTGTTCAATTTTAGCCTGCCTATTATCTCTTGTAGTTACAACAGCTACTGTAGCAAGTATGCATAGGCATAAAAACAGTACAACGTAAAATCCCTCCCTCTTAAAAAAGTTGAAAATTTTACTAAAGTTTTTGTTTTTCATATCAACACCTCCAATTTCTAGTTTGTCCAGAGCTTATCAAAAAATACATTTTATTATAATTTTATTTCCAATTTATTTCTATTTTTTATGACAATGTTTGACATAAAAAATAGAGCTGTCGGTAACCAGCTCTACACTTTAATTTATTTGCTCTATTTTTACTCCCTGATAATAGTGTGTTAATATTTCATTGTAACTTTTTCCACCCTTAGCATATACATTGGCTCCCCATTGACTCATACCCACTCCATGTCCATAACCAGTACACACTATTTGTATATCCTTTTTACCAAAACTGATAACAAAATTCGTAGAATTAAGTCCAAGCATACTTCTAAATTGACTTCCCTTTAAAGTCCTGCTCCCAATTTGTATCTCCTTTACTCCACCAGCTTCAGTTTTACTTTTGATTTTTATGTTAGTTTTTAAACTACTTGATGACACTATGCTTTTATCAAAGTATTCATTTATAATACTCGTTAACTTAGAATAGCTATATATAGAAGTAGATTTATACTTAGGTGCTATCTCTTCTCCTGGACTTTCAACACTTTTTAAATATGGAAGTGAAGTTGAAAACACATCCTTCACATCCTCAGTTTTCCCACTACTTATAGCGAAATAATAAGCACCTTTTACCACTTCTTCGTTGTATTTTAATACTTGTCCCTTAGTTGAATTTACAGCTTCCTCAATTTTACTCCAGTAATAATTACCCTTATCTTTGGGCCATGCTGACATTCTATCCCCTTTATCCATAAAGGCCTGACAATGTACCGTATCACAAATATCTGCATTTTTATCCTTACTACACCCAGAACCTCCAAGGGACTTTATATGTGTCACTGCATAAGTTCTTGCGGCTACAGCTTGAGCCTTCAGTGCTTCTATATGAAATTCCGCAGGCATCTCCGAAGCTACAACTCCCTTAATATAATCTTCTAAACTCATTTCTTCTATCTTTTTTGTTTTGTCTCTATATACCTTCACCTTAATTTCTTTGATAGTCACTATATTATCAGGCTTCATATTATACGTTATATTATTATTTAATTTATCTTGAGGCAATTTATTGCCACCCTTTGCCAAAGGTAGTGATAAAATAACAATAAAGACTATACTAGCTAAAATAAAAATTAAAAATCTCTTTACAAATAAAAAAACATCTTCTGTTCTCATATACATTTCTCCTTTTTATGTTTATATAAAAATATATGAAAACAGAAGATAAGTTATAACTTACCTTTATTTAATTTTCTTCTCTAAATATGTCTGCGCCTAAGCACTTTAGCTTCTTCTCTATATCTACATATCCTCTATCTATATGATATACATCTGTAACACTAGTGATTCCTTCTGCTGCAAGGCCACATAGCACAAGCGCTGCTCCTGCTCTTAGATCTGTGGCTTTTACTTCACACCCTGTTAATTTATTAACACCTTGGACAATAGCGCTTCTTCCATCTACCTTTATATTTGCTCCCATTCTTTTCATTTCTGAAACATGCATATATCTGTTTTCAAATATAGTTTCCGTTATTAAGCTAGTTCCCTCCACGGTACATAAAAGAGACATCATTTGAGACTGCATATCCGTTGGAAATCCCGGATATGGCATTGTTTTTATGTCTGTAGCATTAAGCCTATTAGTTCCATCAACTATTAAAGTTTCTCCTTTAACATCTATCCTAACTCCCATTTCAATAAGTTTTGCTATTACGGGTCTTAAGTGCTGATCATTTGCACCATTTATCTTTATTAAACTCTTAGTAATTGCAGCTGCCACCATAAATGTTCCCGCTTCTATCCTATCATATATAGGTTTATGAGTTATTCCTTTTAGTTCTCTGACACCATCAATTTTTATTGTATCCGTTCCTGCTCCAGTAACTTTTGCCCCCATCTTATTCAAAAAGTCTGCCAAATCTTCTATTTCAGGTTCTTCTGCAGCATTCTCTATTATAGTTTCTCCTTCAGCCAGTACTCCTGCCATCATTATATTTTCAGTAGCACCCACAGATGGAAAATCTAAATAAATTTTCTTTCCTATAAGCCTTTTAGCTCTAGCTTCTACGTATCCATGTCCTATGTTGATTTCAGCTCCAAGGGCATTTAGTCCCTTCAAATGAAGATCTATAGGTCTTGTTCCTATATTGCATCCACCTGGTAAGGATACTCTAATCCTACCAAATCTTGATATCATAGGCCCCATTATCAAAAATGAAGCTCTCTGCTTTTTTACGAGTTCACTACAAGGTTCAACATCACATACAGATTTTGTATCAATTATTATCTTTCTATTCCCTGCATCTATATCAATATCTGCTGATACAGATCTTAGTATATCACTTATAACAAAAACGTCTTCAAGCATAGGAGCATTATCTATAACACATTTATCTCCGCTTAAAATACTTGCCGCTATAATAGGAAGAACTGAATTTTTCGCAGCACTTATTTCAACTTCACCCTTCAAGGTCTTTCCGCCCTTGATTATAATCCTATCCATATATATCCTCCATAAAATTACTAATAAGTTATAGGTATAACTGGTGTAGCTAAGATTATATAATCTCCCGTATCATAACTGCATAAAGCATAGTTGAAATCTACAAACCTTCCTCCAACATTTAATTCATTATATTGATGAGTATGTGCCGTAGTACTTAATCCATTATTTATTTCTATTGTTTTTATCTCTTTTGTATCAAAAGACTTTAATATACCTATAACTTGTTTATTTAACTCTTTCATATTAGAATTAATAGTTTTTCCTTTTACATATTGAAAAAAAACTACTTCCTTTTCGCACTCAATAGAGTTCTTGATTTTTTCTTTTAATTCAGTTAATTTATTTTCATCACTGTATTCTTTTATATTGATAGATATAATATTATCATTGTCTGAATTTATACTTTGAATATATCCTTCAACTTCAGGGCTTGAAAACTCCATATAGTAATTTCCACCATTTTCTTCTATATTAATTTTAGTGCTTTTATCATAATTTAACTTCATGAGAATAGATTTACATGCCTCTTCTCCAGAATTCTGTGTAGAAAAGTTCACTTGAACTCCATACTCCATTACCTGAGTTCCAGTTTTGTTAATTATTTCGGAAAACATGTCTACCTTTTGGTTTGCTTGAGAGTACATCGGAAATTTATATTCCCATATTATTAACATTATGATAACCACAATAACCCATCTTAACTTTTTCATATATTTGCCCTAAAGAGCCTTCCCCCTTTTAATTCATCTTGAAACCTATTTGAATTATGGACAAATACATGCTATTTATTCAATAAATATATTACTAATATATAATTTTAGAGAAAAAGTGTTACTAAAAAGAAATATAATAAAGCCTACACATAAAATTTTACAAAAAAGTAAAGAGATTGAGCAAATTACTCAATCTCTTTATATAAAACTAATTATATTATCTCTCTACTATTAAAGCAGTTCCCATTCCGCCACCTATACATAAAGTAGCTAAACCTTTTTTAGCGTCTCTCTTTTGCATTTCGTGAAGTAATGTTACAAGTATTCTACCACCTGATGCTCCAATTGGATGTCCTAATGCTATAGCTCCACCATTTACATTAACCTTGTCCATGTTAAATCCTAAATCTTTAGCAACAGCTATACTCTGTGCAGCAAATGCTTCATTAGCTTCAATTAAGTCTAAATCTTCAACTGCTATGTTAGCTTTTTCTAAAGCTACTTTTGTTGCATGGAATGGACCATATCCCATTATAGCTGGATCTAATCCTGCTGAACCATAGGATGTTATTTTAGCTAATGGAGTTAATCCTAATTCCTGAGCCTTTTCAGCACTCATTACTACGAATGCAGCTGCTCCATCATTTATACCTGAAGCATTACCAGCTGTAACTGTTCCGTCTTTCTTGAATGCTGGTTTTAATTTTCCTAATTTTTCTATAGTTGAACCAAATTTTGGGAATTCATCTGTATCAAATACCTTTGGCTCTCCCTTTCTTTGTGGTATAACAACTGGAACTATTTCATCCTTGAATTTTCCTTCTTTTATAGCTGCTTCAGCTTTTAACTGTGAGCTTAAAGCAAACTGATCTTGCTCTTCTCTAGTTAATCCCCATTTTTCAGCTATATTTTCAGCTGTCATTCCCATATGGTACTGGTTAAATGCATCCCATAAACCATCAGTTATCATTTCGTCTACTAATTGTCCATTTCCCATTCTTTGTCCCCATCTTGCATCATTCATTACATATGGAGCTCTGGACATGTTTTCCATACCACCAGCTATAATTACATCAGCATCTCCTGCTTTTATCATTTGAGCTGCTAAGCTTACTGCTCTTAATCCTGAACCACAAACTTTGTTTATTGTGAATGCTGAAACTTCCTGTGGAAGACCTGATTTTATAACTGCTTGTCTAGCTGGATTTTGTCCAAGACCTGCTTGTAAAACATTTCCCATTATAACTTCTTGTACATCTTCTGGCTTTATTCCTGCTCTTTTTACAGCTTCCTTTATAACGATAGCGCCTAACTCAACTGCTGGAACATCTTTTAATCCTCCACCAAAAGAACCTAATGCTGTTCTAACTGCACTAACTATAACTACTTCTTTCATTAGTAACCCTCCTAAAATATATATTTTTATTAGAATTTATTTTATAATTCACAAATTTTTCTGTCAACAATTCCATTATAACCATAAATTAAAATTTAATCAATAGATTTTGTTAAAAAAAACACAAAGTTTATATTACTTTAAATTCTTCTGGCTTTTTCGTATCTTTTTTAAAATGATATAATATAGATTCTACTATTCTCTGAGACGCAAAACCATCTCCATAAGGATTTATTGCCTTACTCATTCTTTCATAACAATTTTTATCCTCTATAAGTATCCTTGCATTTTCTAATATATTATCTATATCTGTCCCTACAAGTTTTACAGTGCCTACAGCTACCGCTTCCGGCCTCTCCGTTACATCTCTTAGAACTAATACTGGCTTTCCTAAATGAGGAGCTTCTTCCTGAAGTCCTCCTGAATCTGTCATAATCATATAGCATTTATTCATTAGGTTGTGAGTTTCCTTAGTATCTAGAGGAGAAAGAAGGTGTACTCTATCCATTCCCCCTAAGTATTTATATACTACATCCTTTACTATAGGATTTAAATGGACAAGGTATACCAGTTCCACATCTTCATATCTTTCAACTAATGTTTTTAAAGATTTACAAATATTTTCTATACCCTGCCCCCAATTTTCTCTTCTATGAGCAGTGACCATTATGACCTTCTTATTCTGGTAATCTATATTGTTTAGTTCATTATTTTCAAAAACATAATTATCTTCTACTGTAACATTCATTGCATCTATTACAGTATTTCCTGTAACATATATATCTTCACTTTTTACTCCTTCTAAAAGCAGGTTATTTTTAGAACTTTCAGTAGGTGCAAAATTTAAATCTGCTATAGCTCCAGTAAGCTTTCTATTCATCTCCTCAGGAAATGGAAAGTGTTTGTTATGTGTTCTAAGTCCGGCCTCTACGTGCCCCACCTTAATTTTTTGATAAAATGCAGCTAGTGCTCCTGCAAAAGTTGTTGTTGTATCACCATGTACTAATATTAAATCAGGTTTTTCTTTTTCAAATACTTCTTCTAGCCCTTGTAATACCTTAACTGTAATCCCTGTTAAACTTTGCTTGCTTTGCATTATGTCCAAATCATACTCTGGAGTTATATCAAATAATCGAAGTACTTGATCAAGCATTTGCCTATGTTGCGCTGTAACACAAACTATACTTTCAACCTTCTCATACTTTTTTAGCTCCTTTACCAGCGGTGCCATTTTTATAGCCTCTGGCCGAGTTCCAAATATAGTGATTATCTTAATTTTTCCCATTACTTTACCTCCAGAAAATCATTCTTTGTGTTGAAAAAATCCAAATTTCCATGCAATAATAACTATTAAAATCATTATTGACGCTAATAAGAAATAAGAATTCGCACTACTTATTTGCATAGCTATTATTGCAAAGGCCCCTAGAACAGTACTTATAAGGTACATTATTATAACTGCTTGCTTTTGAGTTAATCCCATATCCAAAAGCCTATGATGCAAATGCCCCCTATCTGCCCCCATTATAGGTTTCCCATTTATTTTTCTTCTTATCATGGCAAATAAAGTATCATATATAGGAAGTCCCAGTGCTAATATAGGCACTGATATAGCAAAGGCTGCTGCTGACTTAATGGCACCCTGTATAGATATGGCTCCTAATAGAAATCCTAAAAGCTGTGCTCCCGTATCCCCCATAAATATAGATGCGGGATAAAAGTTATATGGCAAAAATCCCATTATAGATCCAATAAGTACAGATGTCAGTATTGCCGCTTCCATTCTAGTACTTATATTAAGCAAAGCTATAATAAACAATGTTACAGTTGAAATCAATGCTACTCCAGCTGCTAATCCATCCAGTCCATCTATAAGATTAATAGCATTAGTTATTCCTACTACCCAAATTATGGTGAGAGGTACTGAAAGCCACATTATATTTATATAAGAATCATAGCTGGAGAAAGGATCTGTAACAGATATTATCTTTATATCATATAAAATCAAACACATTGCTGCTGATATTTGAAGCAATAACTTTATAATTGGTTTTAAATCATATTTATCATCTAAAAATCCTGCTATGACAATAATAGTAGCACCTATAATTATTCCCTTTTCCTGTTTAATTAAATGCCCATTTTTTAATATCATTGTAATGATAAAAGAAAAATATATTGCCAATCCTCCTAAAAGCGGAGTTGGCTTTTTGTGTACTCTTCTTTCATCTTTAGGTACATCTATTGCATTTATTTTTATCGCTAACCTTTTTATTAAAGGAGTAAAAAGAAATGATAAGATTGCTGCAATCACTCCTAAGAAAAGCATATTGTCCATATTTATCTCCCCATTTAATATGATCCATCTCCCGCAAGTGAATCATCATTATCTATCCATTGATTTACGAGTATTTCTCTAAATTCTTCCTTAGTATCTCGTATTACTACTTTATCAATTCCTGAATTTATTATAAACCTTTTACACAAAGAACACGGTGATGCATTTTCTACAAATTTTCCTGTTCTTTCTTCTTTTCCTACTAGGTACATAGTAGAACCTATCATATCCTGCCTTCTTGCAGAAATTATGGCATTTTGCTCAGCATGCACAGATCTGCATAATTCATATCTTGTACCTCTAGGCACATTAAGTTCCTCTCTTCTGCAACATCCTAAATCACAACAATTAACTCTTCCACGAGGAGCTCCACTATATCCAGTTGACATAATTTCATCATTCTTTACTATTATAGCTGCAAAATTTCTCCTAAGACAAGTTCCCCTCTCTAATACAGTTTCACATATATCAAGATAATAATTGTTTTTATCTATTCTATCCATAGTTCCTCCGTTTTTACAAATACTTAGTACTACTATGTACTATTCTATACTAAAAAAATACTAATTAAAAGTATAAGTAATTTAAAAGTCGGCTTAAATTAGCCGACTTTTAATATTATTTAGTTCCAAACAATCTATCTCCTGCATCTCCTAGACCCGGTACTATATATCCATGTTCATTTAATTTTTCATCTATTCCAGCTACATATACATCTACATCTGGATGTACATCTGTAACAGCCTTTACTCCTTCTGGGGATGCTATAAGGCACATAAGTTTCATGTTTTTTGCTCCCTTTTCCTTAAGAAGAGCTATAGCATCTATAGCAGATCCACCTGTAGCAAGCATAGGATCTGTAACTATTATATCTCTTTCTCCTATATCCTGTGGAAGCTTGCAGAAATATTCTACAGGTTTAAGAGTTTCTTCATCTCTATATAATCCTATGTGTCCAACCTTTGCTGCCGGGATAAGTCTTAACATGCCATCTACCATACCAAGACCTGCTCTAAGTATAGGAACTATAGCTACTTTCTTACCTGCTAATACCTTACATTTTGTTTTACATATAGGTGTTTCTATTTCTACTTCTTCCACTTGAAGATCTCTTGTCACTTCATAAGCCATAAGCATTGCTACTTCTTCTACTAGTTCCCTAAAATCCTTAGACCCTGTATTTTTATCTCTTATGAATGCAAGTTTATGTAATATTAATGGATGTGCTATTTGTGTTACTTTACTCATTGTTATTCCTCCCTATAATCTCTATTTATTATATTTTGCTTCTATATCAGAAATTTTATCTATTCTATTTTGGTGTCTTCCACCTTGAAACTCAGCACTTAAAAATGTATCAACTATATCAAGCGCCAACCCTAACCCTACTACTCTCTGTCCTAATGCTAATATATTAGCATCATTATGCTCTCTACAAGAATGCGCACTAAATGTATCTGAACATAAAGCTGCTCTTATACCAGTAACCTTATTGGCTGCAATACTTATTCCTATTCCTGTTCCACATACAAGTATACCAAATTCAAAATTCTTATTAGCTACTTCTTCTGCAACCTTTAAAGCATAATCTGGATAATCAATAGACTCCTCTGAAAAAGTACCAAAGTCTTTTAATTCTATGCCCTTGTTTTTTAAATGTTTTATTATTTCCTCTTTTAATGAAAATCCAGCATGATCACTTCCTAATGCTATTTTCATAAAAACACCTCCAAAATAATTATAATTCTTAGTTTACCCACAAAAAAGGAAGATAGGAGTAGCTATTTTAGATACCTTTATCTTCCTTTAATTTATTTAATAATAATATAATACTATTTTTTAATTGTTCAAAAGTATTTTTGTAAACAGAAAGTGTGCCACCATAAGGGTCTAAAATTTCACCTTCTATGCCGACAAAACTATTTAAAGAATATATGTTATTTTCATATGTTGGATAAACTCTTTTTAAATAATCGCATATACTTTCTGTCATAGTAAGTACAAGATCACTATCTTTAATATGTTCTTCTGTAAGTTGTATTGCTTTTCTGTCACTTATATCAACTTTTAAATTTTCCATAACAACAGCTGAAGAATTTAAGGAGGTTTTACTACCACTTACTACAGCTACTCCTGCTGATAATCCTTGATGTAACTGTTCTGAGCAATAATTAAATATAGATTCTGCCATACAACTTCTACAAGTATTACCTGTGCATATAAATAAAACCTTCATAATTACCTCCTTACTTTTTCTTTAACTATCAGTTAATCATTTTATATTAATACTAGCCTTATGTCAATATCAACATAAATTTATATAGATATTATATCAAATCCTGCTGATTTTTTTAACCTATTCATAATAGCAATTCCCATTCCCTTTTCTTCAAATGCTTCTGAAAGAATCACATCAACATTTTTATCATCAAACTTTCTTAAGGTTTCGAATAGGTTCTGTGCTATTACATTTATATTGTTCCTACTTCCCAAGGTTTCTACTATTGCATTATGATATTTATTTAGGGTCTCATCCGTAGCTATTACCCCTACATTTTTCCCTTCCTTGGTATACTTATCTATCAATTCATTAATCTTTGTTATTGTAAAACCTAGGTCACCTTGTATAACTTTTACTGGTGCCTTTGGCGCATAATGCCTATACTTCATGCCTGGGGCTTTAGGCCTTAACTTTTCTTCCGGCTTCTTCATTATACCAGGATCTATATAAACTCCTTTTTCTACTTCCCTTAACATTTCTAACGTAACTCCACCAGGCCTTAATATACACGGAGGATATATTGTACAATCTATAATAGTAGATTCCACACCTACCTTTGACTTTTCCCCTCCAATTATATAATCAACTTTGCCATTTAAGTCTTCTACACATCTTTCCAAATCTGTTGGACTAGGTCTTCCTGAAATATTAGCTGAAGGTGCCGCTATAGGCACTCCTGATGCTTTTATTATTTCTCTTGCCACTTCATTTGATGGCATTCTTATTCCTATACTATCAAGTCCTGCACTAGTGGAACTAGGTATTCTTTCACTTTTAGGTAATATTATCGTTAAGGGTCCAGGCCAAAACCTTTTTATAAATTTAAAAGCAACCTCTGGAACTTCCTCTACTAAGCTTTCTATATCAGATACTTCTGCAATGTGTACTATAAGAGGATTATCTTGCGGTCTTCCTTTAGCCTCAAATATTTTTTTTACAGCTCTATCATCTAAAGCATTGGCTCCCAATCCATATACGGTTTCAGTTGGAAAAGCCACTAGACCTCCGTTTCTCAAAATATATCCTGCTTCCTTTATTGCTTCCCTATCTAAATTATTGTAATTTAGCTTTACAACTTTTGTATCCAAAGATTACATCTCCTTCTAATGTCATTGTTCTTATCCTACAACAACGTGATTATAGCAAGTCCTACAATTATACCTAAAAGTATTCCAAATGTAGTAGTTATTCCTTCCCAAAGCTTATTGGATTCTGGTATCATTTCCCCGCACACTACATATAACATTATCCCTGAAGCAAATGATAAACTTATTCCTAGTGCACTCTGAGAAATATTCCCTATATATAATCCTATAAAGTTTCCAAATATAGTAGGCACCGCTGTAAGAAAAGTATATATAATTATTTTTAACACCTTAGTTTTTGAAGCCATAAGCGGAGCTGCAACCGCTAAACCCTCGGGAATATCATGTAACGCTATTATTATGCTCATTTTTATTCCGAGTATCCCTCCTGTAGCGAATCCACACCCCATTATAATTCCCTCAGGTAAATTATGCATCGCAAGCCCTATAGCTGTAATAAAAGCTATCTTTGCATGCTTGTTTATTTTCTTTTCCTCGGTTTTTTTATCTATAAACGCTACTGTTAGTATACCCATAATACAACATATAATAGTATATACAAAGCTCCACTTACTCAGCGCTTCTGGAATCAAATCAAAGACTACTACAGCAAGCATCAACCCTCCAGAAAATCCTATAAGCCATCCTAATGTTTTATTCGAAGGATTCCTTATAAAAATAGCTATAAAAGAACCGATAAGAGTACCAGCTACTGCTACTACGCTTCCTATAAGTATTATTAAATATAGGTTATCCACTTTAAACCACCTTTAAAAAATATTATCTATATAGATATATTTAATGGTGGTTTTATTTATTCTATTTATAGCGATTCCCTATATTCTTTTATTCTATCTATGGCTTCATAAGTAAATTCTGCATTTACGCATCTTCTGTATATCATATCTAAAAGAACATATTTGTAAAGTTTTCCCTTTTTTATAACTGTGAAAAAATATGATTTCTCAGGATAAAGCATTTTTCTCTTTTTATAGCGATGTGCTATAAAAGGATGCAGCTTAAATAATTTAGAATTAACAGGCACTACATATTCACTTTTAAATTTAGATGAGGTGATCATTATAATTTCAAAATCCTCTTTGCCATCGGACTTTCTCTTGAAACTTTCAGCATGTACTATTTCAATAGCATCGCATAATATGTTGACTTTTTTCTTAAACAATCCTAATTCTATATATAGCCTGTAATTTTCTATAATTTTAAATTTAATATGTTCATTATGTTTTTTTACAAGCATGGATATTATAATTAAAAACTGTATTATACTAGCATATGCAATGTAGAATAACGACAGTTTTTTAGTATAAATCAATATAGCAGGGATTATAAAAAAAACAAAGCACATTAAAAGCATAAATCTTTTATAAGACTTTTGTTGCTTCCTAATGGCTTTATTTATATTCATAATGCCCCTCTCTCTCTTTTAATAATTAATTTCCACCCAAGTTCTTCATCTTTTCCGCTTGTTCTACAGTTATAAGTGAATCTATGATTTCGTCTATATCTCCATCTAAGAAAGATTCTAATCTATATAATGTAACTCCAATTCTATGGTCAGTAACTCTTCCCTGAGGATAATTGTAGGTTCTTATTCTTTCACTTCTATCTCCAGTACCTACCTGGCTTTTTCTATCTTCGGCAATACCAGCACTTCTCTCTGCTTGAAGTCTATCAAATAGTCTAGACTTTAGTACTTTCATAGCTTTTTCCTTATTTTTAAGCTGTGATTTTTCATCTTGACAGGAAACCACAAGTCCTGTAGGTAGATGAGTAATTCTTACTGCTGAATCTGTAGTATTAACACACTGTCCACCATGTCCTGATGCTCTAAACACATCTATTCTTAAATCATTAGCACTTATCTCTACTTCTACATCTTCTACTTCTGGTAAAACAGCAACTGTAGCTGTTGAGGTATGAATTCTTCCACTTGATTCAGTGTCAGGAACTCTTTGAACTCTATGAACTCCACTTTCATACTTGAGCCTACTATATGCACCATTTCCCTTTAGCATAAATACAACTTCCTTAAGTCCACCTAAGTCAGTTTCATTAACGCTCATAGGTTCTACTCTCCAGCCAACTCTTTCTGCATACCTTGTATACATTCTAAATAAATTTGTAGCAAATAAAGCTGCTTCCTCACCGCCAGCACCAGCTCTTATTTCTATAAATACATTTTTATCATCATTAGGATCCTTAGGAAGCATTAATATTTTAAGTTCCTGTTCAAGCACTTCTTGTCTTTGGGAAAGTTCTTTTAATTCTTCCTGCAACATTTCCTTAAGTTCTCTATCTGATTCTTCCTGTATCATTTCTTTATCTGTACTTATATCATCTATAACCTTTTTATACTCTTTATACTTGTTAACTACTATTTCTAAGTCTGAATGCTCTTTACAGAGCTTCTGCCACTCTTTTTGGTTTGTCATTACACTTGGATCACTTATTTTTATGGATAATTCTTCATATTTATTTTCTATAAAATCAAGTCTTTCTAACATAAACTTTATCACTCCGTTATTATATTTTAACAACTACCAATTATATCACAATACATACATTTAAATCAAATACATTGTTTAATACATAATACATTACTTATTATTTAAATAGGCTGTTATTACCCTATCATTTCCTGCTAAATCTTTATAACATTCTATAGCATGGAAATCACTGTTCTTAAGGATTTCAGTTACAGTTTCTCGTTGATCGTGTCCTATCTCTAGGGCAATAAGTCCGTTATTCTTTAAAACACCCTTACTTTCAAGTGCAATTCTTCTATAGAAATAAAGTCCGTCCTCTCCTCCATCTAAAGCTTCATAGGGCTCATAATCCCTAACATCTTCCATAAGGCTCGGAATAACATCTTTTCTTATGTAAGGAGGATTAGAAACTATAACATCATACATCGAACCGTTCTTTATTGCCGCTTCTAGTAAGTCGCTCTTATATACTTTTAACCTATGTGTTGTTTCTTGAATGCTTGAATTTTCATTGGTAACTTCACAAGCTGTATTTGAAATATCAAAACAGTCTATATGGGTTTTAGGACAATAGACTGCTATAGATACTCCTATAGCCCCACTACCACAGCACACATCCGCTATATTCATATATTTATTTTTATTAATGACGGATATTACATTTTCCACTAATATCTCTGTGTCCGGACGGGGAATAAGCACACCCTCTTTAACCTTAAAGTTAAGTCCCATAAATTCAGTATACCCTAATATATACTTAATAGGCATTTTATTTTTTCTAAGTTTAATTAATTCAAAATATCCTTTAGCTTCCTCGGATGATATTTGAAAATCTCTGTTAAGCATTATAAATAACTTATCCCTATTCATAATTTTACCCAATAGAAGCTGAGAATCAAGTATATAATTACAATTATTTGATTCCTTAAGGGTCTTATAGCCCTGCTCTAAAACTTTTCCTATTGTATAAACTTCCCTTGTATCCATTTATTGATTTTCTCCGTTCTCCATTACATCAATGCCTTCAGCCGCTTTAATTGCCTTAATAGCTACTTCTAATTGGCTTAAATCCGGCTCTCTAGTAGTTAATTTTTGAAGCATTAACCCTGGGTAAGCTATAATACCAGACAGATTACTTTTGCTCTTTCCTAACCACTTTATAAGTTCATAAGTTATTCCTGATACAAATGGCAATAGCACTATTCTCCAAAGCATATTTTCCCACCAAGAATTCCAGCCCACTGCTGAAAACAATATTATACTTACTATCATTACCAAAAACATGAAATTAGTTCCACATCGAGGATGGAAACGAGGATATTTCTTTGCTTTTTCAGATATAAGCTCATCGTCTTGCTCATAGCAAAATATAGTCTTATGCTCTGCTCCGTGATACTCAAAAACCCTCTTTATATCTTCTAACTTTCCTATAAAATATAAATAAGCTAAAAATATGCTCACCCTTATTATTCCTTCTATTATATTTAACATAATTGTATTTTCTATTCTTAAAAGCTTAAATCCACTTGCAATTAAATTAGGCAGTATAAAAAATAAAAGAACTGAAAAAATTAATGATATAATAAGACTTATACTTGCTATTATACTGTCACTTTTTTCTTTAAATTTATTTTCAAACCACTTATCAAAGGTAGATTTTTTTTCCTCTTCCTCTTCAAAAAATGAAGCTGAATAATTTAGGGTTTTTATCCCTATTATCAAAGATTCTATTAGAGATACGAATCCTCTTATAATTGGTATGTTAAAAAGCTTATTTCTTTTTGAATAAGGTACAAACTTTTCTAATTTTACTTCAATCTCTCCATTTTCTTTTCTCACCGCAGTAGCAATGCCCTTACTCCCTCTCATCATTACGCCTTCAATAACCGCTTGTCCTCCTACTGTACAGTTCTTTTTCATTGCTTCACCTCTCTCCTAAAACAACGTGACATTTTCTACACCTAGCTTCATAAGATTCCTTAGCCCCTACAAGAACTATAGGTTCATCATAACTCGCTGGTTTACCATTTATAAGTCTCTGAGTTCTAGTAGCTGGGTTGCCACATTTCATACATATAGCTTGAATTTTATCTACAAATTCTGCCACAGCCATAAGTTTTGCAATAGGTCCAAAAGGTTCTCCTTTAAAATCCATATCAAGCCCTGCACAAATTATCCTTTTATCCATGTTTGCTAAATAATTTACTACGTCTATTATATTGTCATCAAAAAACTGAATCTCATCTATGGCTATTACTTGAACATCCTTATCAATTAATTCGATTATTTGATTGCTAACTGTTACAGGTATGGCATCTTCCTTATCTCCACAATGAGAAACTACATCTTCCTTACTGTATCTATCATCAATTTCAGGCTTAAAGACCTGAACCTTTTGCTTAGCAATCTTAGCTCTTCGTATTCTTCTTATAAGCTCTTCTGATTTACCACTATACATCGGTCCTACAATTACCTCTATCCAGCCATGATTCTTTGGTCCATACATAGAAATCCCCCCAGTCTTTAATAAACAAGTATAATTGTAACAGAGAAGCATAATATAATAAAGAGGAAATAATTAAATTTTATTGACTTGCAAATAACCCCTGTGTTATAATTTAGGAGTTAAAAATTCGGACGATAAAGTCTAGAATTCACGAGAGAGGTGAAAAACATGAGAGAAGGCATACATCCAGACTACCATCATGATGCAGTAGTTAAGTGTGCATGTGGAAACACTTTTACAACTGGTTCTACTAAAAAAGAACTAAAGGTTGAAATATGTTCTAAATGCCATCCATTCTTCACTGGTAAGCAGAAGATCGTTGATGCTGGCGGAAGAGTTGATAAGTTCATGAAGAAGTTCAACTTAAAGAACGAAGAATAATTTTTATAATAAATAAACCCGAATTAATTCGGGTTTATTTTTTTATTTATTTAGCTTTTCTTTACCTATTATATTTAAAAATTCAGCATTATTTTTAGTTTTAAACAACATGCTAATTAATTGTTCTGTTACATTTTGAGTGTTACTTTCAGTATATAACATTTTTCTTATGTTAAATGATGCATCATACTCTACTTCTGTTAAAAGTAAATCTTCTTTTCTTGTTCCAGATTTATAGATATCTATAGCTGGGAATATTCTTCTTTCTTGAAGCTTTCTATCTAAATGAACTTCCATATTACCAGTACCTTTAAATTCTTCAAATATCATATCATCCATTCTACTTCCAGTTTCAACCAAGGCCGTAGCAAGTATAGTTAAACTTCCGCCTTCTTCTATATTTCTTGCAGCACCAAAGAATTTTTTAGGCATTATTAAAGCTCCTGGATCAAGACCACCTGAAAGCGTTCTTCCTGTTGGGTTAATTGTCAAGTTATATGCTCTTGATAATCTTGTTATACTATCTAGAAGTATAATCACATCTTGTCCTTGTTCTACCATTCTCTTAGCTCTTTCTAGAACCATATATGCCACCTTTGTATGATGCTCTGGTTCTTCATCAAAGGTAGAGTATATAACTTCGCCATTTATAGATCTTTGCATATCAGTAACTTCTTCTGGTCTCTCATCAATAAGTAATACTATAAGTTTAGATTCAGGATGATTAGTAGAAATGCTTTGAGCAATCTTTTTAAGAAGAGTGGTCTTTCCAGCCTTAGGAGGAGCCACAATAATTCCTCTTTGACCTTTTCCTATAGGACATATAATATCCATAAGTCTTGCTGAAAGGTCCTCTTTTGTGGTTTCAAGTCTTATTCTCTTATTTGGATAAATAGGAGTTAATAATTCAAAGGGTTTTCTTCTCACTGCTCTTTCAGGATTTTCTCCATTTACTTTTTCTACATATAATAAGGCCTTAAATTTTTCTCCTTCCTTAGGAGTTCTAACTTTACCTTGTACTTCGTCACCAGTTTTTAAGTTAAATCTTCTTATTTGAGATGGTGATACATATATGTCGTCCGGTCCTGTTAAATAATTTTTCCCTCTTAAAAATCCATAGTTATTATTTTCTATTATCTCTAATACACCTTTAGCTGTATCTGATTCATTTATCATTTCTTTAAGCTTTTCTTTTTTCTCCTCAGGGCTTACTTCCTGTGGCTTTATGTATTCTTTTTCTTGTTCTTGCACCGGTTCATATTTAGCTTCCACTGTGCTTTTAGGACTTATTTTTTCTCTTAATACTACTCCGTCCTTTTCTATATACATAGGAGATACCTTCTTAATCTCCTCTATAAGCTCTGATTTCTTTAATTTAGATATATTTTTTATTCCTAATTCTTTAGCAATAGACTTTAATTCGTTTACAGTCATATTGTCTAATTCCACATTTGACAAAAAATAACACCTCCTGTGATATTAAATTATATATAATAAATCCTCTGGGAAAATAAAAGAAACTCTTCGAAGGGATACATGCGATAACATTATAACCTATTTTATAAACTTTATCCAGAAAAACTTTAAGCATCAATATTATCAGAGTGGTATTTAAATATCTTTATAATAATGCATAAATCTTATTATTAGTACTATTAAATAATTTAACCTTTTCTATAACCTTTTTATGATTTCCTATATAAAATAATGGTATATAAATTTCTTTACACCCACCTACTATTAAATTAGAATTCAGAAATTCTTGAATACTATATTCATACTGATGATTTCGTCCACAAAGTGGGCATACAATTTCCAAACATACTTGCCTATCTTCAATACTTACATCTTTAATAGAGTCAACTTCATATTTTAAAGAGCTTAATTTGAATATGGAGATTTCTCTTATCTCATATTTAATCATATGGTTTTTTAGAGCTATAGTAATATTTGAATTTATCATTTTTTTCATCTCCAAAAATTTAAAAATAACTAAAATTATATCATTTATAACATTTCTATAAATATTATAAAATTCCTTCTTTTTAGTATATTACTATTTCACTTTCTTATCCAATAACTCTTCTGCTTCAAAGTACATGTCCCTTATTCTTTTATTAAAAAGCATCTTTTCCTCTGCATTCTTCATGTATTCTTTAAAGTTTACCTTGCTTGAAGGAAAGTTTTCATGAAATTCTTGTTGATTTAAACATTCATACTTTTTTAATAGCAAGGCTAACAAATACTTACAATCTTCATCCTCTAATATTTTGAAAAGTTCTCCTTCACTTACGCCTTTATATTGACATAAAAACTCTATTATATTTTTATATCTATTATGTCTATCAAAAAAATAATTCATTTATATTCAACTACCTTCCTTAAATATTTACTTACATTAATGCCCATTTTTTTTATTCTTAAACCTTGTTTTACTACTATATATAAAAAAGCCTCAATAGAATACTCTATTGAGGTCTTATATCTATGGACAAAATAGTGCGAACAGGCTTTTGACCTGATACGCTCATTTCATAATCTATGCGGATTTTTCCTCCATTATCGTTTATATCAATTTTTAAATCATTAGTTGTTATGGCAATTTCTAAAACACCATAGGGAGTATCATAAAGGCATACATGTTTTTTTCTATTTTCAAACTCCATTCTAGCGTCTGTACTTCCCATTCTCAAAAGAATCATCCTTTTTTCATCAGGGTAGATCTTAAAATGAGTAGTGGTACCTTCCATCCCAGATATTTCAGTTTCTTCATATACTACACGATAAAGCCCTTCCATTTTAGCAAATTTACCAACAGAAATTACCTCAATGGAGTTTTTTTCATCATTATCCTGAGTACTTTTAACAGTAATAAGTACTTCCTTTAGCATTAGAACAACCACCTCTTCATATAACTATTACAAAACTTATATTATATATTTATTTATTTCTTCATCAGTAGCTGGAGTAACAGTTATATGATTATTTAATTCTTTAGAAAAATTACCATACTTTATTACCACCTTAGGATTATCTTTTCCTTTAGAATATCTTGCAGTTATCTTAGCTGCCATCTCTATATCCTCATTAGTAGGCTTTCCAATGAGTACTACCATAGATCCATTATAATCTTCAGCAAAAAATATTAAGTCTTCATAATTTAAATATTCTTTTATAGAATTTGCTTCATCTAATGTTCTGGTAGATATTATCTTACAATTAGGTGTAACTCTAAAGTGTCTACCTATTCTCAAAAGATATAATTCTGATGAACTTGGTTCTTTATTATATTCCAATAGTTCCTTCAATCTCTTAGAATAGTTAGGTTCTGTTAACTTACATCCACCAGCAGGAGATGGATAATCAACTACTCCCCACTTTTCAGCTAGTTCCATTTGAACTTTTCTACTTCTTCCGGAAATATCTAAAAGCTTTTCTCTATCTACTAAACCATTTAGCTCCATTTCTGTAGGAAGTAAATTCTTAGCACATAATGGTCTTAATATCTTATCACTATATCCTGATTCATTTTTTACTATATCTAATGCAGAACGGTTTTGAGACATAGGCCTTTGATTTAATACCTCTCCTGTTATTATGAAGTCTGCATTAAGTTCTTCTAAAAGTTTTCCGGAATAAGTCATCATTAAAGCATGGCAATCCACACATGGATTCATATTTTTTCCATAACCATGCTTAGGATTTTTTACTATTCTTAAATGATCATCAGAAAAGTCTACTACATGTAACGGTATTTCTATTTGTTCTGCCATTCTTAAAGCATTTTTTTCATTAAAGAAATTTGATCTAAAGCATATTCCTATTACATCTATACCTTGTTCTTTTATTAGTTTAGCAGCAAGTGTACTATCTAACCCACCTGACATCATCGCTAATGCTCTTGTCATATTCATCACCCTTTATTTATTATTTCTTTCTATTGCAAGTTCGATTAATTCATCTATAAGCTGTGAATACTTTTTACCTGAAGCCTCCCAAAGCTTAGGATACATACTTATTTGAGTAAATCCAGGTAATGTATTTACTTCATTGAAATAAGCTTCTCCTGTTTCCTTATCCATTAGAAAATCTACTCTAGACATTCCTTGACAATCCAATAATGTATATATTTTTATAGCTAATTCTTTTATTTCTTGTAACCTTTCATCTGACAAATTAGCTGGTATTAAAAGCTTTGAAGCTTCATTTTGATATTTCGCTTCAAAATCATAGAATTCCTTTGCAGGTATTATTTCTCCTGGCACAGCACCCTGAGGTTCATCATTTCCAAGTACAGCTACTTCTATTTCTCTTGCGTTTAAAGCCTCTTCTACAAGTATTTTTCTATCATACTTTAGGGCTTCTTCTAGACCACTTATAAGCTCTTGTCTATTATGAGCCTTAGTTATGCCTACTGAAGATCCACTGTTAGATGGTTTTATAAACACATCATATCCAAGCTTGCTTTCTATATTTTCTATTAATTCATCTTTATTTTTATTATAATTATACTCTGTAACAACTACATAATTAGCTTGTTTTATTCCGAAGTTTTCTAGAACATACTTAGTATAGACTTTATCCATACATAATGATGATGATAGAACCCCCGGTCCTACAAAAGGTATTCCCACAAGCTTACATAATCCTTGAATTGTTCCATCTTCTCCATATAAACCATGCATTACAGGAAACACTACATCAACTTCTTTATTAAACAGTATATTTTGAGCGTTCTCCTTTTTATTTTCATTATCTTTTTCCCATAATCCACTTTCTATATTATCTATAGAACCCAGGTATTCATACCAGCTTCCTTCTCTTGTAATTCCTACTATACGTATTTCATATTTAGAATTATCTATATTTCTAAGTACTGATGCTGCCGATACTCTAGATACCTCATGTTCTGTTGATTTTCCCCCAAAAAGAATAGCTATTTTATTCATTATTCCATCTCCTCTTAAAATAATTGGAAAATATACATCATCGGAGTATTATAATATCATACTATACTATTTTAATATATTATTTAAAAATGTAAATACTCACTATGAATAGTTTAATTTTTTTTATGTATTTAATCAATAATTTTTTATTATATTTTACATAGTAAGTTCACCATTAGGGGTGTTTATTATTTGTATTATTCTCTGTTCAAAACCTGTATTTGCATTTATATATACTATAAAGCTTTCTCCATTATATGCTCCTGAAAATTCGTAGCACAATGCCTCTGTATTTACTTCAGTTGGAACAATAGTAAGATTTACAGATTTTACATTTAATTTTTTCCCAACCCTTTGCTTTGCAACTTCTTGTGTAATCTTAGGATTTTCTATATTTCTTTTTTCTAAGTGTGATATAAGATACTTTTCCGCCTCTACACCTATTATTTTTCCATCATCTAATGCCATTTTAACTTTTATTTGATCAGGATATACTATTATATCACCTTGTTTATAAACATAATTTACTATTAAGGTATTATTATAATTTAATGCATATGTTGGATACATATTATCATATCCTAACCCTTGCAAATAATTTCTCCCCAACTCCATTGCCTTTTCCTTAGATATACTTGATGTTTTCACTTGTCTATAATCTAGTATGTATACTACTTTTCCACCGTTCTTACTTATATCACATACTACTTTAGATTTTTCATCTCTTCCCTTTAATATTATATCAAAGGAATATGTAGGAATCTTTGCTCTTGTGTGTTCTTCCTTTAAAGTTATATTTTCTATTCTATTTTTACCTATTGCCTTTTCAGCCACCCCTTGTGCTTCTTCTTTTGAAACTTCCCTTTCCGAACTTATCCTAGGTTTTATGTCTTGTACGTTATCAGAGAATGGCCCATCATATATTAGGGCAGGATATTGTGCTACTTGTTTCTGTATAGATGAAAACTTTTCTACTATAGTTTCTTCACCATTCTTTGCTAGCACTCCAGAAACCTTTTTTCTTATTTCTCCCCATTTTACTCTTCCGCTGTTAATATCATTTGCAACTTCATTTAATGATGCTTCTAATTGAAAAGATTTATTTTTAAGCAATTCTATAGTATTATAATCCTTTTCCTCTAACTCTTTACCCTGAGATGCTGCTTTCCCTAATGAATAACAAAAATCTCCTACCTGAGATAAAAACTTGCTAGTGTTCTGTATCGTTTGTTGTTCTATAGGTAAAGAATGTAGCTTATCATTAGCAATAGCTGCATTTCTAAATATATCTCCAAAAACAATTATACTTTGTTCCCTAGACCCTACTATAGCTGACTTACCCAAATTTACTCTTATATTTTGCACAGAATTTATAAGCTCATACATATTTTTACTATACTCTGCTTGTAGATAGTTTCTATAATCTGTTCTTTCCAACGTCATTAATATAGCAAATGTAGTAGAAAAAACTACTATTAGTGTTACTATTATGGTATACAACACTCTTTTATTTCTTATCTTCATACCAATACCTCCTATCTGGATAAATTTCTTTTTTATTATCTGTAATAACCTTTATAGTTATTCATTACCTAAATTTAAAAGACTCCCCTTTACTTGTGTGGTATAATGTATTTGTAATAAAGTTATCTAACTATTAAATCATATTGTTAGTTACTTATATTTTTAGTTAAAATAGTGTACAATATCTAATGTGAGTTTTTGCTAATTTTAGGAGTTTTACAGGAAGGGGACATACTTAGATAATGAAAGCTTTGATTTTTTCAGTATCCGCAGGCGGAGGGCATAAACGTGCAGCTGAAGCAGTAAAATCCTATATTGATATTTACGATAATAATAGTGAAGTAAAAATAATAGATACAATAAGATACATAAATCCCTTAATAGATAAAGTTGTAATAGGAGGATATCTAAAAACTATAAAACTATCTCCTAATCTATTTGGCAAGCTTTATGATTATTCTGAATCAGACTACGGGATTGCAAACTTAAGTGCTAAAATAAATGAAATATTAACTTATAAACTAATACCTCTTATAGATGAGTTTAAACCGGATATCTTAATTTCTACTCATGCATTTACTACAGAAATGATATCCATTATAAAGATGAAGCATAAGAAAAACCTACCAACAGTTTCTGTAATAACTGATTATGCTTGTCATAGCTTTTGGCTTCATCCTTATATAGATGCCTATATAGTTTCAAATTCAGATATGGCTAACGAGATGGTGTCTAAGGGAATAGATAGAGATACTATATACAATATAGGAATACCTATTAAGCCTGAGTTTTTTAAAAAATATGATTCTGCAAAAACTCTAGAAGATATAGGACTTTCCCCAAATAAAAAGACCATTCTCATTATGGGAGGCAGCTTAGGTATTGGTAAAATAGAGAACATATACAAAAAGCTTTTATTTCTAGATAAAGACATACAGATAATAATAGTTACAGGTAGGAACAAACGGCTATATGATGAACTCATTAAAATTAGGGATAATTTTCAGACGAAGCCTACTTATATCATTGGCTTTACAGATAATGTAAACAAGTATATGCAAGCTTGTGACTTGCTTATTTCCAAACCTGGTGGACTCACTGTTACAGAAGCTTTAATATGCGGAGTTCCTCTCGCAATATTTTCTCCAATACCGGGCCAAGAAGAAAAAAATGCAGAGTTCCTGTTAAAATATAATCTTGCTATAAACTTAAGCGAAAGCAAGAATTGTATAGATGCTATAGATTATCTAATTTCGAACGAGGCAAAACTTCAGGAAATGAAAGATAATTGCAGAGAATTTTCAAACCCACATGTCGGCGAAAACTTATATGATATATTGAAAAGCCTACTAGATAAAAGTTCTTTAAAATAAAGGTCAATGGTAAATTCTATCGAATTATGCCATTGACCTTTGTTTTAGAATATTAACTTATACTTTAATTAAGCAAATTCAACTCATATATTAAATACTTCTTTTATCAGCTCAAATAACTTAAATTTAACAACTATCTTATTTTCATCTTTAGAGTTCTCTTTATTTTCCTTGCTTTTATCTGTATCATTCTTTTTTACAGTATTATCTACAGACTTATATTCTTCATCTGTAAACACAGCTTTCATTTCTTTTTCTGTTTCCTTTTGTGCTATGTTTCCTTTTGTAATATCTACAAAGCATAATGGCGGAAACATAATACACCACCAATTCTGTCCCTTACCTTCCCCTATTATTATTCTATATGCTTCATAATTTCCTGCTGGCAAGGTTATACTTCCATAAGTCTTAACCGGAAAATTTTCATGAGATAAAGTTGTGTTCAATGTGTATTTATATCCATTTTCTTTTATTACTCTTTCTGATATTTTTCTTATTTCATTATCGTTTTCAGTTATTATCTTTCTTGATTCATCTATACTCTTTGAATTTTTGAGTTTAGGTGTCATATATTTTAACACTTCATTTCTTACTTTTAACTTAAGCTTTTGATCATAATTTAAATCACTATTTGCTATTACATGAAACCTTATAAGCTTGTCTGCAATTCGCTTTTGCATAAAGCTTGTCTTAAATTCAGATCCATAAATACTTATAGTTATAAATGCTAAAAATATAGTAATAATAGCTATAAAAGTTTTTTTCATAATTTTTTCCCCCTAATATATCTAAACTTTTCCCCTACTGTACTAGCTATTATTACCAGTATTTTTTTAAATAATCACTTATTTATATTTTTTTATTTTACTTGACCTATTCTTCTCACATTAACTACACAGTTTACATTTACCTTAGCACTTTTATATACCTCATCCCAATTATCCTTAACTTTATTCCATATAAACGGGTGAAACTTTTGAACATATTCCCTAAGATCCAATAGATCTGATTCGTATTTACTTTGAAGTGCTTTTACAAGCCTTTCGTTTTCATCCTTCAATGATTTACCCAAGTTATTTTCTAGTTCCTCAATAAACGTTCTAGAAAGCACTTCCTTTCCAACATAATATCCTTTAATCTCTCCTTCTAAATTTAAATTAATATCAAACTCCAATTTATCATCATTTTCCTTAACTTTTATTTTCTTCTCAATTCCTTCTATTTCAAAATCAATAGGGTGACCTTCCTTATATACCACTCTCTTTCCTCTTTTAAGCTTACCCTGTAAAATCTGAATATCTTCAGTCATATCCACTGATAATGTATCTACCATCTTATAATTTTTTACTATACCTGTTCCTGCAAGTTTAAGTTCATTCTTTTCTCTATCTAACGATATACAAGGAACAGTAACATTTCCAGATGTAATTAAATCATTCAAAAATTCATCCAAGGTTATTGGTATTACACCAATTTTTCTATCGCTGCCTTTTATAAGCCCTCCTAAGTAGTTATCTAAGCTTTTCTCCATCTCAGGTTTATATTTTAAGAAATCTTCTACTTTTCCAAGGGTCATAATAACTAGCATAGTCCTATTTAAGGATGGTTGTCTTTGGAGATAATCCACAACTTCCTTTGCTACATCAGGATGTGCAAAAAACTCACTTCCTAACAAAATCATTTCTGTGTGCGCAAAACTTATACTTCTGCTACTTTTTTCTATAGCTTTAGATATAGCATCCTCCATGGAATAAGCTTCCGTAGTTATTGTCTTTGTTTCTGCAACTCCTCCTTGTTGCGGTCCCAACTGACTTATATCCGGAAAATTGTAGGATACACTTAGCTTTTTAATATCAACCTCTGCAAATGGATCTCCAGGCTTTATTTTTTTAAGTTCATCTATCTTTCCTATATCTGTCCCTATATCTATTCCTATGGTAGAAATAAAGTATCTTCTATCTATTTCAACTTTATCCCAACAACCATTAAGTAATATACTCATACTTAATAAAAGTGTTAATAAAAGCTTATTGCGGCTTCTCATTTATATCCCCCCTCCTTTTTCTAGGTTTAAAGATAAGCAGCGCAAGAGGAATCAGTACTATATTTATAAGAAATAATATAGGACTGACGAGCGAAGATATTTCAGATACATCTTGAACATTTTTAGGATATAGAGCAACAAGATATGTTAAAGGTATAATTATGGCTGCCCCTAGCTTTATGTCCTCTAAATTAAATATCCTTTTTGTCATATCCGCAGCAAAATAATACTGATTTACAAAGGTAGTCATATAAAAAATAATCCATATACTCATAAATATCCCTTCCCATCTTTCTATAAACGAGCCTGGTATATTTATATTTCCTATCATACTTACAACTGGCCATAATAGAATTGAAACTTGTTTTTCCCCGAATGTAGCTACTGTAAGAACAAAGGTAATCAAATAAAATACTGTTGTAAATATAATTCCTCTTTTTATAGCCTTCTTTGTATTTACTTGCTCTTTTACCAAAGGAAGAATTAAGAATAGTATCGACAATCCACCATATCTAATTATCGATGTATTTAAACTAGTTATATATTTAATTGGTTTAGCATCGAATGCAGGCAATAGATTAGTAAAATCCACATTGTATAAACACACCATAAACACTACTCCAATTGGTATAAACATAAGCCAAAATGAAACTTCATTAAATTTCACTAAGTTATCTACCTCTGCTCTAATTAAATAACTTCCAACCAGTATAGTTACTAAGAATAAAAACTCTATTGGAGTCCTTTCTAATAAGTATAGTTTTATTTCCTCTCCAAATACTCTGAGCCCAAATGCTGAAAATACAACGCTATATATTACAAAACTTAGTCCTACAATTTTACCTAGCATTTTGCCAAAGGTCCCCTCAATTATTTCCTCAAAGTGCTTGTAAGAACTATTTTTCATTACTTTATATATTAAATAACATAAGAACCATGCTATAAATCCACCGACGATTATAGGTATCCATCCATCATTTCCAACTATTTCTGAAAGTTCTCTTGGATACGAAAACACATTAACTCCTAATAAAGTAACTGCAATTGTAGAGAAAAGCCCATATCCTGTTGTAAATTTTTTATTATCCATATCACTTTCTCACCCCTTTTTACTTTTGCCTTATTTTATCCTTAGTATTTAAATACTTAGGTCTTTCCTTAAACGAATTCCAAGGTAATCTTATGTATACATCTTTAAAATCCCTTATATTAGGATTGACAAGTGGTGATAAGTACGATATTCCAAAACTTTTTAGCCTTATAAGATGAATTAATAGCAATACAAGCCCTAGTACTATTCCATATAAACCTATAAATGAAGCTACAATAATTAATAAAAATCTTATAATTCGTATTGCCATAGCTACTTCATAATTAGGTGTTGTAAAATTGGTTATAGTTGTTATTGATATAATTATTATCATTATGGGACTTACTATCCCAGCACTTACTGCCGCTTGACCTATAATTAATCCTCCTACTATACCTATAGTTGAACCAATAGGTTTTGGCAGCCTTACGGTAGATTCTGTAAGCAATGCTAAACTCACTTCCATAATAATGGTTTCTACAAATGCCGGAAAAGGCACACCTTCTCTAGAGGCTGCAATAAAGTAAGCAAGTTTTGTAGGAGATATAGATACATGAAAAGAAGTTACTGCTACATATAATGCTGGCAATACAAGGGACATAAATACTGCAATTAATCTTATAATTCTAAACATACTTCCATATGCCCATCTTTGATAATAATCATCTGGAGATTGAAAAAACACCGGTAAAGTTGCAGGTACTATCAATGCAAAGGGTGAATTGTCTACTAATACTGCTACCCTTCCTTCATATAATGCACTTGCTACTACATCCGGCCTTTCTGTACTTTGTACTTGAGGAAATATCGACCACTTACTATCTTCTATTAGCTGTTCAACATATCCACTATCTAGTATAGAATCTATACTTATTCTTTCTATTCTTTTTATAGTCTCATCAACTATAGCTTTATCAGCTATGTCTTCCATGTACATAATCACTGTATCAGTTTTAGATCTACTTCCTAGACTTTTAGGTATAACTTTAAGACGAGTGTCTCTTATCCTTCTTCTTACAAGGGCTGTATTAAATCTTATAGTTTCAGTAAACCCATCTCTACCACCTCTGACAACAGTTTCTCCAGATGGCTCTGATACCCCTCTAGCTGGCCAAAAACGTGTTGCTATAACATAGCAAGCTGTAAAATTATTAATGAATAACATAGTATCTCCAGACATCATGGAATTTACAGCTTTACTTAAATCCTTTTCCTCTCTCATATCAGATACAGTCAGAAATCTTTTCTCAATATCCTCAACCTTTATAGATGTCTTCTCCAACATTAAACTCTCAAGCACGAAATTGTTTATAAGAATTTTGTCTGCCATACCATCTATATATATTAATGTGGCTTTGTTTTCTCCTATGTAAAATTCTCTATATACTATGTCAGATACATCCTTAAGCAAGCTCTTTATGTAATCTATATTCTCATCTAAATTGGAGTAAATTTTATTTCTTATTTCCTCTTTCATAATCCGCACCTCCTTTATAGCAATATCATTCTAGTTATATAAAGTACTGCAGCAACTATAGTACTGACAAAAGATATTGATTTACATTGTCTTGCAGCTCTACACATATTTTCTCTTTTAAAGTAGTTATAATCTAACATGTATAATACAAAACTTTGTATTAAGATAAGTATTAAAAAATATCCATCGAATAGCTCCAATAAGTCTAATAATATATTCATAGTTAACCTCACTTAAATAAATAATTTGCTTTACTTATTTTCTCTAATCATTATCTTATTTATACATAAAAAAGACTTAGGACATACTTAATATAGTCCTAAGTCTTTTTTATATCTACGGTATAATTGTTTTAGTCAAAAATACTTGATTATAACTTCTTATAGCTTCCTTATAGCAATTTTCCGCTTTATGTAAATCATCAAAAACCCCATATACTGTAGGTCCGCTTCCACTCATCAAGGTCCCAAGAGAACCATTTGATTTAATCATTTCCTTTATGTCTCCTATTATAGGATTTTGTTCTACGGTTACTTGCTCTAATACATTATTTAAGCCACTTCCTATTTTAGTTAAGTTGCCTTCATCAATCCCTTTAAGAATTTTATCTATTGATGGATGAACATAACTTTTGCTATCTATTTTATTAAATACTTCTTTTGTTGAAACCCCAAAGTTTGGTTTAACCAGCACTAAAATACAATCCCTTAAAGGTTTCAAAGGCTTTATTATTTCCCCCACTCCTTCACACTTAGCAGTTCCTCCAACTATGCAAAATGGAACATCTGCACCTATTTCCCTTCCTAAATTTATCATTTCTTCCTGAGATAAGTTTTTATTGAATATTATATTAAGCATCTTAATTACTGCAGCTCCATCAGTACTTCCCCCTGCAAGACCCGCCTCTACAGGTATATTCTTTTTTATTTTAATCTTAACTCCGCTATTTATATTATAAGTCCTTATAAACAGTTCTGCTGCCCTATAGGCAATATTGCCCTTATCGTTAGGTAAATTAGCATTATCACAGATTAATTCTATTCCCTCATCACTCTTCTCAACATCAACTTCATCCCATAAATCTATAGTTTGCATAATCATTTCCAAATCATGATATCCATCGACTCTTTTACCTATAACATCTAAGAACAAGTTTATTTTTGCATAAGCCTTTAATTTCATAATTCCTCAATCCCTTTGTATAAGTTTTTTATTAATTTATTATAATATACCCATTAAAAGAAAGCTATAAAATAAAGCAGCATCCCTTTATAAAATGCTGCTTTATTTTATAGCTTATACGCACGTTAACACTTCTTTAATATTTATGTCCTTATTCATATTAATTTCATTTTTTACAATATCTAATAATGGTTCATACTTTTCAAAGAATACTATAATCAAATCTCCCTTTCTAGAGTTTTTGATTGCTTCTAATAATGCATCTTTTTCATTTAATACTACATTTACATTCTTAGTATTAAAATTAGTTTGTCGTACGCCTCGTTCTAAAAGCTCTGCTACTTCCCCTACTTTTCTTCCTCTTCTATCTTCATCCTCTTTTATATAAATATAATCAAAATTTTCTCCCGATATCTTTCCTAAACTTAATATATTTTCATCTTTTCTATCTCCTGGAACTCCTATTATTCCTATGAGCCTCTTACATCTTAGTTTTTTTGCACCTTCTAGTACAGCCTTATATCCTTCTATATTATGCCCATAATCTAATATTACAGTTATATCATTTATCCTATACATATTAAATCTTCCCGGATTATGTTCCTCATCCGGATAAAAATTTTTCATGCCCTTTCTTATAAGTTTAAGATCTATATTTAAACCTATAAGTGCTGCACAAGCAGCCATAGCATTTTCTATATTGTATTCTAATTTACCATCTACTGTAATTTTTATATCCTTTACCTTGATTATAGGGGTCATTCCTTCATTATTTTCTAGACAAATGTAGTTATTTTCTATATAAATTGACTTTCCTCCATTTTTTATATGTTGCAATACATCTTCGTTATGCTTATCTTTAGAAAATAATATTATATTACTTTTTATTCTACTTCTTATGCTCATACTCATTTTATCATCTGCATTTAATACCACGTAGCCATCATCCTTAACAGCTTCTCCTACAAGGGATTTTACAAATGCCAATTCTTCAATAGAATTTATTCCATCTAACCCTAAATGATCTGATGCTATATTAGTTATTACCCCAACATCTGCTAAATCATATGCTAGGCCTTTCCTAATTATTCCTCCCCTTGCCGTCTCAAGCACTGCCGCATCTACATCCTTATTAAGAAGAACCGTCATCGCACTATTATATCCAGTTGTATCTCCCTTACTAATACATTTATTGTTTACATATATTCCTCCTGTAGTAGTCATTCCAGTTCTATGTCCCACTAAGGATAAAACATAAGATATTAATCTTGTTGTTGTAGTTTTTCCATTAGTTCCTGTAACCGATACAACAGGAATTTGATTTTCTACATTTTTAAACAACATATCGATTATAGCCCCTGATACATTTCTTTGCTGTCCCTCATATGGAATTTCATGCATTCTTATTCCTGGTGCAGCATTTATTTCTATAATCACACCATCTATAGGTTTACTTATATCTGTACAGCACACATCTATACCACATATATCTAAACCTACAGCCTTTGCCGCTCTAACACATATATCTATATTCTCATCACATATAGAATCGGTGTAATCCACCGCTACTCCCCCTGTTGATAAATTAGCATTTTCTCTTAGCGATATTTTCTCTCCCTCTTCAGGTATTGATTCTAGATAATATGAATTTTTTGATATATAGTTTATTAGCTCATCATTTATCTTTATTTTAGTTAGAGGTTTTTCATGTCCCTCTCCTCTTCTTGGATCTTTGTTTAATTTCTCAATAAGCTGTTCTATAGTACTCTTCCCATCTCCAGTTACATATGGTGGTATTCTTTCTGATACTGCTACTACCTTACCATCTACCACGCAAACCCTATAGTCTTTTCCTACAACATATTTTTCTATAATTATTTCCTTGTATTCCTTAATTATAGTCTTATATGCTTTTATTAATTCTTGCTCATTTCTTAGGTTCACCAAAACTCCCTTGCCCTGATTGCCAAATCTAGGCTTTAATACTACTGGAAATCCTATTCTATCTGCAAGCATAAGCATTTGAATAGGACTCTTCACCTCTTCCCCATCTGCTACCGGAATACATTGTCTTTGAAGGATATTTTTTGTAAGTAGCTTGTCACATGCAATATCCACCGGAATGCATCCAGTATTGTTGCTTACAGTAGCTTCTATTAACTTAGAAGTGCTGCCATAACCTAACTGAAATACACTACCCTCATTCAATCTAATTGCAGGAATACCTCTTTTTTTAGCTTCTTCTAAAATAGCAAGTGTACTCGGCCCTAGTTCTTCAGATATCAGAGTATTCTTTAACTTATTAATATCTTTATCCATATTAATATCTTCATTTTTTATAAGTGAATTTATCAATGACACTGCAAGTTTACCTGTATCTATACCTGTCTTTTTATATTTATATTCATAAATTATGTAATAGTGGTCCCCATTTACTTCTCTTGCCTTTCCATATTTAGCCTCTATGCCTAATTTATTTTGAATAGCAAGTATCATATGTTCACAAATATGTGCTAGATATGTACCTTCATTTAATCTTTTTACGAATCCACCTTCTTCATCTATGCCACATCTATGTTCCCTTAATTCAGGCAAAATTTGTAGCAATCCACTATTAAAATTTTCTATCTTATTGCTTGGAACATCACTATATCCTTCTAAATCTAAATCTAATTTTATACAAGGCCTATGACTATAGATATTTCTACCTTCATACCAAGCTATCTCTATTACTTTCATTTTCTAAGGTGTCCTCCTATTTAAATCATATTTATCATCTTTTTTTAATATGTGCATTTTAATATTACATATAGATAATATTTCATCTGGATTTTGCTCAGAAACATTGGTTTTAGTAATTTCACTTCCATCAATTACATATACAGCCCCAGAACCTATTACACTAAATTGAGCTTCTCTATTAACTATAATAGCAGTATCTTCATCAATACCAATTCCTATACTTTCAGGATTTTCAGATATTCCTACTAATAATCTTCCAATTCTTCCCCTTTGAGCAAAATGCTGATCTATTATTACACCTTTTATAAGACCCAGTCCAGGGGCCATTTTTAAAGTACATTTTCTTGGAGATTCTTCCTCGGGACCTGTCACAATCATAGTATCACTCATAACAGAAGCCCCTGCAGAAGTCCCTACAAACATACACCCTTCTTCATACCTCTTTTTCATCATTCTATACAAAGGAGTACCTCCAATTAGACTGGTTATTCTTAATTGATCTCCACCTGTAAAAAATACTATGGAAGCTCTTGAAATTAAATTTACATGATAATCATCATAAGCATCTTTTCTTTCCTTAACGTTCAATATTGCTATATTCTTTACCCCTAATCCAGAAAATATGTATTTATATTGATCCCCTAATTCTTCTGGTACTCCTGATGCCACTGTTGCTATAAGCAATTCATCCTTATCCTTATCAATATGAGAACAAACTTCTTTTAATATATTCTTATCGCCTTCTTTATCCTCTGCTCCTCCTATTATTATTAAATTGCTTTTTATTCTTTCCTCCAAAACTCAACACCTCTTTCCGCAGGTATTTTTTATTTTTCCCAATTTAAACCCACTTATTCATGCAAAATAAAAAAACACAACATCCTCCTGTACAAATACAGAACATGCTGTGTTTTAAATAATTTATTATCAGAATACTAATCTTCCAGGTATCAATAGTTTTTCACCTGGCTTAACCATATCCGGTGAGTCAATACCATTCATTTTCATTAAATCATCCATAGTTGTAAAATACTTCTTAGCTATTTTCCATAATGTATCTTCCTTTTGAACAATATATATTGTAATGCTGCACTTTTTCTTTGTAACTTCATCTTCTACGGATTCAAGTTCTACTAAGAATTCTTTATTAACTGGCGCATTTACTCTTACATTCAATTCTATTAGCGCCTTTATGGCTATATTCCCAGCTTCTATAGAAGCTTCTAAATTTTCTAAAAGTGCCTTTGCTATAGCCTGCATATCCAGCTTACATCCTGAAATATCTACTGTAGCACTAAATGGAAGTTCTTCTCTTATATTTTCAACAGACTTATTTTCATCATCTACCTTGTACATTACTTCTGCCCTAACTACACCTTCTACTGCTACCTTTTCCTCCATTACTTTCTTATCAGTAATACATACATTTCCACTAGCCATAATTACTTCAACAGGCTTTGGAGACTCTCTATCTATTTCAATATCTCCCTTAACTACTGTTTCTGTATTAACATTTCCAACCATGTCATTAAGTTCATAGCTTTCTTTTTTCATGTTTAATATTGCATCAGGTGAATATATGTCCTCTAGAACATCCATCTGTTCTTTATTAAGAACCTTTGTAGATGTTTTAACATTAACCTTTGCTTCAACTACTCTATTTTCCGCAGCTTCATCTTCTTTTACTTCAATTTCTACTGGCTCTACATTAAATTCAGTAAATCCCTCCATAAGTGGATTGATTCCATCAAATTCAAATTCGTTATTTAATACCACTTCTTTTTCTAAGCAAGCTATATCTGTTGTATCCTTACCCCTATACAAAACGTACAAAACAGCATTAGCTTCTACGTTTATTTTATTCTCCATAATATTTATATTTTTCTTTTTTAAATTTATATTGGTTTTTAACACATTACCTATTTGAGGCTTATCTGCAGGAACCGCTAAATTTATATCTGCTTCTAAGTTACCCTTTATAGTTCCCACAATTTTATCTATTTTAGAAGTATTTTTTAGCATTTGAACATTTTTATCTCCATCAACATCCTTAACTATTTGAAAGTTATTATTTTTATACACTTCAGCTTTTAATTTTACTATGCCTTCTACCATTACCTTTCTTTCATTTAGTATGTTGCATCCCATGTGTTCAACGTAACACTCAACATCACAATCCATTCTATGTTCTGCACCTTTTAACTCTATTTGATTAGAGAATTTATTGTTGTAAGTCACATTGTGTATGCCAAGTTTTTCATCTTCGCGAGCCTTATAAATTACATTATGCTTTACCTCACCTTCTACTAAAATCTTATCCTGCTGCACTTCTTTATTAGTTATAACAGGCTTTGACTCTACAGTCAGTATTTCCACTACATCTGGATGGGTATCAGGTATAACATACTCTCCTTTAACTATTGTATCCGCCATATTTTCCCCTAGGAGCTGTTCGCATTCTATATTTTCTCTTATCAACTCTATAGACATAATCATATTCCCCCCTATTATAAACCTACTATCTATATATATAGTAGATTGGTAATAAATATGATAATTTTTAATTATTTAGTTTCTTACATAAACGAGGTTTTTATCAAGCATTAATATACATATTTCGTCATTTTTTTATGTTTTACATCTATATTTTTTTGAAAACTTCTTAATAATTGTTGACATATATCTTATTTTGGCGTATTATAAAATTAGTTGTTGACCATATAACCTCTCATAAATTCTCAATACCCTTTTATACCATAGTCGAAAGATGGAAAAGCCATCTTTCTTTTTTATATGCAGACAAAAAAACAAAGCAGCGATATCATCACTGCTCTTTTATTATGTGTTTTATTATGCATAAACCAATTGAACTGTCTTTGTCAATACATCTGAATAACTGTAAGTCACTGTCCTCTGGGCGTCACTGTCTAACCTTACTACAAAGATGCTAGGGTAAGTTTTTTCAATAGTGCCTTTGTTAACAAAAGTTCTTCTTCTGCCTCCGTTAGCCTTTAGTGTTACGCTTTCCCCTACATGGTTTTCTATATCTTTTTTTATAGAAGCCAATACATTTCCTCTTTCCACACTAAACACCCTCTTTCTACATAATACATTATATAACATAGCTTCATTTTTGTCAATAAACTTATAATTTTATCTTGATTTTTATACTTTGTCAATATTAATTTTTTGTAAACTATGCTATTTTTAAAACGTATACATATATTATTCCTTTTCGACTTAATCCTCATATAGTATTCCCTTACTAGTTTGGCATTATTCATAAAAATGTAATAAAGATATGCATGAGAATTCTTTGCATATCTCTATTACATTTCATAAGATTTCTTTATGTTTAATTATTTTAAATACTGTGATTTTGGAAATCCCTCTCTATATTTTCCTCTTGTTTGAAGCCCACCTATCCCCTTTACTCCTGTAATGGTATTTTCTAATGCTTCAGGTATAGATACCACTTTTTCTATATTTGTGTATGCTATTTTTTCACATAGAAATACAGGATCAAGGCAATGTATTAAAACTCGATTAGGCGAACTTGCAAAATTAGCACCTGCGTCTAAAAGAGCTTCATAATTAGACTGACATGCTCCTGCAAAGATAACTAAATTATCATACCCTGGTTCATAATTTCTAAGCTCAGATACAGTTTCAACATAATACTTAGAGTTTCTATAGTTATTTATGTCTATATAATCTCTTGTTCCTTTAGTTACTGCGTCATGGCCTGTTATAACTACAATATCGGGCTTTACTGTCTTTACTAGCTGAAGCACCTGTGAAGGTTGATCCTTTTCTGCAATCACTCTTCCGATGACATCTAATCCTAATTGTTTATACACCTTTAAACATACATCTAGGTACTCTGAATCTCCATCAACATGAAGTATTTTCCCTGGCCTTCCAAAAGACAGTTCATTATTATTGCCTTTTATCACTTTAAACTCTCTTCTATAAAGATCTTTTCCTGTTCTACCTAAAAGAATCTTTTTTATTGATGAATTTACTTTTCTGCTAAAAACTTGTTCCTGCTTTGTATCTTCTTCAGCCACTACTTCCAAATCCTCTTCTACTGAATCCGCTATTATTCTAAGATTTATTCCTTTAAGTGTATATATTTCTCCATCATCTGTTTCTTTTATATTTATTATCTTAAATGTAATATCTTTTCCATAGGACTTTCTTACTACTATATCTCCTATCTTCAATAAAAACATCTCCATACACCCTTAATTTCATTATATATAATATGTATGTTTCCTTAGTTAAGTGCAAAATTATTGGCATGTACTACTTTTTATAAGTAATACATGCCTTAATTACTATTCCTCTTGATTATAGTATTTTTTAAATTCATCAATAAAATTAATATATAAATCCTGTTCAGCTATTAATTCCTCCATTTTATTATTAAAGGTATTGGTTGGCCAATTAACTTCATTATAATAATATCTATTACAAAGTCTCCAAAACCTTTGTGGGAATAATAAAAAGGCAAATAATACCTTATACTCATCTGTAGACAATGGACTTATCTCATTATAAGCACTTATAATTAAATGTGCGTATTCTATATTCCACTCAACTCTTTTAAGAACCTTTATTATAAAGGAAGAAATATCATACACTCTTACTTCCCTCTTACAGTAATCGAAATCTATGACATTTACATCATTATTATTATCTATTATTATATTATGATAAGTATAATCATGGTGACAAAATGCCTTTTCTTCTTCTGTTGTTCTGCAAATCTCCATATAATTAGATGAATTTAATACCTTCATTGCTCTTTTACCTAAGTCTTTATAAAACTGGATTGTCTTTAAATAATTCATTTCAAAGCTATTTTTATTACTTCTTTTACGAGTCATGTCCCTCATTTTTTCAAAAGATCTAACCCTTTTCTCCATAAGATGAGGCCATCTTCCTAAATCACTTTTAAGTTTGCTATTTTCTGGAGGTTCATATCCTTTGGAAACAATATGCATATATGCAAGCTTTTGAGCTGCTATATAGAGGTCTTCCTTGTTTCTAAAATCTGCTTCTCGTCCATCAATCCATTCGGATAATGTGTATATGTCCTCATTTACTAGAGCATATGGATTCCCATCTACATTAAGGCAATATCTATCCACTCCACTAAATCCCTTGTTTATAAGATGTTCCTTTGCTCCATATACAAACAATAATTTTTGCACCCCGTAATTTATTTTCTTTAGACATTTGATACCTTTATTTGTTTTTACTAAATAAACTCCTCTATTTGGTTTAAGGCTTTCAATTTTAATGTCGAACTGCCTTTCTATTTCAAATTCTCTCATCATAGTAATCACCTCCTTATAATTTATATGAAATAAACATATTATTTAGAAGTTAAATTAATGTATAAATTGTATAATATCCATCATATGATTTTTATATAAGAACTTTTATTAACACTTTCAATCCATGTCTAATATAATAAAATATAACCACTATAAGGAAGGTTAGTTCGTATGAAGATAGGTATAGACGGAAGGGCTTCTCAATGGTATAGAGGAACGGGCATAGGTACTTACACATATCAGCTTATAAACTATGTAAATAAGGTTGACTCCCTAAATGATTATATGGTTTTTATGCCTCAAAACTCTAAATATGATATTAATTTTAACTCTAATTTTTCCATAAAAAACATTACAGAAAACTGCAAAAACAATTTCTGGGACGAGGTTAACATCCCAAATATACTAAAATCTAATGAAGTAGATCTTTATCATGTTCCACAAAACGGCATCGGAAGTCCTGAGGAAAAAAAGTGCCCCCTAGTGATAACACTTCATGATGTTATACCTTATAGAATGCCAGAAACTACTAGTGAAGGTTATCTAAAGTTATTTCAAGAAAAACTACCTGAAATAGTATCAATGTGTGATGGTATAATAACAGTATCTAATTTTTCAAAGGAAGATATTATAAAAGCATTTAATTTTCCAAGAGAAAAAATATTTGTTACTTATTTAGCTAGTGAGGATATTTATAGGCCTATAGATAAGCTTGTTAGTAAACAAGTAGTAAAAGACTTTTACGGAATAAATAACGACTTTATCTTATACGTAGGAGGTTTTAGCCCTCGTAAAAATATAATAGGTCTTATTGAATCATTTAGTAAGGTTATCGCCCACTATAAAAAGGATATAAAGCTTGTCATTGCAGGCAAGAAAGGTAAGTCTTATGAAATATATAAAAAGCGCTGCGAACAACTTCATATAGAAGATAAGGTAATATTTCCTGGATTTATTTCCATAGATCATATGCCTTATTTTTATAATGCAGCAAAACTCTTTGTATATCCATCCTTTTATGAAGGTTTTGGACTTCCCCCCCTGGAAGCTATGGCATGTGGTGTACCAGTTGTGGCTTCAAACCTTACCTCTATACCTGAGGTAGTTAAGGATGCTGCACTACTTATAGACCCTAACAATATAGACGACCTATTTCATTCTATTTCCAAGGGGCTAATGGATGATAATCTCCGTGAAAAACTTATTTTGAAAGGGCTTGTACGTTCCTCTGAACTTACCTGGGACTCTACTTCACACAATACTATGATTGCATATAGTAAAATACTTAATAGTTAAAAAGCTGTGTGTCTATTAAACTAGACACACAGCTTTAAATTCATTTAAAAATTCCTGCCTAAATTCTTCCTTCTCTATTTTCTTATTTAATCTATCAATAAACACTTCATTAGTCCAGTTTTTTCTTCTTCCATAGTAATCTCTACAAATAGAATATATCTCTTCAGGAAATTTTAAAATCCCATATAATACTTTTAGTTCTCTACTTTCAATTGGGTTTATGCTCATGTATTCATTTAGTATAACCTTAGCCTTTTCTAAATCAAAAGCAAAATCTTTAATTACCTTTAATGTGAAGTTTGCTAAGTCATGTACTTTTAAATCTATCATAGCATAATCAAAATCTATGAAGTAGGCCTCGTTATCCTTTATTATAATATTGTGATACGCTAAATCATGATGACATAAAACTTTCTTATCTTCTTCACTGCAAAGCTTGTAGTAACAAGAACCTTCAAGTATTTCTATACTCTCTTCAATTTCTTTTATATAAAAATCAACATACTTTAAAAAGTTAATATCAAATTCATTTTTATTTTCATGCATTTCAGCAATTCTCTTAAAAAACTTCATTTCATCTATTCTTCTTTTAAAGTTATCGATAAGTTTTCCATTGTTATCTTTACCTACAAGCTTACACCTAAATCCTTCCGATGCTGAATGCATTTCTGCCAACCCCCGTGCTGCAATAGAGATATCTATGGGATTATTAAAATCACATTCCATTCCCTCTACCAAATCTATTAAGCAATAAACCTGACCCTCAAAACTTATAAATATTTCTCCATCTTTACTTTGATGAAAATTCATTACCCTACTAAACTTTTTCTTTATATATTCCAAACCATTATATATAAATGTTAGCTCTTCCATACTGTAATCTATTTTCTTTAATATCTTATTTCCTTTATTTGTACTTACAAAAAATACGCTTCTAAGTGGATATATATCATATATTTCTACATCAAACTTATTAAATAATTCAGTATCTAGCGCATATCCACAAAGATATAATTTTTCATCATATACTTCCATTAATATCCCCCCTATATTAAGCTATCTCCATCCTGCCTCATAGCCCTTACTAACTTTTCAAAACATTCTTCTGGGGTTAAGTCCTTTTTTCTATATCTAGTACATATTCTTACAAAATCATAAGGATAGGACAGGAGTCCAGCAATAAAACTATAGCTATCGTTCATTAAGAATTCTATAGAACAAAACTCTCTTATAAGCTTTTGATAATCCAACTCATATTTTTTTTTCTTATACTTTCGAAGTAAATAAAAGCAATCTATTTCCACCATATCATAACTACACTTATTTGGATTTTTTATTTGTAAGATATTATCTTCCGTTAAATTTATAAAATCTTCAGTCCCTATACATATCTCCTTATTTTTCATGCTTCTTCTTATAAGATCCAAGTAGCCATTTTCATAAATAGTTTTAATCGACTTCTCTCCTCTTTCTATATAGAGTTCTACGTTATTTAAAAGAAGCATTTCAAATTTATTTTCTACCCCTTTTGATTTTAATACTTGTTCTTCTCTTTTTAACTTTTTAAGTCCTACCTTAAAATCTTCTACAAGCTTTCCTATATTATTTTCTAATCTATTTTTAAAAATTACTTGCCCTCCTATAGTTCTTTTGTGAAATTCATCTATAATCTTCATTTGTTTTATCAAGTTCTCTTCATTTATAGCTATACTATCATAACTAAATTTGTCTACTATATCTATATTTTTATCCTTTAAATATTGTTCAAATGTAACTATAGTCATCATATTATTTATTCCACCTCCAGTTCTACTTATAACTTATAGATTTAAATTCATCTACAAAATCTTGCCTATAGTCCTTATCTTCATATATTTTAATAAGCTTATTAATAAAAAATTCCTCTCCCCAAGGTTGTTTTTCCTCATAATATTGTATTCCCAATTGCCAATAAGCTTGAGGAAATTCTATTAAGACTGCCATAATTGGAATATCATCATTATCTAATGCGTATACACCATTATAAGAGTCTAATATAAGCTTTGCATTATCCACATCCCACTTTCCATTTTTCATAACCCTTATAATTAAACTACTTAAATCATGCAGGTGGGTATCTAAAAGGCAGTAGTCAAAATCAATTATATCTATATCTCCACTTTCTTCTATGAGCACATTATGATGAGCATAATCATGATGACAAAAGCCCTTGAGCTTATATTCTGATACCATCTTTGAAAGATATTTGGTATTTGATAGGTTTCCTAATGTTTTATCTATTCTTCCCAGTTCCTCTTCCATGGATTCCAAATATAAATTATCAAATTCTGTTCTTTGAGCTTTTGAAAGTATTGCATCTTTAAATTTTAATAAATCTCCTTTTTTCTTTAAAAAATCTCTGGACCAATTAAACCATCCTGTTCTTACTTCCATTTTTTTATCCACTATAAACCCCAAGCTTTTTTTATGAAGATCTGCAAGCTTTGATGCAGCTGCCATAACATCTAATGGATTACTATAGTTACATTCCCTTGCATTTATCCAAGGAGTTAAATATGCAAAATAAGAACCTATTTGTACATACTCACCTCCATCCTTGTTTTTTATTATTGTAGGAGTGCTCTTAAATTTTTTATTTTGTAGATGCTTTATAGCTCCAATTACAAATAAAAAACGAGAAAGATTATAATTTATAACCTTCAAGCAGTAATCTCCCTCTTCCCCTGATATTTTGTATACATTTTTTATCTTTGTCATGTCTAATACATCTAAATTATATTTATCTTGTACAACTTGTTTTACATTGTCTATGTTCATACAGCCTCCTCATAATATGCATACTTATATTTTTATTATATGAATTATATGGCTTTGAGGTGACATACATATAATATAGGTTTATTTTAGCTTATAAGGCACATTTTCGTATTTTAATAATATTAATAATATATATACACATAATTTCAATCTATAAGCTTTAACAGGAGGTAGATGTATGAAAATAGCCATTGATGGAAGAGGTATAAGTTGGTATAATGGCACAGGTATAGGAACATATACTGAAAATTTAGTTAAAAATATGATCAACTTAGATAAAGAAAATGAATTTTTTATTTATTGGTGGGGAAAAAACTATGATGAATTTAAAAGAGATAATTCTCATATAATACTTAGCTCTAAAAAACATAAAAGTTTCTTTGAAAAATATTACTTTGGTGAAAATTCAAGAAGAGAAGGTATAGATTTATTTCATGTACCTCAAAATGGTATAGGCTTAGATGAAAGCATTTCTTGTAAAAAGGTAATCACTATTCATGATTTAATTCCATATATAATGCCTGAAACTGTTGGGGATGGATATTTAAACAAGTTTTTATCTTCTCTACCAAAGCTTGTAGAGTTAAGCGACGGTATACTTACTGTATCCGAATACTCCAAAAAAGACATACTTAGATTTTTCCCCATTGATGAAAGTAAAGTTTATGTTACCCCCTTAGCTGCGGACAAAAAATATACACCTTTAGACAAAGAGAAGTGCAGGCAGGCTCTTGAAAAAACTTATAACATAACTAACCCATTTATATTATATATAGGGGGCTTCAGCCCAAGGAAAAACGTTAAATCCCTTATACTTGCATTTTCTAAAGTATATAAGGATTTACCTAAGGAATATTCACTAGTTATTACAGGTGCAAATAAAGATAACCTAGAAGAGTTATTTAATCTAAGTCAAACCCAAGAGATATATTCAAGAATAAAGTTTACTGGATTTATACCAGAAGATCATCTTCCTTGGTTTTATAATGCCTCTGATGTTTTTGTATATCCCTCTTTATATGAAGGTTTTGGACTCCCTCCTTTAGAGGCAATGAGCTGCGGCACTCCCGTTATAGCCTCTAATATTTCCTCTATTCCTGAAGTTGTTAGAGATGCAGGAATACTTATAAACCCCCTAAATAGGCAAGAATTAGAGGCTGCCTTATTAACAACACTGTCCAGTGAAAGCATTTTAAATGAATTAAGTGAAAAGGGATTAAAACAATCTAAGTTATTTTCTTGGCATAATACAGCCTTAGCTACATTGAATGCTTATAAAAAAATACTGGGTTCTTAAGATTTAGAACCCAGTATTTTTAAGTTTTTCCTTTAATTCTTTTTCAACATCTAAAGTATTTTCTTTTAAGTTTTTCTTTTCTTTTATAATGTCATATATATGCTTTTCGAATTCATCTTTTATATAAGGATAGTTAACACCATACGGATTATAAAACGATTGCTTTTGTACATTACTTAAAAATTGCCATGCCTTATCCGCTCCAAAGTATTCTACGGGATTTAATACGGCCTTGCTTTGTTGAATATTTAAATTACATGGAAATATAGAGTATTGTGCAAATAAATCAAGCTGCAATTTTTCATTGTCTAATAAGAATTCAAAAAATCCATCAATTAAATTATTATATTTACTGTTATCTAATGCAATTAGATTATTTCCATTGATAGACACAAACTTATTTCCACCAGCTTCAAATGAAGGCATCGCCGCAATTTGAAACTTTCCCTTGAGCTCAGGAACGCTTTCCTCTAATATCTTAAGTTCTTTATAATTTGCAATAAACGATACTACCTTGCCAGATTTTATGGAGTTTAAGGAAAACCTCTGTTTATCATCTTTTAAAATTCCCATTTTTCTTAACTCTCTTATCAAGTTAATTGACTTCATGGATTCAGATGATGATATATACATATTATTATTTGAGTCTATCAATACCTTATTTAATTGGCTTAAGAACATCTCATAGTAATCAATGGAGTTTCCAGATAAAAAGCTATATGATATTTTAGAATCCTTTTTAAGCCTTTCATATTCATTTATGTAATCATCCCAGGTATTTATGTCCTCTATTTTAATTTTATACTTAGAAAATATATCCTTTCTATAAACCATAACATATGGATTGCTTTCTATAGGTACAGCATATATCTTTTCATTAAGAGATATATTATTCAAGGTTTCCTTTTTAAATAAGTTCTTACGACTACTTACTATACTAGTTACATTTCTCAAGTCATCCTTATATTTTTTTATATAGTAAGGAGTGTCCCTATCTTGTATCATAAATATATGAGCCTCATTTTGCAGCTTATCTTCTATATTTAAGTCTTTCCCACTAACTAATTTTATGTTTATAGTAGCTTTAGGATATACCTTTTTAAAAGCTTGTGCCACAAACTTCATGCTAGCTTCATATTCTTCGCTACACCATATATTTATTACACCCCGTATGTTTTTAGGAGAATTAGATTCACCTATACCTTTACAAGAAGAAACACTAATAAAAAATATAAGAATTAGAAAAAGTGAAATGAATCTCTTATATCTTTTCATATTTACATCACCTTTTACAACCCTTTTAATTTATAATTTCTTTAACACTTTCATTAATACACTAAAATTACTTCCTGATTCTTCACTTATTTTTATTAAGTGCACTTTATCTATACTTCCATTTATTAATATATCCATGCCGCCTACTTCATATCCTTTAGAAAGCATACATTTTATTGTAATCCTTTTAAGAACTTCTTATAAGTATTCCTTATATCTAGAGTTATCCTCTCCATAAATCATGAATTATATATCTTTATCACCCAATTTATTAATAATACTTGCGGAATATCCCGCTCCAAACCCATTATCTATGTTCACTACAGTAACTCCGCTTGCACAACTGTTAAGCATACATAAAAGTGCAGATAGTCCATTAAAATTTGCCCCGTATCCTACACTTGTTGGAACTGCAATAACTGGTTTATCTACAAGGCCACCTATTACACTAGCTAAAGCGCCTTCCATTCCTGCCACTACAATAACTACCTTTGCTCCTCTTATATCATCCAATCTATTAAACAATCGGTGTATCCCGGCAACCCCTACATCATATATTCTTTTTACTTCATTTCCAAAGGTTTCTGCAGTTATGGCCGCTTCTTCAGATACAGGTATGTCAGAGGTTCCTGCAGTAACTACAGCTATATAGTTTGAGCTCTTTTTCACCTCAGTTTGTATAATTCTTATTATTTTTGCTTCCTTGAAATACTGAGCTTTGTCACATATATGTTTTACTTCTATATACATTTCCTCTGTAGCCCTTGTAGCTAGTATATTATTTCCCCTTGTCATCATAAATTCTACTATGCTTTTTACTTGCTCTACAGTCTTTCCTGCACAATATATTACCTCTGGGTAGCCTACTCTAAGTTCTCTATGATTATCTATGTTTGCAAAACCTAAGTCCTTAAATGGCAGTTCCTTTAATTCATTTAATGCCTCATCTATCCCTAAATTATCTTCTTTAACCTTTAAAAGAAGTTCCCTTAACTCCCTTTCATTCATTATCCATGCCACCTTTTATATTTACATTCATACTTCCTGTTCTATATCCTTCTAAATCTAATGTCACATATTTATAACCTACATTCTTTAAACCTTCTATTATACTTTTTCTTACGTCCTTATCTAAAAGGTTATTTATTTGTTCACTATATACTTCTATACGAGCTAAATCTCCATAACTTCTTATACGTGCACCCTTAAAACCAGCTTCAGCTAAATAATTTTCTCCCTTTTCAATTTTATTAAGCTCTTCTAATTTTATTTCTTCCCCATAAGGAATCCTAGATAATAAACAAGCATAGGATGGCTTGTCCCAAGTAATAAGCCCTAATTCTTTAGATATTTCTCTTATATCCTTTTTAGTAAGTTTACATTCTAATAATGGACTTTTTATATTAAGTTCCTTAAGGGCTCTCATCCCTGGTCTATAATCCTTTGTATCATCTAGATTGCTTCCATCCACTACATAATCTATTCCCATTCTATTTGAAAATTCTTTTATTTTACTAAATACATGTGTCTTGCATATATAGCACCTATCTTCAGGATTATACTTTATCTCTTCTAGCATAGGAAACTCTAAGAAATAATGTTCTATTTTTAACTCTTTTATTATACTTTCTACTTCTTTTATTTCTCTATCAGGTATATATGGTGCCTTTACAGTTATGGCAATAACGTCCTTACCTATTGCATCTTGGCAAACCTTTAATAAAAAAGTACTATCTACTCCTCCAGAAAAGGCAACTGTAATCTTTTTAAGAGATTTTATATAGTTTTTAAGGTCTTCATACTTCTCATTATACAATTTATTCACCCCATACTTTCAAATTTTCTATTTCCATTTTTATATCCTCGTATAATGTTATAAAAGGTATACTTCTCTCTAAAGCAATTGCTTTTATATCCTCAAATTCAGGCTTGTATTTAACTAAATCTCCATCAATATAACATGCTTTTACTTTTATTTCTCCATAAGAAGTGCTTATACTTTTTATATCTCTATCTAAGATACTCTTTTCTACCTTGTATTTTCTAAATCCTATAGTTGTTGTTTCATTAAACAATATATCTGTGATACTTTTTTCTTTTTCTTCTGTATGTAATACAGATAGCTTTATAGCTGGTCTTCCCTTTTTCATAACTATAGGAGTTAAATATACATCTTGAGCTCCAGAGCTTAAAAGCCTATCTATTACATATGGATAAATCTCTGAACTCATATCGTCTATATTACATTCAGTTACAAAACACTGTTTTTTTTTTCTTCCTTTTCAGCAATAAATACTCTAAGTACATTAGGTATTTTATCAAAATCCTTGTATCCTATGCCATAACCAACCTTTAATATCTTAAATTCCTCTCTATCTGTAAACTGTTTTACTAAAGCTTTTAATATGGCAGCTCCAGTTGGGGTAGTTGCTTCAAAAGGCACACTTCCCTTTCTTATTGGTACATCCTTAAGTATTTCTACCGTGGCTGGCGCAGGTATTGGCAGCACTCCATGAGCGCAATGAACAAATCCACTACCTACCTCTACAGTAGAACAAAATATTTCTTCCACATCTAAGTAATCACAGCATATTGCTGCTCCAACAATATCTATAATAGAATCTGTTGCTCCAACTTCATGAAAATGAACTTCATATAATTTCTTATCATGAACTTTGGCTTCTGCTTCTGCTACTATCTTAAATATATTTAAACTTAAGTTTTTTACTTTCTCTTTAAGATCACTATTTTTTATTATATCTTCTATATCCCTTAAATTTCTATGATGATGGTGATTATGTTCATCATGATGGCGATGAGACTTTAAATCCACATTTACCTTGGTTCCTGATATTCCATTTTTAACTTCCTTAGTTATATTTAATTCATATTCATCATTTATATCAAGTTTCTTAAGTTCTTCTACAAGATATTCTTTAGGAACTCCTAAATCCATCATAGCCGCTAAATTCATATCTCCACTGATTCCTGAAAAGCAATCATAATACAGTATATTCATAAATTCCACCCATCCCTTTATCTATAAAAACTAAATATTTTAATATATTATAATTTTACCACATTTTACTTATTTAGATACATATGGATTTCCCGAAACAAAAAATCTCCAAGGGTAATGCTTAGCTTCCTCAGCATAATCAATCCCAATTCTAGAGGATTCTCCAATTTCAAATTCTTCTTTGTTACCTTCTTCTATGTATATCCTATCTCCTAATAAATCCTCACCATTCATGCTCCTATCAATATTAAAAGCCATACATAATTTAGAAGGGCCGCTGGTTAAGTTAATTATATCTCTTTTCTTTAGTTCATCATAGTTCTTGTTAAACCTTCTTTTACTCATAATTTCTTTTCCTTGTAAAGGCTCAACAGCTCTTATTAATACTGCCTGAGCTATCCCTTCCTCCCTTGCTACTACATTCATACAATAATAAAGTCCATATATGAAATACACATAAGCAACTCCAGGTTTTCCATACATAACCTCCACTCTTTTGGTTCTACGGCCACCATAGCTGTGAGCAGCCTTATCTTCTAGCCCCATATATGCTTCTACTTCTACAATCTTCCCTGAAGTTATTATATTATTTTCAACAGTGACTAAGTTTTTTCCTAAGAGCCCCTTTGCTACTTTTAAAGTATCTCTATTATAAAATTCTCTTGACAGCTTCATGCCAAATATCCTCCTTTAAAGTTTACAGCCTGGTATTAACATACCAGGCTGTAAACTCAACTAAAAATTTTATAAAACGTTATTTATTATTATTTTATCTTTTTCTACACCTAGATCTATAGTTGAGCCTTCCTTAATACGTTTTTGGAAATAAGCCTCTGTTATCTCATCTTCTAAATATCTTTGAATTGCTCTTCTCAAAGGTCTCGCTCCATATTTTTCATCATATCCCTTTTCAAGAATAAGATCTTTAACATCCTGATTAACCTTTATTTGTATATTCTTTTCAAATAGCTCTTCTTCCACCTCTTTAATCATTAAATCTACTATTCTATATAACTCTTCTTTTGCAAGCGGTTTAAATACTATTGTTTCATCTACCCTATTTAAAAATTCTGGTCTGAAAGTGTCTTTAAGTGCATCTCTTACCTGAACCTCTAAAGCTTCATAATCACTACTGCCAAATCCTATTTTGCTTCCCTTAAAATTTGTTCCTGCATTGGATGTCATTATAATTACCGTATTATCGAAGTATACAGTTCTTCCTTGACCATCTGTAAGCCTTCCATCATCCAATATTTGAAGTAACATATTAAATACATCTGGATGAGCCTTTTCTATTTCATCCAATAGCACTACAGAATAAGGCCTTCTTCTAACTTTTTCTGTAAGCTGGCCCCCCTCATCATATCCAACATATCCCGGAGGTGCTCCTATAAGCTTTGACGAAGTATGCTTTTCCATATATTCAGACATATCCACTCTAATTAACGCTTCCTCGCTTCCAAATAATTCAGAAGCCAATGCCTTTACAAGTTCTGTCTTTCCTACCCCTGTAGGCCCTACAAATATAAAAGACGAAGGTTTTTTCTTTTTCTTAAATCCTAGTCTATTTCTTCTAATAGATTTTGCCAAAGCATTTACAGCTTCTTCTTGCCCTATTACTCTTTCATGAAGCTTATTTTCTAAGTTTAATAATTTTTCTCCTTCGTTTTCCTTTACCTTATGAATTGGAATTTTTGTCCACGCCTCTATAACAGAAGCTATGTCTTCTATAGTTAACTCGGCACTATTGCATTCATCTTCAATTTTCTTTAGTTTTTCTTTAATTCTAAACTCCTGTGTTTTATATTCAGCTGCCCTTTCATAATTTCCATTGCTAGCTTCTTTCATTATTTCTTGTTGTATTTTTTGAAGTTCTTCCTTTAAAGATTTTACTTCCATAATACCTTTATTTTTTAAGTTTGCTCTAGAGCTAGCTTCATCAATTACATCTATAGCTTTATCAGGAAGATATCTATCGTTTATATATCTTTCAGAAAGTTTTACAGCTTCAATTATAACATCATTACTTATATGAACTTTATGATAATCTTCATAGTATTTCTTTATACCCATTAGTATTTCTATAGCTTCTTCTATAGTTGGCTCTTCTACGAGTACAGGTTGAAATCTTCTTTCAAGTGCTGAATCCTTTTCTATGTGTTTTCTGTATTCCTCTAAAGTAGTTGCTCCAATAACTTGTATTTCACCTCTGGCTAATGCGGGCTTTAATATATTAGCAGCATTTATAGCTCCTCCCTGAGCTTCTCCTGCCCCCATTATATTATGAATTTCATCTATAACTAATATAATATTTCCTTCTTCCTTAGCTTCATCAATTATACTTTTCATTCTTCCTTCAAATTGTCCTCTAAATTGAGTTCCTGCAACTACTGCTGTAAGATCTAATAAATATACCTCTGCATCAAATAGCTTTGCTGGAACTTCCTTTTTAGAGATTCTAACTGCTAATCCCTCTGCTATTGCAGTTTTACCTACCCCAGGTTCTCCTATAAGTATAGGATTATTCTTAGTTCTTCTATTAAGAATTTGAATTACCCTATCTATTTCCCCATTTCTTCCTATTACAGGATCAACCTCACCATTCTTAGCTCTTTCATTAAGGTTTATACCATACTTATCTAAGTTATTTCTTTTCTTTTTAAATACATTATTTTTCGTCTTTATATTGCTTTTATTTTCACCATATTCATAGTCCTTGCCATCTTCAAAACCCCTAAACATATTCTTAATTTCATTACTCTCAAATACATCCTTTGTTTCATTTTTCTCTAGAGATGTTTCATTGCTTGCGGTTAAACTATTTATTATATTATTAAACATATCATTATTAGCAAATTCATTTAAATCTACATTTTCAAGCATACTATTTAACTGCTCTGTATAACTCTCCATATCATCTGAACTAATTCCTGTAGATTCTAAAAGTTGGTTTAATGCTGGAAGGCCCATCTTTTTAGCACAGTCTATACAGACTCCCATTATTTGAGGCTTTCCTCCTTCTATTTTAGAAGTAAATATCGTGGCTACATTTTTATGACATATTGAACACAATTTCATAACATCATCTCCATACTCTATAATGTCTTATATCCTATAAGTTCATGTAAATATAGTATATCATAATTAAATATTATTATTTTACAAAATTTATGAATTTATTTTAACCATTATAATAACATAAAATAACTAGCTTTGACAGCTAGTTATTTTTTTATTCCTACCTTTATAACTTCATTTGTCATATCATAATTATCATTTGAAATTAGCTTTTTGTTTGTTATTTTACCAGATTTTTTTTCAACAATATACACCTTTACCTTATATCCTATGTGTGGTTTTTGTTCTTGTTTTTTTATTCCTAAATTAAGATTTGGATCTTCTCTATATATAGTTTTAGGTATAGCTTTTTCGTATATTTCATTTACTAAATCATACTTCATATTATTTAAAGAAGAGTTTGAATATACATTAAATTTTACTGTACCCTTAGAAATTATTCCTTCTATATAAATTGGATATTTTAAAGTATTTTTAAATTTGTAATCTATTGCCTCAGAAACTGTTGCATCAAATCCAGGTTGTATATAAAGTGGAGCTAATGTGTGATTACTTCTTTCTAAAGACATAATGTTTAATCTTATTATTGCATTATAAAGTGTAGTAGATACCTGACACACCCCCCCACCGTCACCTTTTTCTAGCTTGTTGTCTATAATAATTGGTGCTTGTTTATAGCCTCTTTCCGCTGTTCTCTTACCAACTATTTTATTAAAACTAAAGGTTTCTCCTGGCATAATTAATGCACCACTTATAGCCCTTGTTGCCAATCCTATATTATATACCCTTTCTGCTTCAGTTATGCTATATTTAGTCTCATAAGATGAAATGATTGCATTCATTGTTGAAAGCTGCGCCTTGGTAATAGCCGGGGATATATCCTTAACTTCTGCATTTATAATACTATTATCTTTATTTTTTATTTCAGTTAAGATATCTTTATGTAGCTTTTCCTTATTTAATTTTCTTCCGGCAATATGGTTATTGATTATAAGCTTACCTGAATTTACACCTTTTACTGAAGCATTTTTTTCTTTTTGATTTACTTCCTTTTCAATTTTATTCAACAAGTTAATTATTATATCTTTATTGAAAGTCTCTGTAGTACTAAATTTTCTCTCCTTAGAACTTTTTATCAACTCTGCTTTCTTTGCTGGGCTTAAATCTCTAACATAGGAAAATGCCTTATCTACTATTTCTTTAATATTATTATGACTTTTTAAATCCTTTGTATTTAAGATGTACTTTTTATTGTTAGCATTTATTATTATCTGTTTATCAGGAACTATACTCTTACTTTCCAATATTTCTATGGCTTCTTTCTTTGTCCTTCCTGTCATATCTATGTCATTTATAACTATCTTAGGATATACTTTATCCTCCACGTGACTTAAAGATGAACATCCCCAAAAACTTATAACAATTAATAAATTTATTATAACTATTATGAGCGATACAAAACTTCTTTTTATCATCTATCCATCACTCCTTATATTCAATTTTATATTATACTTAGTATGTGTACTTTTTTTATTCTTATCAAATGAAAATATATACAATTTTATAATTTGAAATAAAACATAAAAGACCTTCTATATGATAATCAAACTACCCCTATAGAAGATCCTTATAATAAATCTATATATAGTGTTTAAATTCATTATCTTTTTTCAGTTCACTTACTAAATATTTTATCTCCTGATCCTTATTTTTATCCATTACAAGCAGTACATCCCCAGCATCTACTATTATTAAATCCTTTACTCCAAAACCTATAACAAGTTTTTCTCCACCAAGCACTATACAATCTTGACTTTGATCCATGTATATATTTCCGCTTACATTATTTCCACGGAAATTCTTTAAAAATCGTGCAAGTGACATAAAGTTGCCTATATCATCCCAGGCAAATTCACATCTTATAACAAATGCCTTCCTAGTTTTTTGCATTATCCCAAAGTCTACTGAAATTCCATCAATTAAGTTATATTCTTCCTTTACCACTTCGTCTTCCTGTTCGGTATCTAATGCAGAATATATATTCATCATACTTTTATACATTTTAGGTAAATACTTTTCCATTTCCCTAAGATAAATATCTGCTCTCCAAATAAACATACCGCTATTCCACAAATACGTACCTTTCATTAATAAATCTTTAGCCACCTCTAAATTAGGCTTTTCTAAAAATCTCTCTACCCTATACGAAGGTATTCCTCCAATAATTCTCTCACCTATTTCTATATAACCATATCCTGTTTCAGGTCGAGTGGGTTTAACTCCAATTGTAACTAGCCCTCTTTTTCTTTCTACAATTTCTACAGCTTGACTTAAAGTATCTGTAAACAGTTTTTCATTTTCTATATAATGGTCTGAAGGAAGCACCATCATTATTGCATCTTTATCTTTTTTTAAAAGCTTTACTGCTGAAAGTCCAATGCAAGTTGCAGTTTCTTTATTTGCAGGCTCTACAAATATATTTTCTTTATTAATATCTGGCAAATCCTCATACACCTTATTTAAATATATCTCATTAGTTACTACATATATATTCTCTTTATTTACTAAAGGCTTTATCCTGTCTACAGTATTTCTTAAAAAGCTCTTATTATTTATTATTTTTAGAAACTGCTTAGGATTACTTTCCCTTGATAATGGATATAGCCTTGTTCCTTTTCCACCAGCTAAAATTAATGCATATAACACAAAAACCTCTCCGTAAATAAGTGCTTTAATTCTATAGTATGAATCAAAGCACTTATTTGTGAACAACCTCTCTTTATGATTCTGTAAAAGTTTTATAAAATCTATTTACACAACTCTAAGGCCATCGTGTTTTATATACTTCTTGGTATCTTCTAAGGAGTTTTTCGTTATAGTGAAACCTTGTAACCTCTTTAATAATGCAGGTATCATCTTATCTGGATATCTATAAAACTTACTTCCTCTTACTTTTATAACATTCCACCCACATTCCGTTAGTTTCAGCTGCATATTGTAAAATTCGTGGTAGTTACTGGTATACTCGCTCTTTTCATCTTGACATAATATAGCCACCTTATCCTGTCCATTTTCTAGCACTAAGTCTATGGCATAATTCCCTAACGGTATATTTGATAAGGGATTAAATCCCTTACTCTTCAATATTTCATATATGTCTTTTTGTAATGTAGAATAAAATATATTATCTATGACCTTTTCTTCTCTCTTATACTTTTCATAGTTTTTGCAATAATCTAAAAGTTTATATCTTACGCATTCCTTATTCAAATCTTCTAAATCTACAGAATGAAATACCCACATTTGATTTCTAGCCCTACTTGTAGCTACATTAAATCGTCTTATATCCGATTCACGATTAAGTACAGTGTATTTTACATTATTAGCCACTACCATAGAGAGAAACATTATATCTCTTTCATCTCCCTGGAAAGAATAAGCATCACCACATACTATTTTTCTTTTAAGAATTTCTTCCTCACCGATTTTATCTCTTAAAAGGGCTTGTATAAATTCTGTTTGCACATCTCCAAGTAGAGATATTACCCCTATGGACATTCCATTATATATTTTATCATTACATATTTTACATATCCTATCTACTATGGCTTCTGCCTCTATTATATTAAGAGGTCTATTTTTTTCTCTAATCCCATTTACCTTAACTGCACATACAGGTGGGTCAAACTTTTCATTTTTATGAGCAAACCTTAATGTTGTTATCTCGTTATTATAACAAAGCTTATTACTAAACTGTATTATCTCTGGTACTGATCTAAAATGTTCCCTTAATACTACCCTATCAGGAAACACCCTGAGTGCAGTATCATATAAACTTGTACTTAAATCAAACCATTCTTTATTAGGTATATTTCTTAGATGAGCCCTTATATATTTTTGCACCTCACCATGTGATATTCCCACAACTTCTGGGCTTATTTGCTTATCATCTCCAACTATTATAGCCTTCTTAGCCCTCATAAGAGCACATAGGGTATAAATATTACTCTGACTACTCTCATCACAAATAATAACATCAAATTGTTTATCTGAAAGCTTTACATTTTCTAAAAGCCTATTTAAAGGCATAATCCATACAGGTATAGCTTCCTTACAGTTCTCCATTTCCTTTTGTGCAATTTGTATATAATCATTTACAAACTTACCTGTTCCTTTTCCAATTCTTTTTACTGCCTGAAGCCATGAAAAAAGGCTCCTCTTTCCTTCTTCTGTTATACTACATATCTGTCTAAACCAAGTTTCTTTATAAACAAGCTGCCTAATTAGTACCTTTTCTTTTTGTTTTTCCTCTTGTAATCTTCCTTCTAGCCATTCCTCATTTTGCTTCCATACTCCCTTAAGAATGCTATCCCACTCTTTCCACTTCCAGGCATTATTCCAGCTTTTCATATTTAATGATTCTTCTGTAGTTAACTTTATATATAATCTAGGACATACTCCCTTTATCTTATATAATATTTCATTTATCCCATTTAACCTATTTCTTATAATTCTTAGCCTCTCTACTTCTTTAAAGCTTTCTTGAAGTTTTAAAGCATCTCTTTTTTCTAGGGCTTCACATAGAATAGTGAAATCAGAACTATTCATAATTCTTATGATACTATCTAAAAAAATTTCAATTTCCTGTAACTCATATACCTCTTTAATTGACTTGCAACATTCTTTTATATTTAATAAATCTTCTCTATCGTTCAAATCAATATCACTTGGAATAACGATTGCTCCAAATTTTTTTATTATATTTGGTTTTATATTATTGGTCCACTGACATAAATTTTCTATTTTATATATATACCTTTCTGCTTTTATTAAATCTTCTTCCTTTTCAGAAATGCCACATATGTTTTTATAGCTTTTAAAGGTACTATTCCAAACTTTTGTAACACCTTTAATTATTTGCCTCTTTTCAAAATATAATTTTAATATTGTAGCTTGATATATATCACTTATTGGATTACCATCTACTAAACATTTATCAACAACATATTTCTGTGATTTATTTTTTAATGCAAACCACTTGCTAATCTTACCCTTCTTATCTAATTCATTAAATACTATTTGAAAGTCCTTTTCTAAATTGGACAAATCAACTTCCTTTGGAAGCGTTATGCAGTGCTCACTTAATTCCTTTCTTATAACACTTATTCTTTTTATATAGCTTTTCCACCTTAATAAAAGATCTATTGAGGAGTCTCTTAATAAAGCACTATTGTTAAAGTCTCTTACAAAACTATCTAATTCTCTCTCCTCACATATATTAAGCTTGTTATATCCTTCTTCTAATAGCTGAATAAGCCCTTCATAATCAAATCTTTTGTTATCAGATATGTTCCATTTTTCTAATGCTTTTTTATTGTAATCATAATTACTTTTTAATTCTTTATACTTAGTAAATACATTATAAAGCTCCTCATAGCTTGGCATCTTATCTAAAATAGGTAATACCTTACTAATCATTTCCCTTTCTTTATTTGGGACTTCATTTAAAAATTCTATTACCTCTTCAAATTCACTTTCTGAAATTGGGGATTTTATATGAGAGTTTATATCATCTTCTATCCAAGAATATTCTTCTTCATTTTCTTTAAGCCATTTAGATATTTCCATTATGCTATAATCTCTTCCATGATATGAAATAGTGGCATTTTCATTTTTCCATATATATTTAAGTTTATCTATTATATTATCTTGATTTCTCTTACATTCATTTAATTTAATCCTTAATACTCCTATCTCTTGCTGTAGTTGTACTGGATTTATGGATAAATTATCTGTAATATTCTTTACAGCATTCTCAAGGTTATCCATATCCTTATTTTCATTACCTATAACACTCATACATAGTGAACTTATTTCTTCAGGAATCATATTCTTTAATGCTTTAAGTGCTCTATCGGTTTCACTAGTAACTAACACACTTTTCCCATGAGCCAATAAGTGACATATAAGATTTGCTATAGTATGACTTTTACCTGTACCTGGAGGTCCTTGAACTACTAGTCCAAAGTTGTTTAATAGTCTAGTTGCTATTTCCTTTTGCTCTGTATTATATGGAAGAGGAAATAATAAGTCCTTCTCCAAATCCTTCCATTCATCTTTTTCACTATCTGTATGCTCTATCTTCTCATTTGTAACCAACGCCTGTATAGTTTTTGGTATTTCATATCCCTTATCTATTTGCTCAAGTATGTGATTTATTTCCTCATTCCAGATTTTTAAATCATATTCTCTAACTATAATAGCAATTTTATTTAATACATTTACATTAGAAGTTACTTCTATATTTTCTTTAAATACCTTTTCATTACACACTTTAAATTCTTTATCATTATCCACAGATAATATGTTTATTATAGGATCATAATAAGTATTAATATATTCCAAATCACTGACTTTAACATTTTTACTTCTTACTTCTTCCTGTATTTCTACAAGTTTAGAGTAATTATGTATATTAAGCCCTTCTAGAAAGCTAGTATCTATCTCCATATTACCCTTACTTTTTAAATAAAATATTGCCTTTTCTACTTTAAACTCCAGCTCTAACGGCATAGAAAACATTGTATGCACTATAGTTTCTTTTTCTTTTATCCATGTAATAAGTCCTTTACCTAAAATAATTTCTAGATTCTTTGATTTGTTTTCAATTTGCTGATGTAAATTAAAGAAATAACTGTATAGTTCTTTATCCGCTTTACTTATTTCTAATATACAACCTTCATCAGTACTTATCTTGCATCCAGTATGACTTAAAAGCTCCTTTTCAAAAAATACCCTTTCATACTCCCCTATGTGCCTTATCCTTTTTTCTTGAGATTTTTTTAAATTTCCTAGGTAATTAAATACATTTCTTACCTTTTCTCTTGTGTTTAAACTCATAACTTTTACCCCCATAATTTATACTAGATGCTTGTCCTTGCTATAAACTATAAGTATATTACTTGTATGTTAAATTATAACACCCATGTAAATGTTTTTCAAAATTTTTATAATACAATATTTGTTCTGAATTTACATTAATATACAGACTAAATACATAATTAAACACTTATTTTAATTATTAAGCATAAAATAATACACAAAAAATAAAACCATGTAGATTTTTCTACATGGTTTTATTTTTAATTTTATTTTTTAGTGGAGTTTCTTTCAATCATCCTATATGGTAGAACATAATGTTTTTCTTCTACAGGCTGCTTGTTTATTATTTTTATAAGCATTCTCATTCCTACAGATCCCATATCGTACATTGGCTGTGCTACAGTTGTAAGTTTAGGATAAAATATTTCCGATGCATATATGTTATCAAAACCTACTACTTCTATATTATTTGGCACATCTATTCCCTTTTCTCTTAATGCATTTATAACTCCCATGGCAATTTCATCTCCAGCACAAAATACTGCATCTACTTCTGCCTTATCTAGTATATCCAATATACCTTCATATCCATCGTTAGGTTTCATTCCCCCAAAATGCACAAGGTGAGGATTTAAATTTATACCTTTTTCTCTTAATGCTCTTTTATATCCAACATACCTAAGTGCTGCTGCGTTAAAATTTTCTTCGTCTGAACCAATATAGGCAATCTTATGATTTCCTTTATCTATTAAATATTTTACTGCATCATAAGCTGCCTGTTCATTATCTATTACTACACTTGGAAAACTATTATCTTTATCTATGGTCTCTACTAATACTGTAGGAATCTCTAATTTGTTTATAAGTTCAATTGTATTTTTTTCAAGGGAATTACTCATGTAAAGAACCCCGTCTACCATCTTTTCCCTTAGAACCTTTAGATATTCCATCTCCTTTTCTACATCCATGTCTGTATTACACAAAATTATATTGTAGTCATATATATTAGCTACATCTTCTGCTCCTCTTACTATTTCAGGATAAAATTGATTTGATATATCTGGAATTATTATGCCAATAGTGCTAGTTTTCTGCGTTTTTAAACTTCTTGCCACTATATTAGGTCTATAACCTAATTTTTTTATTGCATCTACGACCTTTTTCTTTGTATCATCGTTTACAACGTCTACGTCATTTAAAACTCTTGAAACTGTTGCAATAGAGACTCCTGCCTCTTTCGCAACGTCTTTTATAGATGCTGCCATAATATCACCCCTAAAAATATTTTTATATAAATAGCATGTAGATACGATTTTTATCTACATGCTATGTTTAAATTACTTTATCACTTGTACTTGAAGTTTGAAGTCTTCCCCATTTATCTTAGTATCTACATATTGTACATTTTCATTATACTTTATTTCTATAGATAAAGTTTCTTTTTTAATATTATCTTCAAACTTTTTAGCTACATTTTCAAGCTTTTCATTTCCACCTACATAGAGAATTATCTTATCAGATACTTCAAAATTGTTTTCTTTTCTCATATTTTGAACTTTACTTAATATTTCCCTTAGGTGTCCTTCTTCTCTTAGCTCTTCTGTTAAAGTTGTATCAAGTACAACACCCATAGTACCTTCACCTGCAAAAGCAAATCCTTCTAGCCCCTGCATTGTAACAAGTAAATTATCTTGATTTAACTCTATTTCTATATCGTTAGCTTTTATTACTATGCTTTCTCCAGTTTGAATCTTTTGAGCTAGTTCCATTTGATTCATAGCTCCAAGTTCTTTTCTGATTACAGGTATATATCTCCCATAAGCCTTACCAAGTACAGGTAAATTTGGCTTAATATCAAAGTTAACATAACTTGAAAGGTCTGCTCCGAATATTACTTCTTTTATATTAAGTTCATCTCTTATAATATCCCCATAATATTCTTTAAGTGATTTAGAACTTACAAGCATCTTTGAAAGTGGCTGTCTATTCTTTATATTAGCCCCATTTCTAGCGCTTCTTCCGAGCTTAACCATCTTATAAGCCTCTTCCATTTCTCCTTCAAGCTCATTATCTATTAATTCTTCAGCATATTTTGGCCATGGACATAAATGTACACTTTCTTTAGCTGTCTTATCTAATTCTAGTACTAAGTTTTGATATATTTCTTCAGTGATAAATGGTACAAATGGAGCCGCTACTAGTGTTAGCGTAGTAAGAACCTTGTATAAAGTTACATAAGCTCCTATCTTATCATTTGTTAAAGTTTCACTCCAGAATCTTGATCTATTTCTTCTTACATACCAATTAGATAATTCATCTACAAACTCTTCAATAGCAAGGGCTGCTTGAGTTATTCCATAACCATCCATGTTGCTTTCTACAGTTTTTATTAGTGTGTTTAATTTAGAAATTATCCATTTATCCATTACATTTTCACTTACAAAATCTTTATATTGTAATGGATTAAACTGATCTATCTCTGCATATAACACATAAAATGAATATACATTCCATAAAGTACTTAAGAATTTTCTCTGTGTTTCTTCTACGTCCTCCACAGAAAATCTAGTTGGAAGCCATGGCGCACTTGCAGTATAGAAATGCCATCTACAAGCATCTGCTCCAACCTTATCTAATATTTCAAATGGATCTACTACATTTCCCTTATGCTTTGACATTTTAAGTCCCTGTTTATCAAGTACATGACCAAGCACTATACAATTTTCAAATGGATTTGTATCAAATAAGGATGTAGATATAGCCATTAAAGTATAAAACCATCCTCTTGTTTGGTCTACAGCTTCTGAAATAAACTGTGCTGGAAAATTACTTTCAAATATTTCTTTGTTTTCAAAAGGATAATGATGTTGTGCAAAAGGCATAGAACCTGAATCAAACCAACAATCTATAACCTCTCCTGTTCTCTTCATCTCCTTTTCACAATGAGGACATTTTAATTTAACTTCATCTATGTATGGTTTATGAAGTTCTATATTTTCTGGTACATTTATTCCCTTTTCTTTAAGTTCTGCTACACTTCCTATACATTCTCTATGTCCACATTCACATTCCCAAATTGGTAGCGGAGTTCCCCAATATCTATCTCTTGAAATACCCCAATCTATTACATTCTCTAAAAACTTTCCAAATCTTCCTGTTCTTACATTATCAGGATACCAATTTACTCTGTTGTTATTTTCTAAAAGCTTATCTCTTAGTGATGTCATTCTAACAAACCAGCTATCCTTTGGATAGTATAAAAGAGTTGTGTCACATCTCCAGCAATGTGGATATGAGTGAGTAAACTTCTCTGATTTATAAAGTAATCCTCTTTCTTTTAGTTCTTCAAGAATTTTAGGATCGGCTTTTTTTACAAACATACCCTTCCAAGGCTCAACAGCTTCTACAAATTTGCCTTCTCCATCAACAAGATTTATAAGAGGTAAATTGTACTTTTTTCCTGTTTGATTATCATCTTCACCATAAGCTGGTGCAGTGTGTACAACCCCTGTACCATCTGATAATGTTACGTAATCTGCATGCACTACATAAAATGCCTTTTCCTTTGGAGTTACGAACTTAAAGAGCTGCTCGTATTCTGTGCCAAGTAATTCTTCGCCCTTAAATTCTCTTACTATTTCATATTCCCCTTCTATAACCTTAGAAACAAGTTCCTTAGCAAGTATTAGGTACTCATCATTATTTAACACTTCTACATAATCATAAGCCTTGTTTATACTTAATGCTACGTTACTTGGTAAAGTCCACGGAGTAGTTGTCCAAGCTAATATGTATTTATTTTCTTCTCCCTTTACCTTAAACTTTGCTATAGCTGTAGCTTCTTTTACATCTTTATATCCTTGTGCAACTTCATGAGATGAAAGAGACGTTCCACATCTTGGGCAATAAGGTATAACCTTATGTCCTTTGTAAAGAAGCTCTTTTTCCCACATCTGTTTTAATGCCCACCATACAGATTCTATATAATTATTATGATATGTTACATAAGGGTTATCCATATCAACCCAGAAGGCTAATTTTTCGGACATATCTTTCCACATAGTTGAATATGTAAATACAGATTCTTTACATTGTTCTATAAATTTTTCTACACCATAATTTTCTATGTCTTGTTTTCCAGAAATGCCAAGTTTTTTTTCTATTTCAAGTTCTACAGGAAGTCCATGAGTATCCCATCCTGCTTTTCTTAAAACTCTGTACCCCTTCATTACCTTGTATCTTGGAATCAAGTCCTTTATTACTCTTGTTAATACATGGCCTACATGTGGCTTTCCATTAGCGGTTGGCGGCCCATCATAAAAAGTAAAATATTCCCCTTCTTTATTTAGATCAAAGTTTTTATTAACTATTTTTTCATTTTCCCAAAAATTTAATACATCACGTTCCACTTGTACAAAGCCTTTAGAGTTATCAATTTTCTTATACATTAAGCAATCCCTCCTGTTATTATTGTTGACCTTCATTTTGTATAATAAACAATTTATATACTAAAAAACAAAAAACTTCGCCCAAATAGGACGAAGTTAAACTCGCTATACCACCTATGGATATAAATTTCAAGCACTTTCATGCCCTATCTCTTAACGCGAGATTACGGATAAGCTTACTATAATTTCAGCATTCAACTCCAAGGTGATTTTCTTTAAACTATAAACTATGGATTTTCACCAATCTCCACTCTCTGTAAGCTATAGACTTTAAATACTTTTCCTTTTCACTGCTTTTAATTAATAATATTAATCTAAGTGAAATTTTATTATATTATAGTATATTAAAATTTTATTGTCAATTTATTTTACTACATTCCTAGTGCTTTAAATATTCCATTTGCCAAAGCTTGAGCACACTTATCCTGAAACGCAGCATTTCTTAAATTGTTTTCTGCTGTAGGATTACTTATAAACTCAAGCTCAGTAAGTATTGCTGGAGCATCTGTATATTTAATAACATAAAATCCTGCAGTTTTAACCTTTCTATCTACAGTTCCAAGTTTGCTTATAAGTTCCTGCTGAACATATGTAGCTAACCTTTGACTTGCAGTACTTCCTCCATCCCACCAATAGGTTTCTGTTCCATTAGCAGCAGGTACGGCTGAATTACAGTGTATAGATATATAGTAATTCGCATTTGCCTGATTTGCTATCGATACTCTTTTTTGTAAATCTAATGATTCATTAGCTGGCCATGATACAACATCACTACTTCGTGTATACACTACTCTTATTCCCTTAGCCTCAAGTAACTTCCCAAGTTTTAAACCAACTGATAATGTTACGTCCTTTTCCTTAAGTCCTGTAGGTCCTACAGCTCCAGGATCATATCCTCCATGCCCCGGGTCTACAACCACAGTATATTTACCGCTTTTAGTTACTAAAATAGTCCATATAACCTTTCCTGAATATCCATCGACAGTTCCTATATGAGTATATGTACCAGCCGTACTCGTATTCACTGAAGGCTTGTCCCACTTCACGGCAACTTGTTCTTTGGTTCCATCATTTCTTGTTGCAGTAACAGTAGTTGGAAGTGTAATTGTGCCTCCCTCAGTTACTGACTTTATAACATCCTTTTCTGCAATATCTGTAATAGCTGATGCAGAACTTTTAACTTGCATTATAGCATTTGCTATTCCTTCTGCATATTTATATTGAGTAGCTAGATCAGAAAGCTTATCCTCCTCATCTGGATTACTTAAAAATCCCAAAAACACCTTAGCAGTAGGTATATTGGGCAGTGCTGTAAACTCTGGCATTGATCCAGTCTTAATCCCCCTATTAGTAGCACCTGTTTTTGAGACCATGTTGCTTTGTAATAAGCTTGCTAGCGTCTGAGATTTGCTATTTCCCGACATATAGAACGTTTCAAGACCAGAAGCATCCATACTTCCTGCTAAATTGGCATGTATACTTACTACATAGCTGGCACCAGACGTACTAAGCTGTGCAAAACGTGAATTCATATCATTAGCTGCCCAACTTATATCATCATTTATTCTAGTATAAATTACATTGATGCCCTTTTGCTCTAAAATCTCTCCAGCTTTTAATGCCACACTTAACGCTAAATCCTTTTCTTTTAATCCATTAAGCCCGATTATTCCATCGTCTTGTCCACCATGGCCTGCATCTAATACTACCTTAAAGTCATTGCTTACTGGTGGATTCAACGGTGAAGACTTTACAGTAAAATTCATTTTTACATCTTGTTTTAACGTATCTCCTGAAGTTTTTTGAATGTTTTTGCTTATTGTCAAAGTATATGTTTTTCCAACTTCATATTTTACTCCTGATTTTAAAGCCACAGTTACAGACCTATTATCAGAATTTAAAACAGGATTTATTCCAATATTCTGCCCAGAATCGTCTACCATTTTAAAATTACTTTCATTCACTGAAGTCGCATTTATAGGATAATTAAACTTTATATTCCAACTTTTACTCAAATCCGAAATACTATACGTAGTCTTCCATTGTATATAGTCTTCTGCTGCATATACAACAGCATTACTTAAAAATAAGAAACTTAACATAAATGATATTATCAAAAATAACATTTTGTTTCTTCTCAACTCGCCACCCCCAAAATTTATACTCACATTTATATGTAGCAAGTTTATTATCTTAAGCTACAATTATATTATAATTAGGATTACTTCAGTTTTCCACATAAAATTTAAAATATATTAAAAATTAATCTAAATTTATAATTAGGTAGTTATATTCATATCTTTATTTAACTTTAAACTACCAACTTTATAAAAAACATAACTTACTAGTGGTATAAAATACAAGTAACTTGCATAGAGTTCTGAGCTCACGCTTACATTAAGAGTAGTAAGAGGAACTAGTAATGCTATATTCCAAGGTATAAAGGCTGAAATAACTATAGCTGTGTTTTCTAAATCTATAGCTAAATCATACTTACTTATGGAATTTTTCTCATAAGCATCCCTTACTAACATATGGGTTAATATAACCGACAAGGTCTGACTACACCCAAAAGCTGCAGTTATTGTGCTTGTAACAACAGTTGCCAAAAACAGCTGATGCCTATTTTGGGCCTTATTAATTAAATTCTCTACAGACTTTAACATTTCAGTTCCCTCAAAGATTCCGGTAAAAGATGAGGATATGAATACAGCTATAGATGCTTTTAACATAGATATTACCCCTCCACCTTTCATTATAGTTCTAAGAGGGCTATCATTTTCCATAACGTATCCTAAAAATACATATTTAAGAGAACTAACAAAACTGTTATGCTGCACTATCATACTTATAAATATTGCCGCAATTATACTTATAAGCATGGATGCCTTGACATTAACCCTACAAAGTGAGAGTAGTAAAATTAAAAATGCTGGTAATAGTACTATAATTCCAACATTAAAAACCTTTACAATTTCATCTGCTATAGTGGAACCAATTGTATTTAGAGGATATTTGTAGGAATAAAATGTATAAAATATTACGGCTAATGCAAATGGGACTATGGCTGTTTTAAACATGTTTTTTATATTTGTATAAAGCTCTGTTTCTGTTAAAGTAGCAACTAAACTAGCGCTAGAGGACATAGGGGAACATCTATCCCCAAAATATATTCCAGAAATAATTGCACCTGCTGTAATTACTTCATTTACTCCTCCTCCTCTTGCGACTACAATTAGAGCCAAACCTGCAGTGCTAACAGTTCCAAGAGATGTACCTATAAGAAAGGATACAAATGAACTTATTAAAAATGCAAATAATATGAAAAGTTGTGGCTTTAAAAACTTCATGCCATAGAAAACAAGTGATGGTACAGTACCACTGGCCATCCAAATTCCTGTTATCCCACCTATAATTAAAAATATCTTTACTACCACGAGAGATTTTTTTCCACCCTTATACGCCATTTTTAATACATCTTTTATAGGAAATCCTTTTCTTGTTGCAGTGTATATAAATAACATAAGACTTAGTATAAGAGGATACCCTATATATACCCCTTTAAGTACACTACCTATAAGAATCACAAAACAAATTATAAAGGTTACTATAATGTCCACCCATCTTTTCTCCTTTTATATTTATTTTATTGTTACTTTTTGTGTTTTTTTAGTTCTACCAAATACTTGTTATGTACATCCTTAAGGGCTACAATAAGAGCCTTTTGTGAAGTTCCAAAAAATCTTTCTTGTATTTCACAAATAATTTTTTGAATGTCATCTACTATGTTGTGTTCAATTATAATGGATTTTATAAACTCTACAGTAATGGGACTTATAGCATTACATGCTATATCAACTATCTGTGATGTGTCCTTATTTATTATTACTCCTAGGAAAAAAATGTTATACTGCACTGTGATTGGATCACTGCTATTAGAATGTGCAATTCCCGTGATGTATATTGTGTTCTTTTCATATTTCATCATCTTTCCTCCTCTTAGATATTACGGAAAATCTTATATTAAAATTATACAATAATTTATTACGGAATTGTTAAAAAATTAAATATTTTACACAAAAATTCAGACTGTTATTTAAAATAACAGTCTGAATTTAAAATTAAACTAAAGCTAGCTCTTTTTCATATTTAATTATTTCTTCAGGCATTTTCATATTTAACATATTCATTATTACATTATATGGCTCTGATACTCCTGTAGTATATACTTTAAAGCTTCCATCCCCTTCTTCTTTTAAAAGAGAATTTTCCTTTAAGTAATTTATAACAGCTACAGCTTGCTCATATGCAGGATTTATAAAATTTATTTCTGGATAGCATTCTTCAAATATATCCTTTATTATAGGATAATGAGTACAACCAAGTATTACATGTTTAATATCTCCACCAACCTTTAACACATCTTCCATATGAATTCTTATAGCTCTTTTAGCCTCTTCCCTATCTATCTTTCCACTATCAACCATAGCAGCAAGCTCTGGTGAACCTTTTCCATATACCTTTATATCTCCTAGCATTCTATCATAATATCCACTTTTTACAGTAAAATTGGTAGCTATTAATCCCACTTTATCTACACTTAAACTATTTTTAATGTAATCTACCACTGGATCTATAACCTTTATTATTTTCACATCATAATCTGCTGCTATTTTATCTATGATAGTTGATATTGTATTGCATGCTACGGCTATCACCTTAGCTCCTTCACTAATTAAAAATTCTATAGCTCCTCTGGTAAGGTGTATTATTTCTTCTTCTGTTTTATTTCCATAAGGTACATTTTTATTATCTCCAAAGTATATTAGGTTTTCTGTTGATATTAGTTTTTGAAGTTCCTTTACTGTAGTAAGTCCACCTACTCCTGAATCCATTACTCCAATAGGGTTATTTTTTGTTAACATATAACCATCCTCCTCAAAAAATATAAGCCGGTTCTCTTAATATTTAAGAAAACCGGCTTCATCATACTTATGTATACAAATTTTTTAATATTCGTCTGCATACCGCTATAATGAACAGTAATTATTTAATTCGTTTTATGAGAATATTATAACAATAGAAAAACAGCTTGTCAACCAAAAGCTTATTTTTTTATTTTCAGAAAAATATCTCTCATATGTACGTTTTTAAAAATTTCTTAAATATATAAAATAAAGAACTATAAATAGAGTTATAATATAACTACTATAATTTTAAAAGAGGTGCTATACATGAAAATTACTTGGCTAGGTCATTCTTCATTTTTAATTGAAGATTCTAAAGGCAGGAAGATTCTTACCGACCCCTTTGATGAAAGTGTAGGATATAAAACTTTCAATGGAGATGTAGATGTTGTAACAATAAGTCATCATCATTTTGATCATGATTTCACGAAAAACCTAGACTCATCAAAAGTTCATATACTAGACAAGGTTGGAGCATTTAACCTATGCGATATTCCCATTATAGGGTTTCCATCTTTTCACGATGAAACAAAGGGTACTAAGCGCGGAGAAAACACTATATATGTAATTACTGTAGATGGTTATAAAATATGCCATTTGGGGGATTTAGGGCACACTCTAAGTAAAGATGAAATTATTTCCCTGGGAAATGTCGATATCCTGCTGATACCTGTAGGAGGAAATTACACCATTGACGCTAAAACAGCTTATGAACTTACAAAATCCTTAAAAAGTCGTATAATTATACCCATGCATTACAAAACTCCTGCACTTTCTTTCCCACTAGATGGCGTGGAGAACTTTTTAACATTTATGAAAAATGTAAAAAAGTCAAATGACAACTTTATAAATATAACTGGAGACATTTCTGACATGACCAATGAAGTCTTCATATTAAATTACAAATAAAAGGGGCTGTCCCATTAAGAAATTAAACCTCAATATATTGTTTTAGAATCTAAAAATCTAATACAATATATTGTAGCTTTTATTCTTTGTGCGACAGCCCCCTTTTTTAATTATGTTCTACATGCTCTAAAGAAGCATTTAGTATATGCTCTATATGTTCATCATCAAGAGAATAATAAACAACCTTACCTTCTTTTCTAAACTTAACAAGCCTTGCAGCCTTTAATGTTCTAAGTTGATGAGATATAGATGATTGACTCATATCTAAGAGCTCTGCTATATCACAAACGCATAATTCCTTTTTTAAAAGAGCATATATGATTTTTATTCTAGTATAATCCCCTAAAACCTTGAATAACTCCGCAAGTCCCATAAATGTATTATTATCAAGCATATCCTTTTTTACACATTGCACACAATCGCTATGTATTTCACAGCATCCACAAACTTCTATATCTCTTGTGTCTTTCATTTTTTCACCCCTACAAATGAAATTCGTTAATATGTATTATATATGTTTTATATTAATACTTCAAGGAATGAATAATATAACTTCACTTTTTTCAAGTGATTTTTTAACATCTATTATTCGCTGATTTGAAGATCCCTTATACTTTAATTTTCTGTCCTTCTTGCCTTCTTCAAACCTTCCATCTACCAATATATCTATTTGATTTAGCAATTCCATCCACTGTTTATTATTAGATGTATCATTTGTAATCTCTTCAAAGGTAAATCCAGTGTAACACCAAATGTTTAAGTCAAGTTTTCTTATTTCACTAGCCAATCTTGATAAAACCTGTGCTTGCTCAAAGGGTTCTCCGCCAGAAAAAGTAACTCCTTTAACCACTGGAATATTATCTTTAATTCTTTGAAGAACTTCCTCTATTAAAACTTTATCTCCATAGTCATAATCCTGCATAGCTTCATTATGACAACCCTTGCATTTATGGTTGCATCCTGAAACATATACCACTGACCTCAACCCTTCTCCATTTGTAAGTGAATTATCTAAAAAACCTGCTATTTGCAAATAGTTCATTATAAATTACCCTTATTGTAAAATGAAATATGATTAGTATGAGATAACCTGTCATTTCTTTCAGCTACTTTTCCTGCTCCAAATCTTTCATCTAGACTTAAATATCCTGTAACTCTAGAAATCCCTTGAATATTTTCACTACCACATTTAGGGCAATTATCTTCTTCATTATTTAAATAAGTTCCGCATTCCTTACAATATTTAATATGAAAGTTTATCCCTAAATAATTTATATTAGTATAACTATAAGCATAGCTTAAAATATCCATTATTACATCTTCTGTTGGATAATCATCTAACTCTATATATGTTATATGCCCACCATTGCATATTGCATGATAAGGCGCTTCTATATCTATTTTATCCTTTATAGATATTGGAAATCCAACTGGTATATGATAACTGTTTGTATAGTACTTTTTATCTGTAACTCCCTTTATTTCTCCAAATATCTTTTTATCCTGTAATATAAATTTGCCACTTAAACCCTCTGCTGGAGTTGCATAAGCACTCCAATTCAATTTTGTCTCTTCTGTAGCTTTGTCTGTGAAGTTTCTTATATATGATATTATCTTTATTCCTAGCTCCCTTGCATGCTCACTTTCACCATGATGATGTGAAGTTAAGGCAATTAATGTTTCTGCAAGTCCTATAAACCCTATTCCCCAAGTACCTTGCTTTAATATTGGTTCTATAGAATCATCAGGAAGCAATCCTTCTGAGCCCTTCATAAGTCCCTGCCCTGCTACAAATGGAAGATCCTTGACCTTTAATCTCTTAAGTATCTCATATCTATGGATTAATGATTCTTTAGCTAATTCTAATCTACCTTGTAAAAGTTCAAAGAACTTATCTAAATCACCTTTTGCAAGTATCCCTACCCTAGGTAAATTTATAGTTGTGGGTGCAATGTTCCCTCTTCCCTTTACCTCTGCTTCTCCATTTATATTTGATTGAACTCGAGTTCTACATCCCATAGTTGCTGGAATATATCCTTGATTATAGTATTCAAGATTAAAGTCTGCATCTATATTCATAAAAGTTGGATTCATTCTTTTACTTGCTACTTTACATGCAAGTTTAAATAGATAATAGTATGGATCTTCCTTCTTTTTATTTACTCCATCCTTTACCCTAAATATTATATTTGGAAATACTGGTTGTTCTCCATTACCTAATCCCTTTTCATACTCCAAAAGGAATATTTCGCATACTAATGCTGCATCATCATTTTCTGGTATTCCTATATTAATTGAACTAAATGGAACCTGGGATCCCGCACGAGAATGCATAGTGTTTAGGTTGTACACTATACCCTGCATAGCCTGCTCTATGGTTTTTCTAAGCTTCTTATGTACTATAGAATCAATCTTATCTTCATCTATACCATATTCCCTTAATTCTCTGGTGATCTCCTGTCTAGTATAATCTACAAATACTCCCATATCATTGTCAAAATTAGGATGGGATTGCCCACCGAACATATCATTTTGTGTGGATTGTAATAATATACATGAAAGCTCTGCTGCTGACTCTATTCTTCTAGGAGGTCTTATAGTTCCATATCCTGTATTAAACCCTCTCTCTAAAACTTCTCTAGTAGGTATATGTAAACAATTTGTTGTCAAATTGTAACTATCAAGATCATGATAATATACATCTCCATTCTCATGTGCTTTAGCTAAATGCTTAGGCATACTTGCAAGATTATGCCACTTATTTGACTCACTAGCTATTCTTAAAAGCTTAGATGAGAAGTTATTTCCTACATTGGCATTATCTCTATCGGTTTCCACTCCAATTTTTTCTATGGCCTTCATTAAATCTGACTTTATTTCACGTATATTTGTTCTTTCTCTTCTATAATTTGAATATACAAAACCTATTTCTTTATATTCACTTCCAACTAAAACTTTTTCTACTATATTTTGTATTTCTTCTACAGTAACTTCTTGAACTTCTCTTTGCTCCAAACTAGAAATTATCTTTTGAGTTAAATCTATAAACTCACTTTCTCTTATTTTATATCCAGTTTCCTCTGCCGCTCTCTTTATGGCACTTGTAATTTTCATAGAATTAAAAGAGACCTTTCTTCCGTCCCTTTTTACAACATGTAGCATACACATAATCCTCCCCTACTATATATTGCGTAAACACTAACCCATTATACTATGCAAAATGTTTTTATACCAGCTTATAAAACCAGTTTATAAAAAGCTATCTCCATGTTTAACCCCTTCTCCTTATATTTTTTACTGTTATTCTAATAATAAGTTTATTATTTTTTAAAAGAGAGTTATTTGCAGTAAAATCACTTAAAAGTGAATAATTAACATTAAATACGCCTAAATATAAGGTTTATAAGTTTGATTATAAAATCCATAAAATGTAAAATTATTCTAAAATGAATTTATTTTATGATGGGGGCGGTATTATGAAAAAGCTTATATCTTTTATTTCAATAATTCTTGTACTTTTATTATCAAGTTGTACTCAAAGCACTAAAAATATCGAAGATAAACCAAAAGATAACATGGTTGAAAAGGCAGAAAAATATATATCGCCTTATACTGGAGAACAAGTCTCTAAAGATACCTTAAATAATATCCCCTTTATGGTTATTGTAGAAAATTCTAAGGATGCTCGCCCACAATCTGGCCTTGTAGATGCTGATATAGTATACGAAACCATGGCCGAAGGAGGAATTCCAAGATTCATTGCCTTATTTCACAAAAATAGTCCTGAAAAAATTGGTCCAGTTCGAAGTGCCCGACCTTACTTTTTAGATTTATCTAAACTTCATAAATTACCTTTTGGACATTGTGGATATAGCGAAGAAGCTAAAACTCAAATTGATACTGAAAATTTGCCAAGCTTAAATGAATTTATATACGAAAAGTATTATTGGCGAGATAAGTATAGAAAGTATGAACATAGCTTATATACATCCGCAGAAAATATGAGAAATTTAATTTCAGAAAAAAATCTTATAGCTAAGCCTACATCAACTTATAATTTTGATAAATCCTATTGGGAAAATTCAAATCTTCATAGCTCTAATTCAGTTACTATAAAGGTAAATAAATATTACAATACTTCTTATACACTTAAAGATAGCTTATATATTAAATATATGGATGGTTCCCCTTCTGTAAATAGAGATAATAATATTCCTATACAAGCAAAGAATATTGTTATTCAACTTACAGACATAACACTTCAAAGTGATAATTTACATGTTGATATACGACTAATTGGCGAAGGGGATTGCGTAGTTATAAGCAATGGTAAAGTAGTTAATGGAAAGTGGAAACAATCTAACTTAGATTCTAGTACAGAGCTTGTAGATAATCTCGGAAATCCTATTCCTTTAAATATAGGAAACACTTGGTGGCACATACTAGATAAAAAAGTAAACATTGAAATAAAATAATTTACTTAATTATAGGCAATACTAATTAAAAAGGAGGTATTGCCCATGAAAGGTAGGATAATAGATTTAATAGGCTCAGATGCCCTAGTTGCTTTAGAAGATGGTACTACTATGGAAATTAACAGACTTACGTTATCTGAGCATATAAAGCTCGGAGATATGGTAAATGTAGATCCTAGTCCCCTTCATCCTGGAAATGATAAACTTGTAGACTTCTTTTAATAAGTACAACGTTCTTGAAAATACATATATAATACTATATAATAAGTTATATAAAATTAATAAACCGTGCTAGAGGTGCCGAACTCGGCTGAGAAATGATTTAGTCATTAACTCTTATCACCTGATCTGGATAATACCAGCGTAGGGAAGCAGTCTCGACTCGCTTTATAAGGTATTCCAGTGCTGGAATACTTTTATTTTTTATATCCTTTAGCACAAAGGAGGCTATTATGAAAACTTTACAAAGTGGAATCTTAGAATTATCTAAGTATCCTCTAACCTTATTAACCCTTGCAGGAGTAATTTTAATAATACTGGTATTTATAAGACTTAAGAAGATTACCTTAACCGTAAGAATAATTTCTCAATTAAGTATTGGTCTTGCATTATCTGTAATCCTTAATTTATTTAAGATCGCAGAATTACCTAGCGGAGGAGCTATTACATTAGGTGGAATGGTACCTATTATTCTTCTTTCATTATTTTATGGACCTGAAATAGGATTTCTTACTGGTTTCATGTATGGTATATTAAGCTTAATTTTAGGACCTTATATACTCCATCCTGTACAGGTATTATTTGATTATCCTTTACCATTTATGGCACTAGGCCTTGCAGGCTTTTTTAAAGACAAAAAGTTAATTGCTACAGTTATAGCTGTATTAGGAAGATTTACATTCCACTTTATTTCAGGTGTAGTATTTTGGGGAAGTAATGCTCCAGAGGGAATGTCACCTTATTTATACTCCCTTATATACAATGCTTCCTATTTAGGAATAGATGGCTTAATTTGTATTGTAATACTTACACTAATTCCTGTTAATCAAATATATTCTATTTTAAATAAAAATTCAATTCATAGTCATTAAATCAAAAGCATGTAATGAAAAATCATTACATGCTTTTATTATTTTTATTATTCTACTTTTATGGCATTAGTTGGACAACTTCCTTCTGCTTCTTTTGCAGCATCTTCTGATCCTGATGGAACTTCATCTACTACAACTGTTGCTTTTCCAGTACTGTCATCCATTTGAAATACATCTCCGGCTATTGCTGGACATAGTCCACATGATATACAAAGATCCTTATCAACATATGCTTGCATAATACAATTCCTCCTTTTACTTTGAACTATATATATTTTACCCCACTCGTCATTCTTTATTACTATTTTATTAAATTTTAAAATTTAAATTTTAGTATTTAGTTACTTGCTTAGCTTTATAAAATTATCTAATAATTTATCATAATCCCCATTTAATAACACAAATCTTTCCGCTTGACCGCTCTCTAAGCTTTCAGCTAAGTCTAAATTTATAGGCATCTCTGCCATTAAAGGCACTCCTAAGTATTTAGCTTGCTCTTCAGCAGATTTTTTGCTAAATACTCTAATCTTTTCACTACACTTATTACATTGTACATAAGACATATTTTCTACTACACCAAATACCTTTACATCCATTTTTTCTGCCATTATTACAACCTTTTTAACTATCATTGATACCATATCTTGAGGTGTGGATACAACTACCATTCCTTCTACAGGCATGCTTTGCATTATAGTTAATGCTATATCTCCTGTTCCTGGAGGCATATCAATTAAAAGATAATCTAAGTCTCCCCAAACTGTGTCTGAATACATTTGCTTCAATACACCAGTTATTACAGGTCCTCTCCATATAACCGGCTGCTCTTCTTCCTCTGTTAAAAGATTTAAGGATATTACCTTTATACCCAAAGATGTTTGAACAGGTATAAACTTTACTTCTTCACTATTTTCTACTTGATGTATTTCTGCTCGTTCTTCGTTTATCCCAAAAAATCTTGGCATAGAAGGCCCTGTTATATCTCCATCAAGTACCCCAACTTTAAATCCAGCCTTCTGCAGTTGTACTGCTAAAATACCAGTTACAGTTGATTTCCCAACTCCACCTTTTCCACTTATTACTCCTATAATATGTTTTATATTTCCGTGCTTTGGCACATCCTTAGAACATGTAGATGAATTACTATTACAGCTTCCTTTGCTAGGACAACTATTGCAATCACTCATTTCTATTCCTCCTTAATATGTATTGTAAAACTTTATTTATTATAGCACTAAAAAAATGTTATAAAAACCCTTATAAAAATTATATTAATATCTAAAAGTTACTAGGTTTGTCTTTAGTTGCATTCAAATGCCAACTTCTATTTTCATAGTTTGCAACTACATAATACTGTTCTGTATTTTTTTCTTGCCTATTATAAAATGTAATTATACTCTTATACATTAACCTATTATATCCCTGGGTTTTAACTGTCATTAGCACATCATATTCTGTAGGATTAGCTTTTACTAGTTCTCCATTTATATTTTTATCATTTAACTTATTTTTAAAGTCTTCTAAATCTGTAGATAAAATAAATTTTGCAATTTCTCTATCCTCATCTAAGTTCACTCCTACTTTTTTTGTTGTTTTTGTATCCTTTATATAGCTATTTAGAGTTTCTATAAGTGAACCGTAATATATATCTGTAAAGTCTTTGGGAATCCTTATGTTCCAAAAACTTTTTATAATATCATTATCTATTCTCTTTGATACAATATAAGTCTTATCTTCACTATAAAGATTACCGCCACTTTTTTTATCTAACCCTGCAACATAATTAAACTTATGTACTTTATCATGCGCCTCATGCATTTCAAATATGTAATCTGGCTGAAGGGTAGATTTTTCATCAACTTCCTTTGCAGAAGATAGCATATCATATAATTCTTTTATTACATTCTTATCTGTTACTATAAATCTATATCCTTGATCTCTGGTATTTTGTATTACAATCTTTTGCACCTTATTTTGCTTTATATATTCAAAATTTGTATTTTTTAATCCTAATTTTACCTTCATATTTTCTAATGTATTACATCCTGAAAAAAGAGTACTTACTAAGACAAGTGTAATAATCATAGATTTAAACCTGAAAAACTTTTTTAACTTTATCAATTTCTTAACCTCCTAGGTTAATTATTAAAATTTGCTTTAGACTTTCTTACATTAAATATAAACACACCAATGATTAGTGTAAAGACACTTATAAATTGAGATGTAGATAATATTGAAATTTCACCTCTTGAATCTCCTCTAAATACTTCTACTATTATTCTTCCTATACTATAAATTATTATATATAATGCAAACGTACTTCCCTTTTTATTATTTCTTTTATCATACAAAACTAAAAATATCGCTAATAAAAAATCAAATATAGATGAATAAATTTGTGTAGGGTGAAGATGTACTGCTGAAGGTGCAAAGGGTGAATTGTTAAATACAATCCCTATAGGAAGCTTTGTAGGTTTTCCATAACAACACCCTGCAAGCAAGCATCCTATTCTTCCAAAACCTTGTGCTAAAGGTATTGAAGGTATTATTAAATCAAAAGTATCTAACACATCCCACTTCTTTCTTCTGCAATAAAAAAATATTGATATAGCTCCCCCAATTATAGACCCATATATGACAAATCCGCTTCCAATATTCCTTAATATAAAAGGGTTTTCTATTACATTTCTTATCTCAGTTATTATGTATAAAAACTTGCCTCCAAATATCCCCGAAAGTATAGCTATTAAAGACATATTATAAATATAATCTTCCTTATAATTACTATTCCTTTTTACTCTTGAATTTAAAAGTGCCAATGCAGCTAATATGCCTATTGCTATCATTGTGCCATATCCATAAATTGGCCTTCCAAATAACATAAACAATACTGGCCTCACTTCCTATCACCTCCATTATCCATTATTATAGCATATAAATATATTTATAAAAAATAAGCTGGTCTATAAAATAATAGACCAGCTTTAACTTATTTTTAATGTTTCCACTATAGCTTTGAATATAGTGGGCATATTTTCCTTGAAATTATCTTCCCTTGTGAAAAAAGAAAATCTTATAAACTTGTTACTATCTGGTATAAAATATTCAAATGCCTTATACTTTATATTTTGTGAATTTATTAAAGAATACTCAATATAATAGGCATCCTTATCATTAATCTTTACATTAGATAACTTATATCCTTCTATAATATTTTGTTTAAATGATATATCTTTACTTCTTTCTATAAAAGTTTTTAAGTCTTGATTTAAGTTCCACACTTCTACAAAACCATATACCTTAAAATCCTTAGCTTGAAAATCGTTATGGTATATTATTTCTTCTCCACCAAAATCTCTTTTTTCTGAAATCCAATCATAAGGAAGTTTATAGGTTACCTTGCCATTTAAAGCAGAGTATTCCTTTAAAGAATGTATATTACTTTGCATAAGGGAGGTTAGTTTTATACTATCTTTAAATATACTTTGAATACCAAACATAGTTATCATAAGCCCTACTATAATTATGGTGACACCTAGTCTCTTTTTATTTACAATTATAAGTCTCATACCTTCAAACCTTAAAAGGTTATCGCTCACCTCCACATACTTTATCAATAATAAAATATATGTGAAGAAAGCTGTATTTATTAATTTTTATAAAAATATATTTAATATAAAGAGGTATGCAAATTTGCATACCTACTTTACAGGAATCAGAATAGTTGATTTTCTAAAATCGTAAAACATTAACCAATATCCCTCATCTTCTTTTCCTCTACCTGGAACCCAAGTAACAAATCCAGATTTACCTGCATAAGGCTGATCACATCTATCTCTTTTTCCTGGAATCGCATAAACTAAGCATTTTAACTTTCCATCCCTGTCGCATTTATATCCTAATAAGAAATATCCATGTTTTTTAATATAAGGATAATAATTCATCATGGGGTAGTATATAACCGCATACTTATTATAGTCTTTTAATCCACACATATTATTAATATCTTTTATAGGGATTCTATACCACTTACATCTTTTTATTTTAGATATATCTTTTACCTCATCATAGTCCTTAACTAAGTTCTTGAAAAACTCTCCTGTTCTTCCCTTTGGTAAATCATCCTTATCTCTAAATAATTCCTCATTAGGTTCAACTATAACTTCTATATTATCCATTGGATTATCTATTGGCTTTTCTTCTTCTTTCTCTACTCTAACATTTACATGATCATCTACATCTTGTAGTTCAGGTTCTTTGCTACTTTCTATAACTTCAGGTTCATCTTTTATACTTTCATCTGCCCTAACTTTTTCTTCATCTTTTATAACTTCTTCTGTAACCTTCAATTCTTCTGATAAATTTTCCTTAAGGTCCTCTTCTTTAACCGCTATGTTTTCTTCCCTTTTAGCCGTTTCAATATTTTCTTCATATTTATCAAATATATCTTTCTCTTCTGAAACTTCCTCATCCGCTCTTGTTTTTCCTTCCAGCAGCAAGAATTCTTTCCATTTTGGAATATCAGTGGTTAAAAATCCGCTAAGTACAGGCACTATGTTTTTATCAGGCAGTTTAACTATTGCTGCTCCTATAACATTTTCTACATTTAATCCTACATATGCTATATCTTCTATAGGATATTCATAGGAAACATCGGTTCTTCCATAACCATCTATGTTTAACTCTCCTACCTTAATTATTCTGCTTCCATTCTTCTTCCCTGAAACTAGTGCCATAAAGTAAGGTGTAGTTTCTTTCTTTAAATTTTGTACATAATAAGAAACCTTACATTTATTATTTTTCACTTCAAGTTTTACATAACCTGTAGGAGGTTTATCGGAAGCTATAGCAAAACCCTTTTCGTCTTCCTGAAGTATTATGAAGTACCTACTATAATTCTTTTTCTGTACCAATTAACGTACCCCCATATATTATATTCATTATAATATATGAGGTTCCATTCAAAAAGTGACCATTTAACATAAAACTTATAAATATTTTTTATTTATTTCTATGTATAGAGTTAGAAAGGTTAGCAAATTCATATATTGAGAGTGTCTCTCCTCTTCTTTTTGGATCCACATCACATTCCTGCAGTGCATTTTCTAATAAATCTTTGCTAAGCCCTAGGCTTTTCAAAGCATTCCAAAGTGTTTTTCTTCTCATATTAAATGAAGCTCTTATAATTTTAAAGAATAATTTCTCATCCTCTACCTTCACTCTTGGACTATCCAATTTACTAAGTTTTATTACTGATGAATCTACCTTAGGTCTTGGTATAAATGAAGCTGGTGATACCTTTCTAACGAGCTCAGTATCACAATAATATTGAACTAATAATGATAATGCTCCATATTCTTTGGTACTTGGATTTGCGTCAATTCTCTCTGCTACTTCCTTTTGGATCATTATTGTTAAAGATTTGAATTTATATCCTTCTGTAAGAAGCTTTACAATTATGGGTGTAGTTACATAGTATGGTAAGTTAGCCACAAGCTTTACAGACTTTTCTTCCCCAATTATTTCATCAAAATTTACCTTTAATGCATCCTTATTTATTAACTCAAAATTTTGAAACTCTCTTAGCTCTTCATTTAATATTGGTATTAAGTCTTTATCTAATTCTATTGCACAAACCTTTTTAGCTACTTGAAGTAGTTCCTTTGTAAGAGTACCGACTCCTGGGCCTATTTCTATTATAAAGTCCTCATTATTTACTTCTGCACCTGCTACTATGTCTCTTAAAACTTGATCATCTATTAAAAAATTTTGTCCTAAACTCTTTGAAAACTTAAAGTTATACTTATTTACTACTTGTTGTGTTGTATTATCCATTGTTATTCTCCCTTTCCATTTGCTTAATCGCCTCTATAAACTCTTCCTTTGTTATTCCATAATTGTTTAATCTGATAACAAATTGACTAGTATTACAATATCCTATTCTTAATATCTTGCCAAGCTTACCTCTTCTATCTTTAGCATTATTATTTCCAGTTAGCTTAAAGAAAATCAAATCTTGTAAGGTAAATTCCTCCCTCTTTTCCTTAACTTCACACTTAGCTGAATTTAATGCTTTTATTATAGCCTCTGGAGCTGCATTTTCTACTCCTATATCTCCATCCTTTGTTCCCTCATCTCTTGATATATAAGCATGCTTTACCCCTGGAACCTTTCTAGATATTAAGTTTCTTATCTTTTGGCCAGCATAATCTGGATCTGTAAGTACAATTACTCCTTGTCTTCTCTGAGCTTCCCTTATTCTATCTATAACCCTTTCATTTATACCAAATCCACCTACAGCAATCATTTCTGCATCCACTGCCTTTTTCACTGCAGTAATATCGTCTCTTCCTTCTACTACGATTACTTCTTTAATCATTTTTTCCTCCTAAAAGTATAAAAATAGGAGCCATAGGCTCCTTTAATTAATTATATGAACATTTACGTATCTAGCTCCCCAATTTCTAGCTTCACTAAGTGTATTAAAGAAAAGATCCACCTTATTTCCTTTAATTGCAAGTCCTGTATCTGCAGCAATTGCATAACCATAGCCTTCTATATATAACTTAGTACCTATTGGAATCACTCTTGGATCCACTGCTACAGTACTTGTTCCATCAGCATCTCTTACTGCAACCATACCAGATGCTGTAAGGGCTCTTCCATAATCTTTTTTAGGTGAGTATGCTGTAGATCTAACACTTATTATTCTTTTACCACCTTCACTACTTGATCCACGAGAAGCAGAATACTTAGTAGATACTGGTTGTACCTTAGGCTTTGTTCCCATAGCCACTACCTTTTGTACAGGCTTTTTAGTTACTGCTTCACTTATAACCTTTCTTGAAACCTCTTTCCCATTTTCGTAAGTAACCTTAGTAGTTACTAATTTTTCTCCAGCCTTTCCAGACTGAACTATCTTTTGCTTACCCTTATCCAAACCACCGTCATTTTTTGTAACTGTTGAGTAAGCTAAAGCCTTTGCTTCCTTAATGGTCTTAGTTTCAACTCTGATTATAGCAACTTTTAAGCCCTTTTCTAATGGCTGATCTTTTGATGGTACTACTTTGTCAGTTTCATTAACTTTTATCCCCTCTACCTTAAGCATAGATTCTATATCACTTTCTGCAGAGTTCATAGTTAATGTCTTTCCATCTACTTCGATCTGTACATCCATTGCTTTTTTAATATATATCTTATCTTGATTTTTTACTTTACTGTCAATCCCAATTGACGTCTTATCCTTTGGTCCTAGTATTATGTTATTAGATGTTAAAACATCATTTACAGTATGTCTAAAAGTAGTTACTTTATTTTCTTTTCCGTCAATATAAACATAAACTGTCTTTCTTGTATTAGTTATAAATATAGCTGCGCCTATTACTACTAGTAATACAAGAAATGCTGCCTTAGGACCATTGGAAAAATGATTTTTTAGATACCTTTTTACCTTTTCCATCACAAAAACCTCCTATTGGCAAAATGCACAAACATTTGATTATTATAATTTACTTGGCGCATTTTGTCAAATTTTCGTACTTTGACCATCTAAAATGTAGCATTGTACATAAATAACCTTATAAAAATTAATGATAGCGTTTTATTTAATATAGACAGTCCTCTCGATGGATGTAATGGTAAAATATGTTAATATAATTATATTATACATCTCTTTGAATTATTACCATTACTTCTAGGTATTAAAAGTTATCTAATCTTTGATATATACAAATTTTACACTATTATTATATTTTAAGCAACTTCCTCACATTCAAAATAAGCTGATTTCCAATTTCTTCCTCACTGATATCTCTTATTTCTGCTAGTTTTTCTATTATATATTTTATATAATCTGATCTGTTTCTTTCGCCTCTAAAAGGAGCAGGTGCCATATACGGACAATCTGTTTCAACTAATATTTTATCATCTGGAACCACCTTAGCTACATCTAAAATTTTCTTTGCATTTTTAAATGTTACCACTCCAGTAAACCCTATATAGTAACCTAAACTTAGGCATTCCTTTGCAAACTCCACGCTTCCTGAAAAGCAGTGCACTACCCCTATTACTTCCGGAAACATTTTCATTATCTCTAAGGTATCCTTATGGGCATCTCTATCATGTATTATTACAGGTAAACTTAATTCTCTAGCTACCTCCATTTGTTTTATAAAAGCTTGTTTTTGAACTTCCCTATCCGGGTTTTCCTCCCAATAATAATCTAAGCCTATCTCTCCAATAGCCCTAACCTTTTTAGACTTTGCTAACTCTCTTATCTTGCTTATAGTACTATCATTTATCTCATCTGCATGTTCTGGATGGATTCCTACAGCTGCATAGAAAAAATCATATTTTTCTGATAGCTCAACAGATTTTATAGCTCCTTCTAAGGATGCACCACAATTTAATACACCTATTACATTATTACTTCTAATTTCCTCTATTAGTTTTTCTCTATCTTTATCAAATGAATCGTCATCATAATGAGCATGAGAATCAAAAATATACATATACTATCTCCTTTTAAAATACTTATTTTAAAATTATACCACATTTTAATTTTTGTATACATTTTTGCAAAAAGCCTTAGATATTAAAAAGTCCAGGGTCAATTATAACCCTGAACCTTTTACAACTATTTATTATCTTACTATGCTTCCAGTTGGAAGTTCTTCTGGAACCCCTACAGTAAATAATTTACTATCATCTTCAGTAGCAGCTGCAAGTATCATCCCCTGAGAAAGTTCCCCTCTTAATTTTACAGGTTTTAAATTTGCAACTAAAACTACATATTTTCCCACAAGTTCTTCAGGTTTATAAAACTTTGCTATTCCTGATATTACCTGTCTTTCTTCTCCACCTAAATCAACCTTTAGCTTTAAAAGCTTTTTAGCACCTTTAACTGGCTCGCATTCTATTACTTTAACTACTCTTAAATCTACCTTTTCAAAGTCTTCTATAGTTATTTCTTCTTTTAAAGGCTGGATTTCCACCTTAGCTGGAGCTGCATTTTTCATTTGCTCTTCTTTTAACTTATTTAATTCATCTATTTTAGCATCAACATCTATTCTTGGGAACAAATTGTCTCCTTTTACAAGCTTTGTTCCTGCACTTGTTCCATCAAATGATGCAATACTATCCCAAGTGATGACTTCTACATTAAGCTGATTATTTATTCTTTTACTTGTGTCTGGCAAGAACGCAGAAATTAATACTGAGATTATTCTTAATGACTCTGCTAAATTATATAATACTGTGCCAAGTCTTTCTTTCTTACTTTCATCCTTTGCAAGTATCCATGGAGTGGTTTCATCTATATATTTATTAGCTCTTCCTATAAGTGTCCAAACCTCATCTAAAGCTTCAGGTATTCTTAGATCATCCATGTGCTTTTCAACCTTTAAGTATATACCCGTTGCTATAGAAATAAGATCGTTATCTATATCTTCCTTTGCTGTAGGACTTGGGATCACTCCGTCAAAGTATTTTTCTATCATAGCGGTAGTTCTAGATAATAAGTTTCCTAAATCATTTGCTAGATCTGAGTTAATTTTCTTTATAAATAACTCGTTATTAAATATTCCGTCTGAACCAAATGGAATTTCTCTTAAAAGATAGTATCTTACTGGATCTGTACCAAAGTGATTTACAAGCACTACTGGATCTACTACATTACCTTTAGACTTTGACATCTTTCCTCCATCAACTAAAAGCCATCCATGACCAAAAACTTGTTTAGGAAGAGGAACTCCAAGTGCCATTAACATTATAGGCCAATAAATAGTGTGGAATCTTAAGATGTCTTTACCCACTAAATGAACATCTGCTGGCCAATATTTATTTAGCATGTCTTCATTACCTGTATTATATCCTAGTGCTGTTATATAATTTGCTAAAGCATCTATCCAAACATATATAACATGCTTTTCATCAAAACTTACTGGAATTCCCCAATCAAAAGAGGTTCTTGATACACATAAATCTTGAAGTCCTGGTTTTAAGAAGTTATTTATCATTTCATTTTTTCTGGACTCTGGTTGTATGAATTCAGGATGGGATTCTATGTGCTCTATAAGTTTATCTGCATACTTTGACATCTTAAAGAAATAGGCTTCTTCTTTTGCCTTTTCTACAGGTCTTCCACAATCTGGGCATTTCCCATCTGTTAATTGTGTTTCAGTCCAAAATGATTCACAAGGAGTGCAATACCATCCTTCATATTCTGACTTGTATATATCTCCCTGATCATAAAGTTTTTTAAATATTTCCTGTACAGAGTTTATATGATAATCATCTGTAGTTCTTATAAACTTATCATAGCTTATATTCATCATACCCCAAAGGCTTTTTATACCTGCAACTATTTCATCTACATATTCTTTAGGTGTTACACCCTTTGCTTCTGCAAGTCTTTGTATCTTTTGCCCATGTTCATCTGTGCCTGTTAAAAACATTACATCATAGCCTGTAAGACGCTTAAATCTTGCCATGGCGTCTGCTGCTACTGTTGTATAAGTATTTCCTATGTGCAAATTTGCTGATGGGTAATAAATTGGTGTTGTAATATAATAGGTTTTTTTATTCAATTTCTATTCCTCCTTAGATAAAGTTCTTATATAATAAAAAGCCTCTATAAAGCATATATGCTTTATAGAGGCGTCATTTTTACGCGTTACCACTCTAATTTTCCTTTTCTTCTCAAAAAAGGACTCAATAAGTGAGAAAACTCACTTTGCATTTTAACGGCTGCACCCGAAATATCCTACTTAAATATTTCAGATATTTTGCTCTGGGGCCATGTTCATAAATCTAAATGCTATCGGCTTTCACCTTATCCGACTCTCTTTTAGCACTTCTTATTACTACTCTTCCCATCATTGCATTTCAATTTTAATATTAATACATATATTTTGCCATGTCAACTAGTTGATTTTCCTATTATTTCACTTATTTCTTTTAAATATACTTATATGGTTTTGCTTATCTTGTTTACAATGTATTATAATTAGTGGTGTATTGCTTTAATAAACTTTGCTTCAATGTTATTACTTAAAAGGAGGTACTTATTTGATACGCAAGGATATAATAAAGGATGTTTTAAAATTAGCCCTTCCTGCAGTTGGCGAAATGGTCTTGTACATGATGATATGGGTACTTGATACAATGATGGTTGGCAAATATGGTGGAGAAACTGCTGTAAGTACTGTAGGCCTTAGTTCAGAGATAATGTACAGTTTTGTAAATGTATTTATTTCCGTGGGAATATCTGTTGGAACCGTATCTCTTATCTCAAGAAAACTTGGCTCTAAAGATACTACTGCTTCAGAAGAATTTGCAACTTTAGGACTTGCCATAGGCTCTATGCTAGCACTTATTATTTCATCTGTAGCATTTATATTTGCACCCAAAATTTTATTTTATTCTGGTGCTAGGGATACTGTGCTAAGTAATGGAATAATATATATGAAAATCACCTCCATAGGATTATTCTTTAATATGCTTATGAATGTGTTGAATTCAATTCTTAGGGCAGGTAAAAATACTAAAATCCCTCTTTTAGCATCTGGATTAATTAATATAATAAATTTATTTTTAGATTGGGTTTTAATATTTGGAAAGCTTGGTTTTCCAGAACTGGGAATACGAGGTGCAGCTATAGCTACAGCTATGGCACATATAGTTGGATTTATATTTATAACTTTTTATACGCTAAAAAAATCTCATATAAAACCTCATTTTAAATTTATAAGAAATATAAATATTTACAGAGCTAAAGAACTTATTAAACTCTCAATTCCTTCATCAATGCAAGAAGGAGTGTTCTCTATGATACGCCTGTTAGGTACTATATTAATTATGTATTTAGGCAAAACAGCCTTTGCAGCTAATCAAATTACGACTACCATAGAATCTATATCATTTATGCCTGGAAATGGAGTTGCCATCGCTGCTACAACTCTAGTTGGACATAAAATTGGAGAAAGAGATTTACATGGCGCAAAAGAATACGCTTATACTTGCACATTAATTGGAACAAGTATAATGCTTATGTGCTCCATAGCCTTTTTACTATTCCCTAAGCTTTTAATAAGCTTATTTATAAAACCAAATGAACTTGAAGTAATAGGCCTTGGTACTCTTTGCCTTATGATTGCTTCTATAGAACAACCATTTATGGCAATCTCAATGATACTTGGCGGAGCCCTAAAAGGTATGGGTGATACCAAAACACCATTTATGGTATCCTTAATATCTAGTTGGATTATAAGGTTTCCATTACTGCTTATTTTCATATACAAATTGAACCTATCAGTTATATACGTTTGGTGGATAACTGCCATACAATGGTCCTTTGAAGGCATAGTAATTTTTATTCTATTTAAAAGGAAATTCAAAAAACTTATGCCCCCTACTTAGCTAAGTAGGGGTTTATGTTTTTTAATAAAAAAATAATTTTACAGTAACTACTGCCATTATAGCAGCTGTTAAATCTGCAAGTATCGCAGCCCATAGAGTATGTCTTATTTTTTTTACTCCTACTGCTCCAAAATAAATAGTCACTGTATAAAATATTGTTTCTGTAGAACCCATTATAGTTGACGCCACTCTTCCTACAAAACTATCTGGCCCATAGGTTGTTAAGACATCTGTAAAAACTCCTAAAGCTCCGCTCCCCGATAATGGCTTTATAAGTAGAAGAGGTAAAATTTCTCCTGGAATACCCACATACTTTAGCAATGGGTTACTAATTTGTGTTATAAAGTCTAATATTTTAGCTTCTCTAAGCACAGATACTGCAAGTATCATAGCAAGTAAATAAGGGAAAATCCTTAAGCATATCTTTAATCCGTCTTTAGCTCCCTCTACAAAACAATTATATACCTCTACCTTTTTAATCACTCCATAGGTTACTATTAGCCCTATAATCCCTGGAATAAGAAAATTACCTAAATTCATAATTCCCTCCTAAAAGTATTTCTCAAGTATCTTACATGAAATCACTCCAACTATAGCTGCTAAAGCCGTAGTTATTATGGCTGTAATTATTATCTCTGCTGGGTTTTGTGAGCCTGTAGCTGCCCGTATGGAAATTACAGTAGTTGGTATAAATTGAATACATGCGGCGTTTATAACTAAAAATAATGCCATGTCATTAGAGGCCGTATCCTTATTGGGGTTTAACTTTTGCATATTTTCCATAGCCTTTATACCAAAAGGAGTGGCAGCATTGGAGATTCCCATCATATTAGCAGTAATATTCATAACAATACTACCTAAAGATTCCTTATCTCTTCCTTCTTTTTTAAATATAACTTTTAAAATGGGCCTTAGAAGCTTTGCTAACATTTCTGTCATACCGCTTCTTTCTGCAATTTTCATTACTCCACACCATAAGCACATAACCCCTGCAAGCTTTATAATTATTTCTACAGTACTATTTGTTGAGGCTAATATTGCCTGTGTCATTATATCTGCTCGTCCTGTAATCATTCCCCAAGTTATACCGAAAATTAATATTCCGAACCAAATATAATTTATCATTTTACCCTCCATGGATTATTTGTATATTAATTTATATGTTAATGAACTCTATTGTATTGCAAATAAATTTTATTAATGTTACCATATATAATGTTTTTAAATATAAATTATGGAGGCTATACATGACTTTAAAAGAGATAATGAAATATATAGAAAGTGAATACCATATTATAAATAGTACTCCCTGCGAAGTATGCGGTGGTGAATATTTAGCTGATGGTCTAGATATAGATATAATTAATGGAAATCCTTATGATGTCTGCGATTGTACATGTTCAAAATGTGGCCATGAAAAAACTTTTGAATTTTATGCTCCCTTTATAGATGAACTAACCAATAGTAAATGGAAACAAAACTTAAATTAAAAAGAAGCCCATATGTTAGGCTTCTTTTATTATTTATACACAGGAACTTCAAATGTAATTTTAGGATCCTTGCATTGTAAAACTAAGTTGATTATATTTCTAATTTGCGCATAGGGCCAATTGATATCCGTTGCATATTGATGTGTTGCTGGCGCACCTGGATTAAACTTCATTTTATAAAGTGTATCTTGATTATTAGTTGTATTATTTATATATCCTGAGCCAATAAACTTCGCTCCACCCTTTATAGCATCCTCTGGAGTAAACCACCCTTCTGCATACGCACGTTCTGCACCAAGCTTATTTGGATCGCTATCATAAGCACCTATGCCAAACATATTATAAACTACTTTCTTTCCCTTATCTCCATCAAATTCTATACCCTTAGCAAGTGTTGATGAACCATTTCCTGTTTCAAGTAAAGCATGCGATACAAGATAAATTGGATTTATGTTATTTGTTTTAGCTGCATCAAAAAATGCTTGTCCTTTTCCCTCTAGTATTCCTTTGCCAATTAAAATATTATTTAAATCTTGAACAGTTATACTATCATTTGTATAGCTTAGTTTCATAAACATATACTTGCCATCTTGATCCATAAAATTTTTAGGATTAAGATGATATTTCACTTGATTATAACTGGCCCCTACCCAACCTGAGCCACCTTCACTAGTGGTTGATACACCAGGCTTTGCTTGTTTACTTATTGCATCTGCAAATGTAGTTGTATAATTCTTATTAACTACATCTGTGCTTGATATGCTGTTTATGCATCTTAGATAATCTATGTAATAATTATCATAATCCGTGTTTATATCCTTATAATTTCCTTTAGTATTTGATTTTTTCACATAAACAAGGATTTTATACTTATCTCCATTTTCATCACTAGTAAATTTTTTATTTATGGTGATCTTACCCGAAGAAGCAGTTGTATATCCATTAGTCCATTCCTGAAAATCCTCATACTTCCAAAGTTTCTTGTTATATCTACTTACATATATTTTATACTGAGCATTATCAACATTGGAAGATACATTGAAAGTTTGATATTGATTACTTATTATAGGTTCATATTGCATTTTAAGCGTCCTAACTTCAGCTCCATTTACATATGCAGAACCATCTGAAAATCTAGGTGTTATTGTAAATTTCATTTTCACAGGTTGGTTTAATTTTTTACCACCTAAAGATTCCACTTCTGTACTTACATTTACGTAGTAAGACTTTGCTGGGGTATAACCCTCTACTTTAGGAAGGACTTTTATGGTATTAGCTGTATCACCTGGCATTACAGTAGCTTGTACAGCAGCACCCTTATCATCTGTCACTGTTATATTAGAATTATTTATAGTTTCTTCATTAAGATTAAAATTAAACTTTACTGTCCATACTTTATCTTGAGAAATAGTTGTTTGGCTTTGAAATTCTTTTACACTTGTTGCTGCATGTGATATGTTATAATTACTCGTTGTAAGCGTAAAAAAAGTTGCAAGCATAAGTGCTGCAAAAGACTTCTTCAAAATAATCCCCTCATTTCATCGTTGTTTACTATAATTAGATTATATAAAATTTTAAGACTTTTTTCCATGAAAAAAGTTAATTTATTTTAATATTTTGCTATAATTTTAACTGTACATTAATAAAAGAGAGGTATAAGAATGAAAAAAAATGACCTTGCTGATAATTTTAAAGTAGAAGAAATTAGAATAAATAAGTTTATAAGCGAAAAAGGTGTATGTTCAAGAAGAGAAGCAGATAAGCTTATTTCTTTAGGTAAAGTTACAATAAATGGGGAAGTAGCTACCATGGGGTCTAAAGTAACTTCTACAGATGAAGTAAAACTTGAAGGTAAACTTCTTTCTGAAAAACCTAAATCAGTATATATAGCCTTAAATAAGCCTAAAGGCATAGTAAGCACTACTGATCCAAAAGAAAAAAATAACATAGTAAACTTTATTAATTATCCTGAACGAGTTTTTCATATAGGTAGATTAGACAAGGATTCAGAGGGCCTTATATTTTTAACCAACGATGGTGATATAGTAAATAAAATACTTAGAGCTGGTAATAATCATGAAAAAGAATATATAGTAACTGTAGATAAACCATTAACTCAAGACTTTCTTCAAAGAATGTGCTCTGGTGTAAGAATACTTGGCACTATAACAAAGCCTTGCAAAATATATAAGGAAGGTTCTAATATATTTAGAATAATACTTACCCAGGGATTAAATAGGCAAATTAGGCGAATGTGCGAAGCCCTTGGTTATACTGTAACAAAGCTTAAACGAATTAGAATAATGAATGTTAAGCTAGATAACATCCCCCTTGGCAAATGGAGATACCTTACTAAAGATGAAGTTGACACCATAAATGAATTAGTAAAGAATTCTCTTAAAACTGAAGAAGCCTCTAAATAAAAAGAGGGCCCTTTAATAAGGACTCTCTTTCCTGTAAATTTTTTTGCTATGGTCCAAAAATTATTCCTCTATCATACAAATGCTTTGTGCTGCTATCCCTTCTTTTCTGCCTGTGAAACCCAATCCCTCTTCAGTTGTAGCCTTTATATTTATTTGATTCTCATGTATGCCTAATATATTACTTATATTTTCTTTCATAGTTTCAATATATGGCGCCATTTTAGGCGACTGAGCAATAATTATAGAATCTATATTTACTATTTTAAAGTTTTTTCCCATTATTAGTTCACTTACTTCTTTTAATAACTTTAAGCTATCAATTCCCTTATACTCCTCCTTTGTATCCGGAAAATGTTTTCCTATATCCCCTAAAGCACAAGCGCCTAATATACTATCCATAATAGCGTGTATCAATACATCTGCATCTGAATGCCCTAAAAGTCCTTTTTCATAAGGTATGTGAACTCCACCTAAAATAAGTTTTCTTCCACTTATCAACTTATGTACATCATATCCTATTCCTACTCTCATCATATTACCTCCTAATGTATTCTTTATAATATTTTATAATATTGCTTTCCTTAATTAAACAAAAAAATAAAGCCTGGTATCCCAGGCATATTATACTATATAATTTATGATATATTTTTTCTGTAATTGATTACATTTTCCTTATGACCTTTTTTATTTAAATGGAAAAAGCTTTTTATACTATTAATAATTCTTATATATAAGGGTTCCATACTTTTTTTATTTTTGTGCCTTTTAGAAAAATCAACATATACAACATTATCTTTCATCCACGTCACACCCTTTATAATTTATTTATATTAATATAATACCATAAAATAGATGAATTGTTAAGAAAATTCTAAATATATTTTATGTCTAAAAGCTTCTTTTAACGAAACTTTTAGACATATGATTTGAGGAGAAATTATTTTACAAAAATAGGATCTGCTAGTAACACATATTACATTATATTCATCATACTTATAATTTGCTATTTCATTTTATATTATTTGCTTAATATTTAAAACTAATTCAAATAAAATATGTTAAAATGTTTATTATATTATATATTTTCAAATAGTTATCAACAATTTGTCCACATTTCTGTGGATAATGTTGATATAATTACTTGTTAATTTCAAAAATTTGTAACTTTTTATAGTTAATAACTATAATTAAAAATGTAACCTTTTGTATATATTTGAGGATATATAGAAATCAACAGAAATTTCACAAGTTATACACAGGCAAAATGTGGACAATGTGTATAAGTGTTAAATTGATTGATTATTCTAATTATAATAAAATCTACAAACCCCTTAAAATACAGGGACTTCGTACGTTTTAATAACTAATTTAAAAGGAGTATATATAATGCAAAAATATAAAATTCCTAAATCTTCATTATACTTAACTATACTAATATTTCTTATACTTCCTCTGATTTATTTAATAATTAACCAATACTTATATATTAATAACTCAACAAATAATCAACAGTTTATCCACAAAAATAATGACAACCCTATTAATAATTCTAATAATATCATACCTCCTCAAGCAGATACAAAAAATACTTATTTAAACCGAAGCTTCTCCGGCCCTAATTTAAAACATAATAATGAAGGAATACCTGTGATTATGTATCATTCCATTTCTAATAAAAAGGGTAATGAAATTCAAATGTCTAAAGACCTATTTGAAGCTCAAATGAAATTTTTAAAGGATAAAAATTATACTACCTTATCTTTAGATGAACTTTATGATTTTATTACTTTCAATAAACCTATTCCCCAAAAGTCCGTTGTACTAACTTTTGATGACGGCTATGTTGATAATTATTTAAACGCCTATCCAATATTAAAAAAATATAACTTCAGAGCAACCATATTTGTTATTACAGATAATGTAGATAAATATAGTCATACTATAAACTCCTATCAAATTAAAGAAATGTCCTTAAATGGGATAGATATTATGAGTCATACTGAAAACCACGAAGACCTTTCAACGCTTAATTATGATAATCAATTATATACTATGAAGACCTCAAAGAAGTTTTTAGAAAAAATTTTAGATAAAAAGGTTAATTATATCGCTTATCCTTATGGTCGATGGAATAAAGATACTTTGAAGGCTGCTAAAGATTCTGGTTATACTATGGCATTTTCTACAAGCGGAACTTGGACAGACGAATCAGATGGTATATATAAATTAGATAGAGTATATATAAGCTCTAATTTTAACTTAACGGAATTTGAAAGAAGATTAACAAACAGAAATTACAACAATATTCATTCTAAAAATATACCATCTCAATAACAAAAATAGACATAGAACTCATTAATTCTGTGTCTATGTTTTAACATTTTATATGAATTAAAATTGGCTTTTTAACACTGAATAGTGCCTCTTATGGATTGTTTTATCCCATCTTTCATATTTGTCCACAATTCCTTATAGCTTATCCACAATTTTTGTGCATAATTTTTGTTTTTTAAACAACTACACTTCCAATTATATAGGGACTTGTGAACATTGTCCACATTTACCCTGTTGATAACTTGGACAAGATACTGTGGAGTACTTAGACATTTTCTTTCTTAATTCATGCAATTTTTTATATTATTCTGCAAGTTTTTTTACATTTTATTACAAATAACACATCATGATAATTTATCTTATTTCTTACTTGTATTACCCATAACCTTATATGCATTTATTAAAAAACTAGGGATGCCTTTAGGTAAAGGCATCCCTAGTTTTTTAATAAAAAATTTATATACTACTCATACCATGATAAATATACTTAGTTTATTATTTGTGTGCAATTACTTCAATTTCTACTAATGCACCTTTGGGCAATTTAGCCACTTGTACACAGGAACGTGCTGGATAAGCTTCTTCAAAATATTGTGCATATACTTCATTTACTTTTGGAAAATCATCCATATTTGTTATAAACACTGTACTTTTTATAACATTATTGAAATTTAATCCTTGAGATTCTAATATGCTCTTTACATTTGTCATAGATTGATGAGTTTGAGCAACAATTGCATCTTCACCTGTGACTATTTCTCCTGTATTTGGATTTACTGGTATTTGACCTGATAGAAATACTAGGTCTCCAACCATTATTCCCTGTGAATATGGGCCTATAGCCTTAGGTGCTAAATCTGTTGAAATAATCTTTTTCATTTCTTCTTCCTCCTTTAAACTATTCATATTAATGATATACTAAATTTTAGCCAATTCCACCATAGAATATGCCAAATATATAAACTATTATAGTAAGTCCACAAAATACATATCTAGTCATTGGCTCAAACCAAGAGCCTAATTCCTTTTTACAACCTAATTGTACCTGTTCTCTTGCAAATTTTGGCCCACAAACCCAGAAAAACATAATTCCAGCAAGAAGCGCTCCTAAAGGAATAACGTAAATTGATATTACATCCATCCAAACACTAAGTTTATTTCCATCTTCAAGCACTATTCCAGCAGCTGCTCCAACTAATGCAATAGCAGCAACTGAAACCTTTCTAGAAAGGTTAAACTTAGCTTGTAATGCCTCTATTGGAGTTTCAAATAAGTTCATTAAAGATGTGATTCCAGCAAACAAAACAGCTATAAAAAATATAATTGAAAATAATTGTCCCATTGGCATTTGTTTAAATACACTTGGCATTGTAATAAACATAAGCGGAGGCCCTGCTGCTGGATCCATTTTAAATGCAAACACTGATGGTATGATTACAAGCGCTGCCAACATTGCTGCCATTGTATCAAAGACAGCTACATACTTTGCACTTTCCACAACATTCTCGCTTTTCTTTAGATAACTTCCATATACTACAGTTCCTGAACCTGCTAATGAAAGAGAAAAAAATGCTTGCCCTAGTGCATATACCCAAGTTTTAGGATTTCCAAGGAACTCCCATCTTGGAATAAATAGATACTTATACCCTTCCATAGCTCCTGGTAGTGTTGCAACACGAATAGCAAGTATTAAAAATAATACAAAGAATGCAGGCATCATCACTTTGTTAACCTTTTCTATTCCATTAGAAACCCCTGCAAGCATAATAATAAATGTTAAAGCTAGTCCTATCATATGCCAGCTAAGACTTCCCATATTGCCAGCTATAGCTCCAAAATATGCTCCGCTATCCTGTGCCTTTACTAAAGAACCTGTAATTGATCCTACAGCAAATCTAAGTATCCAACCTACAACTACTGAATAACCTATAGCAATCCCTAGTGACCCTATTACTGGAATAAGTCCAATAAGATCTCCATGTTTCTTTCCTCTTCTCTCCAATGCCTTTTGGAAGGCTCCTAGCGGCCCCGTTCCCATTGCACGCCCAAAGGACATCTCGCCAATAACTCCTGTAAATCCAATAACTATAACAAATATAAAATATGGTATTAGAAATGCTGCTCCTCCAAGCTGTCCTACACGATAAGGAAACATCCAAATATTACCCATACCTACTGCTGATCCAATACATGCTAAAATAAAACCAACTTTCGAATCAAAGGTATCACGATTAATCTCATTATTCAATTGGGTGGAAAGGTTTTCTTGATTGTTATTTCCCATAACCTCACTCCTCATAATATAATTATAACACCTAACAGGAATCCTGTTAATTTAACATTATCATTAACTTTTTTCATGCAATATATAATTGTGAGACAATAGCTTTTGACGTCATTTACGAAAGGTTTTTTAGATAGGTATTAGTTGGGGTTTTTAAATTATTGAATTACATAAATATAGAAAGCGAAAAAGAGTTTAGCATGAAAACTTAGTTTTTCATGTTGGATACCGATTGTACCTCTTATCTCTTTTCCACTTTCTACACAATGAATCTGATATTTTTTTGTTATCAATCTTCTCATTGCTAACGGCAACGAAAGTAGTGATATAGAAAAGTGAAAAATATGCAAAAACATCTAGCTATAATTTAAATATTTCCCGTAAAATATATATCTTGCTATTTTACGGGTATATCTTGTTATTTTACTGGCTCAAGACTTGCTTGGAAGTGACGAAGAATTGGTGGTTCCCATGTAATTCTGTAACCACTTACAGTATTTGCTCTTTCCTTAATTGCAATAAGAGCATCTGCCATAATATCAATATGAGCTTGAGTATATACACGACGTGGAATTGCAAGTCTTGTAAACTCAAATTCTGCATGAAGTTGTTTTCCTGTATCAGGGTCATTACCTAACATATAAGATCCAATATCACATGTACGAATTCCTGCTTCTTTATAAAGCTCTATTGCTAAAGCTTGTCCTGGGAACTCATTATATGAAATATGTGGGAACATAGCTTTTGCGTCTACAAATACTCCATGTCCTCCTACTGGGGATTGATACGCTATACCTGCTTCATCTAAGCGTCCTGCAAGGTATTCCATCTGTCCTATTCTATATCTTAAATAATTTTCGTCTAATCCCTCATAGAGACCAATTGCTAATGCTTCAAGGTCACGGCCTGAAAGTCCTCCATAAGTAATAAATCCTTCAAATGAAATTGTACGACCTTTGCATAATTGATATAATTGTTCATCTTCTTTAATTCCAATTAAACCACCCATGTTTACAATAGTATCTTTCTTAGCACTCATTGTAAACATATCTGCATAGCTAAATACTTCTTTGATTATTTCTTTTATAGATTTATTTTCATATCCAGGTTCACGTTGCTTTATAAAATAAGCATTTTCTGCATAACGTGCCGCATCTATACAGAACTTTATATTATATTTCTTACAAATTTCAGATGTTTCTCTTATATTTTGAACAGATACAGGTTGTCCCCCTGCTGAGTTATTTGTAATTGTCATAATAACAAGTCTAACTTTCTCTGCTCCATATTCCTTTATTAATTCTTCAAGCTTTACAACATCCATATTTCCTTTAAATGGCACTCTAAGTGATGGATCTGCAGCTTCTGGAACAACACAATCAATTGCTCTTGCACCTGCAAGTTCAACATGTGCTCTTGTTGTATCAAAATGCATATTAGATATAGAATATTCTCCTTTACCCATCATTAATCCAAAAAGAACCTTTTCTGCTGCACGGCCTTGATGTACAGGCTGAATGTACTTATATCCAAAAATATCTTGCGCTGCTTCAACTAATTTAAAGTAACTAGAAGCTCCTGCATATGCTTCGTCACCTCTCATTACTCCAGCCCATTGCTCTTGACTCATTGCATTTGTTCCACTGTCTGTTAATAAATCGATATATACGTCTTCACCTCTAAGATTAAACAAGTTATACTTGGCCTCAGCAATTTTTTCTTCTCTTTCTTCACGAGTAAGCATTTTAATTGTTTCTACCATCTTAATTCTAAATGGTTCTGGTACATATTTAATAGCCATATTAACAAACCCCCATCATCTAATTTTAATTTATCTTAATTATAGATAAATTAATATGTAATAAATAATTTATATAATTTAAATTTTCAAATTATTTATCCGTTAATAGAATTGTATCACCATTATAATTTTCAGTCAATACTATAATCTATTTTTTATCATTTTTTTCTAGTAAAAACCATTTTTTTAATATTTTGTTCTGAATTATTGTTTTGTATACGATTTCTTAATGAATTCATTTTATCTTACAGATAATATTTTATTATCATAATAATTTTTTCATTTATCCTCTTGAAATATATTACTGTTCATGATATTGTATAATATAATATATAAAGTAATAAAGTAGGTGGATAAAATGAATAAAGCTACCTTAGATCAATATATTAAACTTGTTGAGTTTTTAGGGAAAGTCTTAGGTCCCGATTATGAAATTGTGCTTCATGATTTAACAGACGAGAAATATTCTATTATAGCCATTGCAAATGGACATGTTAGTGGACGAAATATAGGTGCCCCTTTAACAAACCTTGGGTTAAAGATTATGGCAATGGGAAGTTACAAAAATAGTGATTATGTTATTAATTATAATGGTGCTTCAAAGACCAATAGAGTTTTGCGTTCATCCACTATGTTTATTAAAGACGATACTGGAGAGGTTGTTGCAATGCTATGCATTAATTTCGATGATAGTAAATATGTGGCCATCAGTGAAGAAATTTTAAAACTATGTCACCCTAATGAATTAATCCTACAAAACAAGTCTTATGATTCAGTTAATTCAGTTTTAAGCGATGTTCCTGAAAATTTCTCTGAGTCCATTGCAGAGGTCACAGAAACTGTTTTAAATGAAGTTTTATCTGACAAAAACATTCCTGTTAATCGTCTTACTCAAGATGAACGACTTAATATAGTAGATGTATTAAATCAAAAGGGAATATTTATGCTAAAAGGAGCCGTTAGCGAAGTTGCTAAACAACTCCACTGTTCAGAGCCGAGTATTTATCGCTATTTAAACATTCTTAATAAAGATAAAAATTAAAATTATAGTTATCCTATCATTATCTATAACTCTAACCATAAAAATCCAGCTCCTAAAGAGCTGGATCTTTTTATATTAACCTTAATCTACCTACTAATTTCCCGTAATATATTTATTTAGTATACTAAACATCCAAAGAATATTTATATACTTCTGATTTTGGCATTTTTCTATCCCTAGCTACCATTTTTATTGCTTCCTTTTTTATATGCCCCTGATCTACATAACTTTTTATATGTTCTTCTACACTCATATTTTCCCATAAAGCTTTTTCTTCTCTATCTATTTCTTCTACGGTCTTTCCTTGTAGCACTAATACATATTCCCCTCGCGGAGATATTTTTTCATAGTGACATATAGCTTCCTCTAATGTTAGTCTTAATACTTCTTCATGTAGTTTTGTAAGCTCCCTACATAAAGCAATTTTTCTGTTACCTAAGCTTTCTCTTAGAAATGTTAAAGTGTTTAAAAGCCTATGTGGAGCTTCATAAAATATAAGTGTTTCAGTTCTACCTTTTAAATCCTCAATTATAACCTTTCTATCCTTGTTTTCCCTTGGCAAAAAACCTGTAAATAAGAACTTTGTAGTATCCATACCTGATGAAACTAATGCTGTTGTAATAGCTGTAGCCCCTGGAAGTACCTCAAAAGGTATTTCTTTTTCTATACACTTCCCAATTATTACGCTTCCAGGATCTGAAATTCCTGGAGTACCTGCATCACTTACTAACGCTATGGTATTTCCTTCATTTAAGCGTTCTATAATACTACCGCTTCTATCTTCTTCATTATGCATATGATAGCTTATAAGTGACTTTTTTATATTATAATGATTTAATAATTTTAAGGTTTGTCTTGTATCCTCTGCAGCTATTATATCCGCTTCTTTTAAGGCTTCTAGGGCTCTTAAAGTTATATCCTTTAAATTTCCTATAGGCGTAGGAACTATAAATAATTTACCTTTACTCATTTCTATCATTCTCTCTTCCATATATTTCATTGATTTCCTCTGTATAATCACCCTTTTCATCATAAACATAAAGGGTATTTTCCCACTTTAGAAACCTTCCTCCATTATTTTGCCCTTCAATAAGAACAATATTTGCAGCTTTGTTTACTGATGGTTGAACCATCCTGATAGATTTAGGCTCTATTTTATATTTTCTCATAATACAAAGTATGTCAGCTATTCTCTCTGGCCTATGTACCATATATAATCTTCCTCTGTGTTTAAGTACTGCCTTTGAAGCCTTAATAACATCTTCTAATGTGCAACATATTTCATGCCTAGCAATAGCATCTTTATTACTTAAGTTTATAATACCAGTATTTAAAATTTTGTATGGAGGATTTACTGTAACTACATCTACCTTTTCTAAGCCACTTAGCATTGCTTCATCCTTTAAATCTCCACATAAAAAAGATACCTTATCTTGTAAGTTATTATACTCAACACTTCTTAAGGCCATATCTACCATTTCTTCCTGTATCTCTATACCTTTAATAGACTTTAATTGATTTTTTCCTGTTATTACAAATGGAATTATTCCTGTTCCACTACAAAAATCAATTACTTTATCATTTCTTTTTATCTTTGCAAAATTAGCTAAAAGTACCGCATCTACTCCAAATCTAAATCCATGTTTTTTTTGTATCACATATATACCCTTTAAATTAAGATCATCTAATGTTTCATCATCTTTTATTAAATTATAATTTTTCATCCTAAATTCCTCTCCATAGAAAAGTTTCTCTAGATAATTATTTATTAAGAAGGTTGAAATGTCAAATATATTATAAATAAAAAAAAGACCACTTCAAAGTGGTCTTTTTTATTATTCTGCTACTGGAGCTCCTACTGGACAAACATTAGCACAGTTTCCGCAGTCGATGCAAGTGTTAGCATCTACAACGAATATTGAATCTCCTTGGCTTATTGAGTTAACTGGACATTCTGGTGCGCATGCTCCACAACTTATACAAGTATCATTAATTACGTATGCCATTATGTAAACACCTCCTTAATAATTTGGACAAGTATATCCGAATTCTATTTTACCACGTTCCTTAAAATTTTTAAAGAGATTTTTACAAAATAGTATACCCTAAATCTTCTACTGATTCCAGTATATTGTCTAAAGATAAAAAATACTCATCGTAGACTACATTAACTTCCTTATTTTCTAGATTTATTTGACAAGCTATGACTCCCTCATTATTAGAAATACCATTTCTAATCTTGTTCACGTCTACCATGGTTTTCATATTACATATCTTTAAAGCAGCTTTCATAATTGCCTCCTAGTTTTCCTTGAATAATTCCTTAAGTATATCCTTATCCTCTTCTTCTACTTCTATTTTTATGTCTTCTTCACTTACAGTTCCTTCATAGGCACCTGATATTAAAGTAATTTCATCTATTGAAATGTCCTTTATAAATTCTTCTCCATTTTGAGGCTTTATCTTCACTCTTACACTTTCTTTAACTGTATTATTCCCAATAACCTCTCCTTGGCCATATTCACTATTAATTACTGATCCTATTTTAGGCAGCCTTTTTCTAATTCCCTCATAAGTTTCCTGTTCAAAATTCAGGCAACACATAAGTCTTCCACATATTCCAGATATCTTAGTAGGATTTAATGATAAATTTTGCTCCTTAGCCATCTTTATAGATACTGGAACAAAATCACCCAAATATGATGAACAACACATAGTTCTACCACAAGGTCCTAGTCCACCTATCATCTTTGCTTCATCTCTTACTCCTATTTGCCTTAGTTCTATTCTAGTCCTAAATATAGACGCCAAGTCCTTTACTAACTCTCTAAAATCCACTCTTCCATCTGCAGTAAAGTAAAATATCACCTTATTATTATCAAAAGTATATTCTACATCTATAAGTTTCATTTGAAGATTATGCCCTTGTATCTTTTCTGCACATATTTTAAATGCTTCCGAAGCCTTAGTCTTATTTTCTGAGTGTCTTAATTCATCTTCTTCTGTAGCTTTTCTTATAACATTCTTTAGTGGGCTTACTATCTCATCCTCACTAATTCTCTTTTCTCCTATAACACACTCCCCGAATTCTACTCCTCTTGCAGTCTCTACTATTACATTTTCTCCTTGATTTATCTTAAGTTCTCCAGGGGAAAAATAATATATTTTTCCAGCCTTTTTAAAACGTATTCCTACAACCTTTACCATATATGATTATACCTCCTGTATATCAAGTAGCATTGATTCAAATACTAATCCTACATTTACATTTTTCTCAAGTTTAACCCTTGTAGATTTTATTATATCTATAATATCATTTAACTCATTAAAAGAAAACATTTCAGATAACTTCTTTATGTCCTCTATCTTATCTACATTAATAATCATATCTATATTATTTATTTCTTTATATATCAAAGAGTCTCTTATAAAGGAAAAAAACCACGTAAGCGCTTCATTCCACTGACCTTTATACTTTACAAGTATATCTTCATAATGCCATATATCAAAATCCTTACCTTTTATATTTAATAGTATATCTAAGGCTAAACTTCTTATTTCCTTTAAAGACTTATCTTCAATGTACTTTTCTGCTCTTCCTGGAATGCAGTCACTAAATGCCATCATAGAATGCACTTCTTCTTTATTTAAGTTTGAATACCTACCTATTATAAACCTTTCCATTTCTTCACATGTTAAGTGATGTAACTTATAGGCTTGACATCTAGAACGTATTGTATCAAGCAATGAATCTAAATGCTCACACAATAGCATAATATATACTCCACTTGGTGGCTCTTCTATTGTCTTTAAAAAAGCATTTTGAGCTTGATTGGTCATCTTATCAGCTTCATATATAATTATTACTTTTTTATTGCCTTCATAAGGCTTTGAGTTAATTTCTTCTATTAACTTTTCTATTTCATCTACTCCCATGGATTTTTTGTTTCCACTAATTCTTGCCTCTATAATATCTACACATTGTCTATTTCTATCCTTATTCAATAATTCATATGCTATATCTCTGGCAATTAAACTTTTTCCTAATCCATCCTCTCCAGTAATAATGGATGCATGTGAAAAACGTCCATTATCTATAGAGTGCATTATCTGTTTCTTTATAGCTTCATGTCCTATAATATCCTTAAATAACAAATATATATTCCTCCATTAGATCTTTTCAAATCTATCTACATCTATAACAAATACTGTAGCTCCACCTACTTGAACTTCTATAGGATAAGGTACATATACACCTGTAGAGCCTGCCACAGGTGATGGAGAAGTCACAATCTGCTTTCTTGTCTTACAAACTTCCTCTATAATTTTTATTACCTCATCAACTCTTTCCTTTTCCACACCTATCATTAAAGTAGTATTTCCTGACTTTAGAAAGCCTCCTGTTGTTGCAAGCTTTGTTACCCTATAATTAGCTTCAGTTAATACATCTACTAGATCTATTGCATCATCATCTTGTACTACTGCAATTACAAGTTTCATATATACCAACCCCCTCATAATAAAATTATATATACTTTATTATACCCTTTTAACATTATTATAGAAATATTAAATTATTTCTGTTAATGATTTATATATACTTTCATGAATTTCATCTATGGTCTTTATACTTTCGTTTTCTACACATTTAATTTTATCCCAATTATACTTGTCTGCAATATAACAGGCATTATTATAAGATTGTATAAGATAACTATTATTTCTTTCATGTATATCCTTTTCTTTGTTCCCTGTAAACTTATTTTTTCTCTCCATCATAAGCTTAAAGCTATATTCAGGCGGCATATCTAAGAACAATACTTTATCTGGCACTGGTAGCCCCATTAATTTAAACTCTAACTCCCATAGCCAATCTAAAAACTTTTCCTTTTCACTTATATCATTTATTTTAGATGCTTGGTGTACCATATTAGAGGTAGTATATCTATCTGCGAGTACTATGCCTCCCTCTTTATAAAACTGTTCCCATTCCTTTTTAAATGACGCATATCTATCTACTGCATAAAAAGTAGATGCTGCATAGGCATTTATATCTTCTGGATTTTGACCAAACTCTCCATTTAAATACATCTTTATAAGTGCTGATGAATTACTTTTATAATTAGGGTATTCTATTTTTAATACCTTATATCCTTCTTTAAGCAATCTTTCATATAATTTATTGGTTTGCGTAGCTTTACCGCTACCGTCTCCTGCCTCAAGCACTACTAGTTTTCCCTTATACATCTCACTTTTTAACATATATTCCTCCAAATTAAATTTACATATGCAAAATTTTTATATATCCATTTTGTACTCCAATTACTTCTATATCATTTTCTATATAATATTTTAACACATTTATGGCTTCTTTATCTATTAACTCCCCTGCCATTAGAATCGGTACTCCTGGGGGATATGGTATGATGCTTTCCCCGCATATATGTCCTTCTGAATTTTCTATTTTTATCAGTTTTTTATCTTTATCTAAGCTCTCGTATGGTGCCATATATGCCTTTGGAATCTCATATGATAGCAATGGCACATCTTTCATAAGAAATTCTTTATATGGCATCGTCGAAAGTACTTCATAAAGATGTTGAAACTCTTCTTCAGTATTAAATGGTGAAAATATAAGGACTATATTATATAAGTCACTCATTTCCGCCTGTATACGATTTTTTCTTAAATAATTTAAAACTAAATTTCCACTTACATTGTTTTTAAAGTTTATAACATAACGAGTTGTATCTAAATTGCACTCATATATACCTAAATCCTTATCCTCTAATATACGCAGATAATTTAACCTTTTTAGCTTTTCTTTATACTTATTAGATAAATTAATCAAGTTACTATATGCTTCCTTTCCATAACTTTGCATATAATATCTCGCATAATCCATAGATGCCATAAGCATATAAGAAGGGCTTGTACTATTAAATATAGTAAAATAGAACTGAGCCTTATCTATCAGCTTACTATTATTTATATGTAAATATGAAGTTTGAGTAAAACTCGGCAACGTTTTATGACAACTCATAACTACCATATCAGCTCCTAAATGTACTGCATTAGTTGGTAATTTTTCATGAATACCATAATGTGCTCCATGAGCTGAATCTACTAATAAATACATATTATTTTCTTTTGCCATAAGGGTTATTGATTTCAAATCACAAGCTATACCATAATAATTTGGATATGTTAGAATTATAGCTTTAGCATCTGTATTTTGTTCTATAGCTCCTTTTAATTCTTCCATATCCATACATACTGGCAAATTAAATTCCTTATGAAGTTTACTTCCTACATATATTGGATTTAGCTTTCTTAAAATAATTCCATTATAAACAGATTTATGACAATTTCTATCTACTATTACTTTATCGCCTTCTTGGAGTGCGGAAAATATCATTATTAAATTTCCGCTAGTACTTCCATTAACTAAAAAGTGGGATCTTTTGCTATTATATAATTGTGATAGGAGGTCTTCTGCCTCCTTTATAATTCCTTCAGCATTGTGAAGATTATCTAAACCGTCTACTTCGGTAATATCACAATTTATAATTAAGCTTGCCATTTCATTTCCTATATCAGTGGCTAAAAAACCCCGGCCATTTTTATGTCCAGGCATACAAAATGAAGCATTATTTTCCTTTACATAACTTAAAACCCCTTCTACAAGTGGTAATTTTGACAATTATTATCCTCTCCTCTTATCATAGGGTATATCATATATTTTCTTATACAGTTCTTATAGTATCTATAAAAATCTGTATTCATATCAGTACTAATTATTCTTTTCTCACAATCTAAACAAACACCATTTCCATTTATCATTATACCATTACCTAGAGGCTTTCCGCATATTATACAATGTAATTTTTTCATAAATATCCCCCTTAAGATTTCTTGCCTTAATTATTGCCTCTCATAATATATTTTATTCACTACATTGTCCAAATTTATTTTGTCCACATAAATATATATAAATTTTTAGGAAATAATATATATTGAATTTTAAAGGATGGTGTAATATATTATGAAACAAGAAATTATTGGTTACTTAGAATCCATAAAAGAAGATCTATTTGAAATTAGTTCCTATTTATATAACAATCCTGAAGAAAGTTTTAAAGAATATAGCTCTTGTGAGTACCTATGCAATATTTATGAGAGATTTGGGTTTAAGGTTAAAAAAAATATTATAGGCATGCCTACTGCTTTTTCAGCTGAGATTGGAAGCGGTCATCCAAAAATTTGTTTTATATGCGAATATGATGCAGTAAAGGATCTTGGTCATATAACTGGCCACAATTTGTTATCTGCTATATCCACGGGCGCAGCACTAGGGCTATCAAAGGTAATATCAAAACTTGGAGGAAGCATAATAGTTCTTGGCTGCCCAGGTGAGTTTTTAGGTGGTTCTAAAGTTACAATGGCAAAACAGGGTATATTTGAAGATATTGATGTGGTGCTAGTTGCACATCCAGATATAATTACAGCTGAAAGCGGCACTTCTATGGCACTTATTCCACTAAAAATAAATTATAAAAGCGACTATGGATTAAGTTACAGGCGAAAGGGTAATTATTCTGCCTTAGATGCTTGTATGCTCACCTTTAACTCACTGAACATATTATCAAAGGGTTTCGGTCCTGCCTGCAGTATTGATGGGGTTATAGTTCAGGGTGGCAAGGATCCTCACTTGCTTCCTAATGAAGCTGAATCAAAATTTTATATAAGAGCTACAAAAATGCACTACGCTGAAGCTGTTGAATATAAAATTCGCTCACTTTCTAAGTGTCTGGGTGAAATTATGAATATAAATGCTGAGTGTTCTATTTATGAAATACCCTATGATGAGCTTATTACCAATTCCACATTATCGAGGTTATTCTCCCATAACCTAAAAGAAGCAGGTATTATAGACATTCAAGGGCCCAAGGATACTTATTCCGGTCTTAGTTTAGGTACTGTTAGTCATTCAGTTCCATGTATACATCCTTATATATCTATAGTACAAGATAATAGTATTAAATATTCATCTAAAGAATTTGCTCTAGCAACTATATCTGACTTTGCTAAAAACATAGCATTAAAAGCATCTCATGCCTTAGCTTTTACTGCAATAGATATTATACAAAAGGAAACCTTACTTCAAGAATCTAGGGAGGTACTTAATAATTCCTTAGAAAAACGAAAAGATTAGCCTTCATTATGAGGCTAATCTTTTATTTCTATTAAACTTTAACTTTTCAATCAAATTATTACTAGGCTCAAAGTAAAATTTCTTTAATTTATCTCCCTGCCTATAAACGCAACAATAAGGATTAAAATTTAATAGGGAACATATATACTTCTTATTATTTATAGTTGTTATATTAATAGTTTTTTGCTTTTCTATATATTCGATATCCTTAACTTTTATATTTTCAACTACCTTATCATCATTACCCTTAATCCTATGAATTATAAATTGATCTGCTATTAATGAATAGGTATATCTAACTCTACATTTTGTTACTTCTAACACTAAAACTAATGTAACTAAAGCACCTGTAAGCACAATCAACATACTGCCTATATACAATCCTTCAATTACTTCAGTAAAGAACAATACTATTAAGATTAAAGTAAACAATTTAATTAAAGAAGCAAGTTTTCTTCTACAAATTGTTTCTTTATGCATATTGCCCATAATAAACCTCCATACACTTTGTCCTCTTAATTGATTTAACATACAGATTATACTAGGGATTTAAAGTTTAATCCATGTCCATATTACGCTATAATTATTCTTAAATTGTCATATAGGACAACTATGTTAGCATGATATAGAGTTGTACATATTAACTTGAATATGCTAAGCTTATCTATAGAGTTTAATATTTTTTATGAATTAAAAGTTTCTTATTGACACTTAAATGAATAAATTTATTCATTATGACATTAGGTTATAGACATAACTTAACTTTTAGTTATAATATAATTACAACTAGATTTCAGCATAAGGAGGGATAACATGATATCAATATACAAAACTTCTGAGGAAAACAACATGTGTACCTTACATCAATTAGAGAATATAGAACCAGGATGTTGGGTAAATATTGTTGCTCCATCAGATCAAGAGTTATTGTTAATTTCTAAAAAGGCTAATATATCCATAGAATTCTTAAGAGCAGCAATGGATGATGAAGAAACATCTCGTATAGATAGTGATGAAAATAAAAATATATTACTTCTCTTAGATATTCCATTTACTGAAATGGAAGAGAATTCATTAACCTATGATACCTATCCACTAGCTATAATACACACAGAAACTATGCTTATAACAATTTGCCTTAAAAATAGTAAAATACTACTTGATTTTATAGATGGTAAAGTAAAGTCTTTCTTCACCTTTAAACGCTCAAGATTTATACTTCAAATATTATATAAAATTGCAGGTTATTATTTAATTTACCTAAGGCAAATAGATAAAAAAAGCTCAATGGTTGAAAAAAGACTTCATAAATCTATGAAGAATAAAGAACTAATTCAATTGCTCTCTCTGGAAAAATCTCTAGTATATTTTTCAACTTCATTAAAATCCAATGAAATAACCTTAGAAAAAATGTTAAAGTTAGAAATAATGCAAAAATATCCAGAGGATCAAGACATATTAGAAGATGTTATTATAGAAAATAAGCAGGCAATAGAAATGGCTAATATCTATAGTAATATACTTACAGGAACCATGGATTTCTTTGCTTCGGTAATTTCTAATAACTTAAATATTGTGATGAAGTTATTAGCTTCTGTAACTATAGTAATGTCCATTCCAAATATGATTTCTGGTATGTTTGGTATGAATGTAGGTGGTGTTCCATTTGGTCAGTATGCTTACGGATTTTGGGCAGTATTTGCAATAATGAGTTTTATATCACTAATTGCTATAATTATTCTTAATAAAAAAGATATGTTTTAATAATATTAAAACATATCTTTAAATAAAAAATCCCAATCATATTGATTGGGATTCTTCTATGGAGGCGCCACCCGGATTTGAACCGGGGAATAAAGGTTTTGCAGACCTTTGCCTTACCACTTGGCCATAGCGCCATATATCATTTACGTTACTTATAAATGATACCATCTAAATGCTCACTTGTCAACAACTTTTAGATGGTATTTATAAATTACACCTCTTCTATTACTTCACCTAATATCTTACCTATACTATCATATATAACTAAGGATGCTCTATTATCATAATCAGTTGTTGTCTTATTAATTAATATAAGATGCTTTCCATTAAAATATTGAACTAAGCTGGCTGCTGGATACACGACTAAAGATGTTCCCCCTATTATAAGTACTTCTGCATTTCTTACATGATATATCGCCTTATTTATAACATCCATATTTAAAGCCTCTTCATATAAAACTACATCTGGCTTTACAATAGAACCACACTCATCACAATGTGGAATTACTTGGTCAGAGTTCATTACATGATCTAAATCAAAACTTTTTTTGCATTTAGTACAATAATTTCTATGTACACTCCCATGAAGTTCTATAACATTTTTGGAACCTGACTCTTGATGTAATCCATCTATATTTTGAGTTATAACAGCCTTTAGTTTTCCTAACTCCTCTAATTTAGCTAAACTATAATGTGCCTTGTTAGGTTTAGCATTTCTATATATCATCTTTTCCTTATAAAACTTGAAAAACTCATCTGTATGTTTTTTAAAAAAACTATGGCTTAACATTACCTCTGGAGAATACTTATAGTTATTCTTTATCTCATAAAGTCCCTGTGAAGACCTAAAATCTGGTATATTGCTTTCAGTAGAAACACCTGCTCCTCCAAAAAATACTATATTGGAACTATTTTTAATAATCTCTTTTAACTTTTCAGTGCTATTCAATAAAATCACTCCCAGCATATATTAGTATAAATATTATATACCCAGCGGCTTTAAAGTGACAACAAAAAACTAAAAAACACATCAGATTAACTGATGTGTTTCCTACCTGGCAACGACCTACTCTCCCACCGGGCCTCCCCGGCAGTACCATTGGCGCTTTGAAGCTTAACCTTCGTGTTCGGAATGGGTACGGGTGTTACCTTCAAGCCATAATCACCAGATATATAGAAAGAACTATGTTCTTTCAAAATTGCACAGAGTAATAAAATTCTAGATCAAGCCCTCGACCTATTAGTATCAGTCAGCTGAATGCATTACTGCACTTACACCTCTGACCTATCAACCTTGTGTTCTTCAAGGGGTCTTACTAGCTTACGCTATGGGAAATCT
>NZ_FYAM01000010.1 GCF_900185645.1 Clostridium sp. BSD9I1 | reverse complement strand
TCCACCCCGAAGGGTTTCATCGCTCGACTTGCATGTGTTAGGCACGCCGCCAGCGTTCGTCCTGAGCCAGGATCAAACTCTCAATTTAAAAGTTTAATCTGTTTCGCTCATCGCGTTTCTTAACATTAACTGTTAAGTAATTGACTGGTTTCTATTCTCTGTTCAATTTTCAAAGACCCTGTCGCCCTAAGCGACTTTTACATATTAACATTTTTGTTTCTTCTTGTCAACAACTTTTTAAAACATTTTTTAAAACCTTTGTCGACTGTTTGTCGTTTCTTGCGACAACATGTGTTATTGTATCACATCAATCCATGATTATAATGATTAAAATCACCAAAATTTTAATTTAAATTTAAAATCCTCTATAAATCTAGGATTTAATTCTAATTTCTATAGAGGATACACTAGATAAGGTTGACACTCTACTCTCTTAATATATAATAAGTTATATGGTCTCTCCACTTCCCATTAATAAAGAGATAATTTTTATTAATACCAAGTTCCTTAAAGTTGCATGCTCTTAGAACACTTTGAGACTTTTTATTATCCACTAATGCTGAAGCCTCTATTCTATGTAAATTGAATTCATCGAAGCCGTATTCTGTAACCAACTTTAAAGCTTCTTTCATATAACCTTTCCCTTGCTCATCTTCATCTATTGAATAACCTATGAAACAGCTCCTAAAGATCCCTAATACTATATTAGATAGTTGAATTTTTCCAATGAATTTATCATTTTTATATATCCCAAAATTCACAGCTTCGCCATTTAGATATTGCTTATATGATTCTATCAATATATCCCTTTGAAACTTTAACGTATAAAATTCCTCTTCTCTTGTAGGTTCATAAGGACTTAAATGCTCCTTATTCTTTAAATAATAATTTAATATTTCCTGGGAATTTTCTGGAGTTAATATCTTTAACTGCACGTTCCTACCACCAAGGGTAACTTTTCTTAATAGGTTTTCTTTTTTATAGTTTATTTTTTCTAACCCAAATAAAAATTCACTTTTATAACTTCCATTTTCACATAAGCTATTAGCAATAACTCCTTCTAATTCAAATCCCAATTCCCCAAAACACTCAATACTTTCATCTTCCTTAACCAATATATTTATCTTTTTAATATTATCCTTATTGAAAACTTGATTCAAAAATTCATCAACTGATTTAAATAAAAGCCTTGGTTTATCTTGCTTATAAAATCTTATTCTTATACAACAATATTTACTTTCGGTATTCCAATCTATTATATAAATTCTTCCCAGCGTAATACCTATGTTATCTTTAATAATATATTCCCTTTTATTACTTGTAGAAGTTATACAAACATCATTTTGCATATGCGTTCCCCCTTTATTTTTATATCGTCGAAATTTTATATTATCTTAAATTCACTCTTATATGATACTTTTATCCAAATAAATACTTTAATATTATATCATAATCATATTTTTTACTTTACAATAAAAACTATTAATATTAATATATTTTATGTTTACTAATAATTACAAATATAAAAAATGAAGGTTAGGTGATTTATCTATGAACAAACAAGCCATAAATAAACTTAGTTTTTTCTTTATGGGTATAGAAAATAAATTTAAAGAAAACTCTAGCACATTCTTAGATATAACAGTGGAGTTTACTACAGGTCTTAAAAAATTCAAAGGCCTCGCTAATTTAAAGGAAAATATATTATCATTTAACTTTAATGGTAGAACCAATTCCTTTACTATAGAACAGCTTATTAAAAACATAATAGATGAAAGTGAGCACTATGAATCATTATTATTTACATATAATGAAAGAGGTGGCGGAATATTAATCGAAGCATCTAACAAAAATGTATTATTTAAAAATATAGACTCAAAAAATTCCATAGATAAGGATAACTCTACATCTACTACAAAAACCTCCACTCTCTTAAATAGAGATTATTACGTAAAAGTAGGAGAGGCCGATGCTCTTTTAAAAGAAATAGGCATAATGAGCAAGGATGGTAAAATTAAAAATGATAAAATAAGAAAATATAATCAAATAGATCATTATGTAGAATTGTTAGAAGGAATCTTAGATCAACTCCCTTCTAATGAAGCAATAAATATACTAGATTGTGGATGTGGAAAATCATACTTAACCTTTGTATTAAACTATTACTTAACAGAAGTAAAAAAACGAAAGTGTTTTTTCATAGGATTAGATATCTCTGAAACTGTAATTAATTCTTCTAAAGAAATGGCTGAAAATCTAGGATATAGAAATATGGAATTTAGAGCTTTAGATATAAAAGACTATACACCTGATAAGAAAATTCATGTTGTTATATCCCTCCATGCCTGTGATACCGCTACAGATATGGCTTTAGCCTTAGGTATTAGAGTAAAGTCAGATGTTATAATAGCTGTTCCTTGTTGTCATAGGGAACTATTAAATCAATACTCCTATGCTCCTTTTAAAGGTGTACTAAAGCATGGAATATTAAAAGCTAGAATGGCTGATGTACTTACAGATGGTCTTCGTTCATTAATTCTAGAAGCTTATGGATATAATGTATCTGTAGTTGAATATATTTCACCTTTAGAGACTCCTAAAAATTTAATGATAAGAGCTCTGAAAACTAAAGATTTTGACAGCAAAATTTTAGAGGAGTATTTGAAACTTATCACTGACTTGAATATCAATCCTGCTCTATATAGATTTTTAAATCAGTGGTAAGAACTATGTTGGTTCTCTCATCTTATAGCTATGTATAATTTTATTATAAAAATTCAAAGGCAACTTTTATACATTTTTCAATGCATAAAAGTTGCCTTTATACTTACTTCCATTTTCTAAGTTAACTATAAGTAATAAATATCAAAACACCTTCATTCGCTTCCAGGCTAACAACCTAGGGTGTTATATAGATAAAATAGAATATGGAAAATGTTATATCCACAGAATTATAAGAACATAAGTTATGCTTTTTGAAAACGCTACCTATTCCCTTAAAACATATTAACAAAGACAATTTTACAGAGGTTTTTTTAATTTGAAGTTTTAAGTTTTATCGCAGGTTGCATTTGGAGCAAAAACTTATAAAATTTATATGTTAGTATAAATCTATTCAACCTTATCCGCACATAAGATTTATATAATCATAAAAATTTTCATCTCTTATAAGTTCTGTTTCTTTCTAATAATGATAAGTGAGTTATATAGAAAATTTAATTATTTATTATATTCCTATTATACCATAGTTTAACATAATATATCTATATAATTATAACATTAATTATTATAATTATATACAAAAAAAGACAGCATTTTTTTGCTGTCTTTATGTATATTATGCCTGGTCCAAACTAGATACAACCTTGTCATAATAATCTATATTACATATCCCTTTTTCAAAATGACTGCAAGTTCTGCAGCTTTTAGTTTCTGACTCTGCCGAAAGAGCTTGAAACCCATCATACATAGGTGTATAACCAGGACAATTATTACCTACCGCTATCATTTCAAAAGCATTTCCCATATTTTATTCCTCCTCAATTAATTTCTATTAATTTTACGTTTAATTGGATCAAATAAATTTACTATACACTTTTCATCTACATAGTTATCGCAATTATCACAGGTGTCAATTATATTCCCTACATCTGAAACAAATACTGAAGCTAAGGGCTCATAACCCGGGCAGTTTTCTGCTACTAGCATCTTAAGCTCCTCTAATCTCAATTTATCACCCTCTTTTATAAGTACTCGCTAATGCTTTTATTATTATTTCCACAAGTTTTAAAATAATGCATAAAAAAAACATAGACATTTAGATATCTATGTTTTCACTTATCTCTAGTACAGATTCAGTTTCGCTGCAGTATTTAGTTATTATACATTTCCCTAGATTTCTAGGACATCTTCTACACATACATATTCCATCTTGGCCCTCGCACTTATTCCCTAAATAATCAGGACACTTATTACAGTTTACTCCTAGTATCATACTTCTCTCCTTATATCATTTATTAGCTTATATTTTAAATTAAATCTATATCACATATATAAGCTTTATCACCATTGTATCCTACTTCTTTTAAAACCTTTTTAACTACGTCCTTTCCAATTTCATCTTCTTTCATTTCACAAAGGGCATCTTCTAATCTCCCCCACTGTGCCCACTCAACTTCCTCTGACTTCTTTATATCTCCATTTACATACTTAGCCATAAATGTAAGCATCACTATTTCTTTAGAAGTTACGTAATGACTACCTAAATATTTTATACTATCCTTATCGACAGTTATCCCCGTTTCTTCATATACTTCCCTATACACTGTTTCTTCTACACTTTCTCCATTACTTACATATCCAGATATAAGCACCTTTGAATCCTTAAATATATAACTTTGTTTTAAAAGGAGTATTTTATCCTCCTTAATAACAGCTACAATTATACATGGCTTTGGCGTGTCAAAATACATTATGTCGTCAACAGGGCAATATGGGACCCCTCCCTCATCCCAACTATATTTTTCAATTAATTTCCCTCCACATTTAGGACAAAATTTAAATTTCATATATTCAGTTCTAAAATAGAACCTTTCACCTACCTCTCAAATTAAATTAAAACTTATAATCTTATTTTAACCTCATCTTTTATGGTTATAAAATTTTCTCCCACATAACTGTCATATGCAAATATATCTACTCCACTTTTACTTGCAAGTCTTAAAGCTTCGCCAAATTTTTTATCCATATCATCATAAGGTGTAAAAAGTCTAACACCCTCTAATTGTATAACAAATATTACTCCTGCTCCTCTACCGCTTTTCTTTACATCAATTAATTCTAAAAGATGTTTTCTTCCCCTTTCTGTAGGTGCATCAGGAAAGCTCGCAACTCCTCCTTCCTCAAAAGTTACTCCTTTTACCTCTAAGTAATATTCTTCACCCTTTGAATTTTGGAGCTTAAAATCAAATCTGCTATTCCCAAAAACCTTTTCTCTTTGAATTATATTATATTCATTAAGGCCTCTTATTTTTCCTTCTCTTAAAGCCTCTTCTACTACTTTATTTGGCACCTGTGAATCTATATTTATAAACTTATCTCCCTTATATCCTCCAATAAGATCATATTTAGTCTTCCTGCTAGGATTATTTTCTTCACGTAACACTACCTTGGTATGAGGAATCAAAATTTCCTTACATCGTCCTGTATTAGGAACATGAACCATTATTTCCTCTCCATCTATAATAACATATGCTTGAAATCTATTTGGCCTTTTAATGAATTCTCCTATGACAATATTTTTATTTATAAACATATTATTTTCTCCATTTCTCTATAGATTATACACAACCCATTTAATTTTATCCACATTGTGCACAAGAATAATTATATGTAGATATAAAAAAAGACATAAAGCTAATATTTATTCTTTACGTCTTTTTATAACTTATCATAATTATAATTTAAAAATCTTACATAAATAATCAATTTATATAAATAATTTTAAAACTACTAAAACTATTACTCCTGGCACTCCAAAAAATCCCGCAATAAGTGCCGTAATAGCATTAATACCTATAGAGAAGTTAAATAATGACCCTACTAAATTTACTAAAAATAATAGTACAGCTCCAGCCACACCATTTATCACTAATTTAATTAATATTGCTATAGGCCATGCAAATAGTTTTACTATAATTATAAGAGCTATTATAGCCACCAAGAAATATCCAATATACTCCACAAAAATCCCCCCCATTTTGTATCCTATTATTAATTTATTTATAATATAAATAAATTATACTTCATTTACATCTTTTAAAACGTATTTATAGCTAATTTTTATATTTCTTTTCTTAGCCTGATTTAAAAGATATATATATCTAGACTTTGCAGCTTGTTCAAGGTATATAGCATAGTCTATAAGTATAGGTTCTTTTACTAATTGAAAATAATTTGTGGCCCTATATATTTCCTCCTGGCTTTCCATTATAGCTTTTATAAGCTCTTTATCCTCTTCATTATAATCTTTATCTTTACTTAATCTTATCCATGAGCTATGTTCCATAAAAAAACCTCCTATTTTATGTTATAAATTAATCTTTGACATAAAACAGGAGGTTTATTCCTTATATTTCTCTTCTTCCTTCTAAAGCCTTAGCTAGCGTAACTTCATCTGCATATTCTAAATCCCCACCAACAGGTATACCATGTGCAATCCTTGTTACCTTAACACCAAAAGGCTTTAGTATCTTCGATATATACATAGCAGTAGCTTCACCTTCTACATTAGGATTTGTGGCTACTATAATCTCTTTTACATCTCCATTAACTCTTTTTATAAGTTCTTTTAAATTTATATCATCAGGCCCTCTTCCTGACATAGGCGATATCGTACCATGAAGTACATGGTACGTACCATTATATTCTCTTACCTTTTCTAAAGATATAATATCCTTAGGCTGTTCTATTACACAAATAACTTCCTTATCCCTACTCGGATTACTACATATAGCACAAGGATCCTTATCTGTAAAATTGCCACATACAGAACAGTACTTTATAGTTCCTCTAGCTTTAATAAGCGCCTGAGAAAACTCTTCAACTTCTTCCTTAGGCAAGTTTAATACATGTAATGTAAGTCTTTGAGCTGTTTTATATCCTATGCCTGGAAGCTTTGCAAATTCTTCTATAAGCTTTTCTATTGCTATTGGATAAAATTCCAATTAACTCACCTCAACTTAGGTAACTTAGAACATTCCTGGTATATTTAATCCCCCAGTTAACTTGTTCATTTCGTTAGCAGTCTCTTCTTCAGCCTTTTTTAGCGCTCCATTGCATGCACTTAATATTAAATCTTGAAGCATTTCTACATCATCTGGATCAAGTACATCTGGATCTATTTTTATATCAACTAGTTCCTTTTTACCAGTAGCCACAGCTACTACAGCTCCACCACCTGCACTAAATTCAAAAGTTTTCTTTTCTAATTGTTTTTGCATATCTTCCATTTGCTTTTGAAACTTTTGTGCCTGTTTCATTAAATTATTCATATTTCCACCACCGAAATTAGGTAATCCACCTTTAGCCATTATATATTCCTCCTTTTATTTTAAATAAGTTTAAACTAAATATACAATTATTTATTTTACATTATTACATATAAAGTGTAAATTCCTTTTAGCTATTCCTCTATTATTTGAACAATTTCCTCTCCAAATGTACTTTTTAACAATTGCTCTGGAGATCTTTGTGTACTCTCATCCTTTTCTATTAAGTATTCAATCTTAACTTTTTCCTTTAGTATATCTGAAAATATTTCCTCTACTATCTTTTTACTTTGATCCTTTTCTAGCCTTTGTTTATTGAATGCATATTGCTTATCATACCTTATGGTTACTACTCCACTTTCACATCCAATCAACTCACCTGTAATTAAAGATGCATATAATACCATATGCCTTCTAGCCTTAAATGTTTCTAGTATATCCTTCCAAAATTTCTTTAACTTATCTAAAGTTAAAGTGGAGTTTTCATTATATTTATTTACAGGTTGAATCCTATATTCCTGGGTTGCTATTTTCTCTTCTTCCTCTTCATGTTTATTGGATATCTTAGCAAGCACGGATTCTGAATTAACCTTTATTTCCCCTGACCTCATAGCTTCCTCGACTTTATTAAGTCTAGATAAAATAACTTCATTAGATGTATCATATTCTATCTTACACATCTTAATTATAGCTAGTTCTAAATAAACTCTACTTTGCTTAGTCCATTTAGATTGTTCTTCTGCATCTTGTAGTATTCTTATGTTTCTCATTATTTCTTCTACTCTTATTTTTTGGCATTGTTCTTTGATATCCTTAATATTTTCTTCAGACATATCCATAATTTCTTCAGGACTTTCAGTTACCTTAGCCATAAGTAAGTTTCTCATGTGATTTATCATATCTTTTATAAAATAGTATATATCTTTACCTGTTAATACTACATCATCTATTATACCTAATGATGATTCTATATCTTTTTCTATAATGCTTGTTGTAATCTTTAGCAAATTTTCATTAGTTACAAGCCCTAGCATATTAAGTAAACTTTCGTACTCTACCTTCCCATTTCCCATTGAAATTCCTTGGTCTAATATACTTAACGCATCCCTCATAGCACCATCACACATACGTGCAATCAATCTTAAGCTTTTATCATCCGCAAACACACCTTGCTCTTTAACTATAAATCTCAATCTTTCAAATACATCTTCATTTTTTATTCTTTTAAAGTCAAACCTTTGACATCTAGAAAGTATTGTAATTGGAAGCCTTTGAGGATCTGTAGTTGCAAGTATAAATATAACATTTTCAGGAGGCTCTTCTAATGTTTTTAAAAATGCATTTACAGCTCCTTGAGATAACATATGTACTTCATCCATTATATATACTTTATACTTAGCTTCACTTGGAGGATAATTAACATCTTCTGCTATTTCTCTTATCTTATCTACTCCATTATTTGAAGCTGCATCTAATTCTATAACATCCATCAATGTTCCTGAATTTATCTTCCTACATATATCACATTCATTACAAGGTTCTCCATCTTTAAGATTCAAGCAATTAACAGCTTTAGCAAATATCTTAGCTGTGGATGTTTTCCCCGTACCTCTTGTACCTGAAAAAAGATATGCATGAGCTATTCTATTGTTTTTTATTTGATTTTGCAGTGTTATTGTAATATGCTTTTGTCCTACTACATCCCCAAAACTTCTAGGTCTCCATTCCCTATAAAGAGCAGTATAGCCCATTAACTTCACCTCTTAACCAAATTTTAAAATTTATATATTTGAAATTTATTATTTTAAATGAATAAAAAGCACAATAAACTTGAGTTTATTGTGCTAAAATCACTATTTAAACCGTGCACCTCGCCTTGGCAAATAACCTATGAGCGTTACCTATACAGTTAACTCAAGCCAGGTTAATCCACGGCACACGGAAATTATCACTTACCGCTGCTTCCTTCCAGACCTCACGGGGTTCATGAGTTTCCGTTGCGTGGGACCCAGCTCTCAACGTCACTTGCATAGGTCAGACCTCACAAGTTATAGCCTAAGCGAGGAATTCAATCCTGCTATAGCGGATTGCAGGTTACAGGGCACCGCTAACTCCCCATCTAGCACGGCAAAGTTTATATGGCGGAGAGAGGGGGATTCGAACCCCCGGTAGAGTTTCCCCTACACACGCTTTCCAGGCGTGCTCCTTAAACCACTCGGACATCTCTCCACGGATTTACTCATGATAAATATTAAATTTTATGTCGTTTACTAACGACAAGTCCTATTATACTATGTGATTTTTATATTTGCAATAGCTTTTATAAATATTTTATTACAAACTTATAATTTATTACTTCCTACAATGACATTATATTCATTTAATAGCATGTCCATATATTGACTTACCTTTAATATCTCCTCACTTTTTTCTTTATTATCTATATCACAAGTCACTTCATTTAGAAGCTCTCTAACGCTTTCAATCTTCCTTTTTATATTATATAAATTGTGTTTTTTATCTCTTAAATCACAACCTACTATTAATTCTCTATCATTAAAAAAAATATTATTTTCAACTAAGGCATGTTCACAAAGCATCATCTTAAAACCTCCCTAATTAAAGCTCTTTTGTAAAACATTACTCTTACATATAGAAGGTATTATTAAAAAATCAATCCCATTTTAATAACACAAATCATGTTTTAATTATATCAGCTTTGTAATATTAAGTAAATATTGGTTGTTATTATAAAGTAACCTATATTTCTGTAAATATTCTTATATTTTTTCAACAAAACTTATTTTTCTACATTTATTTATTATATTTTGTAAAATAAAAAAGAAGCTATTATCATTAACAACTTCTTATAAATTTCTATTGGCGGAGAGAGGGGGATTCGAACCCCCGGTACAGTATTATCCGTACAATTGATTTCGAGTCAATCACCTTCGACCTCTCGGACATCTCTCCAAAAATTATTTTCTTTTACTTTTAAAAAAGCTTTTTAGTAATACACTGCATTCTTTGTCATAAATCCACCTTACATCTATATTACTGTTTAAATAATTATTTTGCAATACATTTATTACTGAACCACATGCACCGCTTATAGGATCAAACGTTCCTATATAAACTTTATTTATACGACTTTGATATATAGCACCTGCGCACATAGGACATGGTTCTAATGTAACATACAGCTCACATCCACTTAATCTCCAATTCCTGGTGAATTCACATGCCCTTCTTATAGCTAAAACTTCAGCATGAGCTGTGGGGTCTTTTAATACCTCTGTCATATTATGAGCCCTTGCTATAATTCTATTATCTTGTACTATAACAGCTCCAACGGGTACTTCACCTAAATCTTCAGCCTTTTTAGCTTCCTTTATTGCTTCTAGCAAAAAATTATCTCTCATTATTATCTCTCTTTATTTTATAAATAAAAATACCGGACTAAATAAGCTTCATAATCTTATTAAATCCAGCAGCACTTATAGAAACAAACTTTGGTGCGCCCGAGAGGAATCGAACCCCCGGCCTTCCCCTTAGGAGGGGGACGCTCTATCCTACTGAGCTACGAGCGCATAACAAGCTTAAGCTTTACATATAAAAGTTTATTACAAAACAAATTTTATGTCAATACAATTACATTATTTTCTATTAACTAATACTTGCATATATTTAAATCTGAATTCCACTTAAAATATATTCTGTTAAATTTTCAAATACATCATGCATATTTATACCATCTTCGTTTATAAGGTCATATATTGCAGTAGAACATAAAGATCCGAAAATTGTATATGCCATAAAAGACTTTTCTCCCTTTTTTATAAATCCATCATTCATAGCTCTTTCTAGATATGTTTCTATATTCTTTATAAACTCATTAACTACTTCTCTTAATTCCAATTGCCTTGATTGCTGTCCCCATAATTGACTCATAATTACCTTAAAAAAGTCTCTTTTTTCATAAACCATGTTTAATTGAACTTTTATTAATGTCTTTAACTTTGATAATGAATCGCTTTGTTCATCTACTGCTTCTTGAATTCTTTCTTTTATTAAATTCATTCCTTCTTGTATTATATAATTAAATATCTCTTCTTTACTATTAAAGTGATAATACAAAGTACCTTTTGCTAGTCCTGCTTGTGCAGCTATTCCATCCATAGTTGCTCCAGAATATCCATATGTGGAAAAAACTCTTATAGCTGATTCAAATATTGCCTTTTTAGTTTTATTCATTTTGCTCACTCCGTTAATTTTTATACAATTTAATACATTAACTTAATTATACTCCAAATCATATATAACTCAATATTAAAATTACTATAAATATGATATATTAGTATAAATATACTATATAATACGTTTATACTAATAATTTTGGAGGTGTCTAAACTTATGATAAAGATTTATAATAGAAAAACCAAAACATATGAAACAGAAAAGGTATCTGGAGAAAAATATCTTAATTGGATTTACTCAACTAAGCTCGGAAGTAGTTTTTTAGAATTATTTATTAAGAAAAAACTTTTTTCCTATATATATGGAAAGTATTGTGACATGGGTAGTAGTAAAAATAAAATTAAAAAATTTATAGATGATTTTAATATAAATATTGAAGAAAGCATTACAGATGCTGACAACTTTGTAAGTTTTAATGACTTTTTTACTAGAAGACTTCATCCTAAAGCTCGTCCCATAGAAAAAGTTACAAGTACCTTTATCTCACCTGGAGATGGAAGAATTACAGTATATGAAAATATAAATTTAGAAAAAATAGTTGAAATAAAAGGATTTAATTATAGTTTGCATGATTTAATTCCTGATAAAGCTACAGCTGAAAAATATAATAATGGTTCAATGATTATATTAAGGCTCTGCCCTACTGACTATCATAGATTTCATTTTATAGATAGTGGTATTTGTGAACATACTTCAAAGGTTAAAGGTAGTTATTACTCAGTAAATCCAATTGCTTTAAATAAAATCCCTACTATATTTTGCGAAAACAAACGAGAATGGAGCATATTTCATTCTGATAACTTTGGCGATGTATTGTACATGGAGGTAGGGGCAACTTGCGTTGGATCTATTATTCAAAGCTATACTCCTGATAGAAGAGTGGATAAAGGTGATGAAAAGGGATATTTTAAATTTGGAGGCTCTACAGTTATACTCTTTTTAGAAAAAAATAAAGTTAAAATAGATGAAGATATATTATTCCAAAGCAACTTAGGATACGAATGCAAGGTACTTATGGGTGAAAAGATAGGAATTAAACATTAGCTATATTACTAATAAAAATACTTTGTTCTAAGGCATATTTGACTTTAATTCCTTAAAACAAAGTATTATTTTTAATAAATTATTCCTTATTTCCTCTGGTATACACTATATTTCCATCAATAATTGTCATCTCAACTTTTGACATTATATCTAAAGGGTTTCCGTCATATATTACTATATCTGCGTCAAGTCCTTCTTCAATTTTACCCATCCTATTGCTGCATTGAAGTATCTCTGCTGTATTTACTGTTATAACCTTAATTGCATCTTTATATTGTAGCCCCTCAGACAAAGCAAATGCTGCAATTGATCTTAGCTGGTCTATTGCATTATAGGGATGATCTGTCATAAGTCCTATCTTTATTCCTGCCTCAATTAATTCTATAATAGATGTATAATTTCTTAACTTAAGTTCCATTTTAATTCTTGGTGTGAGCATTGGTCCAAAAGCAATAGCTACCTCCTTTTCCTTGATATACTCTTTAATAAGATGTGCTTCTGTTCCATGTTCAATAACTAGCTTCTTTATTCCAAACTCCTCAGCAACTCTAATTGCTGTAATTATATCATCTGCTCTATGAGCATGGGCACGTATAGGAATCCCACCTTTCAAAACCGGAATAACTGCTTCTAACTTTATATCTCTTTCTTTGATATTTCCAGATTATTTTTGATTCATATAATCTTCAGCTTTCATAAATAATTCCCTAATTAAAGCTGTTACTGCCATACGAGTAACTGAGCATTTTTTATTAGTACCATATGTACTCAATGGATCTTCTCCAAATGCAATATCTAATGGATTTACTCCATCTATTCCACGCAAATGGGGGGTAATTGGATTAGAAATTTCATTATTATCTATACCAAGCTTTCCTGTACACTCCTCCATTATCCCTATATGAGTATGACAATCTATAAGTCCGGGAATTATGTACTTTTCATTTGCATCAATTACCTTATATTTCGCATCTACATTAATGCTTTTTTCGGAAGTTATCTTTATTTTCCCACATTCAATTAAAATATCCTTCTTAATCAATGTATACTTATTAAAATCGTAAACTAATCCATTTTGTATTAAAGTACAATTCATTGTCACAACACCTTAAAATTATAAAACTTAGTTATTCTTGAAAACTTTTATGAATATATATTAATTACTATATCTTTTTAAAGGAGGAACTAACATGACTTTACAATTAATTCCCCTTATTATTACTATATGCTATCTAGCGCTTATGCTATCTGTAGGTTTTTTTACAAATAAATTTTTAATAAAAGATAGTACTGACTATATGCTAGCAGGTAGGTCATTACCAGCCATTATGGTAGCCTGTAGTTTAGCGGCCAATAACATTGGTGGTGGAAGTACCGTTGGACTCGCAAGTAAGGCTTATGGAAATTGGGGAATGTCCTCAGTTTGGTATGTACTTGCAGCAGCTATTGGTATCATCCCAATGGCATTTTTCGCTCCTAAGCTTAGAAAAATTATGGCTTATACCATTCCCGAAGTGGTAGGAAGGCGATTTGGTACTACTAGTCATATAATTACTTCTATATTAAATATAGTATCTCTTTTTTGTCTAACAGCATCTCAAATTCTTGCTTCTGGGATTATAATATCTGCTTTAGTAGGAATTAATATCAAAGTTGCTATTATAATTGGAGGTTTATTTACTGTAGTTTATACTGTCATGGGTGGCCTCTGGGCTGATGCTTTCACTGATTTATTTCAATGGTCAATAATATTTTTGGGACTTTTAATAGCACTTCCATTTGTAATTAATGGTGTAGGTGGATGGAAAACTATAGTATCTAAAGTTCCTCCTGCAAAAATGTCTATAAGCGGAATGGGCATTGCTACAATAGTTAGCTTAATAGGTCAATATTTCATAACATTCATGTCTGGACCAGAAATGGTATCTAGGGTTTTTGCAGCTAAGGATGAAAATACTGGTAAAAAGGCTACCCTTATGTCTGCGCTTTTTATGGCACTATTTTCATTTATTCCTGCGATAATAGGAATAGCTGCTCTTGTGGCATTTCCAACCATTGATCCAAGTAAAGCACTTTCCACAGTTGTATTTACCCATGCTCCACAGTGGATCTCTGGAATTGTATGCGCAGCAATAATTGCTTCTACAATGTCTAGTGCTGATTCAGATATGCTATGTGCTTCTACAATAATTACAAAAGATTTATACCAAAAATATATAAACCCAAGTGTTAGTGATAATAACATGATTAAAATGACTAGAATAAGTAATGTTATAATAGGCTTACTTGCAATGTGTATTGCATTATTCCAAATTAACATCATAACTTTAAATATATTTTCATTTATGTTAAGAGCTGCTGGTCCTTTTGCAGCATTTATATTAGGCTTATCCTTAAAGAAATGTTCAAAACATGCGGGTATTGTTTCAATTTTAATAGGAAGTGTAGTAGGTATATACTGGCAGATAATGAAAGAACCTTATGGGATTTTAGCTATTATTGCAGGTTCTCTAAGTTCACTTATAGCATTCTTTATCACATCCTACATTGAAATAAAAGTAACTAATAAATTAGCACCTCCATTAGATGCAGAATAATAAATAATAGTTAAATATATTATAAAAAAAGTACCTGTAAATATTAATTTACAGGTACTTTTTATGGTGCGGCGGAGAGGATTCGAACCCCCGACCAACTGGTTCGTAGCCAGCTACTCTATCCAACTGAGCTACCACCGCATAATTATTATATTCATATTAACACAAATCATCAGAAAAATCAAATGTAAATTTAAAAAATAATAAAGCATCTAGTAATCTAGATGCTTTATGGCGGAGAAAGAGGGATTTGAACCCTCGCGCCGGTTACCCGACCTACGCCCTTAGCAGGGGCGCCTCTTCGGCCACTTGAGTATTTCTCCATGTCCTACAAATTAAAATTTAAAATAAAAATGGCGGAAAGACAGGGATTCGAACCCTGGGTACGGTCACCCGTACGCCGGTTTTCAAGACCGGTGCCTTAAACCAACTCGACCATCTTTCCGTGCTGACAAAATAAATTATATCAGCAATATAGTTAAGTGTCAACAACTTTTTTAAGTTTTTTTATAAAAATTTTATCAAATAAAGAGATATTCAAGGACTTGCCCTCGAATATCTCAAACTTAATTACTTTATAACTTCTCTTCCACCTAGATAAGGTCTTAATACTTCTGGAACAACAACACTTCCATCTTCTCTTTGGAAATTTTCTAAAATAGCTGCAACCGTTCTTCCTACAGCTACGCCAGAACCATTTAAAGTATGAACAAACTGTGGTTTATCCTTTGGAGTTTCCTTATATTTTATATTGGCACGTCTAGCTTGGAAATCTTCAAAATTACTACAGCTTGATATTTCTACATATCTATTATAACTTGGCATCCATACTTCTATATCATATTTTAAAGCAGCAGTGAATCCTAAATCACCTTTACATATTCTAACCACTCTATAAGGTATTCCAAGTCCCTGTAGAACTTCTTCTGCATCATTAGTTAACTTTTCAAGTTCTTCATAAGAGTTTTCTGGCTTTGTAAATTTAACAAGTTCCACTTTATTAAATTGATGCTGTCTTACAAGTCCTCTTGTATCTCTTCCTGCTGATCCTGCCTCTGATCTAAAACAAGCACTATATGCTACATGTTTTATAGGTAATTCTTCTCCACTTAATATTTCATCTCTATATAAGTTTGTAACAGGAACCTCTGCTGTTGGTATTAAGAAATAATCATCATTTGATACCTTAAATGCATCTTCTTCAAATTTAGGAAGCTGTCCTGTACCAATCATACTTTTTCTATTTACCATATAAGGAGGTAGTATTTCTGTATATCCATGGTTATCTACATGCATATCTAGAAAATAACTTATAACTGCTCTTTCAAGTCTTGCTCCTACTCCTTTATAAAATGTAAATCTTGAACCAGTTACTTTTCCTGCTCTTTCAAAATCCAAAAGATTAAGATTTACTCCTAAATCCCAATGAGCTTTGGTTTCAAAATCAAATTTAGTTGGCTCTCCCCATTTTCTTATTTCTATATTATCTTCATCTGACTTTCCATCTGGAACCGCTGGATTTGGAATATTAGGTATTCTAAGCATTATATATTCTAATTCTTCATCTATCTTTGAAAGTTCTTCATCGTGACCCTTTATTTCCTCACCTAGCTTTTTCATTTCTGCCATAATTTCTGTTACATCTTTTCCCTCTTTTTTAAGTTTAGGAACTTTAGCAGATTCCTGATTTCTTGTATTCTTTAAATTTTCAACTTCTACTAATATTTGTCTTCTTCTTTCATCTAATTCTAGTATTCTATCAATAGTCGTTACATCAAAATCCTCTCCCCTATTTGCAAGAGCACTTTTAATTTCCTCTGGATTGTTTCTTATTCTTTTTAAATCTAACATATTAGTACCTCCTAAATTTATATATATATTTAAATTTTCATATTTAAAGCAAATAAAAAAAGTCCTCCTCCCTAAAAAAGGGACGAAAGACTCCGCGTTGCCACCCTAATTGATTAGATTAATCTAATCCTCTTTCTGAAATATAACGGTTTATTACCGTACTGCTTTATCACAGTCCCTCCAAGGTGGATTCACAAAGCATAAAGTATCAGCTCACACCTAGCACTGACTCTCTTTAACTTATATTTTGCTACTAGCCTTTTCATAGGTTTTTATACAATAATTAAATTAACTCTAATTATATATAGAATATTTTTCAATGTCAACTTTTTTATTCTTTGGAAATACTTTTAGTACATATTATATCTATTCCAGTATTTAATAGATTGTGGCATACAATATCACCAGCTTTTATAGGTGCCCCTACATGAAGCATACTTAGTGCCTTAGAACATTCAAGCCATAAACCTTTATCCAATGCCTTATTACTTTTAACAGGTACAACATTACAACAAGCCCCTTTTATTCTAACTAAAGACGTAAAAATATCCTTTTTACTTTTTATTTTATCTTCAACATAATCAAAAGCTTTATCACATAAATTTCCCTTTAGTTCTATATGTTTTCCGTTTTTATCTATGTTTATGCAACAATATTCATTGCAACTCTTACATATAAATTCATTCAACACTTATAAAATTCCCCCTAGCGATTTTAAAACTCTTTAATTCTGCTTATAATAACTCTAGAGTTTTTAGAATCTTTAACTATCTCCGTAAGTTTTTTTCCTGTTTCCCTTGCAAGTATTGTAACTATTTTACTAAAACATTCTGCTCCCTTACAAGTACCAAAAGTAGCTCCTGTTCTTCTTTTAATTCCCTCTATAGTCCTTGCCCCCAATGGCCTTCTTATGGCATCAATTATTTCACCTTCGGTTATATTTTGACAATAACATATTACATTACCATAAGACTTATTCATTTTTATTAACTTATTTCTTTCTTCATTGCTTAAATTATTAAATCTATATACTTCTCTTCTCTTATTAATAAACTCTCTTTTAAGCTTACAGTTTATATTATTTATCACAGTTTCACACACTAATTTCCCTATAGATGGAGTCATGGTTATTTGCCCATAATGCTTTCCTACAACCTTTATATAACCCTCATCTACTAAACTTTCATCTATTATTATGGTATCTTTATAAACTGGCCATTGATAAAAAGTATCTATCTTATTTTCATTTACTTCCTTTATTACTTTTGAACTTTTCTTTAAAGTTTCATTATACCTTAAAATATTATTAGAACTTAGAGCAAGTACTGTATTCCCTTGTACCGTAGGAACTACAAATGACTGCTCTCCATCCACTGTAAGCGTAGAAATTATATTATTAAAATTATAATTTAAATCCTTTTCAAATAGAAAACAACTTAAATTCTTTTTGTTTTTATAAGTATATTCTATATTAGAATCTATGCTATAATGCTGAGCTGGTGTCGTATTTATAACCATTTTACATGTAAACTTATTCTTATTGGTTATTACCCTAAATCCCTTATTAATCCTTTGTATATCCAAAACCTCTTCTTCTAATCTAAAATTAGTTCCATTATCAAAGGCAATTTCTCCATAAGCTAAAGCAAGATCATAGGGACATACTACACCTGTATTTTTAGAGTAAATTGCCTTATGAACATTTAGCTTTAAATTTGGCTCTATATCATATACCTCATCTTTACTAAGCAAGGATATATTATTTATCCCTCTCTCGCAAGCTCTTTTATATATATTTAATAATTTATTTTCACTTTCTTCATTTTCTGCAACTATAAATGTTCCACATCTTTTGAATGGTACATCTATTTTAGAACATAGTTCATCGTACATAGAGTTTCCAAGTATCTCAAGCTTTGACATAAGCTCATCATTACACTCTAATCCATCATATATAACTGCTGCATTTACAAGTGCTACATCATCTGCTATATCATAATCCTTTTCTATCACAGCTATATTTAATGTGTATTTAGAAAGCTCATATGCAACAGCACACCCTATGATACCTCCACCTAATATAAGTACATCATAATCCATTATGTATACTCCTTTCTGTAAAAAGATAAGTACGTAAAATACTTATCTTTTTACATACTTATTATTTCATTTCATTTAACAATTTTCCTAACTGATTTATATATTCTCCATACTTAGCCCAATCACCATTTCTCTGGGATTCAATTGCCTTATTGTAAAGACCCTTAGCATTATCTAAAAGCTCATTATTATTATTGTTTTTATTATCAGATGGCGTATTAACACTAGAGCCTTCTTCCTTAAAATTAAATAGTTGTTTAATTCCAGACTCAATATTTTCAGCAATAACTACTTTATCTCCATAAGATAATATAATTCTTTTTACTTCAGGTGCGCTATTTTTACCGCTTGCTCTCAAGTATAAGGATTCTATATAAATTAAGGAATTATTTATAGGAACTATTATAGTATCTCCAAATATAACCTCTGATCCACCACTTCCCCATAATGATAATTCTTTTGATATTACAGGGTCCTGTTTTAATTTTTGCTTAAAGAAGTATGGACTATATATTGTCTTATTTGAAGGAAACCTATACATGATAAGTTCTCCTAGATTTTCGTTATCCATTCTAGCCCCTAGCATAGATGACATGGTGTTTCTACTTTTCATATTAAAGTATTCCATAATCATCATTTCTTCCTTTTGTTCACCTTGAAGCTTCATAACTACATAAGGTGATTCATCCACAGACTTTTCATTTTGTAATGTTTTTTCATTTTTTGATACTTCCCATAGGTCATCCCCATTTAAGAATGCCATGGTATCTGTCATATGGTACTTCTCTAAAACCTTAGATTGAATTCTAAATATATCCTCTGGGTATTTAAAATGCTCTTTTAAGTTAACTGGAATAGTGGAACTGTCCTTAAATAGCCCAGGAAATATTTTAGAATAACTTGATGCTATTGGATCTTCCTTATCTACTATATAAAAATTCACATCTCCCTCATATGCATCTAGTACTACTTTAATGGAACTTCTTATATAGTTAACGTTATTGTAAGGCTGTGAATAAGGATATCTATTACTTGTGGTATATGCATCTATAACCCAATATAACTTGCCATCATTTATAACAACATAAGGATCCTTATCATATGTTAAAAATGGTGCTATTTTATTTAACCTATCTACTATATTTCTATTTATTAATATTTTACTATCACTTGTTATATCTCTCGATGTTAAAAAATTAATGTTTCTCTTATTCAAAGCAAAGAGTACTCTATTAGCAAAGGTCATTTTTATTCCAGAATTACCCTCATACTCACTTATTTTATTAGAACTTCCTTGTGGATAGTCAAATTCCTTAAGCTTTGTATCAACTATTACATAATCATTGGTTTTCTCTCCAAAATAAATACGAGGATTATCCAGCTTTATATCTGTATCATTTACAGATGGTATATCTTTTATAACAAAAGAAGGTTGACCCTCATTTGTAACTGAATTAACTTTGCTCATAGATATTCCATAACCATGAGTATAAATCAAATGCCTATTTTGCCATGTATTAGGCTCTATATTTTCAAGATTTATTTCTCTTGGAGCTAAAAATACTTGAGTATATTTATTATTAATTTTATATCTGTCTATATCCATATCATTAAATGTATAATATGGTCTGATAGTTTGATATTGATTATAAAATTCAAGAGCTGGCTCAAAGGCATTTATTCTTATATTTTCTACAGTCTCCTTGTTACTTTTTATATCTTCAGGGCTAAGATTATTTTTAGCTTCAAAGGGAATATCCTTTATATTATCTAATTTAAATGCCTTTCTAGTATATTCTATATTATACTTTATATATGGCTCCTCTAATGTCTTCTGATTAGATTTAACTACGAAATTTTCAGTTACATATACTGTAATACCCTCTGCAACTACTAAAAATACTATAAGTGCTACAGAAATTATAATTGGCTTCCATTTAGATTTTAGTATACATATAAATACAACTACAGATGATATTAAAGATACCATAATTATTAACTTATAAAAAAGAATACTTATCTTTACATCTGTGTAACTTGCACCATATGCTACCCCTCTTGTACTATATACCAAATTCCATGATTTTAATAAAAAGCCTATGGATATGGATATTAAAATTAATGCTGACAATACTGCCAATTGTTTGCCTGCAAAAAGAGTAATTCCCTTTTTTATATTCTCCTTATTATTGAATAATCCTTTTATTCCTCCATACTGGATCTTTTGATTGGTAACAGTTATAAAATAGAAAACTAAAGTTATAACAATTAAAATAAATAAAAGAGTTATTAACGCTGAATAAATTGATTGTAAAAAAGGCATTTTAAATATATAAAAAGATATATCTTTATTAAATATAGGATCATTAATATTAAACTTTACAGAGTTACTAAATTGTAAAATATAGTACCAATACCTTTCAGAAAATATATAGGCTATTATTCCTGAAAATATAATATTAATTAAAACAAAAATCCTTTTTTCTCTTTTATAACTATTAGTATTTTCTACTGTGCTATTGTTTTTTAACAGGTTTAATTTTAAATTTTTATAATAAAACAATATCCCTAAAAAAATCACAATAAACGTAGGAACAAATATTTTAAGTGTAGCTGTGAGCTTAGTAAAATAAATAGCCAAATACCCTAGTTCCTTGAACCATTGTATGTTTATTATAAATTCTGTTATACTGCTAACAAATGTTATAATAAGTGCTAAAGCTATAAATACTGAAGTAATGATAGCTCCCTTTCTCAATTATAATTACCTCCTATCCATTTTTAATATTTTAGCTAAGGTATTGTATTTCAACTCAATAGCACCTGTTGGACATAATTCTTGACAACAAAAACATCTTATACAGTTGCTCATTTGCCAACTTGGTACTAGCTTTTCTTTATCATTTGATATCATTTTTATCACCTTTGGGTCTTCAGGACAGACTTCCCTACATCTGCTGCAACTTATACATTTATCATATATTAAATAAGGATATGGTGCTATCATTTGCCTCAAGAAACTTGTTACTGTAGGGCTTATAAAATAAAAGTTTCCTCCCTTTCTACACAAGTTAAAATCATTAACCTTTAGGTCTTCTATACTTTCTCCTAATATTTTAATATCCTGAGGAAGTACTGCATCCCATTTATAATCATATGCCTCTTTTAACACCGGGATATCCAAGGGGTTATCATATCCTATAAGTCTAACTGCTACAGAATCCACCGCAGTTAAACTTTCTCCCATTACAATAGTATTTAAGTTATACGGTTCTCCGTTCTTTGGTCCATTTCCCTGCATAGCTACTATTCCATCTAATATAGCAAAATCTGTACGAAGTAAGCTATTTAAATCTAATAACATCTTACAAAAATTATTTGCATCAGGCATTCTTGTATGCCATGTAGCTTTTTGGGTACCTGGAATACACCCAAATTGATTTTTTATTGCACCAGTAAAATAAGCCATTCCATGAGTTTTAAGTTTAGGCAATGTTATAAGTACATCTGATTCATATGCTGCCTTTGATATATTCCAAGACTTACACAAAATAGAATCATCATGTTTTACATGTATAGCTTCTTTAAAGTCTTCAAAGTTTACATTATACCTTTTTGCAACTTCAAGCATTCCAGACCTTTCTGCTGCCTTCTTAGGATCTCCAAATCCCGGTGAATCTCCAAAACTTATATTGGTAGAATAATCCTTCAAAATTCTTATTACAGCTTCAAATACTGCAAAATGTGTTATCACTGGAGAGCCTGATTTTTCTACACTTAACATATTTGGCTTTAATAAAACCTTACTATTATAGGGAATAAGTTTTTTTAAATATTCATCTCCACCTAATAAATCAAAACCATCCCTTAAGGTTTTCTCCACTGAGCTTACTTCATAACTGTCACATTTTAATAAAGATACTCTCCTCATAATACATTTTCACCCTTTATCCTTCCAATAAATATCCCTTTGTTTTTAATTCATTAATGATATTATTTAATTGTTCTTCATTTTCAGTAAGTATAGTATGTAAGTGAACACCATTAGTAAGTACTAATAATGGTTCTGCTTTATATTCAATAAGCTTTTTTGTAAAATTATCTAAGTCATATAAATTTTTTATCATTAGCATTGCCTTTATTTCTCCATAAAGCTGATGTTCTATTATTACATCTTGTATTATTCCGCCATATTTTATAACAGCTATAAGCTCATTTTCTATATCAGAAGCTTCGTGATTAACTGCAATAATGGTAGCCTTCAAATCATTAATCTTTTTGTTAACTAAATATCCATCTGGTGTGGCAATAATCTCCATACCTTTTGCTCTTAATATAGCTATATCCTTTACAATTATCTGACGAGTTACTCCTAACTTTTCAGCAATATATTGACCCTTTAAAGGGGTTTCCGATGTAATTAACATGTTTTTTATAACTTCTTTTCTATTATTAGAATTCATCATGAATCCTCCATATAATTTTAATTTTTATCATCACAAAATTTTAAAATTTCAAGGTATAAATCCTTTTCATTATTTTCTTTATGATGATTTTTTATTAAATAAAGAAATTTACTATCATATCCTTTATTCATTAGTAAATTATATCCCTTTTCTGGATGATTATAATATACATCTATCTTCTTTAATTTATTAAACTTTTTTAGGTTTCCATTGGTTATTTTATTGAGTATAACTAATAAGGATTTATCAATAGAGTTAAGCTTAGGGTATATCTTACCTATATCATGTAGTAATGCTGCCCTTATTAATACTTGTATTTCATTTATATCTAATAATTTCTTATTGCATATATATTCTACATCATAAGCTACCCTAACAGAATGCTTTTGTTCTGAGCTAGATAATTTATAAAATAAACTTAATTCTTCCTTATTTAAATACTTATTTATATAGGCCTTATCCTCCTCATTTATTTTATCTGTAATAGATAAGTAAAACTGCTTGATCCTATGAGAATTCATTTAAACCTCTCCCTTTGTTATAGGTTCAGTTATATTCAGCACCTAAGTTAAATTCTAATATATATTACATAAAAAGTGAACTAATAATTTGTAAACAATAAAAAAAAATCCATGGAATTTCCATGGATTTTTTGTGGTGGAGAATAAGGGATTCGAACCCTTGACCCCCTGCGTGCAAGGCAGGTGCTCTCCCAACTGAGCTAATCCCCCATATGGTGGACCTTCAGGGACTCGAACCCCGGACCAACCGGTTATGAGCCGGTTGCTCTAACCAACTGAGCTAAAGATCCTTATCATCTGGCAACGACCTACTCTCCCACCGGGCCTCCCCGGCAGTACCATTGGCGCTTTGAAGCTTAACCTTCGTGTTCGGAATGGGTACGGGTGTTACCTTCAAGCCATAATCACCAGATTATTTTTACCTTACATTTAAATATTATAAAGTATTTAAATGTATTTGTCAAGAGATTTTTTTCATTCTCTCAAAATTGCACAGAGTAATAAATTAGATCAAGCCCTCGACCTATTAGTATCAGTCAGCTGAATGCATTACTGCACTTACACCTCTGACCTATCAACCTTGTGTTCTTCAAGGGGTCTTACTAGCTTACGCTATGGGAAATCTCATCTTGA
>NZ_FYAM01000005.1 GCF_900185645.1 Clostridium sp. BSD9I1 | reverse complement strand
CGTCCTGAGCCAGGATCAAACTCTCAATTTAAAAGTTTAATCTGTTTCGCTCATCGCGTTTCTTAACATTTAACTGTTAAGTAATTGACTGGTTTCTATTCTCTGTTCAATTTTCAAAGACCCTGTCACCCTAAGCGACTTTTACATCTTATCAAATTCATTTAAGCTTGTCAACTAGTAATTTGTTTCCAAATACTATTGAAGTTCAAATGTTTTGCTGTTTCTTGTTTGTCGCTCATCTCAGCGACGAAGACTATCTTACCATGAGATTATTCCTACTCTACTTTTATTAAGTGCTACTAAGCAAAAACAAACGTATTATTTAGCATTATTCGACCATATGCTTAAAATTTCATGTACTGATACACTAGATAAAGTTTACATTAACTACTATCGAATTCTACTGCGTATTCCTCTTATCTATCATCTTTGTCTTTCTTTTCATTTTCTTCAGTTAGTTCTTTAGAAAACTCTGTTAATAGTCTCTTTTTATATCTTCTATTACTTACACTTCTATTAATAGCATTATTTCTTTCGGGACTATTAACAAATTTTATTCCCATATAAATAAATGAATATAAAGCTATTAATATGAATCCTGCAATAAGTCCTGACCCTTGCCCAGGAATAAATGGCATACTTAAAATAATAATAATCATACTTATTAAAGCAATCCAAGATGTATATGGATAGCCTGGCATCTGACATTTTCCTTCTGGCGGGCATCCATTAATCTTACGAAAACGTATATGGGTAGCTAAAATTGCGGCATATGTAAAAAGCAGTGCAAATCCACCAGAACTTATCAAAAATAAGTACACTCTAGGAAGCAGCATACCAAAACCTAGACCTAAAAGCATTGCAAAGCCAGAAAATAATATCCCACGACGAGGAACATTACTTTCATCTTTTAACCAATTAGGTGCATGCCCTTCATCTGCAAGTGATCTCATCATTCTTCCTAGCCCAAACATAGCTGCAAGCATAGTAGAAAGTATAGCTGTAATAAGTACTATATTAAGAATAGTACCTGCCCACCCAATTCTCCACCTATTAAGGGCTGCTACCATTGGGCTTATATCTTCACTAAGGCCAGCTGTTGGAATTAGTGGAAGCAATACAGCAACAGAAAGTATATAAAATCCTACAAGGCATATAACTGTATATTTAATTGCTTTAGGAACTGTTTCCCTAGGATTATCTGTTTCTGACGCGGCTAAGCCAATTATTTCAAAACCTGCGTAGGCAAATATAACTATAAGCATACTTCCTGCTATACTTTTTATGCCTCCTGCCATAAAAGGTTCTCTAGTTAATTCTCCAGCGCCAATTGCTGATGTTCTTGGCATTACTCCTGTAATCAATAGAAGAGCTATAACTATAAAAGAAACTATAGCAAATAGCTTTACTGCTGCAAGACTGCTCTCCAGCTTACTTAGCTTATCAGCTCCTAATAAATTTAACATAGTAACACTAATTATTATTAAACTTCCAAGTAATGATATAGATATGTTAGGGGCCCACCCACGAACTAAGATTGACACAGCAGTAGCTTCACTTGACATAGCTAAAATCATTCCAGTCCAATATACCCATCCAACTACAAATCCAACTCCTGGACCAAATGCTTTCGCTGCAAAGGTTCGAAAAGAACCTGAATCGGGATTTGCTACAGTCATCTCGGATAAAGCAAAAAGTATAAAATATACTAATGCTCCACCTAATACATAACATATTAAAATTGCAGGCCCTGCAGCATGTATAGCTACCGATGAGCCAAGAAAAAACGAACCTCCTATTACAGTACCTAGTGCCATCATTGTAAGCTGCCATGCAGACAGTCCTTTATGCTCTTTCTCCATAATCTTATCCTCCGTACAAACCATTTGAGATATAATAGGTCATTTAATGTGCAAAATTATTATTTCCTAAATTCACAAATACATTCTCTTTAAATTATTTCAATCCATTATCTAGTAATACCCCAAAAAATAAAAATTACTATAGGAAGTTTTTCCTATAGTAATTTCTAAATATATTAAAGCCTATCTATTTAATCTAAGAATATATAGTTTTTAAAGCTACTTCATGCGGCTCTCTATTTTCCTTAAATTGAACTTCACCAGGGGTAATGCATTGGTATACCGGACAAACATTTAAGCATAAATGACAACCAACGCAAGTGTCATTTATGGTTGGTTTTCTATCTTCATTATTCCAATCAATAGCTTGATGTCCTCCGTCATAACAAGAAATATAACATCTGCCACAACCAATACATAATTCTTCATTAATCTTAGGAATAACCTTAAAGGAACGATCAATTTCATCAGATCCAACTACATTAGGTAATGCTAAACCTATTAAATCACTTAATTTGTCTAATCCCTTTTCTTCCATATAATAAGATAATCCACTGATCATATCCTCAACAATTCTATATCCATATTGCATTACTGCAGTTGTAACTTGTATATTCTCACAGCCCAACAATAAAAATTCCAAACAATCTTGCCAAGTTTCTATACCACCTATTCCTGAAATCGGTACATCCTTCAAATCTGCATCCTTTTTTAAATCAGAAATAAATCTAAGAGCTATAGGTTTTATTGCTGCACCAGAATATCCTGATACAGAAGACTTGCCATTTACAACAGGCATTGCAGTTAAGTTTTCTAAATCAATGTTAGTAATAGACTTAACTGTGTTAATAGCAGCTATTCCCTTAGCCCCAGCATCTATAGCAGCTTTTGCTGGAACCTGCATTAAAGTAATATTTGGTGTCATTTTAGCAATGACTGGTAGAGTAGTGTTTTCTACTACAGCTTTGGTGTATTCATATACTAAAGCTGTATTTGTTCCTACATCCGATCCCATAGAAGAACTAGTCATTTGTGGACAAGAGAAATTACATTCTATCATATCTGCCCCCGCCTCAGTTACCTTTCTAGCTAAAATCTCCCACTCTTCCTTAGTGCTTCCCATAATACTAACAACCATAACTTTACTTGGATAATCCTTCTTTAATCTTCTTATATATTCTAAATTAACCTCTAATGGTTTGTCAGATATTTGTTCCATATTCTTGAACCCTGTCCAAGGAGTGCCTTCTTTTTTAGTTATATCAAATCTAGGAGAGCATTCATCAGGAATATAGATACCTATTGTTTTATAAAAAACCCCTCCCCATCCTGCATCGAAAGCTTTGGCTATCATGTCGTAATTGCTTCCAACTGGTGAAGAAGATAGAAAGAACGGATTTTCACATTTTACACCTAAAAATTCTATAGATAAATCTTTTTTATATGCCATAACGAACCCTCCCTATTTATTTAAATATGAAATAATTTTTTCTGCAGATTCTTTTCCATCAGCAACTGCTTCTACTGCAGTTTTTCCACCGCTCACAAAATCTCCACCTGCGAATAAACCATCTTCAAGAGTATAGTTTTTATACTCCTCATAAGGTTCTTGTCCAATTGCAAAGATTATATGATCTGCCTTTAACTTCATTTCTGAGTACCCGTCTCGAGATTTACAAACTAAAGCCATAGCTTTATTATCTTCTCCAAGTATCGCCTCTGGAGCAAACTCTGTATATATAGGAATTCCCATACCTTGGGTATAGGTAAGTTCAGCACCGTGTGCAGGTGATTCCTCAATACTTCTTCTATATACAATACTAACTTTACCTTGAGATAACTGTCTTGCAGTTGTTGCACAATCCAGCGCTACGTCTCCTAGTCCTATAACAACTACATTATTTCCTACTTTAACTTTCCCATTAGAGCTTCGAGCATTTGCTAAAAATGATAAAGCATTTTCTACACCATCTAAATCATGACCTTCAATCTTAATATCTTTAGACTTAGCAAGACCAACACCAATAAATATAGCTTTATATTCATTTTTTAATTTCTTGATATCTTCTGGTGCAATATGTTCACTAGTTCTAAATTCTACACCTAATTCCTTAAGGCAGTTAATATCTTGATCAACAACCTCTTGAGGTAAACGTGATGGAGTGATTCCATAAGTAAGCATTCCACCTAACTTTTCCTTTTCTTCAAATACTGTTACTTGATATCCTTCTAGGGCTAATTTTGCTGCACATGCTAAGGAAGCTGGCCCAGAACCTATACATGCAATCTTTTCTTCTCTTTTTTTCTCATAAGCTTTTAATACTTTTAAATTGAACATCTTTTCTTGGTCCATAGCAAATTTTTGTAGCTTCCCAATATTAATAGGCTTGTCTATTTCAGTTCGACTACATGCTTTTTCGCATAGATTTTCATGAGGACATATCAAAGCACAGGATGCACCTAATATATTGTTACTTCTAATAACCTCTGCTGCTCCTTTAATATTTTTAAAACGAATAGAGCGTATAAATTTTCCCGGATCAGTTAGTGCTGGACATGCCTTGCTGCATGGTGAATCCTCACATAATAAACATCTACTAGCTTCCTCAACTGCTGTTCTAATATTATAATCCTGAACATTCTGCTCACCATAAGCGAGTTTATTAACTTTTGCCATTATAATTCCCCCTTATATAAATCTAAGAATAGATAGGCACGCATACCTATCTATTCAATACAGGTAATGCTTTTAACTTATTTCTGTAAAACTTGTGTTAATTAACTTCTCCATTATTTTCTACTACATCATTCTTAGCAAAGTATTTATTGTAAGCCCATGTACCAGAAGCATCACATCCATATCCCAAAATTGCACCTAATATTACAGAACTTCCTAGTAATATCCAGTCTCCGTTAGCAGCAAAGGTTGTGAAACAACCTAAAAATATACCAGGTACAAAAGTAGTATATTTCCACAGTCCTAAGAAGCACATTACAGCAGAAATGATCGCGCTTGCCACTGCTCCTCCTCCACTAAAGCCAAATAAATTAGTAAGAAACATCATAGACATACCACATGCTATACCAGCTAAATTACATCTAATTGCTAAACCTATACCTTCTAGTCCATGTTTTCCTGAAGCAAAATAGGTAGTTGTTCCAGCAAATCCTCCCCATACTGATAACGCTATTAATGGGGCTACAAAAGTCCATACTCCGCATAATATACCAGTAGATATACCAAGTATTATTAAATACATACACTCAGCTCCTATAATTAATTCATTTTAAATAATCTGAGGCTTTCCTCTCCTTATAAATTCTCCTCTTCCTTCTTCTCCTACAAAGTTACCATTTTCAGCGATCAACTCTCCACGAGAGAAAGTTGCTACAGGATAACCTTTTATTTCGAATCCTTCATAAGGTGTATAATCAACGTTTTCATGTAAAATATCCTTAGATACTTTTACTTTCTTATTAGGGTCTAAAACTACGATATCTGCATCACTACCTATTGCAATTGTTCCCTTTTGAGGATACATACCAAATATCTTTGCACTATTTGTAGATGTAATTTCAACATATTTATTTAAAGAAATTCTTCCTTTTTCTACGCCCTCTGAATACATTAGCGGCATTCTCAATTCAATACCTGGAGCCCCATTAGGAATCTTAGTGAAATCATCCTTACCCATCTCTTTTTGTTTCATGAAAAATGGGCAGTGATCTGTTGCAATGGTTTGTAAAACACCGTCATTAATCATCTTCCATAGAACTTCGTTATTCTTCTTATTTCTTAATGGTGGTGACATTACATATTTTGAACCATTAAATTCAGGTTCATCGTATCTACTATCGTCTAACATCAAGTATTGTGGACATGTTTCACCCATTACAGGTAATCCTTTTTCTCTGGCTTCTTTAATTGCCTTAGCAGATTCCTCGCAACTTACGTGCACTACATGTAAAGGCGCATTTGAAATCTGTGCCATCTTTACTGCTCTATTAGTAGCTTCTTCTTCACATATATAAGGTCTTGATACTGCATGATATTTGGGTTCAATCTTTCCTTCAGAAAGCAGCTTTGCTACTAGATGCTTTATAACATAATAATTTTCTGCATGTACTCCAATGAGTCCACCTGCATCGCTAGCAGTTTTTAAAACCTCAATCAAAGCTAAGTCATCCACTCTCATATTGTCATATACCATAAATACTTTAAAACTTGAATAACCTTCAGAAATAACTTGAGGAATTTCTTTTTTTACATCATCATTCAGCTGTGTAACTGCAATATGAATTCCATAATCTATGACAGCCTTTTTGTCAGCTTTATCTCTCCAAATATCGATAGTTTCGTGTAAAGTATTCCCCTGAGGTTGTATAGCAAAATCTACTATGGAAGTAGTTCCTCCAATTGCAGCAGCTTTAGTTCCAGTGCAAAAATCGTCACTAGAGAAAGTTCCACCAAAAGGCATATCTAAGTGGGTATGAGCATCAATGCCACCAGGAATAAGATACATTCCATTTGCATCATAAATTCTATGGCCTTCAGTTTCTTGTATATTTTCTCCTATTTCTACTATCCTTTCATTCTTGATAGCAATATCTGCTTTAAATGTATCTGATGCTGTAACAATAGTTCCATTCTTAATGATAAAATCATACTTAGTCATAATGACACCTCTTTCTTTTTTATTCTTTTTATTTTCATCACTACTTTGTTATATTTTTAACAATACTTTCCGAAAATAGCCCCTATAAACGTCTGCTTTTAAAACATTTATTACTAATAAAACTACTCCATCAATTAATCTATTTAAAAGTAATTATTATACTAAACAACAAAGTTTCAGTAGAAGTAAAATTTCTACTGAAACTTTGCTTCTATTTCTTCTATTTTTTATCTATCTCTAAAATTGTTTGTAATAATACGTTAGCTCCTTTTATACACTGCTCAGTAGGAGTTTTTTCTATTTCGCAATGGCTGTGTCCACCGATGCTTGGAACAAATAGCATAGTTGTAGGTACTATATCAGCAACAAACTGAGCATCATGTCCAGGACCACTGTACATTCTCATATTTGAATAACCATAAAGATTTGCACCTTTTTCAACAAAATCTACAAATTCCTTATTAAAGCTAACTGTTTTACGTGACCATAATTCTTTGTAGCTAACTTTGCAGCCTGCAAGTTCCTTTGGAATATTTTCAATAATTTTAACAACTTGTTTTATTACTTCTGGATCTTGATGTCTTGCATCTAAAGTAAACCTAACATCATCTGGTATAATTGTGTGTACGTTTGGCGAACAATTAATTCTTCCTGTAGTGTACACTAATTTACCATCTAACTTATCAAGTTCTCTATGAAGATATTGAATAGCTTCTGAAGCTGCTAAAAGAGCATCTTTTCTTAATTTTTGAGGAACAGTTCCAGCATGACCAGCTTGACCTACAAACTGGAATTCATAGTTTACCATTCCAACAACGCCTTCCAAAACTCCTATATCTATGCCTGCATTTTCGAGTACTGGACCTTGCTCAATGTGTAATTCTACAAAAGCCTTGTAGTCCTTAGTATTCATTCTATTTTTTTCATCACCTTTGTAGCCACTTGCATCTAATGCTTCTGCAAAAGTTATTCCTTCTGTATCCTTTGAAGCTAACATCTTTGCCTTATCAAATTTACCTGTAACAACGCCTGATGACATCATTGCAGGATCAAAACGAGCTCCCTCTTCATTTGTCCAAATCATAACTGTAATTGGATGACGGTGAGGAATATTTTCTTTAACTATAGTTTCAGCAGCTTCCATTGCAGTTAATACTCCTAAAATACCATCGTAATTTCCACCCTGTATTACTGAATCACAGTGGGAACCTGATGCAATACGAGGAAGCTCCTCTGAACCTTTAATAGTTGCATATATATTTCCCATATCATCTGTTACTATATCTGCGCCAATGGCTTTCATTCTTTCACAAAATTCTGCTCTTGCCTGAAGAGCTGGCTCTGATAAGGATAATCTTGTTATTCCTCCTCTGCCAGTAGCCCCAAATTTACTAAATGTAAGTATCTTTTCTTCTAATCTTTCTTTTTTACAACTTAACATATCACACACTTCCCTTTCTCTTAACAAATAGTTTAATTTTTGGTGTTTGTCCATCTTCACTACTATACTATGATATTATACCATAATTTATATCTATTTACATTTTATTCCTGTTAAAAATTTATCTTTCTTTTTGCCTAATTATTGACTTAATTCCTTAATCTTATAAGATGGTTTGTATGTATTTGCCTTGTAGTTTTAAATTTAGTTATTTATTCTTTCTTTTTAATCATAATTAATCTTTAATTCTGCAATTTTACTGTTATTGACGAAAGTTTTTCTTCTTTTAAAACTTTAGTGAAATAAAAAAAGCACCTGCAATTGCCTTACAGGTGTTTTCTATAGATAACATCAATCACTCTGCAATATCTTTAGAAAATTTTATATTAAGCCTCTCTAACTTCTTATATAATGTGGTTCTGTGTATGCCTAGATCCTTAGCTGTTTTAGAAATTTTATAATTATTTTCCATTAATGACTCTAAAATTATATCTTTTTCAAATTCATTTAATATGAAATCTAAAGTACCACCTTTAGCCTCGGGAGCTGTATTTGGAGAAAAAGTTAGTAAATTTGATGGTAAGTGTTTAACTCCTAATATATCTTTTTCTGTTAGAACATATGCACTTTCTATGACATTCTTTAATTCTCTTATGTTTCCTTGCCACTTGTGATTTAATAATAATTCTACTGCTCTTTGAGATATAGTAATGTCGGTCTTATACTTTTTATTGAGTTGACCTAAGAAGTGATTTATGAATATCAGTATATCTTCCTTTCTTTGTCTTAGAGGTGGTATTTTTATATTTATAACATTTAATCTATAAAATAAATCTTCTCTAAACTTCTTTTCCTTAATTAATTTTCTTAAATCCTGATGAGTTGCAGCAATAACTCTTACATCTATTGGTATTGGTTCATAGCCTCCAATTCGTTCAATTTCATTTTCCTGAAGTACTCTAAGAAGTTTTGCCTGCATATGTAGAGGCATATCCCCTATCTCATCTAAAAATATTGTTCCCTTATGGGCAAGTTGAAATTTACCCTTTTTCCCTCCTTTTTTAGCTCCAGTAAAAGAACCCTCTTCATAGCCAAATAACTCTGATTCTAAGAGCTCATCAGGAATTGCAGCACAGTTTATTCTTATAAGAGGGCTATTTTTTCTATCAGAGGCATAATGTATTCCATTTGCAAAAACCTCTTTTCCTGTTCCGGTTTCCCCGGTTATTAAAACTGCTAGATTACTTCTGGATGCCTTTCTAGCTAACTCCTTCACTTCTAAAAAAGCTTCACTTTCCCCAAGTATACAATTAAAATCAAATTTACTTTCTCCTAGTCTTTGAAGTTCATCCTTATAATATTTTAATTCCTGATCCTGCTTATATAATTTTTGAGATAAATTAAGTGTTTGAACTCTAAATTTAACTTGAGCAACTGCAGCTATTACTTTACCATTTTTCTTTACTGGAGCCCTAGTTACAAACAAAAACTTATCTCCATTATAATGCTGTCCATCAACTAAGGGATGAATCACATCTACTTCCTTTATGCCAGAGCTAGCTATTTCTGGCATCTTAGTGTTTTTTATAAACTCACCGATATGATGCCCAATAGCTTTTTCCTTTGTGGTTCCTAAAAAATCGCAATATGAATTATTTATATCGAATATAGTGCCATCAACTTTAGTTACCACAAAGCCATCCTCAGTCATATCTAAAATCTCATTAAATATCAACTTATAATGCTCTAAATCCATATCACTAATCATGTTACCTCAAGCCCCTTTTCCTTAAAATGTAAATTATTTTATGTAATATTATACCATAAAATTACATTAAAATACGAAAATACGTTTTTATTTGTAAAAAATTTACATATGTTAAGAATTCATGAACCTTAAGTTCATAATTTAAAAAAAGATGACTAGAGTTTTATATTATAAATTTTTAATATAAAAAATAATGCCATTTTCATCATTGAGTATAAATACATTCCCGTTCAAATTAGGTTCTATTATTTATTCCTCATTGATAAAATGGCATTATTTTATTCATTAGTAAACAATATGTTTAAGTTTTATTCCTTGGTAGCCATAACTGTAGCTTCACCATCAATAACCAATTCCCCTCTTTGATTAACAACAGTGGTCCTCATTACAGCAATTTTCTTTTCTGGACGCATAGAAATAACTTCACCTGTAGCTGTGATTGTATCGCCAAACTTAACTGGTAATAAGAATTTACATGTCTGACCTAAATAAATAGCATCTGCACCAGGAATAAGCATTCCAACAATTGTAGAAAAGAATGATGCAGTAAGCATTCCATGAACGATTCTTTCGCCAAATCTTGTTGTCTTAGCATATTCAGCATTTACATGTACTGGGTTAATGTCACCTATTAAGCCTGCATAGGTATACACATCTGACTCTGAAATAGTTTTTGTTACACTTTTTTTCATACCAATATAAATTTCATTTATGCTGTAACCACTCATATTCAAGCTATTTTCATCTATCATATTGCTCAATTTACTCTCCCTACCTTTCAATATGAATTTAAATCTCAAATTCCTTATTTTTCTCTATTTCCTCAATCATAGCTGGGATTACTTCTTTTAAATCCCCTACAATTCCAAAATCACAAACCTTGAAAATAGGAGCTGATTTATCACTATTAATTGCTACAATATATTTTGATTCGCTCATACCCGCTAAATGCTGAATAGCACCAGAGATACCGCAAGCAAAATAAATTTCTGGTCTTACTGTTGTGCCAGTCTGTCCTACCTGATGCATACTATCTATCCATCCCGCATCAACACAAGCTCTAGATGATCCTACTTCCCCGCCTAACTTGTCAGCAAGGGCTTTAATAAGTTCAAACCCTTCAGGGCCTTTTACACCACGTCCCCCAGACACAATGATTTTGGCCTCTGTAAGATCAACTCTTCTCCTACCGCTTTTTACAATTTCAATAACCCTAGCTGTAATATCTTCCTCAGTGATTTCAGGAATTACTTTTTCAATAACTCCAGTAGGATTATCCACATGTGCTGATTTTTTCATTACCCCAGGTCTTACTGTAGCCATTTGAGGTCTGTTTTTAGGACAGATGATAGTTGCCATTAAGTTTCCACCAAAAGCAGGTCTTGTCTGAAGAATTTTCCCATCTTCAGGATCAATTTCAAGCTTTGTACAATCAGCAACTAGTCCTGTGCCAATTTTAGCTGCAATTCTAGGTCCTATATCTCTTCCTATTGATGTGGCTCCAACTAGGACAATTTCAGGTTTTCTCTCTAAAATAAGATTTGAAATTGAAAGTGCATACCCATCCGTTGAAAAAGTCTTTAATAATGGACTGCAGATATATAAAACTCTATCTGCTCCATAATTAAGGAGCTTGCTTACTTCTTCGTCAATTTCATATCCCGTAACAACAACTGCTACCTTTTTATTAATTTCACTTGCAAGCTTTTTTGCTTCACCAATTAATTCAATGGTTACGGGATGAATCTTTCCTTCTCTCTGCTCACCAATTACCCAAACGTCATTATAATCATTTAAATTAATATCTTGATTTACTTTTGCCCTTTCCATATCTGCACCTACCTCCTATATAAGCTTCAGATCAGCAAGCTTATTTACTAAAATAGCTGCTTTTTCTTTTCCGCTTATTCCATCAATAATTTCTGCTGTTTTAGACTTTGTTGGTACAAAGGATTTAAACACATTAGTTGGAGAACCCTTGAGACCAATCTGTGTAGGGTCAACTTCTAAATCATTAAAGCTCCAAACAGTGATTTCATCAGATTCAGGTGCATAATACTTAAATATACCTTTTACACTTGGATATCTTGGAGTATTCAATTCTTTAATAGCTGTTAGAAGTACTGGTAATTTTGCTTCTATTATATAATCCCCTGTTTCTGTAAACCTTGTTACCGTTACCTTTTCCTTATCTAAATTAATTTCCTTGGCATATGTTATTTGTGGAACACCTAAAAATTCAGCAATTTCTGGGCCAACCTGTGCTGTATCACCATCAATAGCCTGTCTTCCACAAAGTACAATATCGTAATTTTTAGTCTTTTCAATTGCTGCTGCAATAATAGTAGCCGTAGCCCATGTATCAGATCCACCAAAAACTCTATCACTTATAAGAATTGCTTCATCAGCACCCATGGCAAGAGCTTCTCTTGGGGCGTCTTTTGCTTGAGGAGGTCCCATACTTATCACAGTAACTTTGCCGCCCTTTTCATCTTTAATTTGAAGTGCTGCTTCAAGGGCATTTTTATCATCAGGATTTATAATACTTGGAACGCCATCTCTTATAAGTGTTCCTGTTTCCTGATTAATTCTAACTTCATTTGTATCTGGAACTTGTTTTAAACATACAATGATATTCATTTTTCTCCTCCTAGCCCAGTACTTCTCTTGAAATTACTAATTTATGAATTTCAGAAGTACCTTCATATATTTCAGTGATTTTTGCATCACGATACATTCTTTCTAGTGGATAATCCCTCATATAGCCATAACCGCCATGAATTTGTAATGCAAGATTTGTAACAACTCTAGCTGTATCCGATGCATTTAATTTAGCCATAGCTGCTTCCTTAGTGTGTTTCTCTCCAATTGTCTTTAGATGAGCAGCATAATAAACTAACCATTTAGCTGCTTCAATCTTAGTTGCCATTTCTGCTATATACCAGCTAAGGCCCTGAAGCGCTGTAAGAGGCTTACCGAATTGGATTCTTTCCTTCATATACTTAACACTTTCATCTAAAGCACCTTCAGCTATGCCAAGAGCTTGAGCACCAATACCAATTCTAGCACCATCGAGAGCATTCATTGCCATCATAAATCCTTTGCCTTCTACTCCCACAAGATTTTCTTTTGGAACACGACAATTATCAAATATAAGTTCTACAGTTTCTGATCCATGAATGCCCATTTTGTCTTCAATCTTACCTATTGTGAAACCTGGAGTACCTTTTTCTACAACAATTGTAGATAAGCCTTTTAGCCCTTTTTCTGGCTGTGTCAGCACAACAACAGCTAAATATTGTGCCTGCCCTCCACCGGAAATAAAGCATTTAGTTCCATTAAGAATATATTCATCACCATCCAATATGGCTGTTGTTTTAGCGGCACCTGCATCTGAACCTGCATTAGGCTCTGTTAAGGCAAAGGCTCCAAGACATCCTCCACTTGTTACCTGTGGCAAATATTTTTGTTTCTGCTCTTCAGTACCAAACTTTTGAATAATAGAAGAAAAAACTGTGTGTATTGAAAGAATAGCTGCTGTAGCTCCACACTTTTTAGCTATTTCCGAAACTACTATAACTTTATCAATATCATTTCCACCCGATCCTCCATATTCTAAAGGTGTGCCAATTCCTGTGAACCCTATTCTTGCCATTTTGTCAAAGGTCTCTCGTGGAAATCTTCCCGTCTTATCAATTTCAGCTGCAATAGGCTGAACTTCTTTTTCAGCAAACTCTCTGGCAACCTTTCGTAACATAAGTTGTGCCTCTGTTAACTTAAAATCCATACTATCTCCCCCTATAACTAAACTTTAAAGTGAAAGCCCCATCTTCTCATCTTTAAATATTCTTTCATCCATTAGCCTTAAGTCCTCTGATATCAATGGTTTAAACTCCATATTTGCGAGAATATCCTTCTCCAAATCAACTCCTGGAGCAATTTCAATAAGCATAATTCCATTTTTAGTAAGTTTAAATATAGCCCTTTCTGTGATGTAATAGACCTGCTGTCCAGTTTCACTTGCATATTCACCTGAAAAGGTAACTTGCTCTACTTCTTTTTTAAACTTTATTCCTTTTCCATCCTTTAAAATAGTAAGTTTTCCATCTTTAATTTCAGTTTCCATTTTTCCAGCCTTAAAAGTTCCTGTAAAACAAACTTTCTTAGCATTTTGTGATATATTTATAAATCCACCAGGACCTACAACTCTCCCTGCAAATTTAGAAACATTAACATTTCCTAAAGCATCAATTTCAGCTGCACCAAGGAAAGACATGTCAATTCCACCGCCATCATAAATATCAAATATATCAGGCTGTTTATATATGGATTCAGGATTAACGGAGCCTCCAATGGCAATACCACCTGTAGGCACGCCGCCAAGAGCACCTGACTCAATTGAAAGTGTAATCTTATCTGAGAATCCCTCTTCCCCTGCAACTGCAGCCACAGCTTCTGGAACACCGATACCTAAATTAATAAGGCAATTAGGTTTTAGCTCTAAAGCACCTCTTCTTCCACAAACTTTTCTTTCATCTAATTTCATAGGTTCAATAGAAGCTAATGGAACTTTTGTCTCACCTGATAATTCTGGTCTATAATGATCGTATGCATATGTCTGAAGGCTATTTTCTCTTGTGCCTTCTACAATATAATCAACCATAAATCCATGAACCTTGACATCATGTGCTTTTATACTTCCCCTTTGAACAATTTGTTCAACTTGAGCTATAACAATACCTCCTGAATTATGTGTTGCAGCAGCCATTTCCAATTGATCTGAAATTAAAGCCTCTCTATTTAAAGAAATATTTCCATTCTCATCCCCTAATGAACCTTTTATAAAACAAATATCTATAGGAAAAGATTTATAGAAAAGATAGTCTTGTCCTTCTATATTTACTACGGAAACAACCTCCTCCCCTGAATCAATAGCTGCCTTATTTACTTTGCAGCCTTCAAGTCTAGGGTCAGCAAAGGTTTTTAATCCAACATGAGTTAAAGTCCCAGGCTTTCCTCCCGCAATTGATCTAAGCATATGAGTGGTAACTCCCTGTGGGATCATGAAAGCCGCTAGCTTATTTGCAACTGTTAGCTTATTTAATCTTGGCTCTAAGCCAATATGAGCACATACAAGTTTTTTAACTAATCCTTCTTCCCCAAGATGATTAGCACCTCTTTCTCCACCATCACCAACAGCTGCGCAGTGAAAAAGGAACAAATTCTTAGGAGACTTTGTTTCAATATATCTATTTTGCAGTGCTATCAATAAATCTTCTGCAAGTCCAAAGCTGGTAAAGCCTCCCACCGCAATTGTCATATCATCCTTAACCATTTCTGCTGCTTGTTTTGCTGTAATTATCTTACTCACATAAAAACCCCCTTTAACTTAAATAAAATTATCAATTAATTTTGATGAAAGGACATAAGTTAAACTATGTCCTTTCATCCTTTTATACTCACTCTACTAAGGAAGGAATGGGAACATTGAGAACAAAATAACTGCAACCACAGACCCAATTGCTGGAGCAACTACTGTTAGCCAAAATACTGGTCCATATGCATCATGATGTGTTTCATTACATAATCCATTTGTAACAGTTACAACATATCCATTGTGTGGCAGAGAATCAAGGGCTGCAGATGAAATAGACATTGTTCTATGAATTGCGGCAGCTGCAACACCTTTTGCTAAATAAACAGGTCCTATTAAAGGAGCTGCAATTCCAAGGCCTCCTGATGCAGATCCACATATACCTGCTATAACTGTTGTACCTACAGCAATACCTACAAAGTCTGGTCCAGGAATATTAACCATTGCATCTATAACAGCTGGAAATGCTTTAGCTGCCTTAACCACCGCACCAAATCCCACAACAGCACAGGTATTACTAATAGCAAATACAGAAGTTTTACATCCTTCTCCTATATTATTTAAAACTGTTTTATTATCTTGATATTTATTTAAAACAAGAAATACTATTACAGTACCAGCAAATACACCTGCTTCAAGTGGAAGCAACACCTTGCCGTTAACTTTAACATTAATTAATATTATTGTAATGATTAATGGAATTAAAGCTGCAACTCCACTTGGAAGTTTTGAATTATCATGAAAATTATCAACAGACTTTGCTGCAAAATGTTCACCATTGGCCTTTGCTTTATTTACCATTCTATATAACATAAATGCTCCAACTATAAGGATAACAAATGCTGAAATGAAACCATTTACAGCACCTGCCATTAAATCCGTTCCTAGAGCTTGAGCAGGGACAGCATTTTGGATTTGAGGAGCACCAGGTGCAACCATAGCAAATGTAGAACATCCAAATGTTAATGCTCCTGGAATAAACCTTCTAGGTAAATCTGCTTCTTTGAAAACTTCAAGGGCGATAGGAAATACTGCAAAACTGGCAACAAAAACACTAACCCCACCGTAGGAAATAATACCGCAAGCTAAAGGAATTGAAATTAAAGCCATTTTAGGGCCAAAGGTTTTAACAATCATCCTTGCTATTGCCTTTGCTCCATTTGTAACCTCGTACATTTTTCCCATCAATGTACCAGTTAAAAAAATCAAGAAGTTTGCTTTAAAGAATCCAACAAAACCAGTCATATAATTTTCCTTTAAAGCAGCATATAAATTAATGCCTCCTGTCAAGGCAACAATAGCTGAGCAAGTTATAGCTATAATAAAAATATTTACACCCTTCATTACTAAATACATTAATAGTGCAAGTGCTCCTATAATACCAATTAAACTTATAATTTCTCCGCCTGACATATATTAACTCCTCCTTCCATTTCTTATTATTTAATTTATTAAACTAATATGGCTGTTAAAAAGAGTAATTTTATTTTACTTTTATTTATTTTCAAATTTAGCAGTTCTTTTTTCAAGAAACGCTGCCATACCTTCATCTTTATCTTCTGAAGCAAATGTAAGTGCTGCCAAATCTTTTTCAAGTTCAAGTGCATTCGCTAAATCCAAATCAGCTCCTTTATTAATGGCTATCTTAGCATACTTAATTGCCATAGGAGCCTTTGAAATAATGCCTTTCATCATATTTTTTGCCTCAGTTAAAAGTTCTTCAGCTGAAACTACCTTATTTACAAGACCCATGAGGAGCGCTTCATCAGCCTTTACCATTCTTCCTGTGTAAATGAGTTCTTTTGCTCGTCCGCTGCCTATGAGTCTAGGCAATCTTTGTGTTCCGCCAAAGCAAGGAATAACGCCTAAGTTTACCTCTGGTTGTCCAAAAACAGCCTTTTCAGAAGCAATTCTCAAATCACAGCTCATTGATAGCTCACATCCACCGCCAAGTGCATATCCATTAACCGCTGCAATTACAGGCTTTCCAAGAGCTTCAATTTTATTAAATACGCTTTGAGCATACTCTGCATAATTTCTGCCCTCCTCTGCTTTATAGGGTCTCATCTGGGCAATATCTGCTCCTGCAACAAAACCTTTTCCTTCTCCTGTGATAATAACGCCTAAAACACTCTTATCTACACTTATGCTTTCGATAATGGCATCTAGCTCTTCTAAAGTTTGATTATTTAATGCATTTAGAGCCTTTGGACGACTCATAGTCACAATTGCTACATTTTCTTCAATATTCACCTTGACATTTTCAAGACTTAAATCTTTTAATACTATTTCTTTCATAAAAACATCCTCCTTTATCTTTGCATTTATATATAAAGCAATATCTTTGCCAAAATGTAACATTATCGTTTATAAGAAAAACTTTTTTAATCCATTTTAATAAACAATCACCTATACTAAGCATGAAGAGTTAATAACATAGATAAATTTTAAACAAAAATATCCTATATAAGTTAATTTTATAACTTATATAGGATATTAAAACTTTCAGTTATTGTAGGATTTTTTCTACAACTTAAAAATTTTATACTTTTGAATGTAATTCGGTATTGTTAAAACTCTTTAATTTCAATCTTTCTTACTCTTTTATTAATACTTGTAGAATTTTTTCTACGTTTTATAAATTTATCTACGCTTTTCAACAATCCTGCCGTTACTAAAAATACAATCCTTACTTTATTTTTAATAACTTTACTTTATCAATTCTTTCACTACCTCTTTTAAATCTTCAGTTTCAAATTCAATTCCTTTATCTAGCAAGTCATTTTTTAATTCCTTTAAAGGTTTATTTATATCAGTATCCTTTGGTAAGTTAGCCTTTTCTACAATTATATTAGTATCTATATTAAATTCATTTGCTACATCCTTTATTGTCATATATCCTTTAATATTATCAGCATTTAAGACACCATTTTCATTTAGCACTTCAACATTTGAGGAAGAAGTCTTAAAAGTCCCTAAAGCTATGTTTGAGCAAACAACTATAACTAATATCACTAAAGGTATTGCTGCCATTTTATTTAAAGATAAAACTGTATTACCTTTTTTCATTTCTAAAGTATTATCTACAGGGCAGCTTGATACACATTCTCCACAGGAAATACATTCAGTTTTAGATGCTATTTCTTGTGAATGTACGTTAAGTCCCATAGAACAATTCTTAGTACAAGCTTTGCAGCCAATACACTTAGAATCACTTCTTCTAACTTTGAAAATACTTAGGGGTGTAAGTAACGCTAAAGTTGCTCCTAGAGGACATAAATACCTGCACCAAGCTCTTTCAATGAACATTGAAGATAGAAGTATAGCTATAAGTATAATAAAACCTATTAGAAATTCTTCAAATATTTCTGTTCCGCTACCTAAGTGCATGAATACTGCCCAAGGATCATAAGGTCTTAAAATTAACTCTCCAGATTTATAAGTTATAAATAATATTAAAAATAGCACTATATACTTAACATATCTTAATACCTTATCAACTTTCCCATGAGGCTTAACTTGTTTTATTTTAAGTTTTTTTGCTAATTTATTTAGAAGAGTTTGAATCGTCCCTAAAGGACAGATATATCCACAAAAGGCCCTTCCTATTACTATAGTAATTAGTAATGTTGCACCTAAAAGAATTAAAGATGATGGCTCTATCTTCTTTATATAATTTCCATTAGCAATTAAACTATATAATGTTTCCATACCACCAAATGGACATAATGCATCTGTTGACGGTGATCCACTAGGGCCTCCACCTTTAATTTGATGCATAACTCCAGCTATTGGGGTAAATATTAAAAAGAAAATTGCTATTACCCATTTCCATTTATTTTTCATTATTAATAACCTCCTACACATTTTGTATAAGATTATATTAATAAAATAATATGATTAAAACTTGTGTTAATTGTGATAAGTTTGTGAAAAGGAAAAATCATAGCGGCCTCCAGAAATGGATTTTCTATAAATATATATCTGAAAACTCAATATTTACTCTTTCTATATGGTTATTAAAGTTACCCTTTGTTTTTTTACTTAATTCTTCACATTTTTCCTGTAGTTTTTCTTCCTCAATAACTTTCGTAGGTAACTTAACAATAAATTCACTTCCGTGTCCATATTTACTTTTAACTGTTATTTCTCCTCCATGCATTTCTACAAAAGACTTAACTAGACATAATCCTATTCCGCTTCCTTCATGACTTCTCACAAGAGATCTATCTACTTGTCCAAACCTCTCAAAGATCAAATCAATTTTATCATCCTGAATACCTATACCATTATCCTTTACACAAACCTTAATGTGTTTTTTCTTAGCCTGCAGTGATACATTAATTTTCCCACTTTTTTCTGTAAACTTAACTGCATTAGAAAGTAAATTGAGCATAATTCTTTCAATCTTATCTGCATCACAGGCAACTATTTTTTCTTCTATATCTGTATCAAAAATTATATCTATTCCTTTATCCTGTATATACTCCGCAGTAGATAATGTAATATCCTCGATAATTTTTACTATATCATGGTTTTGTAAATTTAAATTATAAAAATTTGTATCCATTTTAGTGGTATCAATGAGATTGTTGACTAGTCTTATGGTCCTACCACAATTTTGTTTCATTATATCTAAATATCCTTTAACTTTACTTGCGTTACCTGACAATTGATTATTTTCCATATACATATTTAAGAGTTGTATTGAACTATAAATTATATTTATAGGAGTTCTTAATTCATGAGATATATTCGCAAAAAATTCTGTTTTCAACTTATCGTATTCTAAAGCCTCTTTTGCCTGCTTTATATTGGTTATATCCTGAATTTGACATATAAAATACAAAGGTTCTCCCTGTTTATTTCTTATTAATGAAACACTTAGAATACTCCATATAATGCGGCCATCCTTATGAAAATATCGTTTTTCCATATGATAGCAGTGTATTTTATTTTCTAATAACTTATGTGCATTATCTAACTCTTTATTTATATCTTCTGGATGAGTTACATCATGAACGGTTTTTCCAAGCAGCTCATATTCAGAATAACCCATAATTTCACATATTGAGCTATTAACCTTTATAGCCTTACCTTTTAAATCTACTAGGGCCATACCCACAGCTGCATTTTCAAAAATACCTCTAAAAAGTTCTTCCCTTTCCCTAAAAGCATGCTCTAACTCTACTCTTTTTGTTACATCTCGAATTACAGTTAATAAATTCATGACATCATCACACATAAAAGAGACACCTGCAATTTCAGCATACATTGTAGTGCCATCATTTTTTATAAGTTTTTGTTCCATGTAGGGTACGCTGGTTTCATTACTAAGTAATGTTTCTATCCTCTCCTTCACTATATCATTGTAATCAGGATGATTATTTATTATGGAGTTTATAGACTTTCCTATGAGTTCTTTCGGATTATCCGTACCTGCTAGTTTAGCTCCAGCTTTATTTGTGTAATATAACTCATCTCCCCTATGAATATAAGTACAAATAGGCGACAACCCAATGACACTTTTAAATAAGTATTCACTCTTTCGTAATTTAGTCTCTGTTTCTTCTAATCTTTTTTCCAATTCCTCAATACGCTTCTTTAAAAGGTTTACATTTTCATCCTCATACATCTTAACTACCCCTCCCACCCTCTAGTTAGAACAATATTCAAAATGAATTATGTTAAGTATTATTTCTATACAGCTAGTAAAAATCCCTTCAACATGAAAGAAAATTTCGAATATTTCAGCTGTAAATTCACAAAATAAGCCACAGTTAATTTTCGTATAAAAAAAAGGCCCCTTAAGGAGCCTCCTTCTAAAGAGGTTATATTTTCTTCACCTGACTAACTTGGCGTAAGTCTCCTACTTTCTAAGCAGGAGCTCAACGCCAACTAAGTCATGCATTTGCAGTTCTAAAATTCAGATGTGATAAAAGAATTCCCATCTGAACTAAGAACTTGCTTCAATCCAATATCATCATTTCTTCTATATCAGCTCCTGGAGGTACTATAGGTACAGCCATGGCATCTTTGTCTACAAGACAATCTACTACAACTGGTCCATCATATTCTATGGCCATTTTTAGTGCATTTTCTACTTCTTCATTTGTATTTATGCTAATTCCTAGCGCACCGTAAGCTTCACTTATTTTAGCAAAGTTTACTCTTTTTTCAGACGTAGTTTGTGAAAATCTCTTTTCATAAAAAAGGTTTTGCCATTGTCTTACCATTCCCAAAACGCCGTTATTGAGTACTATTATTTTAACCGGTATATTATATTCCACCACTGTAGCTAGTTCATTACAGTTCATTTTAAAACTTCCATCCCCCGCTATATCAAACACAGCTGTCTTTTTACCCATGCTGGCACCTATAGCGGCACCAAAGCCATATCCCATAGTTCCAAGGCCGCCCGATGTTATAAAGGTTTTTGGTTTCTTATATATATACCCTTGAGTTGCCCATATTTGATTTTGTCCAACTTCTGTGGTTATAATAGCCTCTCCCTTTGTAAGCTCATACAGTTTTCTTATAAGATAAACAGGATTTACTGAATCTTTAGGATTTATCCTTAAAGTTTTTCTTTCATCCTTGTTTATTAGATTTAAAGCAAATTTTGTCCATTCAGTTTCTTTTCTTTCCTCTAGCCTATTATTTAATTTTGTAAGTATATCTGAGATATTCCCTATAATCCACGAATTAGCTTCGATGTTTTTCCCTACTTCAGCTTCATCTATGTCTAAATGTATTACTTTTGTATCTTTTGCAAAGGTGTTTGCATTACTTATAACTCTATCACTAAATCTAGCTCCAACAGCTATTATAAGATCACTCTCGCAAATACATTTATTAGATGCCAAAGTTCCATGCATTCCAACCATTCCAGTAAACATAGGATGTGTTCCATCGAAGGATCCAAGTCCCATCATTGTAGAGCAAACAGGAGATTTTAGTTTATTTTGAAATTCTTGAAGCTCTTCTTGAGCATCCGAAATATTACATCCCCCTCCTACTATAATAACGGGCTTCTTACTTTTATTTATTATTTCTACTGCATTTTCTACTTCATCTTCATTAATGGGTTTATTATTAACATACTCTATTAATTCTAATGGCGTATATTCACATATTGCTGCAGTTATATCTTTAGGTATATCTACTAAAACCGGTCCTGGTCTTCCATGTTTTGCAATTGAAAAGGCCTTTCTCATTACAGGTGCTAAGTCCTCTACATTTTTAACAATAAAATTGTGTTTAGTTATAGGCATTGTAATATCCAGTATATCAACTTCCTGAAAGGAGTCCTTTCCAATTAAGCTTGTGGGCACTTGGCCTGTTATTGCTACCATAGGAACAGAGTCCATATAGGCATTAGCAATTCCTGTTACAAGATTTGTAGCTCCAGGACCTGAGGTAGCAATACATACTCCTACCTTTCCCGTAGCTCTTGCATACCCATCTGCAGCATGCGCAGATCCCTGTTCATGGGCTGTACGTATATGAGTTATACCATCAAAGGAATATAACTCATCATATATATTCAGCACTGCTCCTCCTGGATATCCAAAAATAGTATCGACTCCTTGTTCTTTTAAGCATTCAAGTATAATCCTGGCACCTGTATACTCCAAATTTATCACTCCTTTACATCTTCAAAAACCGCTCCTTTGCAGGCTGAGGATACTAATTTTCTATAAATTTTTAAGTATCCTTCTACAGACTTCATCTTCCCCTGAGGTTTTCTCTTTTGTAACTCTTCTTCATCTACTAATAGATTTAATTTCTTATTTTCTATATCTATTTCAATGAGATCTCCTTCTTTAACCAATGCTATTGGCCCACCTTCTGCAGCTTCTGGTGAAACATGGCCTATAGCAGCTCCTCTTGTTGCTCCTGAGAATCTTCCATCTGTTATAAGAGCCACAGTTTTATCATATCCCATGCCTGCTAAGAGAGCTGTAGGCGATAACATCTCTCTCATTCCAGGGCCACCCTTAGGTCCTTCATACCTTATTACCACTACATCACCGTGATTTATTTCTCCACCCATTATTGCTTCTGCTACTTCTTCTTCACTATCAAACACTCTAGCTTTTCCCGTATGCTTCATCATTTCTGGTGCCATAGCAGATTTTTTTACAACAGCTCCATCTGGTGCTAAACTTCCCTTAAGTACCACAAGTCCTCCAGTACTGCTGTAAGGAGCATCAATATCCCTTATTACTTCATTGTTTTTAACTTTTGCATTCTTTACATTTTCATAAATACTTGCTGTTGTTACAGTTAAACAATCCTTATTTATAAGATTTTTACTAGCTAGTAAATTGATTACCGCTGGCACTCCTCCTGCCATATGCAAATCCTCTATATGATGATGCCCTGCTGGACTAAGTCTACATAGGTTTGGAGTTTTATTACTTATTTCGTTAACTTTATCAAAATTTATTTCTACTGATACTTCTTTTGCTATTGCTGGTAGGTGAAGCAGTGAATTAGTAGAGCATCCTAATGCCATATCTACAGTTACTGCATTCATAAATGCATCCTTTGTTAAAATTTCAGATGGCTTAACGCCTTTTTTAACAAGCTCTACAATTTTCATTCCTGTCTTTTTTGCAAGTCTTAATCTTTCTGCAAAAACTGCTGGTATGGTTCCATTGTATGGAAGCGCCATTCCTAAAACTTCTGATAAGCAATTCATAGAATTTGCTGTAAACATTCCAGAGCAGGAACCACAGCCAGGGCATGCGGTATCTTCCATTTCAAGTAGTTCTTCCTCAGTCATTTTTCCAGCTTTAACTGATCCTACTGCTTCGAACATAGCACTTAAATCAGTTGTTTTTCCATTAGTTTTTCCAGCCAGCATAGGGCCACCACTTACAAGTATTGAAGGTATATTAACCCTTGCTGCTGCCATAATCATACCTGGAACCACCTTATCACAGTTAGGAAGTAAAACTAATCCATCAAAGGAATGGGCGTTTGCAACAATTTCAACACTATCAGCAATTATTTGTCTAGAAGGAAGGGAATAGCTCATTCCCTTATGATTCATAGCTATTCCGTCACATACAGCTATAGTACTAAATTCAACAGGTACTCCCCCTGCAAGTCTTATTCCATCTTTAACAGCTTGAGCAATTTTATCTAAATTCATATGTCCCGGCACTATTTCACTATAGGAATTTGCAATACCTATAAGTGGTCTATCCATCTCTTCATCTATAAAACCCAGAGCTTTAAAAAGAGAACGATGAGGTGCCTTTTCTAAGCCTTTTCTACATGCATCTGATTTCATGCAAATCCCTCCTTAGATTTCTGATAAAACAAGTTCTCCCATTTCCTTTGTTCCAACCTTTGTCATACCTTCTGTCCATATATCTGAAGTTCTATAACCTTTTGCTAGAACATTTTTAACTGCATTTTGTATATCCTTTGCCGCTTCTGTCATATTAAATGAATAATCAAGCATCATAGCTGCTGAAAGTATTTGTGCTAGTGGATTTGCTATATTTTTGCCTGCTATATCTGGCGCAGAACCATGAATAGGTTCATACATTCCGTAGCTACCTTCTCCAACACTTGATGATGCAAGCATTCCTATTGATCCTGTAAGCATAGAAGCTTCATCAGATAATATATCTCCAAAGATATTATTTGTAAGCATTACATCAAACTGTGAAGGATCGCGTACAAGCTGCATAGCTGCATTATCAACATACATATGATTTAATTCAACTTCTGGATATTCCCTTGAAACCTCTATTACAACTTTTCTCCAAAGTCTTGAAGCATCTAAAATATTTGCTTTATCTATAGAAGTAACTTTCTTTCTTCTTTTCATTGCTGATTTGAAAGCTACATGAGCAATTCTTTTTATTTCATCTACATTATAGCTTTCTGTATCATAGGCTGTTTCCACTCCGTTTTCAACTACCGTATCTCTCTTACCAAAGTAAATTCCACCTATTAATTCTCTTACAACTAAAAGATCTATTCCTTTTTCTACTAGTGCATTTTTGAGAGGAGATGCTGATTTTAGTTCTTCAAAAACCTTTGCTGGTCTCAAATTTGCATAAAGTCCTAATCCTGATCTTAGTCCTAGAAGGGCTTTTTCAGGTCTTTGATCTCCTGGAAGGTGATCCCACTGCGGCCCTCCAACTGCTCCTAAAAATAATGCATCACATTCTTTGGCTTTTAGTAAAGTTTCCTTTGGAAGAGCTTCTCCATAAGCATCTATGGCACATCCTCCTGCTTTCAAATCCACATAATTAAATTTTGTACTATACTTTTCTGATATTTTATCTAAAACTTTTAAAGCCTCTTTTGTTATTTCAACGCCTATACCATCTCCTGGTACAACTGCTATTTTAAATTCTTTCATGTTTGTCCCTCCCTAAATTAAAATAATCCTTTATTTACGCAGTTTGCTAATCCATCATTTTTCATTATATTTAACATAAATTCAGGAAAGGCCTGTGCCTGGTATTCCTTATCTAATGTAATATTTTTTATTATTCCTTTTTCAAAATCCACTTCTAACTCATGCCCGTTTTCTGCAGCATTTACAGCTTCCTCACATTCAAGTATCGGGAAACCTATATTTACTGAGTTTCTATAAAATATTCTTGCAAAACTTTTTGCTATTACACAAGAAACTCCAGCTGCTTTTATACATATTGGAGCATGTTCTCTTGAAGATCCGCATCCAAAATTTTTACCTGCAACTACAATGTCTCCTTGGTTTAACTTTCTCAAAAAGTCTTTATCCAAATCTTCCATACAATATTTTGCTAATTCCTCTGGAACAGATGTATTTAAATATCTAGCCGGTATTATAACGTCAGTATCTATATTATCTCCGTATTTTAAAACTTTACCTAATGCCTGCATCTATATTCCCTCCTCTGGTGATACGATTTTTCCTGCTATGGCAGATGCTGCAGCTACTGCTGGGCTTGCTAAATACACTTCACTTTCCGGATGTCCCATTCTTCCAACAAAGTTTCTATTTGTAGTAGCTATAGCTCTTTCCCCTGCTGCTAAAATCCCCATATGTCCTCCAAGACAAGGGCCACAAGTTGGTGTACTAAATACTCCTCCTGCCTCTACAAATATCTTAGCTAATCCTTCTTCTAAGCACTGTAAATATATATTTTGCGTTCCTGGGAATACTATAAGTCTAATTCCCTTTTTAACTTTCTTGCCTTTTAATATAGAAGCTGCAACTCTTAAGTCCTCCATTCTTCCATTAGTACAAGAACCAATTACTACTTGATCGACTTTCACTTCTCCAACTTCATCTATAGTTTTAGTGTTTTCAGGTAGATGTGGGAAAGCTACTGTAGGCTTTATAGCACCTAAATCTATTTCATAAACTTCGCTATACTCTGCATCTTCATCAGCTTCAAATATAGTTGGCTTTCTATCTGTACGTCCATTTATGTATTCTAAAGTCTTCTCATCTACAGGGAATATTCCATTTTTAGCACCAGCTTCTATAGCCATATTAGCTATGGTAAATCTGCCGTCCATTGAAAGCTCTGCTACTCCTTCTCCAGTAAACTCCATTGATTTGTAAAGTGCACCATCTACTCCAATCATACCTATGATATGAAGTATTAAATCCTTACCCGAAACCCATTTAGAAAGTTTACCTTTTAAAACAAACTTTATAGCTTCTGGAACCTTAAACCAAGCTTTACCTGTTGCCATTCCTACAGCCATGTCAGTACTTCCTACCCCTGTTGAAAAAGCTCCTAATGCTCCATAGGTACAAGTATGAGAATCTGCTCCAATTACCACATCACCTGGAATTACTAATCCTTTTTCTGGTATTAGGGCATGTTCTATTCCCATTTCCCCTATTTCAAAGTAATTTGTTATCTCTTTTTCACAGGCAAATTCTCTAATAAACTTACAGTGCTCTGCTGATTTTATGTCCTTATTAGGAGTAAAGTGATCAGGCACTATTGCTATCTTATCTTTATCAAAAACTTTATCAATGTTCATGCTGTTAAAGGCTTTAACAGCAACTGGTGTTGTTACATCATTTCCTAGAACTAAATCTAAGTTTGCTGTTATTAACTGCCCTGGCTGTACATAATCTAAACCTGCATGAGCTGCAAGTATTTTTTGTGTCATGGTCATAGGTTTTTTCATAATATGTCATCTCCCTTTTACTGAATTAATTTATATTCAACAGAATCTGTTAGTGCTTTAAAACTAGCTTCTATTATGTCATTTGAAACTCCAACTGTACTCCATATTGAGCTTCCATCTGTAGATGTAATTATTACCCTTACTTTTGCATCTGTAGCCTTATCTCCATCTATAACTCTAACTTTATAATCAGTTAAATACATATTTGATATAGACTTATAAAAAACTGTTAGTGCTTTTCTAAGGGCTTTATCCAATGCATTTACTGGACCATTTCCCTCTGCAGCAGTGATTTCCATTACTCCATTCACCATTATTTTCATGGTTGCTAAAGCATTGGAAACTCCTGTATCTGATTCTCCCATCATTACTTTATATTCAACAAGTTGAAAGGATGGCTTAAATAGTCCTAATTCTTTTCTAACTAAAAGTTCAAAACTACCCTCCGCCCCTTCAAATTGATATCCTTCGTATTCTAAATCCTTCAACTTTTTCAGTATCCCCTTGGTTTCTTCTGAATCTTTTGTTATATTGGGATTTAAAGAATTTATAAAAGACATAATAGTACTTCTTCCAGAAACCTCAGACATGAGAATTTTTCTTTCGTTACCAACCAAATCCGGTGATATGTGTTCAAAGGATGTGGGATTTTTATAAACAGCATCTATATGCATACCGCCCTTATGAGCAAAGGCACAACTTCCAACATAGGGCTCTAATTTATTTGGAGTAACATTACTTACCTCGCTAATATATCTATATGTGGATATAAGCTTTTCTAAATTTTCATCCTTTATTGCTTCATATTTCATTTTTAAATTTAAGTTTGCTATAATTGTGCTTAAATTTGCATTACCGCATCTTTCACCAACCCCTGTAAAAGTGCCTTGTACTTGGGCTACTCCACACTGGACAGCTATTAAAGAATTAGCTACAGCAGTGCCTAAATCATTATGACAGTGTATTCCTAAGTTATTAAATTCTAAGTCTTTCACAACATAATTTAATATCTTTTGAACTTCCATAGGCAGGGTGCCACCATTTGTATCACAAAGTACAATCCAATCTGCTCCCGCTTCCTTAGCTGTATTTATAACATTTAAAGCATATTCAGCATCATTTTTATAGCCATCAAAGAAATGTTCTGCATCGAATACAACTTCTTTATTTAAGGCCTTTAAATACTCTATGGTATCTCTTATCATTGACAAATTTTCATCTAGGGTAGTCTTAATTATTTCTTCCACATGGAAACTCCAAGCCTTTCCAAATACAGCTAAAACCTCAGCTTCGGATTTTACAAGACTACTTAATTCTTTGTCTTCTTCTACCTTTATATTAGGTCTTCTGGTACTTCCAAAGGCACATATTTTAGAGGTTTTTAAATTTAGCTTTTTTACTTCCTTAAAGAATTCTAAATCCTTAGGATTTGATGATGGATTTCCTGCTTCTATATAGCTCACTCCTAGATTATCTAGCTTTTCTACGATTTTAAGTTTATCAGTAACGCTAAATGAAATCCCTTCTGCCTGAGCCCCATCCCTTAATGTACTATCATAAATGTGTACCCTTTTATTCATACCTATCACCTAACTCTCATCAATCATCTTATTTATTGCATTTATATACGAACGTATACTTGCCTCCATAACATCTTCCGAAATATCCTTACCTACAAAAATATGTCCCTTTTCATCTTCTATTTTCACTGTTACCTCTCCCAATGCATCCTTTCCATCAGTTACAGATGCTATAGAGTAGTCCTTAAGGTTTATATTCATACCTATAGTTCTTTCTACAGCCTTAAATGCTGCATCTACAGAGCCATCTCCTACTGCAACCTCAGTAAATAATTCTTCACCTTTTAATATTTCTACTGCTGCTGTACAAACTATGTTGTTTCCAGTGTTTATTTGGAAGGATTTAAGCTTATAGGTTTCATTGAAGTATTTTTTAGCATGTACAATTGCTTCTATATCCTTAGAAGTTATGGTTTTCTTCTTGTCCGTTAACTCTTTAAATTTTTCAAAGACATGTTCCAATTCTTCCTTATCAAGATCAATATTCATATCCTTTAAATAATTATCAAAGGCATGCTTTCCTGAATGCTTACCAAGTACAATACCTGAATTATTATTTATTCCAACTGATTCTGGAGTAATAATCTCATAGGTGCTCTTTTCTTTAAGAACTCCATCTTGATGTATACCTGATTCATGAGCAAAAGCATTACCTCCAACAATAGACTTATTAGGCTGTACATTCACACCTGTTAAGGAACTTACAAGCTTGCTCGTTCTATAAATTTGCTTAGTATTTATATTAGTAAATGCACCTAAAGAATTTTTTTTAAGGTCTATAGCCATAGCTATTTCTTCTAAGGCTGCATTTCCAGCTCTTTCCCCTAAACCATTAATAGCACATTCTACCTGTGTTGCCCCTGCCATAACTCCTGATAGACTATTTGCTACTGCTAGGCCTAAGTCATCATGACAATGTACACTTACGTCTACAGCTTCTATACCCTTGGTATTTTTCATTATATATTCAATAAATTTATAGTAATCCGAAGGCAAAGCATATCCCACTGTATCGGGTATATTAATCACTGTTGCCCCAGCCTTAATAACTTTTTCAAAAATTTCACATAAAAACTTTGGATCACTTCTATATGCATCCTCAGCTGAAAATTCTATATCTTCACATAAGCTTTTAGCATAGGAGACCATTTGGACAGCTCTTTTTAAGACTTCTTCCTTAGTCATTTGAAGCTTATGCTGCATATGAATATCGGACGTGGCAATAAACGTATGAATTCTAGGTTTTGCCGATTCCTTTACAGCTTCCCATGCACAATCTATATCACCCTTAGTAGCTCTACATAATGCTGCTACAGTTGACTTTTTGATTTCTTTTGCTATAGCTTTTACTGCCTCAAAGTCTCCTTTAGATGAAAATGGGAAGCCTGCTTCAATGATATCCACATTTAAGGCTTCCAATTGTCTTGCAATCATTACCTTTTCTTTTACATTAAGATTTACACCAGGAGTTTGCTCTCCATCTCTTAATGTAGTATCAAATATTTTTATTCGCCTATCCAAAATTGTCCCCTCCCCTCTAAGACTAAATTTAGTGCCACTTACTCTAATAGCATAAGTGGCACCCATTTATCGATTATGATTTATTGTTTTGTCCAACTCATCATATTTCTAAGTTCAGATCCAACCTTTTCAATTTCATGTTCTGCTTCTTTATTTTTTGTAGCATTGAAGAACGGTCTTCCTACTTGATTTTCAAGCAACCAATTTTTAGCAAACGTACCATTTTGAATGTCTGTTAAAATACCCTTCATTGCTTTTTTAGCCTCTTCTGTTACTACTCTTGGTCCTGCTATGTAGTCACCATATTCTGCAGTATCACTTATGGAATATCTCATCATGTTTAATCCACCTTGATTAATTAAATCAACAATAAGCTTCATTTCATGACAACATTCAAAGTAAGCCATTTCTGGTTGATAACCTGCTTCAACTAAAGTTTCAAATCCTGCTTTTATTAGTGCAGTTAACCCACCACACAATACAGCCTGTTCACCAAAAAGATCTGTTTCAGTTTCTTCTTTGAAGGAAGTCTCAATAACTCCAGCTCTTGCTCCACCTATACCTGCTGCATAAGCTAATGCTATTTCTTTTGCATTTCCCGTAGCGTTTTGATGTATTGCTATGAGAGAAGGTACTCCTTTTCCTTCTAAATACTGACTTCTAACAGTATGTCCTGGTCCCTTTGGTGCAACTAAGAATACATCTACATCCTTTGGAGGTAGTATTTGACCAAAATGAATTGAGAATCCATGAGCAAATACTAATGCTTTACCTGGTGTTAAATTAGGTTCTATATCTTCTTTATAAAGCTTACCTTGTTTTTCATCATTAACAAGTATCATTATTACATCTGCAGCCTTAACAGCATCTGCAGCAACCATAACCTTAAGTCCAGCTTCTTCAGCCTTGTTCCAAGACTTACTTCCGTTATAGAGCCCCACTATAACGTCTTGTCCGCTTTCTTTTAGGTTAAGTGCATGTGCATGTCCTTGGCTTCCATAACCAATTACAGCAATCTTCTTTCCTTCTAAAACCTCTAAATTACAATCTTGTTCATAATATACTTTTGCCATAATAATAGCCCCCTTGTGATTTTTAAATATTTATTATTTAAGAGATTCTACGCCTCTTTCTAAAGCAATAAAACCACTGCTTACTATTTCTAAAATACCAAAAGGCATTAATACATTTTTTAGCCCCTCTAGCTTATTTTCATCCCCTGTAATTTCTATTGTTAAACTTTCAGGTGTAATGTCTGTTATGGAACCTCTAAAAATATTAACTATATTCAGTATTTCCTGCTTACTTTCTCCTTCTGCTTTAACCTTTATAAACATCATTTGCCTACATATAGAGCTGTTTTCATCTAGAACTGATACCTTATAAACATCTTCTAGTTTTTTAATTTGTTTTACTATTTGATCTAATATATCATCTTTTTCCACTTTAGCAATTAATGTTAATCTAGATATGCCTTCCTTTTCAGTGAGTCCTGCTGTAACACTTTCTAGGTTATAGCCTCTTCTACTAAAAAGTTGACACACTCTCATAAGTGCTCCTGGATTGTTATCAACTGTAACTGACAAAACATAAGATTTTATCTCAATCATCTCCTTTCAGAGAAAACAAGCTACTTAAACCAAATCTTGTCAGTAATATTATCATATATTTTTTGCAAGGTCAATCAATTTTCTTAAATAATTAAAAATTGCATGATACCTCCGTCATTTGAATTTAATCTTTCATTTTTTAGCTTATTAAACCTCTGTAAACGTTGCCGTTAAGGCATTTCAGCACCTAGGCTCTTATTAAATATTTGCTGATTTAAAATTATTCATTTATAATCAATTTAGAATTATTTGTTTCTATATTCTGAAAACTACAAGAAATTTTAAATTATTTTTGTTTTTCATTCAATTTTCTGTTGACATATGGTGAAAATACCTTTAGAATCTATAATTAAAATATCAAAATTCATGAAAAATTTGCTATTTTGCAAACATGTCGAATATATAAAAATAAATTTATATTTTGTAAGGGGGCTTTTCTATGAATGAATGTTTAGCATTTTATCAAGGGGACTTTGTAAAGGAAAATAACGTAAATATAAGTGTTAGGTCTAAGGCTTTTAACTATGGACTTGCTTGTTTTGAAGGAATACGAGCTTATTGGCATGAAGATAGTAATCAACTTTATGCATTTAAATTAAAAGAACACTATACTAGATTTCTTCAATCATGTAAGGTTTTAAATATCAATTTGCCTTATAGTGTAGAAGAACTTTGTGATATTACAATTGAACTTTTAAAGAAAAACAATTTTAAATCTACGACCTACATAAGACCTATAGCTTTTAAGGGATCTGAGCATATAGGGCCTACTCTTAAAGATAACGATGATCGTATAGTTATATACTGTCAACCGCTAGGAAGTTACACTGGAAAAGATCGTCTTAGAGTTGCTGTAACATCTTGGACAAGACTAAACGATAATATGCTTCCTCCAAGAGTTAAGGCCACTGCATCTTATTTAAATTCTGCATTGGCTTCATTGGAGGTTACTAGCAGAGGATATGACGAAGCTATATTTTTAACTGCAACTGGTCATGTTTGTGAAGGACCAGGCGAAAATATATTTATGGTTAGAAGAGGTAAACTAATTACACCTCCTCCTTCAGATAACATATTAGAGGGTATAACTAGAGAACTTGTTATGCAAATAGCAAGGGAAGATTTAGGTATAGAGGTAATTGAAAGAAGCATATCAAGAACAGAGCTTTATGCTGCTGATGAATTATTTTTCAGTGGTACCGCTATGGAAGTTACCCCAATTATTGAGGCAGATGATAGAATTGTTGGTAATGGAGAACCTGGCGAAATATGCAAAAGAATTAAAGAAGCATTTTCAAATTTAACCGTAGGCAAGATTGAAAAATACAAAGATTCTTGTACTGCTGTTTATTAGCATAAAAGTGCCACCCACGTGACAAGTGGCAAGTTGAAATTAGTTTTCAAGCAAGTTCTGGGTACAGATTGCAAAGCACAGAATAAAAGGTAGCTCCCCCTACCACTATTCTATGCTATGTGCTGTACCCTACTTATAAAATAGCAGCTAGACGCCAAATTTAAAAATGCGGCATTATTTAGCTGCTATGTATTTTTATTTCCAACATTTTTACCAGTTTATTTCTAGGCCAACACCAACTTCTTTTACAGGCAAAGCCTTATGTATCTCTGCTTTAACGGTAAATGAAGTACAATGACAAGGATATAGTTCTTTGATGTTATTCTGTTTTAGATAATCGATAGTTTTATTAACCTGCTTGGTTACTTCAAATAAATGCAAACCTCCTATAACTCCTAATACTCTATTATCTTTACACACTTCTTTTGCATATTCTATTATGTTACATATTCCACTATGAGAACATCCTGTAATAATATAAATACCCTTTTCACTCTTATAAACAAGTGCAGTATCATCTCTTACATAGTCGTCAATTGAATTCTTCCCAACAATTTGTTTGCCAATAGGTTTTCTTTCTTCGAAATGATTTATTTGTGGTATTTCTCCTAAAAAAGTTATGTTTTTACTAACCTTAATAGGTTTTATTGAAAGAATTAGATTACATTTTTCTTTTAGTTCTTCTTCTAATATAGGCGAGCAAATTTTTAAATCACCTACTGCTTTTTCTTTAAATGCATCTGGGTGAGCAATAATAGAAATATTATTTTTATTGTTTTGTTTAAAGTAGTATTTTAATCCCCTTGTGTGGTCATCATGACCATGTGAAATAACGATAGTAGTCACACTTTCTAAATCTACACCTAAGGCATCTGAGTTTCTTATAAACAAATCAGAATATCCTACATCCAGTAATAGTCTAATATCTTCATCTTCAATATAATACGAAACAGCAGGTTCACCACAATAATATTGGTCAATATATGTATTGTTATCTACTAAAACTTTTAGTTTCACATTTTGCCTCCTTCATCTATTAATTTTTTGTATTTAATTGCCTAAATCTTACTTAATATTTAAAACAGCATGAGTTCATTATTAATGAATCTTGTAAAATACTTAAACATAAATCAAATAACAATTCTAATAAAATACTGTTAGTATTAGAAATAAAGAAAAAACTACTATTCCTGTTATACCAGAAGCTCTTAAGAAAAAAATCCTGGAGTCATCAACATGTAACTCCTGCATGCGAAATATAGTTCTAATAATATTTGCTACTTTCAAAGGCTTAACCGCTAAAATTAAAAATAAAATGATAAGTATAATACATATAGCTTCTGTAAAAAACATATAATAATCCCCCAATTAAAATTTAATTATTTCCCCATAATATACAATATTAGTGTTTATAAATATATTCTATTCCAACTTTACAAATCCTTTTTTAGAACTCACCTACCATGCTTTTCATCTAGATAAAATTCACATTGTATTACTATATTTATGACGAATTTCAAAACAGCCACTGAGAAAAAGTTTTCTAGTTCCTTTACTACTTTTTCTTGACGGCTGTTTATATTGTGGCAAATAAAATAGATGATATGTCTTAAGGTATCTAAACATCTCTTTATTTCGGAATGAGCCGGATAATTTTATCATCAGCTATACGAGGATTACCTCTTCCATCTCTATTACTTGTTGTCAAGTAAATCAATCCATCCTTCCCCTGAATAACCTCACGTAAACGTCCATACTCATTCTTGAACAATGATTCTACATTTCTAACTACTGTTCCATTTCCATTCAAAGAGATAGCAAGTAGCTGCTCTCCACGCAAACAAGCAACCAGTAATTTTCCTTGCCATGGTCCTTGATTTACGAAGGTAATCCCAGAGGGTGCCCATGTAACTTCTCCGCTGTGTATCAATGGCTTTTGTGTTACAACTTGTGTCGAGGTTTCATCTCCTTGAACAAGAGGCCAGCCATAATTAGCTCCAGGTTTTATTATGTTTATCTCATCATGTGCTGTCTGTCCATGCTCTGATGCATACAAGACATTTTTTGAATTCCATGCTAAACCTTGTGGGTTTCTATGGCCTAAGCTATACACAGTGGAATTACTAATTGGATTATCCTTAGGAATGCTGCCGTCTAATTCTATTCGCAGTATTTTTCCAGCTGTACTACTAGAATCTTGTGCCAATGCGGGATTCCCTGCATCTCCGGTTGTTATATACAATTTTTTATCTGGACCTATCTTTAACCTTCCTCCATTGTGAATTCGTCCCCCAGGGATTTTGTCTAGAAGAACCCTGTCGATGGATGCCCTGTTATTGCTTTCAACTAATCTAACAACACGGTTATAGATTCGGTTACCCTCTGCATATGAGTGCATAACATACATATAATGGTTTTGTGAATGACTTGGGTCTAGGGCAATACCCATCAGGCCTCCTTCTCCCTCACTTACAAAGGGTGCAGGAAGTGTAATCAGTGCCTGCAAAAGAAGTTTACCATTTTCAATAATTCTAATTGCTCCAGACCGCTCAGTAAAGTATAGTTTGTCTTCATTGCTTATATCCATCGCCCAGGGTACATATAAGTTTTCAGCGATAACTTTAATTTCGTAAGGAAATTGCCTTGATGAGTTAGTCTTTGCTTTGATATTGATTGTATTACGAGCACGAAACATTATATTAGACAAAGCATTATGAATTGCATTCTTCATACTGTTATCCTCCACACTTAATCCAATTACTATATTATTCATTTAGGAAGCTAACCGTACCATTTTAATAGATAAATTCTTATGAGAGGTTTAAAGAAAAGATATCTGCTCACCTCTGGATTGATTTAGTTTCTCTTTCATTGGTTTCGTATAACTGCTTGAAAGCTTATATTTATCCTTTAACTCATTGACAGTGTTATATAGTTTATCTTTATATTCCTTTGGTGCACCACCCGTCTTGTATAAAGTTTTTAAAGGCTCATATAAATTTGGAAATTCTTGCTTTATAAAATCAAAGAATACCTGTCTGGTTTTACCTCTTAAATAAAGTACTCCTGGTAAAACACAGTCCACTCCAGAGTCTGCTCCATGCTCATACAGGGAATTAATTTCAATTTATTGCAGGCGATAGTGCATGTAATTTCCTTATAATTTGTCATTTTTTCACCTCCATGGGTAACAAATTTACAGCTATTTATCTTTCCTCACTTTTTCCCATAAGTGCATAAAAAATTTCCCAAACCCTAATTTTTCACCTATATAGTTTGCAACCACCATATAAATTTTTGTAATGACTATATATATAAATAAAATACTTAGTAAATCTAAAGCATAATGAATATAATTCATAACCCCTCCTTATCATCAATCAATTAATCAACAGTATTGCTGCACATATTTTACGATTATGTCGTGAATTTTATTTCTTTACTTTCCAGTAAACAAGCTGTAAAAATGAAATTAAAATTGTAGAGAAACCTATAATACTAACGAGAGTATCATATTTGTGATAATTATATGTTAATGCCTGTTGCATAGACGCACCCCATAAAAACAGCGGTATTAACAATAATATAATATTCATTAGTATATACTCTGTCTTTCTTACATAAAAACTATATACTATCAAATCTAAAAATAGTAGGCATGATATCGATACACTATCCTTAAAAGACATCTCAACAGGTATCCCGCTTGTAACTATCATCTTATATGTCCACAATGCTAGTACGAGGATGCTTACTGCAAAACCAATAATAATATCCTTTATTTTACTCATTTTTACATAAACACTCCCATCTTTATTGTATCATTAATTGATTTAGCGATAAGCAAAAATAGTTTACTTCCACACATATTATGTAATTGTGACTTTATAAATATATTCTATAGTAACCTTACAAATCCTTTTAAAAAACATCTCACATATTTCTTTCATTGATTTGGTATAACTGATTGACAAACTATCTCATATTTACTATTATAGAATTTCCATAAAGCATGTGGTATAATTTTCTAGTACAATTCAATATAGTTGAATGTGGGCTACTTGGTATCACCCATCCCTGTTGAAGGGAGGTGATAAAGATGAGTAATGACGTTTTAATGTTATTATTTGAAGGTGGATTATTCTTGATTTCACTATTGACGTTAATAGTGTTACTTATAGAAAAAATCTCAAAAAAATAGTAGCCCCCATCTCGCAATTGGTTAGCTACTATTTTAATTAAACAATTAATAGTGATATCAGTTGCCTAAGCAACTAGAATTGTATGTTATAGGGTGTTACCAGCACCCTATTTTATTTTGCTCATTTATACTTATATTATATCAAATATTTTAGAAAATTAAACCTATTTTATATAAGACTTTTAGGATTTATATAGTATACTACTACTATTCTAACAAAATGACATAAATTTACACATCATTAGCACTACTTGCCACGTGGGTGGCACTTAAATATATAAAGCATGGTGCACCAATTAGAGCAACCATAATTCCCGCTGGAATTCCATTAGGTTGAATTATATTATATCCAATTATATCTACAAACAATAGAAACCATCCTCCTATTCCTGTAACAATTATAATTTAGAATGATTCACTTTCACATTTTATTTTTATTTATAATATCTAATATATTTTTATTATTAATTGCTACTCTTGGAATCTTAATTTGATTTTTTGATATCCCTTTATTTAATAACGATTCCTTTATTAAGTTGAAAGTATTTGGTGCTAAAAGTATTACTTTTACCCTACCTAACTTCTTGTTATTTCTAGCTCTATCATAGGCCAAATTTGAATTTCTGATTTCTCTATCCAATGTTTCTTCTAATAATTCAACTTTGTATTTATATATATTATTTTTTAATTCAAAATAAAAAATATATCTTCCAGGTGTAATTGAATTATCTGGCATTGTGGTATAATCTACCAAATTTAAATTTAATTTTTTTACTGTATTTTTTATAGAGCTAGCTAAATGCTCTTCATTAGTCTTTTCAGATACCATATTAAGTACTTGATTCTTTCTATATAAAAATTCAACTTCTGGACAATTATTATAAAATCCAACCACTTTAATAACATCACCAATTCTATATCTATAAAGTCCTGCATAATTTGTGATAACTATTTCATACTTTTCCCCTAATTTTAGTTCATCTAAGCAAAAGGTATAATGACTTCCTTCAGCCTCTTCTTTAATAGGAATAAATTCATAAAAAGCAGTATCGGGGACAATTACATACCTTATTTTATTTACATAAGGATTAATTCCAATCATAGCTTCAGTAGCAGCATAACCTGGAGAATAAATAGGCAATGAATCGGTATAATAATTTACTTTATCGTCATATATAGAAAAGTTTGCTCCAGTTACTGTAGCAATATATAGTAAACTAGGCCATATTCTTCTGGCTATCCCCTTAAATCCTTTTTTAAACTCACACTCTAATTTGTCAGCTCTGCTAGCATTAGGAGTAAGAAGTTTATTTAAATTCTTTCTAGTACTTCCATCAATATTTAAATTGTTACTTATACGTCCTCTTCTTATATCTCTTACTAAATCTTGGCTTTTACTCTCTAAAACTCTAAATAAATCTAATATATTTGAAATAAAAACTCCACTTATATATAAAAGTCTAGCTTCTGTTAATCCAAATAATAGATGAAGATAAAGTGCAGCTTCCTTATCTTTTATCTTCATAACTTCTATTGGTGAAGTATATAAATATGGCAGAATATGCCTTATACCATTCATTCCTCCAGAAGTAGCCGCACATATTGGAGTTCCTCCTTTAGTATAAGTTGTCATAACTATATCAGCTATCATTAAGCCTTTTCCATAATTCCAGTTTTCTTTAAAATTATCATAACTAAATTTATTGGTAAGAAGCGCCATATACTTTGAAGCAATCTTTCTACCTCTCTTAGTAGAAGGAATTAATTTTTGTTTTCCTGTTGTTCCTGATGTATGTCCAAAGTATTCCACATCTTCACTTGTTAAAATTTTCTTTTCCCCATTTGCCATTCGTTCTATATAGTTTTCATAATACCCATACTCTGTTAATGGAACTTGTTTCTTAAAATCCTCTATAGACTTAATATCCCCAAAGTTAAATTTATTTCCAATTTCACTTTTAGAGTTTGCCCTCAATATTTTAAATAGTGCTTCTGAGTTTGCTACTCCACAGTTTCTGGTCTCCCTATCAAACTTCTTTTTAACTATTCCTCCACCCTCTATGGCAATTTTATAAAGCGCTTTACTTATTATACTCGTAATTGCACACTCCCTAGGTATTTCTCTGTGATTAATATATGAAAAAGTTGGAATTTTGTTAATAACTAGTTACAAAAATATATAACATGTAAAATCATTAACATTAGTGAACAAATGACCTATTCGCTTATGCTAAGAGAATTTAGCATCTAAGTAAAAAATAGCATGCTTGTAATATTGCTACTCGTATTTTAGAATAATAATATGCGTAGAAAATATATAATTAAAGTGAGGTAACAAAATGAAAGTATTACTTATAAATGGAAGCCCAAAAGCTCGAGGCTGTACTTATACTGCATTAAATGAAGTAGCATCGGCTTTAGAAAATGACGGTATTGAAACAGAAATTTTTCATGTAGGAACCAACCCTATTCGTGGTTGTATGGCCTGCGGTGGGTGTTCTACTAATAATGATATGTGTGTATTTAGCGATGATACTGTGAATATTGCTTTAGAAAAAGCAAAAGATGCTGACGGATTTATTTTTGGCTCTCCTGTACATTATGCAGGTGCATCTGGTCAAATAACATCCTTTCTAGATAGATTTTTCTATGCTGGAAACGACTTTCAATATAAACCTGGTGCTGCAATTGTAAGTTGTAGACGCGGTGGTTCAACAGCAGCTTTCGAACAGTTAAATAAATACTTTACCATTTCAAATATGCCTGTTGTATCCTCTCAGTATTGGAATATGGTTCATGGAAATACTCCTGAGGAAGTAAAGCAAGATCTTGAGGGAATGCAGACAATGAGAACACTAGGCAAAAATATGGCTTGGCTTTTAAAGTGTATAAATGCGGGTAAAGAAACTGGAGTTACACTTCCAGAAAAAGAACCACGAGCTGTTACTAACTTTATACGTTAATTCAAGAAAAACTATGATTTATCAGGGTAACAATATTCTTACCCTGATTTTTAACTCTATTTAAGCGTTTCTAATTGATCTACCAAATATGTAATTGCTTCATCCTTAGTTTGCGGTTCATCATGCCCCCAAATATAAGTATCAAAATGAATTTTTCTCATTAGTGCAATAAAAGACTCCAGCTTATCCTTATCATAATTACCATTGTTATTATAGAAATCTTCACAATTTGCATCACCTACAAACAACGTTTTTTCTTCTGGTACGCAAATTAAAACGGAGTCTTCTGAATGAGGCGCTTCAGCTTGGATTAATTCGCAATGAATTCCGCCTAAATCAATCTTTAAACTTCCGTCAAATTCTATATCTGCAGGGATTACTTTTATCTCTTGCCTGTTTGAATACTCTGCTTTGATACACCTATCACACATTTCAATGTCTTCTCCTGTTTCAAGTCTATTGTTCATATCCTCATCAGACCACTGCCATGTTGCAACTTCTTTCAATTTATCATTTGTAAATTTTCCTGCAATTGTCTTCCCCACTACTGAATGCATGCCAAATGTATGATCCCAGTGCCAGTGAGTAATCACTGTATAATCTGGCAACTTCAAATCTAAATTATTTAATTCAGAATAGAATTTTTCTACATGCTTAGATGAATTACCTGCATCTATAGATAATGAATATTTATCTCCTTTGATATACCCAAGAACTGGTCTATCATTTTCTTCTTCGTTAGGTAAATAATAAATCCTATCAGATATTTTCTTTAGTTCCATACTTTTTTACTCCTTCAACATTATTCCTGATTCTTATATTCCCGTGATAATATTATATCAAATTTGTCTATTGTCATTTGAATACTATTTATGAGCTTACTTACATGATATCCATCAGCCGCTGCATGTGATATTGTTACAGTAAACGGCATTATCCACTTTCCATTTTCTTCATGATACTTTCCGTATGTTATAATTGGCATTAATGCTGGTGTACAGCCGCTACTATAGGTTGAATATCCGGTAAAACTCACCCATGGAACACAAGATATACAATAAAAATTTTTAGGTTGGGTTGGCTTAGCTTTTATGCCTTTAACATTTGAATACCTTTCCATATCATCCTTATAATTATTATAAAACTTATAAAAATCGCTATTATATTCTGACCACATATCTGAGAACGTATGATCATCATTATGAAAAATTGTATAATTAGGATGAACAATATCATATATTATTAATTGATTATTTTCTCCCAACCTCATGCGAAACTCTGGCATGGAATTTATGTTATAAGTAACACAATAGATAAATGAAGGGTAAAATTTTAGATTGTTCTTTTCCAATAGCTCTTTAAACAAAGTGACATCAAGATTTGCAGTAATACTATAGCCACACTTAATTTGTTCAGTATAGTATTTAAAATGCTCCTTTCTTTCCCACTTTTCAACATCAACCACCTGAAACATAAATTAACTCCTCCTTAATTCTGATACCTCTTTCTCTGTAAGATTACGCCACTTACCAACATCTATCCCATCAATTTTCATATTCATGATTCGGATACGTTCTAATCTCACAACTGTATATCCAAAGACTTTACTCATTCTTCTAATTTGCTTATTTAGTCCTTGGGTAAGAATAATACGAAAAGTATCTTCCCCTATTCTATTCACTTCACAAGCTCTTGTCTTGACTCCACAAATTTCTACCCCTTCGGACATGCCTTTCATGAAAGAATCATCAAATGGTTTATCCACAGTTACAATATATTCTTTTTCGTGCTCATTTTCCGATTCCAAGATTTTATTTGCTAGTTCTCCATCGTTGGTCATTAATATTAATCCCTGAGATGCTTTATCTAATCTTCCAACCGGAAAAATGTATTCTGGATAATTCATAAAATTAATTATATTACTTTCTACTTCCTTTGATGCAGTACAAGTAATTCCAACTGGTTTATTTAATGCAATATAAATCTTGTCCTTTAATGGGATAGGCTTATTATCAATGAGAATAACATCTTCTTCTTTCACCCACTGTCCTGGACTACAAAGTTCACCATTTACTGTTATTCTATTTTGCTCAATAAGTCTATTAGTATCCCTTCTTGAACAATAACCCAAATTACTAAGAAGTTTATTGATTCTCATTTTAACTCTTTATCCTTTCTATATATGTGTATATAAATTAGTTCATATAAATTCTTATTACTTTTTAATTAATAATGACCTTACCTTTATAAATATTATACAACAAACTCTAAAGTTAATATGTGATAATCTTTAATTCCTGAAAAACCTTATATTTGATACAGATACAGAGGAAATGATTATGAATTTTGATGTAGAAAAAATACAAATTGAGTTTTCTGATATATATATAACTAATATAGTAAGAAAAACCGCCATTTCTGGCGGTTTATTTCTTGTTATAAATACTATTTTATAAACTTATCTATTAGCTCAACTAAAGTTCCTACCTCTGGCTTACTTAATTGAGCATCTGCTCCTACGGACTTTCCTTTGTGGGCTAGCTCGTTTGTAATTAGGGAAGAAAATATTATCACTGGAAGTTCCCTTAATATATTGTCCTCCTTAATTTTTCGAGTAAGAGTATGTCCATCCATTTTAGGCATTTCTATATCTGTTATAACAAGCTGAACCTCTTTTATAAAATCTTCTCCCTTTTCTCTTACTAATTTGTTCAAATAATCTAAAGCTTGTTCTCCTTCATCAAAAGACTTTAAATTAGTGAAGCCGGCTTTAGTTAAAGTCTCTCTTAGGAGTCTTCTTATTAGAGGCGAATCATCTACTAGCATAAGTTTAATATCTGACCTATCCCTATATTCAACATCTATAATTTTATCCTCACTTATTCCTGATTCAGGGTTTATATCTGTAACAATTTTTTCAAAGTCTAATAAGAAAATTATTTTATTGTTTAATATTATGTTTCCTATAATTAAAGGATTGCTTGCAATATCTTCAGGTTTACTTATATTATTCCACCCTATTCTATGTATACCAACTATGCTATCAATATTAAATGCAACTTTAGTTTTATTAAATTCACACAGTATTATTTTATTTTTCTTATTTACTACACTTTGTCCATCTAAAACATATTTTAAATTTACTAAAGTTATTATTTCATTTCTGCATAAGATCAATCCTGCTACTGCTGGATGGGATTGAGGGATTTCAGTTAACTCTTCCATTTCTAGTACTTCTTTAACCTTTATTACGTTAATTCCATAGTGCTTATTATTAACTATAAATTCTAGAATCTCTACTTCACCAGTGCCGCTTTCGAGTAATATACCACTTCCCATAATCAAATCTCCTTTTTATAAATAATATATTTCTTAATAAATATATAAATAGTCAAACTTTCCTCAATATATATTATATTTCAAATTATGATTCTTTTCTATGTTTTTCTATTTATGTTATCGACTACCCAAGATTTATCTTTACAGCATTGCTAAATTAAAAACCACCATCCATTACTAGAAGGTGGTTCATATAAATTATCTATTTCCATTTGCCACTTGCCATGTGGGTGGCACTTATTTCTTATTTTGTTTTATATTTATTAGCAGATTTCTTTTTTAACTTTTCACCCAAAGTCAAACTTATAAATCTGCTTATTAGTTCTTCTTTTGTTGCTTTAGGGTCTACAAATATATCATACTTCTTGCACAGCTTTCCAATATCGGATTTACTTATATTATTATCCTTCATAAATGCATTTGCAGATTTAACGCTATCCATAACAATTATTCTTTTATATATTTCATCACTAGTCATAATATCACCTCCATTATTTGTTTTTCCCAAGTATAATTATATGTATTAATAATAAAATAACAAGTATTTAGTTATCTAATTAACCGTCCCCTATTACTATTAATATTTATGTGATATTATTAATTGATTTAATAAAGACTAAATATAAATAAGTAATGAAAGGTTTGAAGAATAATGAATTTTAAAGAACTAGGAATTAGTGAAGATATAATAAATGTACTAAGTCACACAGGTATTACTGAGCCAACAGCAATTCAACAAGAAAGTATTAAATTTATTAAAGAAGGAAGAGATGTTATCGCAGAAGCACAAACTGGTACAGGAAAAACCTTTGCCTTTTTGATTCCTATTTTTGAAAATATATCGTCTAACGTAAATGCAATTCAGGCATTGATTATATCTCCTACAAGAGAACTTGCTATTCAAATAACTGAAGAAGCTATGAAATTTAAAGCTGCTAAAGACATAAATATTTTAGCGGCATATGGTGGTAAAGACATTGGATCTCAATTAAAAAAGCTCAGCAAAAATATTCATTTAATAATTGCAACTCCAGGTAGATTACTAGACCATCTCCAAAGAAAAACAATAGATCTTAGTAAATTAAAAACATTAGTATTAGATGAGGCAGATCAAATGCTGCTTATGGGATTTAAAAATGATGTTGAAGCTATTATAAAAGAAACAAATAAAAAACGTCAAACTTTATGTTTCTCAGCAACTATGAATTCTGAAGTTAAAAAATTAGCCTATAGATATATGAATGACCCTTTAATGGTTGCGGTTAAAAAAGAAGAAGTTACACTTATTAATATTAAACAGGAAGTTGTAGAAACTACAGACAGAAGAAAACAAGATTCTTTATGTAAAGTTTTAGATGAAGATAATCCATTTATGGCTATAATATTTTGTAGAACTAAGAGAAGAGTAGATGATCTTGAAATGGCATTACATAGACGTGGATATAACTGTACAAAGTTACATAGTGATATACTTCAATCAAAACGTGAACGAATAATAAAATCCTTTAGAAATGCAGATGTACAGTATTTAATAGCTACAGATGTGGCAGCTAGAGGATTAGATATAAGCGGAGTTAGCCATATATATAATTATGATATTCCAGAAAATGCAGAATCCTATATACATCGTATTGGCAGAACAGGAAGAGCCGGTGAAGAGGGCTATACTTGTCTATTTATAGACCCAAAAGATAAAAGAACATTAGAAGAAATAGAAAAATCTATAAAATTTGAGATATCTAGAAGAGAATTAGATATATAATGTTTTAAGCATATCTATTCTTTTAACATTCCATGAATATACTCTTATTGATATGAATATTGTATGCTTTCTTTAATTACATATTATTAAGCTCCCTATAATTTTTTAAATCATAGGGAGTTTAATAATATTTTAATTTACTTTTTCAACCGCATTTTATCTTCATTAAACGAATCAGCCTTTACTATACATCAATAGATGCTTCTTCGTGAGCTACTGGAATTTTACCATTCCCCTCTTGATTTTCAATATTTTTATTCTCCTTACTCCAGCACTCAACGTTTACTAATCCATCAATATTTTCTGCATAGAACACTGGATCTTTGCCTTCTCTTTTTTGTGCTATATAATCTTGAGCTACTTTTGAAACTATCTTGCTTAATTTAAATATAACAACAATATTGAGAAGTGCCATTAATCCCATGAATAAATCTGCCAAATTCCATACCATATCTAATGAAGACATAGAACCTACATACACCATAACGATTACAGCAAATCTAAACATATTAAGTACTGTTTTACTTCCATTCATAAACTCGATATTTGATTCACCATAATAGTAGTTTCCAAGTATAGAACTAAATGCAAACATAAAAATACATACTGCTATAAATATATTTCCCCAAGCACCTACCTGTGAGGTTAAAGCGACTTGTGTTAACTGAATTCCTGTAAGTCCTTCCTGTTGATTTGCACCAGAAACTAATACTATAAATCCTGTTGCACTGCATATTACTATAGTATCAAGGAAAACACCAAATACTTGCATAATAGCTTGTTTAACTGGATGAGTTACTTCCGCTGTAGCTGCTGCATTTGGTGCACTTCCCATACCTGCTTCATTTGAGAATAATCCTCTTTTAACTCCCATCATAACAGCAGCACCCATTCCACCACCTGTGAATTGTTTTATCCCAAAAGCTCCTTCAAAAATCATTCCAAATACGTGTGGGACTAGAGTTATATTTTTCAAGATTACAAATAATGCAACTAATACATAAGCTACAGCCATAACTGGAACTATAACTTCTGCAACTTGTGCTATTCTCTTAACTCCACCAAATATAACCATAGCAGTAAGAACTATAAGAACTATAGCACCATAAAGTCTGTTAAGACCAAAGGCTCCTTCAAATGCAAAGGTTATAGTATTTGCCTGAACAGAATTAAATATAAGACCAAAGGATATAGTTATAAGTATTGAGAATATAACTCCTAGCTTTCTGTTGCCAAGAGCTTTTTCCATATAATATGCAGGACCGCCTCTATAGCCATTTTTGTCCTTCACTTTATATACCTGTGCTAATGTATTTTCAACAAAGCTTGAACCTGCTCCTAAAAGAGCTATAATCCACATCCAGAAAAGCGCTCCTGGGCCTCCAACTGAAACTGCAATTGCAACACCTGCAAGATTTCCAGTACCAACATGAGAAGCAACACTTATACAAAATGCCTGGAATGAAGAAACTCCTTTACCATCTTTAGGTTTTTTACCAGCTAAAAGCTTAAATGTTTGACCGAAAAATTTGAACTGCGGTCCCTTAAGACAAATAGTAAAATAAAGCCCTACCGCTATAAGTAAAACTATGAGTACATAGGACCAAAGTATATTATTAGTAAATGATACAAAAGAATTTAAAAGTTCTCCCATTTTTACACTCTCCTCTTAATAATTTTTATTTTTAAATTTAATAGTTTTATCTCTTTTAAAATATTAGACTAAATACTTTTATGTAAAAATTAGAAAATACTTAGATTTAGTTCTCTAGAAAGATCTTCCATGACCTTCACTCCACCAATGCTGTTCCCATGATTATCGAGTGCTGGTCCTACAACTGCTATTCCCATACGATTTGGAACGACAGCCATGATACATCCACCTACCCCACTTTTAGCAGGAACACCAACATTAACAGAAAACGTTCCAGATGTATCATATAATCCACAGGTTGTCATAATAGCCTTTACTATTCTATTAACTTCCTCTGGAATCAACCTTTCATTTGACCATGGGGCCACACCATTATTTGCAATTACCGAAGCTATCCTTGCTACGTCTTCAACAACTACCTCTATTGAGCAGGATTTAAAGTAAGCATCCAATGTGTCCTCTACATCTTTTTCAATTATGTTAGCTCCCTTAAGGTAATAGGCTATTGCCCTATTTGTATTTCCAGTCAATTTTTCCGAGTTATAAACTGAATAGTTCACATCGATATTACGATTATTTGCCAACTTCTTCAGCATATTATGAATTCTACTGAACTTCTCTATGCCATTATCTCCTGCTACAAGAGATGTACAAACTATTGCTCCTGCATTTATAAATGGATTTAATGGCTTATGATTTTGCTGTATTTCTAACTTTAGTAACGAGTTAAATGGGTCTGCAGAAGGTTCATTACCTACTTTTGAAAAAACCTCTTCCTTGCCATTATCTATTAGAGCACATATAAGAGTTATTACCTTTGATACACTCTGAATAGTAAACTTTGTTTCGTAGTCTCCTTCTAGAATTGAATTACAGCTTGTGTCAAAAACACATGCTCCAAGAGCATCTCTATTTCCCTTTGCAAGTTCAGGAATATACGTTGCTACTTGTCCAAATTTTGTAATATACCTATTGTTTTCGATTACACTTTTCAAAATCGTTTTCACTAATAATTACCTCCTTTGCAATTTCTGAACACTAATATATACAGCAAAATGCATGCCAAATAAAAAAATATAATGAAACTTTGAAAAATACCGATTTTTCTGTATATTAACGTTGAAATCGTCCCAAATCGCACATTAAAAATGCTCGATATCGAACAAATTGCTTGATATCGAGCATTTTTTATATAAACATAAATTTCATAATAACTATTTGATTATATCATTGGAATACTTTTCCATTCTCCTATTAAGTGCATGCCTTGAAATTCCAAGGATTTTTGAAGCAGCACTAAAATTTCCGTTTGATTTACTTAAAGCTTTTTTTATATAGTACTTTTCCAAATCTGCTACTTTTTCTTCTAACGAAAACCCTTCTTGAATAAATTCTTCATTTGGCTCTGCAATTGTCACATTTTCTCCTGCAGTTACTTGCTCTTGTATTTCACTTGGAAGATTTTCAACATCTATAAAACCTCCATTATTTAAAATTACAATTCTCTCTATAATATTTTTAAGTTCTCTTATATTTCCAGGCCATTGATAGGATATTATCCTGTCAATAGCTTCATTTGTGAAGTCTTTAAAATTTTTCTTGAACTTGATATTAAAAATGTCCAAAAAGTATTTAGATAGCTCCACAATATCAAGTTTTCTTTCCCTTAATGCCGGAATAAAAATTGGTACTACATTTAGTCTGTAATATAAATCTTCCCTAAACTCCTTTTTGGCTATTGCCTCTTCAAGATTCTTGTTAGTAGCTGCAATCACTCTTATATCAACTTCTATTTCCTCAAGTCCGCCTATTCTGTTAAATTTTCTTGTTTCAAGAAATCTCAAAATCTTAGACTGTATATCAAGCGGCATCTCTCCTAACTCATCAAGAAATACAGTACCCCCATGTGCCAGTTCCAAAAGTCCTCTCTTTCTTGAATTTGCACCACTAAATGCATTTTTTTCAAAACCAAAAAGTTCGCTTTCAAGAAGCTGCCTAGGTATCGCAGCGCAATTGACACTGAGCATTACTGAATCCTTTCTAGCACTATTTTTATGTATGTAATTTGCAACAACCTCTTTACCCGTTCCAGTTTCTCCTCTTATTAGTACAGTTACGGAATCATTTTTAGCTAACACATTCATCTTTCTTATGGTGTCTTCCATTACAGAATCTTTGCTTATAAATGTATCTTCAGTTCTTAATTCTTTTTCTTCGTAAAGTTTTAGTTTTTTCTTCATACTCTGGCTGGCAATTGCCTTTGATATAGTAACCTGGATTTCCTCAATATCTAAAGGCTTTTTTATATAATCTATAGCTCCTATTCTTATTGCTTCAATGGCAGTCTTGATGTCTCCATATGCTGTCATAATAATTATTTCTACATATTCATCAATTTGCTTTATTTTTCTCGCAATATCCAACCCATTTTCTGTTCTAAGCCTCATGTCAAGCAATATAACATCTGGTCTAAATTCTTTTAACCTTTTTATTCCCTCAAGCCCGTCTGATGCTGTTTCTACATCATACCCAAAATCACCGAGCCCCTCTCCAAGGGTTAATCTCATTATTTCCTCATCATCAATTACTAGAACTTTAGTATTCATTACTCTCTCCCCTATATTTTGGCAAATATATTTTTACAATAGTTCCTACTGATTCTATGCTTTCTATTTGAATATTCCCATTATTTGCTGTAGCTAATTTATGTACTACGGAAAGGCCTAAGCCAGTCCCACTTTCTCTAGTTGTAAAAAACGGATCAAAAATTTTATTTATATTTTCCTTTTTTATTCCGCATCCATTATCCTCAAATGATATAATTATATATTTATCATCACCTTCTGTTGGTTTTTCTACAGTTATTTTCAAACCACCCTTTATATCTATGGCATCTAATGCATTAGATATTATATTTAAAAAAATTTGTAAAAGCTGCCCCTTATCAAAATATACCTGCATTAACTTCATATCACAATTCACGTTAACAAAGGCTTCTTTTTCTCTTATTTTCTTATCAGAAAAGAGAAGTGCTCTGTCAAGAATCTCAAGTACATCTATAATTTGAAATTTTGGTATTCTTGGCTTTGAAAAGTTTAAAAGATCTGTAATTAATAAGTCAAGTCTTTCTGTTTCTTTAATTATAGCTTCAAATAAATTTTGATCAGATATCTTAAGGTGGGTAGTAAGCCTTTTGTTCAATATTTGAGCACTCATTTTAATTCCAGAAAGAGGATTTCTTATCTCGTGGGCTAAAGCTGCTGTTAGTTGCCCTAGTGAAGTGAGCCTATCTATTCTCTCTACACTTTCTTCAATCTTTTTTCTGTTTGTTATATCATTAAAGCTGCAAATCACTCCAATACATTCTCCTGAGGAATCTTTCATTAATGCTGTGGTTATATCCAAATAAACTGATTCCTTTGTATCATATTCATTAAAATGCTCTATTCTATTTATTGAATCCATTCTTTCTATGGTTTCATTTATCTGTATCATAAGTGTTTTAATTATCTTTGGATTTTTTTCATTAAGACACATTACTCTTTCAATAGCATCTGAAGCAGCATCATTATAATTCATTATTTTGCCCTGCATATCTGCAGTTATTATTCCTGTTGAAATACTACGTAATATATCTTCATTGAACCTTTTCATTTGTAAAAACTTGTTGCTTCCAATAGCGACCTGCTGTTTCATCTCATTAAATGCTTCACCTAAAAGCCCTAACTCATCTTCCGTTTTGATATCTATATTATTTTTAGAGTTTCCTGATATTACATCATTATATCCTTCTAAAAGTATAGATATAGGCTTTGAAAAACTATCAATTAAAAAAAGAATTGCTTGCAGCGAAATAAATATTGAAACGACTATTAATATTAAATATGGCTTATATGTATTTAAAACATCAAAGAATATCTGATAGTTATCAATTATTACATATATAGAAATATTTAAATTTTCGTAGGTCTTCTTCTTAATTTCATACCTTTTATTCTCTGTATGTCCAAACTTTATTATATTAATATCTAAATTAATTCCATCTAAACTGGTATAAAATATATTATCTCCATTATAGGCTACCACTCCTAGCCTTTTTAATGAAGATAATTCACTAGATAGCATTTGTTTAGAATAAAAATCATTATTCATTTTATAAGTCTTTTCCGAAATTAAGTTAAAAAAGTTTTCTGTATCCTGAACAACATTCTCATAGTAAATTCTTTGCATTCTACTAAAAAAAGAAATACTTAATATTAGTGTAGGCATTATCATTAGAAATAATATCGGTAATACCATTCTTCTTTTAAACTTAAGTTTCATATTCTGCACCTTATTCTTCCTTAAAAAATACGAGTTTACAAATTTAAATTTTAATATAAATTAATTGCTGTTTTTAAACTATCCTTCCCATGCTTAACAACAATCGTTTTTATTATAACTTATTATTTTCTGATTTTGAATAAAAAGTTTTAACACTCCCATCTATGTATATGCTAGAATAATTATGTAACTATGATCAGGAGGTGCTTTTGTGTTTAAAATATTAAAAAATCTATCAGTAAACTTCATTATATTTATTGTAATTACCATTCTTATAGTTACAAATATTTACATAAATGCTAACCGTATATTATCCCAAAATAAGTATACTAAATCTTTTGATATTTCTATAGAGCAGCATAATCTTTCTATAACTGAATTTCTATCCACTTTGGAAAGTGCTATTGAGATGCTATCTAAGAATGAAATGATTCAATGTGTATCTGATAATCCTGATAAATATTATAATTCTACTCTTGAACTTTTAAAAAACTTTCAGCAAGCTTATTCTTCGACTGCATTTGCTTATTTTACACCAGAAAAAAAAATATTTGGTACTAAAAAACTTGTATCATGGCCAGACACCTCAGAAGAACTTTCAAATGACTATTGGGAGCCAACAAAAAGACCATGGTATATAAATACGATAAATTCAAAGGGAAAAATCACTTGGACAAAACCATATGTTGATAGTACTACAAAAAAGCATATTATTACTGTTTCTAAAAGTGTTATAGATAAAGAAAATAAATTTAAAGGTGTTCTGGCTATAGATATTTATCTTGATGACTTATATGAAAAAATTAACTATTTCAAGGAATTTAGCGAAGGCGATATTTACATGATCTCACGAACCGATAATACAGATTTTTTTATAATTGATAATATTAAAAACAGCAAATCTAAAGCTATTTTTAATAGCAATCTTATGGACAATCTATATAGCCAAAACTCTGGGAGTCTTCATTCTGATAGCGCCTCAGGAGAATACTACGTTTCATATACGACAAATGCAGTTACTGGATGGAAGGTTGTAGGTGTTATAGAACAAAATCAATTAATAAAAGAAACAAAGACTATAATAACTAACATATTTATTGGAGTTATTGCTATAATATTTATCAGCATTATTAGTATATTATACATTACAAAACAGATGGGCCATACTATACAATCCCTAAGTGGGTCTATTAAAGCTATAGATGAACAACCACCTTCCAAATCAATGAAGTTAAATTTATTTCAAATTCAAAATGAGGAGTTTCTACTGGAAAAGCCAACTTCAGATATTAATATATTATTTGAAATTGAAGCTGAAAAGGAAAGAATATATAAATTGATAGACAATGCTGATAACTTTACTTATTCAAGTGCTAGTGAACTAAAAATTTTAATAACAAGACTAGGCAATTGTAAAGACAAGCTCAATTTATCTATAAAGTCTCACGAAATCCAAATGATAAGTATAAATAACTTTATCCTTGAAGTACAAGATTACATAAACTCTTTACATAAAAGTTCTATTCCTATTGAGTTAAAAAATGAACTTATACAATTAGATGAACTTATTAGTTCTATTACTAACTCTTAAGTAAACTAATAGCCATATAAGTTATAACTTATATGGCTATTAGTTTACTTACAAAATATCCCTTATATTTCCCCCTTAACTATGTACCCTAATTCATTATCAATATCTTATTTCCTTTGATATCTTTAATGGTATTTATTTCTCAAACAATTTCATTGAAGCAAATTTATTTTATGTCATTAATCATTCCTTGGGAATAACCGGCATATTCTGTATTTGGATAATCCTTCTTAACTCTTTGAAAAAATATAAGCGCATTTTTATTATCATTACCTTGTTTATAACAATTTCCTATTTGGTAAAGCACCCATGGCATTATATCTAATTCCGGATTAATTTTCTCAACAATTATCAATTTTGGTAATGCCTCTTGGTACTTTCCCTGTTTATATAATTTGTTTGCCTCATTGTATATATCCCATATATTATTTGTTTTCATACTATTCCAAAGCTTATCCACTCTTGATCTTTCTGTATTATCAAGTTTTAAAGATTTTAATGCTATTAAATTATCCAGCACTTTTTCGTAATTTCCTTCTGAATAAAATTTCTCAGCATTACTTATCATTAAAATAATGTTATTTTTGTTTTTATAATTATCAAGTTCTAATTTTGTATTTTCCAAGTTCTTCTGAAGTTTCTTGTTTTGTTCCTCTATTTTATTGTATTTTTCATTCATTGCTTGTTTTTGTTCAATCTCTTGGTTTTTATTAGCATAAGTATTTTTAGTTTTACTAAACACTGCCTTAATATTAGACCCGTTCCAATAAACTAATCCTGAAATAGCAATTATCATAATTACTATTAAAAATAATATAGTGAACTCTTTTGTAAAGCTACTAGTAATTTTTATTTTATTTCTATCATTTGAATTTGAACTAACATTTTTTATGGTATTAAGAGCTTTTGAACCAGTTCTCTCAGCCTTTAGTTCCTGTAGATATTCATTTGCCAGCTTGGTATATATATCATAGCTAGCTAGTTTTTTAAAAGTTTTTTCAGCCTTATTGAATTCCTTTTTATGTACGTAGCATAACCCTAAAAGTTTTATTGCCTCACAAAAATCTGAATTAAGTGATAAAGATCTTTTTAAGTCTGTTATAGCTAAGTTCACAAGCTTTAGTTTTAAATTTATAATAGACTTATTATAAAGAGCTATAGATTTTCGAACATTACTAGGAATTTCATAAGAATTAAATTCTTCAGAAGTAATGCTAATAGCATTTATTTTTTCTATCTCATAGTCAAAATTCATAAGTATATTCCCACCTTTATCTAAGACTCGGTATTATTTCAACAAACATTTGACCAATATAATCCTAAGTTTATATATACTAAAATTAATTCCAAATTATACATTATAATTATACATATTTAGACATTTTCTTTCAATAGATTCCAACGAATAATTTTCCCACCAAGTACTTATGAATATAACTATACATTTAATATATAAAAACTATTACTATTTGAGCATTTAAAAAGCACCTGCAAACTGCAGATGCTTTAGTCTTCAACATTTGAAAAAATTAATATAATATTTTATCCATTATTTATCCCTAATTAAACTGATAACTTAACTCTTGCTTCAGAAGAGTCAACTGCTTCATCATTTCTAAGTGCTCTTAACCTTCTCATTTCATATCCTATATAAATGAACGTTATCACTGATGAAACAAAATCCGCAATTGGTCCTGATATCCATACTCCATTCAATTCATAAAAATGGGGAAGTATTAATATAAGAGGTATAAGCAGTATAATTTGTCTTAGTAAACTTAAAAACATTGAGTATTTTGCCTTTCCCACAGCCTGAAAATAATTAGTGCAAGTTGCTTGCGGTCCCACAAGAGCAAAAGCCATAAGATAAATAGAAAGTCCATTTGCTCCAAGAGCTATAAGTTTAAGGTCTGTTTTATTAAAAATTTTAATAATTTCAGTTGGGAATAGTTGAACTAAGATAAATCCAACCGTTGATATACACGTATTTACAATAACTGAGTACAGCAATGTTTTTTTAACCCTACTTATGTTTTTTGCTCCATAATTATATCCTATTATAGGCTGTGCCCCTTGGTTTACACCGAGTACAGGCATCAATATTAAAACAGCAATACTCATTATAAGAGAATAAGCTCCTATAGCAAGATCTCCACCATACTTTGCTAAATTAGTATTTATAGTAATTGTAACTAAACTAGCTGCAATTTGCATAGCAAAAGGAGACATACCTATTGCTATTATTTCCTTAATAACAGCTTTTTTCAATTTCATATTTTCTCTTTTTAGCTTTAATAAACTTTTGTTTCCTGTAAAATATTTGTATATCCATATTGAGCAAACAGCTTGCGAAGCAATAGTTGAAATTGCTGATCCTACTACTCCTAAATTAAATCCAAATATTAATATTGGATTTATAATCAAATTAAGTACAGCACCTATAAGCATAGTATTCATGGCTGTCTTAGGATCACCTTGTGAACGAATTATTGGATTCAGTCCAAATCCTATATTTTGAAGTACAGTTCCTAGAAGTACTATCCCTCCAAATTGCTTTGCATAAGGCATGGTTTCTGCACTTGCACCCAATATCTTTAAAAGAGGCTCTAAAAATATAAGTCCTAAAATAGTTACGATTATTGACATTATTATTGTAAGAACATAAGAAGTCCCTAAAATCTTTTCTGCATCTTCTTTCTTCTTTTGTCCCAGTTTTATAGAAACTACGGCTGCCGCACCTGTTCCTACAAGCATTCCTACTGCCATAATTATATTGGTAATAGGAAAGGTAACTGCTACACCTGAAAGTGCAAGTGATCCGACTCCTCTACCAACAAATATTCTATCTACAATACTATATAGGGCATTAACAAGCATACCTATAACAGCTGGAATAGAAAACTTAAGGAGAAGTTTCCCTACACTTTCCGTTTCCAATTCTTTTGATTCATTCATATTTTATTACCTCCCTTATTTTAACTACTTTATTTAGCTTCCTAAGCATCTAAGTATAATTAAACGCATTAAAATATGCTATATACTTATTTTTCTATAGCATTAAGATTAATATATAGCTTTCTCATCCATGATATAAAAATTCTTCTTTCATCATCAGAAAACCCTTGAGATACTTCATCTTCAATTTCTTTTAAAATTGCTATAGATATCTCCTTCATCTGTCTTCCCTTTTCCGTTAGATAAAGTCTTTTGAATCTTGCATCTTCATCATCCTGTTCTCTATATATAAATCCTTTTTTTAGTAACATCTCTACAAGTCCAGATACAGAAGCTGCTTTCAAACATAGATTTTCTTGAATTTCTTTTTGAGTAAGTCCATCCTTATTCCAAAGCTGATACAAAATTGACTTTTGGGATGTGGTTAGATCATACTCCTGAAACCTTTTATCATGAACATTTTTCATGGCTCTATCGATTTTATTAATCCAATATCCAATCCAATCTTCAGGTTTTTCCTTCATAAATTAGTTAGCCTCCTAAGCATTTCTTATATAAGCATAACAAATATTAAGCTTTACTGCAAGGAAATTACACCAGAAATTAATTGATGCTTCATTTTATAGAACATTTAATGCAGCTATAAATATATAAAAAAGCTATAGATTTAATCTATAGCCTTTCTCTAAGACTTATTTTTAATTTATAAGGCTCTGCAAACATATCATATGTAGAATTTTCAATTACACAGTGCTTAACTGTGAACAAAAATCCATCATGTACTGGATAAGTCACTTCCTTGCTATTTAGGATTACAAGAATTTCTTCATTAGTTAGCTGTTTTTCTATATTATTTTCTGTAAGTACTGTGCCACTTGAGTCTTTAAATTCAAATATTACTCTCATAGTTCTTTCTCCTTAAATTGTTATTTACATCTCGCTTATACTTATATTAGGATTCTTATATCTTCCCTTATTTTGCGTATTCTTACCATATTCAATAGCTTTTACTGGACAAAGATGAATACATGCTAAACATTGTGTGCATGTATCTCCCCACTCTGGTTTTTCTTTAACCCTAATAGTCTTAGAATTGCATACTTTTTCACATATTCCACACCTAGTACACTTATTATTTACATTGAACTTTTTTGTATTCATGGCATATTTATTGAATAATGGATTTATGACCGATGTTAATATTCCCGGTAAGAATCCCTTTTCAATTTGAAATATACCCACTGTTTTTTCTTTAACTATCCTGCTAATATTTCTTAAAACTTCATCTGCACACTGTAACTTCTTACTTTCAACTTCTTTTGAATCAATATTACCCATAATAATATAGTTGTTAGGCATTACAAGGGAAAATCCGCTGCTTAATTTCATGCCTTTCTTATTCAGGCAATTATCAAGAATCTTCATAGTGTTCCCTATATTTTCTCCACAAGTTGCTACAGAAAAAATGTAATTATTATTATAATTATTAATCTTTAATTTTTCAATAAACTGCAGCACCATCTTAGGCGGTGCCCAAGCATACACCGGAAATACAAAGCCTATAACTTCGTTATCTTTTAGAGTATACTCAAAACTCCCACTCTTACTATTCATTTCCTTTGATACAGAAATCAATAGTTCATCGTTATAACTTCCAATTTTTTTAGCTGCCTCTAAAGAGTTGCCTGTACCTGAAAAATAAAATATCATAATAAAACCTCTCTCCTATATATTAATTTGATTATCCTCAGCTATTGTTTTTTATCTTAATTCCTATTTCTTCGCAAACATTATTTATGGAAGGATTATTCATGTCAGATACTATTGCCATAAATTCACCGATATTATTCATTATCTCCTTAGTTTTCTTAAGTTCCTCTAATAATTTTATAGTACTTTGATTATCATCAATCTCTTTTATTGTATCATATAATTCACTGTATTTTTCTTTCCAATACTTTATATATTTAGCTTTACTTAATGCATCATATATTAGGGCATCATTTAAAACTACAGTAAGTATTCTCTCTCTATAATTTTCATCTTTCATTACTTCTAATACTTCATACATACAGTTTACAGATTTCAAATAATTGTCACTAATCACTAATATTGCGTAGCTGCTTTTCCTTATTCTCTTCATGAAGACTTTTATACTTTCCCAACTTTCAATATCCCTTTTGTCCCTTTGAAATATAACCTGTCTACTTTTAAAATAATTATCTATTTCGTTTACAACTTCCTCATCCTTCCAACAATAGGATAAAAAAATATTCTTATTCATTCAACCTCATCTCCCTGTACCTAATAATAAATTTAAATCTTTATGCGTCAGTATAATCCTATGCCTAGTTTGCCACTTGTCATGTGGGTGGCACTAGATTTTATATAGCATCCATCTGCAGGTTTTTAAATCGTACTTAATTTCAAATAATTTCATCACATCATCAATTAAGCTTTGGCATTTAAATACAAGCATGATATTGCCAGCAAGCTTCTCAGTTTCTTTTACAATAACCTTATCAACTTTTATTACCTTTATAGTTTCGTCCTCCATCTGCAACCTAAATCTTAAAGGCCTTATATCACCCTTATCGTTGGTGTAAGAAACTACTTCAATTGGCTTAGCTATGATTCTCATAAATCTCACCTTTCACTATAGCATAGAACTAATTAACGGATAGTCCTCTTCCCCTATGCCTCCGCACATTGAACTCAAACCTGAATGCAGAAAACACGATCTCATGATAGCTTTATTTCCATACTTTAATCTAATTTCATCCACTGCCTTATTTAATTCTCTATCTCTATCATAATCAAAGGAATCAAGTATGCTGTATTGATAAAAATCATTATTACAAAAATCTGTTATATGCACCCCTAGATGTCTTATGTTATTTCCTTTCCATGCATTATCGAATAACAAGCATGCTACTTCATATATTTTTCTAGTGGAATCTGTAGCTGTAATTAACTTCTTTTGACGTGAATAAGATATCAAATCACTGCCTCTTATTGATACTGAAACCACCTTACAGCAGTTACCTGAATTTCTAAGCCTCATACTTACTGTTTCACATAAAGATAAAATTACCTTATGGGCTGTTTCTTTATCTTCTACATCAAAAGGAATTGTTGTAGAGTTCCCTATACCCTTCACATCAATATAATTACCTTTTCTAACCTTTGAGTTATCTATACCATTAGCATAATTCCAAATTAATTCTCCATGACTTTTTAAAATATTTTTTAGTATATTAACATCATAATTTGCTAAATCTCCTATTGTATTGATATTTAATTTGTGTAATTTAGGAGTTGTAGCTCTACCTACCATAAATAAATCTTCAACTGGAAGAGGCCACATCTTCTCCTTTATCTCCTGTTGAAATAGAGTGTGTATTTTATCTGGCTTTTTTAGATCTGAAGCAACTTTTGCAAGTAGTTTATTATTTGATATTCCTATATTTACTGTAAACCCTAATTCATCTTTTATTCTTTGCTTTATGGTTTCAGCAAGTTTCATATAATCTGGATGTATATTTTCCATATCAGAAAAATCTAAGAAACTTTCATCTACAGAAAATCTTTGTATGTTGGGTGTATACTCTTGTAATATTTCATGCATAGCTGAGCTGCACTGAACGTATAGCCAATATCTTGGTGGTACCACTACCAATTCAGGGCACTTTATTCTAGCATTATATAAAGTTTCACCGGTTTGAATATTGTATTTCTTTGCAGGAATGGATTTCGTCAAAACAATTCCATGTCTACTTGACTCATTCCCACCTACCACTGATGGAATTGTTCTAAGATCTAACTCCTCTCCTTGCTGAAGCCTGTAGGTTGCCTCCCATGAAAGGTATGCACTATTTACGTCAATGTGAAAAATTAATCTACTCATAAACTCTCAACCTCTTAATAAATTTCAATCATACTTTAGAACATATGTTCGTATATATTATATACCATTTTTATACTTTTTATAAGAGGTTTTTAAAAAAATTATGACTTAAGTTAAAGCTATAATTAGGGTATTATTATAAAAACAAAAAAATTCCGATACTTTATTTCGTAAAGTATCGGAATTTCTGGTTTTTATGAGCAATCCATTTATGCCCATTTTATGATATTAGTTTTCATAAAGTTATTAACTTTTTAGGGCTAATATCACATCTAAAGAACATAACAATCTAAGTTGCACTAATATAAATAGTTTATTGCCTTATTATAATCTTGCGACTATAATAAAACAAATCACAACCTATAATAATGGTTTCCTCGACTATATAACATATATAATAAACCTTATAAAATCTCTCGACTCTATAAAATCTATTTCAATACATTATATAATCTTAACTCGACCTTATATTATAAGTTTCAGCCCTATTATAATGAATTTATTTTTCAAAATCAACTATAATAAAACTTTACCTCACAGTATAAGATCTTATCGCCGACCTTACATAAACCCTTATAGATCTATGTAAAATCTTTGTTCGACTCATATACACCCCAAAACCTAAGAGCATATATAAGTCTTCGCTCAACTGTCATGTCCCTTATGCTATTATTGTGCTCAATTATAAAAATATAATACATTATCTTTTTTTATTTTTAAAAAATAATTTAATAATACTATCTGATTTTTTATATAGTAAAATATAGAAGTAAACGCTAACTATCCATTTGCCTTTGATATACGGACACTCTTATGACTTGAAGCTGATTCAATTGCTGCTAAGATAACCTTCAAGGCTTCTAAGCCATCTTCTCCTGTAATTAATGGTTTTCTATTTTGTATTATTGCCTCAATAAATTCATCAATGATACCTGTAGATGTTTGATTATCATTTGTCTGAAGTTTACCTACTTTATAAAACACATTTTCGCCATTAAGTTTTTCAACTATTAAGTCATATTCAGGATTATCATAAATCCTCATTATTCCTTTTTCACAGAACAACATTGTATAATTTTTTTCCTCACCATAATACGTCCAGCTAAAAGTTGCATTTCCTATAATTCCAGTTTTAGTCTTAAGAGTGCATATCATGTTGTCACTTACTTTAACAAGATCACCATTTTCATCTTTCTTATCTAATGTGCCTTCCATTGCAGTTACATACTCTATCTCATCTTCAAGGATGTATCTTATCAGGTCAATTTTATGAATTCCTAAATCACCTGCAACCCCAAGTATAGATTGTTCCTTGTTAAAAAACCAAGTTCCTTTAGTTTTGTTTTCACTCCAATATTCAGGACCCTTATGTCCAAAAACCGTATGGAAAGTTAATACTCTTCCAAGTTCGCCACTTTTTAATATCTCCTTAGCCTTTTTATGAGCTTCGGCAAACCTTTGATTGTGATCCACCATAAGTATCTTTCCAGTGCTTTGGCTTACTTCTACCATTTCCTTAGCTTCATTTAAATCTCCAGTCATAGGCTTTTCACATAATACATGCTTACCAGATTTTAATGCCTCTATAGTTGTTTTATAATGCAAATTGTTGGGCAAACAGTTGCTGATTGCAGTGATTTCTGGATCATTAAAAATTTCTTCATAAGTCTCAGCCACTTTACCACCATAAATAGAAGCTAGCTCTTCAGCTCTATTTTTATTAGTATCATAAAAAGCTGCAATTTCTACCTGCTGGTTATTTGCATATTCGGGAGCATGTCTAAATTTCGTTATTGAACCACAACCTAAAATTCCTACTTTAATCATATTTCCACCTCAACTAATTTATTTAGTCACTTAAATTTAATCCATAAATTTTCTTAAATGCTTACTGCTATATACAAGACCTTCTTTTATTATACTTTCATCATTTGCATAATCTTCATCCTCATGTTCTATGCTGACAACACCTTTGTAATTGTTTTCTTTCAAAGTGTTTATAAATTTATCCCAATCTATTTGACCTTTTCCTGGAATTTTTGCCTTCCACCACCCTAAGTCAATAGGTGTCTTTTTATTCAGCTGTTTTCCAAAGATACTATAGTGAGAAAGCATTTCCTTAGAAAACTCTATATCCTTTGCATGAACGTGAAAAATTTTATCTTTATAATCTATAAAAGCCTTAATATAATCAATCTGAAGCCAAGTTAAATGAGAAGGATCAAAGTTTAAGCCAAGGCTTTCATTTGGTATTCGTTTAAACATTTCATTCCATAGTTCTGGTGAATAAGATATGGTTCCAGCACCTCCATCCATTTGCCATTCTGGCATAGGGCAATTTTCTATCATAAGCTTTACATTTCTATTTTTTGAGTACTCCACTAATTCTGTAAATACTTCTTCATACAAATCAAAATTTTCTTCTATTGTCATATCTAAATTTCTACCTACAAAAGTGCCCACAAGTTCCACTTCTAGCATTTGAGCTGCATCGATAACTTTTTTTAAATGTTCAATATTTTTTCTTCTAACATCAATATCTCTATGCAAATTATTGTCATAATAAGCTAAAGAAGATATGAATAAATCATTTTTTTTAAGCACTTCCTTTATTGCTTTTACGCCTTTTTCATCTAAGTTTTTTACGTCTATATCACTACCAGAATAATTTCTTGTATTTATCTTAGGCCAGCAGGATACTTCTACACAGTCAAATCCATTTGCTTTTGCCCAGTTTATTTTCTCTACCAATGTGCTTTCTTGTAAACATCCAGTTAAAAATCCAAGTTTCATATTGCTATACCTTCCTTCTTTTATATCATTATTATGATTTAAATTCTGTATAGAAAACAAACTACTCACAAAGCAAGTAGTTTATTATTTATGTTCTAAGAAGATATTATCTGACTAAATAAACTTAATTTTATTAGCTAATTTGAACATATCATGTATAGTTTTTTCCGAACAAGTAAATGATCCTAGTGGATGCGGATTTTTTGCATATTGTCCATGAAAATCCGATCCCCCTGTTGTTATTAAATTGTATTTTGATGCAATTTTAAGGATATGTTTCTTTGTTTCATCAGAATTTCGTGGATGATTATATTCAACACCATGTATTTTTTGTTGAGCTGCTAGTTCCTCTAGCAAACTCAATGAATCAAATTGTTCTGGATGTGCCATAACGGAAATTCCACCTGCTTCAGAGATTATATCTAAGGCTGAATAAATATCAGGATAAATATTTGGTACATAACAACTTCCTTGTTTCGATATAAGCTCATCTCTAAGAGGACCTATGGCTATATTACTATAACCTAAATCGCACAGAGCCTGCATAATATGAGATTCATAGATAGATTGACTTTGATCGCTGTATTGCTTAATATGCTCCATTGTAATTGGATATAACTTCATGATTTTTTCTATAACTTTAATCTTTTGTATATATCTGCTTTTTAGTGTGTCATTTAGAAAGGTTTGTAAAATTTCTGGCTTTTGTGGTAAGTAGCAGAGCATATGAACTGGCCTATTACAATTTGGATCAACAGTTGAAACTTCTACAGCAGGAACTATATTTATTTTAAATTGTTTTCCAAAGTATATTGCAGATTTTACCCCCGCCAAAGTATCATGATCACTAATAGCAATATAATCTAAACCTATTTTTTTTGAGTAACATACAATATCTTTAATACTTAAAGACCCATCCGATAATTTGCTGTGAATATGTAAATCACACTTCATCATTACACATCCTATCCTACGCAATAAATATTATTGGCATTAAAAATTTTCATCAACTTTGTAGCTAAGAAAATATATTATAAAGCAGCAGGGAATATTCCCTGCTTTTATCTATACTAATCCGATTCTTTCTTTTGTAAAAGTACAGCAGCTACGATAATAACTCCTTTAGTTGCATTTACTAGAAATGGAGGTACTCCCATTAAAGTCATCATATTATTTATTAGTCCAATGGTTAAAACTCCAAAGAAGGTACCCATAATCATACCCTTGCCGCCGCTCATGCTTACTCCACCAACAACAACTGCAGAAATTGCATCCATTTCATAAAAATTTCCAGAGGACGTTGGATTTATGCTTCCCATTCTGGAAGTTTCTATAATAGCTGCTATACCCACTAATAGTCCAATCAATGTATAGGTAAGCATTTTTATCTTGTTTACATTAATAGTTGATAACTTTGCAGCCTTTTCATTACTTCCTACTGCATAAATATATCTTCCAAATCTTGTGTACTTGCTAATTACATGCATTATAAAAGTAAGTACTAAAAAATAAATAATAGGAAGTGGTATTATTCCAAACAATTCATAGTTAGCTATTCGAATATATGATTTGTTAGTTGTTGAAAACCCTCCTCCTCTTAGAAAATACTGTGCAACAGACCTATAAATATTCATGGTTCCAAGTGTCATAATAAAAGCAGGCACCTTTCCTTTTGTTATAATTAAGCCATTTAATCCGCCTAGTACTATTCCAGTGACGATTCCTCCTAGAACCGCAAGAAGAATAGATGAAATCGGAGAAAAAGATTTTGATGTTGATTCAAGAATCAATACCACGATTGTTCCCACACCAACAAGCTGGGATCCAACAGAAAGATCAATACCACCTAAAATGATAACAAAAGTCATTCCGAGCGCAATAATTCCTACAATAGAATTATTTCTGAATATATTAACTATATTTGTAACTGAAAAGAAATCTCTACCTTTAACCATAATAGAAAGTAATACTATTATCCCAAATATTACTCCTACACTGTAATTAGCCCAAATTTTACTGAGATCTATACGTTTTCCGCTAAAATTCAATTTATCCATTCTTAATACCTCTTAATCCAAAATATTAGTTAACTTTATCTATACTTCCACCTGTAGCAAGTATCATAATCTTTTCCTCGGTTGCTTCTTCCGATGATAACTCCCTAACAATTTCCCCGTGATACATAACCATTATTCTGTCACATAAACGCATTACCTCTTGTGCCTCATTTGAAAGTACAATGATACTCATTCCCTTAGCCACAAGTTCAAATATTATCGAGTAAATATCATATTTACCTCCAACATCTACCCCTTGCGTGGGATTATCTAGTATTAAAACATCTGGTCTTGCTTCCATCCATTTACCTAAAACAACTTTTTGCTGATTTCCTCCAGAAAGAGATGTGATTAAATCTTTCTCGTTTCTCATCTTTATTTGTAAAGCATCCTTATACTTACAAGCACAACCACATTCCATTTTGTGATCTATTAAAAACCTTCTTTTAAAATTATTTAATGCAACTAAAGTGATATTTTCTACTATTGTTAAATCCTTTATTATTGCATTTTCCTTTCTATTTCTAGGCACATAACCTATTCCTGCTTGTACAGCTTCAATAGGATTTCTGATCACTACTTCTTTACCTTTATGTCTTACTGATCCCTTGGCACCACTCTTACATCCAAATAATGACTGAAAAACTTCGCTGCTTCCATCCCCTAGAAGACCTGTGAAACCTAAAATCTCACCCTTTTTTATTGAAAAATTGATATTTGAAAAATAGTTTTTCATGGAATAATCCTTTACTTCAAGAATTGTATCTCCTAATTCCCTCTTTCGATTAAACTTATCAATTTGCACATCGGACTTTACCATGAACGACGCTAAATCTTCCTCTGTAATTTTATCTTCTTTAAGATCTCCATTTGCCACAAGCACCCCATCTCTTAAGACGGAATAAGAATCACATATACTTACAATTTCCCTCAGCTTATGTGAAATAAAAATAATACCCACGCCATTTTCTTTTAATGTTCTCATTATTTTAAATACATTTTCTATCTCAACATTAGTAAGTGATGTTGTAGGTTCATCCATAATAATTAACCTTGCATTTAGCAAAATTGCTTTAGCTATTTCCACTACTTGCTTATATGAAGCATCAAGTGTACTAACCATGGTCTTAGGATCTATATTAACTTTTATTAGTTTCAATACCTCTTTTGTTTTTTCACACATCTTTTCTATATCAATAAATCCTGACTTCTTCAATATTTCAGAGCCTAAAAACATATTTTCATATACTGTTAAATCATTTACCAGATTTAATTCTTGATGAATAAATGCTATCCCCTGCTCTTTTGCATTTGATGGATTTTGGATATCAACTTCTTGTCCATCTATATATATCTCTCCGCTATCTGGCTTTAGCACCCCGCCTAATATATTCATCAATGTAGATTTACCTGCTCCGTTTTCCCCGAGTAAAGCGTGAATTTCTCCCTTTACCATTTTAAAGTTCACATCTTTTACTACGCGGTTTGAATTAAAGGATTTGTTTATTTTTTTCATTTCCAATATAATATTTTCCATATTTCTACCTCTATTATATTTTTAGTTCTTATAACTCTTAAATATTAGAGCATAACCTTATAATATGAATTTTAAATATAAATACCTTTTACAGACTGTATATACTACAGTCTGTAAAAATAAAATAAATTGCACTATTAATATGGAGATTTTGCATCTAAGTATTTGTCCGCATTATTACGATCAACAACTACGCTTGGAATAATCTTTGTTTTTTCAGGTGTTTTTCCATCTATAATATCTTTTGCAATTTGCACAGCATCCTGAATCATTGAAGGGCTATAAAGAGCACTTGCATACCAAGTTTTATCTTGAGCCTTTATAAGGTTAAAATATGCCTGCATTCCGCCTCCGCCTGTAACAACTTTTACATCTGTTCTCTTAGCTTCTTCTAAAGCCTTTTGAATACCTATAGAAAGTTCATCATCTACAGAAAATACTGCATCAATTTTCTTGTTTGCTGTCAATGCATCAGCCATAACCTTAAGTCCATCTTGTGATGCAGCAGTAGCAGCACCGTATTCGTTAATGATTTTAATATTTGGCAAGTTTTTAGAAACGTAATCTTTAAATCCATTTATTCTTTCTGTATTGATAGCTCCCCAGCTAGGAACTCCAACAATAACTACGCTGCCCTCTTTATTAAGCTTTTCTCCTATATATTTTGCACTTTCAACTCCTATTCCTACGTTATCTCCTGCTATATAAGCAGTTGAATCTACATTAACTTTACGATCAAAGTTAACAAGAGGTATTTTTGCATCTAATACCTTTTGAGCCGCAACTGTAACCTCGTCATTTTGTGGTAGCAATACGATTGCTGCAGGTTTCATTGCTATTAATTCATCAAGTTGACCTGCCTGCTCACTTGGATTAGCACTTACAACTAATTTGTACTCAAGCCCAAGTTCCTTTGCCTTTTTCTCTGAATAATAAGCTGTGGCAGCTACCCATCCATGTGTTGCCGCTGGAACGCTTATTCCAATGACTTTACTTTTAGCCTCTTCTTTTTTTGGTTCAGTACTTGTAGACTTTGAATTAGAACAACCCGCAAAACTTAGGGTACTTGTCATCAATAGTAGTGCAAGAATTTTGGTTAAACTTTTTTTCATACACTTATCCCCCTTAGATATGATTAATTTTTCCCTTTGACTTTTATATTTTCCTCCTCTATAGAGAAGGAGAATAACATTATTATTTTCTATAAGTTACTTCTTACTTTTTACAAAATAACTTACTTATCTTATGTGTGAGCTATTCTTAATTTACCTTTTTCTTTACGTGTCCTCACAAGTTCATCAGTATAACGTTTGTCAAATGTAGCGCATCCAACTTTGCTCTGTTGAATTAGCAATTCTAAGCAGTTATCACAAAGTGTACAATATTTAATTTCATTTTCTTTACCTTCGCGAAGTTTCTTAGCTAGGAATGGGTCTGCAAATGATTGACGGCCTAGTCCAACCATATCTACTACACCACGATCGACACACTGTGCACCATAGTGAAGCAAAGAACTTTGTTCTTCATTAACAGCACAAAGACCATTTTTCCCATCACGGAATGGTGAAAAATTCGAACCAATAAGTACAGTTTCAGGCTTTAAGTTCTTTTTTAATTCTTTAGCAAAATATTGATGAAGATATGCATAATAAGGAATATGTTTGTCAACTTGTGTTAAGCTAATTGTAATAGAAGGACTTCCTGCTGATTGGATAAAATACTGAGCTCCACGCTCCTCTAATCCTTTAATTAAGGAAATTGGTTCAGTAAGATCAATAATTGGTGAGTCAGGGCCATCAGTTCCAAATCCCCCTGGGAATCCTTCCCATGCGGATATCTTAGATCCAATTAAGAAGTTTTTATCATTTACTTCTTTTGATATACGCTCATAAAGCTCAAATGCGAATCTGCTGCGGTTTTCCCATGAACCACCGTATTTCCATTTGCGGTCATTATAAGGTCTAAGTATTTGTGAACCTAAATATCCATGGCATAGCTTCATATCAATACCATCAGCACCGGCTGAATGTGCAATTTTAGCTGCCAGAACAAAGTCATCCATAATTTTATCAACTTCATCTTCAGTAAGAACATCTCCACCGTAACCATGAAGCGGCTTAACTGTAACCCTTCTGGAGAATTGTGGATTTGAAAGTTCCCCTGAATGTGTAAGTTGGAAAACAAATAATGTATCAGGGTTTGCTTCCTTAACTTCTTTAACAAACTTAGTTAATGCTTTTTCATTTTGAGGCATAATAGTCAACTGATTATCTCTAGAACGACTTTCTCTTGTAATAGAAATAGCCTCTAGCGAAATTAACCCCGCTTCACCTTTAGCTAAATTTTTATATCTCTCTGTTGTACGTTCTGATGGATTGCCTGATTCATCCTCATCATTACATTCCATTGCTTGAATAAAAAATCTATTTTGTGCTACCCTATTCCCAATTTTTATAGGATTTAATAATGTTTCTTTATAGCTCATTTTTGTCATCCTCTCTAAAATAAATTTATCTATCAAAATATATTCTTTCAGTAATCTCTGGAGAAACAAATATTTTAATCAATTCTCTATTGGTTTTTAATTCGTGAATTGCATCTTCTAAATCTTCTAATGGAACAACTTGAGAAAACATAGGTTTAGGATCAATACGTTTATATCTTAAAAGATTGATAACTTCAGCCCAATCATTTCCAATCCCTGCACAGCTGCCACGAACTTTCTTTTCGCCTAAAACAAATTCATAGGGTTCAAATGAAGCAGTTTTCCCTTGTCCAACTACACCAAACGCTTCAACAACTCCACCTCTGCGTACCATTTTAAACGCTTGTTCATAGGTTTCAGGACGCCCAATTGCCTCAATTACATAATCTGCACCCACTCCACCTGTGATTCGTTTTACTTCTGCTACTACATCATCTACTTCTGTAATATCTATATAATAATCTGCTACGTTCATTTTTCTAGCTAACTGTAAACGATTTTTGCTGTCGCCAGTAATTATAACAGGTGCTGCACCCCTTGCCTTAGCCATTGCTGCATGTAAAATACCTAGACCGCTACCAAGTACAACTACACTAGAAGAAATTTTACAATCCATTACTTTTGAAGCTTCTAATACAGCTGTCATAGGTTCAATAAATGCTGCTGAATAGTCATCTACTTCTTCTGGAATAAGGTAACAATTCTTCCATGGAGCCTTTACATATTCAGCAAAAGCCCCATTGGTGTGTATACCTAGCTGAGTGAAGCTTTCACATAGTAACTCATCGCCTCTTCTACAAAAATAACAAGTTCCGCATGTCATGCATATATCAGCTGAAACTCTATCTCCCACCTTAATTCCTTTTGCATTTTTACCAGCTTTTTCTACAATTCCCCAAAACTCATGCCCAGAAATAAGTGGAAGATGTTCTTTTACGTATTCCCCAGCATAAATTTTTAAATCTGTACCGCAAATGCCACACATTTTAACTTTAATTAGTACTTCATCATCACTTATTTCTGGAACAGGTACTTGTTTAAGTTCCATTTTACCTGGAGCTTGTACTACTTGAGCACGCATCATTTTCGTCATTGCTTTCCCCCCTATATTATTAAATAATTAATATTAGTCTTTATTACTAAATAATTTATCAGTACGTCCTTCATAAGGCGCCTTGATTAATAATGGTTTTAAGAATGCTACTGTCTTTTCCACTCCATCCATACGACTCATTGTAACGTCCTCATGTTCATAACTTAAAACTCCTTGATAACCTGTCATTGAAAGTTCTGTAATTAGTCTCTTCCAATTTACATCACCCCAACCAGGTATACGGAAACGGAATGAACGATCTAGTCTGCTCATATCACCCTGCATTAGAGTTCCTCCAGTTGCAAGATTATGTGCTACCAATTCAGCATCCTTAGCATGGACATGGAAAATACGATCTTTTAATCTATCAACAAATATTTCTGGACTTAAAGAAAGATAAGTTACATTTGCTGGATCAAAGTTATATCCAAGGCAAGGATGATAATTCACTAATTCTAATGCTCTTTCAGCTGTATGAATATCATATATAAAGCTATTTGGATGAGGTTCAATTGCAAATTTCACACCATATTCTTTAAATTTATCTAATATGGGAATAAAACGTTCTACAAATTGTTCTTCATATTCGCTCCACCCTTGTCCATATGGAAAAAAGAAAAAACGTCCCCAATTTTCTACACCTGGATAACCAACTACAACTGGAACCTCTAAAGCATTGGCTGCCTGAGCTGTACGAATCAAACTTTCTGTACCATGTTTAATCTTTTCCTCAGCGCTTCCCTTATATATAAAGTCTGTTTCAACTCCTGTAGGTCCCATAATTAAGAATGAATCTGCATGATTACTAAGTGCTGATATAGATAATCCATAACTAGCAACCATCTTTCTAATTTGTTCTGCATTGTTCCCTTTTATAACCTCTACCGTTTCCAGTTGCCCATTTCCTTCATAAGCAGGTATCTCAAGTGCCTCATAGCCATAACTAGAGACCATCTTAGCAACATCTTCTAATGGTTTTTCAGTAAAGTTTGCAGTAAAAAATCCAAGTTTCATATATTTTTTCCCCCTTATAATCCACTCTCTATGCTTGTTTATGTGTGTTTGTTCTCACTTCCGTTTAATTGATTTTGTTTTTGCTTATGTGTTTATTATATCAGCGCATTATTAAAAATGCAATACAGTAAAGAATATTTTTCCAGTTTAAATGATGATTTTAATGAGATTAAACACTTTTTGCTAAATATTATATATTTTCAAATAAATCCAAACGTTCAAAAACATATTGCTTTTATGACCGTTTGGTGTTACAATTCAGTCATAAACAAAAATAATTTTTCTATATTGCCCGCTTTAGTATAACTAATGAAAGGAGCGATGTGAGTGGTAAACACAGTAACACTAAACCCTGCAGTAGATAAGGTATTATATCTAGGTAAGTTAGAAAAAAATGTAACTAGTCGTGTTCAAGATACTGCAGAAACCATAGGAGGAAAAGGTACTCATGTATCTATTAACTTGAAGATACTCGGAGAAAATAGCAAAGCATTTGGTATATCTCATGGGAAAATAGGTCAAAAGATTATTGATATGCTGAGGAAATTTGATGTAGATGTCCATTTTACTCATAAAGATAATTTTGATAGCCGTACCAATTATTTATTAGTGGAAGAAAATGGAGATTGTACGGTAGTGGCTGAAAAAGGAGTGCAGATTTCTGATGCCGATTTTCAGGACATGCTACTGAATATGAAAAATGAAATACAAAATAATGATTATCTTGTATTATCTGGAGATGCATCAAATTATTCTGATTCAACAGTATACAATAAAATATTAACCGAACTTAAGGATAAGAACTTAAAAGTTTTTTTAGACACTAGTGGTGACTCACTAAAAAAATGTATTAAAGAGTCCCCTTTCTTAATCAAGCCAAACTTAGATGAGTTATCTAGTTTATGTGGACGAACCCTTACATGTAATGACGATGATATTTTATCAGCAATTGATTCACTTGAACCATATAATATCGAAATTATTGCTGTGTCTCTTGGTAGTGCAGGTTCAATTATTAAAACACCTGATGGCATTTATAAAGCAACTCCTCCTAAAGTCAATGTAGTAAATACTATTGGCTGCGGAGACTGTTTTTTATCCGGATTAATTTTCGGTATTTCTAAAAATATGACAACAACTTATATGATTCAGCTAGCAACAGCAGCTTCTGCAGCAACTGCTGAATCATCAATGTCAGTAGGCTTTGAATTAAGCCGTGCATTAGAACTCATTCCTTTGGTGACAGTAAGTAAAATTCGTTAAATATAAAATTAAAATGAAAAGAGGTCTTTGATAATGAGTAATTTATCATATATTGAAATTAGGGAAGAAATGGCCATTGTAGCAAAAAACATGTGGGATCGCAGATTGACTAATGCAGCAGGAGGTAATTTTGCTGTTAGAGTTGATGATAATCGAATTCTTATTTCTCCATCTTTAATGTCCGAACGTCATCATTGCTGCTTAAAACCTAGCGATATGTTGCTTATCGATTATGACTTAAATATCTTAGAAGGCAGCGGAAAGCTTTCTCGTGAAGGTCTTATGCATATGCTGATTTTAAAGAATTTTAAAGAAATTGGATGCACAATTCATGCTCACCCATTCTATTGTATGCCATTTGTGGCCCAAGCAAAACCAATCCCTAATGTAACAGAAGCTACTTTAGGAAGAGGGGCTGTAGGATGTATAGAATATACAAAAGCATATACTCCTGAACTTTCACAAAATGTATATAATTACTTCGAAAAGCACAGAGAGCTTGCGGAAAGAAAACCAATTGGTGTTATTCTTCCTCTTCATGGAGTTGTCGTTTCCGGACCAGATATCTATATGGCCTACAGTATGCTTGAGAGAATTGAAACAGATGCATTCTGTACTATTACAAGAAATACTATATAAGACTCCATATATAATTTATTAATACACATACGGTCATAATCAAAAATAAAGTCTTAAAACTTGTTGACCACACAAGGAATTATTGGTAGTATAAAGAAAATAAGCTACTTAAATTTATGCTTAAATTTAATAAAATGTAGAGAGTGATTAAATTGTATAATATTGAGAGAAAATCAGAAATAATGAATATCTTAGAAAAAACAGGCAGCGTGGATGTAAATGCCCTTGCACTTAGATTTGGAATTTCTAAAGAAACTATCCGTCGTGATCTTAAGGAGTTAGAAAATGCAGGTGCCTTAAAACGTACTCATGGTGGTGCTGTACTTATTCAGCAATCTTCAAACACCCCTGTCTCTACCGAATATCCTGTTGCGGTACGCGGTATACAACGCTTCAATGAAAAAAATGAAATTTGCAAGAAAGCAGCTTCTTTTATTAAAGATGGCGATACTATTTTTGTGGATAATAGTTCTACTACCATATATTTAGCTAAATATATTCCATCTGATATCCGTGTAACTATTATTACAAATTCTATTAAATTCTTATTAGAGTATACAAAAAATCCAAATAACAATCATCTTCTAATTTGCTTATCAGGTATTTTTAATGATAGTAATCTTTCTGTTTACGGAAACAGTACTTTGCAAAGCGCTAGTGAATACTATCCTAATAAAGCTTTAATGTCTTGTTCAGGAATAAGCCCACATAATATGCTTGCAGATTCTAGCATTCACGAAGTTGATACAAAGCGTATGATGATTGAACGTTCTCAAGAAGTTTTTGTACTTGCTGATCACACGAAGTTCGAAAAGGCAGGCCAGATTTTTTTATCTAGTTTTGATCCAATTGACTATATTATTACTGATAATCAAACAGATAAAGAATCCTTAGGATATTTAGATAAAACAAATGTTAAGTTGATTTTTGCCGATTAGTTAATTGATTATAGGAGATGAGTTACTTTATGAATGTTTTAGCCTTTGATTTAGGCGGAAGCGGTGGCAAAGTGTTTTTGGGGCAGTTTGACGGACACACTATATATCTTGAAAATGTTCATAGATTTGAAAATAGTCCTATTTCCATTAATGGAGCTCTTTATTGGAATATCATAAGTATTTATCAGCAAATGAATATTGGTATAAAAAAAGCAATTCATATTACAAATGATAATATTGAGTCATTAGGCATTGATACTTTTTCTAATGATTTTGTATTTATTGATAGCAGCGGAGAATTACTTTCTCCGTTACGTTGTTATCGTGACAATCGAACACAAAAGTATCAGCAAGACATTTATAATAAGATTTCTCCAAAAGCTCTTTATCTTCTTACAGGAAACCAAAATGCGTCATTTAATACTTTAATGCAATTGGCTGCAATGCAACAAGCAGGTCAAAGTTTTATTTTGGATAACTCTCACAAAATGCTTTTTACCCCTGATTTGCTTATTAATTTTTTAACTGATAAATTTATATCTGAATATACTATATCTTCTGTTAGCCAAATGTATAGTTTTAAAGACAAAAACTGGTGCAATGAAATTTTGGATACATTTAAAATTTCTAAAGATTTATTTGGAGATTTAGTTGAACCTGGTACAATTGTAGGCACTACAAAAGAGTCATACAATAAGCAACTACAGACCAAAGGATTTCAAGTTACTGCAGTTTGCGAACACGATACCGCCTCTGCATTTCTGGCATCTATCTGCCAAAGCGATTGCGCTATTATTAGTAGTGGAACTTGGGCTTTAGTTGGCACAGAAGTATCTGAACCTATTATTACAAATGAAAGTTTTAAATACAATATTGCTAATGAGGGCGGCTATCCCGGAAGACATCGCCTACTTCGAAACGTAATGGGTTCCTGGTTAATTCAGGAAATTCGTGAATATTATAAAAACCAAAGTCAAGACTATAGTTATGCTCAGCTAGAATCTTTGGCAGTTGAAGCACCGCCTTTTGTATATCTAATAGATGTTGATAATCTAATATTCTTTTCACCTGGAGATATGCCTGAAAAAATCTCCACATATTGCATGAATATTTATGGACATGCTCCTAAAACAATAGGTGAGCTAGTACGTTGTATATATGAGAGTTTGGCTTTTAAATATCGTTGGACCATTGAAAAGCTTGAACAAATTACCTGCAAGCCGTTACCAACTATCAATATTGTTGGTGGTGGTTCAAACTCAGTATTAACGTGTCAGTTTACAGCTAATGCATGTAACAAACCAGTTATCGCTGGGCCTTCAGAAGCCACAGCACTAGGAAATATTCTTGTTCAACTTATTGCTAACAAACAAATCTCTGATATTAACCAAGGAAAAAACATATTACAAAAATCCTTTCCAACTCAGAAATTTTATCCTGAGGACACAAGAGTTTGGGAGGAACAATATTTTAGATTTAAAGGTTTGTTTAATTTAGATTGAGTCCCTTATCCCTCTTATAATAGGAAAAGCATCTGTCATTTTGCAGATGCTTTTTTAAGTTAATAAGCCATTACTTAGTAGTAACAGTTATTTCAGCACGATTTTCATAAGCTTTTTTAATTGCACCTATTATATCACCATGCGCATCTTTAAGACTCATAGTTGCCCCAGATACTACATCGGCAAGATCTTTCTTTTCCTGATCAGTAAGCTTAGCATACTTTTCCTTATCTTTCTCGTTTTTGGAATCAGCCTTTAATGGACGTCCATTAACGTCAGAACAATTTTTTGCATACCACTGTTCAATTTCTGCTACGGTTTTACCTTTAAAAACCTTCTGGTAGAAGTCCGCTTGTTTATACCAATCTCTAGCATAGTCCATACCATATTCATCTCCACGTTCACGTTTAGTTTTCCAACCATTAACCTCAGCTGCAATCGTTTCATCAGTATTCTTAGATACTCCACTTACCTCCATGGTTTTATGATCAGTTACATTATATCCTTGTGTGCCTGGCCATCCAGAAAAATGAGGCATACTTGCGCCATCATAGTTAGGGGTACTTACTTCTAAGGAATCAAAATAAACATCAAGTATTTTCCCATCCTTATCAAACATCGCACTAGCAGTTACATAAGTAAAGGTATACACTTGAGTTCCCTTACTATCCTTTCCAGGTCCTACACGGAAAGTTGGAATTTGTCCTACTCCCCTATAAATTTTCATTTGTGTTGACTGTGTTTGGTTAGCCTGCTGTGCAGTTGGCTGACTTGAACTACATCCTGCTAAAAGTCCAATCGATAGTGTCAAAGCTAAAATCATTGGCATTATCTTTCTTTTCGCCATGTGTTACTCCCCCCAAATTTGTTTATATTATCTCAATATAACTATATTACGGAGTATTGTTAATTATACTGAAACAACTCACATTATTTTCTGATTCTTTTATTATTAACTTCTCCTGCTTCTATGAAAAAAGCATCTACAAATTGCAGATGCTTTTAACTTGCCACTTGTCATGTGGGTGGCACTATTCTTCTCTTACCACATCTATTAAATTTTCCTTTTTCATTCTTCTAAGAGGTGCCTGCACAGAGATATATCCGATTATCATAGCTCCTGCCACTGCAATAATTATAGAATCTACAGGTAGTTTATAACTTTGTTCTCTCACCTCATTCATACTTCTGTACATAGCATAAGATAATGAAATTCCTATTATTGACCCATATAAGCTTCCCACAATTCCATAAAGCATTCCCTCAAGAGTTATCATTTTTTTAAGTCCTTTTTGAGTGAGCCCGATACATTTTAGTGCCGCAAATTCTCTTCTTCTTAGTATTAAGTTTGTGGTTAATGTATTTATAATATTAACACTGCCTATTAATGATACCACCACAACAAATCCAAATAATAAGATTTTAATCATCAATATAGAAGCCTTTGTTTTTCTATTTTGATCTATAATATTTATAAGCTTTAAGTTTCCTTCTCCACTTATTATAGATTCAATATCTTTTTTAGCTGTATCTTCTGCCTTTGCATCCTTTAATTTTATGTTTAATGCTGAAGGTTTTATATTCTTGCCTATTAATTCTTCGGCAACCTTTTCCGTAGTTATTATTTTAATATCTGTTTCAGATCCCAGAAAATCAAAAGGATTGCTTTCAAGCACAGCCAGGACTTTAACTTTATTTACATCTCCTTCTCCAAACCCTAAGATACCCTCCTCTTCATTAAATCTACTTCCATCTCTTTGAAGAAGAATTTTGTCTCCTACCTTTAAATCTGTTACAGGTCCGTAGTAACTATTCTTGGTTTTTCCATTATATACTCTATTTTTCCCTATTATAATTATCCCATTTTCATTATTAAGGTTATCAACATTTATATTTCCTTCCTTTAAATACTTCTTTGCAACTTCTAAAGAAGCTTCATCATAAACAACTAAAGAAGCATCAGCTAAAGTCTTAACTTCTCCCTTATATTTTATATCCTCATATATTCCTCCTATAGCTTTTATAGGTGCCAATTCCTTAGTTTTATCTATAACTGCCTTAAAATACTGTGTACCATATTCCTTGTACAAAGTTCCCATTTCAGGTAGCTTTTTTACATCACTTAAAACTTTATCTTCTATACCCTTAGTATTATCATCTCCAGAAGTTCTTACTGAAAAATGTATATTATTTGACTCATTCATTTCACTGTAAACATTTAGGGACATATCCATAAAAGCTTTAAATGTTATAAATAAAGTTACACTAATTATTATTGAAAATATAGTTGTTCTATACCTTTTTCTGTTTCTTTTTATATTTTTTGAAGCCAAAGCTCCTTCAAATCCAAAAACTTTTCCTACAACCAAGCTTTTTCTTTTCTTTATCTTTTCTTTTGTTATTGAATTTCTACTGCTTATTGCAACTAACGGTGAAATTCTCCCTGCAAATACCGCTGGAAGCATTGCTGATGTATAAATTGAAAGTAATCCAACAATGGCACTGATAATTAAAACATCTATAGTGATGGTTGGTTTAATAAAGACCAATTCACCTTTACCTATAATTTTAAATGCTAAGTCTATTCCATATAATGCAATTATTCCTCCAACTAGTCCTATAGGAATTCCTATGGCTGCAAGAAATGTAGCTTCTCTTAATATAATTTTTCTTATTTGTTTTGGAGTGCTTCCTACAGCTCTTAGAAGTCCAAATTGCTTAACTCTTTCCACTACACTTATCTGGAAAGCATTATATATAACAGCAATGGTAGCAATTATTACAATTCCAATTACCACAATTAAAACATTTAATAATTCCTTAGGAAATCCTTCACCTTGCATTGCTAATAAATCAGAATTTTTCACAACTGATTTTTCATCTGATAACTTTTTAAGCTCATCAAGGTTTGTTCCAAGATTTTTATTAACATGCAGTTCTGCTAGTAAAATTCTCTCATTTTGATTTAAATCAGAACTATTTGTAATTATCTCTCCTATGCCTAGACTTTGGCTCCTAAAAGTATCACTTAATATTCCAACCAAAGTATACTCTTTATCTGATATCTTTATAGTGTCTCCTAGCTTTGAATCTTTACTTATTTTGCCAAGAAACCACTTTTCTAAAACTACTTCTGTATCCCTTTCTGGAAATCTTCCTTCTTTAAGAGTGTAAGGTAGTAGTTTTACCCCCTCATCTGTTACAAATATTTCTTGTCCCTTAAGATTATTGCCTATATTTATTTCTTTTCCCTTTGCATAAGTACCACTTCTTAAAACATTTGGGTTACTCTTTATTTTAGTAATAAGATTTTCATCAACTTTAGAATACATAATATGCCATGACCCATAGGTATTTTTCATATCTTGTATTTGTGCTTCCTGCATACTCTTTAGAAAAAATCCTATGGATGATACTAAAGCAACTGATAATATAATTCCTATTAAAGTAAGTATTGTTCTTTTTTTATTTCCTCTTAGATATTTCCCCGTTATCTCCTTATAACTCTTAATCATGTTTTTCACCTCTAATCTATTTCAAATATTTATCTGAAACTATTCTTCCATCCATAATTGTTATTACTCTATCTGCACTAGAAGCTATGTTAACATCATGAGTAATCAAAATCAAAGTTTGGTTATATTTTTTTGCAGAAAACTTTAAAAGCTCAATAACTTCCTTGGAATTACTGCTGTCAAGATTTCCAGTAGGCTCATCTGCAAGTATTATGGATGGTTTATTCAGAAGCGCCCTTCCTATAGATACTCTCTGCTGTTGACCTCCCGAAAGTTCTGAGGGCAAGTGGTTTTTCCTATCTTCTAAGCCCAAAAGCTTTATTATTTCAGCTAAATATTTCTTATCTACTTTATCATTATCAAGTAAAGCTGGTAATGCAATATTTTCTTCTACATCAAGTATTGGTAACAGATTAAAAAATTGAAAAATGAAACCTATTTTTCTTCTTCTAAATATAGCAAGCTTTTCTTCCTTATATTTATAAATATCCTCTCCATCAATAATAACCTTTCCTTCAGTAGGTCTATCCAATCCTCCTAAAAGATGAAGTAAAGTACTTTTTCCAGAACCCGAAGCCCCTACTATGGCTACAAATTCACCTTTATTTATACTTAAATCCACACCTTTTAATGCTTCTACTTTATTTCCTTCTTTTCCATAAATCTTCTTTAAGCCTTGAACCTTTAATATCTCCATATTTTTACCTCCTAATATTATCTTCCATATAAAACAGCTTCTATTAATTAAAATTAGAAATGGCTTTTAGTATTGAATTATAGCTCACTTCTACCAATGACATTATTATAGTCTTATTTAAATAAAGTCTCCATGACATACTGCTTACAAAGAAAAAAGTTATCTTACAGTTTAGTAAGATAACCTTAATATTTTAAAAATGTAATTATAAAACTTGTTCCATCTTGTTCTTTGCTTATAACCTCAATATACCCCCCATGCCTTTCAACTACTGATTTTGCTAATGATAAACCTATTCCTATAGAGTCACTTTTTTTGGATTTTTTACTCTTATAGAACCGCTTAAACACATGAGGTAAATCCTCTTCTGAAATAGGTTCTCCAGTGTTTTTTATGATTATTCTTGTGTATATTGGATTGTCTTCTATGTTTATGTTTACTTTTCCACCTTGGCAGGCATGCTCTATTCCATTTTTAACTACATTACTTAGTGCTTCTTGCATCCATAGCCTATCATGCTTTAAGATTACAGTATCCTTTGATATAAATTCTACCTTAACCTTAGCTTCCATAGCTTTGCTTTCCAGTATTTCCACAGTTTCTTCTATGGTTTCATTTAAGCTCTGCTCCTCCATTTCAAGTTCTATTGCATTAGCATCTATTTTAGCAAGCTTTAGTAAATTTAAAATAAGCCAACTCATACGATTAAGCTGATTTTCATTATTCTTCAAGAAAGTAGTTTGCTGCTCTTTTGTTAAATCCTTATTTAAAAGAATATCATTATATAAAATCATTGTAGAGAGAGGAGTCTTTAACTGATGAGAAATATCTGAAAGTAAATCTACTAAAAACCTTTTTTCCTTGTTAAGAGTGAATAAGTTGCCTCTAATAACCTCTCCCATGGAATTAAAGGATTTTGTTAGCTTTGATAAATCCCCTTCCTTTTCTTCACTAAGTTTTAAATTATAGTCTCCCTCTACGATTTTTTTTGCTGCTGAGCTAAAGTTTCTCATATTTTCATAAAAATATCCATGCTGAAAATAATTAAGAATAAAAAGTAGCATTGTAAGAATAATTCCTGCACTAAATATACTTAGTTCCATACTTTTAAAATTGCCTTTTATATAAGGAAATAAACTTATATCTAACTTTTCACTTAACCCATATTGCCTTAAAATTTCTCTCCCTTTTCTCTCTTGTTCCTTACTTACTTCCCTTGTCAAAAGTGGTACTATTTCTTTTTCAAACTTAGGATCAGATTCAACTATTTTAGCTGTAACAACCCCTAAAGCCTTTATATAATCACTTTTTAACTTTTCATTATGAGCCTTTATCATAAAATAATTGCAAGTTAAGAATATAGCCATTATTAAAAGAAATATAATAGAACTCCTTTTTATTTCCGGGTTATTAAAATATCTTTTCATATATTACTCCTTAATTACTTCCTTATTCCACTTATATCCTTGCCCTCTTATAGTTACTATGTACTTTGGTTCCTTGGGATTTTCTTCTATCTTCTCTCTAATTCTCTTTATGTACACAGAAAGGGTATTTTCATCAAAGAAAACTTCTGCCCCATCCATTAACTCTTTTAATATTTCTTCTCTTTTCATTAAGACATTTGCATTTGACATGAATATTAAAAGTAATCTATATTCCTGAGCTGTAAGAGTTAATTCATTCCCATTCTTTTTAGCAAGAGCTGTGGATATATCTATAACAATATCTTCACTTATCAATTTGTTTCCACATGCCGCTATCTTAGAATTTCTTCTTAAAATTGCTTTTATCCTCAGCAGCAGTTCCTTTACTCTAAAAGGCTTAGTTATATAGTCATCTCCACCCATTTGAAAGCCAAGCACCACATTTACCTCTTCATCTAAGGCAGTTAAGAATATTACAGGTGTATCACTTTTAGTCCTGATGTACTTACAAAGTTCATATCCATTACCATCTGGCAAATTTACATCTAATATTATTAAATCAAAATCTTCTTTTTCAAAGAGTGCTTTTCCATTTTCTAAAGTGGAAGCACTAAAAACCTCATAGCCTTCATCTGTAAGGGTAAATTCTATACCCATTGATAATGCCTCATCATCTTCAACTAATAGTAATTTATTCATATATTCCTCCATCATTTTGAAACTACAATCCATATCTTTATTTCAATTAGATTATACATCTATATTATAATTATTAACACACTTATCATGCATATAACAACTTGCCATGTGGGTGGCACTTGGCAAGTCGAGTATCAGACTTTCACTGACAAGATTACGCCCATGCCGGGCGCACACGAAAAAAGCACCTGCAATTTGCAAATGCCTTTAGCTTAAATTTATATTATATCACTTATTTTCTCAATAACAATGTAAGTTTATTTACTTTCCTCAATTAAATACAAGAGATTATCATCTACATTATAAAATAACGGTATAACTGATATCTTTGGATATTTTTCATTTAACCTTTTTGTTTCACTTAACAAAAAATCTATTTCATTTTCAATTTCAAACATTGGAGCAAAACTTGTAAAATGTTCTTCTGCATGTTTTTGATCCCATCCAGCATTCTCAATTAATCCTTTTATAAAATTATCCTTTTTGGACATTAAATTTACCATTCCACAATTATTATGTCCTATTAAAGCTATTGTTTTAATACCTCCAATAGCAACAGCATAGGATACCTTAAATTCGCTATATCTCAAATTGCCCCCACCTGTTCGTAAAATATAAGCAAAGTTATTAGGAATCCTAAGTTGTTTACGATTATCCATACACATTCCTACTAAAAGTTCAGCTTTAGCATATTTTTCAAAATCGTACCCTAAATTATGATATTGTAACAACTTTTCAATTGGAGTATTTATATATTGTGGTAATATATCCTTTTTATCTAATACCTTTATTAATCTATTCATAAATAGCCCTCCTTATTTTATGTAAATAAAAGTAGTCACGAACCGTATTTATTACTCTCTATAAGTATATAGTTTACTATTATAGTATATTTGATAGCTTAAGCCAAGTTTTTTTCATTAAATATTTGAAAACGCCGTCCAATAAATTAAGGACAATCAACAACTATTTAAGAAAATCACAATTAGTTGTTAACCGTCCACATTTTCATTATAAATATTCTCTTTTGAACTCTACATAACCATTTTTTCTTAATTTACAGGCTGGACATTCTCCACAGCCATTTCCTTTTATTCCATTGTAACAAGTCAAGGTTTCTTCTTTTACAATATTAAGAACTCCTAAATCACTGGCCATTTTCCAAGTTTCTGCTTTATTTATCCACATTAAAGGAGTAAGGATTTCAAATTCATAATCCATAGCTAAGTTTAACGTTACATTTAAGGATTTTATAAATACATCCCTGCAGTCTGGATATCCACTAAAATCACTTTGAGAAACGCCTGTTATAATAGTATTTATTCCCCTTTGTTTTGCAAATACTCCAACAAAGGTTAAAAATAGCATGTTTCTCCCATCTACAAATGAATTAGGCACTCCCTCCGATGGTGCATTTTTATCAACAGTTATATCCTGTCTAGTTAATGAATTCGGTGCTAATTGATTTAATAAATTTAAATCTAAAATATGATGTTCCACCTTATATTTTTTACATATGTCCTTAGCACATTCTAATTCTAATTTATGTTTTTGATTATAATCAAAGGATACTGCAATAACTTCTTCAAACTTTTCCTTTGCCCAAAATAAGCAAGTTGTACTATCTTGTCCGCCACTAAATACTACTATGGCTTTTTTCTTATTCATTCATTACACCGTCCCTAAATTTTATTTAGTATAAAGCATCATTAATTTATTATTTAAAATTGTATCCGTATTAAATCTTCCTCTTAAAGTAGTTGATATTGTTTTAGTACCTGGTTTTTTTATCCCTCTAGTAGTCATACAGCCATGTTCACCTTCTATAATAACTGCTACATCTCCCGAATTAGTTATCTTTTGCATGATTTCTGCTATGTCACTTCCAATTCTCTCTTGAAGCTGAAGTCTGCGGCCTACCATATCCGCTATTCTTGCTATTTTACTTAATCCAATAACTTTTCCATTAGGCACATATGCTACTGCCACCTTCATGTTATACATCAATGCTAAATGATGCTCACAATGGCTAAATATTTCTATATCTTTCATAAAAACTATATCACTAGAATTTTCATTTATAGATAAATCATCCTCGAAAGTGGTATTAAACATTTCTGCAATTTCATCGTTAGTAAAGCACATTCCCTTAAATACTTCTTCATACATTTTAGCTACACGTTTAGGCGTGTCCTTCAGCCCTTCTCTATTAGGGTCATCACCTAAAGCTACCAAGATTCCCCTTATATGCTCTTCAATTGCTTTTATATCAATAGCCATGATATTATACCCCCTTTTTACTTGGTTCCCATATAATTTTGTGAAGCTGTACCTGTAAGTTAACTCCATTCATTTTATTATCTTTCATAAATTCTACTATATCTTCCATTTCAATTTCTCCAAATACAGGACTAATATATACACTAGCTTTATCCACGAGATTATATTTATCTATTATATATTTAGCTTTCTCTAAATCTTTGGTGCTGCCGGATACAAATTTAACTGTATCTTTCTTACTTAAATAATTAAAATTTTCTACTGCCATTTTGTCTTCCATATTACTTGATGGAAGCTTATAGTCCATGGTAAAGCTTGGTGAATTTTCTATGTCTGCAAACTTATTTAAAAGCACACTTCCATTGGTTTCTATTTCCATGTTAAGTTCTTTATCTTTAGATAGAACCTCTAAAAGTTCTATTATTCCTTCTTGAAGAAGAGGCTCTCCCCCTGTTAAGGTTGCATTCTTAACACCTGTAGATTTAATATACTCATATATATCATAAGCAGACATTAGCTCATAAGATACATCTTTTTCATTAGCCCAGGTAGTATCACAATAGCTGCAGTTTAAATTACATCCTGCAAATCTTATAAATACTGCTAATTGTCCACAACGTCGTCCTTCTCCATTAATACTAATAAATTTTTCAACCACCTTAAAATTCACCTTATCTAGCCTCACTTTCTTCATATATAGCACTATTAGTAGGAGTTTCATAAACCGTAGCTCGTTTTACGTTATATCCTTTTTCTTTCATTGTTTTAAAGAAAAGCGCTGCAAAATTTTCTGCTGTTGGTCTAAAATTCACCTGTATTACTTTAAATCCGTCCTGGCATATACAATTTAATGTTTCCCCCCTCATAGTTCCTTCCTGAATTATTAATGCATGATCATAATAATCTACTGTGTTTTTAACATCTCTTTTTAAATCTCCAAAGTCAATTACCATTCCATCAAGCTGACCGCCATTTTGTAATGTTTCTGACTGCACTTCAATTTCAACTTTCCATCTATGCCCGTGAATATTTCCACATTTTCCTCTATAATTAGCAAGAAAATGGGCACTATCAAAGCTGTGTTCTGCTTTTAAAATATACATAATTATTCCTCCTGAATTTATCTTAAAATCTTACTTCCATAATAGCAGCAACCAATTGCTCCATTAAATTGAGGTTCTTCTACAGATACTATTTCTTTATAATCATTCTCAAGGTATTTTCTTATTGCAGTATTATTAGCAACACCACCAGTTAAAACTAGTTTTTCACCTCTAAATTTAGTTAAAAGATGCTGCAATCTTTTATAAAGAGAATAATTAACCCCTGCACATAATCTTTCAATACTTACGCCTTCAGCGATTTTACCAATTAGCTCTGACTCAGAAAATACCGCGCAAGTTGAATTTAAATCCACAGGATTTTCTGAGTATTTACTCATTTCATCAAGGGATATTTCAAGCACATTTGCCATATTCTCTAAATATCTACCGCAGGAAGCAGCACATTTTTCATTAAGCTCTAAATCCGTAGTAATACCTTTTTCTATTTTAACTACCTTAACATCCTGTCCACCAACATCTAAAAGTATAAAATCTTTTAAATTAGTTTGGTAAATAGCTCCATAAGTATGAGCCTTTATCTCATTTATTGGTGTAAAGAGCTTTAAATCAGTATTGTTTTTTCCGTAACCTGTAGATACTGCCTTATCAACCTCACCTATATCAAGTTTTTCTAAATCTACAATTATCTTGCCATCAAAGCTGCAGTAATCTCTGTAAAAACTCATTGTACTTACTTTTTTCTTTTGGACTATATTATTATTTTCCATTAAGACAATCTTAACTTCTCTACTTCCAAGGTCTATTCCTAATATTCTCATCTTTCAGCCTCCTTTAAATCAAGAAGCATATCAAGAAAAGCTTCTAGCCTAAGTTTTGTTCTTGCATCTAATGCATTTAACTTATCCCCTTCAATGTTCAGGATTGGAATATCTAATTGATTCTTTAACACTATATCTTCAACTGCCCTATGGCAAAATGCCTGAGTGTAGTGAATTATGCCATCTAAGTTTCTATCTTCAATTTGTTTTTTTAATTCCTTAATTCTAAATCCAGTATCATAAGGATAAGTGTAGTCATAATATTGATGAAATATATTTAAAGCCTTATCTCCTCTAGGAAAAGCAAATTCCCTTTGTACCTCGTTATATACAAAATGAGCATTAAAATTTTCAACAAAGTCATATATATCTCCAGTCATTGGAGGAACCCCTATATATCCTAATCTTAATTTTTTATTTATTGGCTCCCTTTTTCTAATATCATGGATAGCCTTTTCAAGATCAGCTTTATATAAATTTATATCTCCATTAAAGTCACTTAAGCTTACCTGATACAGATGATTTTCAAAGCCAGTAGCCTTGTTTTCCTTATATGTTAATTCATCAATTTCCTTACCTAACTCCCTAATTTCATTCAATCTTTTTCGAACTGGTTCAACTTCTTCTAGAGTTACATTAAAGATATCCATAAATCTTTTTATTTCATTTTCTACATCCTTAAGATTATGGCTATTTGGAAAGGAAAATGGATAAACCTTTATTCCTCTTAACTCAAGCACTTCAATAAGGGCTTTAGTATTAGAACAATCTCCCCCCATAACTCCAACTATTTCTTTAATATTATTTTCTAAACATACTCCATAAATTCCCTTTATCCAAGCACATAAGCTTTTAGGAAATCCATCTCTTTCAGCTATATCTATATATTTCAAATAATTCTCTGAGGTTATAAAGATATTATTTAAATCTACCGGTGTATATCCTGCAGCAATTATAACTTCTATTGGTACTGTTGTAGTTAAACCTATTTTTTTCATTACAACTTCTCCTTACTTTAGGAACTATATATCTATAATTTTCTATTTTTTCCAAACAAAAAAGGGCATACGCCCTCCATAAACAAAAAACTACCTAATTCAGTAGTTACGTCCTAGTTTTGTTTATAGACAGGATGGTTACGAACTGTCTCTATTATTTTTTATGTGGCTACAGTTTACTATAAAATATTTACTAAGTCAAGCTTAATAGCCAATCAATGCAACATCAAGATTTATTTAATAAAAATATTAGTTAGTGCAAAATTTTGCCTTTATGAATCGTATTAGTAGTGAAAGGGGAGTAAAAACTCATGAATAAATTTTATGGTACCGAAAATTATATTCAAAATATTATTGAAAAATATTCTGATATGATACTAAGAATTTCCTACTCTTACATGAAAAACTTTAATGATGCTGAAGATATAACACAAGAGACTTTTATTAAGCTTCTTGAGAAGCAGCCAACATTTCAAAGCAGTGAACAAGAAAAGGCCTGGTTAATTAAAGTTGCAATTAATTTAAGTAAAGATAAATTAAAGTCTTCATGGTTTAAAAAGACAGCTCCATTAGAGGGTGAGTTTATTGCTGCTACGCAGGAAGATAATGAAATAATTGCAACTGTTTTAAGCTTGCCATTGAAATATAGAAGTGTTATTTTTCTATTTTACTATGAAGATTATAGTATTTCTGAAATTGCTAACATTTTAAATTTAAAAGAATCAACAGTTGGTTCACAACTTAGTAGAGCAAGGAAATTACTTAAATCTAAATTGATGGAGGATTTTGAGCATGAATAAAAATAAAATCAAAGATGCCTTTTCTAATATAAAAGCAAGTGAAGAATTCAAAAATAAACTAGCGAACAATTTAAAGTCTACTTCTATAGAGACAAAGAGGACAAAGAAAAAGTTGTATAATACTTCCTTTGCAGCAGTAGCCGCTATTTTATTAATCTGCATAGGACTTATGAGCTTTAAAACTATAATAAATAAAACTAAAAATCCACCTAATATAGTAACCATCCCTAAAATAGAATTACCAAATAACAATGGCATCTATGTTAAAATGATTCCCCTTATTGTATATAATGGCAAAATATATACTTCTTCTCATACAATCATTGATTCTAAAAATACGGAAAATCTTTTAGGCGAGAAACTAGGTAGAACAAAGGCTAATATAAATGAATGGAGTAAACAAACAGAGTATTCAAAGGAGTTTGCCTCTAATATAGGAGAGCAGGATGTATATACAGTAAAAGGCTATGATAAAGCCTTTAGAATAATGACTAATATTAAAACTCCCGACGGAGCATCTTACCCTGAGTTTTATGACTGTTTGAATGGAATAACAATTAATACCGGAGCAGATGTATTTGGAAAATTAAATCTTAAGGGCAATGTTATCAAAGCTAAATTTAGAAGTTATAATAATTGGAATAATGGTGTAGAAGCTTTTAGCCCAATAAATGATATAGCTTTATTAAATCGCTTTCTTGATAAGGTAAATAAGTCTACTCCTTACTCTCAGGAGGAAATAGAAACTTCCTTAGGTGATTATAGAAATGATGATGAATATAAAGAAATCATCTTAAAATTAAAAGATGGCTGCGAGGTAAGTTTTACAATTTTAAAAAGTGGATATGTATATTATGGCTATTCCACTGTATACTTTAAAATTAATGATAAAGTTTTTGAGAAACTATGGAATGAACTAACTGTTTCAAATCCTACAAAATAAATATCTGTTTTCAAGATGCCGCGCCCTAAATTTAGGGGGCGGTAAATAATATGGCACATATATTATATTAGGCATCTTCGATAACTTTTCCAACTTGCCACGTGCCTGGCACTTGACATCTATGCTACACTATATAAAGAGGTGTTTAAAGTGAAGAAAATAGTAAAAGTAGTTGGTGCAATTATTGAAAATGAACAAAATCAAGTGCTTTGTGCTCTTCGTTCTACAAAAATGACACTCCCAAATCTTTGGGAATTTCCTGGTGGAAAAATTGAGCAGGGTGAGTCAATTGCTGATGCAATAGTAAGGGAAATTAAAGAAGAGCTTAGTTGTGATATTGAATTTATTAATATATTCAATGACAACACTCATGAATATGATAATTGTATAGTAAATTTAATTACAACAAAGTGCAGAATTGTAGGTGGACACCCTATTGCAGATGAGCATGCAAAACTTATTTGGTTACCTAAAGAAAACTTGCTTTCTTTAAACTGGGCACCTGCAGATATCCCTGCTGTTAAATTATTGGCATCAAAAATCGATTAGGAGGGAAAGTTAAATAGCTTATCCCTCCTACATTTTTTACTAATGAAAACTTCTAGTTTTACCTTTTATCCCAGGGGCCTGACCCCTTTTATTCATACCTCAAGGCATCAATTGGATCAAGTTTTGCTGCTTTTTTAGCAGGATATAGGCCAAAGAAAATTCCCACTGATGATGAGAAAATAAAAGCAATAAGTATAACTTTTATTGATACTGGAATTTCCACCTTCATTAACTTACTTGCTGCTTTTCCTGCTGAGATACCCAGCATAGTTCCAACTATTCCTCCTATTAAGCATAAAATAACCGATTCTGATAAGAACTGAAGTTTTATATCACTGGTCTTAGCACCAATTGCTTTTCTTATACCTATTTCCCTTGTTCTTTCTGTTACAGATACAAGCATTATGTTCATTACTCCTATGCCACCAACTAATAATGATATAGCTGCAATTGCTCCTAACCCAAGTATAAGCATGTTTAATATCTTGTTAACACTATCTAGCTCTGGAAAGCCCTTGTTAGCTGTGTATTTATTTGAATTTCTATGCTTGTTTTCAATAATTCTTGTTATTTTAGAGCTTGTCTCATCTGCTTTTGACATATCCGACACAATAACAGACATATAACTTATATCAGTAGATTTCATTATTTGTTCTCGTATTGTTATAGGTATGTATATCTGCCCTGGCCTGCCACCATCAAAAGAAGCCAAACCCTCTTCACTCTTTAAAACACCTACGATGAACAAATCTAAATATTTATCACCTATATTCATTTTTGCCTTTTTTCCAACTGCATTTTCTGCATCATTAAATAATTCTTCCGCTGTTCGATAATCTATCACTGCAACATTTTTGTTAGTCTCAACATCATGCTCATTTAAAAATCTTCCGTCGGAAATCTTTATATTTTCAACCTCTGGATGTTTATGATTTGTTGCACTTACATATACCCTCTTAGATTTATCGTTTGCTTTAAAGGAACCCATGCCATTGACTATAGGCACAACGGCAGTAACTTCTGGCACCTTATCTGTTATTAAATTTACATCTTCTAAGGTAAAATAATCTCTTTTTCTTATATCATCTGAGGAAGAATTCATCTGCAAATTTATTACATTGGTACCCATGCCCTCAAATTCTCCTGTAATAAACCGCTTTGCCCCTTCTCCAATTGATACTATCGTAATAACAGATGATATACCTATTATTATTCCAAGCATAGTTAAAAAAGATCTCATTTTGTTTGCCTTTATACTTTGAACAGCAGATTTTAAGCTCTCAAGAAGATACATTTATACCTGCCCCCTAATTAATTTTCTATTTAAAACAGGTTTATCGGATATTATATTTCCATCCCTAAACAGAATATTTCTCTTTGTATATGCTGCTATATCTGACTCATGAGTTACCATTACTATGGTTACACCTTCATCATTTAACTCTTTAAAAATACCCATTATTTCTTCGCTTGATGCACTGTCCAAATTTCCTGTAGGTTCATCTGCCAAAAGTATCGACGGATTATTGACTAAAGCTCTCGCAATTGCAACTCTCTGTCTTTGACCTCCAGATAACTCATTTGGTTTATGATGCATTCTGCTTTCAAGCCCTACCTTTGCCAAAGCTACCTTTGCTCTTTTACGTCTCTCCGCTAAAGGTATCCTATTATACATCATAGGCAGCTCAACATTTTCAAGAGAACTAAGCTTTGGAAGTAAATTAAATGACTGAAACACAAATCCTATTTTTTTGTTCCTAATTTCAGCAAGACTATCATCATCTAGAGTAGATATATCTTTGCCATCTAAAATATATTTACCAGAAGAAGCTCTGTCTAGGCAGCCTAAAATATTCATAAGTGTAGACTTGCCTGAACCAGATGCACCCATAATTGCAACATATTCATTTTCTTCAACCTGAAAATTAACGCCCTTCAAAGCCTTTAGCGTAATAGCTCCCGTATCATATATCTTTATAAGATCTTGAATTTCAATAACCATTATTTATTTCCTCCAGACTCAGAAACTTTGTCGCCTTCTTTTAAAGTTTTTTCTGGACTTAATACGTATTTTTCCCCTTCTTTTAATCCACTTAAAACCTCAATATTATAATCAGTTTCCAATCCTGTAGTGATGTACCTTCTAACTATTGTATTATTACCATCTATAACAAAAACATATTTTTTACCTGCATCTTCTTTTATTGCTTCAAAACCTATTTGTAGTACATCTTTCTTTTCATTCAAAATAATTTCTGTGTCTACTTCATACCCTATTTTAACATTTGTATCTGGCTTGTTTATAGATACTTTGACATTAACCTTTGAATCCTGATCTGTTGAGTTTAACTTTTTTTCTGCACGCTGGCCAATATCTGTGACAGCTCCTGTGTATTTTTTGTCCCCTCCATTTACATTAATTATTGCCTTTTGTCCCTTCTTCATCTTTATAGCATCATACTGACTTACATCCATAGAAGCCTTATATAATGAATTATCATCTATTATAATCTTCTCCCCTGCTTCTGGATATTGATTTACTTTAGCATCTATTTTTGTAACTATTCCATCTACATTTGCTCTTAAATTACAATCCTCAATCTTCTTGTTAAGACTCTGAATTTCTGACTGAATTAATTCAATTTGATTTTTTTGATTTATAATCTTATTGTTTATAGTTGAATCCATGCTAGAATAAGTACTTTGCGCATTTGCCAGAGCAATTTCAGCACTCTTCACAGCATTTTGGTTGTCCTTAACTGCTTTTTTTGCTGCTTCAAATTCATTGGCTGATACCAATCCATCTTCAAATAAACTTTTACTTTGTCCAAATTTCTTATTTACATCGTCCAAATTAATTTTGGCATTTTCCAGTGATATCTGTGCCTGTTTTAATGCATTCTCAGAAGTTAGTTTGTCGTTTGATGAACTGTTTTCTACTATGTAATTTAAATTATATTCTGCATTAGATAAATTAAGTTTTTGCTTTTCTAACTGACTTTTAAAATCTGAGTCGTCTAACTTAGCCAAGACATCACCCTTTTTGACAGTTTGTCCTTCTTTTATAAAAATCTCCACAACCTTCAGAGAAGGTGATAATGCTATTTCGTTTCTGCTGCTTGATTCAATACTGCCTGTAAGCGTTACTGATTGAGTTAATGAACTTTTTTTAACTGCTGCAGTGCTAACTTCTTTAATCTTCGCCTTTTGAGACTTAGAATAGGACCTAATTCCAAATACTCCTACTACAATGATTATAAGTAAAACAAATATCATTGGTTTTTTAAGCCTAAATCTGATCTTTTTAGGTTTTTGTGGTTTAGTATTATTGATGTCTATACCTGAAGTAGACCCTATAATTGTCTTTGCATTTGGCTGTGTATCCACTCCTATACTTGACTGACTTTCTAAATTTCCATTATCCATAATTCTCCCCCTTTATACTTATAGATCACTTCAATGTTACACTCATTTATATGATCTCTTTTATTTTTCATTAAAATGCCCTAATAATTAACCAAATACACTTCCAAGAAATGTATTTAGATAAATTATCAGGGTAATTCAATTTCGTATTCACTATCATCAATTAACAAATACAAATATAAACCAATTGAGTTATATTATTAAACCAATTGGCTTTTATGCCATTTATGATATCATATGCAAAGCAATAGTTCAATATTTCCAGTTACTTCATAGTAAATTTAATATATTAATTATTTCTTAATAACTACAATGAAACCTCTATGCTAAAGGAAAAATTATTGATTACAAAAATCGATTAGCCATGTTTTTTTATACTATTTTACACTTATTACCTCTTCAGTACTATTTTGAATTTTATTTCTTCTTTCATAAGACTCAAGTATAAGCATAAAGCAAGACGCAACTATACTTATACTTCCAACTATCTTCCAAGCACCATTTATTGTTACAAATCTTAATATTTGCCCCATCCCTACAGGTCCTAGTGTATAACCCAATCCATATATCATAGGAATAATAGCACTCATTCTTCCCCTATGGGACGCTGGTGTATGATTTGCAATAAATGGTGACGTACTAATTGCAAGTGATATTTCTCCTAAAGTAAATATAAATGTACTTACAAAGAAGTATACTAACCCATTATAAAATCCTAGCATTCCAAACCCTAAGGCATATAACACCCCTCCATAAACTACTCTTCTAATACTCTTAACATTTTTAGACATATAAGTAATTAAAGGAGTAAATAATATTACTACTATTCCATTGAGTCCTGATATTCGTCCAAAAATTTCAGCTTTATTTTCCGGATGAATAGATATAAGATGAAGCGGCATTAAGTATGACCATTGAGAGTAGACAAAGTTAAATCCACATACAATTACAGCAAAGTAAATTAATATTGGTCTTTTTATAAGTACCTGAAAAATGGAACCTTCTTCGCGCCTTTCCATAATACGATCTTCATCAGTGATTTCTTCCTCTGTTTTATGAATAGTTTCTTTAATAAATAGCGTGATCAATGCCAGAGAAACTAAAGCTGTTATTGCATCCCCTATAAATATAAGAGATAAGTTTTTTTCATACAAAAGTCCACCTATAACTGGTCCTATAGCAAAACCTAAATTCCATCCCATATATGAAAGAGCATATGCTCCCTCCCTATTTTTATGAGTAGTTAAATCTGCTATTAAAGAGTCATGCGCTGGTCCTGCAGTAATCATTGAGGCTGATGCTAGCATTAATACATATACCATAGTAATAGATGGCTTCATAAATCCACAGCTTAGGTAAAGTAACGCGGCTAAGCAATCAAATATAACTATTACTTTTTTTCTTCCAATACTATCCGCCAGTTTTCCGCCGAGCATAGCAGCTGGGAGCTGTAATATGCCTGTGGCGCTTATATACACTCCAACCATTTGCTCTGATAGTCCTATTTTGTCTTTTAGTATAATTGTTAGTAATGGCATTACAAAGCAACCAAAAGCATTAATTATTCTAGCAACAAATATTACATATATTTCTTTAGGCAATCCTATATATGGTTTTAGCAGTTGTTTTAAATATTTCATTTTATATTCACGTCCTTGCATAATATTTAATTAATTTTCATTATATTTAATCCATTCTTCCAGTAACCTTTCTAGTTCCTTTTCAATATTCTCTTTTTGAGAAGTGTATTTACTTAGTTCTATATAATCAGAACCTATAGAGTCTATTTTAATATCCAATTCAGAGATCTCTTGTTCAAGTTTATTTATTTTTTTCTCTATCTTCTTAGTCTCAATTTCTTTTTTCTTTGTCTCATTTACCTCTCTTACCTTCCTTAGCTTTTTTTCCTTTATCTCTTCCTGCCTTTCTTTTAGTTCGGCTTTTTTTACTTTATAGTAATCATAATTTCCCAGGTAATTTATAAGCTGCTTATTTTCAAGAGCCACTATTCTATTGCAAATCGTATTTATAAAGTATCTATCATGGGATATAAAGAATATAGTTCCTTTAAAATCCATTAGTGCATCTTCTAATGTTTCTATTGACTCAATATCCAAATGATTTGTAGGTTCATCTAATATTAGTAAATTTATATCCTCGTATAAAAGTTTACTTAGTTTAAGTCTTGTTTTCTCTCCTCCTGATAAATTTTTAACCTTTTTAAACACACTTTCTCCAAAAAACATAAACTTTGAAAGATATTCTCTAGCCTTACCTTCCAATATATCTATATCTTCTCTAAAATACTGAAGAACTGTTTGCGTTTCATCCTTAAAGGTTATATTTTGCGGTAAATATGCAGCTTTAATATTAGCACCTAGCTCCGCCTTGCCAGCACTAACACCTTCTTCTCCTAATAAAATTCTCATAATAGTAGATTTTCCACTTCCATTAGGTCCCATCAGTGCTACCCTTTCTCCATAAGTAACTAATAAATCAGCATTATCAAATAATATCTTATCATCAAAGCTTTTATACGCATCTTCAATCTTTACTACTTCCTTCCCCGATCGCTCACTATCTATAAAACTTAGTTTCATATTTTGTTTTTCAGTATTAGGTATATCTACTTTCTGAATTTTATCTAGTCTCTTCTGCATACTTGCAGCTCTTCTAAAAAACTTTTCATTGCCACTTCTATTAGCCCAATCTCTTAAGGTCTTTATTGAATTTTCTATAGCCCCTACTTTCTTCTGCTGTTCTTTATATGCTTCTAATTCCAACTTTAGATTTTCCTCTTTTTGCCTTATAAAGTTAGAGTAATTCCCTATGTAGGTTTTACTTTCTAAATTCTCGATTTCAACTATTTTAGATACAACACTATCTAAAAAATATCTATCATGGGATACCATAAGAACAGTTCCCCTGTATTCTTTCAGGTAATTTTCAAGCCACTCTAAAGATTCGGTATCTAAATGGTTTGTTGGCTCATCTAAAAGTAATACATCTGGTTCTTCCAGCAATATTTTTGCCAGCATTACAGTAGTTTTTTCTCCTCCACTTAGTACGCTGAACTGCTTATTTAGAAATTCATCTGTTAACTTCAATCCACTACATATTTTACTAAGTTTCTCTTCCTTTTCATATCCACCCATTGCCTCATGCCGCTGCTGCATATTACTATATAGCTTTAATATCTTATGAAGCTCTTCCTCCTCTAAATTTCTCATCTTATTTTCAAGATCTATCATATTTTCTTCAATGTCAGTTAAATCTTTAAATGCAAGATTCAAGACTTTACGAGCTGTATACTCATCTTTATAGTTTGGCATTTGTTCTAGGTATCCAATTTTTGCTCCTTTTCTAATGGCCATATTTCCTTTATCAATAGGCTCTAGTCCCGATATCAGTTTTAGTACTGTGCTTTTCCCACTTCCATTTCTTCCAACTAACCCAACCCTTTCTCCTTGATGCATATCAAAGGTAATATTACTTAAAATTAAATTAGCTCCAAAATACTTAATTACTCCATTCAATGATAATTCAATCATATAAACCCCTCCTTAAAATAAGGATAAGATGTGCTTGCCAGATTTATTTAATTTTTAACAACAAAAAATCCAGGCAAGTAAACTACTGCCCGGAATGCTGCACAAAAAAAATATAAAAAACCGGGCAAGGCCACACCTTACCCGGATATTATTAACTTAGTATATCTGGTAAAATATGAATCACCTGCTTACTTTAGAAAAATATTTAATTTTAGACGCACTTGTCCCGTTAAACACAAAATTTGCTGAAATTCTTACAGATATTGCTCTAATTTTATCCATTTTTCTAATAATGCAAATACTCATAATTTTACCTCCTTTACTTTAATATGTAACACTAACATTATAATCCAAGTCAATTATAAAATCAATGAATTTCTGAAATTTACTGGTTTTTATCATAAACTTTTCCATTGGCATAGTATATTTTCACAATATGATTATTACTTTTTACATAATCATGGTTCCATCTTATTGCTATATGAAAACTATTTCATAATAACCTTTTGTTACATTTAACCAATACTTAACTTTACTCACATGTTTTTATGAAAATAAAATGTTTATACATACCCATGCATATAATCCCATATAAATAAATAATAAATAAAATTATGCGTTATGGAGTTAATAGATGAGTAGCAAACAAGAATTTAAAGAAAGGCAAAAAAATAATATAAATATTACAAACAATGAAAACAATACACATTCTATTAATGATGTAGAAACCGAACCTTGCTCAATTTCAGATAATATTATTAAGTCTGCTGAAACTATTTCAAGTGTAAACATAATTAAAGATGAAATAACTAAATTAGGGTTAAATCCTGAAGAAAAGAACTATATAGAAAACTATGTTACTCCATTATTAAATACTTTATATTTATTAAGTGCTACTTCATTAGGCTTAGCCAGCTCTGCTGGTCATTTAGCAGTGTCTATCAACACTTCATCTAAATCTTCTAAAATAAAAGATACTGAAAAATTAGTCTATGATATAAATGAACAATGTGAAGATATTTATGATGTTTTAAAAAAGAGAATTGATGTACTTTTATAATTTATTGAAATTTATTTCATATTACTTTAAATTCTATAACAACCTTGGGACGGTTCACAACTATTATTGGTAAATAGTTGTGAACCGTCCCTTTTATTAAAGGCTTAAATTTTGAAATTAGAAACTTCCTTCTTGAGATTATCAGCACTTTCTTTTGATTTTAATACTTCTTTTAATAAATCATTAGATTCATTATTAATTTCCAAAACCCTACCTGAAATATCTGTTGTTCCTCCGGCCCCTTCACCAGCTGCTTTTGCAACTCCATCTATGGTCTTCAGCACATCACCTATGGATGCTAAAAGTTCCTCTGAAGTCGAGCTAAATTCTGATACTAGATTATGAACAAACTCTGCATCTTTACTATATTTATCTGCAACACTAAGCATAGTATTATAATTATTTGATACGTCTGTATTCATAAATGTTAATAGCTTGTTTGAGCTTGCTGAAAGATCCTTTACAGATTCTGTTACTTTACTTGTTATATTTTGAATTTCTATTACTGTACTTTTAGATTGTTCTGCTAGCTTCCTTATTTCTTCAGCTACTACTGAAAATCCCTTTCCTGCTTCCCCTGCTCTTGCAGCCTCAATAGCAGCATTTAATGCAAGAAGATTTGTTTGAGATGTAATATGCATTATAGATTCTGAAAGTACATTTATTTCTTCTACAACCTTTGATGCTTCAATAGCCCTTTCTAAATCCATTTTTGTGCTTATAAATATATCATTAGATTTCTTCTGAGAATGTTGCACATTTTCTTTTGTATCCTCTGCTCTTTTATTAATTTCTCCTGCCTTCATGGCACCTTCTTGCGATTTTTCTGCAATGGAGTAAACTGCTCTTTCAATTCCCTCTGCGGTTGCAGACATTTCTTCTGATGATGCCGCAGTTTCTTCCATACTTTCAGATAGTTCTTTTGTAGTTAATGATATTTTCTCTATACTTTCATTTAAATCTATTACTTTTTTATTTACCATATATACAACATCTTCAATTGAATCTGTCTCATATCTTACATTTTCCACAAGAGCCTTTATAGAACTTTGCATAGTATCTAAAGCCTTTGCAATTTCACCTATTTCATCTTTTCTTTTCATAAACTTCCCTGGTACACCCATAGTAAAATCACCCATTGATATCAATCCTAAATGATTTATTGCAAGGGTTAATGGGTTTACTAGGTTTTTTGCTATTATAAACGTAAAAACTATACTAATAATTAATACTATAATGCCTACTATAAAAATACTTATCATTAATGTACGTATTTCTGAGTCAACTTTTGTTTTTTCTATTCCTGTAAACCACATACCTATAACTTCATCATTTGAATTCTTTATTGGACAATAATAAGTTATTACTTTTTTATCTACAACTACCGCTTCTCCATGATATTCCTTTCCTTCATTTAATACCTTTTCAGTTACATCTTTAGAAGCTTTTGTACCAATTGCCCTTTCTCCATTATCTAGAAGCACATTAGTAGATACTCTTGTATCCTTCATAAATATTGTTGACAAATATCCTGTATCCTTTTTTATTGAGTCCACTACATCAAAATTTTCATTGATTAAGGTATCTCCCTTATATAATTTCTCTCCCTTTAATTCCCACTCTCCAGGATATTTTGTGTCTATAAGAGTAATTCCCATATTAGCATTAGCTAATATAGTCTGTTTAAAGTTTTCATTTGCCATTTTATTAACTCTATAATAGACTACTGTAAAAATAATTAAAGAAAATATAACTATAATAGAGCTAAATGCTGCCACTAATTTCCCTTTGATTTTCATAATTTTACTCCTCCATCTTTAGCTACAACTTTTTAGTGTTTAAATATATTCGATATTTTTTTATTATTTCCTTTATTTTCATTAAATTTTTATCTATATTATTGAGCACAACACCCATAATAACCAATAATTCCATATCAATATGTAAATATCAGGAATATTATTGAATAATATATACAATTAAGGACGGTTCATAACTATTTACCCATGATAGTTGTGAACCGTCCCATTTTAATTAATCATTATGCTGATCATCAAGTGAATGCAAATTTAATAATGGCTATCTATAAAAAAGTTCTAATAGCTCTTCCTTTGATAACTTATTTAATATAGTACCTTCTGTAAGTTCTCCTGTAATAATCGTATCAATTAGCTCTTTTTTATGCTCTTGCATTAATATTATTTTTTCTTCTATAGTTCCTCTTGAAACTAGCTTAATTACTTCTACTACATTCTTTTGTCCAATTCTATGAGCCCTGTCTGTTGCTTGATCTTCTACTGCTGGATTCCACCAAGGGTCAAAGTGAATAACTAAGTTTGCTGAGGTTAAATTAAGTCCGGTACCCCCCGCCTTTAAGGAGATTAAGAATACCTTAGGCTTGTTACTACTATTAAACTCATTTACTAATTTAATTCTTTCTTTAGGTGGTGTAGATCCATCTAAATAAACATACTCAATTTCATTGTCTTCTAAAGATTCGGCTATCTTTTTCAAAGCAGAAGTAAACTGTGAAAAAAGCAGTGTTTTCCCCTGAGATGCTGTATTTTCTTCTATTAATGCCATTGCAAGCTTAAGCTTTCCACTGCCTCCTTTATATTCATTAAATACAAGAGAGGGGTCTAAGCAAATTTGTCTTAGTTTTGTTAAGTAAGAGAAAATTTCTATTTTCCCTTTGGAACTATCCTTTATTTTTTCTTTAACCTCTTTTATATAATCTTTATATATAGTCTTTTGAGCTGAGGTCATTTCTACTAATATTTTCTTTTCTATTTTATCTGGAAGATCCTCTATAACTTCTTTTTTAGTTCTTCTCAAAATAAAGGGCTTTATAATTAACTTAAGATTTTCTAAATCACAATCCTCGTTATAAATAAACTTTTCTTCAAAGGTTTCTTTAGAGTATAGATAGCCGGGCATTATAAAATCAAATATAGACCAAAGTTCTGTTAAACTATTTTCGATAGGAGTTCCTGTAAGTGCAAATCTTGCATTAGCCTTAATTTCTTTAACAGCCAAAGTTACTTGAGCTTCGAAATTTTTAATATTTTGAGCTTCATCTATAATACAATAGTCAAATTGAATATTACTATACTTATCAATGTTATTTCTCAGAGTTCCATAGGTGGTTAAAAGCAAATCATATTCTTCTAAATTATTTATTACAATTTCCTGCTTCTCTATATTTCCATGAGCAATACCTACTCTTAATTCTGGAGCAAATTTTTCTATTTCAGACTTCCAATTATAAATCAAGGATGTTGGAGCAATTATCAAAGACTTTTTACTCTTTTGTCCTACAAGAAAGGCTATGGTTTGAACTGTCTTTCCAAGACCCATTTCGTCTGCTAAAATACCACCAAACCCTAGCTCACTTAAGCTATTAAACCACTTAAATCCAATGATTTGATATTCTCTAAGTTTTGCCCTTAAACTTTTTGGAACAGTTACATCTTTACTATTTATTGTAGTTATTTTGTTCTCTATATTCTTTATAAGCTCTATTCCTTCCCCAAATTTATAATCCCTATTTTTCAAGCTTTCAGCTATATATATTGCCTTATTTTTTTCTATATAAGAGCTACCTTTATCTATATCCTTATTGATATCTAATATTTCAATTAAATTAAAGAAATTTCTTATACCTTCATCTTCAAAATCTATAAATCCATTATCTTTAGTTTTATAAAATCTACTATTGGATTTGTAGCTTCTAAATATATCTCCTAGCTCCCTAGTATCCACATCACCAATATTATAACTAAATTTAAATCTATCGTTTCCCTCATAGAAATCTATGTTAATAGAGCTAGTATTATATAATTTTATATCTTCTAATCCTTGGCCTAAAATTAGTGTACCTAATGATTGTATTCCACGTTTCTTACTATTTAATATATTAAAAAGATCTTCATCCCCGCCAATAAATATAAGCGTATCTTTTCTCTTTATAAACTTATAGTATTCAAGCTTCATAAGAACTCTTTCTTCCTGGCGTGAATTTCTTATAACTTGTGTTTTTTTATTAATCTTTTCTAATATGTTGATCTTCTCATTGTTATACATTGTATATACATTACAATATATATCTTCCTTCTCTTTATAAATAAAAAATTCAAATTTTAATAAACTAGCTGCAAATCTTTTTATTTCTTCTGTAAGTGTAATATCTGTTGAAATGCTATTTAGCAAAGAAATAATTTTATTATAATTTCCTATAGTTTTATCATATAAAATCTCATTTCTTTCTCTGAATCTATAATATAAAGGTAAATATTTTTCAATTTGATTGCTAGAAGGTAAATAAATATTATCATTAAAGAAATATACATCTTTGTTTTCAGTTAAAGAAATTGGAAGCTTATTATAAGTTGTTAATTTAAAGTATTCTTTTTCTTCTTTTAAAGTAAAAGTAAGAGGTAAATCAGTATTAAAGACAGTTGTGTTATATTCTATCCCATTGTACTTAAATCTAATTTTGCTTTTCTCTATACATTCTAAAAATCTTCTTAAATCATTAGCGTCTATTGTTAATACTCTACCCATGGAAAATATGCCATTGCTTTTATTTACATATTCTCTAATAAAATTTACTACTTTTATGTCTTTGGGGGAAATCACATATTCTTCTGGATTATAGATAAACTGATTATTGAAGCAAATACTTTGTCCCTTGTCTAGATTTAAAATAAAACCCACTAAATCATCAATTAAGTACTTTTGTGCAAAGCCCAATCGGAATTCTAACTCATAACTACTTATTCCTTTGCATGATTTATGAGTTATTTTTATATCCATGCCCACATGAGTTTTTTCTTTTTGTTTCTTTGGCGTATTTTCTTGCTTAAGTAACTTTTCCTGCGTTTTTTTTTCTTTGCATTTCTTATTTTCTAATAAACTTAAAAACCTGTATGCCGTAGCAATTAAATGCTCACACATAAACAATCTTTTATCTTTAGAAATCTCTCTAAAATTCTCACAGCTACAACGCACATCATCTAGCTTTTTATACTTCAAGTTTATTTTTATATGGGTTTTTAATTCATCATAATTCTTGTCACCGGATACTTCTCCATAGATATGGTATATTTCTTCTATTTTTCTTCCCTTCACATTAGTAACTAATCCATTTTTAAAAACCTCTTCTCCCATTTTTCTCATTATATTAGAAGAAGCTTTGAAAATTATTTGTTCTATTTCTTTTATGTTTATTTTTATCATCTCTTTTCCTAATTTAGGATTTTCACTTTTTTTAGTATCCATTTACTTCTTTAAAACATCACCTTAAGATTTATTATAATGCATAATTCCTTTTTCTTTCTAGATTTTTATGATATGTTAATTAATTGTTGCCAACCGTCCCCAAGAACGTGGAAAAACATCTGCAATTTGCAGATGCCTTTAGATTAATTTGTATTATTTACTTATGCAGAAGCTGCTTTGATTCTAATTAAAAGAAGCTTATTTGTTTTACTTCATAATCTCTTTTGTAGCCAGCAATGATATCTTTCATTTTATATAATATTTTCGCCTTATCACATTCTACTTTAAAGAGGTTCCACAATTTAGCCGCTCGTTTCGAGCGACATTCATAGGAAAACCCATATTCCTTTATATATTTTTCAGTTACGCCATAAAAGTTTTCATCTAACTTGTTAAAGAAATGGTCTCTTTGATTTTGTCTAAGTGTAACTCCAAATGCAGGATAAATAAATTTTGCTCCACTTTCCTTTGCAAGTCTTATAATCCTAAGTATATTTTCATCACTATCTTCAATAAATGGTAACACAGGCATTAGTAATATACCTGTAAAAATCCCCTGAGAAGAAAGTTTATTTATTGCTTCAAACCTTTTAGATGATACTACTACATTAGGCTCAATTTTCTTACTAAGACTATCATCTGCAGTTGTAATTGTAATTTTGATAAGAACAGGTGAATGACTTTTTATATCATTTAATATGTCTATATCCCTTGTAATAAGATCACTTTTTGTGGCAATACCCATTCCAAAGTTATATCTATTTATGAGTTCTAATGCACTTCTAGTAAATTTATATTTTGCTTCAAGAGGATTATATGGATCTGACATTGCACCAGTTCCAACTACGCCCTTTTTTCTCTTTGATTTAAGTTCACTATTTAATATCTCAATAGCATTATCTTTTGCACGAACAATATCAAAATCTTTAATTTGATAACATTCACTTCTTGAATCACAATATATACATCCATGACAACAGCCTTTATATATATTCATATTATAATTTATTCCAAACCAGTTGTTATTATCTGCCCAGGATGATAGTATTTGCTTTGCAGGAATAAGTTCCATTTTACTTTACCTCATTATAGTTATTTAATTTAGTAGGATCAAAACCTCTTTTATATACAATGCTTATATTTACAATTATTAAATAGAAATATCATATATAAATTCAATAGTTGCTAACCATCACCATTTTCAAACAACCCTAATATTTCTTCATCACTTAAAGCTGCAAAGCCTTCACCTCCTGAAAGTTCGTCTCCCATCAATTGTGAAATTAGCTTTTTCTTTTCTTCTTGAAGTGATATAATTTTTTCCTCGATAGTTCCTTCAGCTATGATTTTTATTACTTCTACCACATTTTCTTGACCAATTCTGTGTGCTCTATCTGTAGCCTGTTCTTCAACTGCTGGGTTCCACCAAGGATCAAAGTGGACCACCACATCTGCTGAAGTTAAATTCAACCCCGTTCCTCCAGCTTTTAAACTTATTAAAAATACTGAGTTCTTCCCATCATTAAAGGCCTTTACCATATTCATTCTCTTCTCTGAAGGGACAGAACCATCTAGATAACTAAAAGATATTGATTCTAACTCAAGTCTTTTCCCAATGTTTTTAAGCACAGATGTAAATTGTGAAAATACAAGTATCCTGTGGCCTTCTTCTATACTTTGAAACAAGAGTTCCACAAGGGCTTCTATCTTTCCGCTGCCCCCAGTATAATCATCCATGAGTACCTTTGGGTCTAAGCACAGCTGTCTTAGCTTTGTTATGTAAGAAAGTATTTCTATCTTGCTATTTTTAAATTCGTCATCACGTACCTTTTTTTCAATAAGCTCCACTGCATAATTTGCATAAGCTTTATATACCTTCTTTTGCTCATCATCTAAACTCACAAGTAGCCTTTTTTCTATTTTATCAGGCAATTCTTTTATAACATCCCTTTTTCTTCTTCTAAGAATAAATGGCTTTATAAGCTTATTTAATTCTTCTAAAACCTCTGGACCTTCTTTAAGTTTTTTATGATATCTTACGCTAAATCTCTTTTCATCATATAGATATCCAGGCATTATAAAATCAAATATAGACCATAACTCCATAAGAGAATTTTCAATTGGTGTACCTGATAATGCAAATTTTGTTTTTGCATTTATATCTTTTACTGATATAGCATTTTGAGAATTTGAATTTTTTATATATTGAGCTTCATCTAATATGCAATAATCAAATTCTATGGTCTCATAAATATCTGAATCTCTCTTTAATAAATTATAAGTTGTTATTACTACATCATAAGTTTTTATATTTTTAATTATTTCTTCCCTTTCCTCTCTTAGTCCGTTAATGGCAACTGCCTTAATAGATGGTGCAAATTTTTCAAATTCATTTATCCAATTATATACTAATGATGTAGGAGCTATAATTAATGACTTCTTCCCTTTGTTGGATAATATAAAAGCAATAGTTTGAAGGGTCTTACCAAGTCCCATTTCGTCTCCTAAAATCCCTCCAAAGCCTAAATAATCTAGAGTTTTCATCCAATTATATCCAACCTTCTGATATTCTCTTAAGCTTCCCTTTAAGTCCTTTGGGACCTCAAACTTTAATTTTTCTATATTCTTAAATTTATCTCTTATTTCTTTTAATTCTTTTTTGCCTTTTATATACCTAATATCATTTTCATCTAAATAATTATCTATGAAAACTCCCTTACTTTTAGATATTTTAATATTATTTTCATCTATATCATCATGAGAAACCACATCTAAAAGCTTCAAAAACTTATTAAGTTCTAGTTCCTCTAAGTCAAGGTATTCTCCATTTTCAAGCTTGTAATATTTTAAATTATCTCTAAATGCTCTTAATATTTTAGAGGTCTCTTGAGGTGAAATATCCCCTATTTTAAACTCCATTTCAAAATAATTGTACTTACCAGATTTAATATCTCCACTAATACCCTTTTTACCAATAGATTTTATACCTTTGAAGTTCTCGGAATAATATACATCCCCTATTTCCTGTAGCTTATCTATTTCACTTTTAAAAAACCTAAATATGTAGTCATCTCCCATTAATAAATAAAATTTTCCTGCTACTGCTTCAAATCCAAATGCTCTAAGGCGTGAGATAACATCATGTTCTTTTTTAGAATCTCTGTATATAATTTTCTCATTGTAATCTTCAAATATGTTAAATTCAAAGGCCCCATACCTAACCTTTAAAGTAAGATTAATATTTTTCCCTTCCTGATCAAAATAAAAATTAAACTTACACTCATCCATTACTATTTTATCTTTTATATTTTTGGTTAATGTAATGTTAGAAGATAAAAATTTAAGATTTGGAATTAACTTTCGTAATATAGTCTCTTCCTCCTCTCTTGGAACTGTGACAACTCTTACTCCTTTAAGCACTTCAAGATATGGTGTTATTTTATAACAAAACTCATAGTCTGGTAAATATATTGTTGATCCATATAAAAAAACATCATTTTTAGAGCCTAAACTCATTGGCATTCCATCTGGAGATTTAAGCACATATTCACTCTTTACCATTTTTAAATCAAATTTTATAGGCGGAGATTCATTTAATATTTCGGTTTCAACAGCCCTATAAAAAAATCCTTCATTTAAATAAACTCTGTGACTTTTTATAGTATAAAAAAATTGCCTTACTAAATATTGGGGTATATTGATATACTTACCATTTACGGCTTTTTTTTCAGTTCTATTGATATATTTATGAGGGCCTTCTATTTCCTTTAACATAATAACAAAATCAATAATTCTCTTATCCTTTGTACTAAGTCTTTGATTTCTAATATCAAATGTAAAGTTTTTACTATATTTTATAGGAACTTTGTTATAGTAGTAAGTTAAAAACTGATCTATATCCTTTAAAACATAAAGACTATTAGAGCTCATAGAGTTAAGTCCTATCTTAAATTCCGCTGTAATGTTACCATTAAATTCATTTTTATTTATATAAATCTCTAATTTTATTTCATCCTTATATTTTTCATCTTGTAAAAGCATTTCTAAAGTACTATTTTCATTTTTAAATATACTTTCCTCGAGATTTTTCACTATTAAATTTTTCTCTTGTTCTTCTTTTAAAAGAGGATGTTTTGTTAATTCATCTAAGCATTTATAGAAAGTTGCAACTAAATGTTTACAACAATAATTTTCCTTTTTAAATTCGTTATTTTCATAATCCTTACAACTGCAAGAAGTGGAGAAAATACTTTTCTTTTCAGCATCCATTTCAATTTTTGTACTGTATTCATTAAAAAGATTTTCAGAAATAACATTTCCATCTATACAAATTAAATTTTCTTCACTAGTAATATTTATAGAAGAAACCAAATCATTATCCAGCACTATTTGTCCCTTATCATAATTCTTACCACTAATCCCCTTGCTAAATATTTCTAATAACATTTCCCTTCTCAATATATTCTCTCCTAACTTTAAAACTTTTGGGACGGTTAACAATTTAGCTAACCGTCCTCATCTATCTTCTTAATCCATAAATATTATTATACCACTTTTTATAGTTAATAATAGGGACGGTCAACAATGACTCTCATAACGTCTATTGCTAACCGCCCCTATTATTTAAAATCTATTCTTCATCATAAAAATCTAAGTATGAATATTTTTTTCCGTCCTTTACCCAGCCTAAAATGGAATCCATTCCAACATTTTGTGCTGATTGGAATATAGATTTTTCTACATCTTTAAAGTTCTTCTTTAGATCTTTAATTAAATTTTTTATTTCAGTACGTTTACCTGAAATCTTACTAGCTGCTACCATACAACCACAGTTCATAGGAGAAATTCCAGCATTTAATGTATAACGTCTAATATCATCTTCATGGATATAGAACATCGGTCTAATTAATTCTAAACCTTCAAAGTTTTTAGCTTTTAATTTAGGTCTCATAGTTTGAAAATTTCCAGAGTATAATACATTTAATAAAGTTGTTTCAATAACATCATTAAAATGGTGACCCAGCGCTAATTTATTACATCCAAGTTCCTTTGCCTTATTATATAATGAACCTCTACGCATTCTTGCACACATATAACATGGATAATCCCTTGCAATCCTATCTACAACTTCAAAAATTCCAGAGTCAAACATTTTAACTGGAATATTCAAATACTCACAGTTACTTAACAGCATCTCTTTATTACTTTCATGAAAACCTGGGTCCATTGCAATAAACTCTAACTCAAATTTAGTCTTTGAGTGTATTTGAAATTCTTGGAATAGCTTTGCCAAGAGCAAACTATCCTTACCTCCAGAAATAGCTACTGCAACTTTATCGCCTTCATCTATTAATTTAAAATCGCTAATTGCTCTAATAAACTTAGACCATATTCCTTTTCTATATGTTTTAATTATACTTCTTTCTATATCTTTCAATGGCTTTCTTTCATTTATCGGAATTAATAACTCGCAGCCTTCTCCTGCTATACTATTATTACTGTTATTATCACTCATTCTATCACCTCATGTTGGAACGTATAATTATAAATCTTATTCTTTTCTATTTTAGTGCAAAATACTTATAATTTCAATGTTATTTATCACAATCCATAAATTAAATGGATTTAATAAATTGTTGTTAACCGTCCCCACCTTAGGCAACCTTAGACAGTTCTTTTTTACTTCTTTTTTTCTGATATAATCTAAGAGCTGTAGTTAAAGCACCAATTGCACATATTATTGCCGCGGAAATATACACAATTCTCATGCCATAAATAAATACGTCTTCTCTACCTTGAACAAAACTTGAAACCTTATACCCAATTTTATAACTCATTCTGTTGTATAATAAAGTTGTTGAAAATGAGACTCCAAAAACCATTCCTACATTTCTTACTAAAGCATTGACGCTGCCTGCAATACCAAGTTTATGCTTTGGTACAGTAGACATTACTAAAGAAGTGTTTGGGGATTGGAATAGTCCATTTCCTAAAGATAGTATGGATACAAAAATCATCATAACTCCTATAGTTGAATACTCATTTAAGGTAGACATAAATATTAACCCTACTGCTGTAAACGAAATCCCTAGAAATGTAAGAAATTCTGATCCAATCTTGTCTGATAAGTACCCACTAATTGGAGCAACTACAGTTAAAATTAGAGGGTAAACCATCATAAACAATCCTGTAGATGAAGGTGATAATTTTATGACTTCCTGAAGGTAGAATGGTTGAATGATATTTATACAGCTAATTGCTGCAAATGAAATAAATGCACAAAATACACTTATTGAAAATAATTTATTTTTAAAAATATCTAACTGCAATAATGGTGACTCTGTTCTTTTTTCAAGTATTATAAATGCTGTAAATGAGCCTATTGCTAATATAAATCCTAAAATTATCATGAAATTATTATACCCAATTTCCTGGCCCTTTGTAACACACATAAATAATGAAACAATTGCTACTAAAAATAAAAATGCTCCTTTAATATCTAACTTTTCATTTACTCCATCATTGGACTTAGGTAAAAACTTCATACCAAATATAAATATTAAAATTCCTATAGGTACATTGATTAAAAATATGTATTGCCAGCTTGCAACAGATACTATGAAGCCTCCAAGTGGGGGGCCTACTAGTGTTCCAAGTGCAACAAATGTCCCTGATATTCCGAGTGCTCGTCCTCTTTCTTCTGCTGGGAATACATGAGTTATAATACCCTGATTTGTTGCCATGGTTGCTGATGCTCCAATAGCTTGTACCACTCTAGAAACCACAAGCATAGTTAATGTACTTGAAATGCCACAAAGCAATGATCCTATAGCAAAAAGTACAAGTCCCCATTTAAACACAGTAGTCTTTCCTTTTATATCTCCAAGCCTGCCAAAAACTAAAATAGTTGCTGAAATAACTATTAGGTAACTTGTTACCACCCACTCTATTGATGACATAGTTACTGATAGCCTTCTTGCCATAACAGGCAAAGCAACATTGACAATACTACCATCTAAGCATGCCATAAATGGCTGCATAACAACGATAAGGAGTATTAGCCATCTGTTCTTATAAATATTATCCTTTGTATTTTCCATAGTTTATAAAATCCTCCACTATTATTTTTAGCTAATATTAAATGCATAATAGTTAATACTTTGTTTAGAAGATTTATTCGCAAAAATTCCTCACAAAATATTAACTATTAAATATTAAAGCTTATTATTTAATTTTATCAAATTGGCTTATCATGTCAAACTATATCAGTGCATATCACTCTTTGTTAATCATTTAATTGTTATTAATATTCTCTATTCTCCGCTGGCAGCTGAGAATTGGCTATTATAAAGATCAGCGTAAAATCCGCCATTCTCTAAAAGCTCATGATGATTACCTTGCTCAATGATAGTTCCGTTGTTCATAACAAGTATTAAATCTGCATCACGAATTGTTGATAATCTATGTGCAATAACAAAGCTTGTTCTTCCCTGCATTAAGCTATTCATAGCCTTTTGTATTTGTACTTCTGTTCTTGTATCAACGCTTGATGTTGCTTCATCAAGTATTAATATTGAAGGATCTGCAAGTATTACACGAGCAATAGTCAGAAGCTGTTTTTGACCTTGTGAAATATTAGAAGCTTCTTCATTTAATATTGTGTCATAACCTTCAGGTAGCGTTCTAATAAAATGATCTGCATGAGCAGCTTTTGCAGCTCTAACTACATCTTCAAAGGTTGCATCTTTACGGCTATAGGCTATATTATCCTTTATAGAACCTGTAAATAACCAAGTATCTTGAAGTACCATTCCAAACATGCTTCTTAAATCTCCACGTTTAAAATCTTTTATATCTACTCCATCAATTAAAATTTTGCCACCTTGAATTTCGTAAAATCTCATAAGTAAATTTACAAGAGTAGTTTTTCCCGCTCCAGTCGGCCCTACTATTGCAACGGTTTGGCCAGACTTTACATCTATATTCATATTTTCCATCAGTGTTACAGTTTCTTTATATCCAAACTTAACTCCTTCAAACTTAACGCCGCCCTTTAATTCTCCTACTACGTTAAGTTCCCCATTATTTAAATTTTTCTCTTTTATTTCATTGTTTTTAAGGTCAATTATCTTAGCATTCTCTTCATCAGGCATTTCCTCAACTTCATCCAATATTTCAAAAACACGTTCTGCTGCTGCTACAGTGGATTGTAAAATGTTTGCTATATTTGCAGTTTGAACTATCGGCTGACCAAATTGTCTTGAGTATTGAATAAATGCCTGAATGTTTCCTACTGTAATTTTTCCATTAGTTACAAATATACCTCCAACTACAGATACTAAAACATAACCAATATTATTTATAAAATTCATCATAGGCATTATTATACCTGAAATAAATTGAGCCTTCCAACCTACATTATAAAGTCTTTCATTTATTTCATTGAATTCATTTATAGCCTTTTCTTCATGTCCAAATACCTTTACTATTTTATGACCAGTATACATTTCTTCTACGTGTCCATTAAGCTCTCCTAAAGCCTTTTGCTGTTCTTTAAAATAATTTTGAGACTTTTTAGCTATAAGTATTGTAACTAGTACAGAAAGCGGTAATGTTGTAATAGTAACTAAAGTAAGCATTGGGCTTATAGTTAACATCATAACTATTACTCCAACAATAGTTACAATAGATGTAATAAATTGTGTTAAACTCTGCTGAAGAGTTGATGCAACTGTATCTAAATCATTGGTTACTCTGCTTAATATTTCTCCATGAGTACGGGAATCAAAGTACTTAAGTGGCAATTTATTAAGCTTTTCATTTACATCTTTACGCATATCAAAAACAGTATTTTGTGCAACTCCTGCCATGATATATTGCTGAATATAACTGAATAAAGCACTGATTAAATAGAGTCCTATAAGTATTAAAATTATCTTCCCAATATAGTCGAAGTCTATTTTAGGACCATGTTTACTAATAAATGTCCAAAGTTCTGGGTCGATATTTGTAACGTCTACCTTAGGAGCTGCTGTCCCTTTAGCCGCTTCTGGATTGGCCATGGCTCCAGTTATCATTTTTCTAAGAGACTCCGGCAAATCCGGCATCTTTAAAGTATTTACTATATTTTCAGGCTTAAATAAATCCATGGCATATTTCCCTTTAGCCATCAGGCCTTCAAATAACTTGGTTGTAGCATTACCCATAATTTTAGGACCTACAATACTAAAAATTGTACTTATAATTGCTGTTATAAATACTATTATAAGATTAAACTTCCTTGGCATTAAATACTTCATAAGTCTTTTTAGCGTTCCTTTGAAGTCTTTTGCCTTTTCTACAGGTGCTCCCATGGGACCACCGCCGTGTCCTGGTCCCCTTCCTGGCCTCCCTAGTTTTTGTCCTTTATTTTCACTCATGCTAATTCCTCCTCACTAAGCTGTGAAGATACAATTTCTTTATAAACTTCACAAGATTTTAAAAGCTCTCTATGAGTCCCAATTCCTGCAATTCTGCCTTCATCTAAAACTATAATTCTATCTGCATCCATTACAGTACTTACTCTTTGAGCAACTATAATTACCGTTGATTCCTTAGTTTCTCCCTTTAGGGCGCCCCTAAGCTTTGCATCAGTTTTAAAATCAAGAGCTGAAAAACTATCATCAAATATATATATTTCCGGTCTTCTTATAAGAGCACGTGCAATGGATAATCTCTGTTTTTGTCCACCAGACACATTGTTACCACCTTGGGCAATTACAGCATCATATCCCTCTTTCATGTTATTTACAAATTCAGAGGCTTGAGAAACTTCAGCTGCATGCTTTATTTCATCTTCTGTTGCATCTTCCTTACCATATTTAATATTTTCACTAATAGTTCCAGTAAACAGCACTGCCTTTTGTGGCACAAATCCTATCTTTTTTCTAAGATTCTCTTGAGACATTTCTCGAATATCCACACCATCAACTAAAATTTTTCCACTTTGGATATCATAAAAACGCGGAATAAGATTTATAAGTGTTGATTTACCAGAACCTGTACCCCCAATTATTGCAGTTGTTTCTCCTGGATTTACACTAAAGGAAATATCCTTTATGGCTGGCTGCTCTGCTCCTGGGTAGCTAAAGGTAACATCCTTAAATTCTACATATCCCTTTCTACCATCAGTATTTCTAGGATTTTTAGTATCAGTAATTTCTGGATCAATATCTAGCACTTCATTAATTCTAACCGCTGAAGCCTCTGCACGAGGTATCATAACAAACATTATTGCAACCATAAGGAAAGAAAACATAATTTGCATAGCATATTGTAAAAAAGCCATCATATCTCCAACTTGTATATCTCCAGTATCAATACGAAGACCACCAAACCAAATAATTGCAATGCTTGTAAAATTCATTATTATCATCATAACAGGCATAACAACTGACATCATCTTATTTACTTTAATAGCAGTTGTAGTAAAGTCATAACTTACCTCTTCAAAACGCTCTTTCTCATCTTCAATACGATTAAAGGCACGAATCACCCTAATTCCTATTAAGTTTTCACGAAGTACAAGATTTATCTTATCAACTTTTTTTTGCATTACTTTAAATAAAGGCACTGCCTTTTTTGCTACTAAAAATATAACTAATCCAAGTAGTGGAATTGCAACTGCAAGCACTAAGGATAACTTTTTATCCTTTGATAAAGCCATAATAATTCCACCAATGGCCATTATAGGAGCACTAACCATCATACGCATTATCATAACTGTAACTTGCTGAATTTGTGTAACATCATTTGTAGTTCTTGTAATCATAGATGAAGTTCCTATTTTATCAAACTCATGAAGTGAGAACCTCTCTCCTTTAACAAAAACCTCTCTTCTAATATCTCTACCAAATGCTGTAGCAACTTTGGATGATAAAAAGCTTGATAAAATTACACATATAGCACTTGCAAATGCTACAAGAAGCATAAATCCTCCAATTTTCAAAATGTAATCTGTATCCCCTTTAACTATACCTGTATCAACAATGTCTGACATTAATGTAGGTAAGTAAAGTTCAGCCATGGACTGAAGAAATAAAAGAATCAAAACCATAGCTACATATCTTTTGTAAGGCTTCAAAAACCTAAACAATTTAATCATAAATTTTCATCTCCTTTAAACTAATCAATAACATCAAATAATTATGGTTGCATGCCAATGTAATACTTTTACTAATTTGCACTAGTGGTTAACTATCCTCATTTTCTTGCTTTTCCATACAATGGTTGTTAACCCTTCCCACTTTATCTTCTAAATTATCCTTCATCTGCATTAGAAGCCTTTTAAGCAGTATTTTTTCTTCTATAGTAAAATTTTCAAAGCACTCTGATTCTATAATCTTCATTAGTCCATGAACCGTTTCATAAGCTTCTCGACCCTTATCTGTGAAATATGCTCTAGATATTCTTTGGTCATTTTCATCGGGCCTGCGTTCTAAAAGCCCTGCATTTTCCATTCTTTTCAGCATAACTGTAATTGTAGCAGGTTTAACCCTAAGCTTTTCAGCAAGTTCTTTTTGACTCTGCCCGTCCTTAATATGTAGTGCAAAAAGCATGGGTGGCTGGCCAGGGTATATATCAATTGTATTTAATAAAGAATGTACACGATGAAAGTGAAGCTTCATCACCTGAGAAAACACATGATATAATGAATCCTTTTTAAAATCCTCCATTTTTAATTCCTCCTATGTTAACAAATCCTCAATATGCCTAAATACCTATACAAGCTTAAATTTAAATTAGCCGACTAAGTAATTAGTTTAGCACCGACTTACTCCTTAGTCAACTATATTATTGTATTTAACAAAAAATACATATGCAAAAAATTATTAGCCAACTAACAATTCAATTGATTTATAAAGTTGTTAATCCCCAACTTGTGGAAACATTAAGATAAGCAGAGATGGTTCCCAACAAATGCATTGTTTAGTTTTTATTTTTGGTATGTTTTGCTATGCTAAAAAGGGATGGTTATTGTAATTACAATAACCATCCCTTTAAAATTAAAATTTGTTGTTCACCGTCCCAATTTTTCTAATAAGCCGTTCTCTTTAATGCTAATTGAATAGAATTATAAAGTATCACTCCAACTAAAGTGTTAACTATAGTTGCAGGAAGCACTACTGTATACATTAAAATTGAAAACGGAGCTGGTAATCCAAAGATATAAAATGCACTTCCTAGAAAAATAGTACCACTAATTACTGTTCCTATAACTGAAACTAATGCCATCTGAAATTGATTATTTAACTTTTTATCTGTAATTTTAAACATCAAGTATACAATTTGTCCAGTAACTAATTTATCTATAACATTTGGAATTTGTCCTCCTGGAAAGGTGGTAGTTGCAGCAGTAAGTATTCCTGATGCAATGCTAATAATTACAGCAAGTTTATAATCTTTACTAATAAGTATAGTTATAAACATCATAGTAAGCAAAATATCAGGCTTCATCCCAAATAAAAGCGGTGGAGCAACTTGATGTAAAATCAAACCTATGGCTAAAAGAAGTGAATTGATAATAATTTTTTTTAAATTCATAATAAATAACCCCCTAAATATTTCATAAAATCTTATAGTTTTTTTATAAATTAACCAATGCCAATCAGATATATCTTCATTTCAAACCATAGTACTCACCTCCTTACATCATTTATACATGATTTATAAAAATTTTTAATTTCGTTGTAAATCATCACATCTCAACTAATTGAGATGTTTCATTTAATATTTTAGAAAATAAAAAAACCCTCACCCTAAAAAAATTAGGGCGAAGGTATTATTCGCGGTACCACCTAAATTATGCAAAAGCATATCTCTCAATCAGACACTAACATGTCCTATCCACTATAACGGGTGGCCTCCGTTAAGTACTACTAATTTAAGATTTCGCTTAAACTTTCGGCTTACTTCTAAATGGTCCATTCACTACATGACATCGTATTGAGATTCCACCATCCTCAACTCTCTGAAACTAGGCAATATAGCTACTCTTCCACTTCAATGAATTTATTAAAACAAATTATTTACGTTTAACTTTTTACCATCTTACCACTTTATATAAATATTGTCAATGCTATTTTAAATCATTAACATCTACAAATTTTAGAATAGCAAACCGAACTACACCAATATTTCTACTCCATCCTTTGTAACAGCTATAGTGTGTTCCCATTGAGCTGATAGTGAACCATCCTTAGTAATTACAGTCCAACCATCTTCAAGTGTAACACATTCATAGCTGCCTTCGTTTATCATAGGTTCTATGGTGAATACCATTCCAGGCAACAAAAGTACTCCCTTACCAGGTCTTGCAAAATGATCAACATGAGGCTCTTCATGAAATTTTAAACCTACTCCATGACCACCTAAATCTCTTACTACAGAGTAACCTAGTTTATTACAGTAACTTTCTATAGCTCTTCCTACATCATTAAGATCCCCATAAGGTTTTACTGCATTAATTCCTATATATAAAGCTTCCTTTGCTGCTTCTACAAGTTTAACAGCTTTTTCACTTGTTTCTCCTACTATAAACATTCTACTTGCATCAGAATAATATCCGTTTAGTATAGTACTTACATCTACATTAATAATATCACCATTTTTTAAAACTCTATCCTCTGGTATACCGTGACATATAACATTATTTATAGAGGTACATACACTTTTAGTGAAGCCAAAATAATTTAATGGGGCTGCAATCCCTCCACTTTTAATGGTATACTCACTAACCCAGTTATCTATTTCATTAGTAGTTATTCCTTCTTTAATTCTCTCTCCAACAATATCTAATATTTCATTAGTGATCTTACCACTTTTTCTTATACCTTCAATTTGTTCTGGGGTTTTTATTATATTAAGGGGAGGTATTATAAATCCTTGTTCTTCATAATCATATAACTTGTTATCCTCTTCGAAATGACACTTTTTATACTTTTTCCCACTACCACACCAACATAAATCATTTCTATTCGGTCTTTTCATTTAGAACATCTCCAATCAAATATTTAATCCTACAACTATTATGAAATATATTGCTTGTCAAAGTCAACCCTTTAAGTTAAGGAAAAGTTTGATACAAAATAGCATTCCTTTAGATATTCAAAGTACGCGGTTATTGATTATTTTAGTAATCGTCCCTGAAACTAAAATTGTTGTTAACCTTCTCTAATTATTTTCCTCAATTTCCTTATTCTTAATGTCTTTGCTTGTAAAAAACTTATTCTTTAAAAATTTTATATCTTCATCTATAAATCTATGTTTAACTGCTTTCACATCAAATCTAAATAGCTTAAATGCAAATTGCACAAAGTATCCTATACTTAAAGATATAATCACAGTTCCTACTCCTACAAATCCTCCCAGCATGTATCCTATAATTGATACACATATCTCAATTGAATTTCTAATAAACCTAACAGATTTATTAGTTCTTTTAGTAAATGCAACCATAAGTCCATCCCTTGGTCCTGTGCCTAATCCTACTCCAATATAAAGATAACTTCCTATCCCAATTATAAACAATCCTAAGAGTATCATTAAAACACTTGCTATGCCCCCATACACCATAGGCACAAAATCATTGATTAAAAGAATGTCCATAAAAATTCCAATAAATATCATATTAGCAACAGAAGACCATCCTATTCTTTCCCCTAGCTTGCAATTTATTATAAGCAAAACTGCTCCTACTGCAATATTTGCTTGTCCCAGAGTTATAGGAACCTTTCTCACAATCCCTTGATTTAAAACATCCCAACATCCAACTCCTATATTTGCATTTAATGTCATAACTACACCTAAAGCAAAGAGAAAAAGTCCGAAAAAAAGTCTAAAAACTTGTAATATAATCTTTTTCAAACATTAATACCTCCTGTATAAGTTTTTATCTATATACTATAAATTATATATTTTTACTAATACTTAAGCTTCCTATTTTGATCTTCAACCCTCTATATGATTATATTGTATATATTCATATAATCATACAATACATTTTATGCATTATGTATTATCTTATATATCACAATCTAAAAAACTACATAGGTGTAATCTTGAATTTTTTTAAAAGTATTGTATCCTCTTACTACTTTTTCAAAATGAAATATATAGAGCTTAGTAAACATTTGATAAATTCCTCCATATTATAATCTTGTATCATTTTTAATACGGAGGGATTTAATGCATATTTTATCAATTCTCTTTTTTGCTATATCTTCAAGCAGCGATAGTCTTATTGTCGGGTTTAATTATGGAGCAAAAAAAGTCAAAATAAATTTAATTAATAATTTTGTAGTATCCTTTATTGCCGGTATGGGAACTTTTTTAGCAATGATATTGGGAAAATTACTCACAAAGTTAATTCCATTAATGTACACAAATATAATAGGAAGCAGCATATTAATTCTATTAGGGCTGTATCTATTAATAGTTTCATTAAAAAAATGTGCAAATAATGACAATAATTCAGAAGAATTAAGTGAAGATATGTGTGAAATTTGCCGCTATGAAGCTGCACTTAGAAGTCCAGAAATAATAGATACTAATCACTCTAAAACTATTGAGTTTAAAGAATCTATTATATTGGGCATTCTTCTCTGTTTAAATAATATTGGCTTTGGGATAGGCGCAAGTATTACAGGGTTAAATATTTATACAACATCAATATTCTCAATACTTTTTAGTTTAGTATTTATTTCATTCGGATATTACATTGGTGAAAAGATATTTTCTAATAAATTATCAAAATACTCAGAGATAATTTCTGCATGCATCATTATAGCTCTTGGATTATACGAGTTATTTATTTAAATTTGACTCTAAAAACAAGAGTGCAAAAATCATTATATTTTTGCACTCAAAGTTTTCTTTTCTGTCTTCTTCTTTCATCAAACTTCCTCTTTAATGCTCTTATATCGTCATCTATAAACCTTGGTTTAACCTTTTTCACATCAAATTTAAACATTTTAAAAGCAAGTTGTATAAAACATCCTGTAGCAAATGCTGTTATTACTGTACCTATACCTACAAATCCACCTAAGAAATACCCTATTGCCAGTACTGTTACTTCAATAAATCCTCTAACTACGCACACGGATTTATGAGTTTTTCTTGTCAGCGCCACCATAATTCCATCTCTAGGGCCCGCTCCTAGCCCTACTCCAATATATAAATAAGTACCAATTCCAATTATAAATAACCCTATAAACAGCATTAGAAATCTTAAAAAAATACTTTCAAATATAGGTATTATATTATTTCCCATTAAAAAATCCATAAAAACACCTACAAATACCATTCCTCCAACAGTTCCCCAACCAAGTCTTTCTCCTAAAACTCCGTTTGCTACTAGAAGCATAGCGCCTACAGCAATATGAGATTTACCTCTTGAAATATTTCCCACCTTCGCAATGCCATGATCTAGTACATCCCAAGGACAAAGTCCTAAATTAGTATTAATAATTATCACAACGCCTATTGAAGAAACTAAGTATCCTAATAGTAGTCTTAAAGTGCGTAATACTATTTTTTTCATATCGCATCCCATCTTTCTTATTATAGCTAATTTTTTTATAAATCAGCATAGTTCGTTTTCTTAAGATGCTTTCTATATTAGTATTACACAAAACTCTTTGTAAATTCATATATATATTATATATGTTTAAGGCAATTTTTAGATTAATATTTTTTAGTATAAATTCTTTAAAATTTATATACATTTATTCACATACACACATACATACTTATCAATTTAGCTAAAGGTCTTATATCAGTATCTATTGAAAATTCAAAATATATCTTTCCAAAACCTGCTGCCCAAATTTTTAGTTCTGCATCTATATCAAAATTCCCTCCACTTTCGCAAGAAAATGAAGAAATCTTTGAATAAGGTATGCTCATATATCCTCTTTTTCTACTTGTTATGCCCTGTACGTCAATAACAATTATCCTCTTATTTGTGAATATAAGTCTATCTCTAATTGATTTATATGATTTTTCTACTATCTCATCATTTAAGAGTAAAAAATCATATACTTCTCTTCCATCATTAACACTTGATTCTGTTAAACCTACAATTTTTGGTGATACTTCTGTCATTTTTCTTTCCCCCTTTATTTCCCTATATACTATCATTATACACATTTAATCAAAATTTTACTATTCAAAAAATTTGCACATTTTTATGTTGTTAGAATAATATAATAAATATACAATTTACTGTTTACAAAGTTCCCTTATGGTGCCATAATCTATATGTATTTAATAGTTAGTATGAAATCAATCATATCTTAGCTTATTTAAGACATTTTTATTAAATATTCACCATTAGCTGTTAAATATTAACTATAGTTGTTTGGAGTTGATAATATGAATTGGGATAGTAATGACGTAGCCAAGGCATCTATTGAAATGGCAATCTCTTCAAGAGAAAATGAATCTAAGTTAATTAAAGATTTTAAAGATAAAGAAATACTTACTGTTGCTGTAGATATAGGTGGTAATTTAATATCTTCTATACCTAAGATAATTGAAAGAGCATTAGTAGCATCAAAAAGGCACGGTCTTATAAAGGATTGTCATCCTCATGATGGTGCTGTTGCTGGCGCCACAAGAGAAGCTATAATACAAGTTGCATCAAAGGCAAATGGTCTTAATGTAGGTGGAAAAATAGGAATTGCAAGATCTGGCGAGCACTTGAGCGTATGTATATTCATGAGCATAGGATTATTACATTTGAATGAAGTTGTAATAGGACTTGGACATCGCTCTATATCTGAAATATAAACTGCAATTTAAGCATATATTTAAACGAAAATTAACTTTATACATACTCTTGACAACACGTAGTACTTAATATAAAATCTTATTAAGCTGTTAGTAGTTTATGGTAGGAAAACCCTCAAAGAAATTGAGGTATGGTGATTTGTTATAAAATCTTTTTTTGCAAATCATGCATGATAATTTAGTAGAAACAGCTTAAATTTTTATATCCGTAGTATTGTAGTTTAATGTAGATTAGTAGTTTTGTAGTAGTAGTATAAGTTTTTTAATAAATTAATTCTCAAAAACCGTAGTATTGTAGTAAAGTAGGAGATAGTAGAAAATCAGGCCTTTGTTTAGGCTTTGTTTTGTTGCATATAACTCTCCTAGTGAGAGTTTTTTTATTGTAAAAATTTATATTATTTATAGTAATTTATGATTTTCTTATAAATCAGTAAGTCTCAATTTATTGAGATGTTCCCTTAACTATTTAAGTATTAAATAATAATTTAATTATAATTGGAGGATGGTAGTATGGTAGGAAAGAAAAAAAATTTATTATTATGTTCAATTTTATGTGCTGTTACACTTCTAGGAGCAGGTTGCACAACCTCTAAGCCTTCTAGCACCAGCAAATCAAACGTTAAAAACATTGGAATCACCCAAATAATAGAGCATCCAGCATTAGATGCTTCTAAAAATGGATTTATCAAGGCACTTTCTGATAAAGGTTTTAAGGATGGCGAAAATTTAGCTATTGAATTTTCAAGTGCTCAGGGTGATACTGCAACAACTCAAACTATAGCTCAAAATTTCGTTTCTCAAAAGAAAGATTTAATATTTGCAATTTCTACGCCAAGTGCCCAAGCTGCATTTAATACCACAAAGGAAATTCCAATATTAATAACTGCAGTTACAGACCCTGTTAAGGCTGGTCTTGCAAAATCTCTTGAAAAGTCTGAAACCAATGTAACTGGAACTAGCGATTTCTTTGATATAAAAAATCAATTTGACCTTATAAAAGAATTATTACCACAAGCTAAAAGAGTAGGTTTTATATATAATACCAGCGAAGCTAATTCTGAAAAACAATTAGAAGAAGCTAAAAAAGCAGCATCTAGTTTTTCATTTGAAATAGTTCCAATGGGAATCACAAGTTCAAATGAAGTAGCTTCAGCATTAGATGCCCTACTTTCAAAAATTGATGTTCTTTATACTCCAACAGATAACCTTGTAGCTTCATCAATGTCATTAATAGTTCAGAAATCTACTGAGAAGAAAATTGCCGTAATTGGTGGAGAAAAGGCTCATGTAGAAAATGGAGCTTTAGCTACAAGAGGAATTGATTACTACAAATTAGGATATGAAACGGGTCTTATGGCTGTAGATGTTTTAAATGGTAAAAAGCCAAGTGATATGCCTATTGAGCATCTAAAAGATTTAGAAGTTGCTGTAAATGAAAAAACTTCAAAAGCCTTAGGAATATCTATACCTTCCAAACTAAAGGAAAATGCAGTAATCATAGGAGGTAATTAATATGTCAAGTTTTTGGATAAGCGTTTTAGAGCAGGGCCTAATATTTGCAATCATGGCCCAGGGTGTTTATATAACTTATAAAATATTGGACTTTCCTGACTTATCAGTAGATGGTACTTTTCCACTAGGAGCAGCTATAACCTCTGCACTACTTTTAAAAGGTGTAAATCCTTATTTAGCTACCCTAGCTGCACTATTCTTTGGTATGTTTGGAGGTCTTGCAACTGGAGTTTTGCATGTTAAATTAAAAATAACAAATTTATTATCTGGAATTTTGGTTATGATAGGCCTTTATTCAATAAATCTTAGAATTATGTCAAAGCCAAATATTCCTCTTTTCAATCAATCCATAATATTTAATAACTCAGTACCAAAAGTATTGATTATCTTAGCTGTAGCCTTAATTGTAAAACTAACATTAGATATATTCTTAAAAACTAAATTAGGATTTTTACTAAAGGCAACAGGAGATAATCATCAACTAGTTACTTCTTTAGGGGTAGATATTGATTCAATGAAAATATTAGGCCTTATGCTTTCCAATGGTATAGTAGCCTTATCAGGTTCCATACTTGCACAACATCAAGGTTTTGCAGATATCGGTATGGGTGGCGGTATGATTGTAACTGGTCTTGCCTCTATAATCCTTGGCGAAGCACTGTTAAAGCACTTTAACTTTATCACAGGCACAACCTTAGCAATCATAGGCGCTATGGTTTATAAAGCAATTATAGCCTTAGCCTTAAAACTAGGACTTCCTCCTACAGATTTAAAATTAATAAGTTCAGTAATAGTTATAGTGATTTTAGCATTATATCAAGCCAATCCTAAAAAATCATTAAAACCCTTAGTTAAAAAAGGAGGTAGTCAAGTTGTTACGAATACGAAATCTATCCAAGATATTTAACAAAGGTACTGTAAATGAGAGCGTATTATTTGATAATTTATCTTTAACTATAAACGATGGTGATTTTATTACTATAATAGGAAGTAACGGTGCAGGAAAATCTACACTATTAAATATAATATCAGGAAATACTGAACTTGATGAAGGCGAAATCACCCTTAATGAGAGGGATATAACAACGCTCCCTGAGTATAAAAGAACTAAGTTCATTGGTAGAGTTTTTCAAAATCCATCAAGTGGCGTATCTCCTTCAATGACGGTTTTAGAAAACTTGTCTATGGCCTATAGTAAAGGAACCAAATTTGGACTATCCTTTGGAGCTACTAAAAAGGAAAGAAATTTATTTAAAGAGTTATTGAAAGAATACTCATTGGGTCTTGAAGAAAAGCTAGATGTAAAGGTAGGAGCCTTATCTGGAGGCCAAAGGCAAGCGTTATCTCTTGTTATGGCTAGTCTTTCAAAGCCTTCACTAATGCTTTTAGACGAGCATACTGCAGCCCTTGATCCTTCAATGTCATCTAAAGTACTAGAACTTACTTCTCAAATTGTAAATGAAAATAAAATGACCACTTTAATGATAACTCATGATCTAAATGATGCAATAAGCCTTGGAAATAGACTTATAATGCTTCATAGAGGGAAAATAATACTTGATATCCATGGAGATGAAAAGAAAAATCTCACCACTGAATCACTTTTAGACTACTTTAAAAATGTTGCTGACAAAGGTGTTTTAAGCGATAGAACACTTTTCTCATAGTTATATGTACAAACACTAGGATGAGAAGAAAATTTTATCTAAGTAAAACTTTCTTCTCATCCTTTTTAATCCATAATTCTTTTTTACTACTTTATTCCCTCTTCAATTTTCTTAATATATTCCTTCACACTTGAATCTTCAAGCGGCGCTCCTTCATACCATGCCTTTCTGCTTATATCTTTATTTCCAAAATATCTGGCTTTTAATATAATTTCAGGTCTATATTCAAAATGTAATATATCAAAATGATACCATTTCCCTCCCCAAACAAAATTATGTTTTTCAAAAACATCTACAATTTCTTGAGGGTAAGAGGCTATTCTTTCTGCCCCCTGCTTTTCAGATGCCCACTGCCAGTAATCCCTATTGTCTCTTGCTAAATCAATTGCAATTCCAAAGGCATGAGGACTTAATCTGCCTGTTCCAGAGATTATTCTATAATTATATGTTCCACTACTTGGAAATAAACTTGCTGCAACTTTAGAATTTTTTTGAGCTATAGGTATAAGCTCCTGCATAACTTTTTTTAATTCCTCTGCCGCCTCATTATTCTTATTAAATCTAGAATACTTACCAACATTGACATTTACAAGGTTAGACTCCACTTTATTTCTTGATCCACCGTAGACTTCCGAAAGCAAACTATATACTCTGCCACGGCCAGGGTCTTCATTTTTAGGCATTAAATTCTTAATGGGTGTTAAAGGATATTGTTGTTCCATCATATCTTGTAAATCTGGATTAGCTAATTTTTGTTCAAAACTCTTTACAGCTTTATCATCATATATAATTCTCTTTCCAGACTTCATAATCAAATATACCTTTTCATTTTCTCTTGTTTCTACGCCTACAATATATTCAGGATAAGCCATCATAAGTGATAATATGTCCTGCTTCATTGTAGCTTCATATGTATTCTCTATAGAGCTTGCAAAGGCATTATTTTTATCTAAAGGTTGTTTTCCATATGCTAATAAACATAATGTACAAAATAAGGCTATATATAGAGACATATTTTTCATGAGCTTACATCTCATTTTTTTACCTCCATCTCAATTAATGATTACTAATTAATATATATCCTTACCATTATCTATAAATTCTATGTAAAATAAAAAATTGCAGTATTTTTCAGATATAAATAAAAGGATTTTGCATGGCAAAATCCTTTTATTTATCAATAAACACATATTGTTCTTGTAATAAGCTAAGTCCCAAATTTAATATAATCTTCTTTCTTACTTCTTTGAATGTGTGTGTTTTAGGTAATGTATTTTTTACATCTTTCAATTCCTCTTGACTCATAGTTTCTAATATATTGGTGCTGTCCATTTTACAGTAAATTTTATTGTTTGAAACAGGAGAGCTATTAAAACAAACTTTAGTAGAGCATTTAAACGGAATATCTATTTCCAAATTTTTCACATTACCACTTACTGCATAATCTGTTGCAGAGTTTATATTTGAGTATGTTATATTTTCTCTTATAAATCCTTTTATAAAAAGCTTATTTGAATTATTTATTAGATTACAGCTTTCTAAAAACACCTCTTTATTAACATCTATTATTTTAAAAGCTGGTTCATTAAACTTTGTTAATGTTTCTATACAAATTGGAATTTCAATTTGAGATATTATAACTGGAAGTTTGCAAACCACTGGTTCTTTAATAAATTTTGACTTTATGTTTTTGCTCGAGCAGCATTCTAATACTGTATTATTAGAAACTTTAGCTTTACAGTGTACAGTAACCTGTTTTTCTGTAAGCTCTATGTCATTGATATCACTTGTTTCATCTAAATTATTATCTATCTCTTCTATATTCTCAGTACTGTTTATATTATCTGCGTTATATTTATCTTCCGTATCTTCTATATTATATATATCCGCTACATTGTTATCGTCAATATCCTCTACAATATTTTCCTTAACTTCATATTCTACATCTTCTACTATATTTTTAATATTATGTTCAATATTATCATCTACTTCGGTATTCAACACCTCCTGCTCTTCTTCATAAACATTAAATGCATCATTCTCATCTTCTGTCTGTACATTACTTGATAAATCTTTATTATTATTTTCTTTGTTATTACCAAAAAGATTAAATTGACTGCCTAACATTTCAAGTAACCCTATAAACATTAGGGATGAGTCTTCTACTCCTTGAGGTGGATTTTGTGGGAGCATATTGTTTCGAGGTATAAGCTCTAATTCCTCTTCACATCTTCGTCTATGTCTATGTTTCTTTGACATATAGACTCTCCTTAATTATTGATAAAAGATATATAATAAATAATAGATAGCAATTAATGAATCCTACCACTGAATTGCGATGCGATAATTTTTAGAAAGCCGCCCAAAGGCGACTTTCATCTTAGATTATTAATTATTATCTATTATCTAATCTTTAGCATCCTGCTTTAGCTATAACTGAAAGTGTTACATTACATACATCTACTATATCGTCTTCATTTACATTTACAGCTTCAACTAATCTAACACTATATTTGCAGCATCCTGGGCAGCCATTACATTCACAGTGACAGAAGTTAAAGGATGTGGTTAATTGTTCATCTTCTACATCTAAAGCAATTGCAAAGTCCCAAGTTCCGCATGGTACTTCTTGGCCTTCATCACAAGTTTTGAATAATCCAAATACCAATCTTACTGGAACAGTACTTTCTCCGCCAGATCTATAGTGAATAATACTACAGAAATCAAATTTTACAACTGGATTCTTCAAGCAAGTTGTATCAATAGTAATACATCCTAATGATCTTGGATAGAAGAAGTTAGTTGTTCCAGTATTACCTTCACCTTGACCGCCTATTATGGTTCTGTCTATTCTAGCACCTGTACCCTGTGCACATTCAAATAATATTGGATATGGGCATGGGTTTTTGGGGCAGCAGTGTCTATATTCATGTTTATCCTTGCATTCTTCACATTCTCTGCATTCGCATATACACTTTTTCTCATCTTTATCGCAATCTTTGTGGTTTCTATCATAATCATAATCTCTGTCATAATCATAGTCTCTTCCATATCCACAATATCTTCTGTAAGGGTATGGTCTACAAGCTGGATATCTTGGTTGATCGTCACATTGTTTGTTGTCATAATATAGTTTCATAAAAATCCTCCTCTTTATTATCTTTAACTCATCAATTTTTTAACTTTAGAAAGGTTTCTAGCCTTCTAATATAATATATGAGAAACTTAAATAAGCGTTACATAACTTACAGTTTTTTTTATTCTTCATATTCACATTGTTCTTTATATGGTGGATACCAACGTGACTTTGGTACATATACTGGCTGATTTTGAAGCACTTTAAGTCTAATATAAATTACCATTTTCTCAGTAAATTCTCTAAAGCATTTTTCTCTTTTGAATCTGCCAGTACATTTTATATCACGGTTTAAAATAGTTGATTCTAAAATCTTTGCCCATTCTAATTCACAAAAGATTTTTTCATGAAACTTTTGAAAGTGTATCCTAGACTCCTCTTCATCATTTGAGCAGGTCATTTTATTATCCAATGAGTTTAATTCACCTTCATAGGACTTTCCAAATATGGGCTTCTTATCAAACCTAACTTTAGTTACACATTTAAAAGGAATGTTTACTGTTGTATGCCTTATATCTCCACTAATACTTGTTTCATTAACGCACCTTACAGTAGAGTACTGAATATTTGCTTGAACAAATCCTCCAATAAATAACTTATTGGTGCAAGGAACTAAGTGACATTGTGTTACACAAACTTTTTTATCTATAGCTTTTATATCAAAAGCAGGCTCCTCTAATCTAATGTCTGCTTCAACATCTATTTGTACCTTAACATCTGAAAGTACTACTGGAACCTTAGCAACTAATGGCCCACATATTCCAACTGGATCATAGCATTTACTATCACATTCTCCCAAAGTCTCACAATTTATAACCTGTGAGTCACACTCTGGAATTGGCCTTGGTCTGCATCCTGGATCTCTTCCTTCATCCATAACTCAAGCCCCCCTCCTTATAATCTTAAGTATATTAAAACTTTAAGGTCTAACTTTTTTGCTCTTAAAGCTTAATATCTACTATCATATTATTCTGAGAAGACTAATTTGCTACAAATCCTTAAATTTTGTACCTTACCAATACAAATTCCTAAGTATTCAATATTACACCTTATTCTTCATCTAATTCTTCAACAGGTACCTCCTTGCCAATCATTCCTCTCTCAGGATCAAATCCAACTTCTATTTCAACACATTTTACATCTTTACTAGAACCACACTCTCCAGGCCAATCTTTTACCACAGTTACTTCACAGCTAGGCTCAGGAATACATATATTTTGGTTTTGTAGTACCTTAAGCCTTATATATACAACCATTTTTTCAGTTATCTCATGGAAAGATTTTTCATTAGGTAAGGTATTTAAAAGAGGTGTATTTCTATCTAAAATATCTGTTTCCAATATTCTAGCATGCTCTAATTCACAATAAACTGGTTCATATAGTTTATTGTAGTGAATCCAAGAGTCTTCTTTTTGATTCTTATTTAACATATTATTATCTAAAGAATTTAATCTTTTCTTATATTCTTTTCCGTATATGGGACAATTGGAAAAGTGAATTTTTGTTACACATTTGAAAGGGATGTTAACGGTGGTATGCTGAATACTTCCACTTATGCTTGTTTGATTTGTACAGTCAATGGTAGAAAATTGTATATTCTTTTGAACATGACCTGCTATGAAAAGCTTATTTGTATATGGAATAAGTTTACACTCCGTAATCACAATATGTTTATCGACATTTTTAATATCCAAGGCTCTTTCTTCTAATCTAATTTCTGACTCCAAATCAATTTGTACTTCCACATCAGATAACACTACAGGAATCTTAGCTATAAGTGGTCCCGTTCTACCCGTAGGAATATTGCACTGATTTTCGCATTCATTTAAAGTCGTAGAATCTTTAACCCTAGAATCACACCTCGGTATGTTTTGGTTATTTTCATTACACTCTTTTATTTTATTTTCTTGTGCCATAAATATAATCCCCCAATTTTTTACTACAGTATCATAATATTCAAACTAATCCAATTTGCTACATGTTATTAGTTATTCAATATATATAAATATTAGTGAATAAAAATAATAAAACTACTAATACTATAAAAATGTAAAATTTATTACCATGTATTTGGAGGAGTTTATGTGAAGACTATTATAGAAGATAAATATATTATATTTTTAGTCTTTTCAGGGATAGTTGGACTTTTTACTAATCTTCCCACCGAATATGGCTCATATGTAGGCACTGGCGGATGGGTAGTTATTATTATAGACTTATTATTAATATTACCTCCGAGCCTTGCTATCATATGGCTAAATAAGCAGTATGACGGAAGAATCGTACCCGATTATTTAGATGAAATTTTAGGAAAATATTTAGCATTGCCTATAAACATACTTTATTTCATAAAATTTGCTATGCTAATTCCTTCAATGACTAGATCGCTTTTAGGTATGGTTAAGTCTACAGCATTGCAAACTACTCCTATTTGGCCATTAGCTTTGATATTTATAGCCTGTGGATGCTATGCTGCATCCTGTGGAATAAAATATCTATCTTACATATGTCAGTTTTTTATTTTAATTGCATTAATCCTATCCTCTATAGTGTTCTTTACATTACTTAGCAAGGGTGGATTCATTAATTTAAGACCCTTTTTTGTTAAAGAAGATATCCCATTGTATTTTAATGAAAGTATCCGACACCTAAGGTTTTTCTTTGGAACCATGGTACTTCTAGTAGTTCCTCTTAATAAAAAAAATAATAAAAAATCTAGTATATATTTATTAATAGGCCTCCTGATATCAACCTTATTTTACTTATTGGTATTTTGGGGAACTATTTCCGTTTGTGGAATAGATAGCACTGTGTTATTTGATGATGCATTTTTCATTGCAGTTAGAAGCGTTGAAATTGAAAAGCTAGAAATTCTACAAAGACTTGATGCTTTAGCAATTGCTGCTTTTACCTTCACTAGTTTACTAATAGTCGCGTTATATATGTATGGAGCTGCTATTGTGCTTAAATACTATTTAGACAAAACAAAAGCTTTAAAAAATATGGCTCTTTCATTTTCCTGTATTATTATATCTATTGTAAGTTTTATAATTTGTATTATTATTCCTAATGAATTTGCTTTAGGCCAGTACCTCTCAATTAGTTATAAACTATCATGGGCTACTTCTGTCATTATACCTATTATATTATTTATCATTGTTAAAATTAAAAAGAGGATTAATAAAAAAATGTCTCAGTGAAAAGATATACTACATTTTTATTGAGATATTTTCTTTCAAATTGGGATCCATTATATTTAATTATTGGTGAATAATAAAAAAAAAAACTACTAATACTATAAAAAGGCAAAATTTATTAGCATGTATTTGGAGGAGTTTATGTGAAGACTATTATAGAAGACAAATATATTATATTTTTAGTCTTTTCAGGTGTAGTTGGACTTTTTACTAATATTCCAAAAGAATACGGAACATATGTTGGTACTGGTGGATGGGTAATTATCATTATAGATTTGCTTTTAATATTACCTCCAAGCTTTGCCATTGTATGGCTAAATAAGCAGTATGAAGGAAGAATCATACCAGAATATTTAGTTGAAATCTTAGGAAAATATATATCTCTACCTATAAATGTTCTTTATTTTATGAGATATTTCATGTTAGTTCCCCTAATGACTAGAGCACTTTTAGGCATGGTTAAGTCTACATCATTAGAAACAACTCCAATTTGGCCTCTGGCTTTCATATTTTTAGCCTGTGCTTGCTATGCTGCAGCACAAGGGATAAAATCCTTAAGCTACATATGTCAATTTTTTATTTTAACTGCATTGATTTTATCCTCTATATTGTTCTTTGCATTGCTTAGTAAAGGTGGATTTATAAATTTAAGGCCTTTCTTTGTTAAAGAAGATATACCACTCTATTTTAAAGAGAGTATTCGAAACTTAAGAATCTTTTTTGGAGCTGGTGTGCTTTTAGTAGTGCCATTTTCAAAAAAGGATAATAAAAAAACTGGGAAGTATTTATTGATAGGTTACATGATAATAACTTTATTTTATCTATTTGTATTTTGGGGGACTGTTTCAGTTTCAGGAATAAATCAAACCGTATTATTTGATGATATATTTTTCATTGCAGTTAGAAGTGTTGAAATTCAAAATCTAGAAATTTTGAAAAGACTTGATGGCTTAGCAATTGCTGCATTTACCTTTACTAGTTTGATGATGGTGGCAGTAGATATATATGGAGCAGCTGTTATACTTAAGTATTATTTAGAAAAAACTAAAATGCCTAAAAAAATGACTCTTTCCTTTTCCTGTATTGTTATATCAATTATAGGTTTTGTACTTTGTGTTATTATCCCTAGTACATTTGCTTTGAGGAAATATCTGTTAATTAGTTATAAAATAGCATGGCTTACTTCTATGATCCTTCCTATGGTGCTATTTATCATTGTTAAGATTAAAAGGAGGATTAATAAGGAAACATCTCAACAGAATTGAGATGTGCTGATTTATACCAAGACTGAATTTGTTAATTTGTATATGGAGGAATTCACTTGAAAGAAGCTATAGGTAATAAACAAATAGTATTTATACTCTTTGCAAGCATTGTAGGCTTTCCCTTTACTGTTCCTAAGGACTTTGCTATATATGCAGGTACTGGTGGATGGACAATAGCTATTATATGTGCACTACTAGCAGCTCCACCTATATTCATGATATCATCAATAAACATGCACTATGAAAAAAAAGGATTTCATGAATATATAGAAGATATTACTGGGAAATATTTATCATTAGCTATTATGATATTTTTTTTAATAAGATATTTATCTTCAACTATGATGGTAGCTGGATCTATTACAAGATTAGTAAGACTTACTATACTAGAATTTACTCCTTTGTGGGCTTTATTTATAGTTTTCATTGCATGTTGTAGCTATACGTCATCTAAAAGCTTAACATCTTTATCTTATATATATGAGTTTTACGGGCTAGTATTAACTTTCATATTTTCCTTATTAATTTTAGCAATGTTTACAAAGGGTGATTTTATAAATTTAAGACCTTTTTTTGTTAAAGAAGATGTACCTATTTACTTTAAGGAAAGTCTTGGAAATTTAATAGCCTTTGCTGGCTTTGATAAACTCTTATTTGTACCATTGTTTAGAAGAGAAAATAAAAATATTCATAAATATTTAATTATAAGTATACTGTTAATTACCTTTTGCTATATTGCTACTTTTGAGGCTACTCTTGCAGTTTCGGGCGTAAATGAAACTGTACTTTATGATGATATTTTTTTTCTTTCAATTAGGGGTATTGAATTACATCACTTTGATCTTATGAGGAGATTGGACCTCTTTGCACTTTCTAATTTTATTTTCAGCTCACTTATGATAGTTTCATTTAATTTATATGCCTCAAATATGATAATAAGTCATTATTTACAAAAATTAAATTTTAAAAGTATATCTGTCCCTGCTATTTCAGTTATTATATATATTCTTGCATCTATAATGTGTATCAGTTTTATGTCAATATGTTCTTCAGAAACTTACGTTAAAATTACGTCTAATATAGCAGTAGTTTCTTCTTATATAATACCAATAATATTATTTACGATTGTTAAGGTGAAAAACTATGGAAAAAAAATACTATAAAAAAATATTATTTTTACTGTTGTCAACTTGTTTTAGTTTATTTTTTACCGCTTGCTGGGACTATAAAGATATAGAAGACAGGGCCCTTATAGTATCCTTTGGAGTAGATACTCCCGCTGCAGATAGAGTTCGTTTTGATGCTGAAATAGCTGAATTTCGTCCTATGAGTGCACAGCAGACTACCTATGAAATAGGTCATTTTGTTGGGGAAGGCAGCAACTTTGATGCAGCAAGAGCAAATTTGCAAGTTCAAGCTAAAGGCCCACTTTCCAATGGTCCTGCCACAGCTGTAATAGTTAGCGAAAGATTTGCGCAATCAAACTTCTTTGAAGATTACTTAAATAGGGCAAATAGACAATATGACTTAAGAAAAACTGTAACTTTATTAGTAAGTAAAAGGCCTCCAGCTGAACTTATGGAATTATCCACTAAACAAAATACATCCATAGGTTTTTTCGTAGAAAATAATATACAAAGCCTGTTCAAGGATACACATGTAGACATATCTATAGCAAATGTAATTTCTGAAAGCCGTATAAAGGATTTAGGCCTGCTTCTTCCTACCATTGATATAGTAGAAGGAAAACCACAGTACATAGGATTAAGTGTAATAAAGGACTTTAAGCTTGTAGATATAATAGATATACCAAATATCACGGGAATAATGTTTTTAATGTCTCCTAACAATCCACTGATCTTAACCTTACCTGATCCAAAACATCCAACTAATGTCTTAACTATTACCACACGAGTTAAAAATCGTAAAATTAAAACAAGTTGGGAAAATGGAAAGGCTATTATAAATGTATCTTTATCAACTAATGCATCATTGTCATTTCAATATGAATTACAAGGAAAGTCACCAGAGGATATAAAAGAACTTGAAGCTATATTAAGTAAGCATATTAAAGAGATTATCATGGAATCAGTAAATAAATCTCAAAATAATTATAAAGTAGACATATTTGAATTTATTAAGTACTTTAAAGCTCAAAATCCAATTCAGTATAGGCAAATAGAATGGGGTAAGGTTTACCCTGAAGCAAAAGTTAATGTGGATGTTAAGGTTAATATCACAGATAAAAACGCAATGGAATATGAAAATAAAGAGAAATTAGATAAAAGGTGATTTTATGGAAAACTTTTTTAGCATAGATGATGTTATTTCTTATATTGAAAATAATAATACAAATATGGTTGTTAGAAAAATTAAGAATAAACAAACCATGATATATGTAGCATATCTCCCATACATTACAACTAAAGATAAATTAACTGAAGAAATAATAAAACCACTTATGCAGTATCAAAATACCATATCAAGTGCAAAGCAAATTGGGGAATCTGTTATTTATACATCTGATTTATCTGTAGATAATGATTTTTCTAAAGTACTTAGCCATCTTCGTTTAGGAAAGTCCATCATTGGAATATCTCATGAGTCAACTTATATTGTTGCTGATACTGGTGGAGTAGCTCAAAGAAATGTTTCAGCACCTGAAGTCCAATATGCCCTAAGAGCCCCAAAGGACTCCTTTGTAGAAAATTTAGATACTAATCTTTCACTTATAAGCTATAGAATTAAGGACTCTCACCTGTGTTTCAAAAACTTTATTGTTGGAACAAGGACTCAAACAAGAGTAGTAGTCGCTTATTTAGATAACTTAGCTGATAAAAGTGTGGTAAAATATGTAGAGGATACCATAAGTAATATAACTATAGATGGTATTCTTGAGTCATCCTATATTCAAAAAGTTCTAAACGGCAAAAGTCGTAAAATATTGCCAACTGTATCGATTGCTGAAAGATCCGATAAGGCTTGTTCGACTATATTAAAGGGAAGGCTTTGTATTTTGGTAGAAGGAAGTAACCTTGCCTTAATGCTTCCTGAAAGGTTTATTGACTTTTTAGATTCAGGCGATGATCATTATGGTACTGTACTTCTTGGACCTTTTAATACTTCTTTAAGGATATTTGGTATAATATCCACATATTCATTACCTGCCCTTTACTTGGTAGTTACATCGTTTAATCCTGATATGCTTCCAGCTAGTTATCTATTAAGTATTGCATCTGCTCGTTCTGCTGTCCCACTAAATGCAGTACTTGAAATCTTTTTTATGACTATAGTAATAGAAATGCTGAGAGAAGCTAGCATAAGGCTTCCTACCAAAATCGGAAGTGCCATAGGTATAGTTGGAGGTATAGTAATAGGCCAAGGTGCTATTGCAGCAGGTCTTACTAGCCCAATTTCAATAGTAATAGTATCGTTTTCAAGTATTTCATCATTTTTATTGCCAGATTATAATATTGTAACTCCATTAAATGTATTAAAATTTATTTTAATAATGATTACTGGAGTTCTTGGGTTATTTGGATTTTTAATAGGCTTAAGTTTTCTAGCCGTACATATAATATCCCAAAGAAGCTTCGGAATACCCTATGCTGAACCTATTGCACCTTTTACTCCCTGTGAGATTAAGGATCAATTTTTACCTCAACTTCAATTTTATAAAGAAGGAGATAGTAACGCCACTAATCCTGATTCTCCAGCTAAAAGTAGTGATGATAAAGATAATACCTCAGATAAAAACAATAATAATACTAATATAAATAAAGATGAAACTAGCAAAAATAACAATAAAGATAATAATAATAATAATAATAATAGCAATTACACTGATTCTAATGATTCTAAAAATCAAAGTAATGATAATAGTAATATCCGTAATACTAATGAAGTAGATTCTAAGAATCAAAGTGGCAATAATGAGAATAATGAACAAGATAAACCTAATGGCATTTTCAAAAAGATCTTAAGCTTTTTTAAGGATGATAGTGATGATAACAATGATAATAGCAATAACGAAAATATAGATAATGCTAATACCAATGGCTCTAGCTCCGCTGAGAAAAATAACGATAATAATGATAAAAATACTAACAATAATGATGATACTACTGATAATAATAATAATAATAATAATAATAATAATAATAATATGAAAAACAGCTCTAGCAAAGGTAATAGCAGTAATAATGGTAGCAATAGCACTAGCAATTCAGGTACTTCTAGTGGTATGTCAGGCAGTACTAGTGGTGGAAAGTAATAAAAATACTATTTTTAGTTGTAAACATTATGAAGGCACTAAGCATAAGTTTTAACTTATGCTTAGTGCCTTACTATTGAGTAATTAGTAGAGATTAAGTTTTCACTCTCTACTAAAAACATTTTCCCCATTTTTGTTTATATATTTAGTTCTATTTTCTAATATAACCTTAGAAACTCCATCCACAAATTTTGACACTTCATCATAAATTGGCTCTATAATAAAATTACATTCCTTATCTATGTATCCCCATTTGCCATTTACTTCTACAGATATTAAACCTTCACTAATAGTATCTACGTTGTCAAATTTCACTGGAATCACTTCATTTCCATCTTTGTCTATAAATCCATACTTTTCATCAATAGCAACTGTTGCAAATCCTTCATAAAAGTTATCTGCCCAATCATATTTAAGTGGAATCACAGCTTCCCCATTTTTATTTATAAATCCATATTTATTGTTTAATTCAACACATGCTAACCCTTCATTAAAATCATTAGCCGTATGATACTTAATTTTGATAACTGTATTTCCGTCCTTATCAATATATCCATAATTAGATTTTAACTGTACCGCTGCTAACCCTTCTGAAAATCCATAAGCATAATCAAATTTAGGCTCTATAACTATCTTGCCTTCTTTATTTATGTATCCTAATTTTCCTCCTAATTGCACTAAAGCTAAATCTTCACTGAAATCAAAAGCATCTAAAAACTCAGGCTCTATAACCACTTGCCCTTCTTTATTTATATATCCCCATTTATAATTCACTTGTATAGCTGCTAACCCATCCGAAAATCCGTTAGCTTCTTTATATTCTGGATTTATAACTACTTTCCCTTCTTTATTCATAAATCCTTTTTTACCTTTTACTTCAATTGTAGCTAATCCATCAGTGAACTCATATACATCATCATATAAGTCTTCCCCAATTAAGCTTCCTTCTTTATTTATAAAGCCAAATTTATCTTCTATTCCTATTATAGCAAAATCATTAATAAAGTCCTCAGCATAATCAAACTTTGGCTCTACTATAATTTCTCCTGTATTATCTATATATCCATATTTTCCATTAATTTTTACTGGATAAAGCATCTTTTCCATATTTAACTCTCCCTTTAATTTTATTTAATTATTTAAAAATTCCAGTCCTCTCTATAACTACGTTACTATCTACCTTAAATTGAACCTTTTTATATTGGTCTTCCAGCCATTCATCACTAAAATTATAATTTCTATTATTAGCCCAGTATTTTACTTGGAGCTGAAGAGGATCTAAGCCTTTTTCTTGAAGCTTTTTTACTAAAGCATTTACACGAGAATCTACTATTTTTTTTGCTCTAGCCTCAACTTCTTTTAATTCCACATATTCTCCTACTTCTTCTAGGTTCCCCTTAATTGTAACTTTTATATTACATATAATATCGTTATTCGCTTCTTTTAACTTTATACTTCCTTTTCCGCTATTAACATTTATACCTAAAGGATTCTTAGATTCCAAAGTATCTATAACTATGTATCCATTTTGCACTCCCTCAAAAAGTAACTTAAACAGTTTGGTTTCATCTCTATTCAAAAACATACTAAATTTAACTCTATCGAATAATGCTACCTTTTCTAGTACAACTTTACCTTGAACAACTTCAAGTACTGGACAAAATACAGTCATTCCCTTGGTCGTAGCAGAATACTTTACATCCTTTAACATTGTAATAAGCCCATATTCAGAATTTGTTCCTTGGCCAAACTTCATAAAAAGTGCACTTCCTGCAGTTTTTTCTCCTTGCGGCTCTACATTTAGCACTGTCTTAGCACTTGGAGATCCGACAGCTACATAGCCTATAAGCTGCGTATCCCTTCTCCTAGAAAAAAAGTCTATAACGTCATCAATTTCATTATTCTTAACATAACCCTCTCCAAGTACTATAATCTTCATATGACCAAAATCTGGTTCCAACGCTGTTTTGGTTTTTAAAAGCCTAAAAATCTCTCCAAGTGAGTTTCCCCTTACAGTATAAAACTCAAAATTTTTTTCTCCCTGTCCTGAGCCTGATTGCCCAATTGTTTTTGGTATAGCTGCCTTAAAACTCACTTCTATCTCACCATTTTTACCAATTGAATCTATACCTACTGCTACTATAAAAGTTCTTCTATCTATATCTTTAAAATCACAACCTGTAAAAAAAGATAATATGAAAAGTACAATTAATAATTTACTAAAATATCTCATATGCTCCTCTTTTCCCTTCTTTTAGCTAAGAAAAAAAGTATAAAAAATAATATATTAGTAAAAAGACTACTAACGACCATATTTACTAATGTCATCTCAGTAAGTTGCCTTGTATTTCTTATAAAAACACCTAGTGTAACATAGCAAATCAATACTGCTACTATAATACCTTTTTTTATTTTATTATTAATACTCATCCTGTCCAATAAACTTTTTCCTACAAAAGTATAAAGTATGATTTGTACAGATCCAAGTGTTAAAAATAATGGGAATAGTATATATAGACCTCTTTCAATAAAAAATAGATTAACTTGTATGGCATCTGAACTAGCAATCCAAGGATGTTCAATATTTCTAACAGCTTCAACCCCCCAGAAGGATACTGGAATTAAAATAGTTAACAACGCCATTGGTAGTCCTATAAGTGCAAATATTAGCATAGTTTTCCTATAACTTATCTTTCCAAATTCAGTATTAAATGCTTGTAGGTGTCGAACTCCAACATAAAAATAACCTGCTATACTAATCAAAGGCAAATCAGGCATTTTTAAAGAATGAATAAAGGTTCCTTTTATATAGTCAATTCTAAGTTCTTTAATACTTAACAGATAGTACATAATTATACCTAATATAATAAATATTCCAAGGTATCCCAAAAGATATAAAAATGTTTTATTTGTATTTAATAAAACTAGTATTACAGGAATAATAAGTAATATTCTTAGAAACCAAGTATTTGTAGTAGCTAAAAGAAACTTTCTTGTTATTTCAATGAGACCCATAAACATAAAATATCCCGAAGTAAAATTAAAAATTATTGATATAAAAGATATAATACTTCCCAACTTTTTACCTAAAAGCTCATTATTTATTTCTATTAGAGTAAAGTTTTTAAAATGATTAAATACGTAAATAGCTACATAGGAACTTAATAATATCATTATAAGTGCTATAAATAAAGCTATTATTGCTCCATCTAATATATGTGTAATTAGATATGGCGTATTATAAAATATAAAATTAGAAAACGTACAAACTATAAGCATCATATAATAATACTTTTTTTCGATCATAACTCAGTTCTCCTAAAGAAATCCCTTAAATTTTTAACCGAAATTGCATCTAATGGATTTAAATAAGGAATGTTAAAATTATAAATTGAAAATGCATATACTGTTAAAGCTAATAATGCTATAAAAATTCCATAAAGCCCAGCTAAACTTCCAAATAATAAGACTACGTACTTCAACGCTCTTGTAGGTATACTTATACAAGTTGTAGGCATGCAAAAATTAGTTATAGCAGTTGCTGCAACTATTATTATAAGTATATTGCTTACAAGCTGTGCCTGTGAAGCTGCCTGGCCTAGTATAAGTCCTCCAACTGTTGTTGCTGCCTGACCTATAGTTTTAGGAAGTCTAATGCTGGCTTCAATCAAAAACTCTATCATTGCAAGCATAAATAGTACTTCTAGATAAGATGGATATGTTACCCCTGAGCGGCTTTCTGTAATGGATAATGCTAGCTGTACTCTAAATATTTCAGGATTATATGAAGTAACTGCAACATATAATGAAGGAAGCGTTATACTTAAAAAAAATGCTATGTATCTTAGTATTATAAGCATAAAGGCTGGTATGGGGAATAAATAATAATCATCTACTGCAACAAAATATTCATGAAAAGTCACAGGAGCCACTCCTGCACCATTAGTACCATTTAATAATATAACGGTCCTTCCTTTAGCTATAAGCCTTGCCACTCTATCTGGCCTATAAGTTATAAAAACTCTTGGGAAAAGCCATTGTCTCTTTATTATGTGCTGCTCTAGTTCTCTTAATGTTTGAACTACAGGAGCCTTAACTTCACTGATATTTTTTTCTATAAAGTTTAATGAACTTTTATCTACCTTCTCCTCATCATATATTATAGCAACTCTACTTTTAATTAACTCTCCCACTTCAGTTTCCTTTATTATAAGATTGGAACTTGGATAATATCTTCGCAGAAGACCTATATTTAAGGTTATCTCTTCTACGAATTCCTCTAAACTTCCTTGAAAAGAGCTTTCTTTTATGTTTTGTTGAACTTCTCTATAGTTTTTTCTGACACAAACATTAATACTTCTTAATGTACCTTTATAAATTGCTATAACATTTCCTTCTGTAATACTTTTACTTACCTCTTCAAGTGTTATTTCTGTACTAATACTTTGAATATATGAATTAAAGTTTAAATCCCTATTAAAGTAAGGTATTTTAACATTTTCAGTTAGTGCTGACTTCTCTATAAGACTTTGAACAAAATAAACAACAAAAAAATTATCTAGTTCCACCTTTTTGGTATCACTATCTATATTTATAAATTTATCCACTTCTTGCATTAAAACTCTATGACTTTCCATCTCATTCACCTCTGAATAACAATTGAGATTTTTAGTGTTAATTACTAGATATTAATTATATGTTAGGCTTTATTTCAGCTTTTAAATAACTTTTTAATTCTTATCTTAATATAATTTGCCATAACCGCCAATTTTATTCACCCGTAATCAATGAAAATGCTCATAGAATACAAATAAAATAAATCTTGGTGTGGGTAATTTTTACTTCACATAAACACCAAGATTTAAAGTATTTTGATAATCATATAAATATTATTCTTAAAAAGGCTCCCCATAGGCTTACTATTTATCGAATAATCCACCTGTTTTCTTATTTCTTACAGCCTTTTTAGCCCCTCCCATGCTTTTGGTTGGTCTTCCATTTCCCTTTTGCTCAGCACTTTTTTTCTGTTTTGCTTCAATAAGCTTTTTCATCATTTCTATATTCTTATCTGACATAAATACTTCCCCCTGTGTTGATTATCGATTTTTAATTTTTTCTATTATATTCATTTATCAAATGTCAATTTTAAGTTATTAATTACTAATTGTCAATGTTATTTTAAAGTCTAGCGATTATTACATCTTTATGTTATAATATGACGGTTAGATTAAAAGTAGAAAGTTGAGGAATGATTAGCGTTGATTACAGTTACAAATGTTGGTTTAAGATATGGTGATAAGAAATTATTTGAAGATGTAAATATTAAATTCACTCCAGGAAATTGTTATGGAGTAATAGGTGCAAATGGTGCTGGAAAAAGTACCTTTTTAAAAATTTTATCTGGTGAAATTGAGCCTAATACCGGAGAAGTTTCTATTGCACCTGGTTCTAGAATGTCAGTACTTAAGCAGGATCACTTTGAATATGATGACTGCCGCGTACTTCAAACAGTAGTTATGGGTAATGCTAGATTATATGAAATCATGACTGAAAAAGAGGAATTATATGCAAAGGCTGATTTCACTGATGAAGATGGTATAAAGGCATCTGAACTTGAAGGAGAATTTGCTGAATTAAATGGTTGGGAAGCTGAATCAGAAGCTTCATCACTTTTACAGGGCCTTGGAATTCCTACAAGTCTTCATGAAAATAAAATGTCTGAACTTTCAGGTGGAGAAAAGGTTAAGGTGCTTCTTGCGCAAGCTCTTTTTGGAAATCCTGGAATACTTGTTTTAGACGAACCTACTAACCACTTAGATATTCAATCAATTAACTGGCTTGAGGAGTTCTTAATTGACTTTCCAGGAACAGTTATTGTTGTATCCCATGACAGACACTTTTTAAATAAAGTTTGTACTCACATGGCAGATGTGGACTTTGGAAAAATCAAGTTATTTATGGGTAACTATGATTTCTGGTATGAGTCAAGTCAGCTTGCTCTACAATTAATGAAGGATCAAAATAAGAAAAAAGAAGAAAAAGTTAAAGCTCTTCAAGAATTCGTTGCAAGATTTAGTGCCAATGCTTCTAAATCAAAGCAGGCTACTTCTCGTAAGAAGCTTCTTGATAAAATAAACATAGAAGATATAGAGCCTTCAAGTAGAAGATATCCTTTCGTAGGATTTAAACCTGAAAGAGAAGTTGGAAATGATATTTTAAGAGTTGATGGAATATCAAAAACTATTGATGGTGTAAAAGTTCTTAATAATGTAAGCTTTATCATAACTAAGGGAGATAAAATTGCCTTTGTTGGTGAAAATGAAATGTCAATTACTACATTATTTAAGATACTTATGGGAGAAATGGAACCAGACAGTGGAGAATTTAAATGGGGTGTTACTATTACTAAGTCATACTTCCCTAAAGATAACTCTGAATTCTTCAACGATGTTGACTTAAATCTTGTAGATTGGCTAAGACAATTTTCAGAAGAAAAGTCTGAAAGCTATCTTAGAGGCTTCCTAGGAAGAATGCTTTTCTCTGGAGAAGAAGCTTTAAAAGAAGCTAAGGTTTTATCTGGTGGTGAAAAGGTTAGATGTATGCTTTCAAAAATGATGCTTAATAATGCGAATGTACTTTTACTAGATCAGCCTACAAACCATTTAGACCTTGAATCAATTACAGCAGTAAATAATGGTTTAAGAGACTTTAATAGTAACATATTATTTGCTTCTCATGACCATCAATTTATACAAACTATAGCAAATAGAATAATCGAATTAACTGAAGATGGATTAATCGATAGACAAATGAGCTATGACGAGTATCTAGAAATGAGAAATGGTAAATAACAACTAACAATTTAAGATAAAAGTCAGCCTTTGGGCTGACTTTTTATATTAATTGTTAATTATTATCTACTTTTAAGAGTTTCCACAATATCATTTACATTATCTAAGGACTCTATAAGCTCTGTCAATATTTCATATACGTCTCCTATTATTCCATAGTGTGCAACTTGAAATATAGGCGCATTTTTATCCTTATTTATAGCAACTATACACTCTGAATCATTCATTCCTGCTAAGTGCTGAATTGCTCCAGATATTCCACAAGCTACATATAATTTGGGTCTTACAGTCTTACCCGTTTGCCCAACTTGATGACTTTGTTGTATCCAATCTGCATCTACTGCACCACGAGAAGCACCTAATTCCCCACCTAGCTTTTTAGCTAAAGCTTCTAAAAGTTGAAATCCCCTAGCATCCCCAAGTCCCCTTCCACCAGATACAATTATCTTTGCTTCTTCAAGTTTAACTTCATGCTTTTGAGTTTTAACAACTTCAAGCACCTCTGTATTCTTATCTTCTTCCATAAGCTCAAAGAAAACTTTGTTAATAGTTCCTGTTCTGTTTTCATCAAATTTTCCTCTTTCCATAACTCCAGGTCTTACTGTAGACATTTGTGGTCTATGTTTGGGACAAATTATTGTTGCCATTAGGTTCCCTCCAAAAGCTGGACGAGTTTGTAGAAGTCCTCTTGTTTCTAAATCTACATCAAGTTTAGTACAATCTGCTGTAAGGCCTGTTTTAACTCTAGCTGCAAGTCTTGGTCCTAAATCTCTACCTATAGCTGTTGCCCCTATGAGTACTATTTCAGGTTTCTTTTCTTTTATGAGCTCGCTTATTACTCTAGTATAAGATTCTGTTGAGTATACTTCTAAAAACTTATCATCAATACTTAATACTTCATCTGCTCCATATTTTACAAGCTTTTCAGCCATATCGTCAATATTATTTCCGAGAAGTATTGCTGTAAGCTTTACTCCTAATTTATCAGCTATTTTTTTTCCTTCTCCAAGTAGCTCCAGTGATACATTTAAAATTTTATTATCTCTTTGCTCTGCAAATACCCAAATACCTTTATAATCATTTATATTCATATCTGTCACTCCCCTATATAACCTGTTTTTCTCTAAGTTTTGCTATCAATTGATTTATTACTTCTTTGGTTGTTCCATTTAGGATTTTTCCATTAAATTTAACAGAAGGGGTAAATGAACTTTTAACATTTGTTGGAGAACCCCTTAAGCCAATATTCTCCCTATCAACAATTATGTCATTTATGTTCCATACCTTTATTTCTTTTTCCCTATAGGCCTTATATATTCCTTTAATGGAAGGATATCTTGGAGTGTTTAAGTCCTTTATAGCTGTGAGTAATACTGGCATTTGTGACTTAATCACATAATATCCATCTTCAACTGCCCTATATGTGATTACCTCATTTCCATTGACTTTAAGATTGCTAACATAAGTTATCTGTGGTAATTTTAAATGCTCTGCTATTTTGGGACCAACTTGTGCAGTGTATCCATCTGTAGATTGTGTTCCACAAAGTATTATGTTATAATCCCCAATTTTGTTTATAGCAGCAGCAAGTATTGCTGAAGTTGCCCAAGTATCTGAACCTGCAAATTCTTTATCACTCAAAAGTATAGCTTCATCACTCCCCATAGCAAGAGCCTCTCTTAAAGCACTTTCTGCCTGTGGTGGTCCCATAGATATAACAGTTACATGCACATCATCCATACTCTCTTTTATTCTTACAGCTTCCTCTATGGCATTTTTATCGTCAGGGTTTATAATACTTGGAACTCCCTCCCTAATCAATGTTCCCTTTATTGGATCTATTCTAACTTCATTTACATCTGGAACTTGTTTAATACAAACTATAACTTTCATTTACTTTTGCCCCCTTATGCTATTTACTATCTAATACGTATTTGGAAATTGTATCTTTTGAAGTCCTGAAATTCCTTTATAACCTAAAAATAATAGGCTGTTAAATACAAGATTTAGCAACCTATTACTCTAATTAAATATTTATTATTTTATTCCCATTTATTTTCTACAACGCCTGATGGCTGAACTCCACGCTGGCAAGGTTTTTTAACAATTAAAGTTCCAATAGCTTTAGCCACAAGTACTGGAGGATCTAATACATCCATATCTGTTTCAGCTGCATCTGGTTTTCCATTTTTTCTAGATGGTGTTGCAACTTTGTAAGTTTCAAATTCGCATTTACGTGAGCTGTTACCTAATTTTATTATTCTGCCTCTAGCCTCAACATAATCTCCTGCATATACAGGTGCTAAGTACTCTACATTTTCATAACCTGCAAATAATGATTCGTCTCCATCCTGTAAAACACAAAGTTCTGTTCCAACGTCACCATATATATCTAAATGTATGTTAGGTTTAACAACTTCACCTGCATACTTTCCTTCGTCCATTCTATATCTTAACACTGACTCTCTTACCATAAGAGACACCCCCCAAATTCATATAAATTTTATTTTCTTTTATTATCTTTCTGGAACTACATAAGTTGAAACTGTTTCAACTGTCATAACTGGTTTTTCAAGAACGTTTACTGCTGAGTTTTGAGCTTCAATTCTAGCATTTTCAGCTATTTTGAAGGATCTGCATTGAACCTTTACTTTGTTTCCTTCTACACCAATAATTCTTCCACATACTTCAACAAAGTCTCCTGCGAAAGTTGGAGCTGTAAAGCTTATTTTATCATAGCCTATGCATTCTCCTGTATTTCCAGCATACATAGCCATTAATTCTGTAGCAACATCGCCCATAAGTTCTACTGTATGTGATCCATTAACTAATTCTCCAGCATAATGAGCATCTCCTGAAGACATACGTAGACGAATCATAGTTTCATAATTTTTTTCTGGTTTAACAAATGCCATTTTCCATACCCCCAATATTTAAAAATATTTATTTAGTATCTTATTCCCATTTATTTTCTACAACGCCTGATGGCTGAACTCCACGCTGACAAGGTTTCTTAACGATTAAAGTTCCAATAGCTTTAGCTACAAGTACTGGAGGATCTAATACATCCATATCTGTTTCAGCTGCATCTGGTTTTCCATTTTTTCTAGATGGTGTTGCAACTTTGTAAGTTTCAAATTCGCATTTACGTGAGCTGTTACCTAATTTTATTATTCTGCCTCTAGCCTCAACATAATCTCCTGCATATACAGGTGCTAAGTACTCTACATTTTCATAACCTGCAAATAATGATTCGTCTCCATCCTGTAAAACACAAAGTTCTGTTCCAACGTCACCATATATATCTAAATGTATGTTAGGTTTAACAACTTCACCTGCATACTTTCCTTCGTCCATTCTATATCTTAATATTGATTCTCTTACCATAAGAGGCACCCCCAAATTTATATAAATTTTCTTTTATTTAAAATAATTTATTATAAGATCCTTTTAGCTTAATCTTATTTTTTTGATTATCTTTCTGGAACTACATAAGTTGAAACTGTTTCAACTGTCATAACTGGTTTTTCAAGAACGTTTACTGCTGAGTTTTGAGCTTCAATTCTAGCATTTTCAGCTATTTTAAAGGATCTGCATTGAACTTTTACTTTGTTTCCTTCTACACCAATGATTCTTCCGCATACTTCAACAAAGTCTCCTGCGAAAGTTGGAGCTGTAAAGCTTATTTTATCATAGCCTATGCATTCTCCTGTACTTCCAGCATACATAGCCATTAATTCTGTAGCAACATCTCCCATAAGCTCTACTGTATGTGACCCATTAACTAATTCTCCAGCATAATGAGCATCTCCTGAAGACATACGTAGACGAATCATAGTTTCATAATTTTTTTCTGGTTTAATAAATGCCATTTTCCATACCCCCAAATTTAAAAATATTTATTTAGTATAAAAGTTTAAATTAAATTAATATTAATTTAATTTATCAGCTTAGATGTAATTTATTTCCATCTGATATATATTATACACCACCTTGGAATTTTATTCCATATTTTGTAAAAATTTTATTAATTATTTTACCATCCTTCATATTAACTACTAGCCCGTAAGGTATTCCATCTTTATCAAACATTTCTTCAAGTTTCTTTTTTCCACTTTTAAGGTCCATTGATCCTCAATGCTCTTGTCATATAGTATCTCTTCCTATAATGTTAATTTTTTGTTTTGTAATTTTCTTCACTTTGAAATTGTTTATAGTTTATACTATGCATTTTATGTAAAATAATTCCATATACCTTAATTTTTTTCTAACTATATTTATTTTTTATGAATTTTAAGCGCATTCGTTACAGTAAATTCATATGTATATACATGTAAAAAATTCTTATAATAAATATAATTCTAGAATGTCATTTGCATTCATTATAAAACCTATAATAATGTTAATAACTTAACAAAATATGCCGCAGGTTAAATACTACTTGCGGCATATTTAGGTTTAGTTATCTATGAACTCTTTACTACAGTTTGTGCATCTGCTCCCTTGTAAACTAAAGGACCAATTTTAAATTTTTTTTCTCCAAAAACGCTAAAAAATCCCTACTTATTTAAAGTAGGGATTTTTTACTTTCTTCAATTTTTTCTGCTAATTCATTAAGATACATCCATCTATCCATTTTTTCTTCTAAAAGCTGTTCTGTTTCTTCTTTTTCTTTCATAAGGTTATTAAGTTTTCCATAATCTGTTGAGTAATAATGCATATCTTGTTCAATTTGCTCTAACTTTTGCTCTAAATCTGCAACAATATTATCTATTTCATCGTACTCTCTTTGTTCCTTGTAGGAAAACTTTAAAGTATTATTTTTTTTCTTTGATACATTTATATCTTCCTTATGCTTTTGATTAGCTTTTCCATCTTTTAAAGACTTATTTTCCTCTTCTAATAGCTTTGTATTTTCATCTCTTAATTCCTTTACATCACTATAATTTCCCGTATACTGAGCTATTTTTCCTTTTCCTTCAAATGAGAAAATTCTTTCTGCCATTCTATCTAAAAAGTACCTGTCATGAGATACTGATATTACTGCTCCAGGAAACTCTTCGATATAGTCTTCTAATACCTTTAAAGTCTCTATATCTAAGTCATTTGTAGGTTCGTCTAATAAAAGAACATTTGGAGATTCCATTAAAACTCTTAAAAGATAAAGTCTTCTTTTTTCACCACCTGAAAGCCTAGAAATAGGAGTCCATTGATCTGATCCAGTAAATAAAAATCTTTCAAGCATTTGAGAAGCACTTAATTTATATCCTTCGCTATTTTCTATAAATTCTGCTCCTTCTCTTATGTATTCTATAACTCTCATATCCTCATCCATATGATAACTTTCCTGTGAAAACATACCTATTTTCACTGTTTCTCCAACTTCTATAGTTCCACTATCAGGTTTTAGTTTACCACTTATAATATTCATAAGTGTGGATTTTCCTTCTCCATTAGGTCCTATAATTCCTACTCTATCACGTCTAAGTACTATATAGCTGAAATCATCTATAACTTTTTTATCTCGAAAGACCTTTGTAATATTATTAAGCTCTATAACTTTCTTCCCAAGTCTTGTTCCTGCAAGAGATATTTCAAGCCTATCTTCATTTAAGTCTATTGCTTCATCGGTTAGCTTTTCAAAACGATCAATTCTTGCCTTTTGCTTAGTACTTCTTGCTTTAGCTCCTCTTCTTATCCAAGCAAGTTCCTTTTTTAAAAGACTCTGTCTTTTCTTTTCACTAGAAGCCTCTATTTCTTCTCTTTCAATTTTCTTTTGCAGAAAAGCACTATAATTCCCTTCATAGGTATAAAGCTTCCCCCCGTCTAACTCTATTATTTCATTTGCAACTCTATCTAAAAAATATCTATCATGAGTTATCATTAAGAGAGCACCTTTTCTCTTATTTAAATATTGCTCCAGCCAATCTATAGTTTCATTATCTAAATGATTAGTTGGCTCATCTAATATAAGTAAATCAGATGGATTTACTAAGGCTCCTGCTAGTGCTATTCTTTTCCTTTGTCCTCCTGAAAGTGTTCCTACCTTCACATTAAAGTCCATAATTCCTAGCTTTGTGAGCACCGCTTTAGCCTCACTTTCAATAGTCCATGCATTTAAATTATCCATACTGTGAGTAAGTCTCATTATTCTTTCCGGATTACTGTTCTTATCTTCAAGTGCTTCTTCATATTCTCTAATAACCTTGATTATAGGAGAATTACCTCTGAAAACCTCCTGAATAACTGTCTTTTCAGCATCAAATTCAGGTAATTGTGGTAAGTACTCTATATTAATTAAACTATTTTTTATAATTCTTCCGCTGTCTTCTACTTCAACTCCTGCAATTATTTTAAGAAGAGTGCTTTTTCCTGTACCATTTATACCTATAACTCCTATTTTATCTCCTTCATTAATTCCTAAGTTTATATTATTAAAAAGTTCCTTTTCGCTATAGCTCTTTGATATATTTTCAAGTGTTATTAGATTCATAACTACTACCTTCCTTAGTTCATTTAATTTTTGGCAAAACATACTCAAATGTATAAAATCTACCTAAACAAGTCTTTGCATTAACTTCAAAATATTAGATATTAACTAAATGTCTAGCATTACAATTATATTCTATATCGTCACTTCATGCAAAGATTTAAAATTAATATTATTTATAATATCGGGGGACATTTAAAGGAAGCTTGCAAGACAAACTTCCTTTTTTCATAAACTTAAATTTCAAAACTTATTATATATTCACCTTCACCTTTCGGAGCTTCTCCATCCTCTATCCACTTTCCCTTAAATCCAAGCTCATTAATTGCAAGCTCGAAGTGGCACATTGCTATACCTATATCAATTTTTTGAATATCATAAGGTACTGTTTCTTTATAGGCTTTTTTTCTTTTTATATAAAAATGAAATTTATTATTATCCATTATTATTCTCCAAGGCTGAGCATTTACTGCAGATGGTGCAAGTCTTACAGCTTCAAATGCTTCTTCATACATTCCTGCATCCTTTCTTGATAAAGCATTTTGAAAACCTTTATTATAGAAGATTTCTTCAAAACCTTTTCTATTTTTTGATCCTGATGAAAATTTCACGATTGAATCTATTATGCTTCTACCTTCTCTAGCGTATCCTATAGGAGTTATTATTGGAAGTATTTCTTCATCCTTCAAATTTATTGCCTTTTTAAATTCTTCTCTTTTAAATGTCCCACCAAGCCAACAAGTTCCAAGACCCTTAGATGCAGCATAAAGTATTCCGCTTTCCAGCCTATACCCAAGCTGTTCCATACTTCTAGGATCCTTTTTAACAGCTGTTGCTATAAATACATTACATCCTCTTATAATTCCATAGGTTCCAAGCTTTAGATTATCTAAACTCTTGTCATTTAAATCTACAATCGAAAATCTTACATTCACGTTAAAAGGCCCTTTAGTGTTATTTAAATGATTTAATATATCCTCTCTAATTTCATTACTTAGTTCTTGATTTTTATAACTTCTTACTGATGTCCTTTTTTTTACTACCTCTATTATTTTCATTTTATTACCCCTTTTTCATGCTCTATTAATTATATGGTATCTAATCATTAATTATTGGCTTATTTCTTATAATTTCTATAAAGATTATATCATTATTTTAATATTTAAAAATCAAAAGGAACCTCAAATCTCTTCGAAGTCCCCTTTAATTTAATATTAATTTATATTACTTACTAACTAAGCCCCATTCCTTTTCTCTTAGAAATAATATGAGCCTCTATATTATTTGCAACTTCTACAGGATCATCTCCAAGAGCAACTTTACCGCCAGTTAATCCCTCAACTTCTTCTGTAAGTAACTTCACAAGTTTAGGAGCACCCGTCATAAATGGCACTGGAGATAAGTGAGTATATGCACCATATGCTACTGCAAATATACCATCTATTGTAGCCTTTTGTTCCATCCATTCTGGAGCTGTAACAGCTATAGGAAGTTGTGGTACATCCACATCTAAGTGGTCTGCAAGAGCTGTAACAAGCATTGATATTCTTCCTGTATCTGTACATGTTCCAAAGCTTAATACTGGAGGAATCTTAAGTAAGTTACAAACTTCCTTTAATCCTTCTCCTGCCATGGTGTTCGCTGCATCCAAAGTACAAAGTCCTGCAACTTCAAGTGCATGGTTTCCACAGCCACCACTAACAACTAATATATCTTTCTTTATTAACTCTTTTGTTAAGTTTACTGTATTCCAGTCCTGTGGACCATTTCTAAGGGTCGAGCAGTTTGCAAGAGCTACTACTCCCTTGATTTTTCCTGCAACTATTACGTCTACTAGTGGTTCAAGTCTATTTCCAAGAGCACCTAGTACTGCTTCTGTTGAGAAACCTGCAATTGCCTTTTGAATCTTTTTAGGAACCATAGGTGTTATTTTGCCATGACGTTTTTTAAAGTTTTCTTCTGCAAGATTAATTAATGTATCTACTGTTTCATTTACCTTTTCAGGGTAATATGGAAGTTTATGTTCTATTCCTGGCAAATCAATGATGGTACTTAATGATACTAAAGTTAACTGATATTTTTCAGCATACATATCAATAGCAGGTGGAGAACAGTTTTCTTCCATTGCTAAAACGTCCACTGTACCTGTTGCAAGTAATGGTTCTATTGTAAGCCAATTTCCCATAAGTCCTACAAAAGTATCATCTACATTATATCTTTGTAATAATTCCTGGCCAGTTTCTATAGATCCTACTACGTGAAGTCCCTTTGCTCCAGCTTTTCTTGCTCTTTCTTGAACTTCAGGGGTTCTAGCCTTTTCAATCATTGCAGCACCTATCCAAGGTTGATGACCATTAAATACTATGTTTATGTAATCTGGATCCATGATACCTAAGTCTGTATCTACTTCATGAGGAGTTGGTGTTCCGAACAATATATCTTGAACCATTTCAAGCCCAATTTGAGAGTTATATATAGTAGCTATTCCTAAGCGAAGTGCCTTTGCTGCTAAGGAAACATAGCTTCCATCTACATTTGTTAAACAGCTTGCTACACAATTTTGCTCTTCATGAATTGTTCCTTTTGGGTAAACATTTATCTTTTTCCAAACTTCCTTTCTCTTTCTTGGTGCAAAAGCCTCTACCATAAGATTTTCGTCATCTTCACCAATTTCTTGCTGTCTTTGTAATAATTCTGCTAATTGTATAGCCATTTTATTTGTATCTTGATTTGTATCGATTCCTAACTTTTCACACATCCATTTAAGTTTATTAACATCCTTAATCTTAAATGGAGTCTTTCCTTCTCCTGTAGCTTTTAATGTCCTAAATGCCTCATAGGCATGATGACTATATGTACCAGCTCCCATAATATTTTTAAGAAGAAAGTTTCTCATTGCCATTGCATCTGGCCCAATTCCACATACTCCCTTGTCTGGTTCACCCTTATCATTTAACCTACAAGGACCTTGAGAACATAATTGGCAGCTTAATCCTTGAAGACAAAATTTACAACGTATTTTTTCTTGTTGTACCCACCTGTCAAAAACATTGGACATTCCATCTTCTCTAATACGCTTAAGCATTTCTTCAACTGAATCATGATAGCTTACACGTCCTTCAGCTTTTTCTAAAATTGTTTCACTCACTTGAATCACCCTTCCAATTGTAATAGTTATTTTTAACATTATTGATTTTTAAAACTCTATAATATTTTTACCCCTTTTTGAATAATTATTACAATTAAATTTATAAGTGAGGCTATTACCGAATTTATAAATTTAAAGGAATTAGTTTCTAGGATTTAGGTACCATAAAATGGAGAAATCTTGACTAGTCAAAGTTTCTTCCAATACTTCTACCTATCACCTTACTACTAATTCCTAAATATCACTTTTTCGCAATGTATTTTCTTATGTCAAAAGCCACAGCGGTTACTATAATAAGTCCTTTTACTATAAGCTGCCAGTATGGATTTACTCCTATAAATGTTAGTCCATAATTTATTACACTAAATATTAAAACTCCAGCCAAAATTCCTTGAACAGTTCCTATTCCTCCTGAGGTGGATACGCCCCCTACAACGCAGGCAGCAATGGCATCCATTTCGTACATGTTCCCATAGTTGTTTGTAGCCCCTCCAGTTCTGGCAGCTTCCAACACTCCTCCAAGTCCATATAACGAACCTGCAATTGCATATAATATTAAAAGTGTAAGTCCTACATTTATACCTGAAACTTTAGCTGCTTCTTTATTTCCACCTATAGCATACATATTCTTTCCAAGGCGAGTTTTATTAAATATTACCCAAACTATTATTGATACTATTATTGCAATTAATACTATAACAGGAAATGAAAATATATGCCCTGATCCTAGATTAGTAAAATCTTTTCTAAGTCCTCCAATAGGCTGTGAGTCATTTGGAGGTAGGTCAAAATAAATTGAATTTAATCCATACACAATTACCATGGTACCTAAAGTTGCTATAAAAGGTGGTACACTAAACTTTGAAATAATAAATCCATTTACGGCACCAGCTAAAAGTGCTGCAATTATGGCAATTAAAATAGGTATGATTAAATTAAGTTGAGGTAAATCGGGATAAAATCTTCTTGCATAATCAGGAGTTTGAAGCATAGATGCAGATAATACTGCTGCAAATCCTACTACACGCCCTGCAGAAAGGTCAACGCCACCTGTTATAAGTACAAAGGCTATTCCCAGGGCAATAATTACCTTTGTAGAGCTTTGAAGTAAAATGTCTTTTAAGCAAGTAAGCGATAAAAATCTTGAATCCTTTACGGCAATAGCCAGTACAAGCATTACTAAAACTATATAAATTGCATGCTGGGATAAAAATCCCTTTACTTTCTTCATATCTATTTTCTTAATATCGGATTTTTCCATAATAAATCCTCCTTACCTATGAACTAAACTTTGTTGCAAGACGCATTATTTCTTCTTCTGTTGCATCGCTCCCATCTATAATTCCAGAGAGATGTCCCTCACACATAACCATTATACGATCAGACATTCCAATAAGCTCTGGCATTTCAGAAGATATCATTATGATGCTTTTGCCTTGCTTTGCAAGATCTGCAATAATTGTATATATTTCATACTTTGCACCAACATCAATCCCGCGAGTTGGTTCATCTAATATAAGTATTTCAGGTTCTGTTAAAAGCCACCTTGCTATAAGCACCTTTTGTTGATTTCCACCAGATAAATCCTTTATGAGCGTTCTAAACGAAGGGGTTTTTACCTTAAGCATTTTTATACTTTTCTTTACATCTTCTCGTCTTTTACCCTCATTTATAATGCGTAAAGGTGTGACATATCTATTTATATTTGCAACCACAGTATTCTCCAGTATTGAAAGTACTGGAAATATTCCCGTTGCTCTTCTTTCTTCAGTTAAAAGTGCAATTTTATGCTTCTTTGCATCTATTGGTGATTTTATTTTAACTTCTTTATTATTAATAAATATCTTTCCACTACTAATTCCCCTTAGTCCAAATAACGCTTCCACAAGTTCTGTTCGTTGTGCCCCTACAAGTCCACCTATTCCTAATACTTCTCCTTTTTTCAATTCAAATGAAATGTCACTAAAGGATTTTCCCATGATAGATGTCAATTGATCAATTTTCAGCACTACTTCTCCTGGGACATTACTTTTAGGCGGGAATCTATTTGTCATATCACGTCCTACCATTTTAGAGATTATCATATCTGTGGTAAGCTCTGAAGACTTCCATGTACCTATATATTTACCATCACGCATAATTGTCACTTCGTCAGATATTTTAAGTATTTCTTCGATTTTATGTGATATATAAATTATAGAAACTCCACGATTTTTTAATTTATTTATTATCGTAAATAAATGCTCTACTTCGTTTTCAGTTAAGGATGATGTAGGTTCGTCCATTATTATAACTTTGGAATTATATGATACTGCCTTTGCAATTTCTATTAACTGAATCTTAGATACAGACATATTTCGAACTATGTCTTTAGGATTTATATCTATATTAAGATTCTCAAAAAGCTTCCTTGTGGCCTCATACATGCTTTTTTCATCTACAAATTTTAATGGTCCTATTTTTTTAGTTGAAAATCTTCCAAGCCATATATTTTCAATAACATTTCTATAAGGCACAGGATGTAGTTCTTGGTGAATCATTGAAATACCATTGTCTAGTGCAATCTTAGGTTCTTTTATATCAATTTTTTTTCCATCTAAAATTATCTCTCCTGAATCTTCTTTATATATGCCAAAAAGACATTTCATAAGAGTTGATTTGCCAGCTCCATTTTCCCCCATAAGAGCATGAACGCTTCCTTTTCTTACTTTTAGAGTTACATTATCTAATGCTTTAACTCCCGGAAACTCTTTAGATATGTCATTCATCTGGAGAATAAATTCATCTTCGCTCATTTAATCACCTCCGCTTACTTTATTTTCAGCTATTTATTGAGAATTAAGAGTGAAAAGCTAATGTAGTTTTAACCCTCACTAACCCTTCACTCTTTAATGAATCCTTATTTTGCTTCGTTCATGTTTTCCTTTGTAATCTTTTTATATGGTACCCATACATATTTTCCATCAGTTAAGTCAAATCCTATAGTTTCTTTGCTTGGAGTTCCACCTTTAGCTAATACTTCAGCTATATTAAATGTAGCCTTACCTTGATTTTTAGCATCATTTAAAACTGTTCCAAGCATAGTTCCTTCTTCAAGAGCCTTTAATGCTGGTGCAGTTGCATCAACGCCTATAACTGGCATATATTTATTATCTTTGAAGTATCCACCTGCTTTTAATGCTTCAATAGCTCCAAGTGCCATATCATCATTATTTGCAAATACCATTTCTATTTTATCGCCGTTTGCAGCAAGGAATGCAGCCATCTTTTCCTGTCCTTTTACACGATCCCACATAGCTGTATCTTCAGCAAGCTTATCTACCTTTATACCTGCGTCTGTTACAGCTTGAACTGAATACTTAGTTCTAAGCTCTGCATCTTGATGCCCTGGTTCTCCCTTTAACATTACATACTGCATAACTCCATCTTTGTTCTTATCAGCCTCAGGATGACCCTTCCAATAATCAACTGCAAGTTGTCCTGATATTGTTCCGGATTCCTCAGCTCTAGCTCCAACATAATAAACTTTATCCCATTTTTTCATATCTTCTGGTAAAGGCTCCCTATTGAAAAATACTACTGGTGTATTTGCCTTTTGAGCTTTGTCAATCAACACTCCTGCTGCAGTACGATCAACTGGGTTTATTGCAAGACTATTTACTTTCTTTGTTATAAATAAGTCCACTTTGTCATTTTGAGTTGGCTGTGAATTTTGACTATCTACTATGTCTACTGTTGCCTTATCTCCTGCCGTTTCAGATATTGCATTACGAACTCCTGTCATAAATGTATCGTCAAACTTATAAATAGCACATCCTATAGTTGGCTTATCCTTCTTATCTTCTGCCTTATCTCCTGCTGGTTTTTGTCCACCTGAGCACCCTACCAAAGCCCCTGTAAGTACAGAAGCAAGGATTATACTTGCCATTACCTTTTTCATAAAGTTACCCCCATTATAATATTAATATTTTATTAATTGAATTTCATTAATATATTATTCATATCATTTCCAACATATACCACAGAATTCGTTTTCATTTGTCCAATATTTCATTAAATATTTACAGTTATATAATTTCACTTTATGCCATCCTACTTATAATTAAGAACATGTATTAAATTTAAATTTAAGGAAAAATTAATCTTATTGATTAAGTAATAATTAGGAAATTGTCATTTGATAAGATTTATTGATTAACTTATCTTTTACTTTAATCTTAATTGATAACACAGGAGGCATATAATATGACTGAAGATAATTTACAAAATAAAGATATCCCTAAATACCCTGAAGCCTATTGGATGGAGTCTACAAAGTTCCCATCCTTCTCAAATTACTCTGACAATATGAAAGTAGATGTTGTTATAGTCGGTGGAGGAATCACTGGTATCACTTTAGCTTATTTACTTAAGAAAGAAGGTCTAAAAGTTGTAATTTTAGAATCCAGTAAAATATTAAGCGCAACTACAGGTCATACTACGGCTAAGATAACGGCACAACATGAATTAATATATGATGAATTTTTAAATGAAATAGGTCATGAAAAGACTAAGCTTTACTATGAGTCTAATATAGAGGCATTAAACTTTATAAAAAGCACTATACAGGAAAAAAATATCGACTGTGATTTCATTGAACAAGATGCTTACATATACACTCAATCTGAAGATTATGTGCAAAAAATATTAAATGAATCAAAGGCTTATGAATCCTTAGGCATACCTGGAGAATACTTAAATAGTATACCTATACCATTAGATATAAAAGCTGCATTAGTTATGAAAAATCAAGCTCAATTTCATCCACTTAAATATTTAAATAGTCTTGTAAATTCTATTAATGAAGATGGAAATATTATTTATGAAAATACTCAAGCAATAGATATTGAAAAATCTCCAGAACTTAAAGTTATAACAAAAGCTGGCCATAAAATAAGCTGTGATAATGTAGTTATTTGTACCCACTATCCTTTTTACGATGGAATGGGATTATATTTTTCAAGAATGTATCCACTTAGATCTTATGTATTAGGAGCTATAACCGAGAAGCCTTATCCTTGTGGTATGTATATAAATGCTGAAAATCCTGGACGTTCTCTTAGATATACACCTTTTAATGGAAAAAACTTAGTTATAATTGGAGGAGAAAGTCATAAAACTGGCCAAAGTGATATTCCCACATCTGGTCGATACGAAGTTTTAAAATCCTTTGGTGATGAACTGTTTAAAATAAAAAGTATACCTTACAGATGGTCTACTCAAGACCTAGTGACTTTAGATAATATACCTTATATAGGACATATTACTGATAGCAATCCAAACATATATGTTGCAACAGGGTATAAACAATGGGGTATGACAAGTGGAACCCTAGCTGCTTTAATTATAAGAGATTCTATTTTGGAGAAAGAAAATCCTTATTCTAATCTCTATACACCTTCTAGGTTTAATGCTGATCCTAGTGTGAAAAACTTTATTTCAATGAATACAGATGTAGCTAAAGAACTTATTAAAGGAAAAGTATCAGCTAATAATAGAAAACCTGATGATTTGAAAAATGATGAAGGCGCAGTTGTGTTCATAAATGGCAAAAGAGCCGGGGCATATAGAGATGAGCAAGGAGAACTTCATATTTTGGACACTACCTGTACCCATCTGGGATGTGAAGTTCAGTGGAACGATGCAGAAAGAACCTGGGATTGCCCATGCCATGGTTCTAGATTTTCTATAAATGGGGATGTAGTTGAAGGGCCTGCACAAAAGCCATTAAAAAAAATTGAGGAGTAATCCTCAATTTTTTATATTGTAAAACAGTAGGCGGTTTTTAGATAGCTCGTCTTAATTTACCAGTATATATCAGAAAATTCTATATTCATTTTTTCTATGATAGACTTATTTTCTATGTTGTCAAAATTCAATGTAGTACATGCAACTTCATTAATTTCTGTTATAGGTATACTTATAATTATCTCAGTACCTTGTCCTACTTCACTTATTAATCTTATTTTTCCTTGTTGAAGCTCTACAAGTGACTTCACCAAGGCTAATCCCATACCATTTCCTTCACATTTCCTTGTAAACAAATTGTCCACCTGAGTAAAATTTTCAAAAACTATTTTATGTTTTTCTTTTGGAATTCCTACTCCATCATCTTTTACACTTATATTTATATAATCTTTATTATCATGATATAAACTTATACTTATATTACCATTATTATTGCCATACTTAATTGAATTTGATATTAAATTTAGCATTATTCTTTCCATGAGATTATTATCTATATTTACATACTCCTCTTCTATATCTGTATCAAATATTATATTTATTCCTCTTTTTTCAAGATAAGGTACTACTGACATGACTATATTTTCTACTACCTCAACTATATTAACATAAGCTATTTTAGGTCTTAAAGACCCTTCATTTATTTTAGTAACATCAATTATATTATTAGTTAATTTAATAAGTCTATAACAGTTTTGCTTAATTATTTTATTATATTCACTTATCTTTTGTAGATTTGCTTCATTAATAAAATATTCCTCAGCCTGACTGATACTATATATTAGATTTATAGGAGTCTTAAGTTCATGAGAGATGTTCGCTAAAAATTCTAGCATGGATTTATCTTTTTCTATTCTATCTAAGCTTATATTCCCCATCCCCTTTTATCCATAATTTTTATAGAAATATAATAACACATCTCAAACCTGTTTTCTATATTATGGGATATAAGTAAAAAAATATTACAATTCATACATAATCTATTAACAAATAATTATTATTAATTGTAATTATAAAAAATAAACTTCCAATAGTCTTTAGATTCCCTCTGTTTCCTTAAGTATCTTCCCATTATCCGTAATTTTATGGATATTCTTACCCAAAGTTTCTTTTATAATTGCACTATATAAAATATAAAAGGATATAAATTTAAGTACATGTCCAGTTCCATTAATAATTCCATACACATCTCTATAGATAGTAAATGCCAATTCTGATCCTATTGAAAATATAATAAAATAACTATAGGATTTATCAGATAAAAAATTTATATTATACTCATCATAAGATATAAACAAACATACTCCTAAAATTACAATTATTATATATTCACTTATCATCTTAAAGGGTGTTAATCCATATCCTTCTATAAAACAGTTAGGAAATATATGAAACTTAAATATGCTTAAAATAATTAATACTACAATAATTGCATAAGAAACAAAAACCTTTAAAATATTAATCTTCTTTTTAATATAACTAAATGACACTAATATAGAAATTGATTCTAAATATCTTACAGCTATCCATAATTGAGTAGGTATATTTGCTGTACTACCTATATCTATTATATTCATACCTCTATAAGATAAAGTGTGTAATAATTCAATACAAGCTACGAATCCATAAGTTATTCCCAAAAATATGAAATAATCATTTTTGGGGCTTTTACTCATGTTAAGTGTTATAATCATAATACTAAAACTTACAATTATAATAAGAAGTTCACAAATGGTATGAAACATCAGATATTTAAACGAACTTATATACATAGCTATTATAAAAAAAACTCCAAAAACTATATGAATGATATATTTATTTATATTACCTTTAAAGCAACCCATATATTTCATAACTGCCTCCCTTATTAAGAAATATTCATTCTCCATTATATCACATTTTTTACATAAAAATATCCATTTTTGTTACAATATTTAATAAAATATAAACTTCTACTCAACCTTATTTACTTTTATAAAGATTCAAAGCCATAAATTAATATATGTTTTACAATTTAAAAATAGTCTGTTTGTAAAAAAGGTATAAAATAATATTTAAGAATTTTATAAACTTTTTAACTTGTATAAAATATATTAATGCAAGTATAATATATAAATGTTACAATATGTTTTATAAGTTAATATATTATAGATAGAGATTTAATATAAAGGAGGTGTCTTAATTTGGAGGATCAAGATAACTTTTATACATTTGGAGAAGAATTAGCTAATGCCATAACACATGGATTAGGTGTACTTCTATCCGTGGCAGCTTTAGTACTTTTGATTGTATTTGCAGCTCTTTATAAGGATCCTTGGCATGTTGTAAGTTACACTATATTTGGAGTTTGTATGATTATACTGTATCTTGGATCTACACTTTATCATAGCATTCCAAATAAAAAAGTTAAGAGAATATTTAGGATTTTTGATCACTGTTCCATTTTCTTGCTTATTGCTGGTACCTATACTCCCTTTACTCTTACTATACTTCGAGGGCCATTAGGCTGGACTATATTTGGGATTGTATGGGGACTTGCTATTGTAGGAATTATTCTAAAATCCTTTTGGGTTGAAAAATATGAATTATTGTCTACCTCAGCTTATGTAGGGATGGGATGGATTATAGTATTTGCTATAAAAAGATTGATCATACTTCTTCCGCCCACTGGTTTATTTCTTTTAGTAGCTGGTGGAGTTCTTTATACCTTAGGTGCAGTTTTATTTATGTTCCATAAAATACCTTATAACCATGCAATCTGGCACCTATTTGTACTTGCCGGTACTACTTGCCACTTCTTTTGTGTTTTGTTATACCTTTAGAAATCTTAGGATATTTTAAATACGAAAAAGCACAATAAGTTAATTAATATTTGCATTAATTAAACTCGTTGTGCTTTAATTCTTCAAAAAATAAAAATGGCTCCGTGGAGAGGGCTCGAACCTCCAACCCTTCGGTTAACAGCCGAATGCTCTGCCATTGAGCTACCACGGAATAAATTCATCTGGCAACGACCTACTCTCCCACCGGGCCTCCCCGGCAGTACCATTGGCGCTTTGAAGCTTAACCTTCGTGTTCGGAATGGGTACGGGTGTTACCTTCAAGCCATAATCACCAGATGCTCTAGCTCTTAAAATCTTCGATTTTCTAGAGATAGAGTACTCATCAGCTACGCTGAGGAGTTTCCTTTTTAGGTTATTCATTATAACCATTTTTATTGAGAGTTGTTCTCTCAAAATTGCACAGAGTACTAAAATTCTAGATCAAGCCCTCGACCTATTAGTATCAGTCAGCTGAATGCATTACTGCACTTACACCTCTGACCTATCAACCTTGTGTTCTTCAAGGGGTCTTACTAG
>NZ_FYAM01000021.1 GCF_900185645.1 Clostridium sp. BSD9I1 | reverse complement strand
CCTCAATTTAAAAGTTTAATCTGTTTCGCTCATCGCGTTTCTTAACATTTAACTGTTAAGTAATTGACTGGTTTCTATTCTCTGTTCAATTTTCAAAGACCCTGTCGCTCCAAGCGACTTTTATATAGTAACATTTTTATTTCTTCTTGTCAACAACTTTTTAAAATCTTTTTTTAAATCTTTGTCAACTTATTTGTCGTTTCTTGCGACGACATGAATTATCTTATCATAAAACATAATCCATTAATTTTATTCAATCCTATTTAAATGCAATTAACCCTTTATTTCTATGTTTTTCTCACTTTATCTAAATATATTGCGTATCGACACACAAGGATAAGTAGTAACGGGTATAACTAATATCTTTTATTGATAACTACTTAAATCATAGAGCTTGCATGAAAGTTCTTTAATATTTAAAACTTTGATCGAAGGACAAAGACCTTTAATCTTTGATTTGCCATGATCATTTTCATACAGTGAAATGAGAATATTAGTAAAGGCAGTGATTGAATAAATAAATAATAATAAATACAAAAAAATAAAAAGCCACATATTACTATGTGGCTTAAATGGTGGAGAATAAGGGATTCGAACCCTTGACCCCCTGCGTGCAAGGCAGGTGCTCTCCCAACTGAGCTAATCCCCCATATGGTGGACCTTCAGGGACTCGAACCCCGGACCAACCGGTTATGAGCCGGTTGCTCTAACCAACTGAGCTAAAGATCCTTATTATCTGGCAACGACCTACTCTCCCACCGGGCCTCCCCGGCAGTACCATTGGCGCTTTGAAGCTTAACCTTCGTGTTCGGAATGGGTACGGGTGTTACCTTCAAGCCATAATCACCAGATGCTCTAGCTCTTAAAATCTTCGATTTTCTAGAGATAGAGTACTCATCAGCTACGCTGAGGAGTTTCATTAGAAAGAACTATGTTCTTTCAAAATTGCACAGAGTACTAAAATTCTAGATCAAGCCCTCGACCTATTAGTATCAGTCAGCTGAATGCATTACTGCACTTACACCTCTGACCTATCAACCTTGTGTT